>NZ_CM173217.1:3515000-4133985 GCF_057738225.1 Stutzerimonas sp. CXK-1 | reverse complement strand
GAACCACCTCGATCATCTGACGCAAGAAAGCGTGGATTGTACTCGCCACGCCTACTGTTATCCACAATGCGCCAGACAAAGTCCGAACCTTCCATCCAACGATGATCCAGGGAAATCTGTGGATAAAGCCGCCTTAGCGTTGTGTGTTAGCAGTAGGAAATGCACCTGCATAACCTGGGCTGTGCACAAATGCCTACTCCATCCACAGCTCCCGCAACGGGTGTGCAACGGAAACGAACCAGATCTGCACAAGGTTACGTTTCGCGGTAAGCCTTGCGGCGCTGGGCCTCGCAGTGGTTATCCACAGCGAGACGCCACGCTATACATAAACACAGCTTCTAGAAAACCTTTTCTTTCTTCTCTTCTTCTATTTCTAACCCCAGCTCAGCCAGTGGCTCTCGACGTACCGGTTGGAAATTGACCTGCACCCTTGGCTTCTCTACAATCGCCGGTCTCTTAAAAGGGGGCCATTCCGGCTCGCAACGAATCACCAGGTAACAGCATCATGAAACGCACTTTCCAACCCAGCACCATCAAGCGCGCTCGTACCCATGGTTTCCGTGCCCGCATGGCTACCAAGAATGGTCGTCAGGTTCTGTCGCGTCGCCGCGCCAAGGGCCGTAAGCGCCTGACCGTCTGAACCTGCTTGAGGTGGTGAGTCGAGGCTTCGGCCGGGAAAAGCGTCTGCTGCGTCCCGACCAGTTCAAAGCGGTCTTCGACTCCTCCACCAGCAAGGCAACGGGTCACAACGTTCTGCTGCTGGCCCGGGGGAACGATCTTGCGTTTCCTCGACTGGGTCTGGTGATCGGCAAGAAGAGTGTCAAACTCTCGGTCGAACGCAATCGCATCAAACGCCAGATTCGGGAAAGCTTTCGCCTTCATCAGGCCGAGCTGAGTGGCTGGGATCTGGTCATCGTCGCTCGCAAGGGGCTCGCCGACCTGGATAATCAGGAGTTGGCCCGGCAGTTCGCCAAGCTCTGGCGCAAGCTGCTCAAGCAGCAGTCGCGAGCCGCTGACGGAGCGGATAAAGCCAATGACTCCAATGCGTAAATTGGCCACCGCCCCCATCAAGCTCTATCGCTATGCCATCAGCCCGATGATGGCCAGCCACTGTCGCTTCTATCCCACTTGCTCCTGCTACGCACTCGAAGCCATCGAACAACATGGCCTCATGCGTGGTGGATGGCTTGCGCTATGCCGGTTGGGGCGTTGCCATCCCTGGAACCCGGGCGGTTACGACCCGGTTCCTCCTCCCAAAACTTCCAATTCCTCTTCGATGGCCGAGTAACCATGGATATCAAACGCTCGATCCTGCTCGTCGCCCTGGCAGTCGTCGCCTATCTCCTGGTTCTGCAATGGAACCAGGACTACGGCCAGACCGCACTGCCGAGCACGACGTCTACGACCCAGTCATCCACGCCGGCACTGCCCGAAACGTCCTCGAGCCCTGCCGCGGCGACCGATGTTCCGTCGGTCGCCAACCGCCAGCCGGAACAGAGCCTGGCCGCCGCGCAGCCAAGCCAGCAGTTGATCCGTGTGCGTACCGACGTGCTGGAGGTCGCCATCGACCCTCGCGGTGGCGATATCGTCGAGCTACTGCTGACGCAGTATCCGCGCCGTCAGGATCGTCCGGACGTTCCGTTCCAGCTGTTTGAGCGCAGTGGCGAGCGTACCTATGAAGCGCAGAGCGGACTGATCGGCGATGGCCCGGATCAGGCCAACGGTCGGCCGTTGTACAGCAGTGCCAAAACGCAGTACACACTGGACGAAGGCCAGGAACAGCTTGTCGTTGACCTGACCTACAGTGCCGATGGGGTCAACTACACCAAGCGCTTTACCTTCGAGCGCGGTGACTACGACCTGGGCGTGCGTTACCTGATCGATAACCAGAGCAACGAGCCCTGGACCGGCTACCTGTTCGGGCAGCTCAAGCGCGACAACAGCAGCGACCCGTCGTCGAGCACCGCGACCGGCACCGCGACCTATCTCGGCGCGGCGATGTGGACCAAGGAAGACTCCTACCGCAAGATTTCCCGCGGCGACATGGACGACAAGAGCCTGCGTGAAACCGTTCAGGGCGGTTGGATCGCCTGGTTGCAGCACTATTTCGTCACCGCCTGGATTCCGCAGCCTGACGACACCACCCAGGTGCAGACGCGCAAGGACAGCCAGGGTAACTACATCATTGGTTTTACCGGTCCCGCGGTGACGGTTGCCCCTGGCACCCAGGGCGAAACCGCCGCAACCCTGTACGCCGGTCCGAAGATTCAGGGCAAGCTCGAAGAGCTCGCACCCGGCCTGCGCCTGACCGTCGACTACGGCATCCTCTGGTTTATCGCTCAGCCGATCTTCTGGCTGCTCAGCACCATCCACTCGCTGCTGGGTAATTGGGGCTGGTCGATCATCGTGCTGACCCTGATCATCAAGCTGGCATTCTTCCCGCTGTCGGCGGCCAGCTACAAGTCGATGGCGCGCATGCGAGCCGTATCGCCCAAGATGCAGGCGTTGAAGGAGCAGTTCGGCGACGACCGTCAGAAGATGTCGCAGGCGATGATGGAGCTCTACAAGAAGGAGCGCATCAACCCGTTGGGTGGTTGCCTGCCGATCCTTGTACAGATGCCGGTGTTCCTTGCACTCTACTGGGTGCTGCTGGAAAGCGTGGAAATGCGCCAGGCGCCGTGGATGTTCTGGATCACCGACCTGTCGATCAAGGATCCCTACTTCATCCTGCCGATCATCATGGGCGTGACCATGTTCCTGCAGCAGCAGTTGAACCCGACGCCGCCGGATCCGATGCAAGCCAAGGTGATGAAGCTGTTGCCGATCATCTTCACCTTCTTCTTCCTCTGGTTCCCGGCCGGTCTGGTGCTGTACTGGGTGGTCAACAACGTCCTGTCGATCGCACAGCAGTGGTACATTACCCGGCGGATCGAGGCGTCCGGCAAGACTGCCTGACCGTACCGAAAGCCAGCAAAACGCCCCTTGATTGGGGCGTTTTGCTATCCAGCCCTTTTTTGGAGGAGCGTCATGAGCCACGTTCGCGAAACCATTGCCGCCGTCGCCACCGCGCCTGGCCGAGGTGGTGTGGGCATCGTTCGGGTCTCGGGCCCGCGGGCGAAGCCGATCGCCATTACCCTCACCGGCAAGGAACCCATCGCGCGACATGCGCACTACGGCCCCTTCCACGATGACGTAGGCGAAGTCATCGACGAGGGAATCATGCTGTTCTTCCCGGGGCCGCATTCGTTCACCGGCGAAGATGTACTCGAGCTACAGGGGCATGGCGGCCCGGTAGTCCTGGACATGCTCCTGCAGCGCTGCCTGGAGCTAGGCGCTCGGCCTGCCAGGCCCGGCGAATTCAGCGAACGCGCATTTCTAAATGACAAACTGGACCTGGCACAGGCCGAAGCCATCGCAGACTTGATCGAGGCCAGCTCGGCACAGGCTGCGCGCAACGCGGTGCGCTCGTTGCAAGGTGAGTTCTCCCGACGGGTGCACCAGCTGGTCGAGCAGCTGATCGCCTTGCGGATATACGTCGAAGCCGCCATCGATTTTCCGGAAGAAGAAATAGACTTTCTCGCCGACGGCCATGTGCTGACCGAACTGCAGGAACTGCAACGATCACTGTCGCAGGTGCTGCGCGAAGCGGGACAGGGCGCGTTGCTGCGCGACGGCATGACGGTGGTCATCGCCGGCCGGCCCAATGCGGGCAAATCGAGCCTGCTCAATGCGCTGGCAGGCCGTGAGGCAGCCATTGTCACTGACATCGCCGGCACCACCCGCGACGTGTTGCGCGAGCACATTGTGATCGACGGTATGCCGCTGCACGTGATCGATACGGCCGGCCTGCGTGAAACGGACGACCAGGTCGAGCGGATCGGGGTGCAGCGAGCACTGGGCGCGATCGAGCAGGCCGACCGCGTGTTGCTGGTCGTCGACGCAAGCGCTCCGGAGGCCGCCGATCCGGCTTCCCTCTGGCCCGAGTTCCTCGACTGCCAGCCGCCGCACGGCAAGGTCACCGTGATCCGCAACAAGATCGATCTGACCGGGGAGTCGGCACTGCTACGCCTGGCTGACGACGGCCAGGCTACGGTCGCCATGTCGGTACGCGAGGGAGAGGGGTTGGAGCTGCTGCGCGAGCACCTGAAGGCCTGCATGGGCTTCGACCAGACGGCGGAAAGCAGCTTCAGCGCACGCCGCCGGCACCTGCAGGCATTGCATCTGGCCGACGAGCACCTGCGGCATGGCGGCGAGCAACTGGTTGGCGCGGGCGCCGGCGAGCTGCTGGCCGAGGATCTGCGATTGGCGCAGCAGGCGCTTGGCGAAATCACCGGAGCCTTCAGCTCGGATGATTTGCTTGGCCGGATCTTCTCGAGTTTTTGCATCGGCAAATAGCCGGTCGCCCGGGTGAGCGGGGCCGGGCAACGGCCCGCCGCTCCTGCAGGAGCCTTGTAGATAACTGGCCCTGAACACCGTCGATAAGCCTGTTGGCAACATGGTCGCCCACCTGCTTGTGGATAACGAGGTGTTTTACCCACAAGCCGTCAACCGGCTCCCCCCAATTCCCACGCAGATACCGCACAGAGTTTCTGAACGCTGGAAACCTAGTCCTGCGTGGTCTGTAATAGGTTATCCACAGAAAGCGGGTTCAGTATAAGTAAACATATAAACAAGCTTTTCTTCTCACTGACTTGCTTATTCATTTTTGGCCACAGGCGTCCCTTTGGTCATTTTTTGTGCAGAGCCCTTCATTCGAGCCTGCTAACTCCCTATACTTCGCGGCCTTCCCAGATCCCAACTCAACAGGCACGAGGTGCGTGTGGATTTCCCTTCCCGGTTCGACGTGATCGTCATAGGCGGTGGCCATGCCGGCACCGAGGCAGCCCTGGCCGCTGCGCGCATGGGCGTGAAGACCCTGCTGTTGACGCACAACGTCGAGACACTCGGACAGATGAGCTGCAACCCCGCGATCGGCGGTATCGGCAAGAGTCATCTGGTCAAGGAAATCGATGCGCTCGGCGGCGCCATGGCGACAGCCACCGACAAGGGCGGTATCCAATTCCGCATCCTCAACAGCCGCAAGGGCCCGGCTGTGCGCGCCACGCGTGCGCAGGCCGATCGGATCCTGTACAAGGCTGCCGTGCGGGAAATCCTGGAAAACCAGACCAACCTGTGGATATTTCAGCAGGCGGCGGACGACCTGGTTGTCGAGCAGGACCAGGTCAAGGGTGTCGTGACACAGATGGGCCTGCGTTTCCTCGCGGACAACGTTGTTCTGACGACCGGGACCTTTCTCGGCGGACTTATCCACATCGGGTTGCAGAACTATTCGGGAGGACGCGCCGGTGATCCCCCTTCGCTCGCCCTGGCACGTCGCTTGCGGGAGCTGCCGCTGCGTGTCGGTCGTCTGAAGACCGGTACACCACCGCGCATCGACGGGCGCAGCGTGGATTTTTCGCAGATGACCGAGCAGCCGGGCGACACGCCGCTGCCGGTGATGTCGTTCCTCGGCTCGCGCGAGCAACATCCGCCGCAGGTCAGCTGCTGGATCACCCATACCAACGCTCGCACCCACGAGATCATTGCCAGCAACCTGGATCGGTCGCCCATGTATTCCGGTGTGATCGAAGGCATCGGCCCGCGTTATTGCCCATCGATCGAAGACAAGATCCATCGCTTCGCCGACAAGGACAGCCATCAGGTTTTCCTCGAACCCGAAGGGCTGACGACGCACGAGCTGTATCCCAATGGCATCTCCACTTCGCTGCCGTTCGACGTGCAGCTTGAGATCGTCCGCAGCATTCGTGGCATGGAGAACGCGCATATCGTTCGTCCGGGCTACGCCATCGAATATGACTATTTCGATCCGCGAGACCTGAAGTACAGCCTGGAAACCAAGGTAATCGGTGGGCTTTTCTTCGCCGGGCAGATCAATGGCACCACCGGCTACGAAGAGGCTGGCGCTCAGGGGCTGCTGGCCGGTGCCAATGCAGCGCTGCGGGCGCAGGGGCGTGAAGCCTGGTGCCCGCGTCGTGACGAGGCCTACCTCGGTGTGCTGGTCGATGACCTGATCACGCTCGGCACGCAAGAGCCCTATCGCATGTTTACCTCGCGCGCTGAGTACCGCCTGATCCTGCGCGAGGACAATGCCGATCTGCGCCTGACCGAAAAGGGACGCGAACTGGGCCTCGTGGATGACATCCGCTGGGCAGCGTTTTGCGCCAAGCGCGAAGGCATCGAGCGCGAGGAGCAGCGACTGAAGAGCACCTGGGTGCGGCCCGGCAGCGCGGAGGGCACCGCGATCGCCGAGCGTTTCGGTAGCCCCCTGGTGCGTGAGTACAACCTGCTCAACCTGCTGGCGCGGCCGGAAATCGACTACGCCAGCCTCATCGAACTGACCGGCGATGCCAGCGCCGATCCGCAGGTGGCCGAGCAGGTGGAGATCAGCACCAAGTACGCAGGCTACATCGAGCGCCAGCGCGACGAGATCGAGCGTTTGCGCGCCAGCGAGAACATCGCACTGCCGGTCGACCTGGACTACCCCTCGATCTCCGGTCTGTCGAAGGAAATCCAGCACAAGCTTTCGCAGGCCCGCCCGCAGACGCTGGGCCAGGCCTCGCGTATCCCAGGGGTGACCCCGGCGGCGGTTTCACTGCTGATGATCCACCTGAAAAAGCGTGGTGCCGGACAACAGCTGGAGCAGAGCGCGTGAGCGAGGCGGTGACCCGAAGCCATGCCGAAGAGCTGGTCGCCGGTGCCCATGAACTGGGCATAGCGCTGTCCGAGCAACAGCAGCGGCAGTTGCTCGACTATCTGGCGCTGCTGATCAAGTGGAACAAGGCCTACAACCTGACGGCCATCCGTGATCCGGACGAGATGGTTTCGCGCCACTTGCTCGACAGCCTGAGCGTGGTCCGCTATGTCGCCGAAGGTGGCGATCGCTGGCTAGATGTTGGCAGCGGCGGCGGCATGCCAGGTATACCGCTGGCCATCATGTTTCCCGAGCGGCGCTTCGTGCTGCTCGACTCCAACGGCAAGAAGACGCGCTTTCTCACCCAGGTAAAGCTAGAGCTTGGGCTGGGCAATCTCGAAGTGGTCCATGAGCGGGTCGAACGCTACCGTCCGGAGCAACCGTTCGCGGGGATCAGCTCACGGGCGTTCAGCGCGCTGGCCGATTTCGCTGACTGGACCCGCCACTTGGGCGACACCGACACGCGCTGGCTGGCGATGAAGGGTGTGCATCCGGAGGACGAACTGCAGGCGCTACCCGCGGACTTCGAACTGGAGCGTTGTCATGTGCTGCAGGTTCCAGGTTGCCAAGGCCAGCGCCATCTGCTGATACTGCGCCGCATTTCATGACCCTGGACAGACGCTGACATGGCCCGTGTATTCGCCATCGCCAACCAGAAGGGTGGTGTCGCCAAGACCACCACCTGCATCAACCTGGCGGCCTCGCTGGTAGCCACGCGTCGTCGTGTCCTGCTGATCGACCTCGACCCGCAGGGCAACGCCACCACTGGCAGTGGTGTGGACAAGCTCAACCTGGAGCACTCGATCTACGACGTGCTCATCGGCGACTGCAGCCTGGTCGATGCGATGCAGTTCTCCGAGCATGGCGGCTACCAGCTGTTGCCGGCCAACCGCGATCTCACCGCGGCCGAGGTCGATCTGCTCAAGCTGCCGACCAAGGAGCATCGCCTGCGCGAGGCGCTGGCGCCGGTGCGCGAAAACTACGATTACATCCTCATCGACTGCCCGCCTTCGCTGTCGATGCTGACGGTCAACGCGCTGGCCGCCGCCGACGGGGTGATCATTCCGATGCAATGCGAGTACTACGCGCTCGAAGGGCTGACCGATCTGGTCGACTCGATTCAGCGCATCGGTCGGGCACTCAATCCGAGCCTGACGATCGAAGGCCTGCTGCGTACCATGTACGACCCGCGCAGCAGCCTGACCAACGATGTTTCCGAGCAGCTGCGCACGCATTTCGGCGACAAACTCTACGACACCGTCATCCCGCGCAATGTGCGCCTGGCCGAAGCGCCCAGCCATGGCATGCCGGCTCTGGTGTACGACAAGCAATCGAAGGGCGCACAGGCCTATCTGGCGCTCGCCGGCGAGTTGTCCCGTCGCCAGCGCAAGGCAGCACGCAGCGCCCTCGCATAAGGAATTTTCATGGCGACCAAGAAAAGAGGCCTGGGACGCGGACTGGACGCCTTGCTTGGCGGTGCCAGCGTCACGACGCTACAGGAACAGGCGGTCAAGGCCGATAGCCGAGAACTGCAGCATCTGCCGCTGGAATTGATCCAGCGCGGCAAGTACCAGCCGCGACGCGACATGGATCCGGCCGCGCTGGAGGAGCTGGCCAGCTCGATCCGTGCCCAGGGCGTGATGCAACCGATCGTCGTGCGCGCGATCGACGGCGGCCGCTTCGAGATCATCGCGGGCGAACGTCGTTGGCGCGCCAGCCAGCAGGCAGGCCTGGAAAAGATCCCGGCGATGGTGCGTGACGTTCCTGACGAAGCGGCGATCGCCATGGCGCTGATTGAAAACATCCAGCGCGAGGACCTCAATCCGATCGAAGAGGCCATTGCCCTGCAGCGCTTGCAGCAGGAATTCCAGCTGACCCAGCAACAGGTCGCCGACGCCGTGGGTAAATCGCGGGTTTCGGTAAGCAACCTGTTGCGCCTGATCGGCCTGCCCGAAGAGATCAAGACTCTGCTCGCGCATGGCGATCTGGAAATGGGCCACGCCCGGGCGCTGCTCGGCCTGCCAGCCGAGCAGCAGGTGGAAGGGGCGCGGCACGTTGTCGCACGCGGCCTGACGGTACGTCAGACCGAAGCGCTGGTCCGCCAGTGGCTCAACGGCAAGGAAGCACCAAAGGAGGCACCGAAGCCGGATCCCGACATCAGCCGTCTGGAACAGCGGCTGGCCGAGCGGCTGGGCTCTCCGGTGCAGATTCGCCACGGGGCCAAGGGCAAGGGGGAGCTGGTGATTCGCTATAGCTCGCTCGATGAGCTGCAGGGCGTGCTGGCTCACATTCGTTGATACAAAATTTTTGTAGTGCCGGTCGGAAATAACTACCGGATAGTTGAACCGGTGGGGCCCTGCTCCTATACTCGCCGCGCTTTTTTGGGACTGCAGCCAGCAGCCAGGCGCATCTCGATACCGCGGTGGAATGCCGGTGAACATACGTAACAGGACACCCTTCCACCGTCAGCCAGCATTTCGAGGACTGCTCGTCCAGGCCGTTGCGGCCTTGGTCGGCACGCTGGCTTGCGGTGTTGTGTTTGGAGTCGTCGCCGGATACTCGGCGCTGCTCGGCGGCCTGATCGCCCTGTCGGCGAATGCGTATTTTGCGTACAAGGCCTTTCGTTACTTTGGCGCGCGTTCGACCCGGGCGATCGTCCAGTCCTTCTGGGCTGGAGAGATGGGAAAACAGATTCTGGCAGCAGCGCTCTTTGCGCTGGTGTTCGTGGGAGTACGACCGCTGGAGCCGGTTGCCTTGTTTGCCGGCTACGTGCTGGTGCTGGGCACCTCCGCGAGCGCACTCCTGCTGCTGAAAAACAATCCGAAGCATTGAGTATTGAGGCGCGCATATGGCGAGTACCCCGGCTGAATATATCCAGCATCACCTGCAGAACCTGACCTACGGCAAACTGCCTGCCGGTTACGAACGCGCTGATGGCTCCGTGCTCGACCAGGCTACCTGGACGATCGCCCAGACCGGCGCCGAGGCTCGTGAAATGGGCTTCATGGCGGTGCACCTGGACACTCTGGGCTGGTCGGTCCTGATGGGCCTGATCTTCATCCTCGTGTTCCGCTCCGCGGCCAAGTCCGCCACCTCCGGTGTGCCCGGCAAGCTGCAGAATCTCGTCGAGATGTGCGTCGAGTTCGTCGAGGGCGTGGTCAAGGACACTTTCCACGGTCGCAACCCGGTGATCGCACCGCTGGCGCTGACCATCTTCGTCTGGGTGTTCCTGATGAACAGCCTGAAGTGGATTCCGGTCGACTACATCCCGGGCATCGCCCATCTGGCTGGCCTGCCGGCCTTCAAGATCGTTCCGACCGCCGACCCGAACGGCACCTTCGGCCTGTCGCTCGGCGTGTTCATTCTGATTCTGTTCTACAGCTTCAAGGTCAAGGGCTTTGGCGGCTTCACCAAGGAACTGGCGTTCACCCCGTTCAACCACTGGTCGCTGGTGCCGTTCAACCTGTTCCTCGAGATCCTCGGTCTGCTGACCAAGCCGCTGAGCCTGGCTCTGCGACTGTTCGGCAACATGTACGCTGGTGAGGTGGTATTCATCCTCATCGCGCTGCTGCCGTTCTACGTGCAGTGGACCCTGAACGTACCGTGGGCGATCTTCCATATCCTGGTGATCCCGCTGCAGGCGTTCATCTTCATGGTCCTGACCGTGGTGTACCTCAGCTCTGCGCATGAAGACCACAGTCATGCCGAGTTGACCCCGTAAGGAACGTCCGGCCAACGCTAGTCCGCTTTACCCAACAAACCTTAAACCCCCCTTAGCTTCAGGAGCTTTACATGGAACTCGTCTACATCGCCGCTTCCCTCATGATCGGTCTGGGTGCTCTGGGCACCGGCATCGGCTTCGCCCTGCTGGGTGGCAAGCTGCTGGAATCCACTGCTCGTCAGCCTGAGCTGGCTCCGCAGCTGCAAACCAAGACCTTCCTGATGGCCGGCCTGCTCGACGCCGTACCGATGATCGGCGTTGGTATCGCGATGTACCTCATCTTCGTTGTCGCCGGTTAATCATTTTTCCGGTTTGAGATGGGGTTCGCCGGGCGAGCCCCGTCGCCGTGGAATGACTCCCGCGTTGAACGAGATAGCACGAGGTAAATCGCTGTGAACATTAACTTGACGCTGTTCGGTCAAACGCTCGCCTTCGCTATCTTCGTCTGGTTCTGCATGAAGTTCGTCTGGCCGCCTATCACGGCCGCCATGAACGCACGCCAGAAGAAGATCGCCGAGGGGCTGGATGCGGCAGGCCGTGCGCAGCAAGACCTGAAACTGGCTCAGGAAAAGGTGTCCAACACCCTCCGTGAGACCAAGGAGCAGGCTGCCCTGATCCTCGAGCAGGCGAACAAGCACGCCAATGCGATCATCGAGGAAGCCAAGCAGCAAGCCCGTGCCGAGGGTGAGCGGCTGGTAGCCGGCGCCCGCGCCGAGATCGAACAGGAAGTGAACCGTGCCAGGGACCAACTGCGCAGTCAGGTCGCGGCGCTTGCCGTAGCCGGTGCGGAGAAGATCCTGGAGTCCCAGGTGGACGCCAAGGTACACAACGAACTGGTCGAAAAACTGGCCTCCCAACTCTAAGCGAGGCAAGCGATGATCAATACCCAGACGCTTGCTCGGCCTTACGCGAAAGCCGCTTTCGAGTTTGCCAGCTCGGTCGACCAGACTCAGGCCTGGTCGAAAATGCTGAATCTGGCCGCCGTCGCTGTAGAAGTCCCCGAAGTCGATGCATTGCTCAACGATCCGCGCCTGACTAGCGATAGCAAGGTCGAGGCGCTGGTACGTGTGCTGGGCAACGACGCGGACGAAGCGTTCCGCAATTTCGTCAGGACCCTGGGCGAGAACGATCGCCTGGCCGTTCTGCCGACCGTGTGGGAGCTGTACGAGGACATCAAGGCGCAAGCCGAGAAAACGCTCGATGCAGAAGTCGAAACTGCCTACGAGCTCAGCAACGAGCAACTCCAAACCTTGGCTGCCGCCCTGTCCAAGCGGCTAGATCGCACCGTCAACCTCCAGCAGGCCGTGAATCCTGCATTGATCGGCGGCGTGGTCATCCGCGCTGGCGACGTGGTTGTCGACGGTTCGGTTCGCGGCAAACTGAGCCAGTTGGCCGAATCGTTGAAATCCTGATTTGAGGGTCATGGCATGCAGCAACTGAATCCTTCCGAGATTAGTGAAATCATCAAGCAGCGCATCGATAGCTCGAATGTCGCCGCTCAAGCCCGTAACGAGGGCACCGTCGTCAGCGTGTCTGACGGCATCGTACGTATCTACGGTCTGGCCGACGTCATGTACGGCGAAATGATCGAGTTCCCTGGTGGCATCTACGGCATGGCGCTGAACCTGGAGCAGGACTCCGTCGGTGCCGTGGTTCTGGGTAACTACCTGGGCCTGACCGAAGGCATGAGCGCCAAGTGCACCGGCCGTATCCTCGAGGTTCCGGTCGGTCCGGAGCTGCTGGGTCGTGTCGTCGACGCACTGGGCAACCCGATCGACGGCAAAGGTCCGATCAACGCCAAGCTCACCGATGCGGTCGAGAAGGTCGCGCCGGGCGTGATCTGGCGTAAGTCGGTCGACCAGCCGGTACAGACCGGTTACAAGTCGGTCGACGCCATGATCCCGGTCGGCCGTGGTCAGCGCGAGCTGATCATCGGTGACCGTCAGATCGGTAAGACCGCTCTGGCGATCGACGCGATCATCAACCAGAAGAACAGCGGCATCCGCTGCGTCTACGTGGCCATCGGTCAGAAGCAGTCGACCATCGCCAACGTCGTACGCAAGCTGGAAGAGCATGGCGCCCTGGCCAATACCATCATCGTTGCCGCCTCGGCTTCCGAGTCCGCCGCGCTGCAGTACCTGGCACCCTATGCCGGTTGCACCATGGGCGAGTACTTCCGCGACCGCGGTGAAGACGCGCTGATCGTCTATGACGATCTGTCCAAGCAGGCCGTGGCCTACCGCCAGATCTCCCTGCTGCTGCGCCGTCCGCCGGGACGTGAAGCCTACCCGGGCGACGTGTTCTATCTCCATAGCCGTCTGCTGGAGCGTGCTTCGCGCGTATCCGAAGAGTATGTCGAGAAGTTCACCAATGGCGCCGTGACGGGCAAGACCGGTTCGCTGACCGCGCTGCCGATCATCGAGACCCAGGCCGGCGACGTGTCCGCGTTCGTTCCGACCAACGTGATCTCGATCACCGACGGCCAGATCTTCCTCGAGTCCGCCATGTTCAACTCGGGTATCCGTCCGGCGGTCAACGCCGGTATCTCGGTATCCCGTGTCGGTGGTGCGGCGCAGACCAAGATCATCAAGAAGCTGTCCGGCGGGATTCGTACCGCACTGGCCCAGTACCGTGAACTGGCTGCGTTCGCGCAGTTCGCATCGGACCTGGACGAGGCGACCCGCAAGCAGCTCGAGCATGGTCAACGCGTCACCGAGCTGATGAAGCAGAAGCAATACGCGCCGATGTCCATTGCCGACATGTCCGTGTCGCTGTACGCCGCCGAGCGTGGTTTCCTGACCGACGTGCCGGTAGCCAAGGTTGGCGCCTTCGAGCAGGCCCTGATCGCCTACTTCAACCGCGAGTTCGCCGACCTGATGGCGAAGATCAACGTGAAGGGCGACTTCAACGACGAAATCGATGCAGGCCTGAAGGCCGGCGTCGAGAAGTTCAAGGCCACGCAGAGCTGGTAAGCCGCAGCGGGAGCCTCAGGGCTCCCGCCTGCTAACCCGAAAGGTGTCAAATGGCAGGCGCAAAAGAGATTCGCAGCAAGATTGCGAGCATCAAAAGCACGCAGAAGATCACCAGCGCCATGGAAAAGGTGGCGGTCAGCAAGATGCGCAAGGCACAGATGCGCATGGCTGCCAGCCGTCCCTACGCGGAGCGGATCCGGCAGGTGATTGGCCATCTGGCCAACGCCAACCCCGAGTACCGTCATCCGTTCATGGTGGAGCGTCCGGTCAAGCGTGTCGGTTACATCGTCGTGTCGTCCGATCGCGGTCTGTGCGGTGGCCTGAACATCAACCTGTTCAAGGCACTGATTCGCAGCATGAAGGAATGGCACGACCAGAAGGTCGAGGCCGACCTGTGCGTCATCGGCAACAAGGGTGCGAGCTTTTTCCGTAGCTTCGGTGGCAACGTCGTCGCGGCGATCGGCAACCTGGGCGAAGAGCCGTCGGTCAACGACCTGGTCGGCAGCGTCAAGGTCATGCTGGACGCCTTCAACGAGGGCCGGCTGGACCGCTTGTACCTGGTCTCCAACAAGTTCATCAACACCATGACCCAGAAGCCGACGATCGATCAGCTTCTGCCACTGGCTGAAGTCGAAGACGCACAGGCAGTGAAGAAGGGTCAGTGGGACTACCTCTACGAGCCGGATGCCCAGCAGCTGCTGGATGCCCTGCTGGTTCGCTTCATCGAGTCCCAGGTCTACCAGGCGGTAGTTGAGAACGGCGCAGCCGAGCAGGCCGCGCGGATGATCGCCATGAAGAACGCAACCGACAACGCCGGTGATCTGATCAGCGATTTGCAGCTGGTCTACAACAAGGCCCGTCAGGCTGCGATCACTCAGGAAATCTCGGAAATCGTCGGCGGCGCTGCCGCGGTTTAAGAACGGTTCAAATATTCAGAGGAACCAAACATGAGTAGCGGACGTATCGTTCAAATCATCGGCGCCGTTATCGACGTGGAGTTTCCGCGCGATCAGGTGCCGAACGTCTATGACGCGCTGAAAGTACAAGGCGCGGAAACCACCCTGGAAGTCCAGCAGCAGCTGGGCGACGGCATCGTCCGTTCCATCGCCATGGGTTCGACCGAAGGCCTCAAGCGTGGCCTGGACGTCACCAACACCGGCGAAGCCATCTCCGTCCCGGTCGGCAAGGCGACCCTGGGCCGTATCATGGACGTGCTGGGCAACCCGATCGACGAAGCCGGTCCCATCGGTGAAGAAGAGCGCTGGACCATCCACCGCGCTGCCCCTTCCTATGCCGAACAAGCCGGCGGTAACGACCTGCTGGAAACCGGTATCAAGGTAATCGACCTGGTCTGCCCGTTCGCCAAGGGCGGTAAGGTCGGTCTGTTCGGTGGTGCCGGTGTCGGCAAGACCGTGAACATGATGGAACTGATCCGTAACATCGCCATGGAGCACAGCGGTTATTCCGTGTTCGCTGGTGTGGGTGAGCGTACTCGTGAGGGTAACGACTTCTACCACGAGATGAAGGACTCCAACGTTCTCGACAAGGTTGCCCTGGTCTACGGCCAGATGAACGAGCCGCCAGGAAACCGTCTGCGCGTGGCGCTGACCGGCCTGACCATGGCCGAGAAGTTCCGTGACGAAGGCCGTGACGTTCTGCTGTTCGTCGACAACATCTACCGTTACACCCTGGCCGGTACCGAAGTGTCGGCACTGCTGGGCCGTATGCCGTCCGCGGTGGGTTACCAGCCGACGCTGGCCGAAGAGATGGGCGTTCTGCAGGAGCGCATCACGTCGACCAAGACCGGTTCGATTACCTCCGTGCAGGCTGTCTACGTTCCCGCGGACGACCTGACCGACCCGAGCCCGGCGACCACCTTCGCCCACCTCGACGCCACCGTCGTACTGTCGCGTGACATCGCCTCCCTGGGTATCTACCCGGCGGTCGACCCGCTCGACTCGACTTCCCGGCAGCTGGATCCGCTGGTCATCGGCCAGGAGCACTACGACACCGCTCGCGGCGTTCAGTACGTGCTGCAGCGCTACAAGGAGCTGAAGGACATCATCGCCATCCTCGGTATGGACGAACTGTCCGAGCAGGACAAGCAGCTGGTATCCCGCGCACGTAAGATCCAGCGTTTCCTGTCCCAGCCGTTCTTCGTGGCCGAAGTCTTCACCGGTTCGCCGGGCAAGTACGTGCCGCTGAAGGAAACCATCCGTGGTTTCGCCGGCATCCTCAATGGCGACTACGATCACCTGCCCGAGCAGGCGTTCTACATGGTCGGTTCCATTGACGAAGCCATCGAGAAGGCCAAGAAACTGTAACTGGCGCGCCCGTTCGCGGGCGCTGTCCCAGCCTGACTGGCGTATGCCGGCCAGGCTGACTACCGAGGCATGAATATGGCTATGACAGTCCATTGCGACATCGTCAGTGCGGAAGAAGAGCTGTTCTCGGGGCTGGTGGAAATGGTCATCGCCCACGGGAACCTCGGTGACATCGGTATCCTGCCGGGCCACGCGCCGCTGCTGACCGATCTCAAGCCCGGTCCGGTGCGAGTGATCAAGCAGGGTGGCGAGGAAGAGATCTTCTACATCTCCGGCGGCTTCATCGAAGTGCAGCCGAACATGGTGAAGGTGCTCGCCGACACCGCGACGCGCGCCAAGGACCTCGACGAAGCGGCCGCCCAGGCTGCCGTCAAGGCTGCCGAGAAAGCGCTGCACGAGAAAGGTGCCGAGTTCGACTACGGCTCTGCGGCCGCACGTCTGGCCGAGGCCGCGGCCCAGCTGCGGACCATCGAGGCACTGCGCAAGAAGTACGGCCGTCACTGATCGGTCAGCGACTTCATCGCGTTCGAGTAAAAGGGTAGCCTTGGCTACCCTTTTTCTTTTTCTGTCACCCATGAAGCCCGCCTGGCTTCGTCGATTCAGGAATCCTTCATGTCGCTCGATATCGTCATTCTGGCCGCCGGCCAGGGCACCCGCATGCGTTCCGCCCTGCCCAAGGTCCTGCATCCCGTGGCCGGCAAGAGCATGCTGGCGCATGTCATCGATACCGCCCGGGCGCTGCAGCCGCGCAGCATCCAGGTGGTGATCGGGCACGGTGCCGAGCAGGTGCGCGAGCAACTTGGCGCCGATGACCTCAATTTCGTCCTTCAGGCCGAACAGCTGGGTACCGGCCACGCTGTGGCCCAGGCGCTGCCGCAGCTTGGTGCCGAGCGCGTGCTGATCCTCTATGGCGACGTACCGCTGATCCAGGCGCAAACCTTGGAGCGACTGCTGGCCAAGGTCTGCACCGATCAGCTGGCACTGCTGACCGTCGAACTGGCCGACCCTACCGGCTACGGGCGCATCGTGCGCGACGCGGCGGGCAAGGTGCAGGCGATCGTCGAGCACAAGGATGCCAGCGCCGAGCAGCGCGCGATCCGCGAGGGCAACACCGGCATTCTCGCCGTGCCAGGCCAGCGCCTGGGTGACTGGTTGGGACGTTTGTCCAACGGCAACGCGCAGGGCGAGTACTACCTCACCGACGTGATCGCCATGGCCGTTGCCGAAGGTCTGAGCGTGGCGACCGAGCAGGCATCCGATGCAATGGAAGTGCAGGGCGCCAACGACCGCATTCAGCTCGCCGAACTCGAGCGGCACTACCAGTGGCGCGCGGCGCGACAGCTGATGGCGCAGGGGGTCACGCTGCGCGACCCGGCGCGCTTTGACGTACGCGGCGAAGTCAGCGTTGGCCGCGATGTCAGCATTGACGTCAACGTGTTGCTCGAAGGCCGGGTGGTCATCGAGGACGGTGTGCAGATCGGCCCCAATTGCGTGATCAAGGACAGCACCTTGCGCCGCGGGGCCCAGGTCAAGGCCAACTCGCACCTGGAAGGCGCCGAGCTGGGCGAAGGCGCCGATTGCGGGCCTTTCGCCCGCTTGCGCCCCGGCACCCGGCTGGGGGCCAAGGCGCACGTCGGCAATTTCGTCGAGCTGAAGAATGCGACGCTGGGCGAGGGCGCCAAGGCCGGTCACCTGAGCTACCTGGGCGATGCCGACATCGGCGCCCGCACCAACATCGGGGCTGGCACCATCACCTGCAATTACGACGGCGCCAACAAGCACCGCACGGTCATGGGCGAGGACGTCTTCATCGGCTCCAACAGTTCTCTGGTAGCGCCCCTGATTCTGGGTGAGGGGGCGACCACCGGCGCCGGCTCGACCATCACCGAGGACGTGCCGGCGCATAACCTCGCCCTTGGCCGCGGCCGCCAGCGCAATATCGAGGGCTGGCAGCGGCCGGTGAAAGCCAAGCCCTGAGCCGACCAGCGCCGGCGGCCTGACGGTTGCGTCAGAAAGCGCCTTATGTTTTGATTCGCGCCATTAAATTTCGAATCGAAACTTAGCGATGTCGAAGCGCAACACACCGCAGCGCCGCCATGCCATTCTCGCCCTGCTCGACGAACAGGGCGAAGTCGGCGTCGACCAGCTCGCCCGGCGCTTCGAGACCTCCGAGGTCACCATCCGTAAGGATCTCGCCGCGCTGGAAAAGAATGGCCTGTTGCTGCGCCGCTATGGCGGCGCCGTCCCGCTGCCGCAGGAATTCATTGCCGATACCAGCCAGCCGGTTTCGCCCTGGAAGCAGGCCATCGCCCGTGCGGCGGTCGGCTGCATCCGCGAGCATGCGCGGATCATCATCGATTCCGGTACCACCACGGCGGCGATGATTCCGCAGCTCGGCCACAAGCACGGCCTGGTGGTGATGACCAACTCGCTGAATGTTGCCACGGCGCTGCGCGAGCTGGAGCACGAACCGGTCCTGCTGATGACCGGCGGTACCTGGGACCCGCACTCGGAGTCCTTCCAGGGGCAGGTCGCCGAGCAGGTCCTCAGGTCCTACGATTTCGACCAGCTGTTCATCGGTGCCGATGGCATCGACCTGGCGCGCGGCACCACGACCTTCAACGAGTTGCTCGGCCTATCGAGGGTCATGGCCGAGGTCGCACGCGAAGTCATCGTCCTCGCCGAGGCGGACAAGGTCGGCCGGCGTATTCCCAATCTGGAGCTGCCGTGGAGCAGCATCCACACGCTCATTACCGACGAGCGCCTCAGCGAAGAGGCGCGCACCAGCATTCAGGCCCGCGGCGTCAGACTGATCTGCGCGGCCCCAGAGCACCAGCAGGAGAATTGATCATGTGTGGCATCGTGGGCGCCATCGCCGAACGCAACATCACCGCCATCCTTCTCGAAGGCCTCAAGCGTCTGGAGTACCGCGGTTACGACAGCGCCGGCCTGGCCGTGCTGGACAGCCATGGCGAGCTGCAGCGCCTGCGGCGCTCGGGCAAGGTTGCCGAACTCGAGCAGGCGCAGCAGCAGGCTCCGCTGGTCGGCCGGCTGGGTATCGCGCATACCCGCTGGGCCACCCACGGCGCGCCGTGCGAGCGCAATGCCCACCCGCATGTGTCCGGCAGTGACCTGGCCGTGGTGCACAACGGCATCATCGAAAACCATGAAGCGCTGCGCGGCGAGCTCAAGGCGCTGGGCTACGTATTCGTGTCCGATACCGACACCGAGGTCATCGTCCATCTGCTCAATCACAAGCTGAAGACCTGCGCCGACCTGGCCACGGCGTTGAAGGACGCCGTCAAGGAACTGCATGGCGCCTACGGTCTGGCGGTGATCAATGCGCGCCAGCCGGACCGCCTGCTCGCTGCCCGCAGTGGCAGCCCGCTGGTGATCGGTCTCGGCCTGGGCGAGAACTTCCTGGCCTCCGACCAGCTGGCGCTGCGCCAGGTCACCGATCGCTTCATGTACCTGGAAGAGGGCGACATCGCCGAGATCCACCGCGACAGCGTGCAGATCTGGGATATCGACGGCGAGCCGGTGCAGCGCGAGGTGGTGCAGTACCACGAGGGCGCCGAGGCGGCCGACAAGGGCGAGTACCGTCACTTCATGCTCAAGGAGATCCATGAGCAGCCGAAAGTCGTGCAGCGCACCCTCGAAGGCCGCCTGGGCGATCGGCAGGTACTGGTGCAGGCGTTCGGCCCGCAGGCCGCCGAGCTGTTCGCCAAGGTGCGCAACGTGCAGATCGTCGCCTGCGGCACCAGCTACCACGCCGGCATGGTGGCGCGTTACTGGCTGGAGGAGTTCGCCGGTATTCCCTGCCAGGTCGAGGTGGCCAGCGAGTTCCGCTACCGCAAGGTCGTCGTGCAGCCGGACACCCTGTTCGTCACCATCTCGCAGTCCGGCGAAACCGCAGACACCCTGGCCGCCCTGCGCAACGCCAAGGTTGCCGGCTACCTGGCGAGCCTGGCGATCTGCAATGTCGGCATCAGCTCTCTGGTGCGCGAATCCGACCTGACGCTGCTGACCCAGGCCGGTCCGGAGATCGGCGTGGCCTCGACCAAGGCCTTCACTACCCAGCTGGTCGGGTTGCTGCTGCTGACCCTTGCCCTCGGCCAGGTGCACAACAGCCTGCCGGCGGGTGTCGAGGCCACGCTGGTCGAAGAGCTGCGGCGCCTGCCCACGCGGCTGGGCGAGGCGCTGGCGATGGACACGACGGTGGAGAAGATCGCCGAGCATTTCGTCGAGAAGCACCACACGCTGTTCCTCGGTCGCGGCACCCAGTATCCGGTGGCGATGGAAGGCGCGCTCAAGCTCAAGGAGATCTCCTACATCCATGCCGAAGCCTATCCGGCCGGCGAGCTCAAGCACGGCCCGCTCGCCCTGGTCGACGCGGACATGCCGGTGGTCACCGTGGCGCCGAGCAACGAGCTGCTGGAAAAGCTCAAGTCCAACCTGCAAGAAGTGCGCGCCCGCGGCGGTGAGCTGATCGTCTTCGCCGATGGCGAGGCCGGCTTCGACAATGGCGAGGGCATCTTCCTGGTGAAGATGCCGCATATTCACGACGCCTTGGCGCCGATCCTCTACACCGTGCCGCTGCAGCTGCTGTCGTATCACGTCGCCGTGCAGCGTGGCACTGATGTCGACCAGCCACGCAACCTGGCCAAGTCGGTAACCGTGGAGTAAGGCGCTCGCTTCAGCAGAGGGCCGCTGCCGTCGCCGCGCTCGCCTGTTCCTGGCGGGCGGCCTCGGCGAAGCGGGCGAACAGGGCGACTGCGGCGGCCTGCATGCTCGCCATGTCGCAGGCCGCGGCGCGGCTCTGCAGGCGTTCCAGAAAACGGGGCCACAGCGGCGCCGTATTGCCATGGCTGAGGTAGCGAAGCGGCTGGTCGGGATCGGCCCGACGAACCCGTTCGGCCAGCACGCGGCCACCCAGGCGAGAGCCTTCGAGCACATAGAGCAGGCCCCACAGTGCACCCTCATCCGCGGGGCGATCGATCACCAGAGCCGGCGGCGGCATGACCGCGAGATCGGCCAGGTCGGCACGCAGGGCCGCGCTGCGCCGGCGTTGTGGCCAGTCCGCCAATAGCTGGGCGGCCTCGGCCTCGTCGAGCACCTGTTCCAGCGGCAGCAGTACGCGCGCATGCGCGCACAGGAAGCCCCGGTAACCTGCCGCCTCGGTCAGCTGGAAGGCTGAGAAGGCCCGGTCGACCTGCTGGTGCATCGTCGCGGTGGCCTGGCGCAGGTGCTGCCGGCAATCCATCAGACCGGGCTCCGCTCGCGCAGGGCCTGCATCAGTTTGTCCGCCAGCTGTTCCTCGCGGAAGGGCTTCTGCACCACCACCGCGCCGTCGAGGCCGAGCTCGCCGAGTTCGGCATAACCGGTGATGAACACGACCGGCAGCCGCGCATAGTGGCTGCGAACGCGGCGCGCCAGCTCGCCGCCGTTCATCGCCGGCATGGCGAAGTCGGCCAGCAGCAGGTCGACGCTCACGCCATTTTCCAGGAGCTCCAGCGCCTTTGCGCCGCTGTCGGCTTCGATCACCGAATAGCCGAGCGTATCGAGCATCTGTGCCGTCACCTCGCGCACCGTCTGGTCGTCGTCGACCAGCAGAATGGCGTGGCGCACGGACGGCGCCGGCGGCCGTGCGGGATGGTCTGCGTTCTCCGCCACGGCCAGCGTGCTGCAGGCCCGTGGCAGAAAGACCTTCACCGTGGTGCCGACTCCGGGCTCGCTTTCGATGCTGGCGCCGCCGCCGGACTGCTTGGCGAAGCCGAACACCTGCGCCAGCCCCAGCCCCGAGCCCTTGCCGACTTCCTTGGTGGTGAAGAAGGGCTCGAAGGCCTTGCGCAGCACCTCGTCGGTCATGCCAGTACCGTTGTCGCTGACGGCCAGCACCACGTAATCGCCCGGCAGCGGATCTTCCGGGCGCTCGGCCGGCCGGGTCAGGCTGATATTGCCGGTTCGCAGAACGAGCTGCCCACCGCTGCCCATCGCATCGCGCGCATTGATCGCCAGGTTGAGGATGATCATTTCGATCTGGGTCGGGTCGACCATCGCCGGCCAGAGGTCGGCTGCGGCGTCGACACTGATGCTGACGCTGCCGCCGAGCGAACTCTGCAGCAGGTTGAGCATGCCGGTAATGGTGTCGTTCAGCCAGATCGCCTTGGGCGCCAGCTGCTGCCGCCGGGAAAAGGCCAGCAGCTGGCTGGTCAGCGTAGCGCCACGCTCGCCGGCGTCGCGAATGTACTGCAGGCGCGCCAGCGCCTTGGTCGACGGCGCACCGCTCTCCAGGTCGTGCTTGAGGAAACTGGTGCTAGTCAGGATCACCGTGAGCAGGTTGTTGAAGTCGTGCGCCACGCCGGCGGTCAACTGGCCGACCGCCTCCAGGCGCTGCATCTGCTGCAGCGTCTCTTCCATGCGCTCGCGCTCGCCGATCTGTTCGAGCAGTTGCCGGTTGGATTCGGCAAGCTTGTCGATGGTGGCGATCTCGCTGGTGATGTCACGTGCCGCCGCGTACATGTGCCCGGCGTCCGGCACGGCGTTCCACGACAGCCAGTGATAGCTGCCGTCGGCGTGGCGCAGGCGATTGACGAAGCGATTGCTGACCTGGCCGCTGGCGATGCTGGCGGTTTCCTCGAGCGTCGCCTGGACGTCATCGGGATGCACCAGGTCGCTCAGCGGGCCCTGCAGCAACTTTTCCCGCGGCCAGCCCAGCGTGCTCTCCCAGGCAGGGTTGAGCGCGATCGGTGTGGTGTCGAAGCGGGTGACGGCGAGCAAATCACGCGACAGATCCCAGGTACGATCCCGCTCGCGAGTGCGCTCCTGAACGCGCTCACCGAGCTTTTCGTTGAGCTGCTTGAGGGCCTCGGTGGCGAGCTTCTGCTCGGTGATATCCATCACCACGCCAACGAAGCGCACACAACGGCCGTTCTCGAAGAAGGCCTGGCCGCGGGTTTCCAGCCAGCGCACGCGGTCGTCCGGCAGGCAGACGCGGTACACCTCCGCGTAGTCGCGGTCGTTCTGCCGGGCGATCGCCGCTTCGATGCGCCGACGCATTCGGCCGATGTCGTCGGGATGACAGAGCCGTTCGAACGTGGCCATGCTCACCGGCTCATCGACCGTCAGGCCGAACATGGCGCGACAGCGCTGGTCCCAGATCAGCGTGTCGCTCTGTGGCTCGTAATCCCACATGCCCAGGCGCGCCGCGTCGACCGCCAGCCGTGCGCGTACCTCGACTTCGCGCAACGCCTGCTCGGCCTGCAGCCGGCGACGCCGCTCGTTGACTTCGGCGACGGCACGTTCCACTGCCTTGGGCAGGAACGCCAGGTTCTGCTTGAGCACGTAGTCGACGGCGCCGGAGCGCATCATGTTCACCGCATGCTCTTCGCCGTAGACCCCGGAGAGAAAGATGAAAGGCGTCTGTGGCGCCAGTTCGCGGGCCAGTTCCAGCGCCTGCGCGCCGGAGAAACCCGGCAGGATGAAGTCGGCCAGCACCAGATCGAATTCGCGTTGCTGCAAGGCCCGTACGACACCGTCGTGGTCGTAGGCCAGCTCGGTGTCGAGCACGAAGCCGCTACGTTCGAGCGTGATCTGCGCCAGCTCCGCGTCGTAGGGGCTGTCCTCGATGAACAGGATTTTCAGGTTCTTGTTTGCAGGCATTCGCCATCCTGTCGCAGAACATGCACGCGGCGGAAAAGGGTTAACGAGGGTTCTGGTTGGCGCGCTTGTAACGCAGTGAGCCCGGTGGCGGCTCGTTGAGCACGGCCCAGAAGATCCCGAGGTCGGAGATGGCGGCGACGAAATCCTTGAATTCGACCGGCTTGACCACGTAAGCGTTCACCCCCAGCTCGTAGGCTCGGGCCAGGTCCGGTTCCTCGCGCGAGGAGGTCAGCATCACCACCGGAATGCTGCGCAGCGTCTCCGAGCTGCGCACGGTCTGCAGCACTTCGAGGCCATCGACTTTCGGGAGCTTCAGGTCGAGCAGCATCACCGCCGGATTGCCCTCCGGGCGATCGGCGTGGGCGCCGCTGCGCTGCAGGTAGTCCAGCGCCTCGGCACCGTCACGCATGATGACGACGTCGTTGGCCAGCTGGCTGCGTTCCAGCGCGATCAGGGTCAGCTCCAGATCGTGTGGGTTGTCTTCGACCAGCAGAATGGGTTTGAGCATGGCGTTTTCGTCAGGCTGTAGGGGAATAGTTGAGCTTGGGTAGCGCGAAATAGAAGCAGGCACCGCGGTTCGGTTCGCCTTCGGCCCAGACGCGGCCGTCATGGCGCTCGACGATCCGGCGAACGCTCGCCAGGCCGATGCCGGTGCCTTCGAATTCTTCCATCCGGTGCAGGCGCTGGAAGACGCCAAACAACTTGTTGGCGTACTGCATGTTGAACCCCACGCCGTTGTCGCGGACATATACGATCACTTCGCCGGGGTGCTCCTCGGCGCCGATCTCGATCACCGCCTGCTCGCGCGTACGGGTGTATTTGATGGCGTTGCCGATCAGGTTGCTCAGGGCCATGTGGATGAACGCGGCGTCGGCGACGACCACCGGCATCGGGGACAGGCGCCAGTCTATCGCGCGACCCTGGCAGTCCGGCTCCATCTCCAGACGGATGGACTCCACCAGCGCCGCGAGATTGACGTCGGACAGGCGCAGCGCCGAGCGACCCATCTGCGAAAAGCTCAGCAGGTTGTCGACCAGGGTGCCGGCGAAGCGCGCCGACTCGGCGATGTTGTCGAGGAAGCGCACGCCGCGTTCGCTCAGCTTGCTGCCCTCCATTTCGCCGAGCAGCTCGGCGTAGCCGGCGATGTGCCGCAAAGGCGCGCGCAGGTCATGTGACACGCTGTAGGAGAAGGCCTCGAGTTCCTTGTTGCTCTTGCGCAATTCGCCGGCCAGCTGGGCCAGCTCCTCGGCCTTGCGCAGCACGATGCCGAGCACCGCGTTGCGCAGCTCCAGCGCACCCTCCAGCTCGACCGCTTCCCAGGGCTCCGCAAAGCCGCGCAGGGTCTCCTGCCAGCGGGCGAAGCTGTGGCGCGGCGACAGCGCGCCGGTACTCGGATCGACCTGTTTTTCCGGCTGCCCGGCCCAGTTCACCGTCTGCACCTGCTCGGCACGGAACCACACCAGGTAGTGCGCATGCAGCCGGGAAATCGCGATTGCCAGCAGGCCGGCCGAGTGCTCGGCGATTTCCGGCAGCTCGGGCAGGTCGCGGCGGAGGTTGTCGCTGTGATAGATCAGCTGCTGCGAATCGGTCGACAGCCAGCGCGCCAGCGCCTGCAACTGCTCCTCCGTTGGGGTATTGCCAAAGGTCTGGTAGTCGTCACCGGCGATCACCGCCGCACCGCTGGCGCGGGCGAACTCCAGGACCACGTCCGGCAGGCTGCGGAAACCCTCGACCACGCTGTCGCGATCGGCCATCGCGGCCAGCAATTGCACGACCTGCCGGCGCAGCTCGAGCTTGCGTTGCGCCAGCACTGCCGTTTCCTTGGCTTCGATCTGCAGCGCCAGGATGCGCCCGAGCAGTTCGCAGGCGGTACGCGTCTGGTAGCTGACCTGGCGTGGGCTGGCATCGTGGCAGGAGATCAGGCCCCAAAGCTGGCCGTCGACCAGGATCGAGAGCGACATCGAGGCCAGGGTGCCCATGTTGCGCATGTACTGCAGATGCACCGGAGATACGCTGCGCAGCGCGGCGAAGCTCAGATCCAGCGGTGCGCCGGTTTCAGGATTGAGCGGCGGTACCATCCGTGCGGGGCGGTAGTTGGCGTCCTGGATCACGCGGATCAGGTTGGTGCAGTACAGCCGGCGCGCCTGGGCCGGGATGTCCGCCGCCGGGAAGCGCAGCCCCAGATAGCTCGCATAGCCCGGGTCGGCCTCCTCGGCCAGCACCAGGCCGTTGCCCTCGGCATCGAAGCGGTAGATCTTCACCCGCCCGAAGCCGGTGATGCGCTTGACCTCGCGTACCGCCAGCCCGCACAGCGCGTCGAGATCGCGCGCATTCTCCAGCTCGGTGACGAAGGTGCGCATCATCGGGTAGAGGTTGTCATAGGCGTCGTCCGCGCGGCTGGCGCGGACGAACTCGATGATCAGTTGGCCGGCGAAGCGATGGGCCATCAGGGCAAAGCGCTCCTGCTCGCCGTCAGGCAGGTCGAAGCACAGGTCGCGCAGATGGAAGGGATTGTTGTCGTCGTCGCTGAGCGCCTGCAGTCGCGGCGCCAGCTCCAGGCCCGGGAACAGGGTCTCCAGGCGCTGGCCGAGCAGCGCCTCGGCAGGCTTGCCCAGCCACTGCTGGACGTTCTCGCTGGCCTGGATGACCTCCAGCTGCGGCTCGCCGAGCACCAGCAGGAAGCCGTGCGACTGGATGCTTCCGGGGATGTGGATCGGCTCGTCGGCGCAGTGAGCGATGGCCTGTTCGAGGCTCTGGACGTGACGGGTGACCATGGTGTCTCCTTTCGGCCGGGCATGCACCCGAGCGGGTACCGGGCGATGGCGGCCTCGGGTGGGGCAACAGCATGGGACGGCACATGCACTGTCGCGAAATGGCGATAAAAGGCGACCACTGTAACGTGCCCGGACTGGCTGGCCAATCAAAGGCGGCGTATAAACGAGCGCCTGACGAAAGCAGCCCGGTCCGATGGCGCATCTGGCGCCAAGCCCCGTCGTTGGACGACGCTTTTGCCTGTTCATTCCCTGAGCCGAGCGAGACAACCGTGGAAGACGTCATTGAACAGCTACGAGAACTCAACGAGCCGGTGCCGGTGCCGCTGGAGCTGCCCGACGACGACCTGCTGGTGGAGATCGAAGAGCAGCTGCTGATCAACCTGCCGTTCGGCCTGCGCGAGTTCCTGCTGCAGGTCAGCGATGTGGTCTATGGCCGGCTCGAACCGGTCACCGCAACCGATCCGCAGTCGCACACCTTTCTGCCCGAAGTGGCGGCCAACGCCTGGGACGCCGGCGTACCGCGCGATCTGCTGCCGATCTGCCAGGATGGCCTGGATTACTACGTAGTCGACCTCGAAGGCGAGGTGACGCTGTTCAGCGGTGAGTCTGCCGAGCTCACCGAGCAGAGCTGGGAAAGCGTCTGGCACTGGGCGCGCGATGTCTGGCTGCAGAGCTGAACCGGCATGCTGAGCCTCGGCAACCTGAGCCTGTTCCTGCTGCTGGCGGCGTTCGCCGCCTGGTTCTGGCACGCGCACGGCATCCGCGAGCGGGCTTTGACGGCGGTGCGCCGGCATTGCGAGCGCGAGGACGTCGAGCTGCTCGACGGCAACGTGGCCTTTCGCCGCTTCGCCCTGGTGCGCGATGCCCGCGGCCAGCGCCGGCTGGCGCGCCTGTACGGGTTCGAATTCACCGTGACCGGCGAGCAGCGTCATCAGGGCTGGGTCACCATGTATGGCGGCAAGCTCGGGCGTATCGAGCTGCAGGCCCACCCGGTGCGTGAGCCGACAGCGGCCGAGCAGGGGCGCGTCATCCAGCTCGACGAATGGCGTCGGCGGCACTAGCCGGCTGCAGGCCCTTCCGCTGCCTGGCGACAGGCGGCCAGTTCGCGGCGTAGCGCTGCTTCGTCGACGGGCTCGGCAAAGATCAGCTCCAGCCGCGAATCCCTGCGCCACTCACTGGGGCGGAATTCGACCGCGGTGCCCTGCAGCGCATTGGCCGACAGCCAGCCCGCTTCGGCATGCACGATCAGCTTGGCGCGCTGCCAGCCCCAGCGGGCCAGCCATTGCCGCAGGCGCTCGAGATCGAAGCGCTGTGAAGGGTGCCAGCGCCAGCCGATGCTCCAGCCTTCTGCGGCGTGCCCGCTGTGGCAGATCGGTTCGCCCGGGTCGAGCCACAGATGGCCCGGCACCGGGCCCACCTGCGGCAGTTTCGAGGATGCCTGCGCGCTGACCGCCTGTGCGGTGCTGCCGGGCAGGTATCGGAGCGGCAGCCGCCCGTGCTCGGTCCAGTACAGCGGGCGCGGCCCCAGCGTTCGCGAAAGCGCTTCGCGCGCCTGTGCTTCCAGCGTTTCGCTCCTGTTCAGCAAGACCAGCCCAGCCTCGTCCAGCGCCGCCTGCTGCGTGTCGGCCAGCGGCTGACCGGCCGCCAGCGCTGCTGCATCAAGCACCACCACCGGTGCTTGCACGCTCAGCAGGCTTTGCCAGGGCGGTTCACGCAACTGGCGCAGCAGTGCGCCCGGATGCCCAAGCCCGGAAGGTTCGATGAACAGACGCTGCGGCCGGGCGCGGCGCAGCAGGCGCGTCAGGCCAACCTGGAAGGGCACGCCGTTGACGCAGCACAGGCAGCCGCCGGCGACTTCGTGCAGGGTCACACCATCGCCAACGCTGTCTTCGAGCAGGGCGGCATCGAGGCCGATCTGGCCGAATTCATTGATCAGCACGGCCCAGCGCTCCGCCGCCGGCCGCTGGGCCAGCAGATCGCGCAGGAGGCTGGTCTTGCCAGCGCCCAGCGGGCCGCAGATGACGTGCGTCGGGATCTGTTCGAACATGCGGCTATGGTGCCCGGCAGAGCCCCGTCGGGGAAGTGATCCGTGCAATGCGGGGCGCATCGCCCGTGCCTGGCTCGACAGCGGGCGCGGCAGGCCCTAGAGTCGCGCCGTCCGCCCTGGAGTCGATGATGCGTAGCCTGCCACTGCTGTTGCTGTTGTCCGTGACGTTGCCGAGCGGTTCGGTTATCGCCGATGCCTGCATCATCAGCAGCCGCGCCAAGGGCGTGGAAGTGGAGCTGTGCCAGGAGAACCGCAGCATTCCCCGCGAATTGTTTCGTTCCGGTTATTGCCAGCCGCAGCTCGTCGATCAGCAGGTGGCGGTGCGCTTCGTTGCGAGTTGTCCGAACGGCGCCTTTGGAATCTGTCGTAACGCTCAGGCCGCCAACCTGGCCTATCGGCAGGACGTTCATTATTACGGCGTGGCCAGTGATGCGCGCTTTCTGCGGCCGGCCTGCGAGCAGCAGCCGGGCGCGCGCTGGGAGTCACCTCAGCGCTGATCGGCCAGCAGGTTCCACGTGAAACCTCAGCGAGCCGGCTTCAACCCGCCGCAATCGGCACCCAGCCAGCGGCCGCGCGATTGCATGCGCGTGCGTTGCGGCATGCCTTCGCCGCTGTGCTCTGTTTCCACCTGGCTGACGAACTCGCGCTCACTGATGAAGCGGGTCTCACCCTGGCCGCGGGCGTCCGGGCATTCGAAGCGGAACTTCCAGACGCTGTCGCTGCGCTCGGTGATCTCCTGACGGCAGGCCGGGTCGTCGCTGAAGGGCAGTTCCTCGGCCTGCACCTGCGCTTCGCTGAGGCAGATGCGCATGCCCTGGCCGCCCAGCTGCATGCCATGTTCGGCAAGCATGCCTTCCATCATCTTCTTCTGCTCGGGCGGCATGCCCTTCAGTTGCTCGAGCATTTCCTGCATGCCCGGCATCTGCTGACCGTCGACCTGAATGTCACTGCTGGTGAATTCCCACAAGCCCGGCAGGATGGGCGCGGCCTCGGCGGTCGCGGTGAGGAACAACAGGCTGGCCAGGCAGAGTGAACGATGCATGAAGGCGGTCTCCGTGATTGGGCTGCACTGAGCCTAGCCGAGATTGGCGCCACGATTGCGCCGAGGGCGACCAGCGAGCCGTGAGCCGGGGCGCGTACGGCTGGCCGGCAGGCATGCGGCTGTGTGCCGGGCAGGCGTGGAAGGGCAGGCGAGGCGGTGGCCATCCACCCGTGGGCAGGCCAGGGGTGGAAGCACCGCCCGATCCGGCGGGCGTGGTGACCCGCGGCAGATCAGGACGCTCCGGGGGCGGCGAGCTCGCAGCTCCAGAGCTCCAGCGCGGGCTGGTCCGCTTGTGGCGGGCCCAGCCATTCGCTCATCGCGTGGCAACGCTGGTCGAAGCACAGTTGGTAGTCCCCCGCTTCGGGGGTTCGCCCCACACGCAGGGGTTGCAACGGCGGCATCCGGCGCTGGTAGTGCCAGGCCCCGTCGCGCAGTTCGGCGTCATCCGGGATTTCCATCCCGGCGCCAGAACCCTTGACCCGCGCTTCGCCGAGCAGCAGCCCGCTCGGCGTCACGCGGTAATCCTCTTCCCAGCGGATCTTCTCGATGGTGTGGTTCCACGCCAGGGTGAAGTCGGCGGTCGGCAGCTGCGCCCAGACCGCCCCCGCCAGGCCGAGACAGAGGCCGATCATGCGGCAACCGGCTCGGCACGGCGGGCGCGCCAGACGTGCTGAACGAGGAACAGCGCACCGAGGGCAAAGCCGATCTCGTCGCTGATCGGCATCGACATGATCATCGCCACACCGGCGGCAAACGCCAGGGCGCGCTCCCACCAGCTCAGCGAGCGTTCCAGGTGGCCGGTGAACACGGCGCCCCACAGACCGATGGCGAAGGCCGCCTTGAACAGGATGTAGAACGTCGCGGCCCAGCTGTCGCCCTGCATCATCAGCGCCGGCTCGTAGACCGCCATGAACGGCACGATGAAGCCGGCGATGGCGATGCGGATCGCCCACAGGCTGATCTTCAACCCGCGCTCCTTGGCGATCGGCGCGGCGGCGAAGCAGGCCAGGGCCACCGGCGGCGTGAGGTCGGCCATGATCCCGAAGTAGAAGACGAACATGTGCGAGACGATCAGCGGCACGCCCAGATCCAGCAGCGCGGGCGCGGCGATGGAGCTGGTGATGATGTAGTTCGGGATCGTCGGGATGCCCATGCCGAGGACCAGGCAGGTGAGCATGGTCAGGATCAGCGAGATGAAAAGGTTGTCGCGGCCGATCGCCAGGATGTAGCCGGCAAAGGTCGAGGCCACGCCGGTCAGCGAGACGATGCCGATGATCACCCCGACCAGCGCACAGGCGATGCCCACCGGCACCGCATGGCGGGCGCCTTCGACCAACGCATGCAGGCAGATGGTCAGGGTCTCGCGGCCGCCCTTGATGAACCAGCACACCGCCACCAGCACCGCGATCACCGCGAAGATGACGCCGATGCCGAGCTGGAAGAAGCCGGCGCAGAGCAGGCCGAGGGCGATCCAGAAGGCGAAGCGCATGGCCTTGGACGACACCCGCAGGATGATCGCCGAGCCGAGGATGACGATGGCGGTCAGCGCCAGGCCGATGGTGCCGGCGAACATCGGCGTGCGGCCGGAGAACAGCAGCCAGACCAGCACACCCAGCGGGATCAGCAGGTACCAGCGTTCCTTCACCGCGGCCATGGCGTTGGGGCATTCATCCTTCGGCAGGCCGTGCAGCTTGGCGCGCTTGGCTTCCAGGTGAACCATCCAGAACACCGAGCCGAAGTAGAGCAGCGCGGGCAGCAGGGCGGCCTTGGCGACTTCGACGAAGGGCACGTTGATCGTCTCGGCCATGATGAAGGCCACAGCGCCCATCACCGGCGGCATGATCTGGCTGCCCATCGAGGAGGTCGCTTCGACGCCGCCGGCGAAGGCCGGGCGATAGCCGAAGCGCTTCATCAGCGGAATGGTGAATTGCCCGGTGGTGACCACATTGGCCACACCCGAGCCGGTGATGGTGCCCATCAGCGCCGAAGACACCACCGACACCTTCGCCGGGCCGCCGAGCTTGTGGCCGAACAGGCCCATGGCGAAGTCGGTGAACAGCTTGATCATCCCGGCCTGCTCGAGGAACGAGCCGAACAGGATGAACAGGAAGATGTAGGTGGCCGACACGTAGGTTGGCGTGCCGTACAGGCCTTCGGTCCCGAACGACAGCTGGTTGACGATCTGGTCCAGGTAGTAGCCGCGGTGCGCCAGGTCGCCCGGCAGGTACTCACCGAACAGGCCGTAGCCCAGGAACAGAGCGCAGATGATCGGCAGGGCGATGCCCATCACCCGTCGCGCGGCCTCGAATACCAGCACGATCAGGGTCAGGCCGACGGCCATGTCGAGTGGGGTCAGGTCGCCGGAGCGCTGGATCAGATCGGCTTCGAAATACCACTGATAGATAAAGGTGCCGAAGCCGGCCAGGCCGAGCAGCCAGGCCAGGGGCTGGAATGGCCGGCCGTCGCCGCGGGCGGGGTAGCAGAGGAACACCAGCAGCAGCAGGAAGCCGACGTGCCCGGCACGCAGCACCTGGCTGGTCACCGGATGGAACGCCGCGGTGACGATCTGGTAGATGGAGAACAGCAGCGCGACGTAGAACAGCGCCCTGGGCCATTCGCTGGGGCTGGCGTGCAGCCCTTTGCTTTCGCTCATGGAATCGGATCTCTTGCTGGAAGGTGCCTGTAGAAGCAGGTTTGCCGACGAGACCACGCGGGCAAGCCTGCTTGTACAGCCGGGAGGGGCGCGCCGCCCGTGCGGCGGCCCCTGTGCTCGGCGCGGGTCGGCTTACTGGAGCGCGCCGACTTCCTTGTAGTAGCGCTCGGCGCCCGGGTGCAGCGGGATCGGCAGGTTCTTCGTGGCGTTTTCCAGCTTGATGTCCTTGGCCGCGGCGTGGGCGTTGCTCAGCGCCGGCAGGTTCTCGAACATCAGTTTGGTCATCTGGTAGACCACGTCGTCGGCGACCTTCTCGTGGGTGACCAGGATGTTGGTCACGGCCACGGTCGGCACGTCGGCGTCCTGACCGTCATAGGTGCCGGCCGGAATGGTGCCCGGCTGGTAGGCGGCGTTACCGATCTTCGTCACCACCGCTTCGGGGATGGCGACAAAGGTCACCGGCATGGTGCTGGCCAGGTCGCGAATGGCGGCCATGCCCAGGCCCGAGGACTGCAGGGTGGCGTCCAGCTGGCGGTTCTTGATCAGCTCGACCGATTCGGCATAGGGCAGGAATTCGACGCGGCCCATGTCCTCGTAGGTCAGGCCGGCGGCCTTGAAGATCGCGCGGGCGTTGAGCTCGGTACCGGACTTCGGCGCGCCGACCGAGATGCGCTTGCCCTTGAGGTCGTCCAGCGTCTTGATGCCCGAATCGGCACTGGCGACGATCTGGATGTAGTTGTTGTAGGTACCGCCGAGCGCGCGCAGACGCTTGAGCGGTGCCTTGAAGCCGGCATCCTCGACGCCGTTCCAGGCATCGGCCACCGAATCACCCAGGGCGAACGCCAGCTCGCCGCGACCGGCCTGCAGCAGGTTGAGGTTTTCCACCGAAGCCTTGGTGGCCTGCACCGAGGTCTTGGCACCCTCGATCTTGTCGAACTGCTGCGACAACGCCACACCGATCGGGTAGTACACCCCGCTGGTGCCCCCGGTGAGGATGTTGATGAAGGTTGGCGCGGCAACGGCGGCGGTGCTGGCGGTGAAGGCCGCGGCGGCTGCGAGCAGCCCCAGGCGCTTGGTCAGTCTCATGGATGCATCTCCGTTTCGTTTTTATTGATGGCGCCAGCGCAGAGCCGGCGCAGTGAGCCGTTGCGCAACGACAGGAAGGGGCGGCGGGAGGACAGGCGGTTCGCTGGCAGCGCTTCTTGTCGTTGGAGGATCGCATCGAGCTGTTCTAGGCATAGCAGAAGCCATGCCAGCCTGCCCGGATGCTCTGGGATGGCGCTTTGGCGGCACGCGCGCGCAAGCAATCGGCAAGAATCCGCCGATTGCCGGGTGGGCGTCGGCAGAATCCCGCGCATCGGCCCGGCCGTCAGGGTGCTTGCGCCTGCTGCACGGCCCGCTAAAGTGGCGCCACTGTATTTGCTGGAGGTCTGCCATGCGCGTGCTGCCGCTGGTCTTGCTGCTGCTCTGCGCCGGCCTGGCGTGGGCCGCCCCTGCGCCCTATTACAAGTGGCAGAGCAAGGTCGACGGCACCGTCATCTGCCGGCAGAGCTCGCCCGGTGAAGGCTGGGAGCGCCTCGACGGCCGGCCGTACCGCGACCTCAACTGCACCCTGCCGGCCGGTCGCATCGAGCGGCCCGAGGGCGTACCGGGTTTCCGCCCGCAGCCGGGGCGCTGACCCGGCCCGCCGAACCCTCAGCGGCCGCCGAGCCTGTCGTCGATCAGCGCCAGCAGGCGCACGACGCTGTCGGCCAGCGCCGTCGAGTTGTCCAGCATGATGCAGTTGTCGGCCGCCTGAGCGAATAGCGCGTTTCGCGCCAGGCGCGCCTCGATCTCGGCGGGAGTCTCCCGGCCGCGGGCCAGCAGGCGCTGGCGCAGGACCTCATCTTCCACCCCGAGCAGGATCGCCAGCAGGTCCGGGTAGCGGCGTCGGGCTTCGGGCAGGTGGCCGCGTGAGCCGTTGACCAGCACATGCTCGCCGTTCGCCAGCCAGGCATCGATCCGGGCGGGAATCCCATAGGCCAGCCCGTTGGCCCGCCAGGCCAGGGCAAACGCCTGCTCGGCCTCCAGGCGCTCGAACTCGGCAAGGGTCACCGCATGCGCCGCTTCGCCAACCGCCTCGGCCGAGCGGGTGATGACGCGGCGGGCAATCCGCACCTGGCGTGCGGCCAGCGCTTCGCGGGCGGCTTCGAGCAGGCTGTCCTTGCCGGCGCCGGACGGGCCGATCAGATAAATCAGGCGGCCTTGCATCGAGGGGCTCCGGAATGGGGGCGGGCGGGCAGTATAGAGGCCGGCCCGGTCGCCGTGGAACGGGCCCGGTGGTGTTCAGGCCACCGCCTCGAGCGAGGGCCCGATGCGTGTCGTGCGGGGCAGGCCGAGCACCTCGCCGTCGGCGCAGAACAGGGCGTCCAGCCCGCGCGGTGCAATGTCGTGCCTCGCACGTTGTGGCCAGAATGCGGCCGGAACCGGCAGGCCGACCAGCCGCTGCCCCTCGATGCCCGGCCCGCGCCAGGCCAGCGCCGGCCCACGCTCGAGGCGCTCGAGCTGAACCAGCAGCGTGCAGGATTGCTCCGGGCAGCGCTCACTGCCGTGGTAGAAGCCGCTCAGGTCCTCGAGTGCGGCGCCATCGAGCAGGGCGAACAGCGCCTCGTCGCGCGCCTCGACCAGCGGGCAGTCGCAATGGAAGGCCAGGTTGGCGCGGATCGCCGCCGTATCGAAGGCCGGTGCCAGCCAGAGTGGCGTGTGCCGGTCCAGCAGGCTCAGGCACAGGGCGTAGGTTGCCGGCTGCAACGGTGCGGGTGCCGGCACCGGGGCCAGCGCATGGCGCGTGCCGGGGCGGGCGAGGGCGGTGAATGCGGCGCGAAAGCAGCGTTGTGCCTCCAGCACGGGATCGTCGAAGGCCGGCTGCAGCAAGCCGGAAGGTAGCGGGCGGTTCATCGGTCGTCATCTCAGCGGGGAGGCGGGTGCGCCGGCGTCGAAGGGCGCTGGCAGGGCCGCCATGCCTGACGCTAGCGCAGGCGTGTTGCAGGCCGGCGACCGCGGGGTGACGGCGCGATGACGTCCTGGGCGAACAGCGCACGCAAGGCTTTGCCTGTTCGGCGAACGCCCCTAAGCTGGAGCCCGTTTATCTCGTGGCCCTGCCCTACAGCAGCGGCCCGCCCGCCACAGAGGAAGACCCATGACCCAGAAGATCGTATTCATCACCGGCGCCACCTCCGGCTTCGGCCGTGCCACCGCCCGCCGTTTCGCCGAAGCCGGCTGGGCGCTGGTGCTGACCGGGCGGCGCAGCGAGCGTCTGGAAGAACTGCGCGAGGAACTCTCGGCCAAGGTGCCGGTGCACATCGCCACCCTCGACGTGCGCCACGCCGGCGCCGTGCGCGACGTGGTCGAGCAGTTGCCCGAGGCGTTCCGCCAGGTGCGTTGCCTGGTCAACAACGCCGGGCTGGCGCTGGCGCCGCAGCCCGCGCAGCAGGTCGATCTGCAGGACTGGCACACCATGATCGACACCAACGTCACCGGTCTGGTCAACGTCACCCATGCCCTGCTGCCGACGCTGATCGGCACCGGCGCGGGCGCCAGCATCGTCAACATCGGCTCGGTGGCCGGCCACTGGCCCTACCCGGGCGGGCACGTCTACGGCGCGACCAAGGCCTTTGTCGAGCAGTTCGGCTACAACCTGCGCTGCGACCTGCTCGGCACGGGCGTGCGTGTCACCGACATCGCGCCGGGCATGGCCGAGACCGAGTTCACCCTGGTCCGCACCAAGGGCGACCAGGCGGCATCCGACCGGCTCTACCGCGGCACCACGCCGCTGACGGCCGAGGACATTGCCGAGCAGATCTTCTACGTCGCCACCTTGCCGGACCACATCAACATCAACCGCCTGGAAGTGATGCCCACCCGCCAGGCCTGGTCGCCGTTCAACATCGACCGCGACCAGTAAGCGGGCGTCTCAGCCGCCGAGCAGCGCCTCGAGTTCGCTGCTGCTCGGCACCTTGCCCTCGACGAGGATCTCCTCGTCCACCGCCAGGGCCGGGGTGCGCAGTACGCCGGCATCGATGATGGCGTTGACGTCGGTGACCTTCTCCACCGCGAACTCCAGGCCCAGGCGCCGCGCCGCGGCCTCGGCGTTGAGGGTCAGCTGCTGGCACTTGGCGCAGCCGGAGCCGTAGACGGTCAGTTTCATCGCGTTCTCCTCAGAACAGTTGGCCGTAGAAATAGCCCGTGAGCGTGGCCATCGCCACCACCAGCAGGCAGTACACCAGCGTTTTCTGCGTGCCCAGCACGGTGCGGATCACCAGCATGTTGGGGATCGACAGCGCCGGGCCGGCCAGCAGCAGGGCCAGCGCCGGGCCCTTGCCCATGCCTGCGCCGAGCAGGCCCTCGACGATCGGCACCTCGGTCAGCGTGGAGAGATACATGAAGGCGCCGAGCACCGCGGCGATCAGCGTCGAGGCGAGGCTGTTGTCGCCCACCGCCCAGGCCACCCAGTGCGAGGGGATCAGCCCCTCGTGCCCCGGGCGCCCGAGCAGCAGGCCGGCGATCAGCACGCCGCCGAGCAGCAGCGGCACGATCTGCCGGGTGAAGTCCCAGCTCTGCGCGACCCATTCCTGGCCGGCGGCGTTCTCGCGGCTGGCCTGCAGCATCAGCCCGCCGATGCCGATCAGCATCGCCAGCTCCGGCCACTGCGGGCGCAGCAGCGCGGCCAGCCCGACCAGCGCAGCGAGCACCAGCAGCGGCCCGGGTGCCCACTGCCAGCGACGCACCAGCAGCAGGCCGAGCAGCGCGGCCAGCAGCGCGGTGATCGGCCATTTCCAGGCATGCACGGCCATCCACGCGGCGCTGTCGGCCTGCGCCCAGTTGGCGAACACCAGGATGCCGATCATCAGGCCGAACAGCGCCACCACGTCGCCCAGCGGATGGCCGTCACCGTCGCTGGCGAAGCCGCGCGTGCCCTTGGCGGCGCGGGCGCTTTCCTCGCGCCGGTAGAGCAGCTGCATGATCGCGCCGATCAGCACCGAGAAGAGGATCGCGCCCACGGCGCGGGCGATGCCCAGCTCGGCGCCAAGCACCTTGGCCGTCACCACGATGGCCATCACATTGATCGCCGGCCCGGCGTAGAGAAAGGTGATCGCCGGCCCCAGGCCGGCGCCGCGGCGATAGATGCCGCCGAACAGCGGCAGCACGGTGCAGGAGCACACCGCCAGCAGGGTGCCGGAGATCGAGGCGACGCCAAAGGCCACCGGCTTCGGCGCGCTCGGCCCGAGGTGGCGCATCACCGCGCCCTGGCTGATGTACACCGCCAGCGCGCCGGCAATGACGAACGCCGGCAGCAGGCAGAGGATCACGTGCTCGCGCGCATACCACTGGGTCAGCCGCAGCCCCTCGAGCACGGCATTCTCGAAGCGTGGCTGGCCCAGCGGCAGGAAATAGATCAGTGCGAACAGCGCGCACATGCCGAGCAGCAGGCGCGCCTGCCCGCGTTGCTGATGCCAGAAACCGAGCAGATGTGCGAACAGCGAAGGCTTGCCGGGCTGGCCCTGGGCAGCCGGCAAGGCCGGTTCTGCGGGGCGATCTGCTGACGGTTCGGACATGGGCACCCCCGGCGCCGCTCTGTCTGGCGGCGCATGCTTGCTGATGATGGGTGTCAGCCTAACGCGCGGCGGCGGGCCGTCCATTGATCCAGGCAGGGTTCGAGCGCGTGGCTAGAAGGCGAACTGCGTCTGCACGGTGTAGCCGCCCTGTTCCGGCAGCACGGCCAGCGAGTAACGCGGCGCCGCGCCGGGCTCGAGCAGCAGGTTGAAGGCGAAGTTGGAGACGAAATTGCCGAGGGCGATGCCGGCCAGGACGTCGGTCGGGTAGTGCTGGTCGGCTTCGATGCGCGCCAGCCCGGTCAGCCCATCCAGCGCATGCAGGCCGACCTTGGCGGCGTCGCGCAGGGCCGGGTCCATGTCGATGTAGTCCAGGTTGCGCCGGGTCATGGCGGTCTGCGCCGCGCTCGTCGCGCCGTGGCGGGAGGGAAAGGCGTCGTCGGGGACGCCGTCGGGGCGATCACGCCCGGAGGCTTCCTTGATCTCGCCGCTCAAGGCATCCACCGCGCCCTTGCTGGCGACGAACACGGCAAGGTTTTCCGCTTTCCAGGCCAGCGCATCGGTGAACGTCTCGCCCTCGGGGGCGGCGGTCAGGGCGCTGGCGGCGTAGATGAGGGTGCTGGCCGTGAGCAGGTCGTTGCTGGCGTCTTCGCCATCCTCGCCGAACAGATAACCGTGCTCTGCCGCCGAGCGTTGCCAGGCATGGTCCCAGCCGCCGGCGGCGATGATCGCGGCGCCGGCGAGGGGGACCCAGGTGCCGCCGTCTAGCGCAGCGCGGCTCGCCGAGTCTGTCCAGTGCTGCCAGGAGCCCAGGTCGCCGGCCAGGCAGAGATTGCTGGCGCCAAGCAGGCTCGCGGCCAATAGCAGGCCGGACCAGGGACGGGCGAAGCGGGGCAGGGGAGCGTGGGCGCGCATGATAGAGGCCGTGGCGGGAGCGGGCGGCCAGGTTAGCCGTCAACGGATCAAGGATTCGTCAAGGGCGGGTGAAGAAAGCGTCAAGGCGCCCGGCGGGCAGCGGTGCGGCGCCGAACGACCGTATTCCCCAACGCGTATGGAACCGCCGCCAGGTTTACCCCGAGCTTTGAGTTGACAGGGTTTACACCATATATGGTTTTCCGTATGTTCTGCCGTGCCCGCGTGTTGAATCGACGGCGCGGGCGGTACCGACCGATTTCCGACCGCGGCCCTGGCCGCGAATGGCCATGACGATGACCGAACACCTGACCCCGCCGCTGCTCTGCAAGGCCCTGGCCGACGAGACCCGTGCGCGCATCGCCTTGTTGGTCGCCCGCGAAGGCGAGCTGTGCGTCTGCGAGCTGGTCGGCGCGCTCGGCGAGAGCCAGCCAAAGGTCTCGCGCCACCTGTCCCAGCTGCGCAGCAGTGGCCTGCTCGCCGACCGCCGCCAGGGCCAGTGGGTCTACTACCGGCTGCACCCGGACCTGCCGGACTGGGTGCACGACCTGCTCACGCTGATGCTCGATTCCAACCGCCACTGGCTCGACCCGCAGGCACGCCGGCTGGCGGGGATGAGCGAACGCCCCGGCCGCGCCTCGCTGTGCGGCTGAAACCACCGGAGCCGCCATGCACGATCTACCCAACCTCGATGCCGAGCTGCTGCAGCAGCCAGACCTGCAACGGCTCGGCGCCGCCGATGAGCCGGCGCATCCGCCGCGCATCCTGCTGCTCTACGGCTCCTGCCGCGAGCGTTCCTACAGCCGCCTGCTGACCGAAGAAGCCGCGCGCCTGCTGCAGGCCTACGGCTGCGAGACGCATATCTTCGACCCCTCCGGCCTGCCGCTGCCGGACGATGCGCCCGATACGCACCCGAAGGTGCAGGAGCTGCGCGAGTGGGTGCTCTGGTCCGAGGGCCAGGTGTGGTGCTCGCCGGAGCGCCACGGTGCGATGAGCGCGGTGTTCAAGGCGCAGATCGACTGGATCCCGCTGACGCTCGGTGCGCTGCGCCCGACCCAGGGCAAGACCCTGGCGCTGATGCAGGTCTGCGGTGGCTCGCAGTCGTTCAATGCGGTCAACCAGATGCGCGTGCTCGGCCGCTGGATGCGCATGTTCACCATTCCCAACCAGTCCTCGGTGGCCAAGGCCTACCGGGAATTCGACGAGGCCGGGCGCATGCAGCCCTCGGCCTACTACGACCGGGTGGTCGACGTGATGGAGGAGCTGGTCAAGTTCACCCTCTTGCTGCGCGGGCGTGCCGACTATCTGGTCGAGCGCTATTCCGAACGCAAGGAGTCGGCCGAGGCGCTGTCGGCGCGGGTCAACCAGCGTTCGATCTGAACGGAGCGGCCTGATGCTGAAGACCTTTGCCCTGTTCGCCTTCACCGCGCTGGCGGAAATCGTCGGCTGCTACCTGCCGTATCTCTGGCTGCGCCAGGGCAAGAGCGCCTGGCTGCTGCTGCCGGCGGCGGTCTCGCTGGCGCTGTTCGCCTGGCTGCTGTCGCTGCACCCAACCGCGGCCGGGCGGGTGTATGCGGCCTACGGCGGCGTCTACATCGGCGCGGCGATTCTCTGGCTGTGGCTGGTCGACGGCATAAGGCCCACGGGCTGGGATCTGCTGGGTTCGGCCGTGGCCTTCGCCGGCATGGCCATCATCATCTTCGCGCCGCGTGGCGCCTGATTCGAGGAGCGCTTCATGACCATCAAGGTAGGCATCAATGGCTTCGGCCGCATCGGGCGGCTGGCGCTGCGCGCGGCCTGGGGCTGGCCGGAGCTGGAGTTCGTGCAGATCAACGACCCGGCCGGCGACGCGGCGACCCACGCCCATCTGCTCAACTTCGATTCGGTGCACGGCCGCTGGCAGCACGAGGCGGGCAGCGACGGTGACGGCCTGCTGATCGATGGCCAGCGCATCCGGGTCACCGCGAACAAGGCGATTGCCGATACCGACTGGTCCGGCTGCGACCTGGTGATCGAGGCCAGCGGCAAGATGAAGAGCGTCGCCGTGCTCGAGGGCTATCTGGATCAGGGCGTCAGGCGCGTGGTGGTCAGCGCCCCGGTCAAGGAAGCCGGCGCGCTGAACGTGGTCATGGGCGTCAACGACGGGCTGTTCGACCCCGCCCGGCACCGCATCGTCACCGCCGCCTCCTGCACCACCAACTGCCTGGCGCCGGTGGTCAAGGTGATCCACGAGAACCTCGGCATCCGCCACGGCTCGATCACCACCATCCACGACCTGACGAATACCCAGAGCATCCTCGACCAGCCGCACAAGGACCTGCGCCGCGCCCGCGCCTCAGGCATGAGCCTGATCCCCACCACTACCGGCTCGGCCACCGCCATCGCCGAGATCTTTCCCGAGCTGCGCGGGCGGTTGAACGGCCACGCCGTGCGCGTACCGCTGGCCAACGCCTCGCTCACCGACTGTGTGTTCGAAGTGGAGCGCGCCACCACCGCCGAGGAGGTGAACCAGCTGCTCAAGTCCGCGGCCGAGGGCGAGCTCAAGGGCATCCTCGGCTACGAGGAGCGCCCGCTGGTGTCGATCGACTACCGCACCGACCCGCGCTCGTCGATCATCGACGCGCTGTCGACCCTGGTGGTCAACGGCACTCAGGTGAAGCTCTACGCCTGGTACGACAACGAATGGGGCTACGCCAACCGCACCGTCGAGCTGGCGCGCAAGGTCGGCCTGGCCGAGTGAGGCGCAGGGTGGGAAGCGGCCTCCGGCCTTTTTCACCCGAGACCTTGGCGGTGGGAAATCGCTGCGCGAGTTTCCCGCCCTACGCTGGCTTTCGGGATCGGTGCGCAGCCGATCGCGGGCAAGTCCACTTCCACACGGCGCCTGCCCACACGGACTCGTAGGGTGGAAAACGGCCCTAGGCCTTTTCCACCTGTCTCCACCCCAGGCCAGGCCGGACTTACTTATGCACGCTCTCACCCGCCTCTCTCCCGAAATCCGCCAGTACCTCGTGGTCACCGGCAACTACTGGGCCTTCACCCTCACCGACGGCGCGCTGCGCATGCTGGTGGTGCTGCATTTCCACGGCCTGGGCTACAGCCCGCTGGCGATCGCCGCGCTGTTCCTGTTCTACGAGATCTTCGGCGTGGTCACCAACCTGGTCGGTGGCTGGCTGGGTGCGCGGCTGGGGCTGAACCGCACGATGAACATCGGCCTCGGCCTGCAGGTGGTGGCGCTGCTGATGCTCACCGTGCCGGCGGCGCTGCTCACGGTGCCCTGGGTGATGGCGGCGCAGGCGCTGTCCGGCATCGCCAAGGACCTCAACAAGATGAGCGCCAAGAGCTCGATCAAGCTGCTGCTGCCGGACGGCCAGCAGGGCACGCTGTTCACGTGGGTGGCGCTGTTGACCGGCTCGAAGAACGCGCTCAAGGGCGTCGGCTTCTTCCTCGGCGGCGCGCTGCTGGCGCTGCTCGGTTTCGCCGGGGCGGTGCTGGCGATGGCCGCGGTGCTGGCGCTGGTCTGGCTGGCCAGCCTCGTGCTGCTGAACCGGGACCTGGGCAGGGCCAGGCACAAGCCCAAGTTCAGCGAGCTGCTGTCCAAGAGCCGGGCGATCAACATTCTCTCGGCCGCCCGCCTGTTCCTGTTCGGCGCGCGCGACGTCTGGTTCGTGGTGGCGCTGCCGGTGTACCTGTCCGCGACCTTTGGCTGGGACTTCTGGCAGGTCGGCGGCTTTCTTGCCGCCTGGGTGATCGGCTACGGCATCGTGCAGTCATTCGCCCCCCATCTGACCGGCAAGCGTCGCGGCCGGGTGCCGGACGGCCGTGCCGCCTTTGTCTGGGCCGCGCTGCTGGCGCTGCTGCCCGCGCTGATCGCCCTCGGCCTGGGCAGCGCACTGCCGGCGCAACCGCTGCTGATCGGCGGGCTGCTGCTGTTCGGCGCGCTGTTTGCGGTGAACTCCTCGCTGCACAGCTACCTGATCGTCAGCTACGCCCGCGAGGACGGGGTGTCGCTCGACGTCGGCTTCTACTACATGTCCAACGCCCTTGGCCGGCTGCTCGGCACTCTGCTCTCGGGCTGGGTGTTCCAGGCCCATGGCCTGGCGGCCTGCCTGTGGGTGTCGACCGCCTTCGTCCTGCTGGCCGCGCTGATTTCCCTGGGCCTGCCGCGGCATCACGAACGGACTTGAAGCCTGCGCCGCGAGTCATCGTTACGAAAAGCGTAACGAACGCCTTTCGAGCTTGATTGATGACCCCTCGGTCACCTCCCTACTGTGCGCTCCACAAAGCGGAAAACCTGTGGAGTCGCCATGACAACAACAATCTCCCCACCGCCGCAGTGGTCGCGTCGTCGCGCTGAAAAGGCCCGTCGTCTCGATCAGGTGCAGAGCCTCGCCGATGGCGTGGTACTGCCCAGCGAGCGGATCGTCGAGGCCCTGGAACTCCTGATCGCCCCTGGCGACCGGGTGGTGCTCGAGGGCAACAACCAGAAGCAGGCGGACTTCCTCTCCCGCTCCCTGGCCAAGGCCGACCCCGGCAAGCTGCACGACCTGCACATGATCATGCCGAGCGTCAGCCGCGCCGAGCACCTGGATCTGTTCGAGCGGCAGATCGCGCGCAAGCTCGACTTTTCCTTCGCCGGTCCGCAGAGCCTGCGCATCAGCCAGCTGCTCGAAGACGGCCTGCTGGAAGTCGGCGCCATCCACACCTACATCGAACTCTACTCGCGCCTCTTGGTGGACCTGATCCCCAACGTCGCGCTGGTGGCCGGCTTCCAGGCCGATCGCCACGGCAACATCTACACCGGCCCCAGCACCGAAGACACCCCAGCGCTGGTCGAGCCGACCGCCTTCAGCGACGGCATCGTCATCGTCCAGGTCAATGAAATCGTCGACGAGCTGCCGCGCGTGGACATCCCGGCGAGCTGGGTCGATTTCGTCGTGGTGGCGGACAAGCCGTTCTACATCGAGCCGCTGTTCACCCGCGACCCGCGCCATATCAAGCCGGTGCACGTGCTGATGGCGATGATGGCGATCCGCGGCATCTACGAAAAACACAACGTGCAGTCGCTCAACCACGGCATCGGTTTCAACACCGCGGCCATCGAGCTGATCCTGCCGACCTACGGCGAATCCCTCGGCCTGAAAGGCAAGATCTGCCGCAACTGGACGCTCAACCCGCACCCGACGCTGATCCCGGCGATCGAGACCGGCTGGGTCGAGAGCGTGCATTGCTTCGGCACCGAACTGGGCATGGAGAACTACATCGCCCAGCGCCCGGACGTGTTCTTCACCGGGCGCGACGGCTCGATGCGCTCCAACCGCATGATGTGCCAGCTGGCCGGGCAGTACGCCGTGGACCTGTTCATCGGCGCCACCCTGCAGGTCGATGGTGATGGCCATTCCTCCACCGTCACCCGTGGCCGCCTGGCCGGTTTCGGCGGCGCGCCGAACATGGGCCACGACCCGCGCGGTCGCCGTCACCCGACCCCGGCCTGGCTGGACATGGCCATGCCCGGCGGCGAGGCCCCGGTGACCATGCTCGAGCGCGGCAAGAAGCTCGTGGTGCAGATGGTCGAGACCTTCCAGGAGGGTGGCAAACCCACCTTTGTCGAACAGCTCGACGCGGTCGAGGTGGCGAAGAAGAGCGGCATGCCGCTGGCGCCGATCATGATCTACGGCGACGACGTCACCCATCTGCTGACCGAGGAAGGCATCGCCTACCTGTACAAGGCCCGCTCGCTGGAGGAACGCCAGGCGATGATCGCCGCGGTGGCCGGCGTCACCAGCATCGGCCTGCGGCACAACCCGAAAGACACCGAGCGCATGCGCCGCGAAGGGCTGATCGCCCTGCCGGAAGACCTCGGCATCCGCCGCAACGACGCGACCCGCGAGCTGCTCGCGGCCAAAAGCATCGCTGAGCTGGTCGACTGGTCCGGCGGCCTCTACAACCCGCCTGCCAAGTTCAGGAGCTGGTGATGAGCGCACTCATTGCAAGACAGGCGCAGCCGACGCTGGCTGAGCGCCTGGCCGATCTGGCGGTGCAGGCGCTGGTCGACGAGGCCGACCTGTCGCCCAAGCCGGGGCTGGTCGACCGGCGTGGCAACGGCGCGCACGACGATCTGCATCTGGGTCTGATGCACGCCTCGGCGCAATCGCTGTGGCCGGCGTTCGCCGCCATGGCCGATGCCGCGCGGAGCGAAGGCCGGGTCAGCCAGGCGCTGCGGGAAACGCTCGGCCAGCTGGGCCGCGACGGTGAAGCGGAGATGCTGCGCGTCACCGTCGGGGTCAACACCCATCGCGGCGCGATCTGGGCGCTGGGGCTGCTCAGCGCGGCGGCGATGCTGGAAAGCGGCGCTTCGGCTGGCGAGATCGCCGCCAGCGCGGCCGCCCTGGCGCGGCTGGACGACCCGGCCGCGCCGCACAACCCGGACAGCCACGGCGCGCGGGTCTGCCGTCGCTACGGCGTGCTCGGCGCCCGCGAACAGGCGCAGCACGGCTTTCCCGCGGTCATCGCGCACGGCTTGCCGCAACTGCTGGCCAGTCGCCGCGCCGGCGTCGGTGAGCAGAACGCCAGGCTCGATGCACTGCTGGCGATCATGAGCAGCCTGAGCGACACCTGCGTGCTGCACCGCGCCGGCCTCGAAGGGCTGACCCGCATGCAGGCCGGTGCCCGTGCCGTGCTCGAAGCCGGTGGTGCCGCCAGCCTCGCCGGTCGTCGCCAGCTGCGCCTGCTCGATCGCGACATGCTCGCCCTCAATGCCTCGCCGGGCGGCGCCGCCGACCTGCTGGCCGCCACCCTTTTCCTCGACCGCCTGGCGCCGCATGCGCCGGCGCCGACTGGGAGCAACTGAACATGGAAACCCTGTCTTTCGAATTCGCCGCCGGGCAGCCCGCCCGTGGCAAGGCCCTGGTCGGCGTGGTCGGCTCGGGCGATCTGGAAGTGCTGCTGCAGCCCGGCCAGGCCGGCAAGCTGGCGATCCAGGTGGTCACCTCGGTCAATGGTGCCGAGCAGCGCTGGAAGAACCTGTTCGAGCGGATGTTCCGCGAGCAGAACCTGCCGGCGCTGAACATCGACATCCACGATTTTGGGGCCACACCCGGCGTAGTGCGTCTGCGCCTGGAGCAGGGACTGGAGGAGGTCGGCCATGACTGATATGTCCGCTAACACCGTGGCCCGTTTACTCGAGTCGCGCAGCTTCGTCGAACTCGGTGCGCGCCATCGCGCCCGCGCGCTGCTGGATGACGGCAGCTTCCGCGAACTGCTCGATCCGTTCGACCGCGTCACCTCGCCCTGGCTGCCGAAGCAGGGCATCGTCACCCAGGCCGACGATGGCGTGGTGGTCGCCAAGGGCACCCTTGACGGCCAGCCGGCGGTGATCGCCGCCATCGAAGGCGCCTTCCAGGGCGGCAGCATGGGCGAAGTCGGCGGCGCGAAGATCGCCGGCGCGCTGGAACTGGCTGCCGAAGACAACCGCAACGGCATCCCCACCCGCGCCGTGCTTCTGCTGGAAACCGGCGGCGTGCGCCTGCAGGAAGCCAACCTGGGCCTGGCGGCCATCGCCGAAATCCAGGCCGCTATCGTCGAGCTGCGCGAGTACCAGCCGGTGATCGGCGTGGTCGCCGGTTCGGTCGGCTGCTTCGGCGGCATGGGCATCGCCTCGGGCCTGTGCAGCTACCTGATCGCCACCCGCGAGGCGCGCATCGGCCTCAACGGTCCGCAGGTGATCGAACAGGAAGCCGGCCTCGACGAGTACGACTCGCGCGACCGGCCCTTCATCTGGAGCCTGACCGGCGGCGAGCAGCGCTACGCCTCGGGTCTGGTGGACGCCTACGTGGCCGACGACACCGATGCCATCCGCGCGCAACTGCACGAACTGTTCGCCCTCGGCAAGCCGCTGCAGCCGCGCAGCCGCCGCCACGCCTGGTTCCTCCAGCGCCTGGCCGACGTCGACACCCGCACGCAGCTCGATGCCGCCGCCGTGCGTGCCCTCTACGAAGGAGATGCCCAATGAGCCGTGGACTGAACTGGTTGCAAGCCCTGGACGGCGGTCAGGTACTGGCGGGCTATCCGGCCTCGCTGAAGGTGGTCGACGGCACGCTCGGTAAGCGCGCCGCCCGCTATATCGCCGTGGTGCCGGACGCCGCGAATCCCTTCCCGCGCGCGCGCCATGGCGAGGTCGGCCTGCTCGAAGGCTGGGCGCTGGGCCAGGCGCTGGACGAGGTGATCGAGGCGGATCGCCACAAGGCCGACAAGCGCGTCGTGGTCGCCGTGGTCGATGTGCCGAGCCAGGCCTATGGCCGCCGCGAGGAGGCGCTGGGCATTCACCAGGCGCTGGCCGGTGCGGTGGACGGCTATGCCCGCGCACGGCTGGCCGGGCACCCGGTGATCGCGCTGCTGGTGGGCAAGGCCATGTCCGGCGCCTTTCTCGCCCACGGCTATCAGGCCCAGCGGATCATCGCCCTGCGCGATCCGGGCGTGATGGTGCATGCCATGGGCAAGGCCGCCGCGGCGCGCATCACCCTGCGCAGCGTCGAGGAGCTGGAAGCCCTGGCTGAATCGGTGCCGCCGATGGCCTACGACATCGACAACTACGCGACCCTCGGCCTGCTCTGGGAAACCCTCGCCGTGGACAGCATCGAGCAGCCCTCGGCGGATGACCTGGCGCGTGTGCGCGACTGCCTGATCAAGGCCGTCGCGGACATTGGCAGCAGCAGCGACCTGCGCGGCCGCCTCGGCGCGCCGAACCGCGCCGCGTCGTCCAGGGTGCGCGAACTGTTGCGCGCGCAGTGGTAACGGCTGGCGGCCGTCGAAGCGGCCGCCGGCCCCGCCGGTAACCCGGCAACCAACAACAAGAGCAGGAGACTGCCATGTACCAGCCTGAACATCCGCGGCCCCACGACCTGCTCTGGGGCATGCGCCCCGAGCAGTTGCCGGCCGATGCCCCGGCCTGGGCGCTCGCCGTGCTCGCCGCTGGCCAGCCGGTGGTGGTGCGGCGTGCCGTCGTCGCGCCGGGACAGGTGGCGGTCGGCCTGCGTGGTGCCACGCGCGATCAGCGTCTGGCCGCAACGATGCCGCTCACGGCGATCAGCCGCCGGCTGGCGCCGGAGGATATGCGCGGGCGCCAGGCTGTCGAGGACCTGCCGGTGTTCCGCGTGCTCGCCGAACTGCGCCCGCTGCTCGATGCGCTGGGGCACGTCTGGGGCGTCACCGGCTCGGCGGGCTTCCAGCTCGCCAGCGGACTGCCGGCGGCGCATCCGGACAGCGATCTCGACCTGCTGCTCAGGGCCGAACAACCGCTGCCGCGTAGCGAGGCGCGGCCGCTGTTGCAGCTGCTGGAAGGCCGCGCCTGCCGCGTCGACCTGCAACTGCAAACCCCGCTCGGCGGCGTGGCGCTCAGCGAATGGGCCGGCGGCGCGGCGCGGGTGCTGCTCAAGACCGCCGCCGGGCCGCGCCTGGTCAGCGATCCCTGGGTCGCGGAGCGTGCCGCATGAGCAGCCTGTTCGCCTTTCCCGGCCAGGGCGCGCAGAAACCCGGCATGCTCCAGCGCCTGCCGCAGGAGCCCGAAGTGCACGAATGCCTGACGCAGGCCAGTGCGGTGCTGGGTGAGGATGCGCTGCTGCTCGATTCGGCCGAGGCGCTGCAATCGACCCGTGCCGTGCAGCTCTGCCTGCTGATCGCCGGGGTCGCCGGGGCGCGCCTGCTGATGCGTGATGGCCAGCGGCCGGACTACGTCGCCGGGCTGTCCATCGGTGCCTACGCCGCAGCGGTGGTCGCCGGGGCACTGGACTATCGCGATGCGGTGCGGCTGGTCTCGCTGCGTGGCGAGCTGATGCAGCAGGCCTACCCGCACGGCTATGGCATGACCGCCATCCTCGGTCTGTCGCTGAGCACGGTCGAAGGCCTGCTGGCGGAGGCCAAGGCGCCCGTCTACCTGGCCAATATCAACGCCGACAACCAGCTCGTCATCGCCGGCAGCGATGCCGCCATGGCCGCGGTCGCCGCTCGCGCCAAGGCCCTCGGTGCCTCCTGTGCGCGGCGTCTGGCGATGAGCGTGCCATCGCACTGCGCGTTGCTCGAGCAGCCGGCGCGTGAGCTGGCCGAAGCCTTCGCCGGCGTCAGCCTGCGCGCTCCGCAAATTCGCTATCTGAGCAGCTCGTCCGCACGCCCGATATTCGATAGCGAGCGCCTGCGCGACGACCTCGCCTTCAACATGTGCCGCGTCGTCGACTGGCACGGCACCCTGCGCACCGCCTACGAGCGCGGGGTGCGTCTGCAGATCGAACTGCCCCCGGGCCAGGTGCTCACCGGCCTGGCGCGGCGGGTTTTCGAACAGGGTACGCTGGCCGCCTTCGACGGCGCCCGGCTCGACACACTGGACGCCTTGCTGCGTCAGGAGGGCAGCCGGAGCCGATAAACACGTGCATAAGGGCGCGTTCGCCTGACTCGCCCGCTGATCGATGGATAACAACAACGACCTCGACAACACGCGCCAGGCCCTCTGCAGGCCGGCGCAACCAAAAGGACAAGAACAATGATCATCTTTGGTGTGGCCTTCCTGGCCTTGTGTACCCTCACCGGCATCTTCGTCGGCGAGCTGCTCGGCAAGCTGATCGGCGTACCGGCCAACGTCGGTGGTGTCGGCATCGCCATGGTGCTGCTCATCCTCGTCGGCAGTTACCTGAAGAACCGCGGCCTGTTCAAGCCGGAAACCGAACAGGGCGTGAAGTTCTGGAGCGCCGTCTACATCCCAATCGTGGTCGCCATGGCCGCGCAGCAGAACGTCTACGGCGCGCTGTCCGGCGGCCCGATGGCGATTCTCGCCGGCATCGCCGCGGTGGTATTGGCCTTCGCCCTGGTCCCGGTGCTGGACCGCATCGGCCGAAAAAAGTCTGAGGCCGAGCCGGTTGCCACCGCCAAGCCCACCGCCAGCAGCGCACGGGGGTAATGGCCATGTACGAATCGCTCATGAAAGTGGTCACCGGCTACGGCATGATCAGCGGCTTCGCCCTCATCGGCGCAACCATGTGGCTGTCCTACTGGCTGTCCGACAAGCTCACCAAGGGCCGTCTGCACGGCTCGGCGGTGGCCATCCTCATCGGCCTGTTGCTCTCCTACATCGGCGGCGTGGTCACCGGCGGGCAGAAAGGCCTGGTGGATATCGCCCTGTTCTCCGGTATCGGCCTGCTCGGCGGCGCCATGCTGCGTGACTTCGCCATCGTCGCTACCGGTTTCGGCGTCAGCGTCGAAGAGCTCAAGCGCGCCGGGATGGTCGGTGTGCTGGCGCTGTTCGTCGGGGTGTTCTCCTCGTTCATCGCCGGTGTCGCGGTGGCCATCGCCTTCGGCTACACCGATGCGGTCAGCCTCACCACCATCGGCACCGGTGCGGTGACCTACATCGTCGGCCCGGTCACCGGTGCGGCGATTGGCGCCAGCTCCGAGGTGATGGCGCTGTCGATCGCCGCCGGCCTGGTCAAGGCGATCCTGGTGATGGTGGCCACGCCCTTCGTCGCCCCGCTGATCGGCCTGAACAACCCGCGCTCGGCGGTGATCTTCGGCGGCCTGATCGGCACCTCCAGCGGCGTGGCCGGCGGCCTGGCGGCCACCGATCCGAAGCTGGTGCCCTACGGTTGCCTGACCGCCGCGTTCTATACCGCGCTGGGCTGCCTGCTCGGGCCGTCGCTGCTGTTCTTCGTCATGCGCGGGCTGCTCGGCTGAGACGCAGCAGCAAAGGTGGAAAAGGCTGCGCGTAACCCTCACCGCGTGGATGGCTGAGGCCATCCACCCTACGACGGCTGCACGCCCTGGCACAGGCCCGCAAGAGCGCCGCGTGGCCCCAGGCCAAAGCCGGGGGTTACAGCAACGGTTTTTTCTGGCAGGGTAACCCTCGATTCGCGACCGATTGCCGCAGGCAGCGGGCGCGGGTCGATGTGCTAGCGGGAGAGACTGCCGCATGGCAGCGCCGAAGGAGCAACCGCCCCGGAAACTCTCAGGCAAAAGGACCGCTATCACTGCTGACACTCTGAAGAGCCGCCCGGTTTTCGTCGCCGGGCGCACCGAAGGAGCAAGCGAGCCGCGTCACGCGCTCGTGAATCTCTCAGGTCCAGAACAGAGGGGGCGCCCGCCGCGCGTTGGGCGCACGGGCTATGACCCCCTGACGTTCTGGAGCGCAACAATGAAAACAATCGCAGTCATCGGTGGCGGCATCACCGGCGTCACCACCGCCTATGCCCTGGCCAAGCGCGGCTTCTCGGTCACCCTGCTGGAAAAGCACCGCTACGCGGCCATGGAGACCTCGTTCGCCAATGGCGGCCAGCTGTCGGCGTCCAATGCCGAGGTCTGGAACCACTGGTCGACCATCGTCAAGGGCCTCAAGTGGATGCTCAAGAGCGATGCGCCGCTGCTGGTCAATCCCAAGCCCAGCTGGCACAAGCTCTCCTGGTTCGCCGAGTTCATCGGCTCGATCCCCAACTACCGCAAGAACACCGTCGAGACTGCTCGGCTGGCCATCGCCGCGCGCGAGCATCTGTTCGCCTGGGCCGAAGCCGAAGGCATCGACTTCGACCTGAAGAAGAAGGGCATCCTGCACATCTACCGCGACAAGGCCGGCTTCGATCATGCCGCTGAGGTTTCACGCCTGCTCGCCGAAGGCGGCCTGCCGCGGCGCAGCGTGACGCCGGAAGAGATGCGTGCCATCGAGCCGACCCTGGCCGGCACCTATTACGGCGGCTACTACACCGAATGCGATTCCACCGGTGATATCCACAAGTTCACCCACGGCCTGGCCACCGCCATCGAGCGGCTCGGCGTGCGCTGCCGCTACGGTGCCGATGTGAAGTCGGTGGCCAGCGACGGCAAGCGTGCCAGCGTGATCCTCGCTGGCGTTGGCGGTGACGAGCGGCTGGAGTTCGACGGCCTGGTGGTTTGCGCCGGCACCGCCAGCCGTGCATTGGCAGCCCAGCTCGGCGACCGGGTGAACATCTACCCGGTCAAGGGCTACTCGATCACCGTCAACCTGACCGACGAGGTCAGCCGCGCCTCGGCTCCGACCGTCAGCCTGCTGGACGACGAAACCAAGCTGGTCAGCAGCCGCCTGGGCGACGACCGCTTCCGCGTCGCCGGCACCGCAGAGTTCAACGGCTACAACCGTGACATCCGTGCCGATCGCATCCGCCCGCTGGTGGACTGGGTCAACCAGTGCTTCCCCGGCGTCAACACCCGCAGCGTGGTGCCCTGGGCCGGCCTGCGCCCGATGATGCCGAACATGATGCCCAAGGTCGGCCGCGGCAGCTCGCCGTGCGTGTTCTACAACACCGGCCACGGGCACCTGGGCTGGACGCTGAGCGCGATCACCGCGGACATGGTCGGCGATGTGGTGGCGCAAAGCCTGGGCCGGCCCGCTCCGGTCGCGTCCGGGCAGACAGCCGTCGCCTAGTCATGCAGTCGTAGGGTGGAAGACGGCGAAGCCTCTTCCACCGTTGCGTTGAGCATCCACACGAGGCATCGGCGTCATCGTGATCCTGCGACGTTGCCAAAGGCTGCGTGGATAAGCTTCGCGTTATCCACCCTACGTTGCCCAACACAGCGGACGTAGGGTGGAAGACGGCGAAGCCTCTTCCACCGTGGCGTTGAGCATCCACACGAGGCATCGGCGTCATCGTGATCCTGCGACGTTGCCAAAGGCTGCGTGGATAAGCTTCGCGTTATCCATCCTACGTTGCCCAACACAGCGGACGTAGGGTAGAAGACGGCGAAGCCTCTTCCACCGCTCGGCAGCCATCCCCCCGATCCGGCTGGCCATATGGCGACGCGTGGAAAACCGCTGCGCGGGTTTTCCACCCTACGGTGTGCCGTGGCCGTTGTGCTCCAGCGCACGCCGCGCATACATCCGGCATTCGGCGAGCAGCGCCAGCAGGTTGGGGTCGCGCTCCTTGGCCTTGAGGAACACCACGCCGATGTGCTGTTGCAGGTGATAACGCGCCTGCAACGGGATCAGCCGCACGCGCGATTCGTAGACCATGCCCACGCGCCCCGGCAGCAGGGCGTAGCCCACCCCGGAATTGACCATGCTGAGCAGGGTGAAGATGTCGTTCACCTGCATCGCCACCTTGGGTTCGAAGCCGGCCAGCTCGAACACCCGCCGGCCGTCCTGATGGGTGGCGAAGCCCTGCGACAGGGTGATGAAGGTGGCGTCGCGCAGATCACTGAGATCGACCTCGGCCTGCTCGGCAAAGGGCGAATCGGCTGGTGCGGCGAGAAAGATGTCGTCGGAGAACAGCTCGACCTGCTCGCAGTCGGGGTCGGCGACGCTCTCGTTGAGCGACACGAGGATCGCATCCAGCTCCATGTTCTTCAGCTTGTAGAGCAGGTCGACGTTGGAGCCCAGGATCAGGTCGATGTTGAGTTCGCTGCGGCGCAGCTTCAGGCCCATGATCAGCTGCGGCACGGTCTTGACCGTCAACGAATAGAGCGCGCCGAGCTTGAAGCGCTCGGCGGAGAAGCCGGCCGCTTCGCGGGTGCGGCGCACCGTCTCGAGCACGTCCTTGACCAGCTGCTGGGCACGTTCCTCGAGGACGAAGGCGCTTTCCAGCGGGATCAGGTTGCGCCCCTCGCGCTTGAACAGCGGGCAGCGCAGGGCGCTTTCCAGCGAGTGTATGGCGCGGTGCACGCTGACATTGCTGGTGTTGAGCTCCGCCGCGGCCTTGCCCATGTTGCAGCTGCGCATGAAGGTGAGGAAGACCTCGAGCTTTTTCAGGGTCAGCTCTTCGTCGATCTGCATGGCGATGACTCCGCGATCAGGCGCTCGATTATGGCAGCCGCTGCGCGCGCGGAGCGAGCCGGCATGCGCGTCGCCGCTCCCCTGGCCGGCGGTGCCGTGCCGGCATCTGCTTTCGCACGCAGGCCGCCGGCCCGTAGCGGCCAGGCAAGGCTGGCCTCATGGGAAGGCGCTCGATCAAAAAAAGGCCCCGGAATCGCTTCCGGGGCCCTGGGCATCGCAGGTGGCTGGCGCCGATCAGAACGCCGGGACGACGGCGCCCTTGTACTTCTCGTTGATGAACTGGCGCACCTCATCGCTGTGCAGCGCGGCGGCCAGTTTCTGCATGGCGTCGCTGTCCTTGTTGTCCGGGCGGGCGACGAGGATGTTCACGTAGGGCGAGTCGCTGCCTTCGATCACCAGGGCGTCCTGGGTCGGGTTCAGCTTGGCTTCCAGCGCATAGTTGGTGTTGATCAGCGCCAGATCGACCTGGGTCAGCACGCGCGGCAGGGTCGCGGCTTCCAGCTCACGCACCTTGATGTGCTTGGGGTTTTCGGCGATGTCCTTCGGCGTGGCGGTGATGCCGGCGCCGTCCTTGAGCGTGATCACGCCGGCCTTGGCCAGCAGCAGCAGGGCGCGGCCGCCATTGGTGGCGTCGTTGGGGATCACCACGTTGGCGCCGTCGGGCAGTTCTTCCAGCGACTTGAGCTTGCTCGAGTAGGCGCCGAACGGCTCGATGTGCACGCCGGCGACGCTGACCAGCTCGGTGCCCTTGCCCTTGTTGAACTCGTCGAGGTACGGCTGGTGCTGGAAGAAGTTGGCGTCCAGACGCTTCTCGGCGACCTGGATGTTCGGCTGCACATAGTCGGTGAAGACCTTCACATTCAGCTCCACGCCCTGTTCGGCCAGCTTCGGTTTGACGAACTCGAGGATCTCGGCGTGCGGCACGGCGGTCGCCGCGACGTTCAGCTCGTCGGCGGCCTGGGCGGAGAAGGCGGCCACGGTGGCCAGGGCGGCAATCAGTTTCTTCATCGTTCGGTTCCTTGGATGGAGCGGCGTGCGGGGTTCGCGCGCCCAGGTTCATTTGCGGGAGAAGTGGGTCACCAGGCGGTCGCCAACGCTCTGCAGCACCTGCACCAGCACCAGCAGCAGGACCACGGTGACGACCATCACGTCGGTCTGGAAGCGCTGGTAGCCGAAGCGGATGGCCAGGTCGCCAAGGCCGCCGGCACCCACCACGCCGGCCATCGCGGTGTAGGACACCAGGGTGATGGCAGTGACGGTGATGGCGGCGATGATGCCCGGCCGGGCCTCGGGCAGCAATGCGCTGAAGATGATCTGCCGCGTCGTCGCGCCCATCGCCTGGGTCGCCTCGATGATGCCGCGGTCGACCTCGCGCAGCGCGGTCTCCACCAGCCGCGCGAAGAACGGCGCGGCGCCCACCACCAGCGGTGGAATGGCCCCGGCCACGCCGAGCGAGGTACCGGTCAGCAGCACGGTGAAGGGAATCATCACGATCAGCAGAATGATGAACGGCAGCGAACGCAGCACGTTGACCACGAACGACAGCGCCGCGTACAGCGGGCGGTTCTCGAACAGCTGGCGGGGGCCGCTGAGAAACAGCAGCACGCCCAGCGGCAGGCCGAGCAGGATGGTAAACAGCAGCGAGCCGCCGAGCATCAGCAGGGTGTCGAGGGTGGCCAGCCAGATCTCGTACCAGTCGACGTTGGTGAACAGCGAGCCGAACAAGGCATCCATCAGCGCAAGACCTCCACATGTACATCGGCGTGATCGAAGCGCGTCAGGGCCGCCTGCATGTCACCGCCGGTGAGGGCCAGGGTCAGCTGGCCATAGGGGGTGTCCTTGATGCGGTCGATGCGCCCGGAGAGGATCGAGAAGTCGACGCCCGTTTCGCGTGCGACCGTACCCAGCAGTGGCTGGTAGGTGCTCTCGCCCTGGAAGGTCAGGCGCAGGATGCGGCCCTGCACATGGGCGAAGTCGTCGTGCTGCTCGCGTTCGTCGACCGCCTCGTCCTCGAGCACGAAGCGCTGGGTGGTCGGATGCTGCGGGTGCAGGAACACCTGGGTGACCGGGCCCAGCTCGACGATGTCGCCGCCGTCCATCACCGCCACGCGGTCGCAGACGCGGCGGATCACGTCCATCTCGTGGGTGATCAGCACGATGGTCAGCTTCAGCTCGCGGTTGATCTCGGCCAGCAGTTGCAGCACCGATGCCGTGGTCTGTGGGTCGAGCGCGCTGGTGGCTTCGTCGCAGAGCAGGATGCCTGGCTCGGTGGCCAGTGCGCGGGCGATGCCGACGCGCTGCTTCTGGCCGCCGGAGAGCTGCGCCGGATACTTGCGCGCATGGTCCTTGAGGCCGACGCGCTCGAGCAGCGCGGCGACCCGGGCATCGATCTCGCCACGCGACAGCTGGCCGGCCAGGCGCAGCGGCATGGCGACGTTGTCGGCCACGGTCTTGGACATCAGCAGGTTGAAGTGCTGGAAGATCATCCCGACGCGCTGGCGGAAGCGCCGCAGGCCGTCGGCATCCAGCGCGGTGACGTCCTCGCCATTGACCCGGATGCGCCCGCCCGAGGGTTCCTCCAGGCGGTTGATCAGGCGCAGCAGGGTGCTCTTGCCGGCGCCGGAGTGACCGATCAGGCCGAATACTTCACCGGCCTCGATGCACAGGTCGGTCGGCCGCAGCGCCGGTACTTCGCGGCCGGCAACCCGATAGGTTTTATGGACTTGCTGGAATTCGATCACGGGCGAACCTTGTGGGTGCGGTCGTTCCTGGCCGGGATAGCCGGCGAAAGCCGGGCATTCTAGCGCAACTGGTGCTCAGGCTTCAGCCGCCGGCGTGCGTTCATAGGCATTGCCTATCGGGTCGATCGGCAAAGCAAATTGCCGCGGCACCGACCTTGTCGGACTTCGGCGGGTCAGTTACCGGAGCACCGTGGAAAAGGCGCGCCCCAGCGGTGGGTTCACCACGGTTTCGGAAACACCCTTCACCGAGGCCCAAGATGACCGACAAGACCCCCAAACAGAGCGAACTGGCTGGCACCGATACCGTCGACCGCGGCAACCACAATGCCAAGCTCGACCAGCTGGAACGCTTTCGCTCGGACGCCACCGGCGAGGCGCTGCGCACCAATCAGGGCGTGAAGATCGCCGATAACCAGAACACCCTCAAGGCCGGCGGCCGTGGGCCCTCGCTGCTCGAAGACTTCATCATGCGCGAGAAGCTCACCCACTTCGATCACGAGCGCATCCCCGAGCGCATCGTGCACGCGCGCGGTGCCGCCGCACACGGCGTGTTCGTCAGCTACGACGACCACAGCCAGCTGACCAAGGCCTCGTTCCTCTCGGCAAAGGGCAAGGAGACCCCGGTATTCGTGCGCTTCTCCACCGTGCAGGGCTCGCGCGGCTCGGCGGACACCGTGCGCGACGTGCGCGGCTTCGCCACCAAGTTCTACACCGACGAGGGCAACTTCGACCTGGTCGGCAACAACATGCCGGTGTTCTTCATTCAGGACGCCATCAAGTTTCCGGACTTCGTCCACGCGGTGAAACCCGAGCCGCACAACGAGATCCCGCAGGCGCAATCGGCCCACGACACCTTCTGGGACTTCGTCTCGCTGACGCCTGAGTCCGCACACATGGTGCTCTGGACCATGTCCGACCGCGCCCTGCCGCGCAGCTACCGGGCGATGGAAGGCTTCGGCGTGCACACCTTCCGCCTGATCAACGCCGAGGGCGTCAGCCGCTTCGTCAAGTTCCACTGGAAGCCGGTGGCCGGTGCTTTCTCGCTGGTCTGGGACGAGACGCTGAAGATCGCCGGCAAGGACCCTGACTTCAACCGCCGCGACATGTGGGAGTCCATCGAGATGGGCGACTACTTCGAGTGGGAGCTGGGCGTGCAGGTGGTCGAGGAGGCCGACGAGCACAAGTTCGACTTCGACCTGCTCGACCCGACCAAGATCATCCCCGAGGAGCTGGTGCCGGTGCAGAAGCTCGGCAAGATGACCCTCAATCGCAACCCGGACAACTTCTTCGCCGAGACCGAGCAGGCCGCCTTCCACATCGGCCACATCGTGCCGGGCATCGACTTCACCAATGACCCGCTGCTGCAGGGCCGGCTGTTCTCCTACACCGACACCCAGCTGCTGCGTCTCGGTGGGCCGAACTTCCACGAGATCCCGATCAACCGCCCGCTGTGCCCGTTCCACAACAACCAGCGCGACGCCTTCCATCGCCAGACGATCAACAAGGGCCGCGCCAACTACGAGCCCAACTCGATCGACAGCGGCTGGCCCAAGGAAACCCCGCCGGCGGCCCAGGGCGGCGGCTTCGAGAGCTATCCGGAGCGGGTCGAGGGGCACAAGATCCGCAACCGCAGCGAATCCTTCGGCGACCACTTCTCCCAGGCCACGCTGTTCTGGAACAGCATGAGCGAGCCGGAGAAGGAGCACATCATCGGCGCCTACACCTTCGAGCTGGGCAAGGTGGAGCGGGTGTTCATCCGCGAGCGGCAGGTCAACGAAATCCTCGCCAACATCGACCTGGAGCTGGCCCGCCGCGTGGCCGAAAACCTCGGCCTGCCGGTGCCGAGCGCGCCGACCGTAGCGCCGAAGACGCCAACCCCGCAGAGCTCGCCGGCGCTGAGCCTGATGAATCACGTACCGGGCAATATCAAGTCGCGCAAGGTGGCGATCCTGGTGGCCAATGGCGTCGATGGTGCGGCGATCGACGCATTCAAGGCCAAGCTGGCCGAGCAGGGCGCGCTGGCCAAGATCATCGGCCCGTCGCCGGCCCCGGTGAAAACCGCGGACGGCCAGATGCTGGCGGTCGATGCCGCGATGGACGGCATGCCCTCGGTGATGTTCGACGCGGTGTTCGTCCCCGGTGGTGCCGATGCGGCGGCGGCCATGGCCAAGTCCGGCGAGGCCAAGCATTACCTGCTGGAGGCCTACAAGCACCTCAAGCCGGTGGTACTGCTCGGCGACGCGCGGCAGATGCTGGCGACGCTGAACCTCACCTCCGATGCCGGGTTGCTGGAGGGCGATGACGTCGATGCGGTATTCGGCAACTTCGCCCAGGCGCTTGGCCAGCATCGGGTCTGGGCGCGCGAGGCCGCAGCGGCAACGATCCCGGCGTAAAGGATCGGCGTAGGGTGGATGGCCGAAGCCATCCACGCGGATGAGGTGCCAGGTCCGGCATGAGGCGTAACCTGGTCTGACGCGTGGAAAATCGCTTCGCGAGTTTTCCACCCTACGCAGGCTTCGGTGCCAGCGGGACGTAGGGTGGATGGCCGCAGCCATCCACGCGGGGCGCCTCTTCAGCGGTCCTGCAGCTCCCGCCAATGCAGGAACAGCCGCAGGTCGAACTCGATCTGCCCGTAGCCCGGCAGCATGTGCTCGCAGAGCTTGTAGAACGCACGGTTGTGCTCGCTTTCGCGCAGGTGGGCGAGCTCGTGCACCACGATCATCTGCAGAAATTCCGGCGCCGCCTCGCGGAACAGCGCGGCGACGCGGATTTCCTTCTTCGCCTTGAGCTTGCCGCCCTGCACCCGTGACACCGCGGTATGCAGGCCGAGCGCGCGGTGAGTCAGGTCCAGGCGATTGTCGTAGAGCACCTTGTCGATCGGCGGGGCGCTTTTCAGGTACTCCTGCTTGAGCGTCTGCACGTAGCCGTACAGCGCCTTGTCGCTCTGCACCTGATGCCGGCCGGGATAGCGTCGCTGCAGATAATCGCCCAGACGCTCCTCGGCGATCAGCTGGCGCACCTGGGCCAGCAGCGGCTCGGGGTAGCCGCGCAGGTACTTGAGATCGGTCATGCGCGCTTCGGCCAGGCGAAGCTGAGCAGGAACAACGCGGCGGCGCTGACCACGATGGACGGGCCGGCCGGAGTGTCTTCGAACCAGGACAGCGTCAACCCGAGGCACACTGCGACGATGCCCAGCACGCTGGCGCCCAGCGCCATCTGCTCGGGGGTCCGTGCGTGACGCTGGGCGGCGGCGGCGGGAATGATCAGCAGCGAGGTGATCAGCAGCACGCCGACGATCTTCATCGCCACGGCGATGATCACCGCGATCAACAGCATCAGCGCCAGGCGGATCGCCGCCACCGGCAGGCCTTCGACCTTGGCCAGCTCCTCGTGCACGGTGATTGCCAGCAGCGGCCGCCACAGCGGTACGAGCAGCAGCAGCACCAGGGCGCTGCCGCCGACGATCCAGGCCAGATCCGCGCTACCCACCGCGAGCAGGTCGCCGAACAGATAGCCCATCAGGTCGATGCGCACATCGTCCATGAAACTCAGCGAGACCAGGCCCAGCGACAGCGTGCTATGCGCGAGGATCCCCAGCAGGGTGTCCGAGGCCAGCGGCTGGCGCTGCTGCAGGGTGACCAGCAACAACGCGAGCAGCACGCAGCCGACGGTCACCGCCAGGGTCAGGTTGACGTCGAGCATCAGCCCAAGGGCGACACCGAACAGCGCGGCGTGGGACAGGGTGTCGCCGAAATAGGCCATGCGCCGCCAGACGACGAAGGAGCCGAGTGGGCCGGCGACCAGCGCCAGGGCGAGGCCGGCGAGCAGGGCGTGGAGCAGGAAATCGGGCATCTGATGCTCTGTCTAGTGCTTGCAGTTCGGGCCGTGAACGTGGCCTTGGCCGGTGACCACGCTGCCGTGCAGGTCATGGCGGTGATCGTGCTGGTGGTGGTAGATCGCCAGGCTGCGGGCGTCCTGGCCGAACAGCTCGACAAAGGCCGGGTCGGCGCTGACCTGCTCCGGATGCCCGGAACAGCAGACGTGGCGATTCAGGCAGACCACCTGATCGGTGGCGCTCATCACCAGATGCAGGTCGTGCGAGACCATCAGCACGCCGCAGCCGTAGCGCTCGCGCAGCCGGCCGATCAGCCGGTAGAGCTCGGCCTGGCCAGCGATGTCGACACCCTGGACCGGCTCGTCGAGCACCAGCAGCTGCGGCTCGCGCAGCAGCGCGCGGGCCAGCAGCACCCGCTGCATCTCGCCGCCGGAGATGCGCTGCAGCGGGCTGTCGATCACCTGTTCGGCGCCCACTTCGACCAGCGCCGCCTGCGCGCGGGCACGGTCCACCCCCGGCACCAGGCGCAGGAAGCGCAGCACGGACAAGGGCAGGGTGGCGTCGATGTGCAGCTTTTGCGGCATGTAGCCCACGCGCAGGTCCGGCTTGCGCCAGATCTCGCCGCGATCGGGCTTGAGCAGGCCGAGCACGATCCGCACCAGAGTGGTCTTGCCGGCTCCGTTGGGGCCGATGAGGGTGACGATCTCGCCGGCATGGACCTCGAGATCGGCGCCTTCGAGCACCGCCTTGCCGGCGAAGCCGACGTGCACGTCATGCAGGCGGATCAGGCTGTCGCTCATGCCGCGCTCCGGCACGGGGCGCACAGGCCGACCACCTCGACGGTCTGGGTCTCGACCGCGAAATCCACCGTGCGCGCAGCGCTCTCGATGGCCTCGGCAATGCTCGCCTGCTCCAGCTCGATGGCCGTGTGGCAGTTGCGGCAGATGAGGAACTGGCCCTGGTGCGGGTGCTCCGGGTGGCTGCAACCAATGAACGCATTGAGCGAGGCGATGCGGTGCACCAGGCCGTTCTCGAGCAGGAAATCCAAGGCACGGTACACCGTAGGCGGTGCGGCACGGCGGCCATCCTGTTCGCTCAGCGTGGCGAGAATGTCGTAGGCGCCGAGCGGCCTGTGGCTTTGCCAGACCAGCTCCAGTACGCGCCGGCGCAGCGCGGTCAGGCGTACGCCCTGGCGCAGGCAAAGGCTGTCGGCCTCGGCCAGGGCGCTGCTGACGCAGTGATCATGGTCATGGGGCGTGTAGGCCAGGGGAGTCTTGGGCATGGCGACGACTTGTCTGGAGAGAGACGTTATTATGTACCAATTTCCCCGCACGAGTATCGCCCGTGAAAGCTCTTTTTTCGCTTCCCCTGATCGCCGGTGCACTGCTCTGCACCCCCGCCGCTCACGCTGACGTTCGCCTGCTGACCAGCATCAAGCCGCTGCAGCTGATCGCCGCCGCCGTGCAGGACGGGGTCGGCCAGCCTGAGGTCCTGCTGCCGCCGGGTGCCTCCGCGCATCACTACGCGCTGCGCCCGTCGGACGTGCGTGCCATCCGTGATGCCGAGCTGTTCTATTGGGTCGGCCCGGACCTGGAAAGCTTTCTGCCGCGCGTGCTCGAGGGACGCGACGGGCCGAGCGTGGCCGTGCAGGACGTGCCGGGCATGACGCTGCGCCATTTCGGCGAAGCCGCCGAGGCCGCGGGCGAGCATGGTGACGACCACGACCACGACCACGACCACGACCACGACCACGACCACGACCACGATGCCGAGGCGATGGCCGGCGAGCACGATCACGATCATCGGCCCGGCAGCCTCGATGCGCACCTCTGGCTGTTGCCGGCCAACGCTCGAGCGATCGCCGAGCGCATGGCGGAGGACCTGGCCGCACATGATCCGCAGAATGCGCCGCGCTACCAGGCCAATCTGGTCGCCTTCGAGCAACGCCTGGAGACGCTGGATCGGCGTTTGCAGAGCCGCCTGGCCAAGGTCGCCGACAAGCCCTACTTCGTCTTCCACGAGGCCTATGACTATTTCGAGGCGGCCTATGGCCTGAGTCATGCCGGCGTGTTCGCCATCAGCGGCGAGGCCCAGCCGGGCGCACGGCACGTCGCAGCGATGCGTGAACGGCTGAAGGCGGCCGGCCCGAGCTGCGTGTTCAGCGAGCCGCCGGTGCGCCCGCGCCTGGCCGAGACGCTGACCACCGGCCTGCCGGTGACCCTGGCGGAACTGGACGTGCTCGGCGTGGAACTGCAGGTCGGCCCGCAGGGCTACGAGCAGCTGCTGGAGCGTCTGGCCGACAACCTCGCCGGCTGCCTGGAGTCGCTGCAGGCGCCTTGAGTGCCGCGCTACCGGGCGCCCGGCGACGGGCCGCCGTTTTCACCCTGCGGTGAAGTTGCGTGAGACTGAAATCGCCAAGCGACTGGCCGCGGCGGGGGCCCGAATGGCCATCGGGCGGCTTGAAACCGGCGTGGCGGTGAAAAAGGCGGCGCCGCTCTCTACCCCACGGTCGGGGCTGGGGAAGGTGGAAAACCATTCTTGCGGTTTTCCACCGACGCACGGCCCGGGCGGTGCCGGTGCCTCGCTAGAGGCCTGCCTGCGGGCCGCTCGGCTCGGATAGCTCGCGGCCGACCGCCAGGCCTTCCCGCACGGCCTGCAGCGCCGCCTGGTAGTACGCCTGGCCGGCCGCCGAGCGGGCGAAATCCAGGTACTGCTCGAGTTCGGCGTCGGACAGCTCGCGGTAGATGTACAGCAGGGTGTTGTCCAGGTCGCCCTCGATCTGCTCGCGCAGGCGGTCGCGCTGGCTGTTGAGCAGACTCTGGGCCTGTCCGCTGGCGAGAATCCCAGGCAGCATCTGGCTGAGGCTGTCGGCGGCGACACCGGCCAACGCCAGGCTGACTTCCGCACCCGCCTCGCTCGCCGGCAGGGCTTGTGCCAGATGGCGGATCAGCAACTGGCGGTTGCTCCCGGCCTCGATGCGCGGCAGGCCATTGGCATAGCGCGCCAGTTGCTCGCGGCGCCCGGCCAGCACCTCGGCAGCGACGATCTTGCGGCCCAGCTCGGATTGGAAGAACGCCAGCGCCGGCTGCGGCTCGGCCAGCTGCTCGCGCAGCGCCTGTTGTGCGCGGCTGTCGATTGCCTCGGCGGCGAAGCGCCGGTTGCTGTTGTCGACCAGCGCCTGATAGACGGCTGCGGGCAGGGTGTCCTTGTAGCGCTGCTGCACGGCGGTCAGCGCATCGGTGAAATTGGCGCGCTGATCCGGCCAGCCGGCGGTTTCGTAGAGGTCGGAGTAGACGTCGGCACGGCAGACGAGGCTGATGCTCAGCAGAGCGAAGGCGAGTAGGGCGCGCATGGGATCTCCTGTCGAAGGGCCGCCATTTTCGGCGCCGCCGCGCGGGCTGTCGAGGGAGCGGGCAGGCAAGGCGATTTGTCACAGACGAATTGCCGCTGCGGGGCATTCCCCTGGATACCCCGGACACCGCAGAATGACCGTCGGGCGCATGACCTTGCGCCCTGTTCTCCATCATCTTGAATGTCAGACGGGCGCTTCGTTCCCGAAGCGCGCCGAACGGGCCGCTGTGGCGGCGACACGATTCTCGCGGAGCCTCAACCTTGCAGTTTTCCAGCATCATCGATGACCTGGCCGAGCGTGGCTGGTCGGTACAGCGTGCGTTTCTTCCGAGCCATGAAACCCTCCGTCTCGCCGAAGAGTGTCGCCGCCGCGAGGCGGAGGGAGCCATGGTGCCTGCCGCGGTCGGCCGCGGTGAGGGCCAGCTGGTGCACGAGGGCATCCGCGGCGACCATATCCTCTGGCTGGAACCCGGCCAGTCGGCCGCCAGCGATCTCTACCTGCAGCTGATGGACGGCCTGCGCCAGCAGCTCAACCGCGAGCTCTATCTCGGGCTCGAGGAGTTCGAATGCCATTTCGCCGTGTACCCGCCCGGGGCGTTCTACAAGACGCATCTGGATCGCTTTCGTGATGACGACAGCCGGTGCGTGACCGCGGTGTTTTACCTCAACCCGGACTGGCAGCCGGAGCACGGTGGGGCGCTGCGGTTGTACCTGGGCGAGGCCGCCAGCCAGGACGTCGCGCCGCTGGCCGGCACGCTTGCGGTGTTCATGTCCGGCGACTTCCCGCACGAGGTGCTGCCTACCGCAGTCGATCGCCTGTCGGTCACCGGCTGGTTCCGCCGCCGCGCCGCATTGCCGCTATCGGCCTGAGCGGCGGCGCGCGTGGAAAATCGCCTTGCGCGTTTTTCCGTGCCACGCCACCGAGCGGCATGCAGACATGAAGGTCGCCAGATAAAAAAAGCCCGGCGCTGGGCCGGGCTGAAGAAAGGCGGATGCTGCGCGCGTTACATGCCCAGCAGTTCCGGCAGTGCCAGGGAGATCGACGGCACGTAGGTGATCACGATCAGGAAGCTCAGCATCAGTGCCAGCCATGGCAGCACGGCGCGGATCACCTGGGTCACCGGCATGCCCGTCACTGCCGAGGCGACGAACAGGTTCAGGCCCACCGGCGGCGTGATCAGCCCGATCTCCATGTTCACCACCATGATGATGCCCAGGTGGATCGGGTCGATGCCCAGCTGCACGGCGATCGGGAACAGGATCGGCGCGAGGATCAGGATGATCGCCGACGGCTCCATGAAGGCACCGGCGACCAGCAGCACGATATTCACCACCAGCAGGAACATCCACGGCTGCAGGCCGGCCTCGATGACCCAGGAGGTGATCGCCTGCGGGATCTGCTCGGTGGTCAGCACGTGGGCGAAGAGCATGGCGTTGGCGATGATGAACATCAGCATGATCGACAGCTTGCCCGACTCCAGCAGCACCTTCGGGCAATCGCGCAGCTTGAGGTCCTTGTAGACGAACAGTGCGACGAACGCCGAGTACACCGCCGCCACGGCGGCCGCCTCGGTCGGCGTGAACATGCCGGAGTAGATGCCGCCGAGGATGATCACCATCAGCAACAGGCCCCAGACCGCCTTGCGGGCGGCCGACAGCCACTCGCGGAAGGTCGCCCGCGGCAGCGCCGGCAGGTTCTTCTTCACCGCGATCAGGTAGATCGCCACCATCAGCGCGCCGCCGAGCAGGATGCCAGGCACTACGCCGGCCATGAACAGCTTGCCGACCGAGGTCTCGGTGGCGGCGGCGTAGACCACCATCACCACCGACGGCGGAATCAAGATGCCCAGGGTGCCGGCGTTGCAGACGATGCCGGCACCGAAGGCCTGCGGATAGCCCGAGCGCACCATGCCGGCGATGGCGATGGAGCCGACGGCGGCGACGGTGGCCGGCGACGAGCCGGACAGCGCCGCGAACAGCATGCAGGCCAGTACCGCGCCGATCGCCAGACCGCCACGGATGTGGCCGACGCAGGCGTTGGCGAAGTCGATCAGCCGGCGGGCGACGCCACCGGTGGTCATGAAGGCGCCGGCCAGCAGGAAGAACGGGATGGCCAGCAGCGTGTAGTGCTCGGAAGTCTCGAACAGCTTGATCGCCAGCGAGCGCACCGAGTCCTGGCTGAAGATCATGATGGTCAGCGAGCCGGCCAGGCCGAGGGAAATGGCGATCGGCACGCCGATCAGCATCAGCGCGAAGAGCACCGCGAAAAGAAACAGAATGGTCATGGCTTGGGCTCCTCGTGCTCGCTCAGTCGGGTGGCCTCGGCCGCTTCATCGGCCAGGCCGAGGCCGATCTGCTGCTTGCGCAGCAGGCGCACGAAGATTTCGCCGAAGCGGATGAACACCATGGCAAAGCCGACGGGGACGATCAGGCCGATGTGCCATTGCTTGACGCCGACATGGCCGAGGTCCTCGGCGCCGATGTTGGCGATGAACAGCGTCTGGATCCATTCGAAGCTGGCCACGGTCAACAGGCCCGCGTAACCCAGGCAGAACAGGCAGGCGATGATCGCGATGAAGCGCTGCACGCCGGTCGGTGCCAGCTTGACCAGCGCATCCACGCCGATGTGGCCGGCGGTGCGCACGCCATAGGCCAGGCCGAAGAAGATCAGCCAGGCGAACAGCGCCTTGGTCAGCGCCGTGCTCCAGGTCATGGCCTGCGCCAGGCCGATGATGAAATCGCCCACCGCGAAGAAGAAGTCCTCGGCCCCCGGGAAGCGGTCGGCCAGGTCGTAGAACACGGTGTAGAGGTTGTTGAGAATGACGTAGACGAACGTCACCAAGGTCATGGCGGCCAGCAGAAAGGCGATGAAGCCTTCCTCGAAATGGTCCCAGACGCGCCGCAGGGCGTTCATGGATGACATCTCCCGAATGGACTGCAAGGTAATCGGAGCTGCACGGAGCGTGCGCCGTAAGCCAGCCGGGGGCTGGCATGACAGAGCAATGAAAAAACTCTTGTTATGGCCGTCGAAGTGGCAGGGGCCGGGATCGCCGGGGGTCGTTGCCCGCACGCCTTGGGGTGGTGGCGTGGTCTTCGCTAGCGGATTTGTTTTTTCACTGATCTGTCTGTGTCGCTCAAGAGTAGAAGGGGCAGGTTGTGCCCGCCCCTTCGCAAGGCTTATTCGGCCTTGTTCGAGGCTTCGGCGGCCTTGATCAGGTCGGCGCCGATTTCGCCTTCGAATTTCTTCCAGACCGGCTTCATGGCATCACGCCACTTGGCACGCTCTTCCGGAGTCAGGTACAGGATTTCGGTGGTGCCGGCGTCGAGAATGGCCTGCTTGGCTTCCTCGTTCAGGTCGTCGGCCTGCTTGTTCACCTCGACGGTGACCTCGTTCAGGATGCTTTCCAGCTCGCTGCGCACGTCGCTCGGCAGGCCGTTCCAGAACTTGGTGTTGGTGATGACCATGTAGTCCAAGAGACCGTGGTTGGACTCGGTGATGTACTTCTGCACTTCGTGCATCTTCTGCGAGTAGATGTTCGAGTACGGGTTCTCGGCACCGTTGACCACGCCCGTCTGCAGGCCCTGGTAGACCTCGGCGAAGCTCATCTTGCGCGGGTTGGCGCGCAGGGCCTTGAACTGCTCGTCGAGTACGGCGGAAGCCTGTACGCGGAACTTCAGGCCGCGGGCATCCTTCGGCTCGCGCAGCGGCTTGTTCGCCGACAGCTGCTTCATGCCGTTGTGCCAGTAGCCCAGGCCGGTGATGTTCTTGTCTTCCATCGAACGCAGCAGCTGCTGGCCGGCTTCGCCCTTCTGGAAGCGGTCTACCGCGGCGATGTCATCGAACAGGAACGGCAGGTCGAAGACCTGAACGCCCTTGGAGTAATGCTCGAACTTGGCCAGCGACGGTGCGATCAGCTGCACGTCGCCCAGCAGCAGGGCTTCCATTTCCTTGCCATCACCGAACAGCGAGGAGTTCGGGTAGACCTGAACCTCGACTTTGCCCGGCAGACGCTCTTCCACCAGTTTCTTGAACATCAGGGCGCCCTGGCCTTTCGGCGTGTTTTCGGCGACCACGTGAGAGAACTTGATGACGATCGGGTCGGCGGCTTGGGCCAGACCGGCGATGCCGAGCGACAGGGCGCAGGCCAGCGCCTTGGCAGTCAGTTTGAACATTGTTGTTTCCTCTTGTTGTGGAGAGCCGCAGAAGCGGCCCGGCGGTGAACCGGCAGCACGTTGCGCGAGGTTCGGCGGTTTCTTTGAGCAACCGCTGTGCCAGATCGGCCAGCGTCCGGCTGCGGCCCTGCGGTTGTACCAGCCAGCCCCTGAAAACCCAATGGCAAAGCGCCAGGAAAGCCGTCTGGGTCGCAGCTTCCAGCAGATTAGCCCGGAATGCGGGCGGGTGCCGCCGAGGTTCCGAGCGACCGTCACCGATGGCGGAAAACCGCCATTCAGTCCAGTTCGTCGGGCGGGGTTCCGCCACCGTCGGCGAAATTCAGGCCGTGCTTGCGCAGCTTGTCGTGCAAGGTCTTGCGTGGCACGCCGAGCGCTTCGGCGACGCTGCGCAGGGAACTGTGCGGGCGCGCGAGTTCGGCGGCGATTAGCGCCCGTTCGAAGGCTTCGACCTGTTCCGGCAGGTTGCCGCCACCGCCGAGCGGCTCTGCCGGCTGGCTGTCCAGGCCCAGATCCAGGCCCAGGGCGAAGCGCTCGGCGGTGTTCTGCAGCTCGCGCACATTGCCCGGCCAGGCGTGGCGCAGCAGCTGGGCGCGCTGCTCGGCCGAGAGCGTGCGCGACGGCAGGCCGTGACGCGCGGCTGCAGTCTCGGCAAAGTGCTGGAACAGCAGCAGGATGTCCTCGTTGCGCTCGCGCAACGCCGGGATGCGCAACGGGGCGACGTTCAGCCGGTAGTAGAGGTCGGCGCGGAAGCGGCCCTGATCGGCGGCCTGGCGCAGGTCTTCCTTGGTCGCGGCAATCACCCGGATGTCCAGGCGGATCAGCTGGTTGCCGCCCAGGCGCTCGACCACACGTTCCTGCAGCAGGCGCAGCAGCTTGACCTGCACGTCGAGGCTCATGCTCTCGATCTCGTCGAGGAACAGGGTGCCGCCGTTGGCGAACTCGAACTTGCCGATGCGGCGCTTCTGCGCGCCGGTGAAGGCGCCCGGCTCGTGGCCGAACAGCTCGCTCTCGACCACCGATTCGGCCAGCGCGCCGGCGTTGATCGCCACGAAGGGCCCGTCGCGGCGCGCCGACAGGTCGTGCAGCGCGCGCGCCACGACTTCCTTGCCGGCGCCGGTTTCGCCAAGGATCAGCACGTCGGCCTGGGTTCCGGCCAGGGCGCCGATCTGTTCGCGCAGGCGGGCCATGGCCGGCGAGTGGCCGAGCAAACGGCCGGCCAGCTGCTGGCGGTCGGCCAGGGCCAGGCGCAGGCTGCGGTTGTCCAGCACCAGACGGCGCAGCGCCAGCGCGCGGCGTACCGAGTCGAGCAGCGCCTCGCTGGGAAAGGGTTTTTCGAGGAAGTCGTAGGCGCCGGCGCGCATCGCCTGCACCGCGAGCTGTACGTCGCCATGGCCGGTGATCAGCAGCACCGGCAGGTCGGCATCGCGGCCCTGCAGGTTGGCCAACAGCTGCAGGCCGTCGATGCCCGGCATGCGGATATCGCTGACCACCACGCCGTGCCAGTCGGCCGGCAGACGTGCCTCGAGGGTGCGCGCGTCCTCCAGGCAGGCAACCTTGAGCCCGGCGAGATCGAGCGTCTGGCTCAGCGCCTTGCGCAGGTGCGGATCGTCGTCGATCAGCACCACCTGGGTCCCGTCGTCGATACGGTTGTCGCTGCTCATTGCAGGTAATCCTCGCTGGGAAAGGCGTGCCCGGGCTCGGCCGAGCGCAGCTGCAGTTCGATCAGCGCGCCGCCTTCGTCACTGTTGCCCAGGCGCAGTTCGCCACCCAGGGCGCGCACCAGCGTATCGCAGATGGCCAGGCCCAGGCCCAGGCCCTGCGCGCTGGTCTTGGTGGTGAAGAAGGGTTCGCGTGCGCGCTGGAGCGCTTCGGCCGAGAAGCCCGGACCGTTGTCGCGCAGGCTCAGCAGCACGCCATCGGCCCGCTGCTCGGCGCGCAGCCAGATACGCCGCTCCGGTGGCCGCTCGGCCAGCGCATCGAGGGCATTGGCCAGGAGGTTGGCGAGGATCTGGCGCAGCCGCGTTTCGCCGGCCTGCACCCAGAGCGCGGCCTCGGGCAGGTCGCGGACCAGTTCCACGCCCATCGCCTGGCGACGCTTGGCCACCAGCGCCAGGGCATCGTCGAGCGCCGGCTGCAACGCTACCCGCTCCGGGGCATGCTGGTCGCGGCGGGCGAAAGCGCGCAGGTGGGCGATGATCGAGGCCATGCGCGCCGTGAGTTCGCTGATCAGCTTCAGGTTGTTGCGCGCCTCGTCGACCCTGTCGTGTTCGAGCAGCACGCCGGCGTTGTCGGCATAGCTGCGGATCGCCGCCAGTGGCTGATTCAGCTCGTGGCTGATGCTCGCGCTCATGGTGCCGAGCGCCGACAGCTTGCCGGCCTGCAGCAGTTCGTCCTGCGCGCGTACCAGTTCCTGCTGCGCCTGTTCGCGTTCGAGGACCTCGACCTTCAGACGGCTGTTCAGCGCTTCCAGGTCGCGGGTGCGTTCCTGCACGCGCAACTCCAGCTCGCGTCGCGCCTGGGCATCGAGTGCCAGGCGCTCGAGGAAGTGCCGGCGCCGCTGCATCAGCAGGCCGATCAGCAGCAGCACGGTCGCCAGCGTGGCGGCGCCGATCGCGACCACCGTGCGCACCGGCCGCTCGATCAGGGCGATGGGCGCGAGGATGCGCACCGTCCAGCCGGTCTCCTTCAGTTCGCGGCTCTGGATCAGCCAGGCATCGATGTCCAGCGTCAGGTCGGTCGGCTCGAGCGTCGGGTAGGGCTGGTCGAAGGCGATCTGCTCGCGTTCGTCGAGCGTCAGTGCGCGGCTGGCACGAAAACGCCAGGCCGGCTCCGAGGTGAGGATCACCACGCCGAAGTTGTCGGTCACCAGCAGGCGCTCGGGCGTGCTACCCCAGAGCGTCTCGGTGCTGTCCAGGTCGACCTTGACCACCAGCACCCCGAGGATCTGCTCGCCATCGCGTACCGCGGCGCCAAAGTAGTAGCCGCGTTTGCCGGACGTGGTGCCGAGCCCGAAGAAGCGCCCCAGCCGGCCCTCCATGGCCTGCCGGAAGTACGGGCGAAAGGCGAAGTTGCGGCCGACGAAGCTGTCCTCGGCATCCCAGTTGGAGGCCGCCAGGGTCATGCCGCGGGTATCCATCAGATAGATGACGTCGGCGCCGGTGCGCCGTTGCAACTGCTTGAGCAGGCGGTTGGCCTGGTCCTGCACCGCCGGTACCTCGGTGTTCTGCAGCGCCGAACGCAGCTCGGGCAGGTCGCCGAGAATGCGCGGCAGCACTTCGTAGCGGTTCAGCGTGCCGAGCAGGTTGGCGACGTAGAGGTCGAGGGTCTGCCGGTTCTGTTCGGTCAGCTCGTTGCGGTAATAGCGCTCGGCCAGCTGCTGCAGCGGCCAGAGCAACGGCGTGAGCAGCAATGCCAGGAGCAGGAGGTTGCGCCAGCGTGGGCGGCGAGGTGAGGAAGTCGAAGTCATGCGGGACGCCTGGAGAACGGCTGCATTATGCACCGTTGCGGGCGTCGGATTCAGCGCGTCGGCGCGTCAGGGCAAGGCGATCAGACGATCTGTGGCTGTGGCGCCGGCTGGCTGGCCTCGCTGTTGCGCGGTTGGGTCATGCATTGCTGCAGGGCGACCTGCCAGTCCGGCAGGGCAATGCCCCAGCGGCTCTGCAGCAGGCTGCAATCGAGCCGCGAATTGAGCGGCCGCTGCGCAGCGGTGGGATAGTCACGCGAGAGGATCGGGGTCACCGTTGCCCGTAGCCGGCCCTGCTGGTGCAGGTGCTCGGCGATGGCGCAGGCAAAGCCGTACCAGGAGGTCTCGCCGCGCGCGGTCATGTGGAACAGCCCGGTCAGTTCGCCCTCGCCAGCGCGCCAGCGGCGCACCAGTTCGCCGGTCGCCGCAGCGATGCTGCGTGCCCAGGTGGGGGCGCCGATCTCGTCGCTGACCACCGACACCGTGTCTCGCTCCTGCAGCAGGCGCATCATCGTCAGCAGGAAGTTGCGCCCGTGCAGGCCGTAGACCCAGCTGGTCCGCAGGATCATGTGCTGTCCGTCGACGGCCTGTACGGCGCGCTCGCCGGCCAGCTTGCTGGCGCCATAGGCGCCGAGCGGATTGGGCGTGTCGGCTTCGGTGAAGGGGGCCGCCTTGCGGCCGTCGAAGACGTAATCGGTGGAATAGTGGATCAGCGGGATGCCGAGCCGCGCGGTCTCTTCGGCGAGTATCCCCGGGGCCACGGCATTCACCGCGAACGCCTTGTCGCGCTCGTGCTCGGCTGGGTCCACCGCCGTGTAGGCGGCGGCGTTGATGATCAGGTCCGGGCGCAGCAGGCGCACCTGCTGGCGAATCTGCTCGGCCTCGGCCAGATCGAGCGCCTGGTGCCCGAGGGCGAGCACCTTTCCTTCACCGGCCAGCTCGGTCTGCAGTTCGCGGGCGAGCTGTCCCTTGCTGCCGGTGATGAGGATCTTCATGGAAACAGCTCCGCCTGGCTCAGAGGCTTGCCGGCGATGTCCTTGGCCGACAGCTGCGGCGGCTCGTCGAACGGCCACTCGATGCCCAGCTCCGGGTCGTTCCACAGCAGGCTGCGCTCGTGCTCGGGGGCGTAGTAGTCGGTGGTCTTGTAGAGGAACTCGGCGGTCTCGCTGAGCACCACGAAGCCGTGGGCGAAGCCCTCGGGTATCCACAGCTGGCGCTTGTTCTCCGCGCTCAGGTGGGTGCCGGCCCAGCGGCCGAAGCTCGGCGAGCTCCGGCGCAGGTCCACCGCCACGTCGAACACCTCGCCCTGCACCACGCGCACCAGTTTTCCCTGCGGCTGCCGGATCTGGTAGTGCAGGCCGCGGAGCACGCCGCGCCGCGACTTGGAGTGGTTGTCCTGGACGAACTGGCGCTTGAGCCCGGTCGCCGCCTCGAAGGCGGCGGCGTTGAAGCTTTCGTAAAAGAAGCCGCGCTCATCACCGAATACCTTGGGTTCGATGATCAGCACCTCGGGGATGGACGTCTCGATGACCTTCATGCGCCTTCACCCGCCAGCTTGAACAGGTATTGGCCATAGCCGGTCTTGCCCAGCGCATCGGCGCGGCGCAACAGCTGCTCGCGGTCGATCCACTTGTACTGGTAGGCGATTTCCTCCAGGCAGGCGACCTTCAGCCCCTGGCGGTGCTCGATGGTCTGCACGTATTGCGAGGCCTCCAGCAGGCTGTCATGGGTGCCGGTGTCGAGCCAGGCGAAGCCGCGGCCGAAGCGTTCGACATTGAGGTCGCCACGCTTGAGGTAGGCCATGTTGACATCGGTGATTTCCAGCTCGCCGCGCGGCGAGGGCTTGATCGACTTGGCGATGTCGATCACGTCGTTGTCGTAGAAGTACAGGCCGGTGACCGCGTAGCTCGACTTCGGCTTTTTCGGCTTCTCCTCGATGGACAGCGCCTTGCCGTTCTCGTCGAAGTCGATCACGCCGAAGCGTTCCGGGTCCTTGACCCAGTAGCCGAACACCGTGGCGCCCTTGTCCTGGCGCGCGGCACGCTGCAGCTTCTCGGTGAAGTGCTGGCCGTGGAAGATGTTGTCGCCAAGGATCAGGCACACCGAGTCGTCGCCGATGAATTCTTCGCCGATCAGGAACGCCTGCGCCAGGCCGTCCGGCGAAGGCTGCTCGGCGTACTGCAGGTTGATGCCGAACTGGCTGCCGTCACCGAGCAGGTTCTTGTATTGCGGCAGGTCCTGCGGGGTCGAGATGATCAGGATCTCGCGGATGCCGGCGAGCATCAGCACCGAAAGCGGGTAGTAGACCATCGGCTTGTCGTAGATCGGCAGCAGCTGCTTGGAGACGCCGAGCGTGATGGGGTGCAGGCGCGTGCCGGACCCGCCGGCGAGGATGATTCCTTTCATGCGATCTTCTCCAGGGCGCCCAGGCGCTCGCGTTGATAGCTGCCGTCCTGAACGCGACGGCACCATTCGAGATTGTCCAGATACCACTGCACGGTCTTGCGCAGGCCGCTCTGGAAGGTTTCCTGCGGCCGCCAACCGAGCTCGCGCTCGATCTTGCCGGCGTCGATGGCGTAGCGCACGTCATGACCGGGACGGTCCTTGACGAAGGTGATCAGCTCTTCGTAGCGGTTGATGCCTTCCGGCTTGGCCGGAGCCAGCTCCTCGAGCAGGGCGCAGATGCCGCGCACCACGTCGATGTTCTTCTGCTCGTTGTGCCCGCCGATGTTGTAGGTCTCGCCGATCTCGCCCTTGCTGACGACTTCCAGCAGCGCGCGGGCGTGGTCCTCGACGAACAGCCAGTCGCGGATCTGCAGGCCGTCGCCATAGACCGGCAGCGGTTTGCCGTCGAGCGCGTTGAGGATCATCAGCGGGATGAGCTTTTCCGGGAAATGGAACGGCCCGTAGTTGTTCGAGCAGTTGGTCACCAGTACCGGCAGCCCGTAGGTGCGGTGCCAGGCGCGTACCAGGTGGTCGGACGAGGCCTTGCTCGCCGAGTAGGGCGAGCTCGGCGCGTAGGGCGTGGTCTCGGTGAACAGGTCATCGGTGCCGTGCAGGTCGCCGTACACCTCGTCGGTGGAGATGTGGTGGAAGCGGAAGGCCTCACGGCGATCGGCCGGCAGGCTTTGCCAGTAGGCCCGCGCCGCTTCGAGCAGCTGGTAGGTGCCGACGATGTTGGTCTGGATGAATTCGGCCGGGCCGTCGATCGAGCGGTCGACGTGCGATTCGGCGGCCAGGTGCATGATCACGTCCGGCTGGAAGTCGAGCAGCGCTTCGCTCACCCGGTCGCGATCGGCGATGTCGGCCTGGACGAAGCGGTACCGCGGATCGCTCTCGACGGCGGCCAGCGATTCGAGATTGCCGGCATAGGTCAGTTTGTCGAGATTGAGCACGCTGTGCTCGGTGTCCTGGATGATGTGGCGGATCAGTGCGGAGCCGATGAATCCGGCTCCGCCGGTTACGAGAATGCGCATGATGATTGGGCTTCCTTGGCGCTTTGCCGAGCAGCAGGCTCTGGGCATGTCGGCAGCATAGACCGGGTGGGCATACAAAAATTCCCGGTGTGCTGCGGGCTGGGCGGTGACCGTTATGTGACAGCCGCGGCCGGCCGCCGCTCGGGCCAGGCCTGCGGCGGGCTGGCGCCGGGCAGGCGAAACGCCTTGGGGAGGTGGCCTCGCTCGCCGGATCGCTAGCGCAACGATACACGCAGGCGCGACAGCGCACCGACGAAGAACACCGCGCCGATGCCGACCAGCGCCAGCAACTGCGGCCAGACGATCGCCACGCCGGCGTTGCGGAACAGGATCGCCTGGGCCAGCTCGACGAAGTGCGTGGTCGGTGCCACCCACATCACGTTCTGCACCAGCTCGGGCATGCTTTCGCGCGGGGTGACGCCGCCGGACAGAATCTGCAGCGGGATCAGCGTGAGAATCACCAGCAGGCCCAGTTGCGGCATCGAGCGCGCCACCGTGCCGAAGAAGATGCCCATCGAAGTGGCGGCGAACAGGTGCAGCGCCGCGCCGCCGGCGAACAGCAGCAGCGAGCCCTGGATCGGGATCTGCAGCCAGCCCTCGACGACGAAGCGCAGGGCGAAGGCGGCGGCCGCGAGCACCACCAGCCCCATGGCCCAGACCTTGCCGACCATGATCTCGAACGGTGTCACCGGCATCACCAGCAGGTGCTCGATGGTGCCGTGCTCGCGCTCGCGGATCAGCGCCGCGCCGGTGAGGATGATCGCCAGCATGGTGATCTGGTTGATCACCTCGTTCACCGCGCCGAACCAGGCGCGGCTGAGGTTGGGGTTGAAGGCGGTGCGGATCACGGCCTCGACCGGCAGCGCGTCCTGGCCGCGGTAGCGCTTGAGGAACTCGGCGGTCTCGCTGGCGATGATCTGCTGGATGTGCCCGGCGCCGGTGAATGCCTGGCTGACCTGGGTGGCGTCGACGTTCAGCTGGATGCTCGGCTGGCGGCCGGCGAGCAGGTCTTCCTGGAAGCCCGGCGGGATGTTCAGGGTGAAGGTGTACAGCCCGTCATCCATGCCGCTGTCCATCTCTTGGAGGGTGATGGCCTTCGGCGCGATGAAATAGGGCAGCTGGAAGGCGTTGATGATGCGCAGCGAGGCCTGCGAACGATCCTCGTCGACCACCGCGATGCTGGCGCGGTGCGGCGCCTCGGGCACCGCCGTGGCGCCTTCGTAGATCGCCACGGTGAACGAATAGACGATCAGCACCAGCATCGCCGGGTCGCGGTAGAGGCTGCGCAGTTCCTTGAGACCGAGCTGGAGGATGTTGCCGAGCTTGCGGCGCAGGCGGCTCATGTCATTTCTCCTGCTTGCGCAGCCCGGCGACGCTGAGCAGCGTCAGCAGCGGAATGGCCAGCAGCATCGGGATGAAATAGGGATACAGCTCGACCAGCCCCAGGGCCTTGGAGAACACCCCGCGGCTGATGATCAGGAAGTGGCTGGTCGGGTAGAGCTTGCCGACAAAGGCGCCGGCGCCCTCCATCGCCGAGACCGGGTGGATCAGCCCGGAAAACTGGATGGCCGGCAGCAGGGTGACGATGGTGGTGCCGAAGATCGCCGCGATCTGGCTGTTGAAGATTGCCGACATCAACAGGCCCAGGCCGGTGGCGCAGGTCACGTAGAGCAGGGCACCGAAGCACAGGGTGAGCAGGCTGCCCTTGATCGGTATGCCGAAGACGAACACCGCGAGCAGCGCCAGGGTGGCGAAGTTGATCATCCCCAGCGCGATATAGGGCAGCTGCTTGCCGAGCAAAAATTCCAGGCGGGTGGTCGGGGTGACGTAGAAGTTGGTGATCGAGCCCAGTTCCTTTTCGCGCACCACGCCGAGCGCGGTGAGCATCGCCGGAATCATCATCAACAGCAGCGGGATCATCGCCGGCACCATCGCCGGCAGGCTCTGCACGTCCGGGTTGTAGCGATAGCGAATGGCGATGTCGACCGGCGTCGCCTGCGCCTGCACCCCTGCTTCGCGGGCGAGCTGTTGCAGGTAGTTCAGGTGGATGCCCTGGACGTAGCCCTTGATGGTGTCGGCGCGCATCGGCATCGCCCCGTCGATCCAGAAGGCGACCTGCGGAATCGCGCCGCGCTTGAGGTCGCGGCCGAAATTCGGCGGGATCTCCACCGCCAGGCTGATGTCACCGCTGCGCAGGCGCTGGTCGAGTTCGGCATGGCTGGACAGCGGCGGCTTCTCGATGAAATAGCGCGAGCCGGCCATGTTCAGCAGGTAGTGCTGGCTGGTGGTGGTCTGGTCGCGGTCGAGCACGGCGAACGTCAGGTTCTCCACATCGAAGCTGACGCCATAGCCCATGATGAACATCAGGATCACGCTGCCGAGCATCGCCAGGGTCGCGCGGATCGGGTCACGGCGCAGCTCCATGGCTTCGCGCCGGCTGTAGCTGAGCAAGCGGCGCAGGCTGAAGCGGCCCTGGCGGGCGTTGGCTGTAGCCGGAGGCGTACCGGCGGCAGCGCTGGCCGGCGGCGCGGGGGGCGCGGCGTCAGCGGCGCCTGCCGCGGCTTCCTCGAGGTAGGCGATGAAGGTCGCTTCCAGGGTCGGCAGCCCGCGCTTGTCCATCAGCGCCTGCGGCGTGTCGCTGTCGAGCACCCGGCCGGCATGCATCAGCGAGATACGGTCGCAGCGCAGCGCCTCGTTCATGAAATGGGTGGAGATGAAGATGGTCACGCCGTCTTCGCGCGACAGCTGCACCAGCAACTCCCAGAAGCAGTCGCGGGCGATCGGGTCGACGCCGGAAGTGGGTTCGTCGAGGATCAGGATTTCCGGATTGTGGATCACCGCGACGGCCAGCGAGAGCCGTTGGCGCACCCCCAGCGGCAGGCTGGTCGGCAGGCTGTCGGCCTCGTCGGCGAGGTCGAAGCGCTCGAGCATTTCCGCTACCCGCGCATCGCGTCGCTCGACCGGCAGGTGGAACAGCCGCGCGTGCAGGTCGAGGTTCTGCCGGACGGTCAGCTCGCTGTACAGCGAGAACGACTGCGACATGTAGCCGACCCGCTGGCGGGTCTGCATGTCGTGCGGGTCCACCGGCTTGCCGAACAGCAGGGCCTCGCCTTCGCTGGCCGGCAGCAGTCCGGTGAGCATCTTCATGGTGGTGGTCTTGCCGCAGCCGTTGGAGCCGAGGAAGCCGAAGATCTCGCCGCGGGCGATGCGGAAGTTGACCCGGTCCACCGCGACGAAGTCGCCGAAGCGCATGGTCAGGCCATGCGCCTCGATGGCGAAGCCGTCGCTCGGCCCGCGTGGCGGGATCTCGAGTTCGCGGTGCTGGCGCCGCTTGTCCTCGGGCAGCAGGCGGATGAAGGCCTGCTCCAGGGTATCGCTGCCCGTGCGTGCCAGGAGCTCGGCCGGCGTGCCGGTGGCCAATACGCGCCCGGCGTCCATCGCCACTAGGTGGTCGAAGCGCTGCGCCTCGTCCATGTAGGCAGTGGCGACCAGCACGCTCATCTGCGGGCGCTCGCCGCGGATGCGCTCGATCAGCTCCCAGAACTGCGCGCGCGACAACGGATCGACGCCGGTGGTCGGCTCGTCGAGGATCAGCAGGTCGGGGTCATGGATCAGCGCGCAGCACAGCCCCAGCTTCTGCTTCATGCCGCCGGACAGTTTGCCCGCCGGGCGATCGACAAAGGGCGCGAGGCCCGTGCTGCGGGTCAGTTCGGCGATGCGCCGGCGGCGCTCGCCGGCGTCCTGGCCAAACAGCCGGCCGAAGAATTCGAGGTTCTCGAAAATCGTCAGCGTCGGGTACAGGTTGCGCCCCAACCCCTGTGGCATGTAGGCGATGCGCGGGCAGACGGCGCGGCGATGGCGGTCATCGCCGATGTCGCCGGCGAGCACCTGCACGCTGCCCTGCTGCAATTGCCGCGCGCCGGCGATCAGGGCCAGCAGGCTGGATTTGCCGACGCCATCGGGGCCGATCAGGCCGACCATGCGCTGGGCCGGGAGTTCGAGATCCAGGCCGTCCAGGGCGCGGGTCTTGCCGTATTGCAGGCTGACGCCGCTGATCGCGGCGACCGGGGCAGGGGACGGGTTCATTTGCCGACGTTGATCGCCAGGTTGGCCGGCCACTCGGCGTCGGCGTCAAGCTTCAGGTAGGCCATGCCCGGAAGCCCGGTCTTGACCTGTTCCATGTGTTGTTTCAGCAGCTCCGGATCGATCCTGGCCTTGACCCGGAACATCAGCTTCTCGCGCTCGCTCTGGGTTTCCACGGTCTTGGGCGTGAACTGCGCGACGCTGGCGACATAGGTGACGCGGGCGGGAATCACGTACTGCGGCGCGGCATCGATCACCAGGCGCGCCTCGGCGCCGAGCGCCACGCGCCCGGCCTGCCGCTCGGGCAGGAAGAAGGTCATGTACACGTCGGCCAGATCGACCAGATTGAGCAGCTTGCCGCCGGCGGCGAGCACCTCGCCGGGCTGCGCTACCCGGTATTGCACGCGCGCGACACGATCGGTCTTCAGCTCGCTGTCGCGGATGTCCGCCTCGAGCCGCTCGACGCTGGCCTCGGCCGCCTCCTGGGCCGACTCGGCTTCGATCACCTGCGAGCGGGCGGCGGCGATACCGGCGTCGGCCGAGAGTACCTGCGCCTGCGCGGCCGCCAACGCGGCCTGGGCGCTCTGCATCGCCGCCAGGTCGTCATCCAGCTGCTGGCGCGGCATGGCATTGCGCGCGACCAGGGTTTCCGTGCGGCGGTGGCGCTTCTGGGCGGCTGTCAGTTCGGCGCGGCGCTGGTGCACTACGGCTTCGGCGGTGGCCTTTTCGCTTTCGCGCTGGGCAACCAGCGCCTGTGCCGTGAGGATCGCGTTCTGCGCCTGGCGCACCTGGGCCCGTGCCTGGTTCAGCTGGGCCTCGAGCACCTCGGTGTCCATGCGCGCGATGACCTGGCCGGGCTGGACGAAGTCGCCTTCGTCCACGGTGATCTCGCGGATGCGCCCGCCGAGCTTGGTGGCCACATCGATCTCGGTCGCCTCGATACGTCCGTTGCCGCTGGCAAAGCCGTCGCCGAGCCCCTTGGGGCGCAGCTCCGACCAGAGCATCAGGCCAAGGGCAAGCAGCAGAGCGACGGCAATGCCGCCGCGGGTCAGCTTTTTCTTCAGTTCAGGTTTCATGCATGCGGCTCTTCAGGTGTTGCCTCGGGCCAGCCTAGGGCAGTTGTGTGACTGCTGCGCTTGCCCAGGTCAATAAAGGTGCGGATCGCCCTGTGCGCGATCGGCAGGCGGACGAACGGTTGGCCGGTGTCACGGCTGCGCCAGCCACTCCAGCAGCTGTCGGCCGAGCTCGTCAGTGGCCTGGCCGAAGGCGTTCACCACCTGATTCACCTCGCGACCCTGGCTCGGCTGGCGAATTTCGAAGCGGCGGCTGGCGAGCACGCGCTGGCTCTGGCCGTCGGCCAGCTGTGCGTCCAGCCGAATCACCACCACCGGCCGGCCCTCGACATACTCGGCCTGAAAGGCCAGTAACTGGCTGACCAGGTCGCGATCGGCCTGCAGCGGGGCGTCTTCGCTGATCGCCGAGGCGAACTGGCCACTGCCCTGGGCCCGCTCGATCAGCCGATCGCGCAGCAGAATCGGCGCCGCGTCGCTCCAGCGTGCGCCGCGGTAGCTGCTGATCTGGCTACCCTCGGGAATCACTGCGATGCGCGGCGTGGCCAGCAACCGGCTGGACTGCGGCGTGAGGATGCGCAGCGTCGGGCCCTGTTCCGGTGCCTTGCGCGCGAGCGGGCTGACCGAGGTCGGCAGCAGATAGGCGCGTAGCGGCTCGGCCTCGGGCAGGATCGAACAGGCCGAGAGCAGGCCGAGCAGAACGGCGAGCGCGCCTGAGCGCAGCGATGAACGGATCATGGTTCGAATTCCTCGAGCTTTTCCCGACCGAGCAAGAAGCCGCTCGGGTTGTCTTCCAGATGCTGCGTCACCCGGCGCAGCGAACCGAGCGTGGCGCGCAGCTCGTTGATCGCCGGGCCCAGATCGTTGAAGCCCTGCAGCCCATTATTCAAGGCGCCCTGATTGTCCGACAGCAAGCTGTCCAGCCGCTCGGTGGAGCGCTCCAGCGCCTGCATCGACTGCGCCGCGCTGACCAGCAGGGCGCGCCCCTCTTCATCGAGGAGGCCGTTGGCGCTGCGCGTCAGCCGGGTGATCTCGCCGAGCGCGGTGTTGGTCTGCTCGGTGATCTGGCTGAGCTGCCCAAGCGCCGCCGACAGGTCCGACCGTTGTTCGGCCAGCACGCTGGTGGCCTGCTCCAGGTGTTCGAGGGTGCGGCCGATGCGCCCGGCATTTTCCTCGGAGAACAGCGCATTGGCGTTCATCAGCAGGCTGTTGACGTTGCTCATCAGGTCTTCGCCGTTCTCGAGCAAGGCGCTCAGCGGTGAGGGGTCGGCGATGATCAGCGGCGGATCGCTGCGCTTGCCGACCAGCAGCGGGCTTTCCGGGCTGCCGCCGTGCAGCTGGATGACCATCGCCCCGGTGATGTTGGCCAGCGCCAGGCGGGCACGGGTGTCCTGCCTGATCGGCGTGCCGGCATAGACACGGATGCGCGCACGAACCTTGCGCGGGTCGTCGGGCTCGAGCCAGAGGCGCTCGACGTCGCCGACCTTGATGCCGCTGTATTCCACCGAACTGCCGGTGGACAGACCGCTGACCGCCCGGTTGAAGTCGACCTCGTAATACTCGTATTCGCGGTCGATGCTCGACTTGCCGAGCCACAGCGCAAAGAGCAGCGCGCCGCCGACCACCAGCACGGTGAACAGGCCGATCAGCACATGATGGGCACGGGTTTCCATTCAGCGATTCTCCTGCAATGCCGCGGCCTGCTGCGCCGCGCGGCCCCGGGGGCCATGGAAATACTCGCGGATCCAGGCGTCGTCGGTCTGTTCGACCACCGCCAGGCGATCGGCGACCAGTACCCGCTTGCGCGATAGCACGGCGACCCGATCGCAGATGGTATAGAGCGTGTCGAGGTCGTGCGTCACCAGAAAGACGCTCAGCCCCAGCGCGTCGCGCAGCGTCAGGATCAACTGATCGAATGCCGCTGCGCCGATCGGGTCGAGCCCGGCGGTGGGTTCGTCGAGAAACAGTACTTCGGGGTCGAGTGCCAGTGCACGGGCCAGAGCGGCTCGCTTGATCATCCCGCCGGACAGCTCGTCAGGGTATTTGCAGGCTGCAGTGGGTGGCAGCCCAGCCAGCGCCAGCTTCAGTCGCGCCAGGTGCTCGGCGTCTTGGCGCGCCAGCCCGGCATGCTCGATCAGCGGTAGCGCCACGTTCTCCTGCAGGTTCAGCGAGCTGAACAGCGCACCGCGCTGGAACAGCACCCCGAAACGGCGCTCGACCTCCGAGCGGCGGGCGGCTGGCAGCTCCAGCAGATTCTCGCCGAAGACGCTGACGCTTCCGGCATTGGGCCGCCGCAGGCCGACGATGCTGCGCAGCAACACCGACTTGCCGGTACCCGAGCCGCCGACCACACCGAGAATCTCGCCACGGCGAATATCCAGATCGAGGCCGTCGTGCACGGTCTGGCTGCCGAAGCGATTCACCAGCCCGCGTACCTGAATCAGCGTTTCGCCCGTCACCAGCCCATCTCCATGAAGAACAGCGCGGCGATGGCATCCAGCAGGATGACCATGAAGATCGATTGCACCACGCTGGAGGTGGTGTGCTCGCCCACCGATTGCGCGCTGCCGCTTACCTTGAAGCCCTCCAGACAGCCGATCACCGCGATCACGAAGGCGAACACCGGGGCTTTGCCGATGCCGACGAGAAAATGCACCAGGTCGATGTCGCGCTGCAGGATGGTGAGGAACAGCGTGGGCGAGATATCCAGGGCGAGCACGCACACCACCGCGCCGCCGACGATGCCGCAGAGCATGCCGATGAAAGTAAGGATCGGCAGCGTGATCAGCATCGCCAGCACTCGCGGCAGCACCAGCAGCTCGATCGGGCTCAGCCCCAGCGTGCGGATCGCATCGATCTCCTCGTTCGACTTCATCGAGCCGATCTGCGCGGCGAAGGCGCTGGCACTGCGGCCCGCCAACAGGATGGCCGCCAGCAGCACGCCGAACTCGCGCAGGAAGGCGAAGCCGATCAGGCTCACGGTATAGATCGTCGCGCCGAAGTCGGCGAGCACCGTGGCGCCGAGAAAGGCCACCACGGCGCCGACGAGGAAGGTCAGCAGGGCGACGATGGGAATCGCATTCAGCCCGGTCTGCTCGATGTGCGCGACCAGCGCGGTCAAGCGCCAGCGCCTCGGGCGCGGCAGGGTCAGGGCCAGGGTCTGCAGCGTCAGGCCGATGAAACCGAGCAGGTCACGCTGCTGCCGCCAGATGCTTTGCATCGTGCGGCCGATATGGGCCAGCACGTCGCCAAACTCGTAGCCCTGCTCAGGCGGCTCCGCTTCCGGCTGATCCATCGATCTGGCGACGCTACGCAGCAGCGCAAGCCGCTCGGCCGGCAACTCGGGCGCCCAGGCCTCGATCGCGGCGATGCGCTCCTGGCCGAGCAACTCGACAAGCAGGCCGGCGCCGGCCGTATCCAGTGCACCCAACCCGTCGAGCTCGACCTGGCTGCGTGCGTCGATTCGCTCCCCGAGCCGCTGCACTTCATGGCGCAGCATCGCGTAGTGGGTGAGAGTCCAGTCACCGACGACACGCACCCGCAACGGCGAAGCCCCTTGATCGAGGGTTACCGAACCGGGCGACGGGGACGAGGTGGCGCTCATCTTCTGCAAACGGGTGCCTATATCGGGCGCTGGAGTCCTGATTGATGCTAGCAGGGCTCCGCTCGGCAAGACAGGACCGGGCGGCTCGTGGTCGGCAACCGTCCGGGGGCGCCTGCTGCTGATCCATGGGCCACCACGGAGGCGTCAAAACGTGCCGTTACGCTCGAGCCGGTGCTGCTGATCGCCTCGTACACCACATTGCGCAGCCGGTGGATGTCATTGCGCAGCCGGTGGATCTCACCGATGGGGCGATGCTCCGGCAGTGCATGCCGTGGGTTAAAGCTGAGGTTGTCGCAGGGGAGATTCTGCTCGGGGACGGGCGAAGTCCTGCGGCGGCAAGATGTCGGCGACCGTCTCGAATGGAGCGATGGCCTCATCCCACTGATGCTGGTGTCCTCGATGGGCAGTTAGTGCCCGGCGTTCTGCCGCACCTACAGGGCAAAGCAGGCGGGCGCGCGCTCGAGAGGCATCGCCGCGCCGCCATCGATACGAATGGCCTGACCCCCGTAGCGCAGCTCGCCGGTGTGGTAGCCGCGCAGGTCACATCCAGATAGGCGCGACCGCTCTCAGCATCCTCGTGGCGGGCAAAGCCGACCGGCAGGTTGCCGGGGTTCAGCGCAGTGGCTTGTTGCGCGGGATCGACCAGAAAGCCAAAGCGGGCGAGGTAGTTGGGTATGGCGAACCTGTCCCGGCTGCAGGCAGCTCCAGCGCACGAAGTCAGTCGTACTCCAGCCCCTAATCTGGTGCCTTGCGGTGTGTAGTAGTAGGTCCGTCGCTGGGTGGCGTCCCACGGCTCCAGATAATGCAACGCTTCGGGCACTTCATACTCTGGAAGGTTCGGGTAGGCCAGGAAATACAGCCCGACCCCCACGGCAAGCACAGCCAATAACAAGACAGCCCCAGGGCTCGGCGCAGCTATCGCAGGTACGTTCTTGTAGCGTTATGGCGAGTGCGCGTTTATGGCAGGGTTGTGAGGCGATGGCAATAAGATGTCGCCGCCTTTGCGGTGACAGATAAGGGTGAATGCGTGTTCGGGCAGTTATTCAATGTCAAGCAAACTTCCCTTCACGGAGGCTGAAATGCATGGGATATAAGTTAAGTAGTTAGAGTTTTTCTTAACTAATATGCCGTGCTCGGGTACTTGGACATCAGCCACTCTGTTAATTCTGGATGTGACCGTATACGAATAGGCGCCATTGGTGAACGTGACAGAGTTACTCAGTTCGCTGCCGGTCGCGTTACCTATTGATATGTCAACCTCATCCACTAATCTATTTAGTTCAAGCTCGGGTGTGCGGCCCGGATGCCCAAATTTATAGCTGATCGTATTGTTCTGTTTATATAGCTCTAGGGTTCTATCGGATTCCGATTTGCAGTGAAAAAATGGTGGTAGACGTTCCATTGCTGCTGTAACTGGAGCAGTAAGTGCCAGAATCATGGTATAGATGCTGGCGTGTATAATTCTAAGCGTCATATTGGGCGGGGGCCTCAGGCGGTGAGAGATTTTAGTTTTTCTTAATAGCTTGCAATAGCTCTGTAGCTGTCAGGCGCTTCAATGAATGTGCGGCAGGGTCCGTTTCCACATCCAGTGCTGATGCTGTAACACCATCGACGTCATACACCAAATAAGCGTTACCGGTGGTCACTACATAAATTTTCCCGGCTGCTGACGCTATGGTTTTCGGAGTAGCGGACATTAGATCTTCGATCGAGTCGTAGCGCAGCGAAACAAGCACATTGCCTAGCTTGCCGAGGGGTGTTACGGCGGCTTCAGCAGGCTCAGCCATAACAGATTGTAGGGACGCTCTATTAGACTCCTCAATCCAGGCGTCTGGGTAATGAAAAGCTGTATCCTGGTAATTGCTCGATAGTATTTTGTTAAGGTTGCAAACAGCTTTTCGAATGGAGGCACCATTCTGCCCGTTGCGAATATTGCTGTATATGCAGTCGATAAGAGGAATATTATTTTTGACTTTTAGGGTATAAAAGACTTCGAAATGTGTATTCGATCCAGAGTTTTCATAGCTCAATGCGGGCCCGCCATTGAACCGCACCAATCTTCTGGCTGTCTGCCCTGCGTAGCCAACAATGTCGGTGATACTTGTCGTTTCCGTTCCTTGCTTGATCGTCAGAGTGCCCGCATCCATGTCTGCCGTATAGATTTCCGCCACCCCGTCATCGTTGGATGAAATGGTGTAAGCGCTTGCGTGTGCGCTGGTGGTCAGCGTTAGTGAGATAAGCAGAGCTAAAAACCGTACGTGTTTCATGGAGCGAAGATTTCCTTTGCCGAGGACGTTTTTCTTAGGATAGATTCAAACTTTCTTGCATAGCCGGCTATAAGTTGCTGCTGATCAGAGCCGTTGATTATTCTACGAGCCTCTACATAATCTACCCCAGCAGCGCTAATATAGCCGCTCAGTTTTTTCCGGTAAAAATCCCTTCTTTCATACCCCAAATCATAATTGGCTGATAGGACGGGTTGTGCCGTCCCGCTGAGCAGGCTGACCAGCTTGCTGAACTCGCCTTCCGTCTCGCCGATGGTGATCTCGGCACCCTTGGATAGCTCCGACAGCTTGGTGGTGTGCTTGCTCGGGCCTGCGCGAACGCTCAGGCCATCGTGCTGCGTATTTACGGTATAGCGTTTGGTTTCCCAGAAGGCAGGGCGCGGAAGGTCCGCTTGTGCCTGGTAGCCCGCCCGATCCAGCAGGTGCATGTACAGGCTGTAGAGAGTGAGACTTGGAGGGGTTTGCCCTTCGACGATGCTGCCGTCAGCGTTCTTCAGCGGCGGCGGCTGCAGGCTGTGCTTGACCAGCACGAACCCCGTGGAAAAGGGTGCACGCTTGACCAAGGGAATCTCGTCGGTGAATTCGCTGACCGGGTAGCGTTCATCGATGCGGTAGGCAATTACTTCTCCGTCGGCGATACAGCGCACGCTCGACTGGTCGAATGCAGCACTCGTGCCTTCGTCGAAGTGGACGCCGCCATGCCATAAGCCGTTATCGCCGCGCCGCCATCGATACGAATGGCCTGACCCCCGTAGCGCAGCGCGCCGGTGTGGCAGCCCGCGCAGGTCACATCCAGATAGGCGCGACCGGTCTCAGCATCCTCGTGGCGGGCAAAGCCGACCGGCAGGTTGCCGGGCTTCAGCGCAGTGGCTCGTTGCGCGGGATCGACCAGAAAGCCAAAGCGGGCGAGATAGTTGGGTATGGCGAACCTGTCCCGGCTGCAGGGCAGCTCCAGCGCACGAAGCCAGTCGTACTCCAGCCCCTTAATCTGGGTGCCTTGCGGCGTGTAGTAGGTCTGTCGGTCCGCCTCGCTCCATTGATCGAGGTAGTTAAGCCGAGCCGGGGGCTGATAGTCCGGCAGGTTCGGATTGGCCACGAAATCAGACCAACTCCGGCCGCAAGCACGGCCAGCAACACCAACCCAAGCAGGGCGCGTCGCAGCAATCGCATCGTTACTTCCTTGTAGCGTCATGGCGAAAGCGCGTTTATCGCAGGCTTGATGGGCGATGGCAATGTGCCAGTTGCTCGGTTTTGATGGCCAAAAGCTAGCTAACCGTAGATCGCTTTGTTCGAAATTCATGGCAGCCACATAGATATCTCTGTATCACTGTGCTGCGGTCGACAACCGTGCGGTTACTCTGGAGGGTATTAGTTTATCCCTTCCGGATTTTTTCATTTTTGAAGCATACTTGGCGTAGTAATGTTTCGCCTTTCCTTGGAGCCCTTTTCCCCAAAAGCTATCGGCAATGTTCAGCATAAGGACTGTGCGTTCAGGTGCAATGTCTTCAACGTTTAGAAGCACTTCAAGCGCTAAGTCGAAATCACGCGCTTCAGCCAGCGCGTAACCGATATCGTTATAGATAGGTATTTCGGATTTGTTAACCGGTGGCTTGCTGACTGTTATTTTGATTTTTTCATCGGAAGCATAAGCTCTGATTGCTCCATAGTCGTGATCTTCCAGTCTGTCGAGAACTACTTTATGGATAAGTTCCACAGAATCAATTTTTCCATCTTTCAATTTCCGCTTGGATAGTTCACTTTTTCTATAAAAAAAATATTGTTTTTCTTCCTGCTCTGCGGTCCCCTCGTAACCAGAGATAAGCCGTTCAAGAGTCTCAGCCCTCACGATTGAGCCAGCAAGCTCTTTAAATACATAACTGACGTATTGCGTTCCTTTGATGCCTAAACCGCTGTGGTTTAGCTCATAAGAGCAGGTAATAACTAATGCAGCAGTCCCGTCGGGTAGCGCGAGAGAATAGGCGCTACTGAGCGAAGGTTGTCCACCCTCCGGGTCACATTGCGCAGGAAGAAACACCCGGTGCTCTCCCTCTAGGATTAACGCTGCCGTTAGGGCCTTTTCATCTCCGTCGGTGACGCTATAAGAAAACTGTATTTCATTGCTTCCAAAAAATCTGGGAGATAGGTGCTGGGTCAGGTCTTCGGCAACAGAAATATTAACTAGGAGGATCGAAATAAGTAATGATTTAAGTAGGTTCATTGTTCAGAAGTCCACGGAGCGACTTGAAGAGTCGGACGCGTTCGGGTAGTCCGATTGTTCCGCCGTTAACGATTGCAGAAACGTCCGCGACGTGATCGGTAATATTTCTCTGGGTTCTTGCATTATAAGATTTAAGAATTCTTCTGTTCACATCATTGATTTCCCACCAGACGAAGGCGGATTCAATACCATATTGAAGATTGCTGGTAACCAGATCTGGATTTTTTACAAAGTCTTGGTGGTCTTGTTCATTTTTTTCATTATGTATGCGAGTGTAGGCGATGTAATTGTTTTTGCCGGTAAGCTGAATTATCCCACGGCCACGATATTTATATCCATCACGGCTTTCTTCATCACCGTTTCCGTTTCGGCCAGCATAAACATAGCTGCCTAGGTTTTCTGGGTTTCTTTCATATTTGGCGGGCTCGGTCCATAGCTTTGGCCTTAGCCTAGGAAATATCTTGCAGTCGTCCGTGCTCGTATCGTAACCGCGTATATTGTTCCGGCAGCCAAATACTTCTCGCATGCGCTTGGCAGAGTAACTTAGGTTCTCGGATCTCACTTTGAAGCCGCTTTCATGACCTACTTGGCTTAGGAAATGCGCAATAAGCAGTGGCGTATTTATGTTGTATAGCAATGCATATTTGTTGAGGTGGGGAAGAATGGCTTTGGCATATTCATCGCTGATTTGAGAATTTGCTGTTTTTAGCATTTCTAAAGTAATCAGATCTTTGGGCTTGCCGTTGAAGATAAGCGGCAGCGAGTAAGGCTGAACATGCCAAACATTCCCGGTCGGGCTAAAATCTAACGCTTCCGCAACAACAGCCCACCAGCTCAGCGCCTTGATCCGCTGCTTTTCAGTCTGCCAAATTAGATTCGGCTTTCCAGCATCTTCCTCTAGCAACGGATCAAGCTCATCCCACTTACTCTTGTTCCAGTGCCACTCGCTTTCATAGCGGATGATCAACTGACCGAGGGCCTGCGCCTGCCATGGCTTGGCTAGCGCGGTACGGATTTCCTTGCTGGTCAGCACACCGTCCTTATCGGTGTCGACGATGTCATGCAGCCGGGCCAGCGCCAAGATGGGACCGCCATCAGCCTTGCTGATCTGCGCCCGATAGTTGTGCTGTTCGTCCGCGCTCAGCAGGCCCCTGGCATTGAAGGCGTAGGCGAGCTTTTCGACGGGCGTTCCGGTTTCCTCGATGCACTGGAAGCCTTCCCACTCCCACGGGCTATGGCAAGTAGTGATCAGCTCCTGCTCGGCGAGCCAGCCGTCGATGGGGTTGCCGTCAGCGTCGGCGAACAGGCCGTCCAGCCGCCACCAATGCATGGTGTTGTCAGCGCCATCCTTGACCCGGATTTTTCTCGAAGCGGGGAGCCCATCCAGCAAGGACTGCGGAATGATCAGGTCGACGCCGATCTGCGTGCCATCATCGTCCAGTTTGGGCGGGTTCTCCGCATTGATATCGTCCCGATGGGTGATCAGTTTGCTCGCACCTTTGTAGACCTTGAGCAGGGTTTTCTGGTCGTCCGGCAAGCGGCTGGCCCAGGCGCGGCTCCGGGCGATAAAGGCGGGTACATCGTCGCAGCTGAACAGTTCGACATGGACCATGTGCTGGGCGGCGCTGTCGTGGTTCTGGTACAGACCGGGATGACCAATAAGGTCACCCGCCTTGATCGGCACTCCGCTGTTAAGAACGACGACCTTGCCGTATTCCGCTGGCTCGCTGTGCGGCTTGAGCAAGCTGGTGGATACATAGCCGGGCAGTTGCCCCTCGTCGTCAGGTGATAGGACGGGTTGTGCCGTCCCGCTGAGCAGGCTGACCAGCTTGCTGAACTCGCCTTCCGTCTCGCCGATGGTGATCTCGGCACCCTTGGATAGCTCCGACAGCTTGGTGGTGTGCTTGCTCGGGCCTGCGCGAACGCTCAGGCCATCGTGCTGCGTATTTACGGTATAGCGTTTGGTTTCCCAGAAGGCAGGGCGCGGAAGGTCCGCTTGTGCCTGGTAGCCCGCCCGATCCAGCAGGTGCATGTACAGGCTGTAGAGAGTGAGACTTGGAGGGGTTTGCCCTTCGACGATGCTGCCGTCAGCGTTCTTCAGCGGCGGCGGCTGCAGGCTGTGCTTGACCAGCACGAACCCCGTGGAAAAGGGTGCACGCTTGACCAAGGGAATCTCGTCGGTGAATTCGCTGACCGGGTAGCGTTCATCGATGCGGTAGGCAATTACTTCTCCGTCGGCGATACAGCGCACGCTCGACTGGTCGAATGCAGCGGCCGTGCCTTCGTCGAAATGCACGCCGCCATGCCATAAGCTGTTTTCGCCGGTGGGGTAGAACCCGGCAGGGTGGCGCCAACACCCAGGGCCTCGCCGATATTGCGCGCCATCGGCTGCATGGCCGAACCGTTCCACAGCACCCAGTCGAACTTCCAGATATCCCACACCTGTGGATAGCTGACCGGCGCATTGGCGACGCGATAGTTGGCCGGATCCAGCGCGTCGCCAAAGGCGGTGTTGGCGATGCGGCCGAACGTATCGGTCCGGCCGAAGCCTTCCTCGGTCGGGTAGAGGCCGCGGTGCCAGTCGTTGTAAGCGGTGCCGAGCAGGCGATCGAGCACCTGCTTGAAATCGTGGCGCAGCTGGGCGCGGTCCTGCTCGTAACGTTCGCCCAGCACCTGCTCGGCGAAGCGACGGAACTTGAGCGGGTTGTAATAGGTGAAGGCCATGCTCATGCCGAGCGCCTGGCCAAAGGCGCCACCGCGCAGGGTCGGTACGGTGGAGGCCAGCGAATGCATCGCGGCGCCACCGTCGATACGAATGGCCTGACCCCCGTAGCGCAACTCGCCGGTGTGGCAGGCCGCGCAGGTCACATCAAGATAGGCGCGACCGGTCTCGTCATCTTCATGGCAGGCAAAGCCGACTGGCAGGTTGCCGGGGTTCCGCGCGGTGGCCTTTTGCGCGGGATCGACCAGAAATCCGAAGCGGGCGAGATAGTCGGGCGTGGCGAACCTTTCCTGGCTGAAGGGCAGCTCCAGCGCGACGAACCAGTCGTACTCCAGCCCTTTAACCTGCGTGCCTTGCGGCGTGTAGTAATAGGTCTGCCGGTCCGCCTCGCTCCATTGATCGAGGTAATTAAGTCGAGCCGGAGGCTGATAGTCCGGCAGGTTCGATAGGCCACGAAATACAGACCAACCCCGGCCGCAAGCAGGGCCAGCAACACCAGCCCAAGCAGGGCGCGTCGCAGCAATCGCATCGTTACTTCCTTGTAGCGTCATGGCGAAAGCGCGTTTATGGCAGGGTTGTGGGGTGATGGCAATAAGATGTCGCCGGTTTACAATACGTTATTCGGCTTTTAGAGCGCAGGAGCGTATGTTCTGTCATCATTTTTTGGCAGCTGAGTGGATTAATATAGAATTACTGTCGGCAATTAGGCGGCAAGCCATTTGGCTTGCAAAAAGATATGCAGCCACGTAGCGATCACCGGACCAGCTAATAACGGCTCGAATTGCCTGTGATAGCGGCTAGTCCATATCACCCTGGTAAACGGGATAGGTCATCTATTTAGAAGCTCGCCAGCCAAGAAAGTAATCTGCTCCCTTTCAGCTCCTGTGGCCACTCACATCACAACCCCTTCTAGATTGAATATCTAGTTTGCGCAACCTAAAGCATTGTCCTTGTCGCATTTAAGAATTGAGGATAGAGGTGATAAACTTCCAGATGCTTTTCCGCGACATTCAATATCTACTTCCTTGCTAGCGTCTTTTATAGATGAAACAATAATTCCAGAGCGTTCTGCTGGTGTTTCTTCCATGTCGTAGTCCTTGTAGATCTCATACCTATAGCCGCCCCTGACAAAGCTCACCCTAAAGTAGTCAGCTCCGTATCGAAAGTAATGATTAAATCTAAAAGGCTCAAAGTTATTTTCTGGCGAAGCAGCCTGAGTCAGCTCTGGATTATCTATAGTTCCAAAAAAATAGCTGAGAGATGACGTGCTGCCATTTACTTCCGCAGCGCAGAGTCTAATTAATTTAGATCGTGTTGTTTCGCATGAAAAATAAATCTTCTCTCCGTCGGGACAAGCCGCCTCAATAGGTAAATGACTTTCACCATAAGCAGAGTTGCTCAGAATGCTTGCGGCAAAACTACCGGCGACGACTAAGTGCTTCATAGTTTTCTCTCATTTTCATATCGTAGCCTTCTTGCGCCGGCCCGTTGTAAGCTAGTGCAAATTGTAACCAGTCTCTTTCGCGAATAGCGGTTAAAAGGCGTCTGTCAGCCTTAATGAAATTTACGAACCCCTTAAGGTGATTTTTCTCCGAAATACTAATATCCCTAACAAAATTCTCTACCGTTGAATAGCCTGCGCTAATATGATTTCTTCCCATTATTTGAAATCTTCCCCAAGAAGCAGATTTTAGCGCTGCGCTGGAGTCAAGCTTATATGCCTTGAGGAGTTTTTTGTATTGAGCGCTAAACTTACCATACCCTCCTCTGTTAGCGTTGGATATATCTGGGTTCGTTCCGCTATGTATGCCTCTCGTTAACTGGTGGAAGTAATGTCTTTCATATAAAATTGACGGCACTGCATCATCCTTTTCTTCCTTGTAATAGCTGCCTGTGCCCCCGGTTTCAGTAACAGCTACAGCCTTAATTGCATTAATTTCACATTCCAACGCACTAGCCGCAAGGACGTAATCGCTCTCATCAATCTTGGATTGATCATAAAGCTCCAAAAACGGCAGCTCTATTTCTTCGCCGTCAACCCATATTCTAGGGTGCCTCTTAGGCATGTTTATTGAGCCAATAAACCCGAGGGATTGAAAATGCCAAGCGCTTCCATCTGCACTGATACCATCCTTACCCTTCAAGCTCTCCCACCAACTCAATTGCTTGATACGCGCCTTTTCGCTTTCCCAATTCTGGTTCGGATCAACATACGGGATATGCCCCATCAACGGATCCAGTTCTTCCCATTTATCGGCCTTCCAGAACCACTCGCTTTCATGATGCGTAATGAGTTGTGCGATGGATTGTGCATGCCAAGGTTTTGCTAAGGCGCTACGTATCTCGGTAGCAGTGAGCTTGTTGTCACGGTTGGTGTCGATGATGTTATACAGCCTTGCCTTTACTGGCCCCTGGTCTTCCTGGCTGACCAGGGCACGGTAATTGGCGCGCTCCTCGTCGGTGAGTAGACGCAAGGCATCATAGAAGTAAGCAGCTTTGCCGATGGGACGGCCGGTTTCCTTGATGAAGTCATAGCCCATCCACTCCCAGGGGCTATGACGAGTGGTAATAGGCTCCTGTTCTGCCAGCCAGCCACTGATGGGGTTACCGCTGCTATCGGCAAGGAGGTTGTCCAGCCGCCACCAGCGGTTCACCACAGGTGTGCTGCTGCCAGGCATGATCGTGCTGGCTTGCAATTTGTGGTCGGCTGGGAGTGCATCCAGCACGCTTTGCGGAATGATCAGGTCTACGCCGACGGTTGTTCCAGCATCGCTGGTCTTCGGCGGATTGCTAGCGTTGATATCTTCACGATGTGGGATGAGTTTGCTGGCACCCTTGTAGACCTTCAGGAGGGTTTTCTGTTGATCGGGCAAACCGTTAGCCCATGCCCGGCTTTGGGCGATGAAAGCGGGTACGTCCTCACAACTGAAAACCTCCAGATGCAGGAGTGGTTTGGCACCCCCTTCATCGTGATTCTGGTACTGGCCAAGGTGCCCAATCAGCTCGCCAGCCTTGATCGGATAGGGCTTAGGCAATACATGCACTTGATCCAACACGGGTTCCGAGCGAGTGGCTTCTAGCGAGCCGAAATGCACGAAGCCATTTATGTTGTGAGTACTATTGGCCGACAGCGGCAATACGTCATGCCCTTCGATGATCTGCTGTAATTCCCGATAGGCCGTTGTTCCAGCCTTGAGCGAGAACTTTGCTCCAACAGGGAGCAAGCCGGTTTTCGGATCGCTACTTTTGCCGTTACCCGTTTTTCTTACATTCAGGCCTTTTTGTGGGGCAAGGCTCGGCTCCTCATCATCGGCATCGTCTGCGACCAGAAAGGTATCTGGTTCACCCGCTACGGCTTGCATTTCCTTGATGAAGACCCACGACTCTGCGCCTGTGAGCGCGGGTATGGCGCAGCCTTCCACGATGCTCAGTAACTTGCGCCAGTTGGAAGAGTCGGTGCCTGGAGCGACCTTCACCTTGGTGCCTTTGGGTAGCAAGGCAGTGACTGCGCCATTCTTGGGGGCTGCACGTACTCGCAAGCCGCGCACGCTATCGACAGCCTTATCGGGCTTCACGCTGTACAGCGTCTCACCCATAAAGGCGGGGGCTGTAGGTGCTCCTGCCTTGCTGTAGCTGTCCCAGTCCAGCAGGTGCATGTAGAGGCTGAAAAAGGTCAAGGAGGGGGACGGTACAGGCGTCACGCCTTCCTTCGGCGGCAAAGCTGGCGCCTCCAGGCGATGTTTGACCAAGACAAAACAGCGCGAGAATGGGGCCAAGAAGGTGGTTTTCGCTGAGTTGAGGTAGAGGCTTTTGGGATAGCTTTTGTCGATTCGATAGGCGATCACCTCGCCATCGGCAATGCAGCACACTTGGGATTGATCGAATACCACCGCTGTCTTGTCATCGAAATGAATGCCGCCATGCCACTGGCCATTCTTGCCGATGGGGTAGTAGCCACCGCCCGCCTTGGCCATCGCGGTCAGATGTTGAATGGGATTGAGATTTTCCTCCTTGGGCTTGAAAGGAAAGCTCCAGTTGTTGACTTTGGTCGTGTCGCTCATGTCTACCGATCCTTGATTGATTACTTCCTAAGCCATCAGCCCGAGAAGTTGAACATTCGTTTGGGCTGCTTGGGTTCTGAGGACTCATTCGCCAACGCCTGCTCCAACAAGCTCCCGGCCTTGTCGCTATCGGCCATGCTCGGCAGCACCGGTGCTTTGATCTTGATCCCCGAACCCTTGCCCGGTGCGCCGCCGGCGTTGATCCGCGCCAGCGGGCCGGAAACGGTGATGCCGCCCGGGTCGAGCTTGATGAAGCTGCCGCCGGCCTTGAGGGTCAGTTCGACGCCGGCTTCGATGACCATCTTCTGCCCGGCCTTGAGGTGGATCTCGCGACCGGCCTTGGTCAGCTGGGCGGTGCCGAGCTTGATGTGCTGGGTCTGGCCGACGGTGAGGTGGTCGTCGGGTTTGACTTCCACCTTGCGATCGCCGGTAACGATCAGGTGTTCTTCGGCCTTGTATTCGCTGTAGCTGTTGGCCTCGACGGTGTCGTGGCGTTCGTGGCCGACGCGGATCTTCTGGTCGTGTTCGATGTTCTCGTCCCAGTCGCGCTGGGCGTGGAGGTAGATCTGCTCTTGGCCCTTACGGTCTTCGATGCGTAGCTCGTTGTAGCCACCGCCGCCGGGTGAGCTCAGCGTTTTGAACACGGTGCGGGTCTTGTTGGCCGGCAGGTCGTAGGGCACGACGTGCTCGGCGTGGTACAGGCAGCCGGTCACCAAGGGCTGATCGGGATCGCCTTCGAGAAAGGTCACCAGCACTTCCATGCCGACCCGCGGAATCGCGATGCCGCCGTAGCGGTCTCCGGCCCAGCTGGAGGAGACGCGCAGCCAGCAGCTGGTCTTGTCGTCGGCCTGGCCATGACGATCCCAATGGAACTGGACCTTCACCCGTCCATATTCGTCGCAGTGGATCTCTTCGCCGGCAGGTCCCGTGACCACGGCGGTCTGGCTGCCGAGCACCTTGGGTTTCGGATGGCGCAGGGTCGGGCGGAAGGCAACATCCCAGGGCGTGGCGGTGAAGTGGTTGCGGTAACCCTGGTGGAACTCGGTGGCGGCCAGTTTCCCCTCACCCCAGCCCTCTCCCCGGCGGGGAGAGGGGGTTGCACTGTGCAAGTTGGGCGCGCTGGTAATCGACTCTTCCAGCACCTGCGGCTGCTTGCCTTCGTGGAGCACCTCGTCCAGCAGCCAGAGCTGGTTCCAGTCGCTGCGGGGATGCTCGGTCAGCTCGAGGAAGTGACCGCTGACCAGCGAGGGCTGGTCACTTTCTCCTTCGGCCCGTTCGTAGTCGTGGCGGTGCCTTTCCAGCGCCCGTTGGGCCAGGTGCTTGCCGCGGCTGCGGTCGACGAAGCGGCCGGGGTAGTCGTAATCCTCCAGGTCCGGCTGGAAGTCACTCTGAAACGCCGCTTCCATGGTCAGGCGCGGCTTCTCGAAGTCGTAATCACGACGGGTCACGCGGCTGATGCGAGTCTCCAGCCGCAGGCCGAAGCGCTTGATCACCGGGCGATCGGCGACCAGTCCGGAGTCCTGCTGATAGGCCACCGGTGGCAGCGTGGGAAACACCGTCTGGTCGTCGCCGAACACCAGCACATGGCCGTCGGCGCTGTGCTGGAAGTGATAGTGGATGCCTTCCTCCTCGCAGAGGCGTTGGATGAAATGCAGGTCGCTCTCGTCGTACTGCACGCAGTACTCGCGTTCGGGATAGACCACCGAGCCGAGGTCGAAGCGGTGGCCGACGCCGGCGAGGATGCCGTGCTCCTCGAGCACCCGGGCGACGATCTGCGGCACGGTCAGGTGCTGGAAGATGCGCTGGTTGCTGCGGTGGGCGAGATAGGCGAGCTGCGGCACCAGCGTTAGGCGGTAGCGGGTCAGGCGTTTGCCGGACTCACCCTGCGCGATGCGATGGACCAGGCCGTGAATGCCGACCCCGTCCGGGGCGAAGGCGAGAAAGGCCGGCTGATGCAGTAGCGTTTCCAGCTCCAGGTCGGGGCGTTCGCTGACCAGTTCGACCCCGAAGGCGAAGGGCGTAGAGAGGGCCTCGCGGCCGCGGAATTCGAGCACCTGCAGGTCATGCTCGACCGGCAGCTGCAGGCTGAAATGGGGTTGGTTGGCCGGGTTGAACATAGGCGACATCCTGTCCGGTGATCATCCATGGTGAAGGCCCAGCCAGCGCTTCCAGCGACTGGGCTGCGGTTGGCGAAAGGCCTCGAGCAAAGGGGTAACGCTATCCGGGCGCGCCGTGGGTTCGAACCTGAGCGCCTGGCGCAGCGCTTTCCAGCAGGCGGCCGGCAGGCCGGGCGGGCACTTTAGCGCGGCGTCCAGCGCGAGGGCCTTGGCCTGCTTGGCACTCAGCCGGCGGAACGGATGCTCGCCGGCGGCAAGCTCGTGCAGCACGCAGCCGACGGCGAAGACGTCCGCCGTCGCGGTGAGCTCGTGACCATCGAGGAGCTCCGGCGCGGCATAGCGTGGCGTCCAGGCGGCGAAGCGGTGGCGCGCCAGACGCGGTAGGCCGGGCAGCAGATCATGCAGCGGTTGACCCAGCCCGTAGTCGAATAGCCGCAGGCCATCCTCGGTAAGGATGATGTTGCTCGGCTTGATGTCTCCATGCAGGGCTCCGGCGGTGTGTGAATACTGCAGCGCCTCGAGCAGCGGTACGGCGATCTCGCGCAACAGCGGCCACGGCACGCCAGTGGGATGCTCGACGAGCACCTGATCCAGCGTCGGGCCATTCAGCCTTTCGAGCGTGATGAAGGCACGCCGACTGTCCTGGTCTACCTCGAAGCCGAAGAGCCGCACGATGTGTCGATGCCGCAGGCGCGCGGTGAGCGCAAACTCGCTGTAGAGCAGCGCGTGGGCGTCGGGATATTCGGAAAACTCTTCCGACAACGTCTTCAGCGCAATCCACGGTTCCGGATCGCCGAATTGCTCTCGCAGCAGATCTCGCGCTAGATACACCGCGCCCATACCGCCAACGCCGAGCAGGCGCTCGATGCGATAACGGCCATGCAGCACGTCGGGCAGCGGACCGACCGAGGTTGTCACGGGGGCGATCACCGCGGCCGAGGGGGCAAAGGCGAAATAGGTCTGGTCGCTCGCCGGAATGGCCTGGGCCTGGCTGCTCATGGGCGCACCACCACGGCGCTGAGGTTGTCGCGTGCCGGGCCGTCCAGCGCCGCATCGAACAGGCAGCGCAAGGCCAGGGCAGCCGAGGGCAGGCTGAGCGCGGCGCCCAGGGCATCTGGCGAGAGACTGCCATAGAGGCCATCGCTGCAGAGCAACAGGGCATCGCCTGGGTGGACCCTGAATTCCAACACGTCGAGCTGCAACTGCTCGCTGGCGCCAATCGCACGGGTCAGCGCATGGGCGCCGGGGTGGGCGGCCGCCTGAGCCGGGCTCAATTGCCCACCGTCGAGCAACTGTTGCAGCAGCGAATGGTCGCGCGACAGCTGGTAGAGCCTGCCACGCCGCCAGAGATAGCAGCGGCTGTCGCCGGCCCAGAGACAGACGGCGCGATCGTCCTCCCTCAGCAGGGCGACCACGGTGCTGCCCATCAGCGGTTCGGGGCGATCGGCCGTAACCGTGAGCGCCTGGCTGAGCTGTCGATTGAGGCGATGCAGGCATTGCCGCGCCGCCAGCAGGCGCGCGTCCAGATCGCCGCTCTCCGGCAGCTCGGCGAGCCGCTCGACCACCAGCCGGCTGGCCAGGGCGCCGTTATGGTGCCCGCCCATGCCATCGGCGACGACCCAGAGGCCCCGCTCCGGGCAGTCGAGAAAGGCATCCTCGTTGCGCGGGCGGACCTTGCCGGCCTCCGAACGCCCGGCGCTGCGCCAGGTTACGGTCAGCGCGGTCATCACAGCATCGCCGGGAGCTTGAAGTCGCGCAGCAGGGCGATGTCGAACGGATTCGGCGAGCGCTGGCTGTGCAGCAGATAGTTCGCCCGCAGGCCGGCCAGGTTGGCCTTGAGCATCAGCACATCGCGGCCGCTGTGATAGTCCACCTCCATCAGATCGACCAGACGGAACAGCGACCAGGGCCCCGTGTTCTTCTCGATGCCAACGCGCCGGCCACCGAGCTCCTCTACGACCAGGCTGGTACGGCCATCATCGGCTGGTGCCGGCCAGGTGAAGGCGGTCTGCACGATCGGGCCATGACGGTACTCGAGCTGCTGATCGCCGAAACGGAAGTCGGCACGGCCCAGGCTCGGATCCAGCGAGTAGGGTTCGAGCTTGAAGCGGATCAGCGGCTCGCCGGGGTTCTCGGCGAAGAAGCTGCGTTGAATGGTGCGCGCGCGGCTCATCTGGCCCAGAAACGCGCTGGATAGCGGCAGGCCGCGGCCATCCAGGCGACGAGGCCGATAGTTGCCGTCCGGACCGGTGACGAAGGGCCTGAGGTAGCGCTCGAAAAAGCTGTCCGCCACGCCCTGAGCCTTGAAGAACTCGCGGAAATCGGCGATCGCCACCTCGCTCTGGCTATGCGCATCGAACGGATAGCGCTTGTACAGCGAGTTCTTGTAGAAGGCGTAGAGCTCGCTGCGATAGCGGCTGTTGAGGTAGCGGTGCGCCTCATCGAGGACCAGCATCCAACTGTCCTCGGCGAGCAGGGTCAACCAGTTGCCGAGCGGCTGTGGCAGGCGGGCGGCCGCGCTGCGCAGTTCGTTTATGGCGTCGCGCTGTCCGCCCATGCGCGCCCGCGCCCATTCGAACGCCGCCTGATCGGACGCGCCGGCATGCGCCAGGCCGGCCAGCTGCAGCTGCAGCGCATCGATCGCCTGCAATGCCGGAGCCAGCTCGGCGCCAGGGCCGCCGACATCGTCGAGCAACTGGTGCAGGGTGGCGAAGCGACGCTCCAGCGCCTTGCGTGCGGTATCCGGCAGCTCCTTGGCCAGCACTGCCTGGGCCCGCTCGGCAGCCGCCGTGGCGAGGCGCGCGGCCTTGCCGAGCTCGCCGTCGGCCGACGCGACGGCAGCGGCTGCACCCTCGGCCTGCTCGGCGGCGTTGGCTATGCCGGCGAAGCGGGTGTTGTCGCGGATCTGCACCAGCAATTGCAGCAGCGGCGAATTGGCACCGGCCAGCCCTGCCAGCTGAGCGGCGCCCTGGCTGCCCTGAGGCAGCGGCATCACTGCGAGCTGGGCCAGCGCTTCGCCCCAGAGGTTGCCGTAGTCACGGAAGTACAGCTGCTCCATTTCCACCATGAGGCGCGCCAGATCCTGGCTGCTCAGGCTCTCGCCCTCGCCGAGTACCCAGTTGTCGCGCAGGATCTCGCGGACCAAGTCGCCACCCTGCGTGAGGTAGTACTGCCGGTAGCCCTGCTGTGTGTAGAAGCCGGGAATCCGGTAGTCGGCCCCGGTCAGCAGGGCGCCCTGCGGGCCGAGGTGCTGGTCGAGGCGATAGTCGGGCAACGCACGTGCCTGCTCGCGCAGCATGCGGTAGACCACCTGAGCGAGCGACTCGCTGCGCAGCGTCTGGCGCGCCTTCGCGATCAGGTCGTCATCCAGCGTCGGCGCGGCGAACGGTTGCTCCAGCAGGCGGGCGAAGTGGCTATTCAGGCCGTTTTGCGCCAGCGCATCGCCGGCGTAGCGCAGCGACCAGTCGGCCGCCAGCCACTGCTTGAGGAATGCCGGATCGCGGCGTGCCTCGATGCGCAGCATCAGGTAGGCGCGTAGGCTGTTGAGCAGCTCCTCACGATCGTCGAGGTTGGCGCGGATCTGCCCTTCGAGCTGGCGCGTCACCCGCGGCAGCAACAGTCGCTCCAGTTGCGCGCGATAAGCCTGGACGACCGCCGGCTCGACCGCCTCGCCCTGATATAGACCGCTGCGCTCGGACCAGGCGGCATCGCGCGGTGCGGGGAACACCTCGGTGGCGGCGTAGCTGGCGTCAAGCGCCGCCAGGGTGCGACGCGCATCGTCGGTCGGACCGAGCACCCGGTTTTCCTGCCCGATACGCTCGGCAAGTTCGCGCAACTGCTCGAGGCGCTCATGGTTGGCCGAAAAGCCCTGCGCCCAGAGGATGCCGAACAGCCCAAGGCAAGCCAGCGCGAAGGCATAAACGGCACGCTGGCCCCAGTCGATGCGGCGAATTTCCTTCTGGTCGAGCGAGGCCAGATCCGCCTCGGCGAAGATCACCCGGCTGAGCAGGTGGTGGATGAAGCGGGCACGGCCCTGGCGGAATGCCGGCAAGGCGCCACTGGCCAGGCCCAGTTGGCGCCCGATTCCCGAGGTGAGCGGATCGAGCGAGTCCTGCAGCTGCGGTGCGCTGGTCAGGTAAAACCCGCGCAGGTGGCTGGCACGCTGGTAGCGATTGCCGGCGAAGGCCAGCTCGATGAACAGGCTCAGGCGCTCCCCGAGCTGCCCCAGCTGGTGCGGAAAGTCGAGGATACGACCACGGCGCTGGGTGTCGCGCTCCTGATGCATGCGCAGGATGACCTGGCTGCTCAGGCGTTGCAGCAACGCCTCGAATGCTGCGCGGACTACCTGTGCGTCAGTGCCGTTCTGCTCCCGACGGAAGGTCGCACCGAGCACCTGGTCGCTTTCCTCGCGCGACAGCTGGTCGAAGAACTCGTCGAAACCGATCACCTTGTCCGCCTTGCTCAGCACCAGGTAGACCGGCAGCTCGGCGCCCAGACGTTCGCGGGCTTCGTGCAGGCGCTGCCGGGTCTGCCGCGCCAGCGCCTCGAGCTCCAGCTCGCTCAGCTGCTGCAGCTGATCGACCGGCAGGTTGACCAGCACGCCGTTGAGCGGGCGCGTCCGGCGTCGGCGCAAGAGGCCGAGCAGCGCGTTCCAGCCACTGGCATCGACCGCCGCGTCCGGCTGGGTCAGGTAGCGGCCGGCGGTATCGATCAGTACGGCATGCTCGGCGAAGTACCAGTCGGCGAAACGAGTTCCGGACACATCGCGTGTCAGGCGGCTGGCCTCGCCGCGGTTGAGCGGGAACTCCAGGCCCGAAAAGTCCAGCAGGCTGGTCTTGCCGCTGCCCTGCGGACCGATCAGCAGATACCAGGGCAGTTCGTTGCGCCATTTCTCGCTGCGTCCGCGATACAGCGACGACGTACTGAGGGTGCGCAGCGCGGCCTTGAAGCGCTGGCGCAGCTCGGCCTGCTCTTCGCCGATCAGGCCCTGGCGCCGCAAGCGCTCCTGCAGCTGTTCGTCGCTCGCGTCGGCTGCGGCCTGCCGGCTGGCGCGCCAGCTACTGAACACGAGAAACAGCCCCCAGCCCAGGCACAGCGTGGCGATGGTCAGCAGACGGCTGGGAGCCGACGCCCAGATGCGGTGCTCGGCCACCGCCAGCAGCGGGCCGGCAAACCACACCAGCAAGGCCAGCACCAACAGCAGGCAGAGGCTCCAGACCCAGGTCTTGCGGAAAAGCACGGCAAGCTTGCCGAAGAAGTCCTTCATGGCGTTACGTCCTTGTATACGGCGTTCATTCGAGCGGCAGCGCCGACTCGATCGACTGGTAAGGCTGCAGCACGGCGGTGCGCTGCTGTTCGAGCACCCAGGCAAAGCCGCCGTACATGACGCCCAGGCAGACCAGCGTGAACAGCGCAACCAGCCACCAGGGCACGATGCGCACCAGTCGGCGGCGGGTGTCCTTCAGCCCCTGCCAGTGCGGCGATACCTCGCGCGGTACGTCACCACGCAACTGGCGAATCTGCCGGTACAGGCTGTCGCGCACGGCCTCCAGCTCGAGCATGCCGCGCGGCAGCACGCGGTACTTGCCCTCGAAACCAAGCGACAGGCACAGGTACATCAACTCGAGCATCGGCAGGTGCTTGACCGGGTTACGCGAGAGCCGCTCGAGCAGCTGGAAGAACTTCTCACCGCCAAAGGTCTCGTTGTGGAACGACGACAGCAGGCTCATCTGCGACCACTGGCTTTCGTTACCCCAGGGCGTGGTCACCACCGCCTCGTCGAGCACGGTGCAGAGCACGTAGCGCGCGGCCATGACCTGGCTGCTCTCGGCGCCCTCATGCAGCGATCGATGCTCGAACAGCTTGAGGTCCGCCGACAGGCGCCGGTGCAGCGCCTGCAGGTCCTCGGCCTCGAAACTGTGCTTAAGGCGCACGACTTCGGAGAGCAACGCCGAAGCGGCGGCGACCAGCGGGTTGAGGCTGGCATTGAAGGACTCCGCCGGGCGCAGGCGCGCGGCATAGATCATCCGCTCTTCCAGCTGCTCGTAACGCGGCGGTTCGCTGAAGTCGGTCAGCGGGCTCTGCGCCGGTGCTGCCCCGTTGCGGTCGAGGATGACGGTGCGGTCGTCCTGACCGTAGTCCATGTCCCTGGTGGTCATAGCTAGTTCCTGATAGCCCAGAATTTCAGCTCGAGCCCGGAGAATTCTCCGGACACGTGGAAGGCGAAGCCGCCCGAGCGCTCGAGCTGCGCCAGCTCCTCGGAGCTCAGCTCCAGCGCGAAGTAGGTCTTGCCCGAATGGAAGGGAATCTGCCGCGGGGCCACCGGTAGCGGGCGGACACGAATGCCCGGCAGGTGCAGATTGACCAACTGGCGGATGCGCTCGACCGGGCCGACCTTCAGGTGCGCCGGCAGACGTTGGCGCAGCTCTTCGGAGTCGCACTGCGCGCTGGCGGCGAGTACGAAGGACGCGCTGCCGAGCAGCTTGTGGTCGTGCAGCGGCGAGACCTGGATGCCGTACTGGCGCTGCTGCAGCAGCATCTCGATGGCATGCTGCTCGAGCACCATCGATAGCACCTGGCGAATCGCATCCATCAGCCTGCGAAAGCTCTGGCCCTGGTCGCCGTGCAGATAACGGCCATCGAGCCTGGGCCGCTTGGTCTCGCTGGAAAAGGTCGCCAGCTCGCCGAGCAGGCCGAGCAGCTCGCGGTAGATCTGTTCGGGATGCACGCGCTCCAGGCCCAGGTAGTGCCGCAGCACCGGCTCGTAGCGGTTGATCAGCTGCAGCATCATGAAATCACCGACCTCGGCACCGCCGACCTTGCCGGTGGCGCGGATGCGCTCGGCGAGGATGTCGCCGCGATGCGCCAGCATGCTGATCACTTCCTTCAGGCAGGAGAGCAGGTAGCCGGATGCCTGGAAGTCGATATAGGTCGGGATGTAGTCGGCGTCGAGGCTGATCACGCCGTCGGGCGTGGTGTCCAGCACGTCGCAGAGTTTCAGCCGCACGTAGGCCTGGTCGCTGTCCTGCTCGCCGAGCAGCAGCCGGAAGTCGGGGCGCGCGGTGCTGACCTGGCTGACCGTGGTGTCGCCGGCATTGGAGTCGGCGACATCTTCATCATGGGCGACATAGCGGGCCAATACGTCCTTCTGTTCGAGCCGTCGGCTTTCGATGTGATTGGCGGTCACCAGCGGCAGCGCCAGATAGACCGGCGTATTGCTCGTGTTGGCGGGCACGTCCAGTGCCAGTGGCTCGCGCTCGGCACCGATTTCGAACAGGCTGCCATCCGGCAGTATGCCGCGGGCCTGGCTGAGCACCAGCTTGCCCATGTTGAGAAACTGGCGATCGATCTCCAGCTCGAAGAAGCCCCAGCTGTAGAGGCCGAGCTGTCGCGTGCGTGCCTTCAGCTGGAAGTCGTGGTATCGATCGTTCTGCTGAAAGTGCTGCGGACACAGCAGCATGCCTTCCTGCCAGACCACCTTGTTCATGGTCATCGCATCACTCCTGGCCGGGCTCGTCGAGTTCACGAATACCGTGCTCGCCCAGCTCCAGGCGGCTGTGGTTGCGTGCTTTCGGGCTCAGCGCGATGACCTGCCGCCAGTTCGTTTCCGGCAGGTCGCGATAGGCGGCGAGCACACCCACGTAGCGGCTGTCCGTGCCGACGTGCAGCTTCAGCTCGCGCCGCTCGCCCGGCCGCAGCTCCAGCTCTTCCTGCACCACCATGTCCGGCGACAGCACTTCCCTGGGGCGCTGATACAGCGAAAAGAAGTCCGCGTTCTGGAACGTCACCGGGTGCCTGAGTTCGATCAGGCGCACCACGATAGGCGATGGCCGGCCATTGAGGTCGGGGTTCAGCTCGTCGCTGCCGACCAATGCGAGATCGAGCTTGGTCAGCTCCGAGTACGGCGAAAGCGCTGCGCAGCCGGCAAGCAGCGACAGCCCGGCAGCGAGCAGCAGAGCGGAGAGTCGGGTCATGAGGTTCATCCTTGAAGGTCGGTGTCGAGGGTGGCGATCAGGCGCACCTGTTCCTCGTAGGTACGGGCGAAATCCCTGGCGAACAGGCGTTCGCTCCAGTCGTCGTCACGCTGAAGCCGCTCGTGCCACCGGCGATAGGCGCGCCAGCGACTGCCGGCGGTGGCCAGCAATGGCTTGCGCTCCTGCTCGAACCGCAGGGTCAGCTGTTGCGGCGACAGTTGCTCGAATACGCCCTTGACCGCGGCCCGGCTGGCGGCCAGCAGGGCGACCTGATGGGCCTGCAGATCGCGATAGCCGCGGCCGATCGCCTGCTCGGCCGGCAGCTGCCCCGGCTTGGGGGCCAGCAGCAAGGCCTGGACCGCCGCGTCGGTGTCGGGGCTGTGCTTGAGAGGGTTGTTGCCAGCACTCTGTACGGTGGTCAACGGCAGACGCAGCTCGTTCTTCAGCTCGCTGCGCGTGCGCAGTGCCTGCTGCAGGCTGCCGACACTCTGCCTGAACAGGCGCGCCGTGCGCAGCGCCAGGGCTTGCCGCGCCTGCTCGTCGAGCCCATCGAGGCAAAGGCCGAGCGCCTCGGCAAAGCTCGCCCAGAAATCGTCCCCCAGCCGCTCCGGCTCGGCTGCCGGGGGCGGTGCGTCGGCGACCGGCTCGGTGACCAGTCGCGGGACCTGCAGGTTCTCCTCGTCGATCTGTGCATAGTCGGGCTGCAGCGCCGCCGCGCTCACCGGCGCGAGCACCGCGGTCAGCTCATCGGTCTCGGCATAAATGCGTTCCTGCTGCTCGAGCGCGAGCATCGGGTCAAGGTCGAGAAAGGCGTCGTCGGGAATGATGCTGCCAGCCGGCTGCGGACGACCCACCTCGCTTTCGAACAGCGCCGGATCGCGGATCAGACGCGCCTGAATCTCGAAATCACCCAGGCAATAGATGTCACCGTGCTCGATGCGCTGTGGCTCGCCCTTGCGCAGTGCCGCCCCGCTATCCTTCAGGCGTATGCCGTTGCTGCTGGTGTCGGTGAGATAAAAGGCGCCATCCCGATAGCTGACTTCGGCGTGCCGGCTGGACACCACGCGCTTGCGGTCGGGAATCACCCAGTCGCAATTTTCCGCCCGGCCGATCAAACCGCCGGCCTGTTTGAACGACTTGCGCGCGCTCACGCCCGGCGCGAACTGCTGGGCACCGAGCATTTCGAAAACCAATTCCATGCGACTTCCCCCGCTCAGCTGGCGCGCTTGGCGCTTTGGGGTTCGCCCAGTGGCCGGTAGTCGGCGTCGTTGAAGCGGTAGTTGCCGGCGCAGCCGGTCAGCAGAAGCGTGGCGATGAGTGAAACGAGAGCGCAATAGCGGGCTAGCACGCGATTTCCTCCTTGAAGTCGTGTGTGCAGAAGGTGCGCGCCAGCCAGGCGCGACCCGATCGCCGCATTGGAGTTCAGTTCGCCACTGCACCGGGTGACGAGGTTCACGGAAAAACCGCTGAGCGGTGCAAAAACGAGAGTAAGGTCAGGTTGGCGGCCGGCAATGGGCGCCGACGGCCGTTGCGATGCAGCGCGGACGCTGGGCAATCCGTTCGCCGTGCTCGCCGGCTTGCCAAGGGCCGCTCCCTGTCACCGATGCGACGTGGCGGCCCGTCCGGCGTTCAGGCGGGGCGTGGCTGCTGCTGGGTGATGCAGTGGATATTGCCGCCGCCGAGCAGGATCTCCCGCCCTGGCACCATCACCACCGCACGCTCGGGAAAGACCCGGCGCAGGATGGCTTCGGCTTCGCCATCGCGAGGGTCGCCGAAGGCCGGCGCGATGATGCCGCCATTGACGATGAGGAAGTTGACGTAGCTGCCGGCCAGGCGGATGGCGGGATCGCGCAGTTGGCTGCCATCGAGCGCCACGACGCCGGCGCATTCCTCGGCCGTGGCGTGCAGCGGGCCGGGAATCGGCATGCGATGTACCTTCAACGCGCGGCCGCGTGCGTCACGGGCCGCATCCAGCCGCCGCAGCGCCTCGTGACAGCGTTCGTAGTTCGGGTCGTCCGGGTCGTCGGTCCAGGCCAGCAACACTTCGCCGGGGCGCACAAAGCAGCAGAAGTTGTCGACATGGCCGTCGGTTTCGTCGTTGTACAGCCCCCACGGCAGCCAGATCACCTTTTCGATACCCAGATGCTCGGTGAGCACCGTCTCGATCTCTTCGCGCGACAGATGCGGATTGCGGTTGCGGTTGAGCAGGCATTCCTCGGTGGTGATCAGCGTGCCTTCGCCGTCGACGTGAATCGATCCGCCCTCGAGCACGAAACCCTCGGTGCGATAGCGGTCGCAGTGTTCGATCTCGAGAATCTTGCGTGCCACTTCGTCGTCGCGCTGCCAGTCGGCATAGAGCCCGCCGTCTTCACCGCCCCAGGCGTTGAAGGTCCAGTCGACGCCACGCAGGCCGCGCTGGCCGTCGATGACGAAGGTAGGCCCCGTGTCTCGCACCCAGGCGTCGTCGGTGGTCAGCTCCACCACGCGAATGCGCGGGTCGTCCAGCGCCGCACGGGCGGCGAGGTACTGTTCGGCGCTGGCGCAGACGGTCACCGGCTCGAACTGCGCGATAGCCCTGGCGACCGCTGCGAACGCAGCCTGTGCCGGCGCGCCGTTGTCGCGCCAGTTGTCCGGGCGCTGCGGCCAGACCATCCAGGTCTGGCTGTGCGGCGCCCATTCGGCAGGCATGTGGTAGCCGTCTTGGCGAGGCGTGGAGCTGAGGGTGGTCATGGCTGAGGTCCTGGTAGGGTGGAAAACGGCCGCAGGCCTTTTCCACCACGTGGCGTCCCAGGTGGAAAACGCTGCGCGGTTTTCCACCCCTGCGTTCAGGCCGACGGCGCTTGGCCGTCGAGCGTCCGGATCGGGCCGTACAGGTTCGGCCGGCGGTCGCGGAACACGCCCCAGGCGCTGCGGATGTGCTCGAGCTTGTCGAGGTCGAAGCTGTGCACCAGCACCCCTTCGCTGGTTTCGTCCAGCTCCTCGACCTTGGCGCCGAACTGGTCGGCGATGAACGAGGAGCCGTAGAAGGTGATGTCGTAACCGTCCTGCTCTTCGGTACCGATGCGGTTGCTGGCGATCAGTGGCATCAGGTTGGCCCCGGCATGCCCCTGCTGAACGCGCTGCCAGTGGTCGCGCGAGGTGATGCTCGGATCGTGCGGCTCGCTGCCGATGGCGGTCGGGTAGAACAGCAGCTCGGCGCCCATCAGCGCCATGCTGCGCGCCGTCTCGGGGAACCACTGGTCCCAGCAGATGGCGACGCCGATCTTCGCGTAACGGGTGTTCCAGACCTTGAACCCGGTGTCGCCGGGGTTGAAGTAGTACTTCTCATGATAGCCCGGCCCGTCCGGAATGTGGCTTTTACGGTAGACGCCCAGCAACGAGCCGTCGGCATCGATGATGGCGATGGAATTGAAACGTGCCCGCCCGGACAGCTCGAAGAAGCTCACCGGCAGGACGACCTGCAGCTCGGCGGCAAGCTTCTGAAAATGCTGGATCGCCGGGTTCTGCTCCACCGGCGTCGCCAGCTGCAGGTACTCCGGGTTGGGCTTCTGGCAGAAATACGGGGTTTCGAACAGCTCCTGGATCAGGATGATCTGCGCGCCCTTGCCGGCGGCCTCGCGCACCAGCTTTTCGGCGTTGGCAATGTTCGCCTGGCGATCCCAGGAACAGGCCATCTGGGTGGCGGCGACGGTGACGTTACGGGTCATGGCAATACCTCGCGGGTGCGGAAGGGCGCTGAGATGAGCGCACTCTAGTCGATGTTTATCGGCCTGAAAACCAGTAAATCTCGATACAGCTGCTTGCGATGGTTAGATTTGTCGATATTTATCGGCATTAATTCGGCGCGGCAGGCAGAAACGGCGGCAGATAAAGCCCGAGATAGGCGTCGAATACCCGCATGCCTTCCTCGGCCATGCGCTCGGTAATCCGTCCGTACTGCTGGATTGAACGCGCATAGACGCGGTCGCCCAGCTCCAGCGCCAGGCTGAACACGTCGGGTTCATCCGGCAGCGGGGGCAGCACGAACCGCTGTTCAAAGAGGACTCGCATGGCCTTGCCGAGTTCGATGTCGTGGGACAGGTCGGCCCGGGTCACCTCGGCCAGCCCATGCTGCGCGAGGATCAGCTGGCGAGCGGCAGGGTCCTGCGCGTAGATCGCCAGCATGCGCAACTCGATCACCCTCGAAAGCTCCTGCCAGCGCGTCAGCGGGCCTTCGATCGGCTGAGCCAGGCAATCGCGAAACGCCGCATGCACCTGGCCGATCAAGGCTTCGAGCAGTTGCGCGACGCCGGGGAAGAAGTGATACACGGAGGACGGCGGCAAACCGGCGCGTTCGGCGACGCTGTAGATCGACAGGCCGGCAACGCCCTGCTCGGCCAGCAGTGCGCGCGAGGCGGCAAGAATGCTGTCGATGCGCGCCTGGCTGCTGGCGCGGGGGCGGCGGGTGGTGGCGGGACGGGCCATGACGAACTCGCTGGACGGGGCCGTCATTGGAAGCCAGCCAGCCGCTCCGATGCAACCGGCACCGGCAGGCGCCGGTGCCATGGCGTGCTGTCGGCTTCAGACGGTGTGCAGGTACCAGTTGTATTCGAGATCGGAAATCGAATGTTCGAACTCGGCCAGCTCGCTTTCCTTGCAGGCGACAAAGATGTCGATGTAGTCGGGGCTGATGTAGCGAGCCATGATCTCGCTGTCATCCAGCTGGCGCAGGGCATCGCGCAGGTTCGTCGGCAGGCTCTGCTCGACCTGCTCATAGGAATTGCCCTCCACCGGGTCGTCCGGCTCGATGCGGTTGGACAGGCCGTGATGGATGCCAGCCAGGACCGCGGCGAGCATCAGGTAGGGGTTGGCGTCCGAGCCGGCAACACGGTGCTCGATGCGCACCGCATCGGAGCTGTCGGTAGGCACGCGCAGTGCCACGGTGCGGTTGTCCAGGCCCCAACATGGCGCGTTGGGCACGTAGAACTGGGCGCCGAAACGGCGATAGGAATTGACGTTCGGGCAGAGAAAGGCCATCGAGGCGGCCATGGTCTCCTGCAGCCCGCCGATCGCGTGGCGCAGCGGCTGGCTTTCCAGCGGGTTGTCGGTGGCGAAGATGTTGTTGCCGTGCTTGTCCAGCAGCGAGATGTGCACATGCAGGCCGTTGCCGGCCTGGCCCGGATAGGGCTTGGCCATGAAGGTGGTGTCCATCTCGTGGTCGTAGGCGATGTTCTTGATCAGCCGCTTGAGCAGCACTGCGTAGTCGCAGGCCTTCACCGGGTCGGCCACGTGGTGCAGGTTGACCTCGAATTGCGCCGGAGCGCTTTCCTTGACGATCGCGTCGGCCGGAATGCCCTGCTCCTTGGCGCCTTCCAGGATGTCCTGCAGGCAGTCGACGTACTCGTCGAGATCGTCGATCAGATAGACCTGGGTCGAGTGCGGCCGCTTGCCGGAAATCGGCGAGCGCGGCGGCTGCGGACGGCCATTCACGTTTTCCTGGTCGATCAGGTAGAACTCGATCTCGAAGGCGGCGCAGATGGTCAGCTCCAGTTCGGCGAAGCGCGCCACCACGCGGCGCAGCACCTCGCGCGGATCGGCGAAGAACGGTTCGCCGTCACGTTCGTGCATCGACATCAGCAGCTGTGCGGTGGGCCGCTTCTGCCAGGGTTCCTTCGACAGGGTATTGGGGATTGGGAAACAGCAGCGATCCGAATCGCCGATGTCCATACCCAGCCCGGTGCTTTCGACGGTGATGCCATTGATGTCCAGCGCGAACAGCGAGGCGGGCAGGTTGATGCCTTTCTCGTAGACCTTGTGCAGGCTGCCGCGCTCGATGCGCTTGCCGCGCACGACCCCGTTCATGTCCGTGATCAGGAGGTCGACATAGAGCACCTCCGGATGTTCCTTGAGAAATGCGTTAGCTTCGTTGAGCTGAACGGCACGTGGCGGGGGGAGCATGATGGCGTACCTTATTGTTAAAAATTTCAATCACCGGGTGCATGGCTAGGAGTCAATCCGAAAGGCCATAGGCTGTCAATAGCGCCCATGTAATGCCCCATTTATGCGCTGCGTGGGCGTTTATGGGGCGTTTGCGCAGCTTTTCCGGCGCTTGCAACCCAGCAGGCGCCTGGCCGCCTGGCCGGCTATTGTCTATAAAAATGAACAAGACTACTCTCCAACGGCGCTTCCTACTTTTTAGCAAGAGTTTCCGATGCCTCGCATGCCCCTGATCGGCGTTTCCGCTTGCACCCGTCAACTCGGTCATCACGGTTTCCATATTGCAGGCGACAAATACCTGCGCGCCGCGGCGATCGCCGGGATGCCCCTGATCATTCCGGCGCTGGACGAGCTGATCGACCAGGCTACCCTGCTTGAACGTTTCGACGGCTTCCTGTTCACCGGTTCGCCATCGAACGTCGAGCCGCACCACTACAGCGGCCCTGCCAGCGAGGCCGGCACGCATCACGATCCGTCGCGCGACAGCCTGACGCTGCCGCTGATCCGCGCGGCGGTCGATGCGGGCATTCCGGTGTTCGGCATCTGCCGCGGCTTCCAGGAAATGAATGTCGCCTTTGGCGGCAGCCTGCACCAGAAGGTGCACGAAGTCGGGCCCTATCAAGACCATCGCGAGCGCCCCGACGATCCGCTGGAAGTACAGTATGGGTTGAGTCACCCGCTGCACGTGCAGCCGGGCGGCCTGCTCGAGCGCCTCGGCCTGCCGGCACAGATTCAGGTCAACTCCGTTCACGGCCAGGGGGTGGAGCGGCTGGGCACCGGCCTGCGTATCGAGGCGCTGGCCCCGGACGGGCTGATCGAGGCCTTTTCCGTCGAAGGCGCACGCAGCTTCGCCCTTGGCGTGCAATGGCATCCGGAATGGCAGGTGCAGCAGAACCCGCATTACCTGGCGCTGTTCAAAGGCTTCGCCGAAGCCTGTCGGGCACGCGCCGAGCGGCGCTGAGGCGGCGGCGCAACTTCATCAACCGAGGTCATCATGACTATCAAGCTCGACCAGCTCACCGGCTGGCTGAAAGAACGCAAGATCACCGAAGTCGAGTGCCTGATCAGCGATTTGACCGGCATCGCCCGCGGCAAGATCTCGCCGACCAACAAGTTTCTTGGCGAAAAGGGCATGCGCCTGCCCGAGAGCGTGCTGCTGCAGACCGTGACCGGCGATTACGTCGAGGACGAGATCTACTACGAGCTGCTCGACCCGGCCGACATCGACATGTTCTGCCGGCCGGACCCGAACGCCGTGTTTCTCGTGCCCTGGGCAATCGAACCGACCGCCCAGGTCATTCACGACACCTACGACAAGATGGGCAACCCCATCGAGCTGTCGCCGCGCAACATTCTCAAGCGCGTGTTGAAGATGTACGCCGACAAGGGCTGGCAGCCCATCGTCGCGCCGGAAATGGAGTTCTACCTGACCAAGCGCTGCGAGGACCCGGACCTGCCATTCCAGCCGCCGATCGGCCGCTCCGGGCGCCAGGAAACCGGCCGGCAGTCCTTTTCCATCGATGCGGCCAACGAGTTCGACCCGCTGTTCGAGGACATGTACGACTGGTGCGAAGCCCAGGGGTTGGACCTGGACACGTTGATTCACGAAGAAGGCACCGCGCAGATGGAGATCAACTTCCGTCACGGCGAGGCGCTGCATCTGGCCGACCAGATCCTCGTGTTCAAGCGCACCATGCGCGAGGCGGCGCTCAAGCACAACGTCGCGGCAACCTTCATGGCCAAGCCGATGACCGGCGAGCCGGGCAGCGCGATGCATCTGCACCAGAGCGTGGTGGACCTGGAAACCGGGCGCAACATCTTCTCCAACCCGGACGGCTCGATGAGCCAGCTGTTCCTGAACCACGTCGGCGGGCTGCAGAAGTACATTCCCGAATTGCTGCCGATGTTCGCGCCGAACGTCAATTCGTTCCGCCGTTTCCTGCCCGACACCTCGGCGCCGGTGAACGTCGAATGGGGTGAGGAGAACCGCACCGTGGGCCTGCGCGTACCGGATTCCGACCCGCAGAACCGACGTGTCGAGAATCGCCTGGCCGGCGCCGACGCCAACCCCTACCTGGCCATTGCCGCCAGCCTGTTGTGCGGCTTCATCGGCATGGTCGAGGAGCTCAACCCCAGCCCGCAGGTTCGCGGCCGCGGCTACGAGCGTCGCAACCTGCGCCTGCCGCTGACGCTGGAGACCGCACTCGAGCGCATGGAGAACTGCCGCGAACTGCGCAAGTACCTGAGCCCGAAGTTCATCACCGGTTACATCGCGGTCAAGCGCGCCGAACAGGAGAACTACCACCGGGTGATCAGCTCCTGGGAGCGGGAGTTCCTGATGCTCTCGGTGTAGGGCAACGATGCGCAGACCAGGCGCTGGCGCACCGACAACACACTTACTGGCAACGAGGTGACTGATGAGCGATTCGCAAACCCTGCACTGGCAAGCGCTGAGCCGGGACCATCACCTGCCGCCGTTCACTGACTACAAGGCGCTCAACGCCAAGGGCGCGCGAGTGATCACTCGCGCCTCGGGCGTTCACCTGTGGGACAGCGAAGGTCACCGCATCCTCGATGCCATGGCTGGGCTCTGGTGCGTGAACGTCGGTTACGGCCGCGAAGAGCTGGTCGAAGCCGCAGCCCGGCAGATGCGCGAGCTGCCGTACTACAACCTGTTCTTTCAGACCGCTCATCCGCCGGCGTTGGCGCTGGCACGCGCCATTGCCGAAATCGCCCCGCCCGGCATGCAACATGTGTTCTTCACCGGCTCGGGCTCCGAAGCCAACGACACCGTGCTGCGCATGGTGCGCCATTACTGGGCAACCAAGGGCAAGCCGGAGAAAAAGGTGGTCATCGGCCGCTGGAATGGCTATCACGGCTCGACCGTCGCCGGCGCCAGCCTCGGCGGAATGAAGGCGATGCACGGCCAGGGCGACTTCCCGATTCCCGGTATCGAGCATATCGACCAGCCCTACTGGTACGGCGAAGGCGGCGACATGGAGCCGGAGGAATTCGGCATTCGCATCGCCGATCAGCTGGAGCAGAAGATTCTCGAGGTCGGCGAGGACAAGGTCGCCGCGTTCATCGCCGAGCCGATCCAGGGCGCCGGGGGCGTGATCATCCCGCCAGACAGCTACTGGCCGCGGATCAAGGAAATCCTCGCGCGCCACGAGATCCTGCTGATCGCCGACGAGGTGATCTGTGGCTTCGGGCGCACCGGCGAGTGGTTCGGCAGCGACTACTACGGCCTCGAGCCGGACCTGATGCCGATCGCCAAGGGGCTCACCTCGGGCTACATCCCCATGGGCGGCGTCATCGTGCGCGACGAAGTGGTGCGCACCCTCAACGAGGGCGGCGAGTTCTACCACGGCTTCACTTATTCGGGCCATCCGGTCGCCGCGGCGGTGGCGCTGGAAAACATCCGCATCCTGCGCGAAGAAAAGATCATCGAGCGGGTGAAGGCCCATACGGCACCTTATTTGCAGTCTCGCTGGCAGGAGCTGGCCGAACACCCACTGGTGGGCCAGGCACGTGGCGTCGGCATGCTCGGTGCGCTGGAACTGGTGAAGAACAAGAAGACCCGCGAACGCTTTGCCGACCCCGGCGTAGGCATGCTCTGCCGCGAGCATTGCTTCCGCAACGGGCTGGTGATGCGGGCGGTGGGCGACACCATGATCATCTCGCCGCCGTTGGTGATCGGCGAAGAGGAGATCGACGAGCTGATCGGCAAGGTCCGGCTATGTCTGGACGCGACGGCACGCGACGCGCTGGGTTGATGACTCCGGTCGGGGCCTGCCGGATGCAGGGGCGAAGTCGGCCGTTCGGGCTGTTGAAAAAACGCCCTCGACCTTGCCAGACTGCGCCCGTGCTGACGGCCAGACTTACCGCGGGGTGCGTCGATGCCGGCACACCCTGAACCGCCAGGCCGCCATTGTCTGTGTGGCCTGCTCCAACTGCCCCGATACGAACGATGACAAAACAGGAGCTGCACGGATGAAACCCTTCGCCAAGACCCTACTCGCCCTGTCGCTGGCCGGCGTTTTCGCCGGGGCTGCGCAGGCCGAAGACGAGGTGCTGCACGTCTACAACTGGTCGGACTACATCGCCGAAGACACGCTGGACAACTTCACCAAGGAAACCGGCATCAAGGTCGTCTACGACGTCTTCGACAGCAATGAAGTGCTGGAGGCCAAGCTGCTCGCCGGCGGTTCGGGCTATGACGTGGTGGTGCCCTCCAACCCCTTCCTGGCCAAGCAGATCAAGGCTGGCGTGTTCCAGAAGCTCGACAAGTCCAAGCTGCCGAACTGGGACAACCTCAACAAGGACCTGCTCAAGGCGCTGGAGCCGAGCGATCCGGGCAACCAGTACTCGGTGCCCTACATGTGGGGCACCATCGGCATCGGCTACAACGTCGAGAAGGTCAAGGCCGCGCTCGGCGAGAACGCTCCGGTCGATTCCTGGGACCTGGTGTTCAAGCCCGAGAATATCGAGAAGCTCAAGTCCTGCGGCGTGTCGTTCCTCGATTCGCCGACCGAGATCCTGCCGGCCGCCCTGCACTACCTCGGTTATGCCCCTGACAGCGGCAAGCCTGCCGAGCTGAAGAAGGCGGAAGAGCTGTTCATGCAGATCCGTCCGAACGTGGCCTATTTCCACTCTTCCAAGTACATCTCGGACCTGGCCAACGGCAACATCTGCGTGGCGATCGGCTATTCCGGCGATATCTACCAGGCCAAGGCGCGTGCCGAAGAGGCCAACAACGGCGTGACCGTCAGCTACAAGATTCCCAAGGAGGGCGCCGGTAGCTTCTTCGACATGCTGGCCATTCCGGCTGACGCGAAGAACGTCGACAACGCCCACGTCTTCCTCAATTACTTGATGAAGCCGGAGGTGATGGCCTCGATCACCAACTACGTGCAGTTCCCCAACGGCAACGCCGCTGCCACCCCGCTGGTGGATGAAGCGATCCGCACCGACCCGGGCGTCTACCCGAGCCAGGAAGTGCTGCAGAAGCTCTACACCTTCCCGGATCTGGACGCCAAGACGCAGCGCACCATGACCCGCAGCTGGACCAAGATCAAGTCCGGGCGTTGAGCGTCGGCACGCGGCGGCCGGGCCTGTCGGGCCGGTCGCTCGCGTGTCGCATACGGGGTGCTGCAATGGCCGCACCCCGTGTTTGAATCGAAACGAATTTGTTGTGCCAACTGTTGATTTTCAGAGGTTTTTACAATAAACAGCCGGCCTTTCCCCACGGGGCAACGCACGGCCTGTAACGAAGAGGACCTTCCCATGCGCTCGACCCTCAAGTCGCTGATCACTGCCGTCGCGTTGGCCGGAGCCGCCAGCGCCCAGGCTGCCACCGTACATATCTACAACTGGTCGGATTACATCGGCGAAAACACCCTCGAGGCATTCGAGAAGGAGACTGGCATCCAGCCCGTCTACGACGTCTTCGATTCCAACGAAACCCTCGAGGGCAAGCTGCTCGCCGGGCGCAGCGGCTACGACGTGGTGGTGCCCACCAACCATTTCCTCGGCAAGCAGATCCGTGCCGGCGCATTCCAGAAACTGGACAAGTCCAAGCTGAGCAACTGGGACAACCTCGACCCGGCGCTGCTCAAACAGCTCGAACGCAACGACCCGGGCAATGCCTATGGCGTGCCCTACCTGTGGGGCACCAACGGCATCGGCTACAACGTCGAGAAGGTCAAGGCTGCGCTGGGCGTGGACAAGATCGATTCCTGGGCGATGGTCTTCGAGCCGGAAAACATCAAGAAGCTCTCCAGCTGCGGTGTCGCTTTTCTCGACTCCGCCGATGAGATGATCCCGGCCATGCTCAACTACCTGGGGCTGGACCCGAACAGCGAGAATCCGGCCGATTACCGCAAGGCCGAAGCCAAGCTGATGGAAGTGCGGCCCTACGTACGCTATTTCCATTCGTCCAAGTACATTTCCGATCTCGCCAATGGCAATATCTGCGTCGCCGCCGGTTACTCCGGCGACGTGTTCCAGGCCGCCGCACGCGCCGAGGAAGCCGGCAAGGGCATCGAAATCGCCTATTCGATTCCCAAGGAAGGCGGCAACCTCTGGTTCGACATGCTCGCCATTCCCGCCGACTCCGGCAACGTCGAGCAGGCCCATGCCTTCATCAACTACCTGTTGCGCCCCGAGGTGATTGCCGCGGTGAGCGACTATGTCGGCTATGCCAACCCCAACCTCAAGGCGGGGGAGTTGATGGACCAGGAGGTGCGCCAGGACCCGTCGGTCTACCCGCCGCAGGACGTGCTCGACCGTCTCTACGTGTCAGCCGAGCTGCCGCCGAAGATCCAGCGGCTGATGACGCGTAGCTGGACCAAGGTCAAGTCCGGCCAGTAAGCGCAGTCAAGGCCAGGCGCGTGCCCGTGGTTCACGGGCATCTGCCATGTCACCCAACCCAACGCATCGCCCGGCAGCGCCGGGGCAAACCTTCAATTCGGGAGTTCGCGCATGGCCGTTGCCTCCAGCGCCTACAAGAAAGCCCTCACCGGCGAGAGCAAGAACAAGCAGGTGCTGCTGAAGATCGACCGCGTCACGAAGAAATTCGACGAAACGGTGGCGGTCGATGATGTTTCGCTGAGCATCCATCAGGGCGAGATCTTCGCCCTGCTCGGCGGCTCCGGCTCGGGCAAGTCGACGTTGCTGCGCATGCTCGCCGGGTTCGAGCGGCCGAGCGAGGGACGCATCTTCCTCGATGGCCAGGACATCACCGACCTGCCGCCCTACGAGCGGCCGATCAACATGATGTTCCAGTCCTACGCGCTGTTTCCGCACATGACGGTGGAGCAGAACATCGCCTTTGGCCTCAAGCAGGACAGGTTGGCGAAGGAAGAGATCACCGCGCGCGTCAACGAAATGCTCTCGCTGGTGCAGATGACCCAGTACGCCAAGCGCAAGCCGCACCAGCTCTCCGGTGGCCAGCGCCAGCGCGTGGCGCTGGCCCGTTCGCTGGCGAAAAGGCCCAAGCTGCTGCTGCTCGATGAACCGATGGGCGCTCTGGACAAGAAGCTGCGCTCGCAGATGCAGCTCGAGCTGGTGCAGATCATCGAGCGCGTCGGCGTGACCTGCGTGATGGTCACCCACGACCAGGAAGAGGCCATGACCATGGCCGAGCGCATCGCCATCATGAGCCACGGCTGGATCGCCCAGGTCGGCAGCCCGATGGACATCTACGAAACCCCGGCCAGCCGGCTGGTGTGCGAGTTCATCGGTAACGTCAACCTGTTCGACGGCGAGCTCGTGGAAGATCTCGAAGACCATGCGGTAATCGCCTGCCCGCAGCTGGAACGGCCAATCTATGTCGGCCATGGCATCAGTACCCGCGCCCAGGACAAGCGTGTGACCTACGCCCTGCGCCCGGAAAAACTGCTGATGAGCCTGGAAAAACCCGAGCTGGAGCTCGAGGACTACAACTGGGTCGAAGGCGTGGTGCACGACATCGCCTATCTCGGCGGCCACTCGGTGTATTACATCAAGCTGGAGTCCGGGATGCTGCTGCAGGCCTTTGTCGCCAACGCCGAGCGGCACGTGAAGTGGCCGACCTGGGAAGAGCGGGTCTACCTGCACTGGCTGAGCGACAGCGGCGTGGTACTGCAGGCATGAAGCGCCGGCCCGTGCTGAACAACGGTCGCCGACTGGTCATCGGCGTGCCGTTCCTCTGGCTGTTTCTGTTCTTCCTGCTGCCGTTCGCCATCGTCCTGAAGATCAGCTTCTCGCAGGCCGACGTGGCGATTCCGCCCTACACGGAAGTCTTCAGCTACGCCGATCAGCAGCTGCAGGTGCTGATCAACCTGGGCAACTACATCTTCCTCGGCGAGGACGAGCTCTATCTGGCGGCCTACCTGGGCTCGCTGAAGATCGCCTTCTTCAGCACCCTGCTGTGCCTGTTGATCGGCTATCCGATGGCCTATGCCATCGCCCGGTCGCGCAAGGATCTGCAGACGGTGTTCCTGCTGCTGATCATGATGCCGACCTGGACCGCGATCCTGATCCGCGTCTATGCCTGGATGGGCATCCTCAGCAGCAACGGGCTGCTCAACGGGCTGCTGCTGGACCTCGGCCTGATCGACGCGCCGTTGCAGATCCTCAATACCGACATCGCCGTGTACATCGGCGTGGTCTATTCGTATCTGCCGTTCATGGTGCTGCCGCTGTACGCCAACCTGGTCAAGCACGACCCGAGCCTGCTGGAGGCCGCCGCCGACCTCGGTGCGCACAACCTGGCGAGTTTCTGGAAGATCACCGTGCCGCTGTCAAAGAACGGCATCATTGCCGGCTGCATGCTGGTGTTCATCCCGGTGGTGGGCGAATTCGTCATTCCCGAGCTGCTCGGCGGGCCGGAGACACTGATGATCGGCAAGGTGCTCTGGCAGGAATTCTTCAACAACCGTGACTGGCCGGTAGCCGCGGCGCTGGCGGTGGTGATGCTGGCGATCCTGCTGATCCCCATCATCCTGTTCAACCGCAACCAGGCGCGCGAGCTGGAGGGCAAGCTATGAAACGCTGGAGCTTCTCCAACCTGATCCTGGCGCTCGGCCTGGTGTTCATCTACCTGCCGATGGTCATCCTGGTCATCTACTCGTTCAACGATTCGCGCCTGGTGACCGTCTGGGGCGGCTGGTCGGTGAAGTGGTACCTGGGCCTGCTGGACAATACGCAGCTGATGAGCGCCGTGATGCGTTCGCTGGAGGTGGCGTTCTACACCGCCGTCGCCGCGGTCGCGCTAGGCACCATGGCGGCCTTCGTGCTCACCCGTATCCCGGTGTTCCGCGGCCGTACGCTGTTCGGCGGGCTGGTCACCGCGCCGCTGGTGATGCCCGAAGTGATCACTGGTCTGTCGCTGCTGCTGCTGTTCGTCGCCATGGCCCAGCTGGTCGGCTGGCCGGCGCAGCGCGGACTGGTGACGATCTGGATCGCCCACACCACGTTCTGCTCGGCCTATGTCGCGGTGGTAGTGATGGCGCGTCTGCGCGAGCTGGACCTGTCCATAGAGGAAGCAGCGATGGACCTCGGCGCGCGGCCGTGGAAGGTGTTCTTCCTGATCACCATGCCGATGATCGCGCCCTCGCTCGCTGCTGGCGGCATGCTCTCCTTCGCCCTGTCGCTGGACGACCTGGTACTTGCCAGCTTCGTCTCCGGCCCCGGTTCGACGACGCTGCCGATGGAAATCTTCTCCGCGGTGCGCCTGGGCGTGAAGCCGGAAATCAACGCGGTGGCCAGCCTGATCCTGCTCGTCGTGTCGCTAGCGACCTTCCTGGCCTGGTACTTCGGCCGACGCGCGGACAAGCGCCGTGCACGCGCCATGCAGCAGGCCCAGGACGAAGGCAACAGCGCGCCCAGCTGGCGCCAGGTGATCGACAGCCGCAAGACCATGGTGCCGCCCTCGGCGCACAGCTGATGGCGCGACAGGGCACTCGGCTGCCCTGTTGCGTTTCTAGCGCTGCCAGTCGCAGAAGCAGGCGACCGCCAGGGAATGGGTGGCGCGCACCCGGCGGCCGGCCAGGACCGCTTCGAGGATGGGTTCGACGAAGCTGTTGTCCGAACTGCACACCGCGCCTTCGCTGTAGGGGCCGATATAGACGAGTTCGCCCTGCTGATCCCAGATCCCCACGGCAGGGCTCGCCGGCAGCTGGTCGGCGCCGACCAGGCCTTCGAGCGGCTTCAGCGCAGCCAGGGGCCCAGGCAGGCGCCCGTGGCTGCCTGGCTTGCGTACCTCATAGAACGCCACGGGCTGCCCGGCGAAGCGCTCGAGCAATTGCTGCAGGTGCTGCTGGTTGCCGACGTTGCATGGACAGCCCGGGTCCCAGAAATGCACGAAACGCACCGGCCCGGGGCCAGCCAGCGACGCTGGCAGGCGCAGCGCATCGCCGGAGAACAGTTCGGCGCGCTCGCCCTCGAAGGTGCGCAGGTAACGCGCCTCGAACCACCAGAACGCGAGCAGCATGGCGCCCCCCCAGGCGAGGGTGATCAGCACGGCGAGAAGATACTTGTGACGCTTGGTCATGATGCAGCCCGTAGATGGGGGCGCCAGCTTGCCATGCGTCGTGGCAGAGCGGAATATCCCCGGCAGCGGCCCGGCCGCCTCTGTCCTATCGATGTCGATGCACGCCCATGTCCTCGCGTATCCAACCCGAACGGCTGCGACAGCAGCTGCCTCCGCTCGGCGAAGCCGGCGACCTTGGCAGCGAAGCCCTTCACTACCAGCGTTTCTACGGCCTCGACCTGGCCCGCCCCGGAGCGATTCACAGCCGCCTCGGGCGCTTCCGTGTGCACGATTACGAGATCGTCGCGCAGGCCTGGTGGCCGCGCGAGCCGCACGCAACGCTGCTGGTGTTGCATGGCTACTACGATCACATGGGGCTGTACCGGCATGTGGTGCGCTGGGGCCTGGAGATGGGCTTCGCGGTACTGGCCTGCGACTTGCCGGGGCATGGCCTGTCCAGCGGGCCGCCGGCGGCGATCAACGAATTCGAGGAATACCAGGCGGTGCTGTTCGGCCTCTTCGAGCAGGCGCGCCGACTGGATCTGCCGCGACCCTGGCACCTGCTCGGCCAGAGCACCGGCGGCGCCATCGCCCTCGACCATCTGCTGCACCAGCCGACAGCGGCCGAGCTCGGCGAGACCATCCTGCTTGCGCCGCTGGTGCGCCCGCGCGCCTGGCTGCGTTCGCGGCTGAGCTACCAGTTGCTGCGGCCGTTCGTGCGGCAGATTCGCCGGACCTTTACCGACAATTCCGGCGATGCCGACTTTCTGCGTTTCGTACAGACCCGCGACCCGTTGCAGGCGGACATTCTGCCGGCTCGCTGGGTCGGCGCGCTGGCACGCTGGATACCGCGGATCGAGGGCGCCGAGCGCAGCTCCCAGAGCCCGATCATCGTGCAGGGCGAGGCCGACATGACGGTGGACTGGCAACACAACCTGCCGGTCTTGCAAGCCAAGTTCACCGAACCGGAAATCCTCTTGCTGCCCGAGGCCAGGCACCATCTGGTCAACGAATCGGACGCGCTGCGCCAGCGCTATTTCGACTTCCTGCGCGAACGGTTGCGGTAGCCGTCGCTTCCTTGATCTGAGGTGGTGCACCTCCAGGCGAATTCGCCTAAATTGCTCGCTTTATTTTTCTCTCATCGGCACGAGGATGCTAAGCCCATGGCGAAGACGGACGGGACCATCGCGGCAGACAGCAAAACCACCGCCGGCATCGCCTTGCAGCCGGCTTCCGAGGACATCTGGACGCAGAAATACCGCCTGACCAGCAAGGACGGCACGCCGATCGACGACAGCGTCGACGCCACCTGGCAGCGCGTCGCCCGCGCCCTGGCCGACGTCGAGCCGGCCGAGCAGCGCGAACACTGGTACGAGCGCTTCCTCTGGGCATTGCGCCACGGCGCCATTCCCGCCGGGCGGATCATCTCCAACGCCGGCGCGCAGGACTACAAGCCGGCGACCTCGACCATCAACTGCACCGTGTCGGGCACCATCACCGACTCGATGGACGACATCCTCGGCAAGGTCCACGAGGCCGGGCTGACGCTCAAGGCCGGCTGCGGCATCGGCTACGAGTTCAGCACCCTGCGCCCGCGCGGTTCCTTCGTTTCAGGCGCCGGCGCGCACACCAGCGGCCCGCTGTCGTTCATGGATATCTTCGACAAGATGTGCTTCACCGTGAGCTCGGCCGGTGGCCGCCGCGGCGCGCAGATGGGCACCTTCGACGTCTGCCACCCGGACGTGCGCGAATTCATCCGCGCCAAGCGCGAGGACGGTCGCCTGCGCCAGTTCAACCTGAGCCTGCTGATCACCGACGAATTCATGCAGGCCGTGGAAGCCGATGGCGAGTGGCCGCTGATCTTCCCGGTGCACGCCAAGGAAGCCGACGAGCTGGACCTGGCCGACGACAGCCAGGTGATCTGGCGCGAATGGCCGGTGCATGACGGCTACCTGGTGCGCGACGACGGCCTGGTCGCCTGCAAGGTCTACGGCCGGGCCAAGGCGCGGCACCTGTGGGACATGATCATGGTCTCCACCTACGACTACGCCGAGCCGGGCTTCATCCTCATCGACCGCGTCAACCAGCTGAACAACAACTGGTGGTGCGAGGCGATCCGCGCGACCAACCCCTGCGGCGAGCAGCCGCTGCCGCCCTACGGTTCCTGCCTGCTCGGCTCGGTCAACCTGACCAAGTTCGTCATCGACCCGTTCGGTAACGAGGCGCGCTTCGACTGGGACAAGTACCGCGAGGTGGTGCGCATCTTCACCCGCATGCTGGACAACGTGGTCGAGATCAATGGCCTGCCGCTCGAGCAGCAGCGCCATGAGATCCTCACCAAGCGCCGCCATGGCATGGGCTTCCTCGGCCTCGGCTCGACCCTGACCCTGCTCAAGCTGCGCTACGGCAGCCCCGAGGCCTGCGTATTCACAGATGAGGTGTCGCGCGAGATGGCCCTGGTCGGCTGGGAGCAGGCCCTCGAGCTGTCGAAGGAAAAAGGCCCGGCGCCGTTGCTGACCGAGACCTTCGAGGTCACCGCCGAGATGTTGCGCAAGCGTCCGGAGATGGCCAAGGATGGGTACAAGGTCGGCGACCGGGTGCCCGGTCGCGTATTGCACGCCAAATATTCGCGCTACATGCAAAAGGTCGCCGAGTTCGCCCCCGACCTGATCGAGGCGCTGGCCGAGCAGGGCGCGCGCTTCACCCATCACAGCTCCATCGCGCCGACCGGCACCATCAGCCTGAGCCTGGCCAACAATGCCTCCAACGGCATCGAGCCGAGTTTCGCCCATCAGTACGCGCGCAACGTGATCCGCCCGGGGCGCAAGGCCAAGGAAAAGGTCGAGGTGTTCAGCTACGAACTGCTGGCCTACCGCACGCTGATCAACCCCAACGCCACGCCGGGCGCCAGCGAGCCCGGGCAGAAGCTCCCGGAGTACTTCGTCACCGCCGACGACATCACCCCGACCCAGCACGTCGACATCCAGGCCGCGGCGCAGAAGTGGGTGGACTCTTCCATCTCCAAGACCGCCAACGTGCCGACCGACTACCCGTTCGAGGCGTTCAAGGACATCTACCGCTATGCCTGGCGCCAGGGCCTGAAGGGCTGCACCACCTTCCGCTTCAACCCGGCCGCCTTCCAGGGCGTGCTGGTCAAGGAAGCCGACCTGGAGAAGACCAAGTACCGCTTCGTGCTCGAGGACGGCAGCGTGGTCGAGCTCCGGGGCAACGAGGAAGTGGAGTACGACGGCGAGGTGAATACCGCCGCCAACCTGTTCGACGCCCTCAAGGAAGGCTACTACGGCAAGTACTGACGCCGTGCCGGCCTGACCGTTACCGTTTTTGCGCCGGGCGCATGCCGCCCGGCTGGAGAGAGATAGCAATGACCGTCAAGATCACCCAGCGCATCAAGGGCTTCAAGGTCGTCGACGAGACCGTCGAGCGCCCGGCGGCGGCCGCCACCGACGGCAAGACCACCAAGGTCACCGTGGTGGAGATGGACGAAAGCCTGCAGCGCCCGGAAACCCTCATCGGCATGACCTACAAGATCAAGTCGCCGCTGTTCGAGCACGCCCTGTACGTGACCATCAACGACATCGTGCTCAACGCCGGCACGCCGCACGAGCAGCGCCGGCCGTTCGAGATCTTCATCAATTCGAAGAACATGGACCACTTCCAGTGGATCGTCGCGCTCACCCGGATCATGTCCGCGGTGTTCCGCAAGGGTGGCGACTGCACCTTCCTGGTCGAAGAGCTCAAGGCCGTGTTCGACCCGCGCGGTGGCTACCTGAAGAAGGGCGGCATCTACATGCCCTCGATCGTCGCCGAGATCGGCGCGGTGCTGGAGCGCCATCTGATCGCCATCGGCATGCTCGAGGGCCAGGCGCTGGACGAGGCGCAGCTCAAGTACCTGGCCGAGAAGCGTGCCGCCTACGAGGCCAGTCAGGGCGCAGTGGCGGTCGAGCCGGGCGACGGCTTCCCCGCTGGCGCGCAGCTGTGCGGCAAGTGCAACACCCAGGCGGTGGTGCAGATGGATGGCTGCGCCACTTGCCTGAACTGCGGCCATTCGAAGTGCGGCTGAGCATCTGCTAGCTGACCGAAACGAAAAGGCCCGGGGCTTGTGCTCCGGGCCTTTTGCTTTACCTGTCGCCGAGGAGGCGAGAGGTGGAAACGACGTGACGAGCGTCCGGCGCCCGTCGCGGCTTCAGCTCACCACGCGGTAGCAAGGCTCGTAGGGCACGCCGCCGGGCAGCTTCATGCGGTGCTGCTCGACGAAGGCCTGCAGCAGCTGGTCCAGCGGCTGCATGATCTGCGCATCGCCATGGATCTCGTAGCGGCCGTACTGCTCGATGCGGCGGATGCCCTTGTCCTTGACGTTGCCCGCGACGATGCCGGAGAACGCCCGACGCAGATTGGCCGCCAGCTCGTGCGGCGGCAGATCGCGGCGCAGCTGCAGGCCTGCCATCGCTTCGTGGGTCGGATCGAAGGGGCGCTGGAAGCCTTCCTCGATCTTGAGCAACCAGTTGAAGTGAAACGCGTCATTGCGCTCGCGGCGGAAGCGGCGCACGGCGGTCAGGCCATCGACCATCTGCCGGGCGACCTCGGCCGGATCGTCGATAACGATCTGATAACGCGCCTGGGCCTGCTCGCCGAGCGTGGCGCCGACGAACGCGTGCAGTTGCTGCAGGTAGGCCGCGGCACTGCGCGGGCCGGTGAGCACCACCGGGAACGGCAGTTCGGCATTGGCCGGATGCAACAGGATGCCGAGCAGGTAGAGAAATTCTTCCGCCGTGCCGACACCGCCGGGAAAGATGATGATGCCGTGACCGACGCGGACGAAGGCCTCCAGGCGTTTCTCGATGTCCGGCAGGATCACCAGCTCGTTGACGATCGGGTTCGGCGCCTCGGCGGCGATGATGCCCGGCTCGGTCAGGCCCAGGTAGCGGCTGCCGACCAGGCGCTGCTTGGCATGGCCGATGGTGGCGCCCTTCATCGGCCCTTTCATCACGCCTGGGCCGCAGCCGGTGCAGACGTCCAGCTTGCGCAGGCCCAGCTCGTGGCCGACGCGCTTGCTGTACTTGTACTCCTCGGTGCTGATCGAGTGGCCGCCCCAGCACACCACCATGTTCGGCTCGACGCCTGGGCGCAGCGTGCGCGCGTTGCGCAGCAGGTGAAAGACGTAGTCGGTGATGCCCTGGGAGCTCTCCAGGTCGATGCGCATGCTGCCCAGTTCGCTCTCGGTGTAGACGATGTCGCGCAGCGCGCTGAACAGCATTTCGCGGGTGCTGGCGATCATCTCGCCGTCGACGAAGGCGTCGGCCGGTGCGTTGAACAGCTCCAGGCGCACGCCGCGGTCCTGCTGCAGGATCTGCACCTCGAAGTCAGCGTAGGCCTCGAGGATGGTCTTGGCGTTGTCGATGCGCGTGCCGGTGTTGAGGATCGCCAGCGCGCACTGGCGGAACAGCTCGTGGGCGCGGCCGGAGCCGATCTCGGAGAGCTGCTGGACTTCGCGTTGGGAGAGGGTTTCCAGGCTGCCACGGGGGTTGACCGAGGCGTTGATGACATGGCGTTGGGTCATGCGGGATTCCATGTGAAACGATGCCGCCGCGTCTGCGTCCGTGCATCGGGAAAGAGGATGGCGTACGGCTTTGACCGGGGCGGGCGGGGATCGGTTGCGTCGGATGCAACCGCGGATAGCATCAGCTTAACCTGTTGCCCAGGCGCTCAGGCAAGCTCACCAAAAGGCGCAGAACGTCAGAAAGCGAAAGGCAGCGGGCAATCCGGTTGCTGTCGCGCGGCCAGCAGCCGGCAAAACTCGTCGGGGTCCTTGACCTGTACCTCGGCCTGGCCGGCGAACTGCTGCTGGGCAATCAGTCGCGACAGCCAGAAGCGCAGGCAGGCCACACGGAGCATGGTCGGCCACAGCTCGGCCTCGGCCGGGGTGAAGCGCCGCAGGCTCGAATAGGCGGCAAGCAGCGGCTCGACGCGCTGGTGATCGAGCTCGCCGTTGGGGTGCGAGCACCAGTCGTTCACGGCGATCGCCAGGTCGTAGAGCATCGGCCCCGAGCAGGCGTTGTAGAAATCGATCACACCGCTGAGGTGGTTGCCCTCGAACAGCACGTTGTCGCGGAACAGGTCGGCGTGCAGGTCGGCACGCGGCAGGGCGAGCAAGCGGGGCCGACGTTCGGCGATCTCGGCCAGCGCCTCGCGCAGCAGCTCGAGCTGGTTGTCGGGCAGGCCGAGCGCCAGGCTCGGTCCCTGCTCCTGCATCCAGTCCAGGCCGCGATCGCTGGGCCGCTCGAGGGTCTGCTCGCCGGTCGCCAGATGCAGGCGGGCCAGAAAGCGGCCGACCTCGGCGCAATGGTGCGGGTTGGGCGCCGCCACGTGGTGGCCCGGCAGGCGTGGCTGCAGCAACGCCGGCTTTTCTGCCAGTTCGCCGAGCGGCTCGCCGTCTTCGCTGCGGATGGCGTAGGGAACCGGCAGCCCGGCGCGGTGCAGCACGTCGAGCAACTCGATCATGAATGGCAGCGCCTCGCCCGGGCCGCGCTCGACGAGGGTCAGTACGTACTCGCCGCGTTCGAGGCTGACGAAGAAGTTGCTGTTTTCGGTGCCCGAGGCGATGCCCTGGAATTCGTGCAGCCGGCCCAGCCCGTAGGGCGCGAGGAAGGCTTCGAGTTCATCGCGGCGCAGCGGGGTGAAGACGGACATGACGGCGTTCCTCCTGTGGAGCGGGGTTTACCAGCTGAAGATCTTCCACGACGGAATCAGCATGTCCGGCTGGTCGGAGCGCACGAAATTGCCCTCGTTGCCATCGGCGCGTACCAGGAAATAGGGCTTGCCATGCTTGGGCGTGATCTTGATGGCGTAGAGAAAGCCGTTGACGCGGTACTCCTCGACGGTGCGGTCCTCTTCCTGACGAATGGTCACTTCCGGCTCGCCCTCGGGCTGCTGGGCGAACGATGCGAGGGGCACACAGGCCAGCAGGCCGGCCAGCATCAGGTGTTTGAAAGCGCGCATGGTAACCTTGTCCCTTTGTCGTCAGATGGTCCGTGCATTCTAGCCCCGGGCCCGCCGAAAAGGTTGATTCGCCTCATGAGCCAAGCGCCCCTCGTCCTGGTGGACGGTTCGTCCTACCTCTACCGCGCCTTCCACGCACTGCCGCCGCTGACCACTTCCACGGGCAAGCCCACCGGGGCGGTGAAGGGTGTGCTGAACATGCTCCTGGCGCTGCGCAAGCAGTATCCGGACAGCCCGTTCGCGGTGGTCTTCGACGCCAAGGGCAAGACCTTCCGCGACGAGCTGTTCGAGCATTACAAGTCGCACCGCCCGCCGATGCCCGACGACCTGCGCGTGCAGATCGAACCGCTGCACGCCGCCGTGCGCGCCCTCGGCCTGCCGTTGCTGAACGTCGAGGGCGTCGAGGCCGACGACGTGATCGGCACCCTGGCCCGGCAGTGCGCGGCGCTCGGCCGCGACGTGGTGATCTCCACCGGCGACAAGGACATGGCGCAGCTGGTCTGCCCGCATGTCACGCTGGTCAACACCATGAGCGGCAGCGTCTACGACGTCGAGGGCGTGAAGGCCAAATTCGGCGTAGGCCCGGAGCTGATCATCGATTTCCTCGCGCTGATGGGTGACAAGGTCGACAACATTCCCGGGGTCCCGGGTGTTGGCGAGAAGACCGCCTGTGGCCTGCTCAATGGCATCGACGGCGGCCTCAAGGGCCTGTACGAGAACCTCGACCAGGTCGCCGGCCTGCCGATCCGCGGCGCCAAGTCGCTGGCGGCCAAGCTCGAGGAGCACCGTGACGCGGCCTTCCTTTCCTATGAGCTGGCGACCATCAAGCTCGACGTGCCGCTGGAGGTGGAGGTCGCCAACCTGATGCCCGAGCCGCCGCATCGCGAGGCGTTGATTGCGCTCTACCGCGAACTCGAGTTCAAGCAGTGGCTCGACGAACTGCTGCGCGAGGCCAAGGCCGCCGGCGAAGATTGCGCGGTGCAGCCCGACGGCTGCTCGGTGCAGGCCGAGGCCGAATACGAGACGATTCTCGAGCAGGCTGATTTCGAGCGCTGGCTCGAGCGGCTGAAGACGGCCGAGTGCTTCGCCTTCGACACCGAGACCACCAGCCTCGACGCCCAGCGCGCCGAACTGGTCGGCGTCTCCTTTGCCGTCGAGCCGGGCAAGGCCGCCTACGTGCCGCTGTGCCACAGCTACATGGGCGTGCCGCAGCAGCTTGACCGCGATGCCGTGCTCGCCGCGCTCAAACCGCTGCTCGAGGACGAGACCCGGGCGAAGATCTGCCAGCACGGCAAGTACGACATGAACGTGCTGATGCACTACGGCGTCGAGCTGCGCGGCCTGGCTTTCGACACCATGCTCGAATCCTACGTGCTCGACGCCACCGCGACCCGCCACGACATGGACAGCCTAGCGCTCAAGTACCTTGGCCGCGGCACCATCCGCTTCGAAGACATCGCCGGCAAGGGTGCCAAGCAGCTGACCTTCGACCAGATCGCCATCGAGCAGGCCGGCCCCTACGCCGCCGAGGATGCCGACGTCACCCTGCGCCTGCACCAGACCCTGCTCGGCAAGCTGGAGCAGACGCCTTCGCTGCTGTCGGTGCTGCGCGACATCGAGATGCCGCTGGTGCCGGTGCTGGCGCGCATCGAGCGCAACGGCGCTTTGGTCGATGCCCAACTGCTCGGCCAGCAGAGCGTCGAGCTCGGCGAGAAGATGATCGAGCTCGAGCGCCAGGCCTTCGATATCGCCGGCGAGGAATTCAACCTCGGCTCGCCCAAGCAGCTCTGCTCCATCCTCTACGACAAGCTCGGCTGCCCGGTGATTTCCAAGACCGCCAGCGGCCAGCCGTCCACTGCCGAGGGCGTGCTCGCCGAACTGGCCGAGCAGGATTACCCGCTGCCGAAGGTGATCATGCAGCACCGTTCCCTGAGCAAGCTCAAGGGCACCTACACCGACAAGCTGCCGCAGCAGATCAACCCGCGCACCGGGCGCATCCACACCAGCTACCACCAGGCGGTCACCGCCACCGGCCGGCTGTCTTCCTCGGACCCGAACCTGCAGAACATCCCGATCCGCACCGCCGAAGGGCGGCGCATCCGCCAGGCCTTCGTCGCGCCCAAGGGCTACAGGCTGCTAGCCGCGGACTATTCGCAGATCGAGCTGCGCATCATGGCCCATCTGGCGCAGGATGCCGGGCTGCTGCATGCCTTCCAGAACGACCTGGACGTGCACCGCGCCACCGCTGCGGAAGTCTTTGGCGTCGCGCTTGAAGACGTCAGTGGCGACCAGCGGCGCAGCGCCAAGGCGATCAACTTCGGCCTGATCTACGGCATGAGCGCCTTTGGCCTGGCCAAGCAGATCGGCGTCGGCCGCAAGGAGGCGCAGGACTACATCGACCGCTACTTCGCGCGGTATCCCGGCGTACTCGACTACATGGAGCGCACCCGCGCCCAGGCCGCCGAGCAGGGCTTCGTCGAGACGCTGTTCGGCCGTCGCCTGTACCTGCCGGAAATTCACTCGAAGAACGGCGCGATGCGCAAGGCCGCCGAGCGCACCGCGATCAACGCACCGATGCAGGGCACCGCGGCGGACATCATCAAGCGCGCGATGATTGCGGTGGACGCCTGGCTGCAGGCCTCGAACCTGGATGCGCGGATCATCCTGCAGGTGCACGACGAACTGGTGCTAGAGGTCCGCGAGGATCAGGTCGAGACGCTGCGCGAGCGCATCTGCCCGTTGATGAGCGAGGCGGCGAGACTGGACGTGCCGCTGCTGGTGGAAGCGGGCGTTGGCGCCAACTGGGATGAGGCGCACTGACCGCGTACTGCCGTAAAGCGTCGCTAGCGGACATTTTTTCCGCGCCGGTTGAACTTTACGCAACGCGCGTCGGTCAGAGCTTGCGAAGGGTGTGAAAGCTCTTCGATGCTCCTTGTTGTGTTAAGTGTTGGCAGATCTCTGGACCCCGCCCTAGCGGTCCGGATTCGACCTCGAACTTCCCCCTCCCCCAATGAAGTTCGAGGTTTTTTTTGCCCGTAGAAAACGTTCCGCTGGCGTAAAAAACAGCATTCAGCCACTCTGCTGCGCAGATTTCTGCCAGTACCGACCAAGCCCGCCGACATCTTGCGCGCATGCGAATGCGGTCACGAAATATCGTGCCTGTACCACGCAAACCTCGACCGGTACGCTCCTCCATCCCTGTTCCGCCGTAAAAAGCTGGCCGCTATCCGCTCAACGGACTGACGGAGGAACAAGGAATGTTCAACCCGGCCAACCAACCCCATTTCAGCCTGCAGCTGCCGGTCGCGCACGACCTGCAGGTGCTCGAATTCCGCGGCCGCGAGGCGCTCTCGACGCCCTTCGCCTTCGAGGTCGAACTGGTCAGCGAACGCCCCGACCTGGAGCTGGAAACGCTGCTGCACCAGCCGGCGTTTCTCGCCTTCGCCCCGGACGGTGGCGGCATTCACGGCCTGGTCCATCGCATCGCCCAGGGCGAGTCCGGCCAGCGCCTGACCCGTTATCGCCTGACGCTGGTGCCGCAGCTCGCCTACCTCGCCCACCGCAGCAACCAGCGCATCTTCCAGCATCTGACCGTGCCGCAGATCGTCGCCCGGGTGCTCGAGGAGCACGGCATCCTCGCTGGCGTCGGCCATCGCTTCGACCTCGGCCCGGTGGTCTATCCCGAACGCGAGTACTGCGTGCAGTACGACGAGAGCGACCTGCATTTCATCCAGCGCCTCTGCGAAGAAGAAGGCATCCACTATCACTTCCAGCACAGCGCCGACGGCCATATGCTGGTGTTTGGCGACGACCAGACGGTGTTTCCCACGCTGGCGCCAGTGGCTTACCAGCAGGATTCCGGGCTGGTCGCCGATCAGCCGGTCGTCAAGCGCTTCGGCCTGCGCCTGGAAACCCGTACCAGCCGCGTGACGCGGCGCGATTACGACTTCGAGAAACCGCGCCTGACCCTGGAAGCGGCATTTCAGAGCGACTTCCAGCCGGACCTGGAGGATTACGACTACCCCGGCCGCTTCGTCGACCGTAACCGCGGCAAGCACCTGGCCCAACGGGCGCTGGAAAGGCACCGCCACGACTACGAACGGGCCGAGGGTGAAAGTGACCAACCCTTGCTGGTCAGCGGTCACTTCCTCGAACTGACCGAGCATCCGAGGGCCGACTGGAACCAGCTCTGGCTGCTGGACGAGGTGCTCCACGAAGGCAAGCAGCCGCAGGTGCTGGAAGAGTCGATTACCAGCGCGCCCAACTTGCACAGTGCAACCCCCTCGCCCCGCCGGGGAGAGGGCTGGGGTGAGGGGACCCTGGCCGCCACCGAGTTCCACCAGGGTTACCGCAACCACTTCACCGTCACGCCCTGGACCGTTCCCCACCGCCCGGCCCTGCGCCATCCCAAACCGAAGGTGCTCGGCAGCCAGACCGCCGTCGTCACCGGACCTGCCGGCGAAGAGATCCACTGCGACGAGTACGGCCGGGTGAAGGTCCAGTTCCATTGGGATCGTCATGGCCAGGCCGACGACAAGACCAGCTGCTGGCTGCGCGTCAGCTCCAGCTGGGCCGGAGACCGCTATGGCGGCATCGCGATCCCGCGGGTCGGCATGGAAGTGCTGGTGACCTTCCTCGAAGGCGACCCCGACCAACCGCTGGTGACCGGCTGCCTGTACCACAAGGAGCACCAGGTCCCCTACGACCTGCCGGTCAACAAGACCCGTACGGTGTTCAAGACTCTGAGCAGCCCGGGTGGTGGCGGCTACAACGAACTGCGCATTGAAGACCGCAAGGGCCAGGAACAGATCTACATCCACGCCCAGCGCGACTGGGACGAGAACATCGAACACGACCAGAAGATCCGCGTCGGCCACGAACGCCACGACACCGTCGAAGCCAACAGCTATAGCGAATTCAAGGCCGAGGAACACCGCACCACCCACGCCGACCGCAAGACCGAAGTCCGCGCCAATGACCACCTCACCGTGGGCAACAGCCAGCACCTGAAGATCGGCACCGGCCAGTTCATCGAGGCGGGCAATGAAATCCACGTCTCCAGCGGCCTCAAGGTCGTGCTCGAAGCCGGCAGCGAACTGACCTTCAAGGCTGGTGGCAGTTTTATCAAACTCGATGCCAGCGGCATCACCATGGTGGGGCCTTTGATCAGGATGAACTCGGGTGGAAGTCCGGGAAAGGGATCAGCCGCGGCGCCAATATTGCCGGGGCAGGTGAGGGCGGCGGATGCGGATAAGGCAGGGCAGTTGTTGATTCAGGCGCAGAAACAGGCGTTGCAACAGGCGGCGCGTACTGCCCTGCCGATCTGTGAGATCTGTCAGCAGCTAGAGGCGAAGGTATGACGGCCCTATCGCTGATGAATAGCTATTTGCTGCTCGATGGCGCACAGATCGATGGACTGGCCGCCAAAATTTACGCCTTGGAAGAATCGCCCTTGCTTCATCTGCTTTACCAGCAAAGTGCCTATGAGGCGCTGGCCGAAGTTGGCCCGCTGCTGGTAGCGGTACGGCCGCACAGCGAACTTGCGCAGGTATTCCAGCAGGAGTGGCACGCAACGGCTGGTATCTGGCTCGAGTCCGACGCGAGCGAAGACGATCTGGTCGAGCACCTGCGCAGCTTGATTCATGTGCGCCTGGAAGGTGAACAAACGACCCTGTTCCGCTACCACGACCCACGCATCATGGCGTTATGGCTGGGCCCGCTGAATGCCGACGAACGCGATCCGTTGATGGGTCCGGTGCATCGTATTCGTCTACCGGCAGATTCTGGTGCGAAACTGACGCTGCTACGCGAGACCAAGCCGCAGACCTTTGCGCGCTATGACGACAAGCCTTGGCTGCGGTTTTCCCAAGGACAACTGGAACAGTTAAACCAGGCCAAGCACACCTGCTTCGATCAGCGTCTGCTGGCCCATTTGCAGCGTTTCTTCCCTGAATCGCTACAGGGCATGGATGCTGCCGCTCAGCATCAATTCGCCACCCTGTGTCGTCAAAGCGCGGCACGCTATGGCTATAGTGCGGCCGATGAAGTCGCCCGTTGGGCGGGCTTGCTGGCCGAGTTGGGCAGTGATTTTCCGCAGGCTCCCGAACACGACACTTATCGCCAACTGCTCGAGCAGCGTGATTTGTTGCCGGCAAAACGCCTGGACAACCTCATCGCCGAACTGCAATGCCAGTTGCTGCGCACCGACAAGGAGTCAGTCGCATGACCGCCCGAGCTCAGGATCGAGCGTTACGCCTGGCCCACGCCGACCAAGCCGCGCAGCAGGACTTCGAAAAGGACGACCTGTCCAGCCCCATGGCCAGCTGTCCGGCGCGCCAGGCCGAGGTTTTTATCGTTCCCGTACGCTATGCCCTGGCCGAACAGGCAGCCGCGCATGAGCGCTGCCGACCAGCGAGCAGAACCCAGAGCCATCCCATGGCCCTGCGCCGCTTGCGCCCCGGTTACCTTTATCTCTGGCACGACCAAGGGCCGCTGCGCCGCTTTGCCGTGGCCGCCGACGGTCAGTTGCTGGAGCAGGGGCTGGATGACGCCGCCAGCGACGTGGCCAGCGGACGCATCGCGGGCATCGCACTAAACAAACAACACGACGCCCTGTTGCTCTATACCGAAATCCCTTTGACCGCTGCCGTCCACCAGCGCCTTGCGGGCGAGCCGGACGAGCGTCGCGCCCGCATGCGCCGCATCAGCCTGACTCAAGTCGCGCGCACCCTTGAGGCCGACCATTGCCCGGCCTTGGATAGTGCCGAACAGGTCATGGCCGAACTGATGCCCGAGATTCGCGAGCGAGCCCTGTCTCACGACTACGCGCAGAACGGCGGCGCCTACCGCGAGGGTGTGAATACCCTCGGCAAGCAGATGATGGACGAACCCACCCCCGAGCGCATTCAAGCGTATGTCCACGCCCGTACCTGGTTGTACGAGCGCGAACAGGCCGCCGCCCGCCAGCCAGAGGCCGCCGAACATGCGCCAGGCGAATGGAGCGCGCAACCATGGGATGTGCCGGCAACGGATGCCTGGCTGGGCAAGGCGCGCAGCCAGGCCGGCGAGCTGCACGGGGTGTTTGCCAGCCTGGATGATGATCTGGGCGTATTGCGCGACCTGAATCATGAGCAAGGCATGGTCAATCAGCGCGAAGAAGACTGGGATCAGGTACATGCCCACAAAGGGATGATCGCCGGCTTTATCAACAGCCTGATCAGTGAAGACGGTGCAGAGCTAAGCAACCTGATCAACTACCGTTACCGCGATCGCGATATCCAGCTAACCCCGGAGCAGGGCGATATTCTGCTCAAGGCTAGGCGCGAACTCACCCCTTTGCTGGCCGAAGAGACCGAAGTCAATCAGCGCCAGCGCCACAGAATTGGCCATGCTGCCGCTGATGCTCGCATTGCTGATATTCATCGTCGTGAAGAAGTGGTTCTGGCGCCTACCCGGGAATTTATTCCGCTGGATCTGCACGGGCAGTTGCAAGGTGTGGTCATGGCCTACCAGGCCAATAAGGTCCACAACATGACTGACGCCAAAAGTAGCGCTCAGGTTGCTGACCGTGTGCAATTGGCAGCTATGCAGAAATGGATGGCCGAAGTGGCCGAGCCGCACCGCCAGTGGCTGTTTGCCCGCCGTGAGGTGCTTTATAAAGACATGTCCATCTACCTGGCGCGCCACGGGGGCGCGCTCTGGTATGCCGATTTCGACAACGGCGCACACTGCTCCTGGCTCAGTGAGCTCAGCCGCAACAGCCTGAGTGCCCTATGTAGCAGCGGACCCGGCACTCAGCTGGCCGTTAATCTGCTGCGCGCGCCTTCGGTTGAACAACCCTTCAGCTTGCTGGCCAGTGGTTTCAGCCCCTCATTGATGGACCTGGCGGACCGTGGCGCCGAGGTAGAAGCAGCCCTCACCAGCGCTAACCAGGCGGCTATTGGCCAACTGATTGGCAGCCTGGTGGTCAGTGGTAAATATGCCTGGCTCAGTGATCTCGGCGGCCCAAGCGGCGCAGACTGGGGGCAAGCGGTGTCGCGCTTGTCTGCGGCCTTTGCCGCGTTGGAGGCCGAGCACCTGGCCAGTAGCGCAGCTCCGAGCAATTTGATCCAGCGCTTCCCCGAGCCGCTACGAGGATTGGTGATGCTCGTAAGGCTGTGCTCGGACAGCGCTATCAAGGCCGGCAGCATGGGCTTTAGCCTAAGCGGTACGGTGGGGCAGCGTCTGTGGGACTGGGGCCGGCTTGCCGGGCAGAATCTGCAGAAAGGCCTGACCCCGGCTGTCACCGGTATCAAGAGCTTGAACACCCTGGGTGGCGTGCTGCCACTGGCGGCTCTGCTGCTGCATATGAACAACGTGCAGATACTTAATCAGCGCGACCAGGGGCGCGAGCATGATGAGGTGCGCAGCCGTGAACATCTGGCCGAAAACCTCAAGGTCGGTGCGGCGCTATCGGCTGTGATCGGCGCAGCGTGGGAGGCGACGGGTCGGGTTGAAATCAGCAAGTTCGGCGTTAAGGCTCCCATTGTAACGCTGTTTGGTTTCACTACTGGTGTGCTTTCATTCTTTGCCAGCGCTACTGACTTGACCAAGCTTTCTGCGGAAATGCAAAAAGACGGTGCTTACTGGACAGCCGACCATTGGGCAAGGCTGGGCCACGATAGCGCGGTATTGGGATTAATGAGCGCCCAAACCGGCCTGGGTGGCTATGCCACTTACATGGCGTTGACTGGGAAATGGACCACCGAGCAGGCGATCAAGTGGTTCACCTTGCGCATCGTGCCAGTGAACTGGCTACTGCTTATTATCGAAGGACTGTACCTGGCCTGGAACTATTTCAAGGACAGCGAGCTGCAAGCCTTTCTTGAGCAATGTTGCTGGGGGCAAAAGCGGCGCTGGGACGACAGCCCGGCGCAGCGCAGCGAGGAGCTGCAAACCCTGATTGACCTGCTGTTCAAGCCCAAGCTATTGGCCACCGCGAGCCTGCATAGCCGCCGGATTGGCCAAAGCGATCACAGCATCGTGATCGAGAGTCGTACCGACAGCCTGCAACTGTTTCTACCGGGGGCCAATCCCGAACGTACTCAGCTGTATGTAAAACTGGCGGCGTTCGACAACCGCAACACCCCCGCCGACTGTACCCGGCAATGGTTAGGCAATCTGGAAAGCCAATGGTTACCTATTCATCAGGGTATGGGCTTGCGCTTGAGTGGTGCACTGCCCAAGCGCGCCGACAGCCATTACTGGCAGCTTCAGGTTTTGTACCATAGCCCGTTGGCTATGCAGGCCGGCACACTCGGCCCGCAGCAAATGGTGGTCGGCGGCGGCATGGGTCTGCGCTATATCATCCGCGGCACTGCAGTCGTTGAGCATGCCTCCAATGACGGCCCCTTGCTTGTCGATAGCTTTAGCGCCGTGCCAGTGAGTCAAGAGCTGCTACACCCCAAGGAAAGTGAATGACCGAACAAGCCGGTGATACCAAGCAAGGCCTGCTCTGGAAACAGGAGCATCTGGCCCCATTGCCCATTCCAACAGGCCAGCCTGCCAGCGACCTGATGAATATCGTCTGGCGCAAAAATCAAGTGTTTCTGGATATCGGCAGTTTCGCTATGGGGGGGGGCTTTATCACGCTGCACTTAGGTACGTTCATATCTGTAATGATCGTTGCATACGTCGTCTCAACAGGCGATTACTGGGCTGCTCTCGCGTTATTTAGTGCTGGGGCAGGGCTTATGAGCACCCTCTGGTACTTCTTTATCAAACAGTGGCGCAAGCCCCTGATCCCACCGATTCGCTTTAATCGGCAGCGCCGTGAGGTCTGTATCACCGAACCCGATGGTAGCTACTGGTTTGTTCCCTGGGAGCGGGTACATGCCATTGCCCCCAGTGCGCTCAGCCTCAATACCGGCGGCGCCAGTCAGCACGGCAGCTTGCTGCTGTGGTTCCCGCTCAAGGGGCAAGAGCACGAAAATTACGCCCCCGACAAGCAAGGCTGGGTGCTGATGGTCAATGCCGGTGGCGGTATTTCCTCCATGGCGCAGTGGGAATGTATTCGCAGCTTTATGGAGGTGGGCCCGGAGGCAATACCCGAACCGCTAGAGAATATTTGTGGCTTGAGCCTAAAACAGATTTTTTGGCGCGAGTTCGACAAGTCCTGCCAGGAAAGAGGGCTGTTTCTCACGGTGGTTTGGGAAGTTGGCATCATGTTCCCCATATTCAACCCGATGGGGGCCCATTGGATAACGCGTAAAAAACTCGCTCATATCCCCGAGTTAACAGCGCCTGAAGTGATTGAGTGGTCCAAACCGTTACCGCCCGAGCAATGGGCCAAGCGCTCGCCTGAGTTGGAGCAAGCCATCGCAGAGCGAGAGGCGGCGCTGGCCACTGCATGACCACGCCCTCGCCAGTCACAGCGATAGGGGCTGCTCACGAGACCTCTTGATAACGCCAACATCGAGCTGCCTAGGTACTTTCATTACCAGCTGCGCAAGAACGATGTCTCTATTGACATCGGGAGAACATTTAAATGCCATAATTCTGGGCGTCGCTCACAGCGAAGGGCCCCGTCACGGCAACTCCAACCCACCCCCGACCTTATGCAGGATGCGCAGGTGTTTGCCAATCTGTGTGAGGTTGCTCTCGATCGCTTCGAGTTCCTCGCGGCGCTCATCGCCCAGCAGCAGGCGGACTTCCCGGTCGAGTTCTTCGCTCAGTTCGTTCAGCCGTAGCTGGCGTTCTTCGCTCTCGCGTTCCAGCCGGGTCCATTCGCTGGGCTGGGGCAGGCCGTAGCCATTGCCGTCGAGCAGTTCGGCCGGGCGGCTGAGGTAGCCGCTGCTGGCGAGGATTTCCTTCAGGGCGCTGTCGGCTCGCTCCAGGCTGGCGTCCTGACCACGCCCGCTAAGGTAGCGATTTTTCAGCTCGTCCTGAGCCAGCAGCAGGTGGCGGCGCAGGGCGGCCTGCTCCACCAGCAGCATCGCGGCCGCGGCCCGCAGGTCGGCTGAGTCGATCCAGCGGCTGCGTTCGCGTGCCGGCAGGGCCAGCCATTGTTCGACGTCCTGCTGCGTTAGCGCCAGGCGCTCGCGTAGCACGGCGAACATGGCCTGGTAGCGATCGCGGTAGGAGTCGAAGCGATAACCCAGGCGCAAGGCTTCGCGAGGATCTTCAAGCACGTTGGCGTCAGCAAGGCCGCGATGGATCAGCAGCTCCAGCAGTCCGTTGGGCAGGATGCTGTCCAGTGCGACCAGCTCGCTACGTGCCGTGCCGCTGCGCAGCAGCTTGAGCGTTTCCACCGCGCAATTGTTCGACAGGAAGTAGTAGTCGCCGTCATAGCTCCAGTGCAGTTCGGCGCTACGCGCGACGAGCTGGGCAATCTGCTTGCGGGTGAGCTTCAGCGGCACCGAGGCCAGGCCGCGCAGCTCGACCTTGGTGTATTCCTCGATGACTTGATCCAGCGGCAGAACGAACAGGCGTGATGGATAGACGCCTGTCAGCCCGTCCCAACTCGACAGCTGCACATCGTCGACAAAGGCGCGGAACGACAGCACCAGGTGCTGATCCAGGTCCAGCCGGCACTCCGGGCCGGGCACGCGCCCGGGCTTGCAAATCACCAGGCGCAGCATGCTGTGGCCCCAGCGGCTGACCCAGGCATCGTTGGCCTCGGCGAACAGGTAGTCGACCTGATAGACCCGCTCCGGGTCCAGGCGCAGCAGCGGCGTGCGGCCGAAGTCGCGGCCGGCATTGAGGATCGGATAGCCCGTCTCGCAGGGCTGGACCGTTGCCGGTTGCCAGCCGAAGTGCTCGCGGAAATAGCCATGCAGCGACGGGCGGCGGCAGGCATAGCTGGGGTCGAGGAGGAAGTATTCGAGATTTACCGCGACGAACTCGCGCGGGTTGCTCAGCTCGTAGCGGTCGGGGCTGCGGGCGATTTGCGCGTTGGTCTGTTCTCGCGCGCCGCGCCGGCCGACCTGCTGGGGCCAGCCGGCGAGGTCGAGCAGGCGAGGGTCGTCGCTCAGGGTAAAGCGGCGTGCGGTCTGGCCCCGGCAGCCGTCCCGCAACCCGACCAGGCCGAGGCCTGCGGCCTGCTGGCGACAGCGGGCCTGCTCCAGCGCCTGGTCGGCAGGCCAGAGGCGGGCGCGGTCATAGAGGTGGGCAATTTCGTGAATGACGGTGGCCAGCAGTTCCTGGCGTACCGTGCCATGCGGACGGTCGGTGGCCTGGTGCGCCGCGCTGCCGTCGGCGAGCGACGGCAGCAGGCGTCGATTGAGTTCCAGCACATCCGGCCCGGCGCGGCCATAAGTTGCGGAGTGGAGGCCATCGAGCCAGCGCACCTGCACCTGGCGGTCGAGGCTGGCGACCAGTCGCGGCGGCAGGGCGGCCACGGCTTCGTCCAGCAGTGCCGTGCTGGCGCTGCGTTCGGGCGGCCGCAGATCGGTTTCGTCGAGAATCAGCCGCAGCCCAGCCTGGGCAGCGTTGCTGGCGAGCGCCAGCAGGCTGACCAGCAGCCAGGCGCAGCGTCGTTTCACAGGGCGAGAATGGCTTCGGCCAGCTGCAGGTCGCTGGCCTCACGCGCTTCGGCGAAGCGCTCGCGCAGGCTACCGAAGGCCGCCTCCAGCTGGGCGCCACGAACCGCGCCGGCGCTGGCGACAAAGCTTGCGGCGTCGTCACGGGCTTCGCTGACCACCTTCATGTCGCGGATCGAGGTAGTGGTATCGGAGGTGAAGTCGATGCTGCGGTCCAGCGCTTTCACCACGATGTTGCTGGTGGCCACCAGGGTCTGGGCCTGGGCCGCGCCAGCGAGAAGGGCAATGGCCAGCGGGGCGGCTATCAGGAGTCGGTTCATGTCGATGATTCTCGGAGTTGGCGCCGGCCTCGGCCGGCGGGTCATTGGACGAGTATGGCCTGGGCCAGTTCCAGATCGCTGGCGTCCAGCTCAGGATGGGCGTGGCGTAGCTCGCGGATGGCGGCCTGCAGGCGTACACCGAGTCGTTGGCCGTTGCTGGCAACGAAGCTGGCGGCGTCTTCGCGGGCGGCGAGTATGAGCTTTCGGTCGAACGGGGCGCTGGTCAGGCGGCTGCTGACATAGCTGGTCTTGACCAGGGCGCCGGTGGTGGTTTCCAGCGCCTGGGCCGGGCCGGCCAGCAGGCAGGCCAAGGCAACGGGCAGGTAAAGCGATCGCATGGTACTTCCGGTACGGATTAATCCGGTCGCAAAGGCTAGCGAAACCCGACGGCCCCGGCCAGCCTAAGGGCTGCGGCCGCGGCGATCATGCGGCTCAACGGGCGAGGATTGCCTCGGCCAGTTCCAGATCGCTGCCGGTGAGCGCCGGCGCCTGGCTGCGGATATGCACGAGGGCCGCCTCCAGCCGGGCGCCGCGTTGCTCGCCCTGGCTGGCGACGAAGCGTGCTGCGTCCTCGCGCGCCTCGACCACCAGCTTGTCGTCACGTAGCGAGGACGTCATGTCGGAAGTCGCGTCCACGGTGTTGGTCACGCCGCCGACCACCATGTCGGTGGTGCCGGTGAAACTGGCCGCCGAGGCGGTACCGGCGGTCAGCAGGGTAGTGGCAAGCAGTAGGGGCAGGTGGCGTGGCATGGCGGTTCTCCTGTCTGGTTCGGCTCTGGACAGCCGGAGCGCCTCGGCGTTCCGTTACCGGAAGATTAGTTCCGCCCACGCGAGCCGAGCTAGCGCCAGAACGGCTTGTCCAGCTCGGCACTGCGCTCGCTGCGACTGATGCCGATATCGGCGAGCTGACGATCGTCCAGCTGCGCGAGTTGGCGCCGGGTACGCAGGCGCAGCCGCCAGAGGCGCAACAGCGGCAGCAGGTGCAGGCGGGCGCGCAAGCCAGTGGCGGGGCGAGCAAGCGTCTGCAGGCGGATGATGGCGCGTTCCATGGGGCGCTCCTTTCCCTCTTCGCAAGGGGGCTGTAGGGGGTCTACAGCTTCGCGCCTGCCACTGTTACGCAACAGTCACAGGGTCGTGCGCTTGTACCGGCACAGTGTCGCCCGAACGGCAAACTGTGCTGCTCTGGGCGTCGCCAACTGTGCTGCCGGTGGATGATCGTCAGCCGCCCAGCAGGCCGCGGATCGACAGCAGCCCGCCCCCGGTCAGCAGCAGGAACAGGCCCAGGGCGAGCAGAAATGGCCGCAACCCCAACGCAGCCAGCCGTTCCAGGCGGGTTTCATAGCCAAGAGCGGCCATCGCCATGGTCATGCCCAGCTGGCCGATGACGATGAGCGCGCTGTGCAGCTGGGGTGGCAGCTGGACGAGGCTGTTGAACAGCACCATGCCGAGAAAGCCCAGGGCGAACCAGGGAATCGTCAGCCGGCCCGGCTCGCCGCCCGTGTCGCGCGCAGCCCACCAGCGGCCTACGATCAGCAGGAACGGTACCAGCAGCATCACCCGGACGAGCTTGACGATCACCGCAGCATCGAGCGCGGCCGGGCCGACCGCATCGCCAGCTGCGACGACCTGCGCCACCTCGTGCACGGTGGCGCCGATGTAGATGCCGAACAGCCCCTCGTCGAGCCCGGTCAACGGGTAGAGCAGGGGATAGACCAGCATCGCCAGGCTGCCGAACAGCACCACCGTGGCCACTGCCATGGCGGTCGAAGCGGGCCGTGCACGGATGGTCGCCTCGGTGGCGAGCACGGCGGCCGCGCCGCAGATCGCGCTGCCGGCACAGGTCAGCAATGCCGTTTCGCGATCGAGCCCGAGCAGGCGGGTGCCGACCTGGTAACCGATCAGCATTACCGCTGCGACTACCAGCGCATCGAGCAGCAGGATGCGCGGGCCCAGGGCGGCGATCTGCTGCCAGGTCAGCGACAGGCCGAACAGCACGATGCCGCCGCGCAGCAGCCAGCGCGTGGAGAATTGCAGGCCCGCACGTGCACGGGTGGCCAGGGCGGTGCCGCCGGGCAGGTTGCCGGCGACGAAACCGAGCAACAGGGCGCAGACCAGCGGGCTGATGCCCAGGTCGTGGACGCCGGGCAGCTGGGTCAGGATGTAACCGGCGCCGGTCAGCGCCGCGCAGAGGATGAGGCCTTGCCACATGGTTGCTTGCTCCTGCTTGTGGTTCGCGCAGGCTAGGGGCAAGGTAGCGTCTTGTAAAAATGGTTATAACGATATAACTCAACGGAAAAACCGACATGCATCCCGCCGTCAGCTTTCGTCAATTGCAGGTCTTTGTGGCCGTCGCCCGCGGAGGCAGCCTGGCCGCCGCGGCGGACCGGCTCAACCTGTCGCAATCGGCGAGCAGCGGTTCGCTGGCCGAACTGGAGCGGCGCCTGGAGGTGCCGCTGTTCGATCGTTTCGGCAAGCGCCTGCAGCTCAGTGAGGCTGGGCGCCGGCTGCTGCCGCGTGCCGAGCGGTTGTTGGACGAGCTGGAGGCCTTCGTCGAAGCGGCACGCGAGCCCGATGGCGCACTGCACGGCGAGCTGACGCTGGTGGCCAGTGCGACCATCGGCACGCACCTGGTGCCCTCGCTGGTCGGGCGCTTCACCGAGCGCTATCCCGGTGCGGAAGTGACCACGCGGCTGCGCAACACGGGGGAAGTCATTGCCGACCTGCTGCATCTGGAGGCTGATCTCGGCCTGATCGAAGGTCCGTGCAACGACCCTCGGCTGAGTGCAGAGGTTTGGCGCGAGGACCGCATGCTGATCGTCTGTGCCCCGCAACATCGGTTGGCTGCGCGCGGCTACCTGAGCGACGAGGACCTTGCCGGCGAAGCCTGGATCCTGCGTGAACCGGGCTCCGGCTCGCGGGCGGTATTCGAGGCGGCTGCGCGCATGCGCACGCCACGGTTGCGGGTACGCATGGCGTTGAACCAGCATGAGGCGATCAAGCAGGCGGTGCGTGCGGGGCTCGGCCTGGGCTGCCTGTCGCAACTGTGCGTTGCCGAAGAGATCGCGCGCGGCGAACTGGTGGCATTGGCCAGCGACCTGCCGCTGAGTCGCAGCTTCTCGCTGGTCTGGCATCCGCAGCGCTACCGCAGCCCGCTGTGGCAGGCCTTCAAGGTATTTCTCGGCGAAGCCTGAGCGGACAAAAAGAAACCCCTCGCGGCGGCGCCGGGAGGGGTTTGCTGGTCCGGCCGGGCGGCTTAGTCCACGGCCTTGACCATATCCTCGACGACCTTCTTGGCGTCGCCGAAGACCATCATGGTCTTGTCCATGTAGAACAGTTCGTTGTCCAGGCCCGCATAGCCGCTGGCCATGGAGCGCTTGTTGACGATGACGGTCTTGGCCTTGTACGCCTCGAGGATCGGCATGCCGGCAATCGGCGACTTCGGATCGGTCTTGGCGGCCGGGTTGACCACGTCGTTGGCGCCGAGCACCAGCACCACGTCGGCCTGGCCGAATTCGGAGTTGATGTCCTCCATCTCGAAGACCTGCTCGTAAGGCACCTCGGCTTCGGCCAGCAGCACGTTCATGTGCCCCGGCATGCGCCCGGCGACCGGGTGGATCGCGTACTTCACGGTCACGCCCTGATGGGTCAGCTTCTCGGCCAGCTCCATCAGCGCGTGTTGCGCGCGGGCCACCGCCAGGCCGTAGCCGGGCACGATGATCACGGTGTCGGCGTTGGTCAGCAGGAAAGCGGCATCGTCGGCCGAGCCGGACTTGACGTTGCGCTCCTGCTGCGCGCCCGCCGGGCCACCGGCATCGGCGTCGGCACCGAAGCCGCCGAGGATCACGTTGAAGAACGAGCGGTTCATCGCCTTGCACATGATGTACGAGAGGATCGCGCCGCTCGAGCCCACCAGCGAGCCGGCGATGATCAGCATCGAGTTGTTCAGCGAGAAGCCGATACCGGCCGCCGCCCAGCCCGAATACGAGTTGAGCATCGACACCACCACCGGCATGTCCGCACCGCCGATGGGGATGATGATCAGCACGCCGATGACGAAGGCCAGCGCCACCAGCAGGGCGAAGGCACTGAGGTTGCCGGTGAAGGTGAAGATCAGGCCGAGCGCGACGATCGCCAGGCCCACCGCCAGGTTGACCATGTGCTGGCCCTTGAACACCACCGGGGCGCCCTGGAACAGACGAAACTTGTACTTGCCGGACAGCTTGCCGAAGGCGATCACCGAACCGGAGAAGGTGATGGCGCCGATGGCCGCGCCGAGGAACAGCTCCAGGCGGTTACCCACCGGAATCGCGTAGCCGATCTGCTCGACGATGCCCAGCGACTGCGGCTCGACCACCGCGGCGATGGCGATGAACACCGCGGCCAGGCCGATCATGCTGTGCATGAAGGCGACCAGTTCGGGCATCTTGGTCATCTCGACGCGCTTGGCCATGATCGAACCGGCGGTGCCGCCGATCAGCAGACCGACGATCACGTAGCCGATGCCGGTGACCGCCAGCTCGCTGCCGAGCTTGAAGATCAGCGCCACGGTGGTGAGCACGGCAATCGCCATGCCGATCATGCCGAACAGGTTGCCGCGGCGTGACGTGGTGGGGTGGGACAGGCCCTTCAGCGCCTGGATGAAGCACACCGAGGCGATGAGGTAGAGCAGGGTAATCAGGTTCATGCTCATGGCTTACTTGCCCTCCGCCTTGGCCGCGCTGCGGTCCTTCTTCTTGAACATTTCCAGCATGCGGCGGGTGACCAGGAAGCCGCCGAACACGTTGACTGCAGCCAGGGCCACGGCGAGGGTGCCCATGGCCTTGCCCAGCGGGGTCACGGTCAGCGCGGCGGCGAGCATGGCGCCGACGATGACGATCGCCGAGATCGCGTTGGTGACCGCCATCAGCGGCGTGTGCAGGGCCGGGGTGACGTTCCAGACCACGTGGTAGCCGACGTAGATGGCCAGCACGAAGATGATCAGGTTGTAGATGCCGTCGGAAATCAGATCCATGTCGGGGCTCCCTTAAGCGTTGGTCCGCACGACCTGGCCGTCGCGGCACATCAGGCACGCGGCGACGATGTCGTCGTCGAGATCGAGGTGGAACTGGCCGTCCTTGTCGATGACCAGCTTGAGGAAGTCGAGCAGGTTGCGCGCATAGAGCGCCGACGCATCGGCCGGCACCAGGGCCGCCAGGTTGCTGTAGCCGACGAGGGTCACGCCATGCTTGACCACCACCTGGTCGGCTTCGGTGAGCGGGCAGTTGCCGCCCTGGGCCGCGGCCAGGTCGATGACCACCGAGCCCGGCTTCATCTCCGCCACCGTGGCCTCGTGCAGCAGGGTCGGCGCCTTGCGCCCGGGGATCAGCGCAGTGGTGATGACGATATCGGCCTGCTTGGCACGCTCGTGCACCGCCTTGGCCTGGCGCTCCATCCACGAGGCCGGCATCGGCCGCGCGTAGCCGCCGACGCCTTCGGCGCACTCACGCTCCTCGTCGGTCTCGCAGGGCACATCGACGAACTTGGCGCCGAGCGACTCGACCTGTTCCTTCACCGCCGGGCGTACGTCCGAGGCTTCGATCACCGCGCCCAGGCGCTTGGCCGTGGCGATGGCCTGCAGCCCGGCGACACCGGCGCCGAGGATCAGCACGCGCGCGGCCTTAACGGTACCGGCGGCGGTCATCAGCATCGGCATGAAGCGCGGGTAATGGTTGGCCGCCAGCATCACCGCCTTGTAGCCGGCGATGTTGGCCTGCGAGGACAGCACATCGAGGCTCTGCGCCCGCGAGGTACGCGGCGCGGCTTCGAGGGCAAAGGCGACGATGCCGCGTTCGGCCATGCGCGCGATGTTGGCGTTGTCGAACGGGTTGAGCATGCCGACCAGCACGCTGCCCGGCTGCATCAGCGCCAGCTCCGCCTCGTCCGGCGCGGCGACCTTCAGCACCAGCTCGGCGCCGAGCGCCGCGGCGGCATCGCCGATGGCTGCACCTGCCGCCTCGTAGGCGCTGTCCGGCACGCTGGCCTGCGCACCGGCACCGCTCTGCACCGTGACCCGGTGCCCTTGGCCGATCAGCTTCTTGATGGTCTCCGGGGTCGCGGCGACGCGCGTCTCCCCGGGATGGGTTTCGAGAGGTACACCGATGTGCATTGTTGTTGTTCTCCTGCGTGATCCGACCCAGCCCGCTCGCGCCAGGCGATGCAAGCTGGTGTTTTGTCCGGCCACTACGTTGGCGGCCGGTTTTTCTGATCCGATGAACAAGTGCCGCAGGCCCCTGAAGGCATGCGGCGGCCTGGCATTCTGCAAGCGCCAAAAAAATCAAACAACTGTTTTAATGCTGAATACTTCCCTGGCGGATGGTCAAAACGTGACTGGGATGGGCTCTTTCGGTCTGTAGCCCGCATCATTGCTGGGCTACAGACGAGCAGCCCTGGCGCGCGACTTTTTGTCCGGCCGGATCATGAATGACGCGGCATCAACCGGCTATTCGTCTGGCGAAGGTGGCAGGTTCGACCTTGGTGCCGGTCCGGATGTTCGCCGTTTCGCCTGAAAGGTGGGGAAAAAAGTCGCAACGCATGAAATGTCATGCAGTCCTTGTAGTCAAACCACCCTGAAATGCCGTCCGGCAACTGGCCGATGGCGCGGATGCAGTGCAGCCAGGAGCGACATGCATGGCCGAAACGGACGCCGATCTACTTTCTCCCCTGCTGGACGAGCCGGCACAGCGAAGGCTGCCCTTCGCCTTCGCTCGCCGGCATGGGGTGATCGTGCTCGATCGGGAAGACCCGCCGCGGCTGGGCCTGCGCCAAGGGGCGGCGCTGACCGCGGTACAGGAGGCACAGAGGGTGCTCGGGCGGCGCCTGCCGGTGACCTGGCTGGCACCGGAGGCGTTCGACCAGGCCCTCGGCGCGGCCTATCAGCACGATTCTTCCGCGGCGATGCTGATGGTCGAGGGCATCGGCAACGACCTCGACCTGCACAGCCTGGCCGATCAGATTCCAGAGACCGAGGACTTGCTCGAGCAGGAGGATGACGCGCCGATCATCCGCCTGATCAACGCCATCCTCGGCGAAGCCATCGCCGAGAACGCCTCGGATATCCATATCGAAACCTTCGAAAAGCGCCTGGTGATCCGCTTCCGCGTCGACGGCATTCTGCGCGAGGTGGTCCAGCCCAAGCGCGAGCTGGCCGCGCTGCTGGTCTCGCGGATCAAGGTCATGGCGCGCCTCGACATCGCCGAGAAGCGTATCCCCCAGGACGGGCGCATCTCGCTCAGGGTCGGCGGCCGCGAGGTGGACATCCGTGTGTCCACGCTGCCCTCGGCCAACGGCGAACGCGTGGTGCTGCGTCTGCTCGACAAGCAGGCCGGGCGGCTGACCCTGCGCCACCTGGGCATGAGCGCACAGGACCGGCGCCTGCTCGAACAGACGGTGAAGAAGCCGCACGGCATCATCCTCGTCACCGGCCCGACCGGTTCGGGCAAGACCACCACGCTGTATGCCGCGCTGACCACGCTCAACGACCGCACGCGCAACATCCTCACGGTCGAGGACCCGATCGAATACAACCTCGAGGGCATCGGCCAAACCCAGGTCAACACCAAGGTCGACATGACCTTTGCCCGCGGCCTGCGCGCGATTCTGCGCCAGGACCCGGACGTGGTGATGGTCGGCGAGATCCGCGACCAGGAAACCGCCGACATGGCGGTACAGGCCTCGCTGACCGGCCACCTGGTGCTCTCCACGCTGCATACCAACAGTGCCATCGGTGCGGTCACGCGGCTGGTCGACATGGGCGTCGAGCCGTTCCTGATCGCCTCGTCGCTGCTCGGCGTGCTCGCCCAGCGTCTGGTGCGGGTGCTATGCGACGACTGCAAGCGGCCCTACGTCGCCGACGCCGCCGAATGCGCGCTGGTTGGCGCCGATCCGGCCGCGCCGCCCACGCTCTATCACGCCGAGGGTTGCGAGGTGTGCCGCAATCTCGGCTACCGCGGGCGTACCGGCATCTACGAACTGGTGGTCTTCGACGACCGCCTGCGCAGCATGGTGCACACCCGCGCCAGCGAGCAGGACATGCTCCGCCACGCCCGCGAGCTTGGCCCGGGCATCCGCGAGGACGGCATGCGCAAGGTGCGCGAAGGTGTGACGACCATCGAAGAAGTGCTGCGGGTGACGCGTGAGGAGTGAGTGGACGAGCGCTTGCCCAAGCCAGGCAAGCAGCGCCGCGCGGCACGGCGATGACCGCCTGGCTGAGCCGCGGGCGGCGAGGGCAGCCTGATGGCCGCGTTCGAATACCTCGCCCTCGACCCGCGCGGGCGCCAGCAGAAGGGCCTGATCGAGGCGGACAGCCCGCGCCAGGCGCGCCAGCTGTTGCGCGACAAGCAATGGGCGCCGCTGGAGGTGAAGCCGGCCCGTGCACGCGAGGACAGCACGCGGCCCGGGCTGAGCCTTGGCCGCGGGCTATCGGCGCGCGATCTGGCGCTGCTGACCCGTCAACTGGCAACACTGGTACAGGCGGCGTTGCCGATCGAAGAAGCGCTGCGCGCGACGGCGGCGCAGTCGAGCTCGGCGAAGATCAAGTCGATGCTGCTGGCCGTGCGGGCCCGCGTCATGGAAGGCCACAGCCTGGCCGCGGCGCTGCGCGAATATCCGTCGGCGTTTCCCGAGCTGTACCGCGCGACGGTCGCCGCGGGTGAGCATGCCGGGCACCTGGGCCTGGTGCTCGACCAGCTCGCCGACTACACCGACCAGCGTCAGCAGTCGCGGCAGAAGATCCAGCTGGCGCTGCTCTACCCGGTGATCCTGCTGGTCGCCTCGCTGGCCATCGTCTCGCTGCTGCTCGGCTACGTGGTGCCCGACGTGGTCAAGGTCTTCGTCAACACCGGCCAGGAGCTGCCGGCGCTGACCCGCGGGCTGATCGCCGCCAGCAATCTGGTCAAGAGCTGGGGCTGGCTGATCGTCCTCGTGCTGGTCGCCGGCGTGCTGGGCCTGCGCGCCGCGCTGCGCGACACGGCGTTCCGGCGACGCTGGGATGCGCTGCTGCTGCGCCTGCCGCTGGTCGGTCGGCTGAGCCGGGCAACCAACACCGCGCGGTTCGCCTCGACCCTGGCGATCCTCACGCGCAGCGGCGTGCCGCTGGTCGAGGCGCTGTCGATTGCCGCCGCGGTGATCGCCAACCTGCGCATCCGCGAGCGCGTGGTCGAGGCGGCGCAGAAGGTGCGCGAGGGCACCAGCCTGACCCGTGCGCTGGAGGCCACCGGAGAATTCCCGCCGATGATGCTGCACATGATCGCCAGCGGGGAGAAGTCCGGCGAACTGGACCAGATGCTCGCGCGGACGGCGCGCAATCAGGAGAACGACCTGGCCGCGCAGATTGCCTTGCTGGTCGGCCTGTTCGAGCCGTTCATGCTGGTGTTCATGGGGGCGGTGGTGCTGGTGATCGTGCTGGCCATCCTGATGCCGATCCTCTCTCTCAACCAACTGGTGGGGTAACGACATGAAGTTGCAACGATACAGGCAGGGGGGCTTTACCCTCATCGAGATCATGGTGGTCGTGGTCATCCTCGGCATCCTGGCGGCGCTGGTGGTGCCGCAGGTGATGAGCCGGCCGGACCAGGCCAAGGTCACCGTCGCCAAGGGCGACATCAAGGCGATCGCCGCGGCGCTCGACATGTACAAGCTGGACAACTTCAGCTACCCGAGCACCCAGCAGGGCCTCGAGGCGCTGGTCAGCCGGCCGAGCGGCAGCCCGCAGCCGCGTAACTGGAATGCCGACGGTTATCTCAAGCGCCTGCCGAAGGACCCCTGGGGCAACGAGTACCAATACCTGGCGCCCGGTACCAAGGGGCCCTACGACCTGTTTTCCTACGGTGCCGACGGCAAGCCCGGCGGTTCGGAGCTGAATGCGGACATCGGCAACTGGGAACTCTGAACCATGCGCCGGCGAGCCCGCGCCTTCACGCTGATCGAACTGCTGGTGGTGCTGGTGCTGCTCGGCATTCTTGTCGGCCTGGCGGTGCTGGCCAGCGGCAGCTCCAGTAGTTCGCGCGAGCTGCGCGACGAGGCCCGGCGCCTGGCGGCGCTGATCGGCGTGCTGTCGGACGAGGCGGTGCTCGACAGCCGCGAGTACGGCCTGCTGGTCAGCGACGCGGGTTACCGGGTGCTGCGTCTGGACGAGGCGACCGGGCGCTGGGACGAACCCGACCGTTCGCGTGGTCGGCAGCTACCCGAGTGGATGCGCCTGCAGCTGGAGCTCGACGGCACGCCGCTGCGCCTGCTCGACCCGGCAAGGAGCGAAAGCGACCGCGCCGGGCTGTCGCGCGAAGACCAAGCGCCGCAGCGCTCCAAGCGGCGCCCGCGGCTGGAGCCGCAACTGCTGATCCTCTCCAGCGGCGAATTCTCGCCCTTTACCTTGCGCCTGTCCGAGCGACGCGCCGACGGCAATGCCTGGCGCCTGAGCAGCGACGGTCTGCGGCTGCCGCAGGCCGAGCCGCTGGAGTCACGGCGATGAGGCGCAGGAGCGCCAGGGCCGGCGGCTTCACCCTGCTCGAAGTGCTGGTGGCACTGGCCATCTTCGCCATGGTCTCGGCGGTGGTGCTGACCGCGGCCGGGCGCAGCACGCTGAACGCCGCCCGGCTGGAAGAGCTGACCCTCGCCAGCTGGATAGCCGACAACCGCATCACCGAGCTGCAGCTGCAACGCACGCCGCCGGCGCCGGGGCGCGAGACGACCGAGCTGGAGTACGCCGGGCGCCAATGGCAGACGCTCAGCGAGATACGCGCGGCGGCGGACCCCGGGCTGTTGCAGGTCACTGTCTGGGTCGCGCTGGACGAGGGGCGGCGCCGCAACCGACCGTTGCCAGAACGCGCCGTGACCAGCCTGTCCGGCTTCATCGGGGTGCGCTGAGATGCCCGTTCGCCGGCGCACCGCAGGTTTCACCCTGCTCGAACTGCTGATCGCCATCGCCCTGTTCGCGCTGCTCGGGCTCGGCACCTACCGCATGCTCGAGGCGGTGCTGCGCAGCGACCAGGCGACCGCCGAGCAGGAGCAGCGGCTGCGTGCGCTGAGCCGGGCGGTCTGGCTGTTCGAGCGCGACCTGCAACAGGTGTCGCCGCGGCCGATCCGCGATGCGTTCGGCGATGAAGCCAACGCCTTCATCGGCCAGACCGCCGGCGAGGACGGCGCACCGCTGCTGGAGCTGACTCGCAGTGGCTGGCGCAACCCGACCGGGCTGCGCCGGGCCAACCTGCAGCGCGTGCGCTGGCGGCTGGCTGGCGGCCGGCTCGAGCGGCTCTACTGGGTCGTACTCGACCGCGACCTGGACAGCGCGCCGCGCGAGCAACGCGTGCTGGACGATGTGACGGCGCTGGAACTGCGCTACCTCGACGAGAACGGCGGCTGGCATGAGGAGTGGCCGCCGTTCGAATTCGGCCGTGGCGGCACCGAGAATGCTGCCGAGCGCCTGCCGCAGGCGGTCGAACTGATCCTCGAGGTGCCCCGTTACGGGCGCCTCAGCCGGCTGGTGCGGCTGCCCGACCCGCCGTCACAGCAGAGTCAGGTGGCGTTGCCGGGCGCCGAGGGCGTCCCCGGCTCGCCGGACGAGGGCGCACCCGAGCCGCCCGGAGTGGTGCCGCAATGAAGGTGCAGCGCGGCGTCGCGCTGATCACCGTGCTGCTGGTGGTGGCGCTGGTCACCGTGGTCAGTGCCGGCATGGTCGCCCGCCAGCAGCTGGCCATCCGCTCGGGCAGCAACCAGCTGCAGGCGCGCCAGGCGTGGCATTACGCGCTGGGTGGCGAGGCGCTGGCGCAGGCCATCCTCAGGCGCGACCTGCGCGACGGCGGTCAGCAGCAGGCCGCCGTCGATCATCTCGGCGAAGCCTGGGCACAGCCGTTGCCGGCCTACGCCATCGAGGGCGGCGAGATTCGGCTGCGGATCGAGGACATGGCCGGGCGCTTCAATCTCAACAGCCTGGTGAAGAACGGCCAGGCCGAGGCTGCGGGCGTCGACCAGTTCCGCCGGCTGCTGGCTCGGCTGCAGATTGGCGAGCCCTATGCCGAGCGGCTGGTGGACTGGCTCGATATCGATCAGGAACCGAGCGGTGCCCAGGGGGCCGAGGACGGCGCCTACCTGCTCGCCGAACCGCCGTACCGTGCCGCCAACCGCCGGCTGTTCGACCTTTCCGAGCTGCGCCTGTTGCTGGGCATGCGCGAGGAGGACTACCAGCGTCTGGCGCCCTATGTCGCCGCGCTGCCGGCGGACGCCGCGCTGAACGTCAACACCGCCAGCGCAGTGGTCCTGTCGACCCTGAGCGACAGCCTCAGCCTGGGCGCGGCCGAGGCGCTGGTGCTGCAGCGGCAAGGCGCGCCCTTTACCGATACCGCCGCCTTTCTCGCCCAGCCGGCCATGGCCGGCACCACCTTGCAGGGCACCGCGATCGCCGTCGGCAGTCAATTCTTCCAGGCGACCTCGGAAGTGCACCTGGGCGATCGGCGCCTGGCGCTGGTCAGCCTGTTGCAGCGCGAGCAGGACGGCAGCGTCCGTGTGCTCTGGCGCAACCTCGGCCAGCCGCCGCGCCTGCCCCCGTCATCCGTTGAAGGAGAACCATGACCATGGATTGCCTGTTCCTGCCGGCCGATTGCCCCGCGCAGCTGACGCCGGGCCTGCCGGTCGTCTGGCTGCCGGCCGAAGGACCGTCGCGCGAGGTGCCGCTGGCCGAGGTCGCCGCGGCGGAGCCCGGGGCGATCAGCCTGATTCTGCCGGCCGAATGCTGCAGTGCCTTCGCCGTCGCCCTGCCCACCCGCAAGGCCCGCTGGCTGGCACAGGCCCTGGCCTATGCCGCCGAGGAGCTGCTCGCCGAGAGCGTTGACGAGCTGCACCTGAGCCTTGGCGAGCCGCTCGACGATGGCCGTCATCGGGTGATCGCCATTCGCCGCGGGCTGCTCGCCGGCTGGCTTGCCGCGTTGCGTGAGATGGGCCTTGCGGTGGTCGCCATTCATGTCGATGCGGACCTGCTGCCGCGTGAGGGCACGCAATTGCTGCTGCTCGGCGGGCGCGGCCTGCTCGGCGGCAGCCCCGAGCCGCGCCTGGCGTTCGCCATCGAGCAGTGGCCGGCGCTGGCCGAGGGCTGCCCGGCGCCTCGCCACGCCAGCGGCGATGCCGAGCAGGCGCCGCCGATGGTCGACGACTATGCGCGTGTCGACGAGCCCTACCGCCTGCTCGCCTCCCAGCGGGCGGCAGCCGTCAACCTGGCGCAGGGCGAGTTCGCCGTCGAACTGGGCGGTAGCGGGCTGGCCTATTGGAAGCCGCTGGTGGCCACGCTCGGGCTGATCCTCCTGATGCAGCTGGGCTTCAACCTGGCGCAGGGCTGGTATTTCGGACGGCAGGCCGAGGCCTATGCCGAGGCGAGCCTGGCGCTGTACCGCGAGCTGTTCCCAGAGGACACCCGGATCGTCAATCTGCGGGCGCAGTTCACCGATCACATTGCCCGTGAGGGTGGCGGGCAGGTGGGTTTCATGCGCCTGCTCGGGTACGTCGCCGACGCACTCGCCCAGGGTACCCCGGTCACGGTCAGCGGGCTCGACTACAACGCCGACCGTGGCGACCTGGCGTTGCAGGTGCAGGCGGGCGATTTCGCCGCGCTCGAACAGCTGCGCCAGCAGCTGGCACAGACCGGGCAGACCGTGCAGCTCGGCTCGGCCAGCCGCGATGGCGCCGGTGTCAGTGCACGGCTGGTGATTGGAGGTGAAGCATGAACCTGCGCCAACAGCTGGGTGTGCGCCTGGCCGATTCGCCGCTATGGCAGCGCTGGCAGCGGCTGGCGCCGCGCGAACGCCTGGCGCTGGGGCTGTTGGCCGCGTTTGTCGTCTGCGTGCTGTTCTGGCTCTGGCTCTGGCTGCCGGCCGAGCGCGCCGCGCAGCAGGCGCGTGAGGCCTATCTCGAGCAGCGCGAGCTGCATGCCTACCTCGAGCAGAACACCGACCTGGCGCGCCAGCTGGGCGGCGGGGAGAGCCCGAGCCTGGCCCCCGACCAGCTGCAGGGGCTGATCACGCAGAGCGCGCAGCAGAGCAACCTCTTGATCGAGAGCTTCGAGAATGGCGCCGACGGCAGCCTGCAGGTCAGCCTGCCGGGGGCCTCGGCCGCGCTGCTGCTGCGCTGGTTCGACGAGCTGCAGGCGCTCGGCGTGCGCCTGGCGGAGGTTAGCCTGGAGCGCGTCGGCGACGGCCAGGTCAATGCCCGGGTGCGCTTCGCTGCCGGCTGATCAGCCGCGCGTGCTGCCGCCGTCGAGTTCGCGCATCAGCAGCCCGTAGGCCAGTTCGACATCGTCCGGTACCGGCAGGTACACGGTGTGGCCGTCACCGGGGGCGACCTCGGTGTGCTCGCCGCGGCTGTTTTCCAGGGTTTCCAGGCGGAAATTGAGATTGCCCTGCGGAGTCATCAGCTCCAGCCGGTCGCCGACCGCGAAGCGGTTCTTCACCTTGACCTCGGCCAGCCCGTTGCGCCGCTCGCCGGTCAGTTCGCCGACGAACTGCTGGCGCTCGGACAGCGAGAAGCCGCGCTCGTAGTTCTGGTACTCGTCATGCACGTGGCGGCGTAGGAAACCCTCGGTGTAGCCGCGGTGGGCGAGCGACTCGAGGGTGTCCATCAGGCTTCTGTCGAACGGCCGGCCGGCCACCGCATCGTCGATGGCCTTGCGGTAGACCTGTGCGGTGCGCGCCACGTAGTAGTGGCTCTTGGTGCGGCCCTCGATCTTCAGCGAGTGCACGCCCATCTGCACCAGCCGCTCGACGTGCTGCACGGCGCGCAGGTCCTTGGAGTTCATGATGTAGGTGCCGTGCTCGTCCTCGGTCGCCTCCATGAACTCGCCGGGCCGCGAGACATCCTCGAGCAGGAACACCTTGTCGGTCGGCGCGCCAGCACCCAGGGTCGGGTTGCCCTGCGCTTCGACCGGCTGCACGGCGATGGGCTCGTAGAGGTGAACCGAGTTGCCCAGTTCGTCCTCCTTCGCTTCGTGGGTCTTGTATTCCCAGCGGCAGGCGTTGGTGCAGGTGCCCTGGTTGGGGTCGCGCTTGTTGATGTAGCCCGATAGCAGGCAGCGGCCGGAATAGGCCATGCACAGCGCGCCGTGGACGAACACCTCCAGCTCCATGCCCGGTACCTGCTCGCGGATCTCGCCGATCTCCTCCAGCGACAGCTCGCGGGACAGGATCACCCGCGACACGCCCTGGCTTTCCCAGAACTTCACCGTCGCCCAGTTCACCGCGTTGGCCTGCACCGAGAGGTGGATGGTCTGCTGCGGAAAATGCTGACGCACCAGCATGATCAGCCCCGGGTCGGACATGATCAGCGCATCCGGGCCCATCGCCACCACCGGCTCGAGGTCCTTGATGAAGGTCTTCAGCTTGGCGTTGTGCGGCGCGATGTTGACCACCACGTAGAACTGCTTGCCCAGCGCGTGGGCCTCGTCGATGCCGCGCTTGAGGTTGGCGTGGTCGAACTCGTTGTTGCGCACGCGCAGGCTGTAGCGCGGCTGCCCGGCATACACGGCATCGGCGCCGTAGGCGAAGGCGTAGCGCATGGATTTCAGCGTGCCGGCGGGCGACAGCAGCTCGGGGCGAAAGGTGGTGGACATGGCGCGGTGACTCGGCGAGGCGGAAAAGCGGCGATTCTACCGCCGAACGCCATCGAGTGCGCCCTGCCCGGGCGAGCGGTGGGGCGTGTCACCCCGCCGCAAACCGGCGGGGTGCGCCGGCTCAGGCGCTGGCGGCCTGCTTGAGGATGGCGTACAGCTCGTCCTTGATGCGCAGCTTTTCCTTCTTCAGGTTCTCGACCTCGGTTTCGGTGCCGTGGACGATGTGCGCTTCCATGTTCTTGATGCGCTGGTCGAGCGCGTTGTGATCGTCGAACAGGCGGGTGAAATGCGGGTCCTGGTTCTTCAGGCGGGTGATCAGCTCACGGTATTCGGGAAACATGCGGACTCCTGTGATGGCAAGAGCGCCGGTCCCGGCGCCCGATTCCATACTGGTCCGCCGCGCCGCGCGGTTTATTGATCGACATCAGGCCGCCGACGCGGCCGGCAGACGGCAAAACGCCGGGCGCGGCATTACCGGGCCCGGCGTCTGTGCGACAGCGAAGATCAGGCGGCAGCGATCACGTCGCCATGATTCTCCGGCTCGATCAGCGCGCGGTGCAGCGCGGCAACCGCGGCGTCGTAGTCTTCCTCATTGACCACGCACTGCATTTCCACCTGGCGGATCGACTGGTGCACCGCCTGGATGCTGATGCCGGCCTCGGCCAGCGCGGCGACAGTCTTGGCGAGGATGCCCTTGACCTTGAGGTCCGAGCCGATCGCCGAGACGATCGCCACGTTGTGCACGCTGACCTCGGCCGCGGGGTACTGCTCTTCGATCAGCTTGGCCGCGCGGTTGATCAGCTTGCGCGAACCGGAGGCGTAGTAGGTGATGCTGTTGGCGTCCGAGTCCTTGTTCACCACGTACAGCTTGAGCTGCTTGAGCAGCTTGGTGATCTCGATGTCGTAGGCCACGTCGCCGAGCATGTCCTGATCGAACACCTCGATGCCGAAGACGTCCTTGCGCCCGGCGATGATCTCTACGCAGGGCTTCTCGGACTTGTAGTCCTGGCTGATCAGGGTGCCGGCGTGGTGCGGCTCGAAGGCGTTCTTGATGCGCAGCTCGACACCGGCACGGCGCAGCGTCTTGGCCGCGCGCGGGTGGATCGCTTCCATGCCGAGGTTCGACAGCTGGTCGGCGACATCGTAGTTGGTACGGCCGATGGTCACCACCTTGTCGGCCCCGACCAGGTTAGGGTCGGCCGAGGAGAGGTGGAATTCCTTGTGGATGATCGCCTCGCGCGCGCCGGTGGCGGCGGCGATCTGGGCGAAGGTGATCTCGCTGTAGCCGCGGTCGAAGGTGTTCATCAGGCCTTCGCTGCAGTGCGTGTAGCCGGTGGCGACGACCAGTTCGCGGTTGAAGTCGATGCCGGCGAAGCTGTCGCGGATCATCTCTTCGAACGGCAGCGGCGTATCGCGATGCCAGCCGGTGAGATCGGCCAGGCGGGCGTTCACGCCGCGCTGCTTGAGCGCCAGCACCGAGTTGAAGGCGCTGTGCGCCTCACCCAGCGAGGCGAGCATCTCGCGCACCTTCATCAGGTGCTCGGACAGCTGGAAGTGCCCGTAGCTGCACAGCTTGTGCAGGCTGTACATGCACTCGGCGGCATCGTCGATGCGCTTGTTGATGAACTGGTTGGCGGCATGCAGCTCGTATTCGCTGGCAAACAGCTCGGCGTTCTTTTCCAGCATGCGCTGGCGAACCTGCTCGAGGCTCTCGCGCCAGGCTTCCTCGTTCTGCGCGTCGGCAAAGCGCTGGTAGACGCCCGGCTCGCCGGTCTTCTTGTGCTCGAGCAGCAGGTTGGTCATGCCGCTGTAGGCCGAGACGACGAACACGCGCTGGTACAGCGCGTCGCCCTCACGCTGGCCGATGAAGATGTTGTCGAGGACTTCCTCGAAGCGGCTCATCGAAGTGCCGCCGATTTTTTCTACGGTATGCATCGTTTCGTTGCGTCCCATTCTGCAGGCCGTGGACGGGCCGGGCGCAGGGTGGCGCTCGCGCGGTCGACAACCTTGGTGAGAGTCATCCCTGGGCCGGACCCTTCGTCAGCGAATGGCGAAGGGCATATGGCCGGTAGGGGAGCCGGGCTCGTCGATCAGACGACCCGGCAGGCATCAGAGATACTGTTGCGGCTGAATTCGCAGCGGGGTGAAGTCCTCGCGCTCGGCAACGAAGGCCGGGCGGGGTGCCTGCTGGCAGAACGGCGCCTGCACGGCATTATCCACGTGGTTGTACACGTAGAACAGATTGCTGCGTGCGCTGGGTGTGATATTTCCGTTCGAGCCGTGCATGGTGTTGCAGTCGAAGAACACCACGCTCCCGGCCGGGCCGGTGGCGCAATCGATGCCGAAGCGGCTGGCCAGTTCGGTCAGGCTGTTCTCGTCCGGCACGCCGATCTCCTGCTTGCGCAGGGACTTCTCGTAGTGGTTCTCCGGCGTTTCACCGACGCAGCGCACGTAGTGGCGTTGCGAACCGGGCATCAGCATCAGCGGGCCGTTGTGCGGCGCGTTATCGGTCAACAGGATCGAGCAGGACAGGCAGCGCATGCGCGGCATGCCGTCTTCGACGTGCCAGGTCTCGAAATCCGAGTGCCAGTAGAACTCCTTGCCGCTGAAGCCGGGCTTGAAGTTCATCCGCGACTGATGGACATAGATATCGCCGCCGAGGATGAAGCGGGCGATGCCGGCAATGCGTTCGTCCGCCGCGACGCGGGCGAACAGCGCGTTGTCCTTGTGGATGGCGAACACCGAGCGGATCGCGCCGCTGTCGGGTTCCTTGATGGTCTTGCCGGAGCTGGCGACGGCCGGGTCCTGCCGTACGCGGTCGAGTTCGGAGCGAAACAGCGCCACTTCCTCGGCGCTGAACAGGTTGGGAATGACCAGATAGCCGTCACGCTCGAAGCGCTGGATCATCTCGGCCGCGATCGGCGCGTTCTCCAGGTCGCTGCGGTACACGACCGGGTCCAGGCGCTCCTGCCAGCGGGGCTGGTCTTCGTGGCGCGATGGATACTGGTCGTCTCGTGCGGTGCTCATGTCGTCCTCCTTTCGGTTGGGAATGCGGGGCGGCGCGCGCCCCGTGGGTCCTGGGTCAGGCGATGGTTTCGGCCTCCAGCGGGTAGACACCGCTTTCGTCGTGGACTTCGCGGCCGTTGAGCGGCGGGTTGAACACGCAGGCCAGCTTCATGTCCTCGCTGCCACCGCGCAGCAGGTGCTCGTCGTGCTTGTCGAGCACATAGAGCGTGCCCGGCTCGATCCGGTAGATCTTGCCGTCGGCAGTGGTCTCGATCTCGCCGTTGCCACTGATGCAGTACACCGCTTCGAAGTGGTTCTGGTAGTGGATGTGGGTCTCGCTACCGGCGTAGATGGTGGTGATGTGGAACGAGAAGCCGACGTTGTCGTCCTTGAGCAGCATGCGCGTGCTGTTCCAGGTGCCGGTCTGGCTGTGGACCTTGCGGTCGGTGGCTTCGCATTCGGCCAGGGTTCTTACGATCATCGCGGGGTCCTCAGGAAGCTTGGTTGGCGGCCTGCTCGCCCATCACGGCGGCGAAGGCCTTGTCCAGAATGTTCAGCGCCTTGTCGATCTGCTCCTCGCTGATCACCAGCGGGCAGAGGCACTTGACCACTTCGCTGTGGGCGCCGCTGGTCTCGACCACCAGGCCGTCGGCGAATGCCTGGCGGCACACCGCGGCGGCGATGTCGCCATCCGGGCAGCTGATGCCGAGCATCATTCCGCGGCCCTTGAGGAACAGCGAATCCGGGCCATGTCGGCGGATGATGCGCTGCATGCCGTCGGCGATGCGCTTGCCCTTGGCGCGCACACTGCTGGCGAACTCATCGTTCTGCCAGAAATGCTCGACCGCAGCGGCAGCGGTGACGAAGGCGTGGTTGTTGCCGCGGAAGGTGCCGTTGTGCTCGCCCGGCTTCCACTGGTCGAGCTCCTCGCGCAGCAGCACCATGGCGAACGGCAGGCCGTAACCGGAGAGCGACTTGGACAGGGTCACGATGTCCGGCTTGATGCCCATTTCCTCGAAGCTGAAGAAGGTGCCGGTGCGGCCGCAGCCGGCCTGGATGTCATCGACGATCAGCAGCATGTCGTGCTTGCGGCAGAGCTTTTCCAGCTTGCGCATCCATTCGGTCGAGGCGACGTTCAGCCCGCCTTCGCCCTGCACCGTCTCGACGATCACCGCCGCCGGCTTGTCGATGCCGCTGGACGGGTCGGACAGGAGCTTGTCCATCATGCCGATGGTGTTGGTCTTGTCGCCGAAATAGTTGGCGTAGGGCATGCGGCTGACGTCGGTCAGGCCGGTGCCGGCACCGCCGCGGTGATGGCCGTTGCCGGTGGCCGCCAGTGCGCCGATGCTGCAGCCGTGGAAGCCATTGGTGAAGCTGATGATGTTGTTGCGGCCGGTGACCTTGCGCGCCAGTTTCAGCGCCGCTTCCACCGCATTGGTGCCGGTCGGCCCGGTGAACTGCATGCGGTAGCTGCCCATGCCGCGCGGCTCGAGGATCACGCGGTTGAAGGTTTCGAGGAAGCGCTCCTTGGCGGCGGTGTACATGTCCAGGCCGTGGGTCACACCGTCCTGCTCGATGTAGTCGAGCAGCGCCTGCTTGAGCAGCGGGTGGTTGTGCCCGTAGTTCAGCGTGCCGGCACCGGCGAGGAAATCGATGTAGTGCTTGCCGTCCTGGGTGATCAGTTCGGCGCCCCGGGCCTGCTTGAAGATGACCGGGAAGGAACGGCAGTAGCTGCGAACCTTGGATTCATTGAGTTCGAAAGTTTTCATGCTTGCTCCTTGAGCTCTTCTTCTAGACGGGAAGCGTCGAAAGGACCGGCGCGATACAGCACCTCGTCTTCGTGCTTGCCAGCGAAATGGGTCTGGCGCGAGAACAGCGTGCGCGTTTCGGCTTCGACGCCGAGGCGGGCGAAGGCGCGCTGGAACAGCGCCTGCGAGGCCGCGTTGTCCGGCGAGATGGTGGTTTCCAGGTAACGCACGCCCTGTTCGCGGGCAACCCGGCCGATCAGCGCGAGCAGCATGCGCAGGGCCAGGCCCTGACCGCGCATCGAGGCGTCGACCGCGACCTGCCAGACGAACAGGGTGTCGGGCCGCTGGGGCGGGCGATAACCGGAGATGAAACCGACCAACTGACCATCGGACGTCTCGGCGGCGATGGCCGTGTCGGCGAAGTCCGAACACTGCAACAGGTTGCAGTACACCGAGTTGGTGTCGAGGGGCTGGCAGCGCGCCACCAGCTGATGAAGGTTGTAACCGTCGCCGTCGGTTGGGCGACGGAGCTGTACGGTGGAGAAACTCAAAACAAAGCCTTTTGGGTTGTTGATTGAATTCCTTTTTAGGGTAGGCACATCGGGAAAAGTTTCTCAACCCCGAACTTCCCGAACGTCTTGCAATTGCCGCGCTGATATCGCGCGATATCGGCGAAGTTTCAAATACTTCCGCGGGTTAGTTCGAGCTCGCTGTTCGCCCAAGGTTCCCGACGAATGTTCGCCGCGCCGTGCGGCGCCTCCTGCGCGTCCTGCCGGGGCGTGCAGAGGTGGCCTGGAAGCCGCGAATTTGCTGGGTTGCGCAGCCGAAATGGCTGATGCCGCGTGCAGCGGAACGGGCCGGCGTGAGGGGTGCTGAAGATTGGCCAATTGAGCGTGCGAGAACTACGCCGTGAACTTCCTGTGCAGGCGGAAGTTCACGGCATAGTTCATCGGTAGATTCAGCGGACAAAATCCTGCAACAAAAGTCTGATCCGGCGAAGTTCAGGTGGTGCTGTCCGGCGCATGCGCAGGAAGTTGCAGGCCGTCTGGCACGGGAGTTCACGGCGATATGCTCGGAAGTTGTCCGGCAAGTTCAGCGCCACCACTGGTGGCCATGCCGTTCGACGAGCTGGCGGGCCTGTTCGGGGCCGTCCTCGCCCGCCGGGTAGGGGCGTGGCTTGCGGTAGTGGCCCTGCCAGCCTTCGAGAATCGGATCGACCCAGCGCCAGGCCGCCTCCACCTCGTCGCGGCGCATGAACAGCGTCGAGTCGCCTTCGATCACGTCCAGCAGCAGACGCTCATAGGCCTCCCAGCGGCGGGTGCTGCTGAAGGCATGGGCCAGGTTGAGATCCAGCTCCACCGGCTCGAGCTGCATGCCCTTGCCCGGTGCTTTGGCCATCAGCTGCAGGCTGATGCATTCCTCCGGCTGCAGGCTGATGACCAGGCGGTTGACCTCGCCCTTCTTGAACAGCAGGTGCGGCACCTGCTTGAAGGTGATGATGATCTCCGAACGCTTGCGCGCCATGCGTTTGCCGGTGCGCAGGTAGAAGGGCACGCCAGCCCAGCGCCAGTTGTCGACCTCGGCCTGCACCGCGACAAAGGTTTCGGTGTCGCTGTCGTTGTCGATGTTCGGCTCGAAGTAATAGGCCGGCACGTCGTGCCCGCCGATGCGCCCGGCGCCGTACTGGCCGCGCACGGTCTTGTCCAGCACGTCGTTGCCGGTGATCGGCTTGAGCGCCTCGAGCACCTTCACCTTCTCGCCGCGGATGTGCTTGGCGTCGAAACGCACCGGCGCCTCCATCGCCACCAGGCAGAGCAGCTGCAAGAGGTGGTTCTGCAACATGTCGCGCATGGCGCCGGCATGGTCGTAGTAGCCGCCGCGGTTCTCCACGCCGAGGGTTTCGGCCACGGTGATCTGCACGTGGTCGATATGCCCGGCGCGCCAGATCGGCTCGAACAGCGCGTTGGCGAAGCGCAGCGCCATGAGGTTCTGCACCGTTTCCTTGCCCAGGTAGTGGTCGATCCGGTAGATGCGCGATTCGGGAAATACCGCGCCGATCGCCTCGTTGATTTCCAGTGCCGAGTCCAGCGAGTGGCCGATCGGCTTTTCCAGCACGATGCGTGCATCGTCACCGGCCAGCCCTGCGCTTTCCAGGTTGGCGGCGATGGGTTCGAACAGGTCCGGCGCGGTGGCCAGGTAGTGGACCCGCACGCGCTTGCCGGCTTCGCCGAGGTGATGCGCCAGGCGGACGAATTCGCTGCGCTGGGTGGCATCCAGCGGCAGGTAGTCCAGGCGGGTGGCGAAGGCCTGCCAGGCCTCGCTGGTGAAGTCGCCACGGGCGACCTGGGCGCGGCAATGCCGTTCGGCCAGGGCCAGGTAGGCGGCACGATCGAGCTTCTTGCGTGCCAGCGCGAGGACGCGCACGTCGCGGTGCAGTCGGCCTTCGCGATGCAGGTGGTAGAGCGCGGGGATCAGCTTGTGCAGAGCCAGGTCACCGGTTCCGCCGAACACGAGCATGTCACAGGAAATCGACACGGCATCACTCCAGGTGCGTAAGTGGGCAAAAAATGGCCGGATTGTTGGGCGCCGGCAGAGGGCTTGTAGTATAACTACCGACCCACTACAACCCGCTGGCCGGGTGGCCGGACGCTCTGCATCCGGCGGTCGCCAGCCGATCATAGCGAGTCAGCCCCGTGAATCTGCTGCAACACATCGCCCAATCCCGAAGCCTGCTGCGCAAATCGGAACTGAAGGTCGCCGATCATGTGTTGCTCGATCCGGCGGCGGTCATGCACAGCTCCATGGCCGATCTGGCCCATACGGTTGGCGTCAGCGAGCCGACCATCGTGCGTTTTTGCCGGGCCATCGGCTGCCTGGGCTTCCAGGACCTCAAGCTCAAGCTGGCGCAGAGCCTGGCGGCGGGCGCCAGCTTCGGGCAGTTCTCGATCAGCGAGCAGGACGCCATCGGCGACATCAGCCAGAAGATCTTCGACACCACCCTGCACACCCTGATGGAAGTGCGCGAGCGCCTCGACCCCCAGGCCCTGGAGCGCGCCGTGGCGGCCATCGCCCGCGCCGAGCGGGTGGAGTTCTACGGCTTCGGCGCCTCCGGCGCGGTGGCCACCGACGCGCAGCACAAGTTCTTCCGCCTGCTGCTGTCGGCGGCGGCCTATTCGGACCCGCATATGCAGGCGATGTCGGCGGTGACGCTCAAGCCTTCGGACGTGGCGATCTGCATCTCGCAGTCCGGTCGCTCCAAGGACCTGCTGATCACCGCCAATGTGGTCCGCGAGACCGGCGCCACGCTGATCACCCTGTGCCCGAGCCAGACCCCGCTGGCGGAGCTGGCGACGATCAACCTGGCGATCGACGTGCAGGAAGACACCGAGATCTACACGCCGCTGACCTCGCGCATCGCCCACCTGGTGGTGATCGACGTACTGGCGATGGGTGTGGCGATGGCGCGCGGGCCGAGCCTGGTCAACCACCTCAAGAGCGTCAAGCGCAGCCTGCGCAGCCTGCGCCTGTCGCCCAAGACGGTGAAGCACGACGACTGAGGCGCGCTCGGCAGGCGGGTGCCGGGCCAGGTCCGCTGCGACCGCCGGTCCGGCCACGGCTGCCGTCATCGGCCTGTCGACAAGCTGCAATCACCCGGTCATCTCGCCGGTGGAAGCTGGAACTCCCGAAACCTCTCGCCGGGAGACACGCCATGCTGCAGAACATCGACGAATCCGTTTCGCCACTCGACGCCAAGGCCCGCCGCAAGGCCCAGGACGTGCGTCGCATGCGCTACCGCCGCGCCATCGAGAGCTATGCCGAGCAGCGCCGGCTGCAGGCGCTGCTCGATCCCTTCGCCGAGCCTTCGGCGCTTACTGCGCAGCAGGCCTGGGTGCAGAACCGCCAAAGCGTGTCGCCAGCGCACTGATCTGCGCGCGCCGGTCGCGGATGAAGGCAAAGAACGCCTGCGCCACCGGCGTCAGGCGCTTGCCGCGGGCATGCGCCACGCACCAGCTGCGGTAAAGCGGCAATTCCTCGACCGGCAGTTCGCGCAGCAGGCCGTGACCGAGTTCGAGGCTTGCCGCGTGGCGCGGTAGCAAGGTCACACCGAGGCCGGCGATGGCCGCCTCGCGCAGGGCGTCGAGCGAGGCGATCTCCACGGTCTGGGCGAAATGCGCGCGCTTCTGCTGGAAGTACTCTTCGCATGCTTTGCGCGTCCCTGAGCCCTGCTCGCGGATCAGCAGCGGATAGGCTGTCAGGTCCTGCAGGGTGAGGCTGGTCGCGCTGCACAGCGGATGTTCCGGCGGCGCTACCGCGACGATGGGGTTGTTCAGGAACGGCAGGAACTCCAGCGCGACCTCGGTGGGCATCAGCGACATGATCACCAGGTCGTCGCGGTTATCGGTCAGGCGCTTGATCACCTGGGCGCGGTTGACCACGGTCAGTTGCAGGCCGACGTCCGGGTGCTGCTGCTTGAAGGCGGCGAACAGGTGCGGGACGAAGTACTTGGCGCTCGATTCGACCGCCAGCTTGAGCTGGCCCTGCAGCGAGCCGCGCAGGTCCGAGAGCTGCATGTCGAGGCTCTCCAGGCGGCCGAAGATGTCGCCGCTGGCGCGTCGCAGCACCTCGGCCGCCTCGGTGAGGTAGAGCTTGCGGCCGACGTATTCGAACAGCGGCTGGCCGACCAGCTCTTCGAGCTGGCGGATCTGCGAGCTGACCGCCGGCTGGGTCAGGGCCATGTCCTCGGCGGCGCGACTGTAGGAGCGCGTCTCGCAGACCGCGTTGAAAACCTGCAGCTGGCGCAGGGTCATGCGCATCAGCGACTTTCGCATCTGGCTCGCCTCCCGGCGTTGAAACGCTGACCGAACGATCAGGAAATGGCTCGTGAACGGTGCTTCAGGCACCGTCGTTGCGCTTGTATAAGTCTTTTCTTATGGTCGGGCAAACAATTATTCATTTTCGCTGATCGCTGCCCTCGGCGTAGGGTGAAAAAACGCTACTACGCGTGCCTACCGGCCCTGCACGGGCCGCCTGATCATCGATCCGAGGGAAGACAGCGTGATCAAGAAGCTGCTGATCGCCAACCGAGGGGAAATCGCCGTACGCATCGTGCGTGCCTGCGCCGAGATGGGCGTTCGCTCGGTGGCGGTATTCTCCGAGGCCGACCGCCATGCGCTGCACGTCAAGCGTGCCGACGAGGCCCACTTCATCGGCGAGGACCCGCTGGCCGGCTACCTGAACCCGCGCAAGCTGGTGAACCTGGCCGTGGAGACCGGTTGCGATGCCCTGCACCCGGGCTACGGCTTCCTCTCCGAGAACGCCGAGCTGGCGGAAATCTGTGCGCAGCGCGGGATCAAGTTCGTCGGCCCGAAGGCCGAGGTGATCCGCCGCATGGGCGACAAGACCGAGGCCCGGCGCAGCATGATGGCCGCGGGCGTGCCCTGCACGCCCGGTACCGAAGGCAACGTCGCCGATCTCGAGGAAGCGCTGCGCGAAGCCGAACGCATCGGCTATCCGGTGATGCTCAAGGCGACTTCCGGTGGCGGTGGCCGTGGCATCCGTCGCTGCAACTCGAAGGAAGAACTGACCCAGGCCTACCCGCGGGTCATTTCCGAGGCGACCAAGGCATTCGGCAGTGCCGAGGTGTTTCTGGAGAAGTGCATCGTCAACCCGAAGCACATCGAGGCCCAGGTGCTGGCCGACTCGTTCGGCAACACCGTGCACCTGTTCGAGCGCGACTGCTCGATCCAGCGGCGCAACCAGAAGCTCATCGAGATCGCGCCGAGCCCGCAGCTCACGCCCGAGCAGCGCGCCTACATCGGTGATCTGGCGGTGAAGGCGGCGAAGGCGGTCGGCTACGAGAACGCCGGCACCGTGGAGTTCCTGCTCGCCGACGGCGAGGTGTACTTCATGGAAATGAACACCCGCGTGCAGGTCGAGCACACCATCACCGAGGAAATCACCGGCATCGACATCGTCCGCGAGCAGATCCGCATCGCCTCGGGCCTGCCGCTGTCGATCAAGCAGGAAGACATCCAGTACCGCGGCTACGCGTTGCAGTTCCGCATCAACGCCGAGGACCCGCGCAACAACTTCCTGCCCTGTTTCGGCAAGATCACCCGCTACTACGCCCCGGGCGGCCCGGGCGTACGCACCGACACGGCGATCTACACCGGCTACACCATCCCGCCGTACTACGACTCGATGTGCCTGAAGCTGATCGTCTGGGCGCTGACCTGGGAAGAGGCGCTGGCGCGCGGTTCGCGTGCGCTCGACGACATGCGCGTGCAGGGCGTGAAGACCACCGCCACCTATTACCAGCAGATCCTGGCCAACCCGGAATTCCGCAGCGGGCAGTTCAACACCAGCTTCGTCGACAACCATCCGGAACTGCTGAACTACTCGATCAAACGCAAGCCGGGCGAACTTGCCCTGGCCATCGCCGCCGCCATTGCCGCCCACGCAGGCCTGTGAGGACCACACCCATGAGCAAGAAAATCAGCGTTACCGATACCATCCTGCGTGATGCCCACCAGTCGCTGCTGGCGACCCGCATGCGCACCGAGGACATGCTGCCGATCTGCGACAAGCTCGACCGCGTCGGCTACTGGTCGCTGGAAGTCTGGGGTGGCGCCACCTTCGACGCCTGCGTGCGCTTCCTCAAGGAAGACCCCTGGGAGCGCCTGCGCCAGCTGAAGGCGGCGCTGCCCAACACGCGCCTGCAGATGCTCCTGCGCGGGCAGAACCTGCTCGGCTACCGTCACTACAGCGATGACGTGGTCGAGGCGTTCGTCGCCAAGGCCGCCGAGAACGGCATCGACGTGTTCCGCATCTTCGACGCGATGAACGACGTGCGTAACCTGGAAACCGCCATCCGCGCCGTGAAGAAGGCCGGCAAGCACGCCCAAGGCACCATCGCCTACACCACCAGCCCGGTGCATACGGTCGAGGCGTTTGTCGAGCAGGGCCGGCAGATGGCGGCGATGGGCATCGACTCGATCGCGATCAAGGACATGGCCGGCCTGCTGACCCCCTACGCCACCGGCGAGCTGGTCAAGGCACTGAAGCAGGCGCTGCCCGAGCTCGACGTGGTGGTGCACTCGCACGACACCGCCGGTGTGGCCAGCATGTGCCAGCTCAAGGCCGTGGAGAACGGGGCCGACCGCATCGACACCGCGATCTCCTCGATGGCCTGGGGCACCAGCCACCCGGGCACCGAGTCGATGGTCGCCGCGCTGCGCGATACCCCGTACGACACCGGCCTGGATCTGGAGCTGCTGCAGGAGATCGGCCTGTACTTCTATGCGGTGCGCAAGAAGTACCACCAGTTCGAGAGCGAATTCACCGGCGTCGACACCCGCGTGCAGGTCAACCAGGTCCCCGGCGGGATGATTTCCAACCTGGCCAACCAGCTCAAGGAGCAGGGCGCGCTGCACCGCATGGACGACGTGCTGGCCGAGATCCCGAAGGTACGCAAGGACCTCGGTTACCCACCGCTGGTCACCCCGACCTCGCAGATCGTCGGTACCCAGGCCTTCTTCAACGTGCTTGCCGGTGAGCGCTACAAGACCATCACCACCGAGGTGAAGTACTACCTGCAGGGCCGCTACGGCAAGGCGCCGGCGCCGGTCTGCGAGCGCCTGCGCTTCATGGCCATCGGCAGCGAGGAGGTCATCGACTGCCGCCCGGCCGACCTGCTCAAGCCCGAGCTGGACAAGCTGCGCAAGGAAATCGGCGAGCTGGCCAAGAGTGAAGAGGACGTGCTGACCTACGCCATGTTCCCGGACATCGGGCGTAAGTTCCTCGAAGAGCGTGAAGCCGGCACCCTGCAGCCTGAAGTGCTGCTGCCGATGCCGGGCGCGGCCGCGGCGCCGGCGCAGGGCGGCGTGCCGACCGAGTTCGTCATCGACGTGCACGGCGAGAGCTACCGCGTCGACATCACCGGCGTCGGCGTCAAGGCCGAAGGCAAGCGCCACTTCTACCTGTCCATCGACGGCATGCCCGAAGAAGTGGTCTTCGAGCCGCTCAACGACTTCGTCGGCGGCAGCGGTGGCGGCCGCCGCCAGGCCAGCGCGCCGGGCGACGTCAGCACCACCATGCCCGGCAACGTGGTCGAGGTGCTGGTCAAGGAAGGCGACGTGGTCAAGGCCGGTCAGGCCGTGCTGGTCAGCGAAGCGATGAAGATGGAGACCGAGATCCAGGCGCCGATCGCCGGCACCGTGAAGGTGGTTCACGTCGGCAAGGGTGACCGGGTCAACCCCGGCGAAGTCCTGATCGAGATCGAGGCCTGACGCCGACCGGAAAGTCCCCTCGGGAGCCCTTGTGGCTCCCTTTTTTCGGGCCGGAATAACGCCACGGAAGGTCGCCTTGCAAGTTCGTCTAGCGGAGTGAGCGATGGGAATCGACCCAGTCGTGTTGTTCTTTGTGTTCGGCCTGATGGCCGGTCTGGTCAAGAGCGAGCTGAAGCTGCCGCCGGCGCTCTATGACACCCTGTCCATCGTCCTGCTGCTGGCCATCGGTCTGCATGGCGGCGTGGAGCTGGCCGAACAGGCCAGTGCCGCGCTGCTCGGCCAGTCGCTGCTGGTGTTGCTGCTCGGCATCGTGCTGCCGGTGATCGCCTTCGGCCTGCTGCGCGGACTGCGCTTCGACCGCATCAACGCGGCGGCGGTGGCGGCGCACTACGGTTCGGTGAGCGCCGGTACCTTCGCGGTGGTGGTGGCCTACCTGGCGGCGCGGGAGGCCTTCTTCGAGAGCTACATGCCGCTGTTCGTGGCGATTCTCGAGATTCCGGCGATCCTGGTCGGCATTCTGCTGGCCAAGGGCGTATCGAAGGACACCGACTGGAAGGAACTGGGGCGCGAGATCTTTCTTGGCAAGAGCATCATGCTGCTGCTCGGTGGCCTGGTGATCGGCGTGGTCGCCGGCAAGGAAGCGATCAAGCCGCTCGAGCCGCTGTACACCAGCATGTTCAAGCCGGTGCTGGCGTTCTTCCTGCTGGAGATGGGCCTGATCGCCTCCGGCCAGCTCGGCTCGCTCCGGCGCTACGGCATCAAGCTCGCCGCCTTCGCCCTGCTCATGCCGCTGCTCGGGGCGCTGATCGGCGCGCTGCTGGCGCGCTTCATGGGGCTGTCGCTCGGCGGCACGGCGATGCTCGCCACGCTGGCGGCCAGCGCCTCCTACATCGCGGTTCCGGCGGCGATGCGCCTGGCGGTGCCGGAGGCCAATCCATCGCTGTCGCTGACCGCCTCGCTTGGTATCACCTTTCCATTCAACATCCTGATCGGCATTCCGCTGTACCTGGCCCTGGCCGAACAGCTGATCGCCTGGGGGTTCTGACATGCCTGGCCATACCCGCACCCTGCTCACCGTGATCTGCGAGGCCGCACTGGAACACAAGCTGGTCGCCGACCTGCAGGCGCTCGGCGCGCCCGGCTGGACCCTGTCGGACGCACGCGGCAGCGGCAGCCGCGGCGTGCGCAGCGCCGGCTGGGATACCGACGGCAACATCCGTCTGGAGGTAATCTGCAGCCGCGAGATCGCCGAGCGCATCGCCGCGCACCTCGAACAGCGCTACTACGAGAACTTCGCCATGGTCTGCTACCTGGCCGAGGTCGAAGTGCTGCGCCCGGAGAAGTTCTGAACGGCCTGTGATGTGTGCCCGGCCACCGGCGTCCACACCCAGAGCCAGGACCGATGGGAGCTGCCTGATGCAAGCCCTGCTTGAACAGATACTTGACGAGGTACGGCCGCTGCTCGGCCGCGGGCGCGTCGCCGACTACATCCCGGCGCTGGCCGATGTGGCCGCCGACCAGCTGGGCATTGCCGTGTGCAGCGCCGAGGGCGAGCTGTTCGAGGCCGGTGATGCGCGCACGCCGTTCTCGATCCAGAGCATCTCCAAGGTCTTCAGTCTGGTCCAGGCCATCGGCCACCGTGGTGAATCACTGTGGGAGCGCCTCGGGCACGAGCCGTCGGGGCAGCCGTTCAATTCGCTGGTGCAGCTGGAATTCGAGCGTGGGCGGCCACGCAATCCGTTCATCAATGCCGGCGCACTGGTGATCTGCGACATCAACCAGTCGCGCTTCGCCACCCCGGAGATCTCGCTGCGCGACTTCGTTCGGCGTCTGTCCGGCAACCCGCATGTCGTCTCGGATGCGCGGGTGGCCGAGTCCGAATACCAGCACCGGGCGCGCAATGCGGCCATGGCCTACCTGATGCAGGCGTTCGGCAATTTTCACAACGATGTCGAGGCGGTGCTGCGCAGCTATTTCCACCATTGCGCGCTGCGCATGAACTGCGTCGACCTGGCCCGCGCCTTCGGCTTTCTCGCGCGCGACGGGCATTGCCTGTCGAGCGGCGAGGCGGTGCTCACGCCGCGCCAGGCGCGCCAGGTGAACGCAATCATGGCCACCAGCGGTCTGTATGACGAGGCCGGCAACTTCGCCTACCGCGTCGGCCTGCCGGGCAAGAGCGGCGTCGGTGGCGGCATCGTCGCGGTGGTCCCGGGGCGCTTCAGCGTCTGCGTCTGGTCACCGGAACTCAACGCCGCCGGCAATTCGCTGATCGGCATGGCCGCGCTGGAGGCCCTGTCGCAGCGCATCGACTGGTCGGTGTTCTGATGCGCGGCGGCACGGCTGTGTCCACGCGTGCCGCCGCCACGTCCCACCCTTTGAACAAACCCTTGGAGAGAAACGAAATGAACGATGACAGGACGAGCGAAACCGCGCAGGAAGCCCTCGACGCCATCGTCGGGGGCGTCAAGCGCTTTCGCGAGGAGATCTATCCGCAGCAGCGCGAGCTGTTCAAGAAGCTTGCCCACGAGCAGACGCCGCGGGCGATGTTCATCACCTGCGCCGACTCGCGCATCATCCCCGAGCTGATCACCCAGAGTTCGCCGGGCGACCTGTTCGTTACCCGCAACGTGGGCAACGTGGTGCCGCCCTACGGCCAGATGCTCGGCGGCGTGTCCACGGCGATCGAGTTCGCGGTGATGGCGCTCGGCGTGCAGCACATCATCATCTGCGGTCATTCGGACTGCGGCGCGATGAAGGCGGTGCTCAACCCGGTGACGCTGGAGAGCATGCCGACGGTCAAGGCCTGGCTGCGCCATTCCGAAGTCGCCAAGACGGTCGTCGCGCAGAACTGCGGCTGCGCCAACGAGCACACCCTGGGCATCCTCACCGAGGAAAACGTGGTGGCCCAGCTCGACCACCTGCGTACCCACCCGTCGGTCGCCGCGCGGCTGGCCAGCGGCCAGCTGTTCATCCACGGCTGGGTCTACGACATCGAGACCAGCGCCATCCGTGCCTACGATGCCGAGCGCGGCGAGTTCCGTCTGATCGGCGATGGGCCGCTGCCGATGGCCACGCCGAAGCCGCGTTACCCGCAGGCCTGAGCAGGCGGGCTCAGCCCGCCATCTCGCCGCACAGGTCGTGGCCGAACCAGTACTCGACGTCGGCCTGGTCGAGGCCGGCGGCGAGCAGCGCGAAGAGCTTGCCGAGGGCGGCTTCGCGGGTCATCCCGCCACCGGAGACCAGGCCGGCATCGCGCAGGCCGCTACCGGCGGCGTAGACGCCGAATTCCACATGCCCGCCCGGGCACTGGCTGATCGCGCCGAGCACCAGCCCGCGCGCATGCGCCTCGCGCAGGGCGGCGACAAAGGCCGGGTCATCGGCCGGGCCGGTTCCGCTGCCGTAGCACTCGAGCAGCAGCGCCTGCACCCCGCTGTCGGCCAGGGCCGTCAACTGTGCGGCGGCCACGCCGGGATACAACGGCAGCACTGCCACGCCGCGCGGCTGCCAGGCGCTGCGGTAGCTCATCGGCAGGCGCCGATCGGCACGTGGCCCCTGGCGCTTGCGCGGCGCCTCGGCAAAGGCATCGAAGTCGTCGCTGCGCAACTTGCTGACCCGGGCGCCGTGCAGCAGCGCACCGTTGAAGAACAGGCGCACGCCTTCGACCCGGTGTTCCTGCAGGGCAAGCATGGCGCCGAACAGGTTGTCCCAGGCGTCGCTGCCGGGTGCCGCCGCCGGCAGCATGGAGCCGGTCAGCAGCACCGGTGCCGGCAGGTCGAGCAGCAGAAACGACAGGGCCGCCGCGCTGTAGGCCAGGGTGTCGGTGCCATGCAGGACCAACACCGCATTGCAGCCGTCGTGGTCCACTGCCGCGCGGATCGTGGCGGCCATCTGCAGCCAGTTCGCGGGCTGCATGTTGGCGCTGTCCAGCGGCGGGACGAACTCACGGAAGATCCAGTCCGGCAGGGCCTCGCCCGTCTCGGCCTGGCGCTCGCGCAGACGTGTCTCGAAGCCGGAGGCAGGCATCAGGCCGGCGGCACTCTGCTGCATGCCGATGGTGCCGCCGGTGTACAGCACCAGCAGACGTGTGGGGGATTGCGTCACGCGCGGTCCTCGCTCACGCGGCGTAGCGCCGCAGGAAGTGGGAAGGGGAGCTGGCGGGCGCTGTGCCCGCGCCGGCGCGTAACGCACCGGGCGGCACAGACCCTAGCCGGTTTCCTGGCCGGGGCCAAGCCGAGCGGGCCGCGCGAGCGGCGGCCCGGCTGCAGCCCGGCGCGTTGGCCGGGCAGGGCGGTCAGCTGCGTGCCGGCACGGCCGAGGCAGGCGCAGGCTGGCTGACCGTGGCGTCGACGGCGGGCCAGGCGGCCGGGTCGATGTCGAGGTCGGCGTACTGGCGGGGGTCGAACACCGGCTCTTCGACGCCGGCACGCACCTGGCTGTCGTAGTCGCGCATCAGGCGCAGGCCGACCTTGAACAGCAGCGTCACGGCGATCAGGTTGGCGATCGCCAGCAGGCCCATGGTGACGTCGGCGAAGGCGAATACGGTCCCCAGATCCTGCATCGAGCCCCACAGCACCAGAGCGATCACCAGCACGCGATAGATCACCACCGGCATGCGCTTCTCGGTGAAGAAGCCCAGGGCGTTCTCACCCAGGTAGTAGTTGTAGATCAGCGTGGTGAACACGAACAGCAAGAGGGCGATGCTGATGAACACCCGGCCCCACTCACCGACCACGGCGGCCATGGCGGTCTGCGTCAGTACGACGCCGGCCTGGTCCATGCCCGGCTCGTAGACGCCCGAGAGCAGGATGATCAGCGCGGTGCAGCTGCACAGGATGATGGTGTCGATGAACACCGACAGCGACTGCACGATGCCCTGCGCCACCGGGTGCTTGACCTCGGCGACGGCGGCGACGTTCGGTGCGCTGCCCAGGCCCGCCTCGTTGGAGAACAGGCCGCGCTTGACGCCCATCAGGATCGCCGCGCCGATGCCGCCGGCGAAAGCCTGCTCGAGGCCGAAGGCGCTGCGGAAGATCAGGCCGAAGGTCTCGGGTACCGAGCCGATATTGCTGCCGATGACGAACAGCGCCATCGCCAGGTAGGAGAACGCCATCACCGGCACCAGCACGTCGGCCCACTTGGCGATACGGCGGATGCCGCCGAAGATGATCAGGCCGATCACCAGGGTCAGGGCGATGCCGCTGGCCACGGTGGGCACGCCGAAGGTGTCGTGCAGCGAACTGGCGACGGTGAAGGACTGCACGGCATTGAAGCCGAAGCCGAAGGTCATCAGCAGCAGGATCGAAACCACGATGCCGAGCCAGCGCTGGCCCAGGCCATGCTGGATGTAGAACGCCGGGCCGCCGCGGTAGGTGCCGTCCGGCTCGCGGCGCTTGTACAGCTGCGCCAGCGAACATTCGAAGTAGCTGGTGGCCATGCCGACGAGGGCTACCACCCACATCCAGAACACCGCACCGGGGCCGCCGAGCATGATCGCCACCGATACCCCGGCGATGTTGCCGGCGCCGACGCGCCCGGCGACCGAGAGCATCAGGGCCTGAAAGGAGGACAGCTGGCCGGGCTGGCGTTCGAAGGCATGGCTGAAAATGCTGAACATCCGCCCGAAGTAGCGGAACTGGACGAAGCCGGAGCGGATGGTGAAGAACAGGCCCAGGCCGATCAGCATCACGATCAGCACCTTGCTCCAGATGAGGTCATTCAGAAGGTCGAGCATGGCAATGTTCACCTTTTTGTCGTTGTTGTATGCAGGGCCCCGCCGGGGCGGGGCGAGCCAGGCAGGGATGGTCGATCAGGCACGGCGCGCCGGGCAATTTCGCGGGCGGCCGCGAACTGGCGCGACCTGATGCTATATTTGCGTCACTCGCGTCAGCTATCCGGGCCGTGCCGTGACTTCCCATCTAAGCGAAAACCTCAAACTGCTGTGTCGGCATTACCGCTCGATCGCCGAGGTCTGCCGGCGGCTGTCGATCAACCGCGCGCAGTTCAACAAGTACCTCAGCGGGCAGAGCCGGCCGACGCCCTACAACCTCAAGCGCATCGGCGACTTCTTTGGCGTCGAGCCCTACGAACTGGAGCTGCCTGCCGAGCAGTTCTCGCGCCTGGTCGGCGCACGCAACCCGGACGCGCAGAAAGCGGTCGTCGGTGATCCACTGCTCGAGCTGATGGCGCCGCTGCGGGCGCAGTGCGCCGACCTCACCCGCTACTGCGGCTACTACTTCGAATATGCCAACTGCATGTCGGTGCCGGGCAGTGTGCTGGTCTCGCTGGTGCAACTGCGCGAAGAGAACGGCCTGTACCTGTTCGAGCGCCAGGAGCGCCAGGAACGCGCCAGCCCGACCCTCGGGCTGGCCGAGGACTGGGTGCGCTGTCGCTACCTGGGCGCGGCCTTCGGCCTGCAGGACCGGCTGTTTCTGATCGACTACGAATCGCTGACGCTCAACGAGATGAGCCAGACCATCCTCATCCCCAGCTTCAAGAGCCGCATCACCCGGCTCAACGGCCTGAAGACCGGCGTCTCCTCCGGCGACCGGCGCACCCCGGCCTGCACCCGCGTGGTCTGGGAATTCCTCGGCAGGGAGATCAACCGCGTCAGCGCCTATCGCCAGGTGATGCTCTATGCGCCGGACGACCCGCGCATCGATCCGGAGATCCGCGAGCGCCTGGCGACACCCCATGTGGAGAACGGGCTGTTCGGCTTCGCGTGAATCGTCAGAGCAGCCTGCGGTACTGGATGAAGCCCGAGCGTTCGGCGATGCGGTCGTAGAGCATGCGCCCGGCATAGTTGGTCTCCTGGGTCAGCCAGTGGACGCGCGAAGCGCCGGCGGCGGCCGCCTGGGCGTAGACGTGCTCGATCAGCGCGCGACCGATGCCCGCGCCGCGGACGTCCTCGGCCACGTAGAGATCCTGCAGGTAGCAGTAGTCGCCAGGCGTCCAGCAGCTGCGATGAAAGATCCAGTGCACCAGGCCGACGGCGCGGCCCGCCTGCCAGGCCAGCGCCGCATGCATCGGTTCGGCCGGGTCGAGCAGGCGCTGCCAGGTGAGCTCGCTGGTGGGGCCGGGAATCTCGGCGGCATAGAAGCGCTGGTAGCCCTGCCAGAGTTCGTCCCAGGCGGCGCGGTCGGCGGCGGCAATCGGGCGGATCTGAAACACGTTGCGGTCCTCTTCAGTCGGTGATCGGCATCTGTGTGGCCAGCGCCTGCCCGTGCGGGTCGTGCGAGGTGGCCAGGCCCTGGCGAATCCCGGCCTGGTCTGCCGGCGAGCGGTTCTGGCCGAGTTTCCATTTGCCCTCCAGGCGTCTGATCGGCAGGGCGAAGCCGACAATCGCGCGCAGCATGGCGTCCAGATAATCATCGGGCGCATCGCTGACGGCCCAGGGCTGCGGTCGGCCGGCTTCATGCCGGTCGCTGAGGCGGCTGACGATGCGTAGCAGGCTGTCGCGCTCCTCGATCAGCTGTACCGGGCCACGGGCGTGCACGGCGATGTAGTTCCAGGTCGGCACGACCTTGCCGTGCGCTGCCTTGCTCGGATACCAGCCCAGGCTGATGTAGGCGTCGGGGCCGCTGAACACCGCGAGCGCCTCGCCACCATCGTGCAGCGCGCGCCAGTGCGGGTTGGCCCTGGCGAAGTGGCCGTAGAGCGTGCCCAGCTCGCCTTCACCCGGCTCCAGCAGCAGCGGCAGATGGCTGGCCTGCACGCCAGCGGCGGTTGCACTGGCGAGCAGGGCGAACGGCGTGGCGTGAATCTGGCGGTGCAGTTCGCCGAGATCGTCCTGGCGGAAGGCGGCGGGCAGGTACATGGCGTGGGTCTCTGGTGCGATGGGGCCATGCTAGGCAGGATATTGGTCCGCTGTAAGATCCATTGGCGGCCACTTCGATAGAGCCAATTCACCATGCCCACGCTACCCCCATTGCCGGTCGATCTGTCCGGTATCCGCCTCGATCCGGGCCAGGGGCTGGCACGTCAGCTCTACCAGGCGCTGCGCGAACGCATCCTCGACGGGCGCCTGCGCGGCGGCAGCCGGTTGCCGGCCAGCCGGGACCTCGCCGCCCTGCTGGGCGTATCGCGCAATACCGTGACGCGCGCCTTCGACCAGCTGTATGCCGAGGGCTACGTCGCGGGGCGGGTCGGGGCCGGCACCTTCGTGGCGCAGCTGGACGGTCAGCGACCACAGGCGCGCCCGGGCGCCGGCGCGACCCTTGCCACCGAGCCGCTGCGGCGGCTCGAGGTGCATCATCTGGCGCCGCCGCTCGGCGGTGCGCCGCGGGCCTTTCGCATCGGTGTGCCGGCGTTCGACCTGTTTCCCTTCGAGACCTGGGCACGCCTGTCGGCGCGCTTCTGGCGCCGGCCTTCGCCGGCGCGCCTGGGCTATGGCGACCCGGCCGGCGATCCGACCCTGCGCGAACTGGTGGCAGCCTATCTGCGCAGCAGCCGTGGCCTGAATTGCGACGCGAGCCAGGCGGTGATCACCTGCGGTGCGCAACAGGGCATCAGCCTCTGCGCCCAGCTGCTGGTGCAGCCGGGTGATCGGGTGGCGGTGGAAAATCCCGGCTATCGCGCCGCCGGCCATGCCTTCGCCGTGGCCGGTGCCCAGCTGTGCGGCGTGGCGGTGGACGGCGAAGGTCTGGACAGCGCCGCCCTGGCGCGAATCGAGGGTTGTCGGCTGGCCTACGTGACGCCGTCGCACCAGTACCCCAGCGGTGTCACGCTGTCGTTGGCGCGGCGCCTGGAGCTGCTGGCGTGGGCCGAGCGTCGCGATGGCTGGATCGTCGAGGACGACTACGACAGCGAGTACCGCTACAACGGCACGCCGCTGGCGCCTCTGGCCGCGCTGGATCGGCAGGGGCGGGTGCTCTACGTCGGCACCTTCTGCAAGATCGCCTTTCCCGCGCTGCGCCTGGGCTACCTGGTGCTGCCGCCAGCGCTGGCCGAGGCCTTCGCCCGCCGCCGCGCGCTCGATATGCGCCATTCGGACATCGGCAGCCAGGCGGTGATGGCCGAATTCATTGCCGCCGGTCACTTCCAGCGTCACGTGCGGCGCATGCGCCAGGCCGCGCGGGCACGCCGCGATGCGCTGTTGCGGCATTGGCCGGCGGAGATTCCCGGCTGCGCGGCGCTACCGGCCGTGGATGCCGGCTTGCACCTGTGCGTGCCGGTGCACTCGCCGACACGGGAAGCCGAGCTGGTGGCCAAGGCGCGGGCGGCCGGCGTGGAAATGAACGGGCTGGCCGACTACTGGTTGGACGGCCAGGCGCCGCCAGGTGCAGGCGGCGGGCTGGTGCTGGGCTTCGCCGCGGTGCCGGAAGGTGAGATCGTCGCCGCGCTGCAGCGCCTGCGACGGGCCTGGAACCTGCCGCCCGAATAGCGACAGGCTCCAGGGGGCCATCACACCTTTTGCCGGCTGTCGTAGCGTTCGCGGTCGAGCTCGCCTTCGCTGCGGCCGACCAGGGTGGTGGTCATCAGGTCGCCGGCGACGTTCACCGTGGTGCGCGCCATGTCGAGGATGCGGTCGATGCCGGCGATCAGCGCCACGCCTTCCAGCGGCAGGCCCGCGGCGCTGAGCACCAGGCCGAGCATGATCAGCCCGGCGCCGGGAATGCCGGCGGTGCCGATCGAGGCCAGCGTCGCGGTGAGGATGATCATCGCGTACTGCCCGGCGCCCAGCTCGATGCCAAAGGCCTGGGCGATGAACAGCGCCAGCACGCCCTGGTAGATCGCGGTGCCATCCATGTTGATCGTCGCGCCCACCGGCAAGACGAAGCCCGCGACACCCTCGGATACGCCCAGATTGTTGCGCGCGCACTCGATGGAAACCGGCAGCGTGCCGGAGCTGCTCGAGGTACTGAAGGCCACTGCCAGCGCCGGGGCGATGCCCTGGAAGAAGCGCAGCGGGTTGAGTCGCGCCAGCCCGCCGAGCAGCCCGCCGTAGACCAGCAGCACGTGTGCGAGGCTGGCCAGATAGATCACCCCGATGACGCCGGCCAGCGGCAGCAGCACGTCGGCGCCATGGCTGCCGACCACGCCGGCGGTCAGGGCGAAGACGCCGATCGGCGCGACGCGCATCACCAGGTCGGTGAGCTTGTAGAAGCTCTCGGCCAGCGCATCGAACAGGCGGACCGCCGGCGCACCGCGCTCGCCGATCAGGTTGATGCTCACGCCCAGGGCGATGGCGAAGACGATGATCTGCAGGATATTGCCCTCGGCAAAGGCGCTGACCGGGTTGGGCGGCACCAGGCCGACCAGGATCGACACCAGCGAGGGCGCCTGCCTGGCCTGCTCATGGCCGCTGGCGACCAGCTGCATGCCCTCGCCAGGGCTGAACAGGGCGCCGAACAGCAGGCCGATACTCACCGCGAAGGCGGTGGTTACCAGGTAAATGGCGATGGTCTTGAGGCTGATGCGGCCGAGCTTGGCGCTGTCGTGCATCGAGGTGATGCCGGCGACCAGCGAGACGAACACCAGCGGCACGATGAGCATCTTGATGGCATTGAGAAACAGTGTGCCGAGCGGCGCGAGGGTCTGCGCGCCTTCGCCGAGGCCAAGGCCGGTGGCGATGCCGAGCGTCAGGCCAATGAGAATCTGCTGCCAGAGCGGCAGGCGGACGAGCAGGCGCAGGGGCGCCGCAAGGGTCGTACTTGGAGTCATGGTCGTTCCTGTTGTTCTTGTTCTGCTGCACCGGGCCGCGTGACGCGGCCCGGCGCTGGGGTCAGGCGGTCAGCGGCGTCAGGCGGGGCGCAACCATGTTTTCCGGCCGCATGATGTCGGCCAGGATGGCTTCGTCGAGCAGGCGCTCCTCGCGCACCAGTTCCAGCACGCTGCGCCCGCTGAGCAGCGCCTCGCGGGCGATGCGGGTGCTGTTCTCGTAGCCGATGTAGGGGTTGAGCGCGGTGATCAGCCCGATGGAGTTTTCCACCAGCTCGCGGCAGCGTGCCTCGTTGGCGGTGATGCCCTCGATGCAGTGCTCGCGCAGCATGTCCATGGCGCGGTGCAGCAGGCGGATCGAATCGAACAGCTTGTAGGCGATCAAGGGCTCCATCACGTTGAGCTGCAGCTGGCCGCCCTCGGCCGCCAGGGTCAGCGCCAGGTCGTTGCCGATCACCTCGAAGGCGACCTGGTTGACCGCTTCGGGAATCACCGGGTTGACCTTGCCGGGCATGATCGAGCTGCCCGGCTGGCGCGGCGGCAGGTTGATCTCGTTGATCCCGGTGCGGGGCCCGGAGGAGAGCAGGCGCAGGTCGCTGCAGATCTTCGACAGCTTTACCGCCAGGCGCTTGAGCATGCCGGAGAAGAGCACAAAGGAGCCCATGTCCGAGGTCGCTTCGATCAGGTCGGCGGCGGGGCGCAGCGGTTGACCGCTGATTTGCGCCAGGCGCTGCACGGCGATGGCCTGGTAGCGCGGGTCGGCGTTGATGCCGGTGCCGATCGCGGTGCCGCCGAGGTTGACCTCCAGCAGCAGCTCGGGTGCGAAGCGGCGCAGGTGGCCGAGGTCTTCGCCAAGCGTGGTGGCAAAGGCGTGGAATTCCTGGCCGAGGGTCATCGGCACCGCATCCTGCAGCTGGGTGCGGCCCATCTTCAGCACCTGGGCAAAGGTCTCGCCCTTGGCAGCGAGCGACTGGCAGAGGCTGTCGAGGCTGGCCAGCAGGGTGTCGTGGCCGAGCAGCAGGCCGAGGCGGATGGCCGTCGGGTAGGCGTCGTTGGTCGACTGCGCCATGTTCACGTCGTTGTTCGGGTGCAGGTGGCGATAGTCGCCCTTGGTGTGGCCCATGGCCTCCAGACCGAGGTTGGCGATCACTTCGTTGGCGTTCATGTTGGTCGAAGTGCCAGCGCCGCCCTGGATCATGTCGACGACGAACTGCTCGTGGAACTCGCCGCGGATCAGCCGTGCGCAGGCCTGGCTGATGGCCTCGTGCTTGCTCGGGCTGAGGTAGCCGAGCTCGCGGTTGGCGTCGGCGGCGGCCTGTTTGACCATTGCCAGGGCGGTGACCAGTTTCGGGTAGTGCGACAGCGGCACGCCGGACAGGCGGAAGTTGTTCAGCGCGCGCAGCGTCTGGATGCCGTAATAGGCGTCGGCGGGCACCGGAAGGGTACCCAGCAGGTCTTTCTCGATACGGAATGATGCAGGTTCGGACATGATGGTCGCTTGGTTCGGGTTGGCGCAGGCTTGGCTGCAGTGGCGCTACGATAGGGCTTGCTGCCGTCCGGCGGCCAATGCCGTTGCTTGCTGCCCTATGCAGGAACGGCATAATGGCGGCGTGACTTGCCGGTCGTGGCGAGCGTGGCGGAGGGGCCTGTGAATCTGGAAACCAAATGGCTGGAAGACTTCATTGCGCTGGCCGCCACGCACAGCTTTTCCCAGGCCGCGCAGCGGCGCTACGTCACCCAGCCGGCGTTCAGTCGGCGCATCCGCTCGCTGGAGGAAGCGCTGGGGCTGACCCTGGTCGACCGCAGCTGCACGCCGGTCCAGCTGACCGAAGCGGGGCAGCTGTTTCTGGTCACCGCACGCAGCCTGGTCGAGCAGCTCGGCGATGTGGTGCGCCATCTGCATCACCTCGAAGGCCAGCAGGGCGAGGTCCTGCAGGTCGCCGCGGCGCACTCGCTGGCGCTGGGCTTCTTTCCCGGCTGGGTCGCCGGGCTGCGCCGCGAGGGCCTCAATCTGGCCACGCGCCTGGTGGCGGCGAACGTCGGCGATGCGGTGCATCTGCTGCGTGAAGGCGGCTGCGACCTGATCATCGCCTACTACGACCCGGACGCCGCGCTGCAGCTGGACCCGGAACTCTTCCCGTCGCTGCACCTGGGGCGCACCGAAATGCTGCCGGTCTGTGCCACGGGCGAGGACGGCCGCGCGCTCTATGACATCGACAGCGGGCAGAGCGTGCCGCTGCTGGCCTACAGCGCCGGCGCCTTTCTCGGGCGTTCGGTGAACCTGCTGTTGCGCCAGCGTGCGTTGCGCTCGACCACCGTCTACGAGACGGCGATGGCCGACAGCCTGAAGAGCATGGCGCTGCAGGGCCTGGGCATCGCCTGGGTGCCACGCCTGTCGGTGTGCTCCGAGCTCGAGCGCGGCGAGCTGGTGGTCTGTGGCGGCGAGCAATGGCGGGTGCCGCTGGAAATCCGCCTGTATCGCTGCGCGCTGATGCGCAAGGGCGCGGTGCGACTGCTCTGGCGGCGCCTGGACGAACGCGCGCGTACCGCCAGCGAGGTGTGAAACAGGTCTGCGGCGAATCTCGGCGAATGCCGGGAATCGCGCCGACTCCTGCCAGACCAGGCTGGCTTTTCCCATGGCCCCGGAAAAAAATCGCCGCCTCGGGCAACTTCCGTCTCGCTTGCTGTCTTAGCTGAGCAACTCGTGCCATGGCCAGGCCGAATCTCGGCCAAGGAAAGACAGCCTTGAACACTGAACTTCTCTCGACCGGGCCCTGCTCAGGGCCGGTCTCGCCCATGTTCGATGGGCCGGACGCCTGCGGACGGGCGATCACCCTGCATGCCGCCTTCGAGCATCTGGCTCGTCTGTTTCCCGAGCATCCGGCGGTCTGCTCGACACGCTTTGCGACGCTCGATTTCCGGACCCTGCAACAGGCCATCGAGCAGGCGCGCAGCCAATTGCGCCAGGCCGGCCTCGGTCGCGAGGCGCGTATCGGCATCCTCCTGCCGGAGCCGGCGCAGGCGGCCGTGACCATCACGGCCATCGCCTGTTCGGCAGTGGCGGTGCCGCTGGACCCGCGCCTGGGCCCGGTGGAGCTGGAGCAGTTTCTCGAGCAGCTCAGCCTCGATGCCATGCTGGTCAGCGAGGAGGGCGGGCAAGCGCTGGCCGCCGCGCGCCGCCGCGGGTTGCCGCTGATCATGGCCGAGGCCGCCGAAGACGGCACGCCGGCCATGCGCCTGCGTGCGCCGCGCGCGCCGCGTGCCGCCGCCGACGAACTGCCACTGGCCGATGCGCCGGCGTTCATCCTGCGCAGCTCGGGCACCACGGCACTGCCCAAGCTGATTCCGTTCAGCCATCGCAGCATGCTGGCCGCCGCCCGCAAATGGCAGAGCTGGTTTCGCCTGCCGACCGGCAATCGTTGCCTGTGCATCTCGGCGCCCTATTACTCGCACGGGCTGAAAGTCACCATCCTGACCCCGATGCTGACCGGCGGCAGCGTCGCCTTTCCGCTGAGCCCGGCGGTGATCGACCTGCACGAATGGTTCGACACGCTACAGCCGAGCTGGTACTCCGCCGGCCCGGCGATGCACCGGGCGATCCTCGAGGCGGCGCAGGCGCGCGCGGACGACCCCGAGCAGCACCGGCCGGACTTCGCCTCGTCCGGTGGTGCGCCGCTGCCGCAGGACATCATCGCGGACTTCGAGCGCGTGCTCGGCTTTCCACTGGTCGAGCACTACGGCTCCAGCGAGGCCGCGCAGATCGCCGTCAATACGCCGTTCGCCGGCGAATTCCGCGCGGGCACCGTGGGCCGGCCATGGCCGGGAACCCTGAGCATCGTCGACGAAACCGGGCAGCCAGTGACGCCAGGCGAGCGCGGCGAGATCCGCGTGCGCGGCGCGACCGTCATGCCCGGCTACCTGGGCAATGAAGCGCTCAACCGCGACGTGATGCGCGACGGCTGGTTCCATACCGGCGACATCGGCAGCCTCGATGCCGATGGCTTTCTGCACCTGCATGGGCGCCTGCGCGAGGTGATCAACCGGGGCGGCGAGAAAGTCAGCCTGCCGGAGGTCGATGCCGCGCTGCTGCGTCACCCGGCGGTGGCCGACGCCGCCGCCTTCGCCGTGCCGCATCCGCGCCTGGGCCAGGACGTCGCCGCCGCGGTGGTGCTGCGTGCCGGCGCAACGGCATCGGCAAGCGAGCTGCAGGCCTTCCTGCGCGGCGTGCTGGTGTACTTCAAGGTGCCGCGGCGGGTGCTCGTCGTCGACCAGTTGCCGCGCGGCCTGACCGGCAAGGTGCTGCGCCATCGGCTGGCCGAACAGTACGCCGAGCAGCGCGAGGAGCGCGCCCAGGCCGCGACTGGCGAGCCGGTTTCGCCCCTGGAGCAGGAGCTGCTCGGACTCTGGCGCCGCTTGCTGAAGACCGACGCGGTCGGCCCGGACGACAATTTCCTCGACTGCGGCGGTGATTCGCTGCTGGCCACCGAGATGCTCGCCGAACTGGAACGCCTGCTGGGCCGGGTGATCCCCGAGTCGGTGCTGGTCGAGGCGGAGACCGCCCGCGAACTGGCCGCGCAGCTGGAAAACCTGGCTGCCGACGCGATCCCGGTGATCGATTTCAACCCGCAGCCCGGGCAGACCACGCTGTTCTGGTTCCACGGCGATTTCGCCCATGGCGGCTACTACATCCGGCGCCTGGCCCGGCTGCTCGGCCAGCAACAGCCGCTGACGGCGATCGCGCCGCACGGCATGGGCAGCGAGCCGATTCCGGCTTCGGTCGAGGCGATGGCGCGCGAGCGCCTGCCGCTGATCCTGCAGCGCCAGCCAAGTGGGCCCTATCGCATCGGCGGGTACTGCAACGGCGCACTGGTGGCCTTCGAGGCGGCGCGCCTGCTGATCGAGGCCGGGCACAGTGTCGAGATCGTCGCGCTGATCGACCCGCCGACCGCCAATGTGCGGCCCTGGTCGCGGGCGATCCTGCGCACGCTGGACCGGGTACTGCCCGATGCGCGTCTGGCGCAGGCCTACGAGGCGCTCAGCCGCTTCGGCGAGACCAGCAAGTGGCCCTATCCGAAGCGCCTGGCCAATCTCGCCGGCAAGCTCGGCCGCAAGGCCGCGCATGGCCTGCAGCAGCGCCTGGCCGGCAAGCGGCCGGAGCCGCCGTCGGAGCGCGATCAACTGGTGCGCGCGCGCTTCCTGCGCTACTCGCTGGTAATGGCGCGCTACCTGCCGCAGCGCATCGCCGCGCCGGTGGTGTACTTCTCGGCCGACTACACCAGCCGCGCCTGGCGCAACATGGGCACGCAGTTCGAGAGCTACGACGTCGAGGGCGGCCATCACCGCTGCGTGAAGGACTACACCGCATCGATCGCCACACCGCTGCGCGCGCTGCTCGAGCAGTCCTCCGGTGCTGCCGGCGAAGCGAACGGCCTGATGCCGCTGGCCGATGCCAGTGAACGGGACGCAGCGGTGCGTCGCTAGTGACCGGGACACAAGTCGCAGGATGACCTTATGAAGCGCTCGATCGCGACCGTTTCCCTCAGCGGGGCCCTGCCGGAGAAGCTCGAGGCTGCCGCGGCGGCCGGCTTCGACGGCATCGAATTGTTCGAGAACGATCTGCTGTACTACTCCGGCAGCCCGCGCGACATCCGCCGGCGCTGCGAGGAGCTGGGCATCGCCGTGACGCTGTTCCAGCCGTTCCGCGACTTCGAGGGCTGCCCGCGTGAGCGGCTGTCGCGCAACCTCGAGCGCGCCGAGCGCAAGTTCGACCTGATGCAGGAACTGGGCTGCGACCTGGTGCTGCTGTGCAGCAATGTCCAGCCCGATGCGCTGGGCGACGAGCAGGTCCTGCTCGACGACCTTGCGCGGATCGCCGAGCGCGCCGGTGCCCGCGGCCTGCGCGTTGGCTACGAGGCCCTGGCCTGGGGGCGCCATGTGCGCACCTGGCAGCAGGTCTGGTCGCTGGTGCGCCAGGTCGATCATCCGGCCCTGGGGGTGATCCTCGACAGCTTTCATACCCTGGCGCTGCGCGATGACCCCAGCGGCATTGCCGCGATTCCGGGCGAGAAGATCTTTTTCGTGCAGCTCGCCGATGCGCCCCTGCTGGCGATGGATGTGCTGGACTGGAGCCGGCATTTCCGCTGCTTCCCGGGGCAGGGCGAGTTCGATCTGGCCGGGTTTCTCGCGCCGGTGCTGCGCGCCGGCTACGCCGGGCCGCTGTCGCTGGAGGTGTTCAACGACAGCTTTCGCGCCGCGCCGCCGCTGGGCATCGCCGGTGACGGCCTGCGCGCGCTGCAGTATCTGGAGGAACAGACCCGCGTGCGCCTGCGCGCCGAGGGCCGCTTTCCGCCGCGCGTGGACGCCGCGCTGTTCGCGCCGCCGCCACCGGCGCGCTACGAGGGCATCGAGTTTCTCGAGTTCGCCGTCGACGAAGCGCACGCCACGCGTCTGGGTGGCTGGCTGCAGCGGCTGGGCTTCGTGCGCGCCGGGCTGCACCGCTCCAAGGACGTGCAGCTGTATCGCCAGGGCGACATCAACCTGGTGCTCAATGCCGAACCCTATTCCTTTGCCCACAATTACTTTCTTGCCCACGGCCCCTCGGTCTGCGCCACCGCCCTGAAGGTCGACCGAGAGACGCCGATTCTCGAGCGTGCCTGCGCCTTCGGCGCACAGCCCTACCGCGGGCTGGTCGGCCCGAACGAGCGCCGGGTGCCGGCGGTGCGTGCGCCGGATGGCAGCCTGATCTACCTGGTCGAACCCGGTGCGCCGGGGCAGACCTTGTATGACGTGGATTTCCGCCTTGAGCCCGCGCGGCATGAGGGGGGTGGCCTGCACCGCATCGACCACATGGCCACCGCCCTGCCGGCCGACAGCCTGGCCAGCTGGGTGCTGTTCTATCGCAGCCTGTTCGACTTCGAGGCCGACGACGAGCTGCTGGTCCCCGACCCCTACGGCCTGATGAAGTGCCGCGCGGTGCAGAGCCGCTGCGGCCAGGTGCGCCTGCCGCTGAACACCTCGCAGGACCGCAACACCGTGATCGCCCAGGCGCTGTCGAGCTATCGCGGGGCCGGCGTGCACCATGTCGCCTTCGCCTGCGACGACATCTTCGTCGAGGTCGCCCGTGCCCAGGCGGCCGGCGTGCCGCTGCTGGAGATCCCGCGCAACTACTACGACGACCTGGCGGTGCGTTTCGACCTGGACGACCGGATGCTCGCCGAGCTGGCGCGCAACAACGTGCTGTATGACCGCGACCTGCACGGCGGCGAGCTGTTCCACGTCTATACCGAGTCGTTCGAAGGGCGCTTCTTCTTCGAGATCCTCCAGCGCCGCGGTGGCTACAGCGGCTATGGCACGGCCAACGTGGCGGTACGTCTGGCGGCCATGGCCAAGCGCAGCAGGCGCCCGGCCGCGCTCGAAGCCTGAGCGCCTGCAGCCCGTCCGATTGGCTGATCCGGGGGCTTTCCGGGCGTGGCTGCGTGCTATCATCGCGCGCCCAATCTAGCCATGCCGTTCAGCGTGTCGTCCGTGGTTCGCTGGAGCCCAGCCGTGTCAACGAAAAGCCCCCTCGGGTTGCGTCAATGGATCTGGCGAGCCTTCGTACAGAGTGCCCTGATCCCGCTGGTGCTGGTGGAAACGGCGCTCATCGCCATCTATCTGCTGACCAACAATGCGATCCGCGATGCGCAGATCGAGCACCTGCGCGAGACCGCGCTGACCGACCTCAAGGTCGCGGCGAACCTCGAATCGCGCGTGATCGATGAGCAGCTTGGCCAGATCTCGGCGCTCACCGAGCTGTATCGCAACCTCACCGCCCGCGCCCTGGAACAGGAGCCGCCGGCCCAGCGGCCAGGCCTGGCGCTGAGTGCCGATGGCGTGCGCTATACCCCGCGCGACGAAGGCGGCGCCGCGGTGTTCTACGCCAACTCCACGCCAGCCGAGCGGCAGGACCTGGACAAGGTCGCCCGGCTCTCGCGGCTCGATCCGCTGATGAAGGAGCTGCAGGCCCGTCATCCGCTGGTCGCCAGCCTGTACTTCAACAGCTGGGACAGCCTCAACCATATCTACCCCTGGTTCCTCACGCCGGACCAGTACCCGCACGATATGGTGATTCCCAACTACAACTTCTATTACCTCGCCGATGCCGAGCACAATCCGGCGCGCGAGGTGGTGTGGACCGACGTCTATCTCGATCCGGCCGGCCATGGCTGGATGATGTCGGCCATCGCGCCGGTCTACCGCGGCGACTTCCTCGAAGGTGTGAGCGGCGTCGACATCACCGTCAGCGGCATTCTCGAGCAGATCGGCCAGCTCCATGTGCCCTGGAACGGCTACGCCATGCTGGTCAGCCGCGATCTGAACATCATGGCCCTGCCGCAGGATGGCGAAGCCGACTTCGGCCTCAACGAACTCACCGACCACTCCTATGACGAGGCGGTACGCCGGGAAATCTTCAAGCCCGAGGACTTCAACCTCGAGCGCCGCCCGGAGACCCGCGAGTTGGCCACGGCGATCGCCACGCAGGCTTCCGGCGTGCTCCGCGTGCAGCTCGGCGGTCGGCCGCAGCTGGTGGCCTGGAACACCGTCGGCCAGACCGGCTGGCACCTGCTGGCGGTGGTCGACGAGGCGCAGGTGTTCGCCCAGACCAACCTGCTTGCCTCGCGCTACCAGCAGATCGGCTATCTGCTGATCGCCGGCCTGGCGCTGTTCTACCTGCTGTTCTTCGGCTTCATGTGGCGGCGCGCGCGCCAGCTCAGCCAGTCGCTGCTGACGCCGATGCGCGGCGTATCGCGGATGATGGGCGAGATCGGTCTGGGCCACTGGCGCCCGCAGCCGATTCGCGCCGAGATCCGCGAGCTCGACGATATGTCGCGCCACACCCAGGCCATCGGGGCCCAGCTCGAGCACAGCGAGGCGCAGCGCGAGCGCGCCCAGCAGCGTCTCGATCTAACCCTGGAGAGCGCCACCGAGAGCCTCTGGGAGCACGACCTGCGCACGCACACCGTGCGCCTGCGCGGGCGCCTGGTGCAGCGCTTCGGCCTGCCCGCCTCGACGCTCGCGACCGACGAGTTCCTGCAGCGCGTGCACCCGGACGACCTGCCGGGCATGCATGACGAGCTGGAGCGCGCCGGCGGCGGCAAGATGCTGCGCTACGAGACCGAATTCCGTTTCGCCGATGCCCTCGGCGAATACCACTGGCTGCTCAGCCGCGGCCGCGTGCTCGAGCGCGACCCCGAGAGCGGCGCGGCGCTGCTGATCGTCGGCACCCACGTCGACATCGATGCGCTCAAGCGGGTCGAGGCGGAGCTGCGCGTGGCCTCGGTCGAAGCCAATGCCGCCAGCGAAGCGAAGAGCCGGCTGATCTCCAGCATCAGCCACGAACTGCGCACGCCGCTCAACGCGATCCTCGGCTTCGCCCAGCTGATGCGCATGGAACATCCGGAGAACGAGCAGTCCGATGCCGCCGACTACCTCGACGAGATTCTCCTGGCCAGCCGTCATCTCAACCAGCTGCTGGGTGACGTACTCGACTGGTCGAGCCTGCAGTCGGAAAAACCGCGGCTGACCCTCGAAGCGGTCGAGGTCGGCAACCTGATGCGCGGCTGTGCCGAGCTGGTCGCGCTGGAGGTCCGCCGCCACGGCCTGAGCCTGGAGCTGGACCTGCCCGACGGCGAGCTCTACGTCACCGCCGAACCGCGCCGCCTGCGCCAGGTGCTGCTCAACCTGCTGTCCAATGCGATCAAGTACAACACGCCGTCAGGCCAGGTCACGCTCAGCTACGACCTGCTCGGCAGCCAGGTACGCCTGCTGGTCGAGGACACCGGCATGGGCATCGAACCGGGCCTGCAGCAGCAGCTGTTCGAGCCTTTCCAGCGGCTGGGCCGGGAAAACTCGGCGATCCAGGGCACCGGCCTCGGCCTCTCGCTCAGCCAGGAGCTGGCCGGCCTGATGGGCGGGCGCATGGGGCTGCGCAGCGAGCCGGGCATCGGCAGCAGTTTCTGGATCGAGCTGCCGCGCGTGATGCAGCCCGGCGAAGCGAACGGCGAGACGCGGCCGCACGTGTTCTACGTCGAAGACGATGCCGCCAGCCAGCTGCTGGTGCGCCGCGCGCTCGGCCACCTGGCCCAGGTGAGCGTGGTCGGCAATGGTCGCGTCGCGCTCGAGCGCCTGCTGGCCGTGCCGCCGGCGCTGGTGCTGCTGGACCTCAATCTGCCGGGAATGGACGGTGTCGAGGTGTTGCGCCAGTTGCGCCAGCATGAGCAGACGCGCGACGTGCCGGTGCTGATCCTCAGTGCCGTGGCCGAGGATGCGCGGCTGGTCGGCCTCGACTGCCAGGGCCTGCTGCGCAAGCCGCTGGACCTCGAACAATTGCGCGCGCTGGTCGGCGCCTTGCTCTCGCGGGAGTACTGCGATGTTTGACGAAACCCTGCGCGACCTGACGGTGGTCGTCATCGACGACGTGCGCGCCAACCTGCGCCTGCTGCAGGCCAGCCTGCGGGCGTTCGGCATGCGCCGCATCGTCGGCTTCTCCGATTCGGGCGAGGGCCTCGGCTGGCTGCAGAGCAACCCCTGGGACCTGCTGCTGCTCGATCTGGACATGCCGCAGCCCAACGGCTTCGAACTGCTCGCGCAGCTGGCCGGGCGCGATCCGAGCTGCTCGCCGGTGATCATCGTCACCGCGCTGAGCGACGTCGAGAATCGCCGCAAGGGCCTGGAGCTGGGCGCCGACGACTACGTCAGCAAGCCGCTGGACCTGACCGAGCTGATGCTGCGCGTGCGCAGCAAGCTGCAGCTCTGTCATGCCAGCCGCGCGCTCAAGCACGAGCGTGCCGAGCTCGAGCGCAAGGTCGCCAGTCGCACCGAGCAGCTGCGGCAGAGCTACGAAGCGATGATCCACAGCCTGTCGATGGCGGCGACCTTTCGCGACAACGAGACCGGCAACCACATCCTGCGCATCGGCGAGTCCGCCGCGATGATCGCCGAAGCCCTCGGCCAGGCGCCGTCGTCCGTAGAGCTGCTGCGCCTGGCGGCGCCGATGCACGACATCGGCAAGATCGGCATTCCCGACCACATCCTGCTCAAGCCCGGGCGGCTGAGCGACGACGAGCGCGTGGAGATGAACCGGCACCCGGTCATCGGCTACGAGATCCTGATGGCGGCCGGACAGTCGCCCCTGCTCAAGCTGGCGGCGGAGATCGCCATGCACCATCACGAGAAGTGGGATGGCAGCGGTTACCCGGGCGGCCTGGTCGGCGAGGCGATTCCGCTGTCGGCGCGCATCGTGGCGTTGTGCGATGTCTACGACGCGCTGCGCTCGTCGCGGCCGTACAAGCAGGCCTGGAGCAGCGAGCGTGCGCTGGAGCTGCTGCGCGAGCAGGCCGGGCGGCATTTCGACCCGGCCCTGGTGGAAATCTTCTGCCGCCTGGTCGAGCCGATCGAGCTGCTGCTGCAGCGGCTGCCGGACGAGCCGCCCGCCGGCGCCGGGGATCGCGGCCTGCTGGCCTAGGCGCTATACTGCGCGGCCCGCGAAACGGCAGGCGCTGCCGCCGCGACACTTCCCCGAACCACGCCTTTCTGCGTGGTTCGTCGTTTATTGACGCGCCCTCGGGCGCCCGACGAGAGGCACGACGATGAGCGCACTGGTAGGCGTGATCATGGGCTCCAAGTCCGACTGGTCCACCCTCAGCCACACCGCCGACATGCTCGAGAAGCTGGGCATTCCCCACGAGGTGACGGTGGTTTCCGCCCACCGCACGCCGGACCTGCTCTTCCAGTACGCCGAGCAGGCCGAGCAGCGCGGGCTGCGCGTGATCATCGCCGGCGCCGGCGGCGCGGCGCATCTGCCGGGCATGTGCGCGGCCAAGACGCACCTGCCGGTACTTGGCGTGCCGGTGCAGTCGTCGATGCTCTCGGGCGTCGACTCGCTGCTGTCGATCGTGCAGATGCCCGCCGGCGTGCCGGTGGCGACTCTGGCCATCGGCAAGGCCGGTGCGATCAACGCCGCGCTGCTGGCGGCGAGCATGCTCGGCCACGAATTCCCCGAGTACCACGCCGCGCTCAAGCGCTTCCGCGACGAGCAGACGCGCACCGTGCTCGACAATCCGGACCCGCGTCAGCCCTGAGCCGATCGGCTCGTCATCGACAAAGCAGGTGGAACCATGAAAATCGGTGTGATCGGTGGCGGCCAGCTGGGCCGCATGCTGGCCCTGGCGGGGACTCCGCTGGGCATGACCTTCGCATTCCTCGACCCGGCGCCGGATGCCTGTGCCGCGGCGCTAGGCGAGCACCTGCGCGCCGATTACGACGACAAGGACCACCTGCGCCGGCTGGCCGACGAGGTCGATCTGGTGACCTTCGAATTCGAGAGCGTGCCGGCCGAGACCGTGGCCTTTCTCTCGCAGTTCGTGCCGGTCTATCCGAGTGCCGAGTCGCTGCGCATCGCCCGTGACCGGCTGTTCGAGAAAAGCATGTTCCAGGAGCTGGGCATCCCCACCCCGGCGTTCGCCGACATCCAGTCGCAGGCCGACCTCGATGCCGCGGTGGCCAGCATCGGCCTGCCGGCCGTGCTCAAGACGCGTACCCTCGGCTACGACGGCAAGGGCCAGAAGGTCCTGCGCAGCGCGGCCGACGTGGCCGGTGCCTTTGCCGAGCTGGGCAGCGTGCCCTGTCTGCTGGAAGGCTTCGTGCCCTTCACCGGTGAGGTCTCGCTGGTGGCCGTGCGCGGCCGCGATGGCGAAACCGCCTTCTATCCGCTGGTGCACAACACGCACGAGACCGGCATCCTGCGGCTGTCGGTGGCCAGCAGCAATCACCCGCTGCAGAAGCTCGCCGAAGATTACGTCGGGCGGGTGCTGGACAAGCTCGACTACGTCGGCGTGCTGGCCTTCGAGTTCTTCGAGGTCGACGGCGGCCTGAAGGCCAACGAGATCGCGCCGCGGGTGCACAACTCCGGGCATTGGACCATCGAAGGCGCCGAGTGCAGCCAGTTCGAGAACCACCTGCGCGCGGTGGCCGGCCTGCCGCTGGGCTCGACCACCAAGCTCGGCGAGAGCGCGATGCTCAACTTCATCGGCGAAGTGCCACCGGTGGACAAGGTCATCGCCATCGAAGACTGCCATCTGCACCACTACGGCAAGGCCTTCAAGGCCGGGCGCAAGGTCGGCCACGCCACCCTGCGCTGCCCGGACCGGGCCACCCTGGACCGGCAGATCACCGCCGTCGAGTCGCTGATCGGGCGCGGCTGAGCGCAGGCCCGCGGGGTGGAAAGCGCCGGGCGCGCTTTTCCACCCTGCGGGAACGCGGCCGGTGCGTGTACCGGCGGCCAGGCGCAGCCGTGCCGGGTCCGCCCGGTCGTCAGGCCTGCAAGTGCCGTCGTAGAACTGCCGGTGCCGGGGCGGGGTCCACTGCTTACCTTTTCGGACCTCGGAGACTGAGCCATGGGCATCATCGGAACCATCATCATCGGCCTGATCGTCGGCCTGATCGCACGCTTCCTCAAACCCGGCAACGACAGCATGGGCTGGATCATGACCATCCTGCTCGGGATCGGTGGCTCGCTGCTGGCGACCTACGGCGGCCAGGCGCTGGGCCTGTACGAGGCGGGCGAGGGCGCCGGCTTTATCGGCGCGGTGGTCGGTGCGATCATCCTGCTGGTGATTTACGGCGCGGTGACCAGCCGTAAGCACTGATTTCGCCGGGGCCGCTCCCGGCGGCCCCCTTTCCGCCAGCCAGCCTTTGCCGCCATGCGCCGATTCCTTGCCTGCCTGCTGTTCTGCTTCGCCTCGCTGACCCACGCCGCCCCGGCCGAACTCGACTGGCTCGAACTGATGCCCGCCGAGGACCGCAAGGCGCTCGAGGAGATGCCCGAGATCGAGCACGACTCGCCCGAGAACCTGGGTTTCAGCGATGCCGGCGGGCTCAAGCAGGGCGCCGGGCTGCCCGAGGTGATGTATTCGGCGCGGACGGTGCCGGCGCTCGCCGGGCGTGCCATTCGCCTGGGTGGCTACCCGGTGCCGCTGGAGACCGACGCCGCCGGGCGCAGCACCGAGTTCTTTCTGGTGCCCTATCCGGGGGCCTGCATTCATGTGCCACCACCGCCGCCCAACCAGATCGTGCTGGTGCGCCTGGCCAAGGGCATCGAGCTGGGCGACATCTACGCGCCGCTCTGGGTCGACGGCGTGCTGCGCATCGAGCCGGTGAGCAATGCGCTCGCCGAGGCCGCCTATGCCATCGATGCCGACGCCGTGGTCCCGGTCGACGAAGCGGACCTGGAGTAAGCCCCGCGTGCCGCTCGCTGCGAACCTGCGCCAGCTGGCCGCGACGACCGAGGGCATCGACCGGGCGGTCTATGCGCAATTCGACAAGGATCCGCTGGAGCCGATCATCGGCCTGGGCGATGCGCAGGCGCCGCTCGCCTTTTTCGGCCGCGACCCGGGGCGCGAGGAGGTACGCCACGGCGAGCCGTTCGTCGGCGCCGGCGGGCAGCTGGTGCGGGGTGGGCTGCATCGGCACCTGTATGGCACGGAATTGCCGGATTTCGCCGCCTCGCTGGCAGTCGGCCGGCCGTTCTTCTGGGCCAACACCGTGCCCTACAAGCCGCTCGGTAACCGGGCCTGGTCGATGGCAGTCAAGCGGCGCTTCCACCCACTGATGCGCGAGCTGCTGATCGAATCCTGGCAGGGGCGCGACATCGTCACCCTCGGGCGCGAAGCCTTTCTCTGGTTCGGCATCGATCAGCCGCGCGAGGAGCGTCGGCGCCTGGAGGCCTTCTGGGCCGACGAGCGGCGTTTCGAGCGCAGCCTGCCGGTACGCCTGGCAGACGACCGGGGCGGCAGCCGCGAATTCGTCCTGCACCCGCTGCCGCACCCTTCGCCGCGCAACCTGGCCTGGTACGGGCGCTTCGCCGAGCTGCTCGAGGCGCGCCTGCAGCAGCTCGGCGTGGCCCTGCCGGGCTGAGCGCTCAGAACGTCAGGCAGATCTTGCCGAAGTGGCGGTTGCTCTCCTGGTAGCGGAAGGCGTCGCAGATCTCGTCGAGGGCGAAGCAGCGGTCGATCACCGGGCGCATGCCGTTGGCGTCGATCGCGCGGATCATCTGCTGCTGCTGGGTGCGGCTGCCGACCAGCACGGCCTGCAGGCGCAGCTGGCGCACCAGGGCCTCGACCAGAGGCAGCTCGCCGCCGACCCCGGTGAGGATGCCGATTACCGCGATATGCCCGCCGATGCGCGTGGCGGTCATCGACTGGGCGAGCGTCGCCGGGCCGCCGACTTCGATCACGTGGTCGACGCCGCGGCCATCGGTCAGCTCACGCACCCGCTCGCCCCAGTTCGGCGTGCTGCGGTAGTTGATCAGATGGCTGGCGCCGAGCTCGGCCATGCGCGCCAGCTTGTCGTCGCTCGAGGACGTGGCGATCACCGTGGCGCCGGCCATGCGGGCGAACTGCAGGGCAAAGATCGATACGCCGCCGCTGCCCTGTACCAGTACCGTCTCGCCGGGCTTGAGCGCACCATCGGCCATCAGCGCGCGCCAGGCGGTCAGCCCGGCGGTGGTCAGGGTCGCCGCCTCGGCGTGGCTCCAGCCCCTGGGTGCGTGGGTAAAGGCGGTGGCCGGCGCGGTCACCTGTTCGCGTGCATAGCCGTCGATGCCATCGCCGGGCACGCGGACGAAACCTTCGACGCAGGGCTCGCCGTCCAGCCAGTCGGGAAAGAAGGTGCTGACCACCGCATCGCCGACCTTGAAGCCCTCGACCCCGGAACCGACGGCGATCACTTCGCCGGCACCATCGGCCATCGGAATGCGCGGCTCGCTCGGTCCCCACATGCCGCTGACCACGGCGAAATCGTGGTAGTTGAGCGAGTTGGCGTGCAGGCGCACGCTGATTTCGCCCGCGCCGGGTGCCGGCGCCTCGTGGATGCCGACCACCACCTGGTCGTAGCCACCACCGGGTTGAACGTAGATCGCCTTGCTCATGCTGCTGCTCCGTTGCAGTTATCGATACCGAATTCTGGACCCTTGCCGTGCACGCGGCAGTAGGCCCTTGGTCGTGGCCGGCTACGACTCGCCGAGGGCTACCACCAGCTTGCCGAAGTTGCGCCCCTCGAGCAGGCCGATGAACGCCTCGGGTGCGTTTTCCAGGCCCTGCACCTGTTGCTCGCGGTACTTGATGCGGCCATCGGCGTACCAGGCGCTCATGTCGCGGTAGAACTCGTCGTAGCGGTGCCCATAGTCGTCGAAGATGATGAAGCCCTGCATCCGCAGGCGCTTTTTCAGGATGGTTTCGAGCAGCAGCGGCAAGCGATCCGGGCCGTCCGGCAGGCCGGTGGCGTTGTACTGGGCGACCACGCCGCAGACCGGCACGCGGGCGCGACTGTTGAGCAGCGGCAGCACGGCATCGAACACCGCGCCGCCGACATTCTCAAAATAGATGTCGATGCCCTTCGGGCATTGCCGCGCGAGCTGGTTGGGAAAATCCTCGGCGCGGTGGTCGATGCAGGCGTCGAAACCGAGCGTCTGCACCGCATGCAGGCATTTGTCGCGCCCGCCGGCGATGCCCACCACGCGGCAGCCCTTGAGCTTGGCGATCTGCCCGACCGTGGCGCCGACCGGGCCGGTGGCGGCGGCGACCACCAGGGTTTCGCCGGGCCTGGGCTGGCCGATGTCGAGCAGCCCCATGTAGGCGGTGAAACCGGGCATGCCGAGCACCCCGAGCGCATGCGAGGGGTTGGGCATGTCCGGCGCCAGGCGCAGCAGGCCCTTGCCGTCGGACAGCGCGTATTCCTGCCAGCCGCTGGCGCCCAGCACCAGGTCGCCCGGCTGGTAGTCCGGGTGCCGCGACTGCACCACGCGCGACACGGTGCCGCCGACCATCACCTCGCCGACGGCCATCGGCGGCGCGTAGGACGGCCCTTCGCTCATGCGCCCGCGCATGTAGGGGTCGAGCGAGAGGTAGAGCGTGCGCAGCAGCAGCTGGCCCTCGGCCGGCTCCGGCAGCGCTGCGCTCTGCAGGCGGAAGTTCTCCGGCGTGGGCGCGCCGTGCGGGCGCGAGGCGAGGTGGATGCTGCGGTTCTGCTGGCTCATCGGTGGCTCCTGCGAGGGGTCATCAGCTTGGGAACCCGTCGGCCGGCGCATGTTCCCGCCGCCCTGCGGCATTGCCGACTGGCGCCCGCCCGGCGGCGTGCCACACTTTGCGCATAACCCCTGCGTGAGGTGCCGTCATGTTCCGGACATTCTCCTTCGCCATGCTCGCCCTGGGCATGGCCCTGCTCGGCGGCTGCGCCTCGCCGAGCCAGATCACCCTTACCGATGGCCGGCAGATGCAGAGCCTGGATACGCCCGAATACGACGAGGACACCGGCTTCTATGAATTCGAGCAGGCCGATGGCCGGCGCATCCGCGTGAACCGTGACCAGGTGCAGAGCATCCAGACCCTCGACTGACCGCATGAGGTGCCCTTGGCCCAGCGCAACGGACTACCGCCGATCACGCCGCATACGCTGCGCGAGCTGGCCTTCGATCAGTCGATCCGCTGGTCGAGCCGCAATGACGACATCTGGCAGGCCATCGACGAGGACCTCTGGGACCTGACGCACAACCCCTGCCTGGTCCTGAGCACCGTGCCCGACCGGCAGCTGGCCGAGCTGCTGCGCCGGCCGGAATTCCATGGCCGGGTGCGCGAACTGGTAGAGCGCCGCCGTGCCGAGGCCGCGCAGCCGACCTGGTTCGCCGAGCGCGCCGTCGATGATGCGCTCGCCTGCGTCGCCTACTTCTCCATGGAATACATGCTCAGCGAGGCGCTGCCGATCTATTCCGGCGGGTTGGGCAACGTCGCCGGCGACCAGCTCAAGGCCGCCAGCGACCTCGGCGTGCCGGTGGTCGCGGTGGGCATGCTCTGGCAGCACGGCTACTTCCGCCAGGGCATCGATGCCGACGGCCGGCAGCAGGCCCTGTACCCGGTCAACGACACGCGGCAGTTGCCGGTCGAACCGCTCACCGACCTGGCCGGCCGGCCGCTGCGCCTGGCCTTTCGCCTGCCCGGGATGCAGCTGTGGATTCGCGGCTGGCAGGCGCGCGTCGGCCGTTGCCGATTGCTGCTGCTCGACACCAACGAGCCGGCCAACCCACCGCAGGTTCGCCTGATCACCAGCCAGCTGTACGGCGGCGACCGGGAGATGCGCCTGCGTCAGGAGATCGTGCTGGGCATCGGCGGCTGGCGCCTGCTCGAGGCTGCCGGGCTGACCCCGGAGGTGTGCCATCTCAACGACGGGCATGCCGCCTTTGCCGTGCTCGAGCGGGCGCGCAGCTACATGGCGGCGCGCGGCGTGCCCTTCGAGGTGGCGCTGGCCGCGACCCGTGCCGGCAACCTGTTCACCACGCATACGCCGGTCGAAGCCGGCTTCGACCGCTTTCCCGCGGCCCGCGTCAGCCAGTACCTGGGCCGCTATGCCGAGGCGGAGCTTGGCATCGCCGCGCGCGAGCTGCTCGCATTGGGCGGGGCGGCAGCGGACGACCCGCAGGCGACCTTCAACATGGCCTGCCTCGCCGCACACGGCTCCGGCGCGGTGAATGCGGTGAGCCGCCTGCACGAGGCCACCAGCCGCTTCATCTTCCGCGGGCTGTACCCCCGCTGGCCGCTGGTCGAAGTGCCCATCGGCCACGTGACCAACGGGGTGCACCTGCCGACCTGGCTGTCGTCCGACGCCGAGCAGCACTGGTTCGAGCTGCACGGCGACGAGATCCCCTGGCGCGGTGGCGACAGCGTGGTAGCCGACCTGCTGGCGCGGGTCGACGATCACTGGCTCTGGCAGATCCGCCAGCACGCGCGGCACGAGCTGCTCGCCTTTGTCTGCGGCTACCTGGCGCGCAGCCTGGCGGTGCACGGGGCGACTGCCGAGTGCATTGCCGCGGCCGGCTGCGGGCTGGATGCCGAACGCCTGACGATCGGCTTCGCACGGCGCTTCACCGCCTACAAGCGGCCCAACCTGCTGCTGCAGGACCCCGATCGCCTGGCGCGCATCCTCGCCGACCGCGAGCGCCCGGTGCAGCTGCTGGTCGCCGGCAAGGCGCATCCGGCCGACCGTGCCGGGCAGGCGCTGCTCGCCGAGTGGCAGCGCTTCATCGCGCGGCCGGATGTCGCCGGGCGCGTGGTGTTTCTCGAGGACTACGACATGCGGCTGGCGCGGCACCTGGTGCAGGGTGTCGACGTCTGGATCAATACGCCGCGGCGCCCCTGGGAGGCCAGCGGCACCAGCGGCATGAAGGTGCTGGCCAACGGCGGGCTGAACCTGTCCCAGCTCGACGGCTGGTGGGCCGAAGCCTATGCGCCGGACCTCGGCTGGGCGATCGGCGACGGTCTGGAGCACGACGAGACGCACGATGGGCGCGATGCCGAGCAGCTCTACAGGCTGCTCGAGCAGGAGGTGATACCGGAGTACTACAGCCGCGACGAGGCCAACCTGCCGCGTGCCTGGGTGCAGCGCATCCGCCGCAGCATGGGCGAACTGGTGCAGCGCTTTTCCGCCGACCGGGTGGTGCGCGAGTACACCGAGCAGTTCTACTTGCCGGCGGCGCGCGCCTACCGCGAGCGCAGCGCGGACGGCTCGGCCCGCGCCTACGCGCTGGCCGGCCGCATCCACCGGCTGCAGCGCCACTGGCCGCGGCTGGCGTTCGTCCGGGTCGCACTGGAGCCGCTCGGCGAGGGCTACCAGGCCAGCGTGGAGCTGGACGTGGGGCAGCTGTATGCCGACGACCTGCTCGTGCAACTGTACGCCGATGCCTGCGGAGACTGGCCGGCCGAGTGCCTGACGCTGACTGCGCGCAGCGGTTCGGGGCCGCACTGGCTGTTCAGCGGCTCGCTGCCGGCCGCCCGCCCGGCGGCGCACTACACCGCGCGGGTGATCCCGGCGGCCTATGACGGCCTGCGGGTGCCGCTGGAACTGCCGCTGATTCTCTGGCAGCCCTGAGCGGCGCCCGCTGCGCCGGGCTCAGCGAACGATCGGGCAGCCGGTCGCCGCCTGCAGTTCGTCGAAGCTCACGCCTTCGGCCAGCTCGACGAGCGTCAAACCCTGCTCGGTGACATCGAGCACGGCGAGGTCGGTGATGATGCGGTCGACCACGCCGACCCCGGTCAGCGGCAGGTCGCAGGCCGGCAGGATCTTGTGCGCGCCGCCCTTGGCGGTGTGCTCCATCAGCACCACGACCTTTTTCACCCCGGCCACCAGATCCATCGCTCCGCCCATGCCCTTGACCATCTTGCCGGGGATCATCCAGTTGGCCAGGTCGCCCTTTTCCGAGACCTGCATGGCACCGAGGATGGCCAGGTTGATGTGGCCGCCGCGGATCATCGCGAAGCTCTGCGCGTTGTCGAAGAAGCTCGCCCCGGGCAGCGCGGTGACCGTCTGCTTGCCGGCGTTGATCAGGTCGGCGTCGACCTCCTCTTCGCTGGGGAAGGGGCCGATGCCGAGCAGGCCGTTCTCGCTCTGCAGCCAGACATCCATGCCTTCGGGGATGTAGTTGGCCACCAGGGTCGGCAGGCCGATGCCGAGGTTCACGTAGAAGCCGTCTTCCAGTTCCCGTGCGGCGCGTTGTGCCATCTGTTCGCGTGTCCAGGCCATGTTCAGCTCCTCACCGTGCGTTTTTCGATGCGTTTTTCCGGGTTCGGGTTGTGCACGATGCGGTGCACGTAGATGCCGGGCAGGTGAATCTGATCGGGGTCCAGCTCACCGGTCTCGACGATCTCCTCGACCTCGACGACGCAGACCTCGCCGGCCATCGCTGCCAGCGGGTTGAAGTTGCGCGCGGTCTTGCGGAACAGCAGGTTGCCGGCCTTGTCGGTCTTCCACGCCTTGACCAGCGCCAGGTCGGCGGTCAGCGATTCTTCCATGACGTACCACTCGCCGTTGAACTGGCGGGTCTCCTTGCCTTCGGCGACCAGCGTGCCGTAGCCGGTCCTGGTGTAGAACGCCGGGATGCCCGCGCCGCCAGCGCGCAGCTTCTCGGCCAGGGTGCCCTGCGGGGTGAACTCCAGCTCCAGTTCGCCGGAGAGGTACTGGCGCTCGAACTCCTTGTTCTCGCCCACGTAGGAGGAAATCATCTTGCGGATCTGCCGCGTCTCCAGCAGCAGGCCAAGGCCGAAGCCGTCGACGCCGGCGTTGTTGCTGATTGCCGTTAGGCCCTTGCGGCCACTGTCGCGCAGCGCGGCGATCAGCGTCTCGGGAATGCCGCACAGGCCGAAGCCGCCGACGGCGACCGTCATGCCGTCTTCGACCAGCCCGTCGAGGGCGGCTGCGGCGTTGGGGTAGAGCTTGTTCATGGATCTCCCTCTTTGTTGTTGTCTTGTTCAGCGGGCGGCCCAGCCGCCGTCGATGTTCCAGGCGACGCCGCGGACCTGCGCGGCCGCGTCGCTGCACAGATAGAGCGTCAATTCGCCGAGCTGTTCGGGGGTGACGAATTCCAGCGAAGGCTGCTTCTCGGCCAGCAGGTCGTGGCGCGCGCGCTCGAGGTCGCCGTCGGCGCGGGCGCGCTCGTCGATCTGCTGCTGCACCAGCGGCGTCAGCACCCAGCCGGGGCAGATGGCATTGCAGGTGATCGGCTCCTGCGCGGTTTCCAGCGCGACCACCTTGGTCAGCCCGACCACGCCGTGCTTGGCCGCGACATAGGCGGCCTTGCCGGTCGAGCCGACCAGCCCGTGCACCGAGGCGATGTTGACGATCCGCCCCCAGCCGCGCCGCCGCATGCCCGGCAGCGCCAGGCGCGTGGTGTGGAACACCGAGGACAGGTTGATCGCCAGGATGCTGTCCCAGCGCTCGGGCGGAAATTCGTCGACCGGCGCGACATGCTGGATGCCGGCGTTGTTGACGAGGATGTCCAGTGCGCCGAATTCGCTTTCGACGAAGGCCACCAGCGCGGCGATCTGCTCGGGCCGGGCCATGTCGGCGGGGTGATGGCGCACCTGGCCGCCGGCGGCACGCACCGCGGCCAGCGCCGGCTCGGCATCGCCGAATCCGTTGAGCACCAGGTTGGCGCCGGCTTCGGCCAGGCGCTTGGCAATGCCCAGGCCGATGCCGCTGGTGGAGCCGGTGACCAGAGCGGTCTTGCCTGCGAGGTTCATGTTTGGCTCTCCTTGACGGCGCCGGCCCGGGCCGGCGCGCTGCACGTCAGACGATACCGGTAGCGTAGAACACACCGATGATGAAAAAGGCCGCGGTGGTGGCGATCAGGGTGATCGCGAAGATGTCCTTGTAGGACTCGCGGTGGGTCAGCCCGGTAACCGCCAGCAGGGTGATCACCGCGCCGTTGTGCGGCAGCGTGTCGAGGCCGCCAGAGGCCATCGAGGCGACCCGGTGCAGCACTTCCAGCGGGATCTGCGCGGCGTTGGCGGCGGCGACGAAGCTCTCGGCCATGGCCGCCAGCGCGATGCTCATGCCACCGGAAGCCGAGCCGGTGATGCCGGCCAGCAGGTTGACGGTGATCGCCTCGTTGATCAGCGGGTTGGGAATCGCCGACAGCGCATCGGCCAGCACCATGAAGCCGGGCAGCGAGGCGATGACCGCGCCGAAGCCGAATTCCGAGGCGGTGTTCATCGACGCCAGCAGCGAGCCGCTGACCGCGCTCTTGGTGCCCTCGGCCAGCTTGCCGCGCAGGGTGGCGAAGCTCGATGCCAGCACCAGCAGGATGCCCAGCAGCAGCGCGGCCTCCACCGCCCAGATGGCAGTCACCTTGCTGACATCGGTGGTCAGCGGCGCCGCCATGCCGGCGAGCTGCAGCACATGGCTGTTGCCGTAGAGTTCGGGGATCCAGCGAGTGAACAGCAGGTTGGCCAGCAGCACCAGCAGCAGCGGCGAGAGCGCCAGCCAGGGGTTCGGCAGGGCGATGTCGTCCGGCGTCTGCGGTTCGTTGCGCAGGTTGGTGCCATAGCCTTCGCCAGCGTGGCGGGCCTTGTTCGCCTGGCGCTTGAGATAGAGCATGCCGAGGCTGAAGACGAACAGCGTGCCGATCAGCCCGAGCCAGGGCGCAGCCCAGGTGGTGGTGTTGAAAAAGGTGGTCGGGATGATGTTCTGGATCTGCGGTGTGCCGGGCACTGCCGTCATGGTGAAGGTGAAGGCGCCGAGGGCGATGGTGCCGGGGATCAGCCGCTTGGGGATGTCGCTCTGGCGGAACATCTCGGCAGCGAACGGGTACACCGCGAACACCACCACGAACAGCGAGACGCCGCCGTAGGTCAGCAGCGCGCAGACCAGCACGATCACCAGCATGGCCTGGCCGCCGCCGAGCAGGCGGATCGCCGCGGCGACGATCGAGCGCGAGAAGCCGCTCATCTCGATCAGCTTGCCGAACACCGCACCGAGCAGGAACACGGGGAAATACAGCTTGATGAAGCCGACCATCTTTTCCATGAAAATGCCGGTGAAGGCGGGCGCGACCGCACTGGGGTCGGTCAGCAGCACGGCACCGAGGGCGGCGATGGGGGCAAACAGGATGACGCTGTAGCCGCGGTAGGCGGCGAGCATCAGAAGCCCCAGAGCAGCAAGGGCGATGACTACACTCATCGTTCGATCTCCTGGCCTGACCACGGCGGGGCAATGGCAGACCTTCTTGTTGTTGTGGTTTGCGCAGGGCGCCTGGCGGAATAGCCAGTTTCGTGCCAATGATCTAACTTATTGTTTTTAAAGGAATTTTGCACGAATGCTGGCTGCCCACTGGCATGCTGCGTCCCGTTTGTGGGATAGAAACAGCCGGAGTCACCCGGTGGTGTCCATGAATCCGGGATAGATAGGTCATTCCCAGTTATGGGATTTGATCTCCTTATCGAGACTGGCGTTAACGCGAAAAGAGGCAATCGATGAAAACGCTCTATCTGGTGCGGCATGCCAAGTCGTGCTGGGACGACCAGGCCCTGGCCGACCATGACCGCCCGCTGGCCAAGCGCGGCCTGCGGCAGCTCGAGGAGATCGGCCCCTGGCTTGCGGCGCGCGGCGTGCGGCCGCAGCGCCTGCTGTGCAGTACCGCCGCGCGCGCCCAGGCTACGGCACGCCCGCTGGCCGAGGCGATGGGCTATCCGCCGGCGGCCATCGACTACCAGGCGCGCCTGTATGCCTGCACGCCGGACGTGCTGCTGGCGGTGATCGGCGAACAGCCGGACGACCTGCAGAGCCTGATGCTGGTCGGCCACAACCCGGAGCTGACCGAGCTGGCCACGCGCCTGGGCGCGGGCATCGAGCATATGCCGACCTGTGCCGTCGTCGAGCTGGTCTTCGCATCCGGTCGCTGGGCCGGGATCGAGGGCCAGGCGCCCGTGCAGCGCCTGTTCCATCGGCCGACTCGCAAGCGCGAGCGCAAGGCCGGCGACTGAGCGGCGGACCTTCCACCGCCTGGCAGGATCAAACCCAGCGAACACCCGACCAGGATGGCCCCGTGCGCACACCGCTTCCTCTGCTCTTCAGCCTTCTCGTAACCCTGCTGCTGGCCGGCTGCGGCCTGCGCGAGCCGCAGCCCGCCGGGCCGACACCCGCCGAAGTGCGCGCCGAGCTCATGCGCCTGTTGCCGGGCAACCTGCGCGATCGCCAGGGCTGGGCGCAGGACATCCAGACGGCCTTCACGACGCTGGAGATCGAGCCGAGCCGCGAAAACCTCTGCTCGGTGATCGCCGTCACCGAGCAGGAGTCGACCTTCCAGGTCGCGCCGCCCGTACCCGGACTGGCGAAGATCGCACGCGCCGAGATCGACCGCCGAGCCGCGCGCCTGCATATCCCGCAGTTTCTCGTGCGCGGCGCACTCAGCCTCGATTCGCCGACCGGCAAGACCTACGCCGAGCGGCTGAGCCGGGTGCGCACCGAGCAGGAACTGAGCGCCATCTTCGACGACTTCACCGGCATGGTGCCGCTCGGCCGCCAGCTGTTCGGCAGCCTCAACCCGGTGCGCACCGGCGGGCCGATGCAGGTCAGCATCGCCTTTGCCGAAAGCCGCGCAGGCGACTACCCGTACCCGATCGAAGGCAGCGTGCGCGACGAGGTGTTCAGCCGCCGCGGCGGCATGTACTTCGGTATCGCCCACCTGCTCGGCTACCCGGCCCATTACGACAAGTCGCTGTATCGCTACGCCGACTTCAATGCCGGTTGGTACGCCAGCCGCAACGCGGCCTTCCAGAACGCCGTGACCCGGGCCAGCGGCATCAAGCTCGCGCTCGATGGCGACCTGGTCATTCATGGCAGCAGCCGCGTGGGGGCCACCGAACGCGCGGTGCGCACACTCGGCAAGCAGCTGGATCTCGATGAAGACGAGATCCGCCGTGCCCTGTTGCAGGGCGACAGCCTGGCCTTCGAGGACAGCGAACTCTACGAAAAGGTGTTCGCGCTGGCCGACCGGCGCGCCGGCAAGCGGCTGCCACGTGCGCTGGTGCCGGGTATCAAGCTGGAAAGCCCGAAGATCACCCGCAACCTCACCACCGCCTGGTTCGCCCAGCGGGTCGACGAGCGCCGCCGCCGCTGCCTCGCCCGCGGCGGCTAAGGCTCAGCGCTGTCGCTCGCCGGCCCTGCGCCCGTTGCGCAGCAGCCGGTACAGGTAGATCGCCACGATCGTGCCCAGCACGATGTTCGAGCCCGGGTCGAGGTAGTCGGCCACGCGATCGTACTCGGCATGCAGCAGATAGCCGGCGAGCGTCAGCACAAAGGTCCAGATCGCCGAGCCGGCAAGCGTGTAGAAGGCAAAGCTGGCAAAAGGCATCTGCGCGATCCCGGCCGGCACCGAAATCAGCGTGCGGATCGCCGGCACCAGGCGGCCAAAGAACACCGCCTTGCGGCCGTGCGCACGAAACCAGACTCCGGCCTCCAGCACATCGTCGCCCGACAGGGTCAGCCAGCGCCCATGCCGCGCGGCAAGCCGGCGCATGCGCTCCTCGCCGAGCCGCGCGCCAGCGTAATACCAGGGCAGCGCACCCAGAAACGAACCCAGCGTACCGGCCACCACCACGCCGAACAGATTGAGCTCGCCGCGCGCAGCCAGAAAACCGGCCAGCGGCATGATCACTTCCGAGGGAATCGGCGGGAACAGATTCTCGAGAAACATCAGCGCCAGGATGCCGAAATAGCCTCCCTGCTCGATCAGCCCGGTAATCGATTCGAACATGCTCGGTCACTCCAATGCGCCAGCCACACAGGCGCGCATTGCACCACGAAGGCGCCGGAGCGCACAGCGGATGGAGGCATCTGGAAACAGGTGCGCTCGACCGGGTGCCGTCCGCGCGAAAACAAAAAAGGCCCGCATCGCTGCGAGCCTTGATTTAGATGGTGCCGGCACCAGGAGTCGAACCCGGGACCTACTGATTACAAGTTTGGGGCTCCGCATATTGACGGTCATGGATGGAACTTAATAAACGTAGGTGTGGCGTGGGTTGCAGGCTCTTCTGATGGCTCTATGATCTGATGCTAATAGACCATAATTGATAGCCAGTGCTAGCCCGGCGATAGCCTTAGTGACCGCTGAGAAGGAGCGAGCGATGAAGTTGAAGTTCACCAAACGGGCGTTGTTGGCGGTGGAGCCGCCTGAAGCGGGCAAGCGCCTCACGGTGTACGACATCGAGATTCCTAAACTGGCAATGCGAGTCACTTCTTCTGGGTCCCGCACGTTCTATGTCATCAAGCGAGCCGGCGCGTCGATGAGTTGGGTAAAGCTTGGAGGCTTTCCGGAGATGACTGTTGAGCAGGCGCGTTCGGAAGCGCAGAAAGTGCTAGGAAAATTCGCTTCAGGTGCAGACCCGGCCGCAGCCCGACGTGCGATACGGCAGGAGCCAACCTTTAACGCAATGCTCTCGGAGATGCTTGAAAAGAAGCGTAAGCGTAACGGGGCCCATATAACGGAGCGTACAAAGAAAGACTACCTCGACACCGCGCGGCTTCATATGGGCTCGATAGCTAACGCCAAGCTGTCGCAGGTAACGCGTTCTGCGGTGACCTCCATCCACCGCCAGGTGAGCAAAAATAGCCCCCGGCAGGCGGACAAGGCGGTCGCGATCATTTCATCCGTATTCAACTTTGCGGCTGACCATGAGCACTACTCTGGTATCAACCCCGCCGTCCGGATTCAAAAGAACGAGATCGTTGAGCGCGATCGATTCGCCCAAGCATCTGAGCTACCTTATCTTTTTGAGGCTCTGAACAAGTCTGCTCAGGGGCACTTTTTCCTGCTCGCGCTACTTACGGGCGCCCGCCGCTCGAATGTACAGGCAATGACCTGGCACGATATAGATTTTGAGAGCCGTGTCTGGCGTGTTGATATGACCAAAAACGGTACGCCACAGAATGTCACCTTATCCAACGAGGCCATTGAGATATTGAGGCTTCGTAAACGCAGCGCCAAGGGTTCACCCTTCGTTTTCCCCGGGACGGGGAAAACCGGTCATTTAGTGGAGCCCAAAAAAGCTTGGGCGGCTGTGCTGCGTCATGCGAGCTTACTTCGATTGCTGGATACATTGGAGCGGCTCGGTAAGCTGGACGCCGAAGGGCGTCAGCAGGCTGAAGAGCAAGTGGCCACAGCGCCAATTACAGCCGAAAGGCGCCTGCTCAAACTAGCGAAAGCATTGCAAGTCGACCCTGCTCTCTATGACATGACCGACCTGCGCATTCATGATTTACGCCGTACTCTTGCGAGCTGGCAGGCAAAGACGGGGGCTACCCTCCCTATAATCGGAAAGAGCTTGAATCAGAAGAGCCTAAAGGCAACCCTTATATATGCCCGTCTCGATCTTGATCCGGTCCGACAGTCCGTGGAAACGGCAACGCAAGCAATGCTCCAGATCGCCAACGGTGGGAAGAAAAGCTATGCGCCAGAGGAGGAGTCTGGTAGCGAATAAAAAAAGGTTCTGCGGACTCTGGCGGAAGAGTAAGTTAATATGCAAGGAAGTGGGTAGATTGGCAGTCGCCACACACACCAACTCCCACACCCTGCTGTCGCCCTGCATCCTGTTGATCTTGCCGTTTTCTGCCCAGGCTACGACGTCGTCGCCTCTCGCCCCGTTGCTGAAAACACCCTGCTAATTGAGCTGGAACCCCAAGCCACGCTAGTGCCTCGGTGCGGGCGCTGCCAGCAGCCCAGTCCGTTGATTCATGACCGGCGTCTACGGCAACTACGTGACCGCGATCTGTTGGATCAACGAGTCCTACTTCAACTGCCCGCACGTCGCGTCGACTGCCTGCGCTGTGGGCGAGTGAGCGAGCGGATCGATTGGCTGGAACCGGCTTCCCTTCTGTCTCAGCGGTTACGGGTTTGGCTCGAAGGCTTGCTGCGGATATGCCTATCAGCCACGTCAGCCATCTGACCGGCTTGCACACCCTCAAAGCACTCGATAAACGCCCCCTGGAGGCTGAGGTCAGCGAGCCCCGTCCAAGAACAGAGCAGACCTCAGGGAACTCAGCCGCTGCTCGCTTCTAATCCTGCAGTCTGTCGCCAGAACGCTCATTGCACCGAAGAGCTGCGTGGAGTTGTTAGAGTCAAATGGGCGGTCAGCCAAATAGGACTCGATGACAGACAGGAACGACGCAACCCTCCAATGCAAGTTCTCGTCTACCCCCTTCAAATCTTCGAGCACCGAATGATGAGCCGTCGCAGCTAGTAACGAGTAGCGAAAACTGACGTCGGTTTCGAAACCTTTCACCGAGGCGTCTCCAAGCAGGGCTTGGACCTCCCCCAAAAAAGTACTGGTCTGACGATATACAGCCCGGTTGTGAACGATATCGCGCAAACGGATAGCAGCCATAGAAACCTCCTATATACATCGAGACACTGCCAATTATCACGCCGTAAAAGATTTCGATGTTCGGTATAAACGCTAATTTCCCGCAATTAGGCAAAAATCAAGTCAGCATCGCCTCGCCATAATATGGCTTACGCCCCTGCTTATGCTGTCCAGCAGCGGGCAAACTATGAGGGCACATCTTATGAAAGAAAACGAGCTTAGCGTTGCGCTCGCCAAGTTAAGCGATAGAGCAGCCGACTCAGAGCTTGTGATACGCGCGGAAATAAACCAAGCCATCGCTCTACTATTTGAATTTTCTCAAGCCATTGTTGAGAAGTACAAGTCAACCAGAGCGGAAGATCAAGAAAATAACCCTAACTTTCGATTCTGGTCTCACATTTGCAGCGTCGAACAAGGAGTAACAGCTGTAACTGTGAGGTGGCGGAAATACTCCGGAAAGTCCAAATTCTCGTCGCCAATCGAAAGCGGGGAGCTGACAGAATTCAAGTTGCCAGCCAGTGCATTCAGCAAATGCACAAAAACAGAAAAGAAAGCGATTATGGAAGCAGAGCGAAGCTTTGCGATAGTCCGTAAGATTAGCGCACATTTGGGGAAAACCTTGGAGTCAGCAATAGCCATTAAAGGCATAACCAACACTGTGCTTAACCTACCGACTCATCCAGTTGAAGTTGACCCAGAAGAAAGGCGCATACTAGATGCGCTTGCAGAGTTGGATGACATCAGTCGAAAGCACGCTGAGCTTGACAAAAGCGCAGTACGCCGTCTGCTGGGTCTTTAGCCTCCCCCTACGGTACAGCCCGATCCTGTACCGTAGGGGGAGGCTTACGCCCAAGGGTAGATTTGAACCGGAGCCTACCGACCTGTGATCTACAGATAATCCGGCAAATCAGCTCGTAGGGCTCCAGGAAGCAAGTTGGGCAGCGTCATATTTACTACCTCGGCGACCAAGGCCTCGCATGGTACTTTCGCATTGCCCCGCAACACATCTCGCACCGTTCTGTTTTCAGAAAACAAACGGGGAAACGAAGTGGTGATGGACATATCGCGACCACAGCATGCGTGAACACCTTTCTTGCCGCGCAGCTGATGAACATCCATGTCTTTCCTCCGTCGAACCCCGCGGTTAAATATCCAGCGCCGACAGGCTGTTCACGGTCTCCTGGGGCTCCGGCTGGCGGTGACCATGCGTTGGAACAAAACCTACGGGCCTCGACACGCTACTGCGTGGCGCCATCAAGTTGCTTGGAGGTGGCTTAATCAAGCTGATTTTTCAGCCCTAGTGCCGCTTCCGCTCGATATATCACCCCTCGAAGCAGACGCCTTTCAATTTCGCTGGATTGCGCCTTAGGCAGTTGATCCAGACGCTCTTGGGCTTTGCGCAGAATCGCCTGCTCTGCTTGCTCTGTCTCCAAAACGAGCCTCTGCAGGTCAAGCAGCAGCTCTTTGATTTCGCCAGGACTCATTGTCTTGCTTCAGCCAGGCAGCGGCTGCGCATCGGGGAGTTTTGAATCGCATAGCAGCGACCTGGGTCATTGTGCGCGAGGGCTAGGCAGTAGGTTCTGGCATCAGCCTCAGCAATGGCGTAACAGCTGGAGGTATCAGCTGCGTTTGCTGTTGCTGTGAGGCCAAGCAGCAGACCCGCGAGATAGCGACTGAGCATGGGATTCCCGAATGTTGAGCGACTATCGCTCAGGTTGCTGACGAGAAAAAACGAGCGAGTTTTCCGCAAGGCGGTAAGAGCATCTGTTTGGTACGCAGACAGAAGGGGAGAACCCACAAGCGCATGTCGGGGGACTTGGGGAAGCTAAATACTGTCAGGGGCTGGCCGAAGGTTTCGGTCTTGGGATAGATCAGGATCACATCGCCTTTTCCGTCGAGATAGCTCTCGCCGTAAGCATGTAGCTGGTAGAAGTCGCTTTGATTCAAGCCGTACTTTTCCTTGCTATTGGCTTTCCGCTCATCAACCAGCTTCCACTTGGTGTCGAGCACCAAGCGATTGGTTTTGGCAGTTTGTACCAGCAGATCAGGCTTGAGCTGGAACCAGTCCTGCTCTTTATGTCGTACAAGCCTCAGGCTGCGTGTTTGGGGGCGCAGGTCGTGGCCTGAGTTGAGTTGTCGGGCGAGATGTTTCGCGACAAAAGCCTCAAAGACCGCTTCCATCGGAAAGAGCAGGGACGGCGCGGAATGTTGGCCTGTACCAGTAAGGGGTGACTCATCTAGCAGAATCAGTCGGGCCCAAGCCATTGCTGCGTCGTAATGAGCCATCCCTCGATCTGGCCGTATCCGACCAAAGTCCGCGTTGATCTGGTCAGATGTGGGAATTTCGGCGAAAACGAAACACAGCTCTCGTGCTAGCTGCTGGTTTGCTTGCGAGGCAGTCCACTTCAATACGCGCTTTAGGGTTGTATGCAGTAGGCGGTTTTCCGGTCTGTTGAGCGAAAACTCGTCGAACTCGGTATAGAACCGGTCACGACGGCATAGATTGAGACGAAGATGCTGTGCCATATTCAGCTTGCCGCGCAGAGCGAACAGATTATCTTGCTGGGCGCGGTAATCGCTGCGCAGGCCTCGCTTCACGGTGTGATCTACTGCTCGCAGAAACTCAGCGATGAACACCTCCAGCAAAGGCATCCGGCGAGCTTGTAACTGGGCACTATTGGTTTGGATGTGGCGAAAACTACCGAGGCAACACAGCATCTCGATTAGCAGCTGTCGCGCATCTGCTTCGCCATTGGCTTTACCCAGCTTAGGCAGCACTTCAATCTGGAAGCCGTCGGGGCAGCGAATCACGCCCACGAAGCTTTTAACCTGTATGGCCCTTCGGCCGTGCCGTTGAGTCAGGCGCAGCCAGGTCGACTCGCCCGCTTCTGCGTTGCGTAATGCCTGGGTCTCCAGCCAGGCAAAAACATTGGCAGAGATCCTGTGCAACCCAACCATATCGTGCGAGCCGGACGGCAAAACCGCCATGGCGTCAAACTCGAAAATCGTAATGCCCGCCATTTCCGTACCTGTCAGGTCGAGGTTTGGTAAATACCGAAATAGGCGGCTGGTTCGCTGTAAGCCGAGGACTGGGGTAGGTAGCGGCGCTTGGTGCTATAGCTATCCAATCCGTGATCGCTCCCAAAGAGAGTGCTCAGATCCTGCTCATGTGAGTCATTCTCTGTAATGAACTGGGCGGCGTCGGGTTTCTGGTTGTCGCCTAGAACTAAGCGAATCTTGCGCCAATCCTCGAAGAAGTATTCCTCCAGCAGGGGTAGAACTCGATTGCGGAACGTGTCGGCCAGTGCGTCGAATCTGTCCGGGCCATCCGTCTTTCTCCACAGATGAGTGAAGTAGGCGTGACCGATGCAATGATCACGGTCGTAAAGCGCCTCGATTCGCTCATTGATGCGTTCCAGCATCCGGCGCACGTCGATCTCGCCTGCCCCCGTGGTTACTATCAACCCTGCCAGCGGCGCACTGTGCGGTTCATCAGGTGATTTGGTTGCGCGAGTGTCGGGTAGCAGCGGTACGAAATCAAAACGGCGGCGCAGCGCCGTATCCAGCAGAGCCAGTGAACGATCCGCAGTGTTCATCGTGCCGATGATGTCTACGTTGGCTGGCACCGAAAAAGGCTTTCCTGAGTATGCAAGGATCACTTCAGTCGGCGGTGGAGTCCCATCGAGTGGGTCTCGCTTGTCGGCCTCGATCAGCGTGATCAGCTCGCCGAAAATCTTGCTGATATTGCCGCGGTTGATCTCGTCGATGACCATCGCGAAACGCTTGTCAGGTGTGTTGCGTGCACGGCGGCAGAGCTCCTTGAATGCTCCGTCTTTGATCCTGTAAGCCACTTGGCCCGTTTCAGCGTCGCCATCAATCGGGTCGTCCGCGAGTACTGGCCGCAAGCCCTCAACGAATTCCTCATATCCGTAAGACTGGTGGAAGGTGACGAAGCTATGGCGTTGCAGTTGTTCGCCTGTGTCGGGGACGGGGCCCTGCTTGATCTTGTCGACAAGCGTGAAGATGTCCGAGCAGATGTCTTGAGAGACTCCCGCAAATTGCCACGCCGAGTCTGACGACTTATCAAAAATGGCAGGTTCCAGGCGAAGTTTCGTGTTGACCGTTGCTGACTCCAGAACCGTGTGGTGCTGAAGTGTGCCCCAGAGTGTCTGCTTTATGCCGCTGGTACGACCTTTTGCGCTAGCGATGGCTTTGATGAAGGGGTGTCCTGCTAGCTCTGGTACTTTGGCTTTGCCCCCCAGGTCATATAGCGCAGCGGCCGCACCTTCCCACCAGGTCAGCGGTGCAATCTTTTCAGCAATAATCTGAGCCCGCCATTCATCTGCATTGACCGATGCCACCTGCTCTTCGTAGTCGTGCTTGAGTAGCTGCATCAGTGTGAAGGTTTTGCCTGTTCCGGGCGGCCCGTAGTAGATGCGGTTGGAGCAGATTGCGACGGGTTTGCTGGCCACATGCTTTACCTGAGAGGTTGGGGGCAATGACTGGCTTGCGGCGAGGGGGCTGACATCCGCGATGGGGTCACCGGCCAATGCGGCCAGTTCAGCTAAATCGGTGCCGAAAAACGGCTTGAGTAAATCACTCTCGAACTCCGGCAGATCGTGAGCGGGCACTTGTTTGAAGGTGGAGCGGTAGTTGGGCGTCCAGCCTTTCTGGCTGCCTTGAAAGCCACCATGCTTGATGCCGTGCTTCAACACCCTGTAGCGGCGCTGTAGCCAACCATCCCCTTTCAAGCATGGTGCAGGATCAGAGATGAACTGTCCGACTAGTTGAAGGCTTTCATTTCCGTGGCACAAGTAGAACAAGCTGCCGGCTGGCGCCTTCTGGAAGCTCTCGGCCTGGCCCTTCGCGGTATCGCTATGCATCACGCCCAGCTCTTCCTGCAGGTACTGCCTGCGCTCTTCGGCAGAAAAGTCGTTTAGTCCGTGCGATAGCTTCCAGATGGCCAGATTCTTCTGGCTCCACGCCTCCCACACCTGCCGCCCGAACTCCAGAATGCCGAGGTCGCTTGGGCGTTTGGCCAGTGTGGCCTTCTGCAGCGTGGCCATGCGCTGACTTGCGGTACCGCCAACAAACACTGCCAGCGGCGCACGCTTGAAAATATCGACGATCACTGGCGCCTTCCGGTCCTGGTAGTGGAAGGCAATCTTCCATTTAAAAGCCTCGCCCAGATGCTCAAAGGACTCGATGGCGTCCAGATCGCCTTTGGCGGCCCAGTCCGCCACCTGCGCTACGAAACTCCGGACTTTGTCGAAAGCAGCCTCGGCTGATGTGCCAAGCGATGAATACCAGCCGTGTGTTTCCGAGTAGGAAAGCTTAGTGTCCGAACCCTTGTCTTCAGTGTCCTTGCGCGAGAACACGCCGAACTTGAAAGACGAGCCACCCCAGATGCTGCCCAGTTCATCGAGGCGTGATTCGATCCAATAGGTGAAGCTGTCTTTCGATCCTGCCTGGGTGTATTCGTCCAGCGTCATGCTGGCCAATCGGGAGGCAGGCCAGATAGACAGAAATTCATCCCACAGGGCGTATTCTTTTTGAAAATCGCTCATTGTGCTTTCGCCTTGCGTGTAATTCGGATGGTTTAGCAGAACCATTGGGGTCAGCTTGCGGGGCAAAAGATCAGCAGTTGCTCAATGATCATATCCAGCAGCGCAAAATCCTCGCGTTCATCGGTTGCTGTGTATTGTCCGCTGTGTCGATTGATTTCCACTTGCCATGCTTGCCAGCCGCTATCGCAGGGCCTGAAGTGAACTCGGAAAATGCAGATGCCTGTCCAGCTGCGGTGACAGTGCAGCACGCCGTCTTCGTAGAAGATGAACCACTTGTCATCCTGGCTGTTGGGCAAGGAACCAGGGATGATTGTGGCCATTTCCTGAAGCGAATAGCGAGTTTCCAGGGGCACGATTACTCGCGCAGCAGGCATGAACTTGCTTTGCCAGTCGGTGCGGCGAGCCATAGCACGTTTAAGTGGAGGTTCGGCAGGCAGAAGGGCCAGCGCAGCTTGAAGAATGGCAAGGTCACGCTGTCGCCCTTTAGTGTTGGTTGATTGCGCGATCAGTCGCTTGGCTTCCTCTGCAGTTGCCCAGATCAGGCGCTCAGTCTCCCGATTCCCAAAGGTGAGGTCTGGTGTTCCACGGTCCGTCAGCATTAGGAAGAAACGGTTGATTGTGGTGCCGCCAGCAAATTCGCCGGGTATAGCTGAGAGAATGGTGGCATCTATGCCCATCTCTTCGCGGACTTCGCGCTGTGCGGTCTGCCTTGGGCTTTCCCCTTTATCCTGGCGGCCTTTGGCAAATGTCCACACATAGCCATCGAAGTGGTTTTTCACCTCGCGCATCAGCAGGTAGCCATTGGGGTCGATCACCACGCCGCCATAGGCCACGGCTTTACCGGTGCTGGCGCATTGTTGCCAGGGGAGGCCCTCGAAGCCTTCCGGATGGGGTTCGCTGAGATCATCCGACATATCGTAGAGCGCCGACCAGACTCTGCCGTAGCGTTTGGCGCGATCTTTCCCAAGGCTAAGCGCTACTTCGTCTTTGAAATTCGCATAGTCAATGTCCTGCGCAATGGCGCTCATCGCCTCCGCCAGGGCGGAAGCAGACGCCGTGGCTCGCCAGGGGTAGTCAGTGCCCTCATGGGCTCGGGAGGCAGAGAGCGAAGGCAGATAGTGATTGCGAAGACGGTCCAGGTCGCTGCGTGTGCGGCTGCGAATGGTCAGGTCATCGTGGGTGCCTTTCTTTACAACGGAAAAGAAACCGAATTTGGTAAACAGCCACATGTGCCTGCCCGTCCCTGAGTTTGTGGGTCGGGCAGTTGGCGCCCGACGATTGCCTTAGGCTATTACGAATCAAAATGATCTGTAAACGGTGCGTTCGTGATTTTTAATTGCGGGTGTTGTGATCGCAATTTATGCTGTCCAGGTTTTAACCGCGACTAGTCCACCATGACAACTGCAGCTCTCTCGCAACTAACGCAAGCCCAGCGCGATCGCCTGGCCTACCTGGAGTTGCGCCTGCGATTCGTGGGGGAGATAGGACGGCAGGACCTGATTCAGCGCTTCGGCATTCAAACGGCGGCCGCTACCCGTGACCTCGCCACCTATCGTGAGCTCGCCGGCAACAACCTGGCCTATGACCGCAGCAGCAAAATCTACACGCCGACCAAGGAGTTCCGGCCGATCTTCACCTTCTCCGCTGACCGGGTTCTGGCCTGGCTAGCAGAGGGTTTTGGTGATGGTGAGCCGGCAAGCAGTGCGCCGGGAATCTCATGCGTAACGTCCGGGCGCCTTGCTCAGCCGGATCTGGACACACTGGGTATCGTGACGCGTGCCATTTACCACCGCTGCCCTCTGCGTGTGGATTACTACTCCCTTGGCAGCGGCAAGACCCAGCGGGAGATCGTGCCGTTTGCCCTGATCGATACGGGCCTGCGCTGGCACGTGCGCGGCTATGACCGCAAGCGCCGTGCGTTTCGGGACTTCGTGGTCACGCGCATCAGGCGGCCAAAGCTGCTGATGGAGTCTCCCGTCGCCGAGCACGAGCGACCGGAGCAGGACGTCCAGTGGAGCCGGATAGTGGAGGTCGAATTGGTGCCACACCCCGACCAGCCACATCCGGACATCACAGCCATGGATTACGCCATGCGAGACGGTGTGCTGCGCCTGAGGCTGCGCGGGGCTACGGCGGGTTACGTACTGCGCAAATGGAGCGTCGACTGTTCGCCAGATCATCGGTTGCGTGATCCAGAGTACCGCCTCTGGCTGAAAGACCCCCTGCTGCTCTACGGCGTGGAAACAGCGGTGCTGGCGCCCGGTTACCGAGCGGCCTGAGCGAACAAATTACATACACGCTGTGATGCGTTAGTCATCCGGCGACACGAAAGCTGAGAGTGATTAACGTCCCATGAGCAATACCAGAGATCTTGAACGCGCCGAACTGCACAAAACCATCTGGCGCATCGCCAACGACCTGCGTGGCAGCGTTGATGGCTGGGACTTCAAGACCTACGTGCTGGGCATGCTGTTCTATCGTTTTATCTCGGAGAACCTGACCAACTACCTCAACGAACAGGAGCGCCGCGCGGGCAGTGCGGATTTTGACTACAGCGATTTAGCAGACGCCCACGCTATCGTGGGGCGTTACGAGACAGTGCAAGAAAAGGGCTTCTACATCCTGCCGTCGCAGCTGTTCGCCAATGTGCGCAAGCGCGCCCGCCATGACCCGAACCTCAATGAAACCCTGTCGCAAGTGTTCAAGGACATCGAGGCCTCGGCGTTGGGTGCTGGTAGCGAGGACGACTTCAAGGGGCTGTTCGATGACCTGGACGTCAATAGCAGCAAGCTCGGCCCCACCGTGGCCAAGCGCAACGAAAAGCTGGTGAAACTGCTCGACGCCATCGGCGATCTGCCGCTGGGCAACAGCTCGGGCAATTTTGCCGACAACAGCATCGACCTGTTCGGCGACGCCTACGAATACCTGATGCAGATGTATGCCTCCACAGCCGGCAAGTCCGGTGGCGAGTTCTATACCCCGCAGGAGGTCTCCGAACTGCTGGCCCGCATCACGGTGGTGGGCAAGAAGGAGGTCAACAAGGTTTATGACCCAGCCTGCGGTTCTGGCTCGCTGTTGCTCAGCTTCTCCAAGGTGCTGGGGCACAACAAGGTGCGCCAGGGCTTCTACGGCCAGGAAATCAACCTCACCACTTACAACCTGTGCCGGATCAACATGTTTCTGCACAACGTGAACTACGAGAAGTTCAACATCGCCCATGGCGACACGCTGACCGACCCGGCGCACTGGGATGACGAGCCCTTCGAGGCCATCGTTTCCAATCCGCCTTACTCGATCAAATGGGATGGCGATGCCAACCCGCTGCTGATCAACGACCCGCGCTTCGCGCCGGCCGGCGTGCTCGCGCCCAAGAGCAAGGCCGACCTGGCCTTCACCTTGCACATTCTCAGCTGGCTGGCGGTCAACGGTACGGCTGCCATTGTCGAGTTCCCCGGCGTGCTCTATCGCGGCGGTGCGGAAGCCAAGATTCGCAAGTACCTGATCGACAACAACTACGTCGATGCCGTCATTCAGTTGCCGCCCGATCTGTTCTTCGGCACCACCATCGCGACCTGCATCGTCGTGCTGAAGAAGTCCAAACGCGACAACGCCACGCTGTTCATCGACGCCTCCAGCCTGTTCGTGCGCAGCGGCAACAAGAACAAGATGTTGCTCGACCACCAGCGGAAAATTCTCGATGCATTCACCGCTCGCCAGAACATCGACCATTTCGCACGCATGGTGGAGAATGGCGACATCGCCGCCAACGGCTACAACATCGCCGTCTCCAGCTACGTCGAGCAGGCCGACACCAGCGAAGCGGTAGACATTCGTGAGCTCAACGAGAAGATCAGCGGCATCGTTGCCCGGCAAGCGGAGCTGCGAAAGCAGATCGATGCCATCGTTGCGGATCTGGAAGGAGCCCAGGCATGAGCGAGCAGCCAGCAGGGGAGATCATTCTTTACCAACGTGGCGATGCAACCGCCATCGATGTGCGGCTAGACGGCGATACGGTCTGGCTGACCCAAGAGCAGATGGCGGAACTGTTCGGCAAGGCCAAGTCGACCATCAACGAGCACATCAAGAACGTCTTCGAGGAAGGCGAGCTGGTGCCGGAGCAGGTGATGAGAAAAATCGGAATTTCCGAATTTTCTACCAAACCGACCAACTTCTATAACCTCGACGTCATCATTTCGGTCGGCTACCGGGTCAAGTCGCAGCAGGGCACGCGCTTTCGCATCTGGGCCACCGAGCGCCTGCGCGAATACCTGGTCAAGGGCTTCACCATGGATGACGCACGCCTGAAGAACCTGGGCGGCGGCAGCTACTGGAAAGAACTGCTGGATCGCATCCGTGACATTCGCTCCAGCGAGAAGGTGCTCTACCGCCAGGTGCTCGACCTGTACGCCACCAGCGTGGATTACGACCCCAAGGCCGAAGCCAGCGTGGTGTTCTTCAAGGCCGTACAGAACAAGCTGCATTACGCGGCCCACGGCCAGACGGCGGCGGAAGTGGTCAGGCAGCGTGCCGATGCTGGTAAGCCCTTTATGGGCCTGCTGTCCTTCAGCGGCAAGCAGCCCACCAAGGCCGAAGTCACCAACGCCAAGAATTACCTCAACGCTGACGAGCTCAAGCGCCTGAATACGCTGGTCTCGGCCTATTTCGATGCCGCCGAGTTCCGCGCCATGAACCATGAACCGACCTATATGAAGGATTGGCTCGCGCACCTGGAGCAATTGATCCTGGCCATGGGTGGTAAGGCTCTGGAAGGTGCGGGCAAAGTCAGCCATCAGCAGGCCATTGCTCACGCCGAAACGGAATACGCCAAGTTCCGTGCCCAGTTGGCTGAGCAGCCGAGCGAGGTGGAAACGGCTTATCTGGAAACCGTAAAGACGGTGCAGAAGAAAATCACCGGGAAGAAAAAGCCATGAGCCGGATCGATGCGCTGATCGCTGAGCTTTGCCCGGAGGGGGTGGAGTACAAAGCCCTTGGCGAAATTTTCGATATGAAAGCGGGTAAATTCATTTCTGCCAGCAAAATATCGGAACGTCAGGATGCTGATTTCCCATATCCATGCTACGGCGGAAATGGTGTTCGTGGATTTGTTCGTGCCAGCAATCAAGAAGGTAAATATGTCCTGATTGGCCGGCAAGGTGCGCTTTGCGGGAACGTGAAGCGTACAGAAGGGAGGTTTTTTGCCACAGAGCATGCTGTTGTGTGTGAAGGAAAGGTTGAAGTGGATATGGACTGGGCATTCCACTTGCTTACCGCCATGAACTTGAATCAGTACGCAACGAAATCAGCGCAGCCTGGTCTTGCGGTGGGTACGCTTGAGCAGGTCAAAGCTCCGATTCCACCCTTGGAAGTGCAGCGCGAAATCGTGAAAGTGCTGGACACTTTCACGGAGCTTGAGGCGGAGCTTGAGGCGGAGCTTGAGGCGGAGCTTGAGGCGCGTCGCAGGCAGTACAAGTACTACCGCGACGCCTTGCTCGCTTTCAGCGATCAAGATATTCGCTGGGCCGCGATGGCCGAGGTCGGCGAGTTCTTCCGAGGTCGGCGTTTCACCAAGGCTGACTACGTCGAAGACGGGGTGCCCTGTATCCACTATGGCGACATCTACACGCATTACGGCACAGCCACCGAAACAACGACGTCACATGTAGATGCCGACTTGGCTTCGTCGCTCCGCTTTGCACAGCCAGGCGATTTGATAATCGCTGGCGTGGGCGAGACGGTCGAGGATGTGGGCAAGGCTGTGGCATGGCTCGGCCATGACGAAGTGGCGATTCATGACGACTGCTTTGCCTTCCGGCATTCGCTGAACCCACGGTTCGTTTCCTATTACTTCCAGACCACGGCGTTTCACGCGGAGAAGAACAAGTTTGTCGCCCGAGCCAAGGTGAAGCGCTTGTCCTCAGAAAGCTTGGCCAAGCTGACCATCCCTGTTCCCTCGCTTGAGGAGCAGGCACGCATCGTCGCCATCCTCGACAAGTTCGATGCGCTGGTAAATGACATCTCCATCGGCCTGCCTGCCGAGATCGCCGCTCGCCGTCGGCAGTACGCTTACTACCGCGACCGTTTGCTCACATTCAAGGAAGCCGCATGAGCATTGAGAACCAGCCCTACCGCTACGAGGCCATTGCACTCTCCAACGAGAGCACCGTGGTGGCCGAGTTTCTGCCGGATGCGCTGGGTGCGCGCGAGACCGGCTACCAGAGCGAGGCGGCGCTGGAGAGTGCTTTTATCGAACAACTGCAGCGGCAGGCCTACGAGTACCTGCCTATCAGTGCGGAGGCCGAGCTGGTCGCCAACCTGCGGGCCCGGCTGGAGCAGCTCAACAAGGTCGAGTTTTCCGACACCGAGTGGAAGAGTTTCTTTGCCACCAGCATTGCGGGCGCCAATGACGGCATTCTGGAAAAAACTGCGCGCCTGCAGGAAGACCACGTCCAGGTCTTGAAGCGCGACGACGGCAGCAGCAAGAACATCTACCTGATCGACAAGGCCAATATCCACAACAACGTCTTGCAGGTGATCAACCAGTACGAAACGCCAACCGGCGAGCATGGCGGCAAGCACGCCACGCGCTTCGATGTGACGGTACTGGTCAACGGCCTGCCGATGGTGCATATCGAGCTCAAGCGCCGTGGTGTGGACATCCGCGAAGCCTTCAACCAGATCAACCGCTACCAGCGCGACAGCTTCTGGGCGGGCTGCGGCCTGTTCGAGTACGTGCAGCTGTTCGTGATCAGCAATGGCACGCTGACCAAGTACTACAGCAACACCGTGCGCGACGGGCACTTGAAGGAGCAGGCCGGCAAGCGCAGCAAGAGCAAAACCTCCAACAGCTTTTCCTTCACCAGTTGGTGGGCCGACGCGCGCAACCAGCCCATCACCGAGTTAGTGGGCTTTACCAAGACCTTCTTTGCCAAGCATTCGCTGCTGAACGTGCTGACCAAGTACTGCGTGTTCGATGTGGATCGCAAACTGCTGGTGATGCGCCCCTACCAGATCGTGGCCGCCGAGCGCATCCTGCAGCGCATTGCCACCTCAACCAATCACCGCCAGCTGGGTACCGTGGCGGCGGGTGGCTACATCTGGCACACCACGGGCTCTGGCAAGACGCTGACCAGCTTCAAGGCCGCCCAGCTCGCCCGTGGCCTGCCGGACATCGACAAGGTGCTGTTCGTGGTGGATCGCAAGGATCTGGACTACCAGACCATGCGCGAATACGAGCGCTTCGAGAAAGGCGCGGCCAACTCCAATACCTCGACCTCGGTGCTGCAAAAGCAGCTGGAAGACCCGAACGCGCGGATCATCATCACCACCATTCAGAAGCTTTCGCGTTTCGTGGCCAAGAACAAGAAGCACCCGGTGTACGACGCGCATGTGGTGGTGATCTTCGACGAGTGCCACCGCAGCCAGTTCGGCGACATGCACAGCGAAATCACCCGTGTGTTCAAGCGCTACCACCTGTTCGGTTTCACCGGCACGCCGATCTTTGCGAAGAACTCGGGAACCGGCGGCAACCCGTTGCGCCGCACCACCGAGCAGGCCTTTGGCGACAAGCTGCACACCTACACCATCGTCGATGCGATCAACGACAAGAACGTGCTGCCGTTTCGCATCGACTACATCAATACCCTCAAGATGCAGGCGCGGATCAAGGACAAGCAGGTCTCGGCCATCGACACCGAGCGTGCCCTGCTGGCACCGGAGCGCATCAGTCAGATCGTCGGTTATATCCGCGAGCATTTCGATCAGAAGACCAAGCGCGCCAGCACCTATCGCCATGACGGCAAGCGGGTGGCTGGCTTCAACTCGCTGTTTGCCTGTGCCTCGATTGATGCGGCCAAGCGTTACTACGCGGAACTTGCCGCGCAGCAGCAGGAGCTGCCCGAGGCCCAGCGGCTCAAGGTTGGGCTGATCTACAGCTTTGCCGCCAACGAGGACGACGAAGACGGCCTGCTTGGCGAGGAGGAGTTCGAGGCCGAGGGGCTGGATCAAAGCTCGCGGGATTTTCTGGACGCCGCGATCAAGGATTACAACGCGCTGTTCGCCACTAGCTTCGACACCTCGGCGGACAAGTTTCAGAACTACTACAAGGATCTGTCGCAGCGCCTGAAGAAGCGCGAGCTGGACCTGGTCATTGTGGTCAACATGTTCCTGACTGGCTTCGACGCCACCACGCTGAACACGCTGTGGGTGGACAAGAACCTCAAGGCGCATGGCCTGATCCAGGCGTATTCGCGCACCAACCGTATCCTCAACTCGGTGAAGACCTACGGCAACATCGTCTCCTTCCGCAACCTGGAGCAGGAAACCAACGATGCGCTCGCCCTGTTCGGCAACAAGGACGCCAAGGGCATCGTGCTGCTGAAGCCTTACGCCGAGTATTACGCTGAATACCAGGCCCGAGTCGGCGAGCTGCTCGATAAATTCCCACTGGGGCAGGCCATCGTCGGCGAAGCGGCGCAGAAAGCCTTCATCAAGCTGTTTGGCTCGATCCTGCGGCTGAAAAATATCCTGACGGCCTTCGACGATTTTGCTGGGAACGAGATTCTCACTGAGCGTCAGTTCCAGGATTACCAGAGCGTCTATCTGAACCTGTATGCCGAGTTCCGCACCACGTCCGAGGCGGAGAAGGAGTCGATCAACGACGACGTGGTCTTCGAGATCGAGCTGATCAAGCAGGTGGAAATCAACGTCGACTACATCCTGCTGCTGGTCGAACAGTACCTGAAGAAAAAGGGCTCGGGCGAAGACAAGGAAATCCGCGCCTCTATCGAGCGCGCCATCAACGCCAGCCCCAGCCTGCGCAACAAGAAGGATCTTATCGTTCAGTTCGTGGAGTCGGTGAACACCAGGGCCAAGGTGGACACTCAGTGGCAGAGCTTTATGGCGGCCAAGAAGACCGAGGAGCTGGAGCGCATCATCTCGGAGGAAAACCTCAACGCCGATGCTGCACGCGAGTTCGTTGAACGGGCATTCCGTGATGGCGCTATCCCCATGGCCGGTACGGCTATCACCAAGATTCTGCCGCCGGTATCGCGGTTCTCCCAGGGCAACGGTCATGCGGCCAAGAAGCAGACAGTTCTGGGCAAGCTGGCGCTGTTCTTCGAACGCTATTTCGGGTTGGTTTGACGCTGGGAGAGCAAAAAAGAATTGGGCAAACCAACAGCATGGACAGCCTCAGGCTGCCCATGCTCCTTCTATTCGGAATTGCTGGATGTACTTGCTCGGGTGTAGATCCGCCTGCTGAAGATCCAACACGCCAGCAGCACAGCGATCAGCAGCGGCGGAAAACGCACCATAAGAATCACCAGCAGTCACACGGCCGCGCAACCGGCGAGATGCCGGCAAACACGAACATGGTGGTGAAGGTCCGTAGCAGTAGCTTCATGCTCGTTCGTCTCCTACAGGTAGCTCCTGTTCCGCTAGGACCCTGATTGCTGAGCTGCGTCAGTCATCGCCGAAACCAAAACAATTGCCGCCAACATCTATATGCTCATTCAGCATTAATAGTCCGGTCGCAGGATTAATAAGCGACGTCGGCTCCATCTGAGCCATGGGATAGTCAAAACTCTCTTCTGGCATGCAGTCGTCTTCTACGTTCGGTTCGTTTACCTCTATCGCAGAAGTGAAAATCTCGTCGGATTCGGACAGGGAATCATGTACAACGACGCTACGATCTTTTTCCAAATAGAGCATTGTTATGTAGCCGTCTGCGGTAACACGTTGTGGCCCAGAGCTGTATCGCAACCATGCGAACAAATTTCTTAGAACCATTGCCCATCCTCCGGCTCATTGTCCGTTGCCAACGAGGTTTCCTCGCTTGGCCGGTTGTCGCGTTCCGACATCAATCGCAGGTAGTACGATTCGTTTCCGCCCTGCAATCGAATGAAAAACGTAATCTCAGCCTCATGGAACCCATCGGACTTCTCGGCTTCGCAAAGGAGCTCCCTGGCCTTCTCGGCAAATTTGTGCATTTTCTCGTCTCCAACATGCTGAGAAGCAATCCTCGCTGATCGAAACGATGATGCAAGACCATCCCGGCGATTGCGGCGTTCCGAATTTGGGCAGTTAAAGGATTTCGTTTTCGTCGGACGGATGGATGGATGGATGGATTGTTCTTAAAAGCGAAAAGCCCCCGGCCAGCTAAAAGCGGGCCAGCCGCTCGTCGAGGCGGAACTGCCGCGGCTGAACACAGCGACGATCGATACCTTTGTCCTGGCCAGGGGTGCTTGGCTTTTTAAGCCCACGGCTGCATCGAGCCGATATATGTATGAGCCCTGGCCAGGTAGTCATTCCCATAGGTTACGGGGATATCTATTGTCCGATATAACCGAAACCCCTTAAGAAAAATTCCGTCGGACGGGTGAACCTCAACCATCAACGAGGCATCTATGGACGCGCTTGCCCTTAGTGCGGCTTCGCCGCACCGAACGCTGCGCTGCACCAATACTTCGCTACAGTTCTCGCAGCTATCGCCACACGCGTAACTTATTCCAAGGCCAGCATCACATTATCGCCTTCAACGCTGACCACTCCCCGCTTCAAAAGACCTTCGCATGCCTCTTTTGCGCGGTTTCGGCCGATTCCGTCGTCCGCAAGACGTTTTTTCCATGCCTCATACGAAATCTCGGAAACGGACTCCGCGCTATCCTTCGCCTCCGAGTGCATATCCCTAAGAATCTGCAGAGCTCTTTGCTGGTTTTTCCCTTGTGGCTGAGCGGCCTCGCTCGCTGGGCTATACGACACGCGGCTGAGCGCTGCGGCTTGCGTCAGATCGCCATGTGTGTCACTTACAAAAACTGGCTCTAGCTTGAACGCAAGCGCATCAGGCTGCACTGCGTCCTTCATCTTCTTTGAAAGCAGGCGCACTACGTTATCTTTATCGCTGCGAGTCACCTCATACTCAGCATCAGCTGCCCCCTTCAGCGCAGTTGAACCCCGTGCACCTCGGTCATGATCCTTTCCGCTGTGATGAACAATTAAGACGGTAGCTCGCCACTTCCGTCGTAATTGGTCGAGATTGTGAATAAAACAGCTTACGTCACTAGCGCTGTTTTCCTCGCCCCTGAAGTTTCTTGCCATAGTGTCAATAACAATTAGGGCTGGATTGAATCCAGTTTCACTCTCGATATTTTCGACGGCACTGGCTACTGCCTCGGCGCTTTCGCCGTCGAAAAAATCCGCGGGCGCTTCCGAAATGAATAGCGCACTGGGAACGTCAGATTGGCAATGTTTTGCCCAGGCATTTACCCGGCGGGCCACACCTCCATGCCCCTCGCCCACGATATAGAAAACGGCGCCCTGAGCCACGGCACTTCCGTGAAACGGAATTCCAGCGGCGACGCAGCAGGAAATATCCAAGGCAAGGAACGATTTTCCAACCGCGGGTGCCCCGTACATGACTGCTAAGGTGTCGCATTCCAGATAGCCATTAACGAGCCAAGACACCGGATTTACTGGCAACGCACTGGCCTGCACAAACTTAAAAGCAGTTTTGGCTCGAAACGGCAACTGTGCGGACAGATGCTGTCGAAGAGAATGCGGAATCTTTTTAGGCTGGCTCACTTGTTACCTCCGGCCAAAAAAGCGGCAACCTTTTCGACATCCCACCGAACAGCACGTCCGAAACGGACGGGCATAGGCAAACCAAGGGTTCTGGCTACCCTCCACCATGTGGAGCGCGAGACAGAGTATTTAGCGGTAGAAAAAGCCGCAGGCGCATAGGTACGCTTGGACACATCGGCCATAAGTAAAACCTCCAACTGTTGCAGTTGGATCCAGCCTACGGTTCTGGGTTAGCGCTGTGTTCTGCCTAAACGCGGAAAACGCGCAGTTACACCGTGACCATTGAAGATGCTTTCTGAAACACGTCTTGATCTAGGGAGCCACTGCAAAATAGTCAACTGTGCCAGCCCTCGGCACGCTGAGCGCCCTCGACGCCCCTCAAGCAATCCGAAACGCGCCATGCATCAGGCCAGGCCAGTAATGGCACTCGGCATGAAGGCTTACACCGGCGGAGATGCGGCGACCTGACTGGCACGGCGGCCAATGTGGCGGACGTGACCCAGGTCGACCAGCTGCTGCATGGTCAGGAGTCGTATGTCCTGGGCGATGCCAGCTGCACCGGCGCGGCCAAGCGCCCGGAGCATGCCGGCCGGGACGTGATCTGGTCGTTTGCCGTGCGGCCCAGCAGTACGGCAAAGGCAGTGTGCTGTTTCAGGCCAAGCGCAAGATTGAATACGCCAAGGCACAACTGTAGGCCAAGGTCGAGCACCCGTTCCAGGTGATCAAGGTGCGCTACCATGACTTGGCCAAGAACACCGCGCAGCTGTTCAGCCTATCCGGATTGGCCAATCTGCTGCTGGTCAAGCGGTATTTGCAGCAAGCGGCGGGATAAATCCTCCTGTCACTCGGCGCTGGCCTGCCAATCAGCGAAATCGGGGCTGAAAGCTGCCTCAGAACGACAGAGCCACGGCTGGTGGACTGAAAACCGGCTTGAATACAGCGCACGGCGCGAACAGTTGAATTGTTCAGCGCCTCCTTAGCGAAAGCTGCAACGCGCCCACATATCACTCGGGTACCAGCGGGTGGCCTGAATCTTGTGGCTAATGAATTTCTGGTCTATTTCATAGAAGAATCCGAAGTGCGCCATCTGCGCCCGGCCTACCGTCTCAACCTGTACATTATCGCCTCCGACTTGCTGGACAAAGCCGAAAAGGTTATCGGCAGTACAAACTTGCAGACCCACCGTTTTTTCCTCACGAGCTCTTGCTGCAAAGGTGTCTCGCGCATGCCGAGCCTGCTGTCGTTGCTCAACCATTAGGCCGCGATGAAGCGCTTTCTCGACCATGTACGTCAGGATGGCTTGTTCTTCAACGACCAAGTAGCGCTCTTGATACTGCCCCCGCTTGATGGTCACCTTGGCTAGCCAGTTCGGAATATCGTTGCGGTCGTAACAACCAAAAACACCAAAATAATGGTTTACCGCGTCGTTACCTAAAAGGACATTCTCATTTTCAAGCTGACGAAACTCGCCTTTATCAATAAAAGTGCAATAGGCATCTAGAGTCTCGCGTGGCCGTGCTATCCGACGGGCATGGAACGGGTTAATGTCACCGTGGGTGATGCTGAAGAACTGAGTTCCGGAGAATTCCGATTCGATCAGTTTACCTACACTCTCGTACTGCGAGGCGACTGTGCGGTAGTTGGGGGCCGCGCATCCCGCAAGCCCGAGCAAGATGGGTAGTAGAAAGAGGAGTCGCATGAACTTTCCTTGCCGGTGTTTACTTTGAGGAGCTTTCTCCCCGGTATACGCATGCACAGCGCAAAGCCACTTGGCTCGGTTCTCCGGATATACGCGGGTGCTTTGGATCGCTCTAGGCAAACCTCCCACCATCGGAATACAGGGTCACCCGTAAACCAAGGCGAACATGATAGCCTGGAGCCATCATTCTACCCTCTATTCCTTCTCGTACGGTGACGATAAAGGATGTCCATGATTCGCATATCTGCACTTACGCTAGCAGCGGCACTTTTTCTCGCGGGCTGTGCAACCCAGCCCCGGGCCTACGACCCCAGCGCCAGCCGAGCGTTGAATATCGCCAAGGCTGCCGGCTTATCCGAGGCAGACGACTATCCAGCCAATAAGGTACCAGGCGCCGGTATTGGTGGCCTGCTGGACATCACGACCAGTGCACTTTCATTCGAGTCCGCGAACGGACTGGACCTTGCCATGGGCGATGCAGTGGGACTTGGATTGATGAGCTTTGTGTTTTCACCGCCCGCGCAGATCGACCGCAATGCCCTTCTGGCCTGGATTCCTGAAGAGCGCGCTAAAGATAAGGACCAGGCTGCACTCGTCCTGTCAAAGCTCGTCCTCGACGCCGTCGAAACGACCCTAAAAGCCGAAGGCATCGCCTATCACATAGATAAAGCCCATCAGGAGCGGCTGGCCCTGTTCTACCCATTTTTGGAGACGAGCCTGGACTTCGAGCTGGACGGAAAGAACTGTGGCGTGTCTTACCACGTGTACAAGACGCAGACCGTCGGGCCGAAACCAGCGCCCCTCTTCATCGGTAACGGTATCTCTGCCTACGGCCTTCTCGCCGGACATGAATTTCAGTACCCATCGTTCGATGTCGGCTGCCTGGGTGGCGATCCCATTCATTCAATCGAACTGGCGAGAAAGATCAGCCAGGCGTTACCGGAGACAGTGTACGTATACGTGTCGCCGAAGCGCCGGCCGGAAGGCGGACGGACGCCGCCGATGGTGCTGGACCATGGCAAGGTCCTGATGTTCATCGAGCCGGCTAGCTAAAGGGTGCGACAACCCAGGCCAACACAGAAGAGACTCATCGGAAAGCAACAGTCATCAATGATTAAAATCTCCGTCCCCACACCACCGACAATGAACCTAATTTTCAATCAGCTGACGCACGCGCTGTTTGAGACGATCAACCAACATTTGGCCGCCGGGGTCTGTTGCTCAAGGAAGGCACCATCGTCGATGCCACGCTGATCGCCGCGCCGCCCCGTCCAAGAATTGCGGAGGCAAGCGCGATACTCCTTCGCCAGGGTCTCGAAAGTGATTCTCCGCGCTTCTTTCAAGCGCTGCGCCTCACGCTGTGCTACGCGCTCTTCATCGCGCGTGGCCAACGGATCTCTATAGACGGCCAACAGCCTTCGCGCAACTGCAGCTCTAATACGCGCCTCAGCGAGTGTTACGCCGCAACATGGGCCCAAGCCCATGTTGCGGCGTCTACCATAGATCTGATCCATGAGGTTCGCCTTGTTTTTTGCGTGGAGTTGCGCGCGTCCCTGAGCCGGAGGCAAGCCCGTGAGGCTAAAGCTCATGACGCGCTGCCGGTGTTAAGGACACCGCCGGCTGGTCCGACCGCTTGGCCTGCGGTCCGGGCTGCATCTGAAAACAATCTAACCCATCCGTTAGAAGCAGCAAGAGCGTCTTGGCCCTAGTGGGGAGAAGATTTCTATCAAGGTGGGTTGAAGCGATTGCTGATGCGGTTAGGGCTAGTCCGTTCGTGAGGCCGGAGCAGGTGCCGCCCTGTATTTCTTTGGCAAATGCTATATGATTTTTGTGGTGGCAGTAGGCCATCTATCTGCGGCTGTGAGTCCCTATCACTATCCCCCCAGCACGAGTACATCACGGATGAAGAAACGAATTTTAGTTATGACAACAGCTCTGTTATCTATTGGCGGTTGCTCAAGCGTTCCGAGCTTCAGCGAGCACGACACGCATAGCTTGATCAATGAGCTTAGTGTTTATGCGCCGGTTGACACTTACAAAGAGCCGGTTGGCGAGTGGATCCAGCCTTCAAATAAGAACGTTGCGTGCAGAATTTATGATGCGGATAGCAAAGCTTCTCAAGCGACACTTGTTCTTTGGGACGGCGAGTGCGAGTCAGGGTACGCGCATGGGCTAGGGCGAGAGATGCTCGTAAAGGAAGGCAAAAGCCTATCTGCGATTGGAAAGTATCCAGGCGGAAAAGTTGTGCCGACGTATTATCTCCATAGCCTCTACGATTCAAAAGAATTTCTATTTGGCGATCCTAAAAAGGGCGCAGTTATCCTGAGGGGCTCGGATAGTCTTACGACTAACCAAGGAGCAGTCATCATTACTGCCGCTTTACAGCCGGATGGAGTGAAGTACGCTCAGATAGAGTCTATTGGAGATGGAGCCACAATCCTAAGAAAAGATTACCCAACCGGTTACGCTCTAGTGATTAAAAGATTTTTAGATCCAGCTGTTCCAGTATTGCTGGAAGCCGGCATGTATCAGAATGAGCGCCCGATGGGCCTTGCATATGCAAGATATAGAAACGGGGCGGTCCAAGTATTTGATGTAACAACCGGAGCTCCACGGCTGGTGGCGCCCCATGGCTCGTACTATGAGTTTCTAGGTAAAACAGAAGCTGAGATTACAGCAAGAACCAATGAGGCAAAACAGAACGCAGATGAGGCGATGGCGATGGTCAGCGCGTACCGTACTAGCGCGTGTTCTCGCAGCGTCAATGATTTCGACCAATTCGCGCACTATAAAGATATCTGCGATGATGACGGAGAGCTTAAGCAGTTCAATAAGATGGCTCAAAAAGTAGCAGCTAGCCGTGACGAGCGCTTTGCCCGCTTACGAGAGGGTCAAAGGGCGGAGGCTGAACGGATAGGCCGGCTACAGGCAGCCAATGCCGCCCGGCAGTCTCAAGAGCTATCCAATCTAGTAAATTCTTTGAACCAAACTGCGGCAAGCTTCAATCAATCGGGGCAGTCAGCGCTCAACAGCGTTATGGGTAATAGTATTTCTACGGTCCCAAATTTCGGAGTGCCTCAAAGCGTCAACACATATTGTTATCAGACGGGCAACATCACTAATTGCAACTCTCGATAAGCCTGATTAGGTCCGGTGCGTCAGCATAAAACACAAAGCTTTCTGAACTGGCTTCCGAAAGCCTTTTGTGTGCGAGACTTGCATCGCATAAGCTTATGCTCAATTAGGGCCTGATTACTGGTCAAGCAAGCCAATGAACTGGTTGCTATGGTGACGTTCAAGAAGGTACGTCATTGTGCACCAACACGTACTCCAGACACTGCACAGGCGTTCTCGCAAGCTCTAGGTTCAGCCAAATGCGCTTGGCTTCAATTTTACATGCCCCCATTTGGTCTTCATCCGCTTGATACCCCAGGCCGAGACATCTACCCCCTAACCGTGTCTGTCAGCTCTCTAACAGCTGGGGCACCCGGCGCTTCAACTTGACCCGGTAGAAGTCATGCAGCAATCGTTCACGGCGCTCATTTGACATACCAGCGCTAACAAACATATCGAGCGTGGCTGCTCCGCGTAGGGCAACTCGCATGGGCCCCGTGGTTTCCTGAGCGCGCAAGCGGTAGCGACATCCCAGGAAGTAGTGACTTTCACCACTGACCATGTGCCGCTCGGATTGTCTAGGTTGCGCCTGGAACTTGGCTTCTTGACGCTTGATCCAGCTCAGTTTGCCAACTACTGATAGGCGCAAAGCCTCATCGTCCACTGCTAGCGGAACAGCGACTCGCACTCGACCCATCGGCGGATACACGCCCAAATGCGGGTTCTTAAACCGGCTAGCGCACGATCTCCACGGCCAGGCCACCGACCGTGACCCTATGAAACTCAGTAGTCATGCTGATTCTTTACGAGGTTCAGTAGGGCTTCCAGTCGTTCGTTATGGAGCCCGGCCAGGTAGTCGCCCTGGGTTTCGGCCGTATCCTCGCCCCATTGATCCAGACTTTTTTAATGGCCAAGCGCACGCGCTTGGCCGGCTGGGAGCAAGCGCACACGAGCGCACGTTTTGTACCCCTAGGCTTTAGTTGGCTAATTCGAGAAAATAGCTAATTAGACGGGACAATATAGTGCGGCTTCATAGAAGACTGTGATGGACGGTATGTGACCGTACAGAAGGAGTCATCATGAAGTTGGACAAGAAAGAACTGGTTGAAAGTATTCGAGGGGACATCGCAGCTTATCTCGGAGTTCAGGAAAAGGCGGTTGCAATTTTGGTTGATCCGGAAGTTGCTGCGGTGGTTTTGGGAGTCGAGAAGGATACTCTAGCAACTTGGCGTCATAATGGCGCTCAGCAGTTGCCATTCTTGAAGATCGGCCGTGCAGTGCGTTATCGCGTAAATGACCTTGCTGAATATCTGGCTCGCCGCAGTTCGTTGCATACGGGAGAAGTATGCGATGGCTGATACGGTTATGGAATTCCGAAGCTCTATGATGCGAGGACTCGCCCCGATTGAGCTAGCTCTGATCGGTGGCGGGCCAATCCATCGCTTCCGTGGGGACCGTGCCGGCAGCAAAAACGGTTGGTACGTGCTTCATACGGACGGAGTCGCTTTTGGAGTCTTTGGCAGCTGGAAGACCAGTGTTTTTCACACTTGGAGTAGCCGTAAACCCGGCGACCCTTTGGCATGCGAGCTCCTCCGAGTACGTGTGGAGCAGGCAAAGCATCAGCGGGAAGCTGAACAATGTCAGCGACAGCAGGCAGCACGGCTTTGGAACCAGACGTGCCAGCCGACTCTCGCCACCCTTATTTAGAGCACGAAGGGCGTTCAGCCTCATGGCCTGCGCCAACTCGGCAACATGTTGCTCGTGGCGCTGTACAACAATGGCCAACTGGCAGACCTGCAGCGCATCTACCCTGACGCCGGCAAGCGGTTCCTGCCTGGAAGACGAGTGAATGGATGCTATTCCCCTGTAGGGGCGTTGTTGCCCGGTCTTCCACTTTACATCTGTGATGGCTGGGCAACCGGGGCGACGCTGCACGAGGCAACTGGTGCACCTGTCGCCTGTGCGATGAACGCCGGAAATCTGCTGCAGGCCGGGCTGGAGCTAGGCCGCCGCCTTCAAGAGGTTGTTTTGGTTGTTGCTGGTGACGATGATCGTCAGGCCGAGGGTAATCCGGGCCGAACCGCTCAACTAAAGCAGCCGCGGTGCTTGGTTGCGGGTTGGTCTTCCCGGCCTGGGCAAAGGACGCTCCGCTCGCGCTAACAGGTTTTTCAACGACCTGAGCTTGTGGCGGAAGGGACGAGGATGACCGAAGCGACGTATGAAAAAACCGCTGCCTTTGCTGCAAGATATCGAATGTGCGAGGTCATCCGTCTCAAGGACTTTACAGCGATGAAGGGACGCAATTTTTTGGCGGATATGCAAGCAGGCCAGAGAATTTGACCAAAAGCGTGGCGGGCTATCCAGGCTGTGGGATGGGGCGCCCATCATCAGAACCCGAGCTGCCGAGGGCGAGAGCGCATCGCGTAGCGGTTGTCGGCTGAGCGCTCACTTGATGATCCAGCCAGTCGTTGCGGAGCACGTGCTCGGCAATTCCATCATGCAAGGCTGCCAGGCTCGTGAGCTGGTACTTATCTGAGGCGCTGCGGTTAACAACTCCAGCAAGCGTAGCCCTCCATGTGCTGCAAGCGCAGCGCCTGATCGCCTGGCTGAGTGACAACTGTTGGCACAGCGTTGATGCCCGAAAGCTGCAACGGGAGGGGCCACGCTCTGTCAGGAAGAATTGCCAAGCAGAGCGACCAATTACTGGCCCTGCTGGTGCAGCATCGTCAGGTGTTCACAGATGACGGCAAGCGGTTCCGGCTCAACCCATTGTTGGCGACCGCGGCGACCGAGCCAGTAGATCCTAACCAGCATAGGGGCGACAAACTGGCGACGCCCGGCGACATGCTTGTCTCGATGGCTGGCAAGTAGTCGCGACGAGTCGCCGGTCCAAACCATCGGAGGCTCGGGGACTGTCGCCGGCGTCGCCGCTGTCGCCGACGCTCAACTCAGGCCATTACGTTGCTCGGCACTCTGTATCAGGCGGAAGCGGTCCACCATAGACCCTTCAAAGCTTGCTCAGAACCGATCCGCACTAAAACCTGCAGCCAGGCGAGGGCAACAAGCTGATTGGTGGCCATTTATCATCAATTTGCCATGTTTTATAGTGGCCTCACCTGACAGCAAGGAAAGCCACATGAGTATCGGCACTATCGCAAAAATGGCCGCAGCCGCAGTAGCCTCTGCATTGGCAACCGGTACCGTATCGCATTTCTGGAACAAGAAAGAGAACAAGGCGGCCGAGGCACGCGGTGAGAAGAACGGCGCAGCTCGGGAGAAGGCAAAGTACGACGAGGCGCTCAAGCAGAACGATGCGCACTACGAGTCCCTTGCGGCCAGATTCGCTGAAACGAACGACATGTTCAAGCTGGCCGTCGCCCTGGCCACAGTCGGCTATTCCTGCGCAGCTTCCACCGGCCGCGTTGGTGATCGTGAACGCGACCTAGTCGACGAGTACGTAGCTGGCATGATGTCAGTGAAGCTGCCCAGCCACATCCGATTAAAGCTGCGAGAGGTATTGGAAAACCCTCCCGCTGTGCGCACCGCGCATGCATTTGCAAAAGAGGTTGCTGATCGTGAGACATGGCACCTCTTCGACGAGATTGTCACAGAAATCGTCGAGATCGATTCGACGATTTCACCGGACAAGCATAACTTTCGCCGGCGTTGGAACCTTCTGCGCGCTGCAGCTTAAAGGAGATCGGTCATGTCTTCTCGTATCGAACGCGTCATGCGGCGTCAGCAGGCTCGCGCTAAGCGCCAAAACTCTACCCAGCTCATCAGCATGCCAAGCGCCGCTGAAATCGATCAAGTCATGCATGCGCCTGTCGACAATCAGTTTATCGGTCGGGTCAACCAGGCACTATCTTTAGAACTCCCTCCGGCTGCCACATACGAGCAGGCTCAGGTCCGGCTCAACGCCCTGACAGCAGCTTTTAACGCTGAGCGCTTCGATCAGCTTCTTGTCGAAAGCCGGCGGAGCGCCCTGCAGGCCATCGTGGTGCCCTTCGGGCTGGGCAAGATGCTTAGCGCGTACGACAAGGTCGGCGGCAACGTAGATACCATTCACAACGCTCGCAACGAGGTTTATGCGACCAAGAAAGCAGAAGACGCATACAACGCGAACGAGCCTTATGACGACAGGAAGTACCACAACAAAGACACGCACTACGTCGAACGAAACCGGAGCGAGACTGGGAAACGGGAAAGGGGTGAGTTGAAAGACGCTTACACCGGTGACACCCTTGGCCTGAAGGAAAGTCAGAGCCTCGATCACACCATATCTGCCAAAGAAATCCACACTGATCCCGGTCGTGTTCTTGCCGAGTTGGATGGTGTTGAACTGGCGAACAGTGATTCAAACCTCAATTCGACCACGCAGACAACCAACTCTGCGAAAGGTGAGCGCTCGACTGCAGACTTTCTAAAATATCTTGAGAGAACGCGTGAAAAACGCAACACCGATCTCGCCGCTTTGCGCGAAAAAGAAAGCTCCGGCGAGCCGCTGACCAAAAGCGAAAAGAACAAGCTCAACAAGCTGACTGAGCAGGAAAAGATCGATAAAAATCCGGAGCTGCTCTTGGAGAAGGAGCGCATGGCGCGCGAGGAGTACGACACCAAAATCAACGAGGCGTACTATAAGAGTGAGAAATTCCGAAAGGACTGCATCGAAACCTCAGCCAAGGAAGGAGGCAAGATGGCTTTCCAGGCGGCGATCGGCGTGGTGCTGGTCGAGTTCTTCTCGGCCTCGTTCGATGAAATCGGCGACTGGTACCGCAACGGATCCAGCACCCGATCCGTGCGCCGAGAACTCAGAATACGCCTAGGCCGCATTGCCGGGCGTATTGTTGCTCGCTGGAAGGATGCCCTGGCTGCGGCCGGCACGGGCTTTCTAGCTGGCTTTCTCTCCAATCTGGTCACCGTGCTTATCAACGCGTTTTTGACAACTGCCAAGCGGGCGGTACGCATGATCCGCGAGGGCACCCTCTCGCTTATCGAAGCCGGCAAGACACTACTACTACGCCCTCAAGGTATGACGCTCAACCAGGCGCTAGATGCAGCTCTCAAGGTCCTTGTCGGTGGTGGGGTCGTTGTGGGCGGTGTCATGCTTGAGGAGATCGTCAGTAAATACCTCATGGCGATACCGTTCATTACCCCCTTTGCTGAAATCGCCACGGCTGTGATCGTAGGCGCGACGTCGGCGATTCTTTCGACGCTGTTGGTCTACCTGATCGACAAGCTTGATCCGTTTAGCGTCAATCGCGATCGGCTGCTGGAGCATATCCATGTCGAATTGGACAAGAGCATCGCGGTAGAGCAGGCCAGAAGTGCGACGATGCTCGAACATCTGGACTCGTTGACGAGGGCCTACAGGCCGAAATTCGGTTAGCAACTACGGGCCGGGCCGCCGGCCTTTATTGCAGCGGCTGCTAGGCTAGGTCGCCTGATCTAGAAGAGCACATTGATATCAGCTCTCGTGCGGAGACGACGTGTGCAACATGGAACCGTCCGCGAAAGGCAGTGCAAAGAAACATTTTTCCGTTTCGCTGCTAGCCCGGTGATAGCCCTAAGCAGAAACGAAAAAGGCCCGCATCGCTGCGGGCCTTTCTTTGTATGGTGCCGGCACCAGGAGTCGAACCCGGGACCTACTGATTACAAGTCAGTTGCTCTACCAGCTGAGCTATACCGGCAAACCGGGCGCCATTATAGCCATTGGCGTCGGCGAGTAAACCGTTATTGGCCAGGTACTTGCGTGGTCGGGCGTTCGGCGAGCAGGAGCAGGTTGCGTGGGGTGAGATCGCTGGGGCAGAAGGTGCCGAGGCGTACCCGGTAACCCGCTTCTTCGAGGAACAGCGCGCGGTCGAGCAGCAGCCAGATTTCCAGCGGGCGGCGGAACAGGGCGCGAACCAGTTCGAGGTTGCGTACTTCGGCCAGGCGTTGCCAGCCGAGCTGTTCCAGCGCTGCCCAGTCCTGTTCGCCGGGCGCGTCCAGGCCCTTGAGCGTGGCGAGGTGGCGGCAATAGTCGGCGAATGGCTTGCGCAGCCAGGCGGTTGATAGCGAAGGAGTCGGCAGGTAGGCATCGACGCCGCGCAGTCGGCGCTGCAGTTCATCGAAGCCCAGCCGCCAGGCCATCGACTGGTCGCGGTCGCGACGCTCGCGGGCGCCGGCGGTTACGGTTTCGCTCAGCGGCAGGCCGAGGTCGTCTCGGCTCAGGCGCAGGGCCGAATCGCGCGCCAGCTGCGACAACGCTTGGTAGGTCGGTGCCTGGATGCGGTTGTAGCAACAGGGCGAGAGCGCCAGTTGCCGGCATTCGCGTGCGACCGCCAGCTGCAGCAGGCGCACGTGCAGATCGCCGCAGGCGTGCAGGGCGATGGCCGTGTGCTGCGGCTGCAACACCGTGGCGCAGCTGTCGGCGAGCACGTCCTGGCCGCGATGGTCGGCGGGGATGCCGAGGCGGGCGCTCAGGCGGGCGCCCTCGCGGACCAGTTCGGCATCCCATTCCAGGCAGGTCAACGATGCGCCCTGGCGGGCCAGGTAACGGCCGAGGTGGCCCTTGCCGGCGCACCAGTCGAGCCAGTGCGCAGGGCGCTCGGTGAATTGCAGGCGTGCAGCGAAGGCCTCGATCTGCTGCCACTTGCGGCCGGGCACGTCGAGCTGTTGGCGATGCTCGCCAGCGGGCGCAGGGCGGCCGGGCAGCGGCTCGACCTCACTCAGACGGCGGGCCTGCTCGGCCAGCGCGGCAAAGGGGGCCGGTGCCTTGAGCATGGCCGGGTCGCGCTGGACGGCTTCGGCATCGCTCAGCGAGCGGCTGCGCAGCCAGGCCGCGAGTGCCGGATGGTCGTCCTCCCAGGCCAGCCGCCGCTCGACGAACGGCCGCGGTCGCCAGAGCGACTGGTGTTCGAGAAGAAACGCGTCCAGCGCACGGAAACGTTCGGCAAGCGGGGTTCGGCTGGGCATGGCGGTGTGGTGGTCAGGCGGGGCTGCGATTGTCGCGCATTACAGCGGCACGGAAAATGAAACGCCCGTCGGATGACGGGCGTTGTGGGCTCAGTTGCCGTAGACCTGCTCGGGTAGCCAGGTGATGAGGTCGGGCCATAGGTAGGCGATCACCAGCATGGCGATCTGGATACCGATGAAGGGGATCACCCCCTTGTACATGGTGCTGGTCGGCACGCTGCGCGGTGTCACCCCGCGCAGGTAGAACAGCGAGAAGCCGAACGGCGGGGTGAGGAAGGAGGTCTGCAGGTTCAACGCGATCATCACGCCGAGCCAGATCGGGTCCAGGCCCATGGCCAGGAGAATCGGCCCGACGATGGGCACCACGACGAAGATGATCTCGATGAAGTCGAGGATGAAGCCGAGCAGGAAGATCACCAGCATCACCACCAGGAAGGCGCCGAGCACGCCGCCGGGCAGCTGGTTGAGCGCGTGCTCGATCATCATCTCGCCGCCGAAGCCACGGAACACCAGCGAGAACAGCGAGGCGCCGATGAGGATGAGGAACACCATCGAGGTGATCTCGGTGGTGCCGCGGGCGACCTCGCGCAGTTGGCCGAAATCGAGCTGGCGCTTGGCCAGCGAAAGCAGGGTGGCGCCCAGCGCGCCGATCGCAGCCGCTTCGGTCGGTGTGGCGTAGCCGGCGAGGATGGAGCCGAGCACCGCAGCGATCAGCACCAGCGGCGGCAGCAGGGCACGGAACAGCTTGCCCCATTCGATCGGCCCCAGCTCCGATTGCGGCAGCGCCGGCAGCTTCTTCGGCTGGAAGATGGCGATTGCGATCAGGTAAAGGATGTACAGGCCGACCAGCGTCAGGCCGGGAATCAGCGAGCCGACGAAGAGGTCGCCGACCGAGACGGTCTTTGGCGAGAAGATGCCCATCTTCAGCTGGGCCTGCTGGTAGGCGCTGGACATCACGTCGCCGAGCAGCACGAGGATGATCGACGGTGGAATGATCTGCCCCAGGGTGCCGGTCGCGGCCAGGGTGCCGGTGGCGACCGCCGGGTCGTAGCCGCGGCGCAGCATGGTCGGCAGGGCCAGCAGGCCCATGGTCACCACGGTGGCGCCGACGATGCCGGTACTGGCGGCGAGCAGCGCGCCGACCACGCAGACCGAGATCGCCAGGCCGCCGCGCAGGGTGCCGAACAGGCGTGACATCGATTCGAGCAGGTCCTCGGCGACGCGCGATTTCTCCAGCATCACGCCCATGAAGACGAACAGTGGCACGGCCAGCATCGTCTGGTTGTTCATGATGCCGAAGATGCGGTTGGGCAGCGCGTGCAGGTAGCCGACATCGAAGGTGCCGGTGAGCACGCCGGCGCCAGCGAACAGCAGGGCCATGCCGCCAAGGGTGAAGGCCACCGGGTAGCCCGACATCAGCGCGATGCAGATGCTGACGAAAAGGGTGATCGCCATGATCTCAGCCATGCTTCACCTCCGCTTGCTCTTCCGGCAGGCGGCCGGCGAGGCGATAGCCGACCTTGATCAGGTCGGCTATCGCCTGCAGCGCGAGGCTGAGGACCAGCACCAGGATGATCGTCTTCTGCAGGTAGACGAACTTCAGCCCGCCCGATTCGCTGGAGCTTTCGAACGTGGCCCAGGAATTGGCCACGTAGTCCCAGCTGTTCCAGGCGAGGAACAGGCAGACCGGCAACAGGAACAGCACATGGCCCAGGCCGTCGACCAGCGCCTGACGGCGGGCGGGAAACTTCTGGTAGAAGATGTCGACGCGCACGTGGCCGTTGCGCTGCAGCGTCCAGGCGGCGGCACCCATGAACACCAGCGCGTGGGCATACATGACGGCTTCCTGCAGGGCGATCGCGCCGATGCCGAAGCCGTAGCGCAGGATCACCACGATCGCGGTGCCGACGACGAGAAACAGGGTCAACCAGGCGCACAGCTGGCCGAGGCGCTGGTTCAGCGCATCGATGAGGCCGGCCGCGCGGAGCAAGGGCGGGTGGCTAGGGGACATTTGGCAGTCCTTCTTGTAGGGCAGCAAGGGTGGGCGGGTTGGCGATTCTTGCAGTAGTGGCGTTTTGCATCAATCGCCGACGTCTCATACCAAGTATGGGCTAGGCTTGGAACGCTGGAGCCTCTAATGTTGTCCGGCCTGGCGTTGCGCTTGGCCGAGGCGGGCAGGTGCGAGGAGACCAAGCCATGAGCGCGCCGGCCCCGACCGAGTTTGCGTCGAATCGCTCGCCGATCGACCAGGCAACAAGCTTTCTCTGTGCTGCGTTACAAGACAAAACAACAAGGAGCATCGAATGAAACGTCGCGACATTCTCGCCGCCGCCGGTGTTGGCCTGGCGGCCACGGCCCTGGCCGGCTGCAACGACAAGAACGAAACCGCCGGCGCCGACAAGCAGGCGGCCGAGCAGCAGACCTTTACCTGGAAGATGGTCACCTCCTGGCCGAAGAACTTCCCGGGCGTCGGCGTTGGCGCCGAGCGCTTTGCCAAGCTGGTCAACGAGATGAGCGGCGGGCGCCTGAACGTCAAGGTCTATGCGGCAGGCGAGTTGGTCCCGGCGCTGGAAGTCTTCGATGCGGTCTCGCGTGGCACCGCCGAGCTCGGCCACGGCGCACCCTACTACTGGAAGGGCAAGGTCCCGGCTGCACAGTTCTTCTGCGCGCTGCCGTTCGGCCCGAACGCCCAGGAAATGAACGCCTGGCTGCATCGCGGCGGCGGCATCGAACTCTGGGAAGAGGTGTACAAGCCCTTTGGCGTGCTGCCGATGGCCTGCGGTGCGACCGGCGTGCAGACCGCCGGCTGGTTCAACAAGGAAATCAACTCGGTCGATGATTTCAAGGGCCTGAAGATGCGTACCCCGGGCCTGGGCGGTGAAGTGCTGACGAAGATGGGCGGTACGGTGGTCAACCTCCCGGCGGGCGAGATCTTCACCGCGCTGCAGACCGGCGCCATCGATGCCACCGAGTGGATCGGCCCGTACAACGACCTTGCCCTCGGCCTGCACAAGGCGGCCAAGTACTACTACACCCCGGGTTGGCAGGAGCCGAACGTCACCTTCGAGCTGGACGTCAATCTCAAGGCGTGGGAAACCCTGCCGGACGACCTCAAGGCCATCGTCCGCGCCGCCGCGCGCGACGTGAACGGCGACATGCTCGATGACTACAACGCCAAGAACATGGAGGCGCTCGAGCAGCTGCGCGCGCAGGGCGTCGAGGTTCGTCGCCTGCCGGATGAAGTGCTGGCGCGACTGAAGGAGGTCGCCGCCGAGGTGGTCGAGGCCTCGGCCAAGGCCGACCCGGTGGCAGCCAAGGTGTGGGAGCAGCAGAGCGCCTATCTCAAGCGGCTCTATGCCTATGCCGAGCTGAACGAGAAGGACATCTACAACATCCGCGGCTGATCGCCGGGCGACACAAGAACGCCACCGCGGCAACGCGGTGGCGTTTCTTTTTTGCGCTCCCGAAAACCGCGTGCGCTCAGCTTTCCAGCGTCGCGTTCAGGCTGATCCGCGCGTTAAGCACTTTCGACACCGGGCAACCTTCCTTCGCCTGGTTGGCGATCTGTTCGAAGCGCGCCTGGTCGGCCCCGGGGATGCGTGCCTTGAGCGTCAGGTCGACGGCGGTGATGCTGAAGCCTTCGCCGTCCTTGTCGAGGGTGACCACGGCCTGGGTCTCGATGCGTTCAGCGGTCAGACCGGCCTGGCCGAGCATCATCGACAGGGCCATCGAGAAGCAGCCGGCATGGGCGGCACCGATCAGTTCCTCGGGGTTGGTACCGGGGGCGTCTTCGAAGCGGGTGTTGAAGCCGTAGGGGTTGTCCTTCAGCGCACCGCTCTGCGTGCTGATGGTGCCCTTGCCGTCTTTCAGGCCGCCTTGCCAGACGGCCGATGCGCTCTTCTTCATGCTGCCTCCTCTGGAAAAAGGCCCGCATCAGCGGGCCGTGGGTCAACGTGGGGTCTGTTCGGCGGCCAGGATCGCGCGCGCCAGCTCCATGTCGCTGCTGGCCTGCAGATCGGGCCGTTCGCTGCGCAGGCGCTGCAGCGTGGCTTCCAGATGCGCGCCGCGCACCGCGCCGTCGGTGGCGACGAAGCTGCCGGCATCCTCGCGCAGGGCCAGCACCTGCTTTTCGTCGCGGAAGGTCATGTAGGTGGACGCCGTGGTCGCGCCTGACGACAGAATGTCACGCACGAGCCCATCGGCCAGGGCGCTGCCGAGCGGAGCGGCAGCCAGGGTCAGCATGGCGAGAGTCTTGATTCGCATGATCGCATCTCCTTGGGTCACGTCTGTTCAGAGTGCGCAGCGAACCGCCGAGTTCCGGCGTGCCGGGCCGCTCAGCTTTCGATCAGCTGGCGAATCCGGCTGGCCAGCTCGTCGATGTTGAACGGCTTGGCCAGCATGTCCATGCCGGGTGCGAGAAAATCCTTGCGCTGTTCGGCACTCGGCACATAGCCGGTGATGAACAGCACCTTCAGCGTCGGGCGGTGCTGGCGCGCGAGGTCGGCCAACTGGCGGCCATTGAGCCCGGGCAGGCCGACGTCGCTAACCACCAGGTCGATGCGCCGGTCGCTTTCGATGAAGGGCATGGCGCTTGGCGCGTCGCTCGCTTCGAGCACCTGGTAGCCAAGCTCGCGCAGCACCTCGATGACCAGCATGCGCACGGCGACTTCGTCCTCGATCACCAGCACGGTTTCGCCGTCCGCCTCGGGCGGCTGGGCCAGGGCCCGGCGCTGGGCATCGGCGGTGTGCTCGATGTGGTTGCGCGGCAGGTACAGGCTGATCAGCGTGCCTTCGCCGGGCGTGCTGTCGATGTGCACGTGGCCGCCGGTCTGCTTGGCGAAGCCGTAGACCATCGACAACCCGAGCCCGGTGCCCTGGCCGATCGGCTTGGTGGTGAAGAACGGATCGAACGCCTTGGCGATGACCTCGGCGGACATCCCCGAGCCGGTATCGGCAACGCTGAGCAGTACGTAGTCGCCAGCCTCCGGGCTGTCCGGTTCGCCCGGCTGCACCTGCACATTGCGCGTGGCGATGTTCAGGTGGCCGCCGTCAGGCATGGCGTCGCGCGAGTTGATGACCAGGTTGAGCAGGGCGTTTTCGAGCTGGTGCGCATCGGTGTAGGCCTGCCAGAGCGGCTCCTGCAGCGCGCTGTCGAGGCGGATGTGCTCGCCGATGGTGCGACGCAGCATGTCCTCCATCGAAGCCACCAGCTGGTTGACGTCTACTGGCCGCGGGTCGAGCGACTGGCGGCGCGCGAAGGCCAGCAAGCGGTGGGTCAGGGCGGCGGCACGGTTGGCCGAGGTCATCGCCGCATCGAGGTAGCGGCCGAGTTCGCCGAAACGGCCGCTCTCGACGCGCCGCTGGATCAGGTCCAGCGCACCGAGCACGCCGGTCAGCATGTTGTTGAAGTCGTGGGCCAGGCCGCCGGTCAGCTGGCCGATGGCTTCCATTTTCTGCGCATGGCGCAGTGCTTCCTCGGCGCGCTCGCGCTCGGCCATCTCGATGTGCAGGCGGTTGTTGATCTGTGCCAGCTCGCGGGTCCGTTCGATGACGCGGCGTTCCAGGCTGTCGTTGAGTTCGCGCAGCGCTTCCTCGGCGGCGACCTGGGCGGTGACATCGGTGCTGGTGCCGAACCAGTGGGTGACCTGGCCATAGTCGTCACGGATCGGCAGCGCGCGCGAGAGGAACCAGCGGTAGCGCCCGTCCTTGCCACGCAGAGGAAAGGTTTCCTCCCAGATCGAGCCGATCGCGAAGGCGCGCTTGAGCGAACCGGTGACCCGCTCGCGATGCTCGGGATGCTGAACCGTGGCCCAGCCGAGCGCCCGCATGGCTTCAAAGGTGGTGCCGGTGTAGTCGTACCAGCGCTTGTTGTACCAGTAGATGCGCCCGGAGGGATCGGCCATCCAGGCGAACTGGCTCATGTTGTCGGCCAGGGTGCGGAACTGCTCCTCGCTTTCGCGCAGGGCGCGCTCGGCGCGCATGCGCTCGTCCGCGGTCCAGGCGCGGTCGGCGACCTCGCGGATGAAGGCGATCTCGTCATCCTGCCAGTGCCGCGGTGCCTCCTCGAGCAGCATCAGCGCCGCCGCCAGCTGGCCCTGCTCGAACAACGGCACGCAGACCAGGCTGGCGATGCGCCGCTCGGCAAAAAGCGCGGCCCGCGGCGCGGTGCGGGCGTCGTTGAGCACGTCGTCGATGACCACCAGTTCGTCGTTCAGCAGGTCGTAATGCAGGTCGCCGAAGTCGGCGAAGTACACGCGCTCGTTGCCGACGGCCGACAGCCCGTCGCTCCAGTAGCGCTCGATGGTGCCGGACAGCCCGCCGGGGTCGAGGTTGGTCAGCAGTACCCGGTCGATGCGCAGCGTGCTGCCGATGACCCTGACCGCGGCCTCGGCGATGGTCGGGCTGTCGTGCTCCTCGCGCAGCAGGTCGCCAAGCTCGATCAGTGCCGCCTGGCGCCGCTCGACCAGCCGCCGCTCGTTGATCTGCTCTTCGAGCAAGGCGTTCATCTGGCGCATGTGCTCGGCCGCGTTGCGCTCGGCGGTGACTTCGCGCGAGGTGCCGAGAATGCGCACCTCACCGTTGGCATCGAGCACGCGGCGCCCGCGGTTGGTCAGCCAGATGTAGTCATCGCTGCGCGGGTCGAGGATGCGGTAGTCGACATGGAATTCGCCGCCGTCCAGGCCTTGCAGGGCGCGGCGCAGAGCATTCAGCAGTTCGCCACGGTCTTCTGGATGGACGCGCTGCAGGACATCCACCGCGCTTGGCGTCGGGTCGTCCGGCTGCATGTTGGCGAGTGCCTTGAGCTGGTTGTCCCAGTGCAGGCTGCGACGTGTCTCGTTGTATTCCCAGACGCCGATCGAGGCGATCTCGTTGGCCAGGCTGATGCGCTGCTCGGCCTCGCGCAGGGCATGCAGCGTGGCGATGCGCTCGCCTGCGGCGCGGATCCGCTCGGTGAGTTCTCTGACCAGCGCGATGTCGCCCGAGGGCCAGTCGCGCGGCTGGTTGCTGGTGAACAGCAGGAACAGCGTACCCGGTGCCTGCTCGGGCAGGGACAGCGGCGCCAGCAGCAGGGCCTGGCTGCCGAGACTGGCGCCGAGCGTGGCGGTTGCGGGGTCACCGTCCGCCTTGAGGCTGACGATGCTGCCGGCGGCCAGCCGAGGAGCCAGGTCGAGCCCGCCGAGCGGGTGCCGGCCAAGGCGGTCGCCGGCATTCGGCGCGTGCCATTGTTCGGTCAGTACCAGCGCATCGTCACCGTCCAGGTGGCCGAGGGCGATACCGTCGCTGTTGGTCAGCCGTCCGAGGCGAGCATCGAGCACGCAGCGCAGGTCGATGTGCTCGCTGCTGGCCTGCAGGCGGTCGCTGATGTCCAGCAGTAGCGCCTGCAGGGCTTCGCGGCGGGTGCGCTCGCTGACGTCGGCAAAGGTGCAGAGCGCACCCTGCAGCACGCCGTCGCGGTAGACCGGCACGACGCGGTATTCGACCGGCAGTGCGCTGCCGTCCTGGCGGAAGAACAGCTCGCGCTCGACATGGGCGGACTCGCCGCTGCGCGCGCTACGGTGGATCGGGCAATCGCGGACGTCGTAGGGCCGCCCGTCGGGGTGGCTGTGGTGGATCACGTCGTGCAGCTGGCGGCCGAGCACTTCGTCGCGGCTGGCGAAGCCAAGCAGGCGCAGAAAGGCTTCGTTGCACAGCGTCACCCGGCCTTCGGTGTCGATGGAATAGAAGGCCTCGCTCGCCGAGTCCAGCAGCAGGCGCACATAGGCCTCGCTCTGCTCGTGAGCGATTTCCACCTGGCGCTGGCCGTCGCGGAGCACGCCGGCCTCGTCCTCACGCTGCAGGCGCAATTCGAAGAGTGCCATGACCTGGTCGGCCAGGGTCTGCAGCTGCCTGGCCTGTTGCGCAGGCAGCGGCTGCACGGCGGCATTCAGCACGCACAGCGTACCGAGCGGTCGGTGCTGCCCGTCGCGCAGGATGACGGCCGCGTAATGCCGCGCGGGCGTACCGTCGCTCAGCGAAAGAGCCGTTGCGTCGTCGTCGGCGAACTCGACGAACGCCGCCGCGCTCGCGAGCGCCCGCGCACTGGGCGAGTGCTCCAGCGCCACCGGGCCGTCCGGTAGGTTCAGCGCCGCCAGCGTGACCTGATGCTCGGTGATCAGGTGGATCGCGACCGCAGGCGCCTCGCACAGCTGCGCGGCCAGCCCGAGCAGGCCATGCAGGCGTTCGACCAGTCGCGCATCGGGCGCGATCAGGCGCGCCGCAGCAGTCAGGCGGTCGGGGTCGTGCCAGAGGGCAGGGCTGGAAGATTGCTGGGTCAAGTGTCGTCGCTCGGCTGTCCGTTGCCTTTGGCCAGTGCGCCACTGGCAGGAGTGCGGGTGGTCTTGTGCATGGCGGTCACGGCTGCAGAAAACCCCAGCAACAGACTACATCAGCCCCGCATGGTTCAGCGCCCGGCCGCTGGTCGTGCCGCCGAGCGGTCGTCCTCTGCGGCCTCAGGGCTGGCTGCGCTCGGCCGCCTCGAGGGCCCGCAGCAGCGCGGCATCGTGGTGGTAGATGTCGGGATGGAAGAACAGCTCGCCGTCTTCCTGCGCTTCGGCCGTCCAGTAGGCCATGAGGATGGGCGTCGGCCGCGCCAGCCGGTATTCGTGGGTGCGGCCGCTTTCGAGCAGCTCGGCCACGCGCTCGCGCTCGCCATCCTGCAGCAGCAGGTCGACCAGGTGCATGGCGTCCTGCACACGCACGCAGCCGGAACTGGTGGTGCGTCCGGCGCGGGCGAACAGCGCCTGGCTCGGGGTGTCATGCAGGTAGACCGAGAAGGGATTGGCGAAGCGGATGGCCACGCGACCCAGCGGGTTCTCCGGCCCGGCGTCCTGGCGCAGCATGATGCCGCCGGGGTTGTGCCAATCGACCGTAGCCGGATCCAGCCGGTTGCCCTGGCGGTCGAGCACGCTCATGCGGCTGCGCGCGAGATACTCCGGATCCTGGCGGATCAGCGGCAGCTTGTCCTCGCGCAGGATGGTCGGCGGCACCGTCCAGGTCGGATTGAGGGTCAGGCGCGTCACGCGCGACTTGAGCGGTGGCGTGCGCCGCGCTTCGCGGCCGACCTGGGTGCGGGTGCGCCAGCGCGTCTGGCCGTCCTCGATATAGCTGAGCGAGGCGCCGGCGATGTTCACCAGCAGCGAACGCGAGTCCAGCTCGGCCGCCAGCCAGCGCAGCCGCTCGAGGTTGATGCGCAGTTGATCGAGCCGGCTCGCCGGGCTGACGTTGAGCGCGGCGAGCGTGCTGCGACCGACCACGCCGTCTTGCTCGATCCCGTGATGCAGCTGAAAGGCGCGCACTGCTGCGGCCAGTGTGGCGTCGTAGCGCTCGGCTTCGCCCGCGGGCGCAGCCGTGTCGCCGAGCAAGCGCCGGCGCAGAAGGGGCACGCGCACGTCGCGCTCGTCCGGATGCAGGCTGGGCCCGGCGGGTATCGGCTGCCAGTCCGGCAGCGCCTGGCGGCGCCGTTCGGCGTAGACCTGACGCAGCTGCCGGTACTGCGGCAGCTCAGGGCGCGCCGAGGCCAGCGCCTGGCGTGGGTCGTCCAGGCCGCGCCAGGCGCGGGCGAGGGTCTGGTGCGGGTCTTCGCGTGCAGGGCTGTCCGGGCTGCGCCAGAGCGGCTCGAGTGCGTCCTGCTGGAGCCTGCCGTGCGCCAGGTGATCCAGCGCCTGCAGGTAGGCATGGCTGGCCACGATGTCGGCGCAGAGGCGGTGCCGTGGGTCGCTGGAGGCGCTGTGGGTCAGCCGGCGGATCTTCTGCGGGGCATAACTGGCCGGCGAGAGGCCGTCGTCGGCCAGTGACTCCAACGCTTCAAGCAGGTGATCGATCTGCCGGTAGTCTCGCCAGGCGAGCTGGTAGTCGCGACCGCGATAGAACGCCTCGAGGCGTTCGAGCGCAGCGCCGACCGGCGCCGGGCGCAGCACGTCGCAACTGCTTGCGGGCGCCGCCAGCGCCTCGGCAAGCGGATTCACGGTCGGCGCGGGTGGATTGGCCGTGGCCGCGAACGGCAGCAGAACCAGCCAGACGGTCAGACAGAATGCACGTTTTTTGAACAAGGTTTCGCTCCAGAGCCAGCCCACGACTGCTAGACTGCGCCGCGGCACCCGGCATCGCCGGGCTGCAGGTCATAAGACCCTAACAACATATCGCGTCGAGCGATCCGTCCGATCGCTCGAACCTGAGTCGCTGCCGTCTATTGGCAGCGGTGGTAGGCGCCGGCGGACAGGAAGTCGGCAGCCGTGCCCGAAGAGGTTACATCATGCTTGCACTGCTTCGACGTCTCTGCCTGGCGGCAGGTCTCGTCGCCCTGGCGTCCCCGGCTCTTGCCGGCGCGCCGGCCTACGAACCGCTGGTCGACAGCCTCGCCAGGACAGCGCCCAAGCTTGACCGTCAGGTCCTTACCCATGCCGTCGCCGCCATGCAGTGCGCGGTGAACAATGGCGCCACCCCGGCCGACCGCCTGGCGGTCATCGATTTCTCCCGTCCCTCGTCCGAGCGTCGCCTGTGGATCTTCGACCTTCGCCAGCAGCGTCTGTTGCTGCGTGATTTCGTGGCCCATGGGCAGAAGTCCGGTGAGAACCTGGCGACGCGCTTTTCCAACCGCGTCGGCAGCCACCAGTCCAGCATCGGGTTGTTCCGCACGGCCGAAAGCTACACCGGCAAGCATGGCTATTCGCTGCGCATGGACGGGCTGGAGCCGGGCATCAACGACCGCGCCCGCGAGCGCGCCATCGTCATCCATCCGGCGGCCTATGTGAACCCGGCCTGGATCGCCACCCAGGGGCGCATCGGTCGCAGCCAGGGCTGCCCGGCAGTACGCCCGGAGGTCGCACGCATGGTGGTCGACAGCCTCAAGGGTGGGCAGTTCATGTTTTCCTGGTATCCGGACCAGAAGTGGGTGCGCAATTCGGCCTACCTGAACTGCAAGCCGAACCAGGTGGCGGGCATCCTGGCCGCGCGTTCGGACGGCTGAACCTCGCATCGCCAATGGCTGGCAACGCTGCGCTCGGCGTCTGCCGAGCCCGTGCCGCGTGAGGCAGGGGGCGCTTCGCGCGCCCCGGAGCGAAAACCCCTAGCGTTGCTCGCTCTGGGGTGTCACCCGCAGCACTTCGTCAATGGTGGTCAGCCCGGCCGCGATCTTCTGTGCGCCGGACAGGCGCAGACTGCGCATGCCATCCTTGAACGCGGCCCGGCGCAGCGCAACGAGGTCGGTGTCGGCGGTGATCAGCGGCTTGATGGCGTCGTTCATCAGCATGATCTCGTAGACGCCGGCGCGCCCGCGATAACCGGTATCGCGGCATTCCAGGCAGCCGACCGCCCGCTGCGCATGGGTCGGTAGCGGCGCGTTCCACGGGCGGGTCAGCGTCTGCCAGTCGTCGGCGTCGAGCGCGGTGGGCTGCTTGCAGTGCGGGCAGAGGGTGCGCACCAGGCGCTGGGCCATGACGCCGAGCAGCGTGGCCTTGAGCAGGTAATGCGGCACGCCGAGTTCGAGCAGGCGGGTGATCGCGCTCGGCGCGTCGTTGGTATGCAGGGTCGAGAGCACCAGGTGGCCGGTCAGTGCCGCCTGGATCGCCATCTCGGCGGTCTCCAGGTCGCGGATCTCGCCGACCATGATGATGTCCGGGTCCTGGCGCATCAGCGCGCGTACACCGCTGGCAAAGGTCAGGTCGATGTTGTGCTGCACCTGCATCTGGTTGAAGGCGCCCTCGATCATCTCGATCGGGTCCTCGATGGTGCAGACGTTAACTTCGGGCGTCGCCAGCTGCTTGAGCGTGGTGTACAGCGTGGTGGTCTTGCCCGAGCCGGTCGGCCCGGTGACCAGGATGATGCCGTTAGGTTGGCCGGTCATGCTCTGCCAGCGCTTGAGATCGTCGCCGGAGAAGCCGAGCTGGTCGAAGCTTTTCAGCAGCACCTCGGGGTCGAAGATGCGCATCACCATCTTTTCGCCAAACGCGGTCGGCAGGGTCGACAGGCGCAGCTCGACCTCGTTGCCGTCGGGGGTGCGCGTCTTGACCCGGCCGTCCTGTGGCTTGCGTTTCTCGGCGACGTTCATGCGGCCGAGCGACTTCAACCGGCTGACCACTGCCATGCTGACCTGCGGCGGAAACTGATAGACGTTGTGCAGCACGCCGTCGATGCGAAAGCGCACCGTGCCCTGTTCGCGTCGCGGCTCGATGTGGATGTCGCTGGCGCGCTGCTGGAAGGCGTACTGGAACAGCCAGTCGACGATGTTGACGATATGTGCGTCGTTGGCGTCGGGTTCCTGGTCGCTGGCGCCGAGGTTGAGCAGCTGCTCGAAGTTGCCGCTGCCACTGGGCTTCTGCTCGCCGGCCGAGGCACCGCTGACCGAGCGGGCCAGGCGGTAGAACTCGACGGTGAAGCGCTGGATGTCCGCCGGGTTGGCCACCACGCGCTTGATCGGCCGCTTGAGCACGTGGGTGAGGTTGGCCTCCCAGCCCTGCACGAAGGGCTGGGCGCTGGCGATGGTGACCGCGCCGGGCTCCACCGCGACGGCGAGGATGCCGTGCCGCTGGGCGAACGCGTAGGACATCAGCGGGGTGACGGCGGCGACATCGATCTTCAGCGGGTCGATGCGCAGGTAGGGTTGGCCGGCCTGTTCGGCGAGCCAGACGGTCAGGCTTTCCAGGTCGAGCTTGCGCCCGGGATGCCGCAGGTCGTCGATCTGCTGCGCGGCGAGGAACTCCAGCGGGTGTTGCTGGGTGTTCGTCATGCTGCGGCGCACTGCCAGACATTGCTCTGCCGTGTCCTGGCTGACGTGGCCCTGGGCAACCAGTTCGCGCAGCAGGTCGTTGAGGTCGAGAAAGCGGTCCCGGGCAGGGCTGTTCAAGACGGTCATGGGGGTCCTCAGGCAATCGGGCGGGACAGCACCGGCGACCCTACCGGAAGGGCGGTGGCCGGCGCTGCGCCGCAGCGCTCATCCCGGCAGTTACCTTTCCAGCCGCTTCCAGGCCGGCAGGGTCCAGACGCGATGCGCCTGCTCGCTGCGCCGCGGGCGGCTCTCTTCGCTGAGCGGTTCGCTGGCCAGCGTCTGCAGCTTGGCCAGCTCGCCATACAGACGATCGACTTCGGGCAGGTCGAGCACGCTGCGGGCGAGCTTCAGCCAGACCAGCAGGCGCTCCATGCGCGGCAACTGCTCGGCCAGATCCTCCGGCTGGCGCTGGTACAGCGGCAGCTGCAGCGCCTTGGCTTCATCGCGGCACAGATGCAGCAGCCAGTTGCCCAGCGGGGCAGCGCCCTGGCGATCGCCGCGGGCATTGCGGCCGTTCTGCCAGCCGCTTTGCAGCAGCCACAGAGAGGCCTTGAGCGAGAGCAGCCCCCAACGGGTCTGGCCAAGCTCCTCGGCGAACAGGCCGGGGGCCTGCTGCCGCAGCTGCTCGTCCTGCTGCCCGGCCTCGATGCGCGGGCGCCAGTCGCCGATCAGCGCGTCGAGCAGCTCGCGCAGCTCACGGGTGCTGGCCCGCGGCGCGGCCTGGCCAAGGCTGGCGAGCAGTGCCCGCAGCCCGGTCAGCTGTTCGAACCAGTCGGCCAGCAGGCGCCAGTGCCCGCTGTGGCGATACTGCTCGGCCAGGCGGCCGCTGTTGCCCAGCAGGTGCCAGGCCAGCGCCGGAATCGCCTGGTCCAGCGGCATGGTGGCGGTGAGTGACGGGGCCGGCAGCTGCACCTGGTAGTGCGCCGGGTCGTGCAGGCGATAGCCACGCTCGGCCTTGCTGATGTCGCAGGGCATCAGCGGCAGTTCGGCGGCCAGTTCGATGGCCAGCTCCAGCAGTGCTGCCGGCTCGCCCTGGCGCAGCTCCAGCTCCAGTTCGCTGATCGGTTCGGCGGCCTTGCCGGCGAGTACCTGGCCCTGGTCGAGCGCGGCCTCGATGACGACTTTCTGCTTGCCGCGGCCCCAGGCGATATCGGCCTTTTCGCGCACGAAATCGGTGGTGAAGATCGGCTTCAGCGTCTTCTTGTCGAGGCCTACGAGGCTGGCCGGCCAGCAGTCGTCGGTGAGCTTTTTCGGGTCGAGTTTCGGCTTGTCCAGATACCAGTCCCATTCGTTGCGCTCGGACAGGCCGGCGACGCTCTGGCCGCGGCTCTTGAGGGTCTGGATGTACTGTTCGCCGTCGCGGCGCAGGCGCAGCGCGACGCGCGCCTGGGCCAGGGCGTGTTCGGGGCTGTCGAAATACTGGTTGAACAGTTCGTGGCGCTGCCAGCCGCTCTTGTTGCGCTTCTTCAGCAGCGGGTGCTCGCGCAGCGCCAGAAGGGTCTCGCGGCTGGCGCGCAGCTTGATTTCGGTTTCTTTCTGCATGGTGCCGACAGATGCCTATAGTGTGAGTTGTTTCAGCTTTCTTTCACGCGGTGGCGGGTGTTCGGGCACGTCCGTATACTTGGCGCCTCTTTGAAACCGGGGCCCACCCTATGCCAGTCAATCCTTTCGTCAGCCTGTTCGGCCGCTCGCCCATCGGGCCGATGCAGCAGCACATGGCCAAGTCTCACGAATGTGCTGCCAACCTGGTGCCGCTCTTCCAGGCGGTCATGGCCGAGGACTGGGAGCGTGTCGAGCAGATCCAGAAAGAGATGGCCCAGCTGGAGAACGAGGCCGACAAGCTCAAGAAGAGCGTCCGCCAGCACCTGCCGAAAAGCCTGTTCCTGCCGGTTCCGCGCTCCGATCTGCTGGATTTGCTGAGTGTACAGGACAAAATCGCCAACCGTGCCAAGGACATCGCCGGGCTGATCCTGGGCCGCTGCATGAAGGTCCCGCAGGACCTGCAACCGCAGATGCTCGCCTACGTGCAGCGCAGCGTGGATGCCAGCGCCCAGGCCCTGAAGGCGCTCAAGGAACTGGATTCGTTGCTCGAGACCGGCTTCAGTGGCCGTGAGGCGACACTGGTCGAGAAAATGGTCGAGGAGCTCGAGGAAATCGAGCGTGACACCGACCGCATGCAGGTCACGGTACGCCGCAGCCTGTACAAGCTGGAAAAGGACCTTCCGCCGGTGGACGTGATCTTCCTCTACAAGATCATCGAGTGGATTGGCGACGTGGCCGACCGGGCCGAGCGAGTCGGCAACCGACTGGAACAATTGCTGGCGCGCTAAGCGCCAGCGTCCTTTCTGGGTTCAACAGGTAATTCTTCTATGTCTCTCATCTCGGATTACGGCCTCGTACTCCTGGTACTCGCCTGCGCGTTCGGTTTCTTCATGGCCTGGGGCGTGGGCGCCAACGACGTGGCCAACGCCATGGGCACCTCGGTCGGCTCGCGTGCGCTGACCATCAAGCAGGCGATCTTCATCGCCATGATCTTCGAGTTCTGCGGTGCCTACCTGGCCGGCGGCGAAGTCACCGAAACGATCAAGAATGGCATCGTCGACGCCCAGGTGATCGCCCCGGACCTGATGGTGCTGGGCATGATGTCGGCGCTCCTGGCCGCGGGCACCTGGCTGCTGATCGCCACCATGAAGGGCTGGCCGGTTTCCACCACCCACTCGATCGTCGGCGCGGTGATCGGCTTCGCCGCGGTCGGCGTCTCGCTCGATGCGGTGCACTGGGAGGCCATCGGCCCGATCGTCGCCAGCTGGGTGGTCACGCCGATGCTCTCGGGGGTGGTCGCCTTCGGTCTGTTCATGAGCGTGCAGAAGCTGATCATCAACACCGATCACCCGTTCGAGAACGCCAAGCGTTTCGTCCCGCTGTACATGTTCCTCACCGGCTTCATGGTCGCGCTGATGACCGTGACCAAGGGTCTCAAGCACGTCGGCCTGCAGCTGACCAGCGAGCAGGGCGTGCTGGTCGCGCTGGGTATCGGCGTGCTGGTTGCGTTGCTCGGCGTCGCGCTGCTCAGCCGCATCAAGCTGGACCTGGAAGCCGACAAGACCTTCCACTTCGCCAGTGTGGAAAAGGTCTTCGCCGTGCTGATGATCTTCACCGCCTGCTCCATGGCCTTTGCCCACGGGGCCAACGACGTGGCCAATGCGGTCGGCCCGCTGGCAGCCATCGTTGGCGTCATCCAGTCCGAAGGCGCGGCCGAGATCGCCGCCAAATCCGCGGTACCGGGCTGGGTGCTGCTGCTCGGCGCGGTCGGTATCGTCATCGGCCTGGCCACCTACGGTTACAAGGTGATCGCCACCATCGGCAAGGAAATCACCGAGCTGACGCCCAGCCGTGGCTTCGCCGCCGAGCTGGCCACTGCGACCACCGTGGTCGGCGCCTCGGCCATCGGCCTGCCGGTCTCGACCACCCACACGCTGGTCGGCGCGGTGCTGGGTATCGGCATCGCGCGCGGGATCGGTGCGCTGAACCTGGGCGTGGTCGGCTCGATCTTCATGTCCTGGCTGATCACCCTGCCGGCCGGTGCCTTCCTCGCCATCGTGTTCTTCACCGTGCTCAAGTTCATCTTCACCTGAGCCCACCGGCTGTCGCGCGCGCCCCGTTTCGACGGGGCGCTGCTGTTTTGGCGCCGCTCGCGGCCCGTTTCATGCTTCACTGAAGGGCCGCAACCTTCAGGAGGTAGCTTCGGTGGCCATTCCCGACTTCAAGCAGCAGTTCGCCGCGCTCATCGCCGCGCCGTCGGTGAGCTGCACGCAGCCGCACTGGGACCAGACCAACGAGCCGGTGATCGAGCTGCTCGCCGCCTGGCTCGGCGACCTCGGCTTCGCCTGCGAGACCCAGCAAGTCGCCCCCGGCAAGTTCAATCTGCTGGCCAGCTACGGTAGTGGCCCCGGCGGTCTGGTGCTGGCCGGCCACAGCGACACCGTGCCCTACGATGCCGGCCTGTGGAACAGTGACCCGCTACGGCTGCGCGAGGCCGATGATCGCTGGTACGGGCTGGGCAGCTGTGACATGAAGGGCTTCTTCGCCCTGGCCATCGAGGCGGTGCGCACGCTGCTCGACCAACCGTTCCGCCAGCCGCTGCTGATCCTCGCCACCTGCGACGAGGAAAGCTCCATGTCCGGCGCCCGTGCGCTGGCTGCCGCCGGGCGGCCGCTGGGGCGCGCCGCGGTGATCGGCGAGCCCACTGGCCTGCGCCCCGTGCGGCTGCACAAGGGCATCATGATGGAGCGTCTGGATATCCTCGGGCAGAGCGGCCACTCCTCCAACCCGGCCTACGGCCACAGCGCGCTGGAAGCGATGCATGCCGCGCTCGGCGAGCTGATCGCGCTGCGCGGGCAGTGGCAGCGCGAGTACAGCAATCCGCTGTTCGACGTGCCGACGCCGACGCTCAACCTCGGCTGCATCCACGGCGGCGATAACCCCAACCGCATCTGCGGCCAATGCGCGCTGGAATTCGACCTGCGTCCGCTGCCGGGGATGGATGCCGAAAGCCTGCGCACGACGATCCGCCAGCGGCTGGCGCCGGTCGCCGAGCAGCACCAGGTGAAGATCGACTTGGGGCCGATCTTCCCCAGCGTGCCGGCCTTCGAGCAGCGGGCTGACAGCGAGCTGGTGCGCCTGGCCGAACGCCTGACCGGGCACCAGGCCGAGGCGGTAGCGTTCGCCACCGAAGCGCCTTATCTTCAGCAGCTCGGCTGCCAGACGCTGGTGCTCGGCCCCGGCGACATCGCCTGTGCGCACCAGCCCGACGAGTACCTGGAGCTCGCGCGTATCGAGCCGACCCTCGGCCTGCTGCGCAGCCTGATCGAACATTACTGCCTGCGTCCGGCCCACGCCTGAGCGCAGCGCGACAGCACACGGATTTCCGCATGCACGACTACGTCACCTGGCTTCGCGACTCCTCGCCCTACATCAATTCGCACCGTGAGCGCACCTTCGTGGTGATGTTGCCCGGCGACGGCGTCGCGCACCCGAACTTCGCCAACATCGTCCACGACCTCGTCTTGCTGCACAGCCTTGGCGTGCGCCTGGTGCTGGTGTTCGGCTCGCGTCCGCAGATCGAGGCGCGCCTGGCGGCGCGGGGTATCGAGCCGCGCTTTCACCGCGACCTGCGCATCACCGACGCGCAGACGCTCGAATGCGTGATCGACGCGGTCGGGCAGATGCGCATCGCGCTGGAAGCGCGGCTGTCGATGGACATGGCCGCTTCGCCGATGCAGGGCGCGCGGCTGCGCGTGGCCAGCGGCAACTTCGTCACTGCACGGCCGATCGGCGTGCTCGACGGCGTCGACTACCACCACACCGGCGAGGTGCGACGCATCGACCGCAAGGGCATCGGCCGGTTGCTCGACGAACGCACCATCGTGCTGCTGTCGCCGCTGGGCTATTCGCCGACCGGGGAGATCTTCAACCTGGCCTGCGAGGACGTCGCCACACGTGCGGCGATCGATCTCAGCGCCGACAAGCTGGTGCTCTACGGTGCCGAGCCGGGCCTGCTCGACGAAGACGGCCAGCTGGTGCGCGAACTGCGCCCGCAACAGATCCCGGCCTACGTCCAGCGCCTCGGCAGCCAGTATCAGGCCGAGCTGCTCGATGCCGCCGCGCAGGCCTGCCGCGGCGGCGTGCGGCGCAGCCATGTGGTCAGCTACGCCGACGACGGCGCGCTTCTCAACGAGCTGTTCACCCGTGACGGTGCCGGCACCCTGGTGACCCAGGAGCAGTTCGAACAGCTGCGCGAGGCGACCATCGAGGACGTCGGCGGGTTGATCGATCTGATCACCCCGCTGGAGGAACAGGGCATTCTGGTGCGCCGCTCGCGCGAGGTGCTCGAGCGCGAGGTCGAGCAGTTCAGCATCGTCGAGCGCGACGGGTTGATCATCGCCTGCGCGGCGCTCTATCCGATCGCCGACTCGGACGCCGGCGAGCTGGCGTGCCTGGCGGTCAATCCGGAATACCGCCATGGCGGGCGCGGCGACGAGCTGCTCGAGCGCATCGAGGAGCGCGCCCGCAAGCTGGGGCTGAAAAAGCTCATCGTGCTCACCACGCGCACCGCGCACTGGTTCCGCGAGCGCGGCTTCGAGCCGATCGGCGTCGAGCGGCTGCCGGCGGCGCGGGCTTCGCTGTACAACTTCCAGCGCAATTCGAAGATTTTCGAAAAGAGTCTGTAGCGCCGCGATCGCAGATGACCTGCGACTTTGGGGAGCCGAAGGCTTGCCTTCCTGGCGATTGGCGAGTTGCTGTTGGCAGCCGCCCCGTAAGAGGCCAGAACAACCGTAGGGTGGAAAACCGCGCAGCGTTTTCCACCTTGTTTGGGTGAGGTTTCGGCGCGCGCCTCTATGCCTGACGCCGCGCTTTGCTCGCCCGGCCTGCAGGTTGCGCCTTGCACGGCGCCAAAGAAAAAGCGGCCGCACCTGGCGACCGCTGATCTCTACCGCACAGCCTCACTCCGGCTCCTACTACCCCAGACTCTGCTGATACTGCTCGACGAAGCTGTCGAAGTCCTGGCTGTCGGCCGCCTCGATGGCGGCCTGCTGCTGCAGCGACTCGCGCGCGGCCTGTTCGAAGCGGGCGAGCGCTCCATCCGGCAGCGGGCGGCTGCGGAAATACTCGGCGTGGCGCAGGGTCTGGCGCATGGCGAAGCGGGTGAAACTCTCGCCCGTGTCGCGCATGGCCTGCAGTACCTGCGCCGAGGGTGTCAGGCGGCTGTCGGCGACCTTGGCCTGCTGCTCGGCCAGCGCCTGGGCGTGGGCCTCGCCGCCCTGGCTCTGGTCGAGCTGCGCGGCAACCAGGCCGATGCGTTCGAGCAGCTCGCCGGCCCACTGCTGCAGGCCGACCTCCTGCTCGCCGCGGCGCAGGGTCAATTCCGGGCGCCGGCCCTCGTTGACCACGCGCAGGAAGTTGTCGGTGGCCGCGCCGCATTCGCAGGCGGCCAGGCAGGGGCTTTCGTCGAGCGCGCAGAACAGCAGGAAGGCGTCGAGGAAGCGCGCCTCGGCCAGGTCGATGCCCAGCGGCAGGAACGGGTTGATGTCCAGGCAGCGCACTTCGATGTACTGGATGCCGCGTGCGCGCAGCGCCTGCAGCGGGCGCTCGCCGGTGGCGGTGACGCGCTTGGGGCGGATGTTCGAGTAGTACTCGTTCTCGATCTGCAGCACGTTGGTGTTGAGCTGCTGCCAGTTGCCCGCGGCGTCCTTGATACCCAGCGCCGCGTAGGGCGGGTAGGGCGTGGACACCGCGGCGTGCAGGCTCTCGGTGTAGCTGTCGAGGTCGTCGTAGCAGGGCGTCAGGCCGGCCTGGGCATTGTTCTGGTAGCCCAGGTCGCTCATCCGCAGGCTGGTGGCGTAGGGCAGGTAGAGGGTATCGGCGTCGAGCTGCTCGAGCTGGTGCGGGCGGCCGCGCAGGAAGCCCTTGTCCAGTGCCGGCGAGGCGCCGAACAGGTACATCAGCAGCCAGCTGTAGCGGCGGAAGTTGCGGATCAGCGCGATGTAGCGCGAGGACTGGTAGGCCTGCGGCGAACGGCGATCGCCGTCGTCGGCCTGCAGCAAGGGCCAGATGCCTTCGGCCAGCGAGAAGTTGTAGTGGATCCCGGCGATGCACTGCATGGTCTTGCCATAGCGCAGCGCCAGGCCCTGACGGTAGACATGCTTGAGCCGGCCGACATTGGAGCGGCCGTACTCGGCGATGGGGATGTCGGCCTCGTCCGGCAGCGGGCAGGGCATCGACGGGCTCCACAGGAGCTCGTCCTGCAGCCGCGTGTAGGTGAAGCGGTGGATGGCGTCGAGCTCGTCGAGGGTCTGCTGCGGGTCGCTGGCAGTGCCGGTAATGAACTCCAGCAGCGCTTCGGAATAGTCCGTGGTGATGTGCGGATGGGTCAGTGCCGAGCCCAGCGTCGACGGGTGCGGCGTCAGGGCCAGCTGGCCGTGGCTGTCGACACGCAGGCATTCGCGCTCGATCCCGTGCAGGCATTGGCGGAGCAGGGGCAGGTTGGAGTGCTCGGCCAGCAATGCCAGACGATGGGAGAGAAGATCGCTCAAGGTGTGGATTCCTTCACCGACAGTCGGGCCAATATGGGGGGGCGGCTCGGCGGCTTCAAGCGTCAGACGACAAGAAAAAGCGCGGGGTTGCCGCGCTTCGGCCGGTATTACAGGCAGGCGAAGGTCGCCTGGGCCTTGGCGATCAGCTTGTCGCCCTGATGCACCTCGGCCTCGAGCACCTGGGTGCGCCGGCCACCATGCACCACCCAGGCGCGGCAGCGCAGCTCGCCGTCGGTGACCGGGCGGATGTAGTTGACCTTGCATTCGAGCGTCACGCTGTTCGGCGAGCCGTCGCCCAGGCTGTGGCTGGCCTGACCCATGGCCGTGTCGATCAGCGAGAACAGTGCGCCGCCGTGCAGCTTGCCGTGCAGATTGCGCAAGCCGTCGTGCATGGTCAGGCCGAGCACGGCCTCGCCCTGGCCGACCTGATGGATCTCCAGGCCGAGCAGGCGGCCGAAGGCGCTGGAGTTACCCACCGCCTCGACTTGAATGCTCATGCTTATTTCCTCAGCTGCTTGGCATTGGCGAACAGCGCGGCCATGCCGGCATTGGCCGGCGCCGGCTTGTCCTGCTTCGAGTGGCGCTCGCTGCGCGGGCTGTTACCGCGCGACGGGCCGCCGCGTTGCCCTTCGATCTTCTCCCCGGGGGTATCGTTCAGGCGCATGGACAGGCCGATGCGCTGGCGCGGGATGTCCACTTCCATCACCTTGACCTTGACGATGTCGCCGGCCTTGACCACCTCGTAGGGGTCCTTGACGAACTTCTCCGACAGGGCGCTGATGTGCACCAGACCATCCTGATGCACGCCGATGTCGACAAAGGCGCCAAAGTTGGTGACGTTGGTCACCACGCCCTCGAGTGTCATGCCGGGCTTGAGGTCGGCGAGCGTCTCGACGCCATCCTGGAACTCGGCGGTCTTGAACTCCGGACGCGGGTCGCGGCCGGGCTTGTCCAGCTCCTTGAGGATGTCGGTGACGGTCGGCAGGCCGAAGGTTTCGTCGGTGAACCTGGCCGGGTCAAGGCGCTTGAGGAAGCCCGAGTCGCCGATCAGCGAACGGATGTCGCGGCCGGTATCGGCGGCGATGCGCTTGACCAGCGGGTAGGTCTCCGGGTGCACCGCCGAGGCGTCCAGGGGGTTGTCACCGTTCATCACACGGAGGAAGCCGGCGGCCTGCTCGAAGGTCTTCTCGCCCAGGCGCGGCACTTTCTTCAGCTCGCTGCGCGACTTGAACGCGCCATTGGCGTCGCGGAATTGCACGATGTTCTGCGCCAGGGTCGCGTTGAGCCCGGAGATGCGCGCCAGAAGCGCCGCCGAGGCGGTGTTCACGTCCACGCCGACGGCGTTCACGCAGTCCTCGACCACCGCATCCAGCGAGCGCGCCAGCTTGAGCTGGGAGACGTCGTGCTGGTACTGGCCGACGCCGATGGCCTTGGGCTCGATCTTCACCAGTTCGGCGAGCGGGTCCTGCAGGCGCCGGGCGATGGACACCGCGCCACGCAGCGACACATCCAGGTCGGGGAATTCCTTGGCGGCCAGCTCCGAGGCCGAGTACACCGAAGCACCGGCCTCGCTGACCATGATCTTGGTGAGCTTGAGGCCCGGCAGCTTCTTGATCAGCTCGCCGGCCAGCTTGTCGCTCTCGCGGCTGGCGGTGCCGTTGCCGATGGCGATCAGGTCGACGGCGTGCTTGGCGCACAGCTTGGCGAGGATCGCCAGGGTGCCGTCCCAGTCGTTGCGCGGGGCGTGCGGGTAGACCGTGGCGGTGTCGAGCAGCTTGCCGGTGGCGTCGACCACCGCAACCTTGCAGCCGGTACGCAGGCCCGGGTCGAGCGCCAGTACCGCGCGCGGGCCGGCCGGTGCGGCCAGCAGCAGGTCGTGCAGGTTGCGGGCGAACACGCTGATCGCCTCGTCCTCGGCCTGCTCGCGCAGTTCGCCGAACAGGTCGGTTTCCAGGCTGGTGTAGAGCTTGACCTTCCAGGTCCAGCGCACCACCTCGGCCAGCCACTTGTCGGCAGCACGGCCGCGGTTGGCGATGCCGAAGCGCTCGGCGACCATGACCTCGCAAGGGTGCAGGTTGCCCGGCACTTCGTCGCCGACCTTCAGCGCGATCGACAGCACGCCCTCGTTGCGCCCGCGGAAGATTGCCAGCGCACGGTGCGAAGGCACCGCCTTGAACGGCTCGTCATGCTCGAAGTAATCGCTGAACTTGGCGCCTTCGGCTTCCTTGCCCGGCACCACGCGCGCGGCCAGGGTGGCGTTGTGCTTGAGGAACTCGCGCAGCCTGGCCAGCAGATCGGCGTCCTCGGCGAAGCGCTCCATGAGGATGTACTTGGCGCCCTCGAGCACCGCCTTCACATCGGCGAAGCCCTTGTCGGCATCGATGAAGCGCTCGGCTTCCTGCTCCGGGGCCAGCTCCGGGTTGCCGAACAGCGCATCGGCCAGCTCGCCGAGGCCGGCCTCGAGCGCGATCTGGCCCTTGGTGCGACGCTTCTGCTTGTACGGCAGATAAAGGTCTTCCAGGCGCGTCTTGGTGTCGGCCAGCTTGATCTCACGCTCCAGCTCGGCGGTCAGCTTGCCCTGCTCGGCGATGCTGGAGAGGATCGCACCGCGGCGGTCTTCGAGTTCGCGCAGATAGCGCAGGCGCTCTTCCAGGTTGCGCAGCTGGGTGTCGTCCAGGCTGCCGGTGACTTCCTTGCGGTAACGGGCGATGAAGGGCACGGTCGAGCCTTCGTCGAGCAGTGCCACGGCGGCGGCGACCTGCTGCGGGCGCACGCCCAGTTCTTCGGCTATGCGGGAATTGATGCTGTCCATCTCGGGGTCCTGCGGGCGGGGATGAAACGGCCGTCCGGCCGGAAAGGGCGGCAGTATACCTGCCACCGCCACGGGGTGGACTCGCGAATGAGCGGCTGCCGACGCTCAGCGGAATTCGGCGTATGGCTGCAGCGGCTCCACCGGCCAGGACAGGTCGCCGCGCCACGGTGCGAAGTGATAGCGCAGAAAAAGCAGTGCACTGCTCGGCGCGTAGTCCTCGCTGTAGACCCAGTTGAATGCACCGCCGAGCACGAAGTGATCGGTCAGGCGACGCTCGAACAGGCCTTGCAGGCGGTAGCTGACGCCGCGGCTGGTCGAGCCCTCGCTCACTTCGCTGGCTGCCTGCGGTGAAATGATCGGGAGCCGGGCGTTCAGCTCGTCTAGCGGGTAGCGGCGGCTATCGTCACTGCTCGAGACTGCCCATCCCAAACCGCCTTCGAGCAGAATGGACCACTCCGCGTTGCGCCAGGCATAGCTGACCGGTACGCCGATGGAGTCGTAGCGTTGAGGGCTCCAGTAGCCGCCCTGACCCAGCGTATGGCCGCTGAGGTCGCGCTCGTAGCTGAAGTGGATGTACGTCAGGCCCGTGCGCAGGCGTTCGTCCACGCGGTCGAGCCACTTGTAGTAGTAGCCGGCCATACCGGTGAACCGCTGGTTGTCGGCAACTCTTTCGCCGCGCAGCCAGTGCTGGCCAAGGTTGGCCCAGACGCCATGGGCACCGCCTTCATCCACGCTCAGGCCAAGGCTGGCACCGTTGGCGGTGACCGCCCCCCAGCGCGTGTCGGTGGCCGGGTCGACGCTGCCGCCAAAGGACAGTAGCGAGTTGCTCATCGGTCGGCGGGAAGCGGTGAGCGACCAGCCCAGCGGGCCGAGATCACCGTTGGCGCTCAGTCCGCCGAACAGATTGTCGATTTCGAAACCCTGGCTGAACCCGGCGTCGAGCGCCAGCCGATCGTTGCCGATTCCCCCCGCCAGCATCAAGGCATCGGTTTGCTGGCGCTTGCCATCACAGCCATCGGTCTCGCGGCAGGCGCCGAAGTCAGGACCGCGACCGGTTTGCCGGTCGGCTTCGAGCGAGCCGGCGTTGAGATCGATGCGCTCGGCACGTAGGAAGCGTCGCTGGCCGGCGCCCGGCCATTGCAGGTGGAGCAGTGTGGTGTTGGACTTCAGTTCCGAGATGCCGGGCGTGCCGTCGTCGTTGCGCCAGCCGAAGTGGTGCTGCAGCGTCAGCGTCGGATTCTGCGCCTGGTACAGCTCGGCCAGGTCGCTGCGCAGGCTGCGCGCGAGCCAGTCGTCGTTCGCGTCGGTACGCGTTGCCGCTGTCATGCTCGCTGCGTCGTCGGCACCCGCCAGCAGCCCGGCTTCGAGCATGGCCTGTCGGTAGAGGCCGATGGCCTGCTGCGGCTCGCTGTCGCGCAGCAGGCGGGCGGTATCACGGCGCAACAGAGGATCGGCCTCCGCCTGCTGGCGTTCGAGCGCGATCAGCTGCGTACGGGCGGTTGCGAGTTCGCCGACCGCTGCCCAGCTGTTGGCCAGTCGGCGACGCCCATTGATGTCCCCTGCAGCCAGCTGCGGCACGTCGTGCACGAGCCTATCGCGTGCCTCGGCGAGGCGGTTGGCGGCCACCAGTACCTCGATACGGGCCAGGCGTGCGCCGGCATGCTGACGATCGAGCTTCAAGGCCTGTTGCAGGTAGTCGAGCGCCTTGTCAGGCTCACCACGGCTCGCCGCCCAGTCGGCCAGCATGACGAGATCATCAGGTGGCCCTCCATTCTCGCGCACCGCGTGTTCGATCAGCCCGACCGCGGCGGCCTCGCGCCCGCTGGCGCGCAGCGTTTCAGCACGTTCTAGCAACTGGCGACGCTGGACGCGAGCGGCGAGCGTGCGCATACCTTCGTCCCATAGTTCTGGGGCAACGTCGCCGAGCGTTGCCAAGGCAGCAACGTCGCGTTGGGCTGCCGCCAGGTAGAGCCCATGGGCATAGTGGGCAGTGGGGTCGCCGGGCTGGCGCCGCAGCAGGTCTGCGAATACGGCATCGGCCTGACGTCGCTGGCCCTGCTCCTCAAGCAGGTTGGCCAGTCGATAGGCCAGCCAAGGATCCGCCGGTGCGAGCGCCCGGGCCTGCCGCAGCGCCGTAAGGGCGGCGGCGTGATTCTGTGCCTGCAGGGCCTGTTCCGCCCGGCTGGTGTAGCGCTCGAGCAGCAGATCGCGGCGCAGTGGCTCGAAGGTCTGACGCTGCGCCGAAGCCAGCGAGTCGATGAAAGCCAGCGCCCGATCGCTCGACTGACTGCGATACAGCCGGACCAGCCCGCGGATGGCACTGCCGTTGCCTGGCTCGTGCTCGAGTACCTGACGGTAGCCGGCTTCGGCATCCTCGGTGCGCCCCTGCTGTTCGGCGACTTGTGCCAGCCCGACGCGGGCGAACAGGCTGTCCGGCTGCTGGCGCAGCGCGGCGGAATAGCGCGCCTGGGCCTGGGCCGCATCATGCTGCTCGAGCGCCAGGTCGGCCTGTTCGAGCGTCAACCAGTAGCTAGTGGCTGCAATCAGGTCGTTCCACTTGGTCAGGTTGTCGATGTCCTGCTCGTGGGTCTTGGTCCGTTCGAAATAGCGAAGGGCCTCGGGGCGGCGCCCGGGACGCATCAGCGAGCGGCCCAGCCCACCGAGAAAGGCTGGCTCATCGGGGTAACGTTCGAGGGCCTTTCGTAGCTGCCCTTCGGCAGCTTCGTCCTGGCCTCGCGAGACCAGCTCCAGGCCTCGCTGGCCCGCTTGCCAGAATGGGTCTGCGCTGAGCCGGCGGGTTCGCTCGAGGTGCTGGTTGGCGTCTTCGGCGAAGCGCGTGTTGGCATAGCGCTCCAGGAAGCTCTGCCAACCGGCGAGCGCCCTCGCGCCGACGGGTTGCGCGACCCGATATTCAAACTCACGCTGGGCAGCAGCGTCGGTGGCCGCCGGGTTGCGGCCGAGTTCGGCGAGCAGCGCCAGAGCGGCTTCATCCTGCCCGGTTTCGAACAACAGGTTGGCCAGCAGCTGGCGCGCCGGCGGGTTGCCTGGATATTGCTCGTCCAGAGCGCGCAGGGCGGTGATGGCGGGCTCGCGCTGTCCCGAGCGGGCACTGCGCAGGCGCCAGTATTCGACCGCCAGTTCGAGGGTTGGCGGTGTCTCGCCGAACAGCGCGGTCATACGGGCGAAGGCGTCGTCACTGCGGCCGGCAATCGCAGCGAGTCGAGCCTGCTGTACGTCCTTCTGGGTCTGTTCGTCTGCCAGCCGGAGCAGCTGGCTCGCTTGCGCGCGGGCGTCGGCATTCGCGCCGGTAGCCGGCAGCCGTGCATGCACCGCCCGCACGCGTGCAAAGTCCCGTTGGCGCAGCGCCAGGCGCATCTCGGCCAGCAGCAGCTGCGGATCGTTCGGTGTGACCAGGCGCAAGCGGTTCAGTGCATCGGCGATCAGATCGTCACGGTTGAGCGCCTCGCCGGTCCTGGCTTGGGTTAGCAGCCAAGCCGTCTGCTGAACGCTATCGCGCGGGCTCTCGGCCTGCGCGCAGAGCGACGGCGAGAGCAGGGTGAGCAGCACCAGCAGGCGCTTCATCACAACCGATCTCACTGGCCGTCCGCGAGGCGGCGCGCGGCCGCCCAGCGTAGCGTGCGCCACAGCACGACGGCCAGCAGCACGATGCTCAGCACAGCCATGAATGCTAGCAGCACGGGATGTTCGGACAGGTGGAACCAGAGCAACAGCCACCAGGGCAGTTCGCCTACGTAGTAGGGCTCGCCGATCGCATGGCTGCTCACGCCGCTCTCACGGATCAGCGCCACCGAGCCAGCAAACGCCTGCTGCTTGCCGACGTCGCCTAGCGCGTCGCGTAGCAGTCGATAGTCTTCGCCAGAGGTGGCCAGCAGTGCGACCAGGCTGCGTTGCTCATGGAACGGTGACTGAAGGCCGAGCACGGCGGCCAGCGGGGCGCCCGCGCGCATGGTCAGGCGTGTCACGGTGCTGCTGTCGCCTGGGCCGGACGATTCCTGTGTGAGCCAACTGCGTGGTGCATCGAGCAGGACGGGAAGCGCCTTCTCGCTGCGCAACGCATCGGGCAGCGGGCCGACCAGCAGCAGGTCGGCATCCGCCGCCTGGGCTTCGTTCCAGTCATCGGTCACCCGCACGGCCAGGGCCGGATAGCCCACCTGAGCGCCGATCAAACCTAGCGTGTCGAGCAAGGTGCCGACTTCCGAAGTGCTGGGTTCCCGAGGGATCAGCACGAGCGTCTCGGAAAGGTCGGCCATGCGGCTGAAGGGAAAGCCGCTGCGCACGAAGGCCTTGAGATCCGGCATGGCCATGTAGTGGTGGTAGCCCGATAGGTCGATGGTGGAGCTCTCGTCGATCGCCGCCTGGATGTTGGTCGGCAGGTAGGTCTGGCAGTGGTCGCGCTGGGCGTTGCCCAGCTTGCTGGCGAAGTTGAATTCGAAGCGTACCTTGTTGCGCATGCCCATCTTCAGGGCTGGCACCAACAGCTCTTCACGCTCGGTCGAAGCGTCCGCAGACAGTACCGACAGGCGCAGGTTTTCCACACTGCTGCGGCTGTCGCTGGGCTTGAGCGCAATGCTGCTGATGTATTGGTCGTTAACCGTGATGTTCAGGCGAGACTCATCTTGCGTGGCCGGCGGCGTGTAGCGGTAACGCGTCTCCAGCGGAATGCCCTGGTTGCGCCAGACGAACAGGTCTGGTGGCAGGTTGATCTCGAGCGAGATCGGATAGGGTTGCAGGCCGCTCACTTGGAGCTGCTGTGGATAATCGATGAGCTCGGAGAAGGCCACCGGCCGATCGGTGCGAATCCAGTTCGGTGCATCGTAGGGCTGTCGTGGCGCAACCTCGACCCTCTCGATGGCCACCCGGCTACCGCGCAGCTGGCCCTGATCGAGGGCGAGTGCGGTCGCGGCCTGGACGAGGTCGGCCTCGTCGCGACCAAGTACCAGCAGCAGCTTGGTATAGCGATCGGTTGGGTGGTCGATCAGCTCGACGACCGGACCGTCCACCGGGGGATGATCGCCTAGCAACGGCGGACGATGGTCATTGGTGGCGAACACAACGGCCGGCTGCGGACGTCCGGCCGTTGCCGGCAACTCGCCGTAGTGCACGGCAAAGCTGGCGCCACGCCAGGCCGCTCGACTGCCGAAGTACGAGGCCAGAATGCCGGCGGCGCGCAGTGTCTGCGGCGTTGGTGCCCCGGCGAAGAGCATCGGCAGTTGCAGCGGCGCATTGTCGCGCTGATCGAAGAAAGGCAGGGGAAACCAGGCCAAGTCGCTGGCGATGTCGAGGGCTTGTTCGTGAAGCACGATACGGCTCTGACGGCCGAGATTGAGCCACAGACCGCTGTGCGCCGGGTCCTCGCAAACATCGGTGTAGTGGCCGACGAACTCGACCCGGATGCGGTTGAAGTCACCGAGCAGATAGGGATCCAGCACAATATCCTGGCGAACCCGTTGGCCAAGCTGTTCCTGGCTGATGGGCAGGGTCCGCATCAGTTCGTCGTTCAGGTAGATGCGCAGATGCGACAGCACCGGGAGCAGAGCCGGCGAAGGGGTGTAGTCGAGCATCAGGCGCGCATCGGTGGCGATACGATCGCGTCGCAGCTGGAATTCGACCTGTTCGGCGTTGCGAATGCCGAGCAACAACTGGTCCTGCGGCCGACCCAGCTCGGTGAAGCTGCGGCTGGTCTGCCATGCGGGCGGCGCAGCCGCCTCGGCTGTCTGGAGGCCTTCGGCGGGAGCCGACAGGGCCGGTCCGGTGGCCGGGAGCAGGGCGAGGAGGGTCAGCAAGGAGGCCAATCGACGCTTCATGTGCGGTATTCCAGTGGGCGGGCGGCCGGCGTGCGCGGTAAGTAACTGAGCAGCCAGGCCGCCAGCCGGAAGAGGGGACGCAGGGGTTTGCCGAAACCGGCGGGAATGTACTCGAGCAGCCGGTAGTAACCGCGACCGCCCAGACGTAGCACCTCGATGAAGCTGCGCAGTGGTCGGTCGGCTTCGAACTGGTCGTGCCGGTTGAGCCAGACGTCGGCCCGGGCAAAGGTGCATTGCACGAAGTCGATCTGCTGAGCCAGGTCGAGGTCTTCGAGGCGCAGACCCAGGTGCTTGCCGGACAGGCGCGTCACCCGTGCCGGAAAGGAGAATTCACGCTCGCCGCGTCGTAGCAACAGCTGTACCCGGTCTTCTGGGGCCAGGGGCAGCGGCAGGGGCAGCTCGAGGCCGGCGCCACTGTCGGAGAAGTCGCTCAGCGTGCAAGGGTGCACGTGGCCGCTGGGAATCCGCAGCGAGGCCGGCAGCTGTGTCAGCACGCGGTGCGAACGGCGCACCTGACGCACCTCGGCGGCGACGGCGACTGCGGTGCCAATGATCAGCAGGTTGTAGAGGACCCACAGAGTGCTGACCAGTACCGTGGCAATTTCTGCGGCGGGACCGAAGACGATGCGCCACGCCGCGAAGCCCAGGCCGAGCACGTTGAGCAGTGCCAGCAGCAGATAGGGCCGGGCGATATGCCAGTCGAACTGGTTCTCGTCCATCAGGCCGCCTTTGGCCGTGACGTTGAACTTGCCTTTGCCGGGATTGAATAGCGCCACGGTTGTCGGGCGAGCGATGTACCACGCCAGGACCGTCTCGTAGACCTCGCCCCAGAACGAGTGTCGGTGCTTCCCCTGCAGTCGGGCATTGGTCAGGCTGGCGTGAATCATGTGCGGTAGTACGTAGAGCACAATCAGCAGTGCCGGGGCATAGATGATGTAGGCATGCAATAGAAGGAAGGCGAGCGGTGCGGTCAGGTAGATCAGTCGCGGCAGCCCGACGAGGAAGTGCAGCATCGCGTTGGCGTAGCACAGACGCTGGAATATCGTCAGGCCCTTACCCAGCAGGGGGTTGTCGGTACGAAAGATCTGGGCCATCCCGCGTGCCCAACGGATGCGCTGACCGATGTGCGCCGACAGGCTTTCGGTCGCCAGGCCTGCGGCCTGGGGCGTGCGCAGGTAGGCGGAATTCCAGCCGGCACGATGCAGACGCAGGGCGGTATGCGCATCCTCGGTGACCGTTTCTACCGCGAAGCCGCCGATGCTCTCGACTGCCGTACGGCGCAGTACTGCGCACGAGCCGCAGAAGAACGCCGCATTCCACATGTCGTTGCCGTTCTGCACCAGGCCGTAGAACAGCTCGCCCTCATTGGGTTTGTGGCGGAACGAGCCCAGATTGCGCTCGAACGGATCCGGCGAGAAAAAATGGTGCGGAGTCTGGACCAGCGCCATTTTCGGGTCGCGCACGAACCAGCCGGCGGTGACTTGAAGAAACGAGCGGACCGGTACGTGATCGCAATCGAAGATGGCGATCAGCTCGCCGCTGGTCACGGTCAGCGCATGGTTGAGATTGCCGGCCTTGGCATGGCGGTTGTCGGGGCGGGTGATGTAACCGATGCCCACCTCGTCGGCGAACTGCCGGAACTGTTCGCGGCGACCGTCATCGCACAGGTAGATGCGCAACCGGTCGGCCGGCCAGTCCAGGCCCAGGGCAGCGAGCACCGTGGTGCGTACAACTGAAAGGTCCTCATTGTAGGTTGGGATCAGCAGGTCGACGCTCGGCCACTGCGTGGGCGAGGTGGGCAACTGAGCTGGCTGGCGATTGAGTGGCCAGCAGGTTTGCACATAGCCGAGGATAAGGACCACCCAGGAGTAGGTTTCGGCTGCCAGCAGGACCAATCCGCAGATGAGGTCGAAGGACGAATCCCATTTCAGCGTGGCGCTGTAGCGCCACCAGATGTAGCGGCAGGAGACGATCGCCGACAGTACGATCAGCATCAGCACCGCAAAGCGCCCCGGCAGGCGTCGGACGGCTAGCGCCAGCCCCCACAGCAGGAGCACGAAGATAACCTGCGCGCCATAACTGAACGGCTCTGTCACGCACAACAGGGCGAGTAGCGTTGCGACGGTCGCGAGCAGTCCCTGCAGCGCCAGCCTGGCCGATGGCGAAAGCGAATCGAGCAGGCGATCGGTCCATGCACCGGAGCGCTCCAGCAGTGGCAGGGGCGCTGGCGCAAGGCCGCGCGCCAGCGCTCCGCCACGGCGCCAACCTGTACGTAAGACGGCGGGCCAGCGTAGCCAGCGCTGGGCTGGTGCATCGACCGCCACGTTGCAGGGGCGGGGCGGGCGCGCCAGCAGCAGCCATAGCGTCTGTAGCAGTACGCGCAGCGGGTCGCCGAGCGAAGGCGCCTTGCCTGCCAGGTGGGGGTACAAGCGCTGCCGGTCAGCCAGCACGGACTGCCACGCCGGCCCTTCAAGGCGTAACAGCACGACAGCGAGCAGATAGCCAAAAGCCCACTGAGTCGCTGCCAGGCGCCCGGCGCCACGGACGCTTCGCAGGTGCCGATAATAGGCCCGAACGCTAGGCATGCCGCGTCCCCGCCTTTTTGCGCGCCAGACACCAAAGTGCCAGGTTGCGCAAGTCGCCGGCGGCTTGACTATGAGGAGCATAGAGACCAACGGGAAGCTTGTGCGCCAGCGCCTCGGCGACAGCCTCATCCTCATGGATGATCTGCGGCGCCTGCGCCGGGCTGTAGGCAACGCGCCAGAGTAGTACCAGGTCTCGCTGCAGCTGGCTGGCGGGGTTGAAGCGATTGATCAGCATCAGGTCTGGCTGCCTGTCAGCTGCTCGGTGCAGCACGGCATGGCAGGCCGGTGTCGGCGTGGCCACGTCGATCAGGAGGTCGACCCCGTCATGTTCCGTTCGCGCGGCATGCGAATCGCCGCTGATCGATGGCAGGTCGAACAGCACCCAGTCGTGATACGGCCGCAACTGTGTGCAGCGTGTCGGCCAGAACTCGGGCTGCTGTGCCATGAGCCGATCAATCTGCCGGATTTCAGCCTTCGCGAGGCGGCCGTAAGGCAATACCTGCAGCCCCGGGCGCACCTCCAGCGCCTCGTTCCAGGCGATGCCATCGAGGTGTGCCCGTGCCCAGCCGGTGGTGTTAGCCAGTTCGTCGCCGAAGTGCAGACGCGCCAGGTCGTGGGGACTGCCATCGATCAGCAAGACGCGCTCACCCTGCTCATGCAGCGCCAGGGCGAGGCCGCACAGCACGGCAGTCGTTCCTACCCCGCCGCACAGTCCTTGCAGGATCAGGCGGTTCACGCCAGCCGCTCCTGTGCGATGGGTTTCTGATCATCGGAGGGCGAGCGCAGCGCGCTGTCCAGAGGGCGGATGCTTTCGCTTTCTGCCAGCAGCGGCCAACGCCGCACCGCCTGGTCCAGTGCGTTGGCGGCCGAGATGTCCAGATAGCGCAGGTGCGGCATGCGCAGGTGCTGCCGCAGCGCGGTAACGTCGTCGAGTGGGGGCGGATAGAGGCGTGACATGGGCATCACTCGAATCGGTTCGGATAGGGCAGCCAGAGCGCCTGGCCATTGACGCGGACGTAAGGCCTGCCGCTGTACTCGATGACCTGAGCGCCAGCGGTCTCGGAGACCGCGTCGGTCGCCGGCAGGCCGGCCACCAGTGTCGCCAGGTCGGGTGTCTGTGATTCGCTTTGTGCGGCATACAGGCGCGACACCAGCTCGGACAGGGCGAGGAAGCTGGATGGCTCGGTGACATGCAGCGGCCCGTCCGTCGCCGACAGGCCCATGCCGATCAGCTTCAGACCAACCGGTACCTGCGTGATCGAGGCGCGGGGAATTTCGCGCATCCCGGCGATCTGCATCTTGTCGCCATGCAGGGCGGCGCCGTGCTCGGGAACGATCAGCAGCGCGACGCGTCGGCCGCTGCGCTCCAGTTCGTCGATAAAACTGCTCAGATCACCGAGCAGGCGCTGGGCGCGCAGCCTGTAATCGGCTGACTGGGCCTGGCCGTCCGGGCCGAGGATCCGGTTGCCGTCGTGCAGGCTGATGCTGTTGTAGAACAGGCCAACGTGTGGCTCGCTGAGTGACTGACGATGGTTCCACCAACCGCGCAGGACATCCAGGTCGCGAGCGATTGGCGAGCCGTCGAAGCCGGCCATCGCGCGCGGGAAACGCTGGCTCGGCAATGCCGGCTGAGGCAGGCCCTGTGCGGTCACGTCGTCGGTGAAGCCGTCGAAGCGCCCGTTGTGGTTGAGCAGTGTTTCGGCACGAAAGCCCAGGTTCGCCAGGTTCTGAAACAACAGGCACTGTTCGGGAGCGGCCTGGTAGAGGGCTTGATGAGGTGTCTGGCCGCAGCTGGCGCGCAGCAGGCGGATCGCTGCCGGGCCGCTGTAGGAGGTGCCCGAATTGAAACGGTCGAAAAGGATGTCCATACGCGCGAGCAGCGCATTGTCCTTCAGGCCTATGGCGTCCAGATCCTCCCAGGCGAGCGAGCAGATGTTTACCACCAGCACGTCGAATGCGGCCGCATCGTCGTTTCGCGGAGGGAACAAAGTCTGTCGACCGGCTTCTCGTTCGAAGAATCTCTGCAACCAGGCGTCGAGGGCTGCGTTGTCTGTCGCGACCTGGGTGCGCTCCAGCGGTGTGCTGGCGGTGACGGCCGCCTCAACCGGCTTCGCCGCCGTGCCGAGAGCGGGCATGGCTACCGGTAACCACAGCCAGATCAGGCCGAGCAGGCTGAAACTGGTCAGCCGCAGCCACTGCGCCAAGTAGCAGTAAGCAATGAGTAGCAAAGCGAGCAAGGCGACCGTCTGCCAGTCGATGAGACGCCCGGCGAGCTCCAAAAGATAGGTAGGGGTGAAGTCGAGCACGCCGGGTTGCGCCAGCAGGCGCTGGAACGGCGGTAGCCAGGTCTCGTGATACAGCAGGGCGGCTCCCGCCGGTACGGCGATCACTTGACGGGTCAGGCGCAACGATCTGCCTGGCAGCGGTGCGCAGAGCAGCGCGGCCAGCAACAGGTTGGGCAAGGGCTGGAGTGCAATCAGGCCAAGCGCGAGCAGCACGAACTTGGCCAGGAAATACAGATTCCAGTGACCCAGTCCGGGCCAGCGATGCAGGTGGCTGGTCTGAGCCTGTACTACAGCGGCCGTCATGGCTGCTCCTTCCGCGGGGGAGCTTCGGAGCGGCAGCGAGTGCCCGCACGACGTAAATGACGAGGCGGCAGCAGGCGATCAAGCCGATTGAGCAACGCACGCCAATAGGCGGCGACCAAACAACCGGCAAGCATGCCCAGGGTCAGGCACAGCAGGGCCACCTCGAGCAGGCCGGTATGTGTCATGGTCGGGCCTCCGTGCTCAGTTCGAGGCGCACTGATCGCGGGGCGAGCGTCGCGCCCGGCGTATCGGCTGACGGGCGATCGGCTACGCCAGTCGATGGTGCCTCGTCTGCGAGAAAGACGGTTCCGTCCAGGTCACTGAGGTCATTCAGGCGTTCGAAGCTGACGAACAATTCCTGCCAGCTCACCGGGAAAATGTTGTCCAGCGCGGCCTCCACGGTTTCGCTGCGGCAGGCGAAGAGAAACAGGTACAGGCCGTCCTCGGTTTGGCAGAGGATGTCGCCCTGGCGGCGGAAGCGCGACTCGCCAAGCAGGCTGTCGGGACTCAGCCCCGGTAACAGGCGTATGTGCAGCAGGCTGTGGTCCAGCTCGCCATGACGCTTGGCCGCCCACATATGGCGCACCGCTTCGGCAAACGCGCGCGGAGTCAGGCGTCCGCGCAGTGGGAGGGGCTTCGAGCGCCCGAGGCTGTCTGCGATGTCGTTCGGGCTCTGGCGCTGCCAGGTGTGGCCTTGAATGCCCTCGATCAGCGTGAGCATGCGCGAGAGCGGCGTGCCGAATGGCATGACCAGCGACGCGCCGGCGGCCATCAGCAACTGGTCGTCACGATAGCGCAGACAGGGCGATGCCTCGCGCACGATTAGCTTCAGCTTGTCGCCACAGCTACGGCGAAGCCGGTCGAGCTGTACGGCCAGCTCATCGACTTCATCGCTGCGGCTGATACCCAGCAGTACGCTGGCCTGTTGCGCTGTCGCCACGCGTGGTAGGAGTTCGGCGCGGTCGGCATAGACCCGCCAGCCGAAGGGTTCCGCCCTCAAGCCGCTAAGGGCGGCCCGCTCGGCATGCACCTCATGGCGATCCGGCGCCGCCTCGGCCTGCGCACTGGAGCTCGGCAATAGCTGACGTGTTCGGAAGCCTTCCGCTTCCTCGCTGAGGAGAATTTCACGCGGGCCGGCAGCCGGCCGGCTGTGCCAGTAGTAGACCAGCAGGCGGGGCGTGCCGGCTTCCCGAGCGATCGCCGCATAGCCTGAAAGCCCAGATATACGCTGCTGTAGTTGGCTGGCGATAGCCGTTGAATGGCCTTCGCTGACAATCAGTAATGCAGTGCTCCGGCGGACCAGCCAGGCATGCACCTTCGCGATCCAGTTCGACGAAGGGGGCTGCGCAAAGGCGTCACCAGACAATGCAAGAATGACGAGCTGCGTTGTGCCGTGGATCGCGCGGTCGAGTTCTGACGGCAATACTCGCAGCAGCGCAGCCATGTGCGGCGGGGAGACGGTGAGCAGGTCAAGACGGTGTGGGCCCTGGTCGGGCTGCAGGCCATTGAGGACCGCATCCTGGCACTCGCGTGTGCTGACCAGCGTCGCCCGCGCAAGGCTCAGGCCGATCAGCGTCTGGCGCAGTAGCCGTGTGGCATCATCGGCCTGCGCCACTTGGAGCCAATGGATATTGCCGGTAGCCAGCGTCATGCCGCCCAGCACGAGGTCGCCAGTCCCCAGCGATGCCAGAGGCGGCTCGAAAACGCGATCGATCAAAGGTGGCACCTGTGGCGGGATAGCTAGCAGTAGTTTTATCGGTTAGCTGCGACTGAGCTTGATAGGCCCCGCGACGCATTTCGTCGGATTGCATGCGCTGTGGTGTCAAAATAATATCAATTGGCTGTCTTTTCGCCAATAATTTGCACGCACCTTTCGTCGCGCCGAGTATTTGCATGGAAACTGAGCCCCTTAACGATCGAGACGACGCATCTTTATTGAAGACTCGGCCAGGGCTGGGGCGGCTGCTGAAGGCGCTGGGTTATTCGGCCGCCGGTTTTGCCGCGGCCTGGCGTCACGAAGCAGCGTTCCGCCAGGTGGCGCTTTGTGCTGCCGTCCTCTCGGTGGTGGCGTTTCTGGTCACTGATGTGGCGCTGGAGCGCGCCATGCTTATCGCACCGCTGCTCATGTCGCTGGCAATCGAGCTGATCAATTCGGCGATCGAAGCGACGGTTGACCGGATCTCATTGAGGTTGCACCCGCTTTCCAAGCGGGCGAAGGACCTTGGTAGTGCCGCACAATTCATGGCCTTGCTGTGTATCGCCGTGGTGTGGTCGCTGGTGCTCGGCGGGTAGCCGCAAGGTCTCGAGGCGAGCGCTAGCAGAGGAAAAATCTGCTAACAATGGCTCACACGGGCGGCGCGGGGTGCTGCGCCATAATGCCCGCCATTGATATCCGGGGAGCCGTCATGACCACCACCGCGTCTGCCAGCGAAGGCGAAAAAATCCTGATCGTCGATGATGACGCGCGTCTGCGTCGTCTGCTCGAACGGTTTCTCGACGAGCAGGGCTACCGTGTGCGCACGGTCGAGAACACCGAGCAGATGGACCGGCTGCTCAGCCGTGAGATCTTCCACCTGGTGGTACTCGACCTGATGATGCCCGGCGAAGATGGTCTGTCGGCCTGCCGGCGCTTGCGCGAGGCGAACAACCAGATTCCGATCATCATGCTCACCGCCAAGGGCGACGAGGCCAGTCGCATCCAGGGGCTCGAGCAGGGCGCCGACGATTACCTGGCCAAGCCGTTCAACCCTCGCGAGCTGCTCGCGCGGATTCGTGCCGTGTTGCGCCGGCAGGCGCCGCAGGTGCCGGGCGCGCCGGCCAGCGAGGATGAGGTGGTCACCTTTGGCGACTACCAGCTGTTCCTCGGCACCCGCGAACTGAAGAAGGGCGACGAGGTACACATGCTTACCACCGGCGAGTTCGCCGTGCTCAAGGCGTTGGTGCAGCATGCCCGTGAACCGCTGACCCGCGACAAGCTGATGAACCTGGCGCGCGGCCGCGAATGGGATGCTCTGGAGCGCTCGATCGACGTGCAGATCTCCCGCCTGCGGCGCCTGATCGAGCCGGATCCTTCCAAGCCGCGCTATATCCAGACGGTCTGGGGCGTCGGCTACGTGTTCGTGCCGGACGGCAACCGGTGAGCCGTCGCGGCGCCGCGGCCGGAGCCCGGCTCCGGTGAAGACGCCCGTCTGGTTTCCGCAGAGCTTCTTTGCCCGCACCCTGTGGATGGTGCTGGTGGTGGTGCTCTTTTCCAAGGTGCTGACGCTGGTCTATCTCATGGCCAACGAGGACGTGCTGGTCGATCGCCAGTACAGCCACGGCGCCGCGCTGACCCTGCGTGCCTACTGGGCCGCCGATGCCGAGGACCGGGCGCGCATCGGCGCGGCTGCCGGTCTGCAGCAGGTGCCGGCGATCGAAGTGCCGCGCAGCGAATACCACTGGCCTTATACCGAGATCTTCCAGCGCCAGATGCGTGCCGAGCTGGGCCCGGAAACAGAGGTGCGCGTGCGCATCCAGCCGGCGACGGCGATCTGGGTGCATGCACCCAGCCTGGGCCCGGACTGGATTCGCGTGCCGCTTTACGCCTACCCGCTGCGCGGGCAGCGGATCTGGAGCGTGCTCGGCTGGTTCCTCGGCATCGGGCTGCTGTCGACCGGGGCGGCGTGGATCTTCGTCAGTCAGCTCAATCTGCCGCTCAAGCGCCTGGTCTACGCGGCCCGGCAGATCGGCAAGGGCCGCAGCGTGCGGCTGCCGATCAGCGACACACCGAGCGAGATGACCGAGGTCTACCGCGCCTTCAATCAGATGGCCGAAGACGTCGAGCAGGCCGGGCGCGAACGCGAACTGATGCTGGCCGGCGTGTCTCACGACCTGCGTACGCCGCTGACCCGCCTGCGCCTGTCGCTGGAGCTGATGACGCGCGACGAAGAGCTCACCGAGGAGATGGTACGCGACATCGAAGACATGGACGCCATCCTCGACCAGTTCCTCGCCTTCGTGCGCGATGGCCGCGACGAGCCGGTCGAGGAGATCGACCTGGGTGAGCTGATCAGCGAGGTGGTGGCGCCCTACAACCAGCAGAGCGAGCGCATCCGTCTCTGCGTGCAGCCGATGCCGCTGCTGTCGCTGCGTCGGGTGTCGATCAAGCGCCTGCTGGTCAACCTCATCGAGAACGCCCTGCGCTACGGCGGTGACGAGGTCGAGGTGGCAGCGGCGGTGACCGGCGACGCCAACGCGCCTTACGTGGTGCTGAGCGTGCTCGACCGCGGCACGGGCATCGATCCGAAGGAACTGGGCGAGATCTTCAATCCATTCATCCGCGGCGATCGGGCTCGGGGTGGTCAGGGCGCGGGCCTGGGCCTGGCGATCGTCAAGCGTATCGCCAACCAGCACGGCGGTATCGTCGAGCTGCGCAATCGCGAAGGGGGTGGGCTGGAGGCGCGCGTCAGCCTGCCACTGGGCCTGCTGCTGCCGCGCGGGGCGATGGGCGCCTGAGGCGCGGCACTCAGCCCTTGCCCTTGGTGCGCGTCAGGTTCGGCCCGGCGTTCTTCTCGAGGAACTGGACGATCAGCCCGGCGACATCCTTGCCCGTGGTCTGCTCGATGCCCTCCAGGCCCGGCGAGGAGTTGACCTCCATCACCAGCGGGCCGTGGTTGGAGCGCAGGATATCCACCCCGGCGACCGACAGGCCCATGGCGCGGGCTGCGCGCACGGCGGTGGAGCGCTCTTCGGGGGTGATCTTGATCAGGCTGGCGGTGCCGCCGCGGTGCAGGTTGGAGCGGAACTCGCCGGGCTTGGCCTGACGCTTCATCGCGGCGATGACCTTGTCGCCGACAACGAAACAGCGGATGTCGGCGCCGCCGGCTTCCTTGATGTACTCCTGCACCATGATGTCCTGCTTAAGGCCGAGGAAGGCCTCGATCACCGATTCGGCGGCCTTCTGCGTTTCGGCCAGCACCACGCCCATGCCCTGGGTGCCTTCGAGCACCTTGATCACCAGCGGGGCGCCGCCGACCATCTGGATCAGGTCGGGAATGTCGTCGGGCGAGTGCGCGAAGCCGGTCACCGGCAGGCCGATGCCCTTGCGCGAGAGCAGCTGCAGCGCGCGCAGCTTGTCGCGCGAGCGGCTGATGGCGACCGATTCGTTGAGCGGGTAGACACCCATCATTTCGAACTGGCGCAGCACCGCGCAGCCGTAGAAGGTCACCGAAGCGCCGATGCGCGGGATCACCGCGTCGAAGCCTTCCAGCGGCTGGCCGCGGTAGTGGATCTGCGGCTTGTGGCTGGCGATGTTCATGTACGCGCGCAGGGTATCGATCACTACCACCTCATGGCCGCGCTGCTGGCCGGCCTCGACCAGGCGACGCGTGGAATACAGGCGTGGATTGCGCGACAGTACGGCGATTTTCATTGGGCACCGGAGGAAGTGAGGATCTGGGGTTTGTCTTGCAGATAGCTGCGCGACGGGTCGATCAGCCATTTGCCGTCGACCAGCGCGCGCGAGCCCAGCAGCAGGCGGTAACGCATGTTCTTGCGGCAGGTCAGGGTGAATTCCACGGGCCAGACGTGGCTGCCGAGCGCCAGCAGGGTGCGCACCACGTAGCGGGTCTGGGTCTGGCCGTTGGAGCTCTTGATGGTCTTGTGTGCGACCAGCGGTGCTTCACAGCGGTGGCGGCGCTGCACCAGGGTACCCAGGTGCGCGGTGAAGCGGACCCAGCGCTTGCCATCACGCTCGAACTCGACGATTTCGGTGGCGTGCAGGGCCGAGGTGCTGGCGCCGGTGTCGATCTTCGCCCGCAGGCCGACCACGCCCAGGTCAGGCAGGGCGACCCATTCGCGCAAACCGATCAGCGTGTGGGGATCGAGGCAGTCCAAGCGTGGCATCCATGAAATTTGCGGGCATTCTAGACGGCGTGCATGACAACTGCACGGGTCGCTACAAGGCTATGACAACGAGGTCGGATACAGGTTGAGCACGAGCGAAAAGGACGACGGCAAGGTCCGTCTGGACAAGTGGTTGTGGGCAGCGCGCTTCTTCAAGACGCGCGCGCTGGCCAAGGAAGCGATCGACGGCGGCAAGGTGCACTGTCGCGGTGAGCGTTGCAAGCCGGGCAAGGAGCCGAAGGTCGGTGAACAGTACGAGATTCGCTGTGGTTACGACGAACGCACGGTGATCGTCCGCGCCTTGTCGGCCGTACGCCGTGGTGCGCCCGAGGCGCAGACGTTATACGAGGAGACCGCCGAAAGCCTGGTTCGCCGCGAGGAGGCCGCCGCGCTGCGCAAGGCCGGCGCACTAGGCGTGCAGACCGACGGCCGGCCGAGCAAGAAGCAGCGCCGGCAGATCGAGCTTCTGCGCGCGTTCAAGGGCTGAACGGCAGGGAACGGCGCGGCGGCAGGCCGGTCCACCCAGGCGATGGCGGGTGCCTCGGCAGGCCGCCGCTTCGTGTAAAATGCACGGCTTTTTCCCGGCCACCTTGCGAGCACCGGCATGTCCGATCAGACCCAACGCTTTCTCTTCGATGATTCCGATGTGCGCGGCGAAACCGCCACGCTCGCCGAGAGCTATCAGCACGTCCTGGCCAAGCACGCTTACCCCGAGCCGGTGGCCCAGCTGCTCGGCGAGCTGCTGGCGGCCGCGGCACTGCTGGTCGGCACGCTGAAGTTTGAGGGGCTGCTATCGCTGCAGGCGACCTCGTCCGGTGCCGTGCCGCTACTCATGGTCGAGTGTTCGAGCGAGCGCCATGTGCGTGGCATCGCCCGTTACGATGCCGAGCAGATCGAGGCCGGCGCCAGCCTGCCGCAGCTGATGCCCGAGGGTGCCCTGGCGATTACCATCGACCCGGCGCGCGGCCAGCGTTATCAGGGCATCGTCGCGCTTGATGGCATTGATCTGGCGGCCTGCCTGTCGGCCTATTTCGCCACCTCCGAACAGCTGCCGACGCGTTTCTGGCTCAACGCCGACGGGCGCCGCGCCTGCGGTTTGCTGCTGCAGCAGCTGCCGGCCGACCGCATCCACGACGTCGAGGAGCGGGACGCCAACTGGGAGCACCTGCTGACCCTGGCCGATACCCTGACCGCCGAAGAGCTGCTCGGCCTGGACACCGAAACCATCCTGCACCGGCTGTTCCACCAGGAGCAGGTCCGGCTGTTCGAGCCGCTGCCGATCCAGTTCCGCTGCAGTTGCTCGCGTGAGCGCTCGGCGCGTGCGCTGATCAGCCTCGGGCAGGCCGACGCCGAGCAACTGGTCGAGGAGCAGGGCGGGCGGATTGCCATCGATTGCCAGTTCTGCAATCACCAGTATCTGTTCGATGCGGCTGACGTGGCCCAGCTGTTCGCTGGCGCTGGCAGTCAGGGACCGGCGGCTACGCGTCACTGATGGCCTCTGGCCACGGTGAACCTTTTCGCCATCACGGGCTCATACCCAGCGCGACGCCTTTTCTGGCATAATCGCGCGCACTTTTTTCGATGTAGTACGCCCTGAGGCGGACTACAACTGTACGGAGGATTCGGCCCAAGGCCGACGGGGACACTCATGACGCAAGCGACCAACGCCGTGTACACCGACATCAGCATCGCGCAACTGATCGAAGAAGCCGTCAAGCGCGGTGAAGGTGAACTGGCCGCCAATGGCTCTCTGGTGGTTAAGACCGGACATCGCACGGGTCGTTCGCCAGCCGACCGCTTCATCGTCGAAGAGCCGAGTACCCAGCACCACATCGCCTGGGGCCCGATCAACCGTCCGTTCCCGGCTGGCCAGTTCGAAGCGCTGTGGAGCCGCGTCGAAGCCTACATCGCCGAGCGTGACAACTTCGTCTCCCATGTTCACGTCGGCGCCGATCCCGAGCACTACCTACCGGTCAAGATGACCACCGAGACCGCCTGGCACAACCTGTTCGGCCGCTGCCTGTTCATCGAGCCGGCGCAGTTCAACCCGGCCGGCAAGAGCGAATGGCGCATCCTCAACGCCCCGTTCTTCCAGTGCCAGCCCGAGCGTGATGGCACCAACTCCGATGGTTGCGTGATCATCAACTTCGCCGAGAAGAAGGTGCTGATCGCCGGCATGCAGTACGCCGGCGAGATGAAGAAGGCCATGTTCTCCGTGCAGAACTTCCTGCTGCCGGACGTCGACGTGCTGCCGATGCACTGCGCCGCCAACATCGGCGAAGACGGCGACACCACCCTGTTCTTCGGTCTGTCCGGTACCGGCAAGACGACCCTGTCGGCCGACGAGTCGCGTTACCTGATCGGCGATGACGAGCACGGCTGGGGCGTTGGCCGCGTGTTCAACATCGAGGGTGGCTGCTACGCCAAGTGCATCGACCTGTCCGAAAAGAACGAGCCGGTGATCTGGAAGGCCATCAAGTTCGGTGCCGTGCTGGAGAACGTGGTGCTCAACGAGCGCACCCGCCTGCCCGATTACGCCGATGCCAGCCTGACCCAGAACAGCCGCGCCGCCTACCCGCTGGAGCACGTCGAGAAGCGTTCCGAGAAGAACCTCGGTGGCGAGCCCAAGGCGGTGATCTTCCTGACCTGCGACCTGACCGGCGTGCTGCCGCCGGTGTCGATCCTGAACAACGAGCAGGCTGCCTATCACTTCCTCTCCGGTTACACCGCGCTGGTCGGTTCCACCGAGATGGGGTCGGGCAGCGGCATCAAGTCGACCTTCTCCACCTGCTTCGGCGCGCCGTTCTTCCCGCGCCCGGCCGGTGAGTACGCCGAGCTGCTGATCAAGCGCATCAACGCCTTCGGCTCGAAGGTCTACCTGGTCAATACCGGCTGGACCGGCGGTGGCTATGGTGTCGGCAAGCGCTTCAGCATCCCCACCACCCGTGCAGTGATCGCGGCGATCCAGAGCGGCGCGCTGGTCGGTGCCGAAACCGAACACCTGCCGATCATCAACCTGGACGTACCGAAGGCTGTTGCCGGCGTCGAGCCGCAGCTGCTCAACCCACGCAACACCTGGGCTGACCCGAGCGCCTATGATCAGGCGGCGAAGGAACTGGCGGCGAAGTTCGTCGAGAACTTCAAGAAGTTCGACGTCTCCGACGCGATCAAGAACGCCGGCCCGCAGCTCTGATCCGCTGCCGCCCGCACGAGGCCGCCTACGGGCGGCCTTTTTTATGGGCGCAACCATTGAGTGGTTCGATGGATTTGTTCGGAAAAGCCCTGTGGATTCGATGGAAGCCCGGGCCTAGCATGGCGCGCATCCGAATCCCACAGGAGGTCCGCATGGACATCGAAGAAGCGATCCGCAGCCGCCGTGCCATCAAGGCATATGACACCACGCATCAACTCTCGCGCGAGGAAAAGGACGAGCTGCTGCAGCTGGCAATGCTGGCGCCCAGCGCCTTCAACCTGCAGCACGTGCGCCTGGTGGAGGTGAGCGACCCGCAGCTGCGCCAGCAGATCCGCGAAGCGGGCTGGAACCAGGCGCAGATGACCGACGCCGCGATGCTGGTGGTGGTCTGCGCGCAGGTCGACAGCTGGGAGAAGAATGTCCGCCGCGTCTGGGACGGTACGCCACAAGAAGTGCAGGACTACATGGCCGGCGCCATCGACAACTACTACCGCGACAAGCCGCAGGTCCAGCGTGACGAGGTCATGCGCAGCTGCGGGCTGATGGCGCAGACGTTGATGCTCGCTGCCCGCGGCAAGGGCCTGGACTCCTGCCCGATGGATGGCTTCGACTTCGACGCGGTCGGCCGGCTGATCAACCTGCCGGACAACCACGTGATCGGCCTGATGGTGGCGGTCGGCAAGCGCACCGCCGATCCGCGCCCGCGCGTGGGCAAGCTGCCGTTCGACGAGGTGGTGATTCGCGACCGCTTCTGACGGTTTGAGGCGGCTTCAGTGAGTGCCGAAGCCGCCTGCGTTGATCGCTGAACCGGGCGCCGATCAGCGTGCGGTCAGGCCGATGAGCATGTCGGCCACCCCCTTGGTCTGCTTCGAGGTGTTGGCGGTCTGCTCGCTCGAGCTCTCCAGTGCATTCAGCAGCCCGGTCAGCGAGCCTACACCGGCCGAGTGCGTTTCGATGTGCTGCGCCACGGCGCGGATCTCACCAGCCAGCCGATCGATGTCGGTGCCGATCTCTTCGGCGTTCTTGCCGGTGATCTCGGCCAGCTTGCGCACCTCGTCGGCCACCACCGCGAAGCCCCGGCCCATGTCGCCGGCTCGAGCGGCTTCGATCGCCGCGTTGAGCGCCAGCAGGTTGGTCTGGCCGGCGATCTGCTGGATCGTCTGTACCACCGACTGGATGCGCTGGCTCGACTGGGCGAGCTCGCGCGCGCTGGTGACCACCTCCTCGGCCTGGTTGACCATTTGCTTGACCGAGCTGCCGGCCTGCTCGATGACGGCGCCCTGCTCGTTGATCGTCAGGGTCAGCTCGTCCATCGAGCCGTGCAGGTCGGTGGCACAGCGGCTCAGCTGTTCGGAGATGCTCTGGCGCTCGTGATCGGCCTGCGAAAGCACCTGGCCGAGATCTGCCAGCCCGCGAAACACCGGGCGGATCTGCTCGTCCAGGCCTGCGATGTCCACCGCGCTGCTGTAGTCCTGGCGCTTGAACTGCTCGATCTGCTTGACCACCACCTGGCTCAGACCGGCGAGCTTCTTGATCTGCCGACGCAGGAAGAACGCCTTGAATTCACTGTGATAGGCAATGAAGTTGTCGGTGTATTCGTCGTGGAATTCCGCCTTGTCGTCGGTGCAGAAGAAGAACACCGCCGTCAGGGTCTGGTTGAGGTTCAGGCCGAGGATTTCGCCAAAGGTGGAGTAACCGGCGACCGGTACATCGTCGAACACCGCGTCCATGCCGGCCAGCGCCTGCTCGTTGTTGAGCCGGCGCAGGATGCAGTCGTTGAGAATGCCAACCAGCGGCTTGCCGGGCTTGCCGCGCATGAAGCGCTGGTAGTCGCGGCGGGTCGCCTCGGCCAGCGGGGTGCGCTTGACCATGATCAGCTCTTCGCCGGGCGCCACGTCGCAGAACAGGTGCACGCGCTCGTTGGCGAAGTCGATCTGCGCGATCGAGCGGACGAACACTTCATCGCCCACCCGAATGGCGAACGAGTAATCGGCCAGGCGCTGTTCGAGGGCCTGGGGCGCGCAGTTCAGCGCCTCGCAGAGCGCCTGCACCATGCTGCGGATATTGCCGCGAGCGTCCACCACCTGGCTGATGTAGCGCTCCTCCAGGGAGGCGCTGAGCACGCTCAGGCTGAGCGGCGTGGGTTCGAAGTTCTGGCTCTTGAACACGCCGAAGCGCACATCGCGGGCGCACTTGAGAAAAACGATCAGGGCGTGATTCTGGTAGGCGCGCTGGCCGTCGTGCAGCTGCGTACTCTTGAAGTCCAGCTTGCCGCCGGCGGAACCGCCAACGAACAGGCAGGGAAAACGGCCGGACTCGTAGAGCGCCTCCATGAAGAAGGATTCAGACGCCGACAGCCCGTCGAAAAAGATGTTGGCCAGGGTGTCGCGGTAGTCGATCTTCATCGACACCTGCAGCCGCTTGATCGATTCGGTCAGCCGCGCGATACGTTCGCCCATCGACAGGCGCTGGCCGCCGCCGCGAATGTCCTCGCTGGCCAGCGGCACGTGTACCACTTCGGCGGCGGCGATGACGCTGGCATCGAACAACTGCAGCACGATGCCATCCCACTGGCCGCTGGTTGCGCAGTAAAGGTGCCCGGCCTCGCTCGACAACTCGCCGGCGGTGCTGCACAGGCTCATGGCGGTGCGTGGGAAGCGCTGCCGCAGCTGCCGCGCCACTGCGTCGATATCGACGTGCGGTGACACAAAGCCGGCCAGGTAGGTGGGCTCGAAACGCAGGGCCGCCAGGCGCTCGGACAACTGCCGGGCGCTGGTATGCAGGCTCATGACACCTTCGCCGGAACGGGCGCCGGCCTTGAGACGGGTGAACAAGGACATGATCGTTATTCTCATGCAAAGGGCTGCGGGAGCCGGCCAACTTCTTTTTGTTCGTGCCGTGATCGGCATAGCCTGTATCGGCAGATTTCACGGCGGCCGTAGCGCCGTTCGGCGGCTCTTCTGACGAACCGACCGTAGCGAGGCGCGGCGATAGTGGCCATGCCACCATGGTTGCCGTCCGAAAGTACTGGGTCGACACGCCAAAAGGCGCTTCCGGGCGCCTCTGCCTCTATATCGGCGCAGCATCGCCGCACTCATGCTGCTGCCCGTCCTGCCTCTGCCGGCCCTTGCGGTGCCCGCGGGCGCGTTGGCGGCGCGGACGCCCGGCCGCCGGGCGACGCATTTCGCCCCGCTCGGTGCGGCGGTACGAAACCATGAGCTTCGTCCATGCCCTGCTCCATTGCGGTGGTGGCGCCGTCGGCGGCTGGCTCAGGGCTGCGTTGGTTAGGCGATCTGGCTATCTGCTGGGTTGATGGGCTCCGGCTGGGCCCTGCGTTGGGTGGAAGGGGCTGAGTACGTCACGAACCGGGCCGGCATCCGGCTAGGCACAGAATCGGGTCGTATTAAAAGTTGCCTGGTTATTCTTTGTTTGAACTTCAAGTTATTCGGCCATCGGTCGATTTCCTGAACAGCAACACGGATTGAAAAACAGCTTCCGTGTTCTTCTCTACTGGCGCTTCCGTTATTATTGCCGGTTCGTTTGTTGGTTGGAATTGTTATAGCTAAAGTTCCATTTAACAAGTTGCTTTAAATTTCTGTCTTATTTGATTGTTCTTATTGGTTAATAGAGTCGAGCCGTATCATATGACCAAACTTTTCGTTCTGATGTCTTCGTTTTTCAGTCTTGCGCTTCTGGCCTTTTCTCCGCTTTCCCTGGCTCAGCCGCACAGTATTCAGCTGCGCGCCTCCGAGCCTCACGTAGGCCGGTCGCTGATGCTCGAAGGCGAACTGTTCCGCCCCGAGGGCGAGGGCCCCTTTCCGGCGATTGTCCTGATGCATGGCTGCGGGGGTTGGCAGCCGGCGGTCCGGCAAGGCTTGCGTGCGCATGCCGACTATCTGCGCGAGCAGGGTTTCGTGGTGCTCAATCTCGACAGTTTCGGCCCGCGCCATTACGGCGGCGGTAAGTTGTGCTCCAACAATCCCGCCTTGTACGAAGCGCTCAACTACCGAACGCATGATGCCTTCGATGCGATGCGCTATCTGGCCGGGCAGGATTTTGTCGCAGCGGACAATATCTTCCTGATGGGACAGAGCAATGGCGGGGCGGTCGCCATTCGCGCAGCCAAACGTTCGGCTGCGCAGCGCTATGGCCAGGGCGAGCCGGCGTTTCGTGGTGTGGTCGCCTATTACCCCTGGTGTGGCGAACTGGGGCGCTCGCGCGTCGAGCTGGGGGCGCCGCTGCTGATTCTCGCCGGCGGGCGGGACAACTGGGTGCCGGCGCGCGAATGCCTGGGGGTGCGAGGCGAGGGCGCGCCGCTGGAGGTCAAGGTGTACCCGAACGCGGTGCATTCGTTCGACCTCGATCTGCCGCCACAGAGCTTCGCCGGCAAGCGAATCGGCGGCGATCCGGTGGCCACCGCAGACAGCCGCACGCGGATGTTGCGGTTCCTGGTCGGCAATCTCACGCCCGCCCAGCAGCTGGCCTACGCGGCACGACACGGACGGGAAGTCGCCAGCAACTGATCAGTAGTCGAACGGCAGGCCCGGTTCGAAGGAGATCAGCGTGTAGGTGATGCGCCCGTGCGGGAACTCGGCCTGCAGGTACACCGGGCCGCAGAGGCGGTCGAGCCGGCAATGCAGGCGCGAGGGCAACCAGGGCAGGGCGCTGGTCGTCTCGCTGACCACGGCCAGTCCGCGGCCTTCGCCGTCCGGTGCCGCCGTACAGTGGCAGCGGCTACGTACGAAAGGCTTGGATCGATAGGGCGCGAGGAACAGCGCGAGATCGGCTGGCAGCCGCGAGCTCAGCAAGGGTGTCAGGTCATCCCATTTCATTCCCGGGCCAGCGGCATAGGGCACCGTTGGCACGGCGAGGGCGAGTAGCCAGAGCAACGGCTGGCAGTCCCGCTGCAGCTCGGCGACACGCCAGGCATCGGCAGCCAGTTGCACGACCAGGGCTCCGCCGCGTTCGCCGCGCAGCAAGTGCTGGCCGGCCGTATCGAGCGTGATGCGGACCCGTTCGGTATCCCCCTGGCGCCGCAATACCTGCCGCGGCAGCTGGCCTTCGGTCTCGATGCTCCACACCGCCACGCCGGGAGCGGCACTGGCCAGCAGCGCCTGGGCGGCCGGGTTGGCTGGCGCTGGCGAGACCAGCGTGCCCTGCGATGGCAGCCCCGCCGAATGCCAGTGCAGGAAAGGCTGCTCGGCATCGGGCGCGGAGAGGAAGTTGGCCAGCCGGAACGGCAGCGTCGGTGCGCTGGGCTCGCCTCCGGTCTGGCATTGCAGGTGCACGTGCGGCGCCGGTGAGCGCCCCGAGTTGCCCAGCCGGGCAATGAATGCCCCGGCTTCCACGCGGCTGCCGGGGGCTACCCGGATCGAGCCCTGCTGCAGGTGCGCGAGCAATGCCCAGCCGCCCTGGTCCAGGCGAATCGTCACGTAGTTGCCCCAGTTCTGCGCATAGTTGCAGATGCCGATCGGGTTGTCGGCGATACCGTCCTGTACGCGCTCGACGAAGCCGGATGCCGGCGCCATCACCAGGCCGTCGAAGGGGCCGGGCTCGGCGACCGCGATGGGCTGGAAATCCAGCGCATGTCGCCAAGGCCCGGCATGGCTCAGGGTGCCGTCCTCGCCCTGGGCGATCCGCGAACGGCCGCATAGCGGCACGATCACGAACGGCCCGTTGCCACCGGAGCGACGCGACCAGTAGTCGAGCTGCTGCCAGGCGCTCTCCGGCGGCTCGTGCAGGGAGTGATTGCGCCGCACCAGGTAGCTTTCCGCGCTCCCCAGCGCGCTGAGCGCCACCCAGATCGTCAGCGCCGAGGCCAGCGGCAGATAGCCGAAGGCAGTGTAGGGCGACAGGTGCTGCAGCCCGGCGGCAAGCAGTGCGGCGCTGGCGCCGCCAAGCGCAGCCAGCGCCAGGCTGATGCGGCTGGGCACGAAGAACACGGCACCCAGCGCGGCACCGGCGAGAAAGGAGTTGTAGGCCGTCGGCATCCAGTAGAACAGCACGCCCTGCTGGTTGAGTTGCACCGCAGTGACGATGCCGGCGATCCAGCCGATGGTCCCGGCGAGGAAGGCCAGACGCGACCAGAGCAGGATGGCCAGCGCGATGATCATGCCGATGCCCAGGGTTGGCGAAAAGAGCAGTGCCCCGAGCGTACGGAAATAGGTGACGAGCCATTGCTGCGGGGTTTCCGGCACGGGCCACCACTGCATCGCGGCCATCGCCGAGAGCGTCCAGTGGGGAAAGATGGCGAACAGAAATACCGAGACCAGGCAGTAGCTCACCACCAGCGGCGGCAAGCTGGCCCGGAGCAGCGTGCGCAGCATCGCGGTGGCGAGCACGGTGGTGGCGATGACGGTGCTCGCCACAACCAGGATCTGCGCCTCGACGGCCAGCCCGGCGAACTCGGTGAGCCAGGCGGCGGCCACCGCCGAGAGCAGGGCGTTGGCCTTGAGGTTGCCCTCGGCCGCGGAGTTGTCGCGGATCTGGAACAGCCGCAGGATGCCTTCGGCCAGTACCGTGCCGAACAGCGCGAAAGCGGCGAAGCGCAGGTTCTGAAACAGCCCCAGCCAGAGCAGCGCGCCGAGCCACGGGTGCGGAATGAGGAACGCCCCGCCGAGCGCGGGGCCAAGGATTGACACCAGCGGCGTGGAGAAACGATGCGCGGCTCTGAGCGAGCCGCCCGACAGCGCGGTCTCGTTCTGCGGTGCGTTCATCAGCGTTCAGCCAGGTGGTCGGGCAGGCGCTCGAGTCGCTGCACCTCTTCGAGCGTCTCGGCGAGACGGATCAGGTGCGCAGTCCCGTCTTCGCCAATCAGCACCACGGCCGGACGATAGGCGATGAACTGCATCGACTGGCTGAGGTTGTAGGCGCCGACCGGGTGAAGGCTGAGTACGTCGCCGACCTCCAGCGGAGGCAGGTCGACATAGTCGCGGATCACGTCGATCGCCATGCACAGCGAGCCGTACAGGCGTGACGGCATCGGCGGCTTGTCGATCAGGCGTGACGGGCGCACCTCGAAGCGATACCAGGCGGCGGTGTAGAGCAGATTGATGCCGGCATCGAGGATGTAGTTGACCTTCGAATCCTCGCCGGCGATCAGCTGTTCCTTGTAGTCGCGCGCCGACAGGCTGTCCTGCTCGGCACGCGAGCGGTGCACGCCCTTCACCGCGACGACGCTGGTGAGCAGATAGCCGGCTTCGTCCACCAGATGCCGACCGGTTTCCAGGCGCAGCAGCGGTCGCTTCTTCTCCGGCAGCCGGTTGAGCACCTCGGTGATGGCGTCGGCATAGGCTTCGATCGGCGGCACCACCTGTTCGGCCGGGCCGGTCATGCCATGCAGCAGGCTGTTGGACGGGAAGCCGCCACCCAGGTCGAGGCAGTCGATCAGGTGGCCGTGCTTGCGTTCGAGCGCATCGCGCAGTGCCAGCAGCTTCTGCGTGGCGGTGCGGTAGGCGGCCGGCTCGAGAATGTAGGTGCCGATGTGCGTATGCAGCGTATGCAGGCGCAGCGCGGGATTGCGCACGATGCGCTCGGCGGCGCGTTCGGCTTCGCCGTTGGCCAGGGCGAAGCCGAACTTCGACCACACCGGGCGAATGCCGGCGTCGAGCCATACGCGGATGCCGACGTCGAGCGGTTGCCGGCGCTTTTCCACCAGCTTCTCGATCAGGTTCAGCTCGTCCCAGTTGTCGACGTGCAGCAGCGCGCCTTCTTCGATGGCGCGCTCGAGGATGGCGCGTGGCTTGTAGGGGCCGTTGAAGAGGATTTCCGGGCCGGCAAAGCCGAGGTCGCGGGCCTTCTCGTATTCGAAGTCCGAGACCACCTCGGCGATCCAGCCTTCCTGGCGCAGGATCTGGCAGATGCCTTTGAGTGGGTTGGTCTTGAGCGACCAGGCGAAGCTGGTGCGCGGATAGCGCTGCTTGAAGGCCTCGCGCGCGTGCCGCGCCTTGTGCCGCAGCGCATGTTCGGAGAAGACGAACAGCGGTGAGCCGAACTCGGCGACCAGCGCCGGGATCGGGTTGCCGTCGATCTCGAACAGCGCTGGCGTCTGCACGCCACGGGCAAAGTAGTTGCGTTCGGCGGCCGCGTTCGGGCAGTTGCTGCCCAGCTCGTCGCTGATGATCGGTTGGCTGTAATTCTGGGTCACGTTCTGTCACCTCGAGTGGGGCACACGCCGGCGACCGGCGTGCCCGTGCGGCAGCCGGAAATGGTCATCTGCGCGACTTCGGCGATATGGGTCACGACATCGATACTGTGGCGAATGAACATCTGCCCCGGCTCGCATGGCGGCAGCGCGGCGGGCGTCAGGCCCATGAGCCATTCGAGCAGCAGCGCCGGCATGTTGCAGTCGATCTGGGAGGGGAAATCGACCCAGGCCGGGAAGCGCGGATTCATCTCGAACAGGGCATGCGGCTGGCCGGGCACCTTGATGAATTCCAGCTCGAACGGGCCCGCCCAGCGCAGCGCCGCGATGATCCGCTCAACCTGTCGATCGAGCGCCGGATCGGCGATCACCACCCCGGCAAAGCCCTTGCCGGCCGAGGTACGCAGCATCTTGCGGATTGAGCATGAAGCCAGTAGCCCACCCTGGCCGTCACCTACGCCAAGCACGTCGTACTCCTCGCCGACGGCCATTTCCTGCACCAGCACCGGAGTGCCCCAGACGCTGGCGATGGCATTGAAGGCCTCGTACAGCTCCTTGGGGGTGGTGGCCAGGTGCGCTTCGTAGAAGCGGCCCTTGACGTACACCGGGTAGCCGATCTGCAGCGCCAGCGCGGCGAGCGTGTCGGCGTCGGCGGCCGCCAGTGTGCGTGGCGTGGGGACGTCCAGCGGCTGGCAGAAGCGATAGAGGTTGGCCTTGGCGCGGTCGTCGAGCGCCCGCTGGCTGGGCAGCACGCAGGCGATACCGCGTGCCTCGAGTGCCGGCTGCAGTTCGATGTAGTTGTCCAGCTCCGAGTCCAGGCAGGGAATCAGGTAGTCGATCGGTTCGCTCTGGAGGATTTCGTCCAGGCGATCGAGCGTCGCCTGTGCGCCGGCGCCCGGAAACGGCATGAGGTAGGCGACATCCGGTCGCCCGCCGTCATGACAGTAGAGCGCGCTTTCCAGCGGGTCGTATGACAGCCCGATGACGTGCAGATCGGCGAAGCGGCGACGCAGGCTGGCCGCGACGGCGGCGCCCGGCTGGGGGTTGTTGCCGCGGTGCAGGCCGGTGATGGCGACCCTGATCATGATGCCTTCCTCGCTGCCTCGAACAGGCGGCCGAGCGGCTCCAGGGCTGCCAGGCTGTTGAGAAACAGCTGGGCGTCGCGCGCGGCCGTCGCGCTGTCGAGTGCGTAGTGGGCCTGCAGGCGCCGCGGAAGCTCCTCGGGTGTCGCGCCGGCAATCAGGGCGCGCAGCATGAAGCTGGCGCTGGGATTAAGCCGATGGAACATGCCCGAGACGCTGTCGAAGACGAACTCGTCGCCATAGAACCGCAGGCGCTCGGAAAGCGGACCGGACTGCTCGCCGGCGGAGGAGGGCTGGGTCGACATGCTGTGCACCTGCCGTACGAACTGCGAAAAGGCCCGTGATGCTCTTCACAAAATAGCGGCGTTTTGCCGTCACGGCTGGTTATTTATCACCGCCCGCAGGGCGTTTTGGATTTTTTTCATCGCCCATTGATGGGAATCAAATGGCCATCAAATTGCCTCTTCCGGCTTAAGTAGCTGGGACTAATCTCCGTGTGATGAGTGCTTGTCTTGAACGGGCCTGACGGCGGGTCCGATAGGAGGTCGATGATGTACACACGGCAGAAAACCCTGTTCGCGCTGTCGGCAATGGCCGCGGCCCTGCTGCTCTCGGGGTGTGCGAACAAACTGGTCATCGCCTCGCACGCGCGGCTGACCACGCTTGACCCGATCACCAGCACCGCGTACGTGACGCGCAGCCACGGCTATATGGTCTACGACACGCTGTTCGCGCTCGACGAAGACCTGCGGCAGCGCCCGCAGATGGCGGAAACCTGGACCTCTTCGAGCGACCTCAAGACCTGGCACATCAAGCTGCGCGAAGGCCTGCAATGGCATGACGGTACGCCGGTCACCGCCGAGGACTGCGTCGCCTCGCTGCAGCGTTGGGGCAAGCGTGACGGCGCCGGCCAGCAGCTGTTCCGCAACGTCGAGCGCATCAGCATCGACGATCCGCACACCTTCACCATCGTGCTGCGCGAGCCTGATGTCGGCATCATCCGCACGCTGGGCAAGGTCTCGGTAAACGTTCCGTTCATGATGCCCAAGCGCCTGGCGCAGACCGACGCCTTCACGCCGATTACCGAAGCCACTGGCTCCGGCCCGTTCGTCTATCAGCCCGAGCGATCGACGGCGGACAAGGCCGTCTATGTGCGCAACCCGAACTACAAGCCGCGGCACGACCCGCAGTCGCAGGCCGCCGGCGCCAAGGTGGCGGGCGTCGATGTCGTCGAGTGGCGTTACTACCCGACGCAGCAGGAAGCCGTGCAGCGGCTGCTCGACGGCCGCGTCGACTATGTCGAGTCGCCCTCCACCCGCCTGGTGTCGATGATGGAGGACAAGGCGGACGTGACGGTCGCCTCGACCGACCCGCTGGGCAACGTGGCCATGGCACGCTTCAACCACCAGCAGGCCCCGTTCGACAATCCGGGCGTGCGCCGTGCGGTGCTGATGGCGATGAAACAGGACGCCTACATGTCCGCGGCGCTCGGTGACGCGCGCTACTGGCGCAATTGCTATTCGGTGTTTCCCTGCGGTACGCCGCTGGCCAACGAGGCCGGTAGCGAGGTGATGAAGCAGGGCGATCTCGGCGCCGCCCGCAAGGCCCTGGCCGCGGCGGGCTATGACGGCACGCCGGTGGTGCTGCTCAACCCTGTCGATATGCCGGTGATGACCGCCTTTACCCAGGTGACGGCGAACCTGCTCAAGCAGTTGGGCATGACGGTCGAGGTGCGCGACATGGACTGGGCGACCATGCTGCAACAGCGCGAAAGTCGGGCGCCGGTCGCAGAGGGTGGCTGGAGCATGTTCCACACCTGGTGGAACGCGGCGGATCTGTCCGATACCTCGGCCATTGCCTTCTCCGGCGACCCGCAGAACGGTTGGTTCGGCTGGGCTGACGACGCCGAACTCGAACGCCTGCGGGCCAAGGCGGCCAACGCCAGCGGTGCCGAAAAGCAGGCCCTGGCGCGAGAGATCCAGCAGCGCTTGTGGGATGACGGCGCCTTTGCCGTGCTCGGGCAGTTCTTCGAGCCGGTCGCCTTCCGCAGCGACCTGCAGGGCATCACCTCGCCGATGCAGTTCTACTGGGGCGTCTCGCACGCCAAGTGAGTGCAGCGCGCCGGCAAGGCCCGCCGTGATGGCGGGCCTTGCCGTTTGCGGGCTACTGCCCCGGCTCGGGACGCAGCCAGCCGGCCAGGTCGAAAAACAGCTCGCCGAGTTCGCGGAACTCGCCGGCCGCCGGGCTCCAACGGTCGACCAGGTGGTAGTGCCCGCCGCGCTGGCCTTCGATGACCCACTGCCCGCCGTGCACGCCGTAGAGCGTGCCCGAGGTCGGCAGGTGCCAGAAGTCGGCGCGCTGCAGGGCCTTTCGCAGGCGCTGCCAATCCTCGGCGGTCAGGCGCTGCAAGGAGCGGGCGAGCGGCTCGCCGGGTTCGGCCCAGCCCCAGCCCGAGAGCTGGGCGGCGGCCAGCGTGGCGCCCTCGCCGTCGGCGGTCACGCGGATCACCACCGGGTGGGCCAGGTTATTGAGCCAGAGCAGCCGATAGCTCTCTGCGGCCTCGGCCGGCGCGCAGGCCAGCGACGGTTCGCCCAGACGCTGCAACGGAGCGGCGTAGCGGCGCCGGCGCAGTTCGTCCGAGGCGGGGTACTGGCTGGGAAACAGACCGGTGGGGAAATAGGACGCTTCGTCCGCGCAGGAGCGACCGGGCGTCTGCGCGCAGCCGGCCAGGCCCAGCAACGCAAACCCTCCGAGAATGATCACCGCTCGCCAGCCCTTGCCCGTCATGCTCGACACCTCCGCGCGGTATGGAAGGCCAATGTGCCTCGCTCGACCGGCGACAGGACTGATCCGGCTCAACGACGTGCCTGATGCGAGATAGGCATTAATCCTGTTTCGTTATAGCAAAAGGCTTACAAGACGCGACGGCGTTCTGCGCTGCCCCTGCCACTGACCGCCGGCTAATCTATGCCCATCTCTGAAGCGCAGGACGCGCTCGGGATCATGGATGACAGGCCATTGCCAGGACGGCGCCCCGAATGGATTCGGAATGGTCAGAAAAAACCCGCCTCGGCGGGTTTTTTGCTTTCCGGTCCAGGGCTAGGAGTGCACGCACCAGCTCACCGCGTCGCGCGGCACGCCGCATTCGTCGATCGCGTGGATCATGCCGGTCGCCAGCGCGGCTTCCGGCTCGAGGATACGCGGCGAGGCCTTCAGGTAATCGGGAATGTCCAGCGGCTCGCGCGCGCCCTGGGTGCGTTCCTCGACGATGCGCGCATAGAGCACCAGGTCTTCGTCCAGGCTCATCGCGTACTCGGACATCCGTGCATGGTCGACCGAGCCATGCAGCGTCCAGTGGAACGGGTGGAAGAGGAACTTGCTGTGCCGGCACGCCGTGCGCCGCTCGCCAGCGAGAAAGATGATGTTGCCCATCGATTCCACGGTGCCCAGGTTGTGCGTGTGCACCGGGATCGGCAGCGCCATCAAGAAGTTGTACATGGAAAAGCCGTAGCTGCATTCGCCGCCCATGGTGGCGATCTTGATGACCAGGCGGGAGGCGCCGTCCTGGACCGCTTGCGAGCATTTGGCGATGAGCTGGCCGCAGGTCGCCGAATTGATCGGCGCGGTGAAGTTGACGATATGAACGGTCATGATTCGACTTCTTGTGTTGCGAGCGATGGGTCAGCCAGTGAGGCGGGCGGCAGGCCCGCCTCGTGGCGCTCTAGTGGGCTTCGCCGTAGCCCTTCATCACGTCCGCCATGTTGCCGTACTGCTGCTCCGGCATACGTTCGAGGACGTCGACGACATCCTGCTCGGCGCCGTTCTGCCTGGCGTGCTGGAGCAGGTCCTGTTTGTTTGCAGGGTAGTCGATACCCTTGAGGTAGGTTGCCACGTTGGCGGGTGATTCGCCGCCTACTCCGCGCGTCATGCTGACCTCCTGGGATGCTGGCGAGCGGACGAGAGGCCCGCTCGCGGGTGGATGACATCAGCTGTTGTGGCCGCCTCCGCTGTGCTGGCCGCCCTTGCGCCCGGCTTCGGAAGCCTTTTCGCGGTCATTGGCAAAATTGCCGCCGCTGTTCTGCCCACCTTTGCGACCCGCTTGCGCGGCGCGCTCGGGGTCATTCTTGAAGTTGCCGCCACTGGCCTGGCCGCCCTTGCTTCCGATGTCCTGATAGAACGCCTTGTCGTGGCTTGCGGCGGTCGCCTCCCCACCTTTGCGGCCCGCTTCGTTCACGCTCATGCTGTCTTTCTTGTCAGCCATTGGGTCCTCCAGAAAATTGGATCGACAAAGTCGGACGATGCCTTTCGCGTCGTCACACCTGTTCTGAAAGAGTCCGGCAGGCCAAGTTCAGCCGCCTGAGACGAGTGGTAAATGGCCTTGCGCCATGCCCTTGGCGCTTGCGCTAGGCCTGTTCCTCGGCCAGCTGCGCGATCTCTCCGATCAGCCATTGCAGTGCGGCATCGTTCTGCCGTTGCGCCACGCTGACCAGGTCCAGCTGGAAAGGCCCTAATGCGAAGGGCAGGTCCAGCAATGCCAGCGGCATGAGCGCGGCGAAGTGCCGGGCCAGCCGTGTCGGCAAGACCACCGCCAGGTCGCTGGCGGCGACGACGTGCGGCGCCTGCAGATAGCTCGGCGTGGTGTAGACGACCTCGCGGCTCAGGCCCTGCTCCTGAAGCCACAGGTCGACCATGCCGCGGGTCTGGCCGCCGTGTACCCAGAGGTGCCGCAGCTGCAGGAAAGCCGGTAGATCAAGTGGCCGTTGGGCCAGCGGGTGCCCCTTGCGCAGCACCACCTGCAGGCCTTCGCTGGCCCAGCGGCGGGTCTGGAAGCGGGTCGGCACCTCGAGGAAACGGCCCAGTGCCAGGTCGATCTCGCCGCGGTCGAGCGCCTCGGCCGGCAGCGTCGGGGTGAGCGGCTCGATCGCCAGCCGGACGCCCGGCGCCACCTGGGCCAGGCGCTTCATCAGCGCCGGCATGCACAGCAGCTCGACGTAATCGGTGACGGCTACGGTGAAATGCGCCTGGCTGCTGGCCGGATCGAACAGGTCGCCGGCATTGAGCGAATCCTCGATGCGTGCAAGCGCGTCGCGGATCGGCAACTCGAGGCCGAGCGCCCGCGGCGTTGGCTGCATGCTGCGACCGACGCGAACCAGCAGCGGATCGTCGAGCAATTCGCGCAAACGCCCCAGCGCATTGCTCACCGCCGGCTGGCTGAGGGACAGGCGTTGCGCAGCGCGTGAGACGTTGCGCTCGCGCAGCAGGGCGTCGAGCACCTTGAGCAGATTGAGATCGAAGCCGGATATATTCACTTGGTGAATCCAAACCATCACAAGACAAAATTTCAAAAATAGTACCGGCTTCGTCTAAGGTTGGTCTCCTGTTTTTCGCCCCTGCGATGAGGATCGTGCAATGCAGCAAACCCGCTACGACATCCAGTGCGCCGCCGTCATCGGCGCCGGAACCATGGGCCGCGGTATCGCCATGAGCCTGGCCAGTGCCGGCATCGAGGTGCTGTGGCTGGACAAGGACGCACAGATGCTCGAGCAGGCGCTGGGCGTGGTCGCCGACACCTTTGCTCACAACGTGCGCCAGGGGCGTATCGACGAGGGCGAAGCGGCTGCCCGGCGCCAGCGTATCCGGCCGGTCGCCGGCTACGCGGAGCTGGCCGAGGTCGATCTGGTGATCGAGGCGGTCTACGAGAACCTGGCGCTCAAGCAGGCGATCTTCGGCGAGCTGGATGGCGTGGTTCGCGCCGGTGCGATCCTTGCCAGCAATACCTCGGCGCTGGATATCGATGCCATCGCCGCCGTCACCAAGCGCCCCGAGCAGGTGCTGGGCCTGCACTTCTTCAGCCCGGCGCACATCATGAAGCTGCTGGAGATCGTCCGCGGCGCGCAGACCGACAAGGCCGTGCTGGACGCCGCGCTCGAGCTGGGCCGGCGCATGGGCAAGGTGGCGGTGGTCTCCGGCAATTGCCCGGGCTTCATCGGCAACCGCATGCTCAAGACCTACGTGAGCGAGGCGCGCGCCATGCTGCTCGAAGGCGCCTACCCGCACCAGGTGGACGCCGCCCTGCAGGGCTTTGGTTTCGCCATGGGGCCGTTCCGCATGTACGACGTGGTCGGCATCGACCTCGAATGGCGTGCCCGCGAGCTGGCCGGCCAGGGGCAGGACGATCCGCTGGTGCAGGTCGACAACCGCCTCTGCGCGCTCGGCCGCTTCGGCCAGAAGAGTCGCATGGGCTATTACCGCTACGCCGAAGGCAGCCGCCAGGCCGAGCACGATCCCGAAGTCGATGCGCTGGTGCAGCAGATCGCCGAACGGCTGGGCTATCAGCGCCGCGCGATCGGCGCCGAGGAGATCGTCGAGCGCTGCTTGCTGGCGCTGGTCAACGAGGGCGCGAAGATCCTCGAGGAAGGCATCGCGGCCAACAGCCATCATGTCGACCTGGTGTACCTGAATGGTTATGGCTTCCCGGCCGACAAGGGCGGGCCGATGGCCTGGGCCGATGCGCAGGGCGTGAGCGGCATTCGCGACCGCCTGCTGGCGCTGCAGGAGCGCTTCGGCGCGCACTGGCAGCCGGCCGCGCTGATCGAACGCCTGGCCGCCGGGGGCAAGCGATTCAGCGACGTGCAGGAGGGCCGCGCATGAACTACGTGGCCCCGCTGCGCGACATGCGCTTCAACCTGCACGAACTGTTCGACGTCAGCGCGCACTGCGAACGGCTTGGTAACGGCCTGGACCGCGAGCTGATCGATGGCGTCTTGGAGGAAGCGGCGCGCTACACCGGCGGCGAGATCGCCCCGCTCAATCGCAACAGCGATGAAGAAGGCGTGACCCTGGAGAACGGCGAGGTCAGAACGCCGCAGGGCTTCGTCGAAGCCTACAAGCAGTACGTCGACAACGGCTGGGCGAGCATGACCGGGCCGACCGAATACGGTGGCCAGGGCTTTCCGCAGATGGTGGCGTGCAACTTCCACGAGATGCTGATGGCCGCTTCGCTGTCCTTTCGCATCTACTCGGGCCTGACCGAGGGCGCGGTGCTGGCGTTGTACAAGCACGGCAGCGAGGCGCTGAAGAACGCCTATCTGGAGAAACTGGTCAGCGGTCGCTGGAGCGGCACCATGTGCCTGACCGAACCGCAGGCCGGCACCGACCTCGCGCTGCTGCGCACCCGCGCTGAGCCGCAGGCGGACGGCAGCTACAAGGTCAGCGGCAGCAAGATCTTCATTTCCGGCGGCGAGCACGACATGAGCGAGAACATCGTGCACCTGGTGCTGGCCCGTCTGCCGGATGCGCCGGCCGGGGTGAAGGGCATCAGCCTGTTGCTGGTGCCCAAGTTCATCGCCAACGCCGACGGCACCCCGGGCGAGCGTAACGCACTGGCCTGCGGCGCCATCGAGCACAAGATGGGCATCAAGGGCGCGGCAACCTGCGTGATGAACTTCGACGGCGCCACCGGCTGGATCGTCGGCGAGCCGAACCAGGGCCTGGCGTGCATGTTCACCATGATGAACGACGCGCGCTTTCAGGTCGGCCTGCAGGGGCTGGGCATCGCCGAGCAGGCCTACCAGGGCGCCCTGGCCTATGCCCGAGAGCGGCTTCAGTCGCGCTCGCTGGCAGGCGCGGCGCACCCGGACAAGCCGGCCGACCCGATCATCGTGCACCCGGACGTGCGGCGCATGCTGCTGACGCAAAAGACGCTGGTCGAGGGCAGCCGCATGCTCGCCGCCTACTGCGCACGCGAGCTGGACCTCGAACACGGCCACCCGGATGCGGCGGCCCGCAAGGCCGCGGGCAAGCGCGCGGCGCTGCTGATTCCGATCGTCAAAGCCTTCTTCACCGACATGGGCCAGGAAGTCGCCAGCCTCGGCGTACAGGTCTATGGCGGTCACGGCTATATCCGCGAGTGGGGCATGGAGCAGCTGATGCGCGACAGCCGCATCACCCAGCTCTATGAGGGCACCAACGGCATCCAGGCGCTGGACCTGATCCGCCGCAAGCTGATGGGCGATGGCGGCGCCGAGCTGAAGGCGATCGCGGACGAGTTCCTGGCCCTGTGCGACGCGTTGGCAGACGTCCAGGCGCTGGCCGATCTGGTCGCGCCGGTGCGGGCGCGCCTGCAGGAGTGGCGCGCGCTGACCGATGAGGTGCTGGCCCGTATCGCGCAGGATCCGCAGGAGATCGGCGCGGTGTCGGTGGATTTTCTCCAGTATTCGTCCTACGTCTTATTGGCCGGGCTCTGGCTGAAAGCCGCCGGCCGCGCCCAGCAGGTGCTGGCGGCGGGCAGCGACGAGGCCGCGTTCTACGACGCCAAGCTGCACAGCGCGCGCTTCTACGTGCGACGCGTGCTGCCGCGTGCCAGTGCGCATCGCGAGGCGCTGCTCGGCGGGGCGGACTGCCTGATGGCGATGCCGGAGGCGCAGTTCGCGTTTTGATCTGTGCCTGATGCGCTCAATGCGTGTTCCCGCCAGGTCGGCGGGCGTGGCCGCCCCGTTCGCCAGCAAGCTGGCTCCTACAGGTGAGCGGCCTCTGGCCGTTTTCGTACCAACCAGGCCCGCGTTGCCTTTCGTAGGAGCCAGCTTGCTGGCGAAGCGTCCAACGCTCAAATCCTCCCCCCGCGGGGAGGCGGTCTTTTCTGGAATAAGGAGGCACCGATGCACCCGTTCAGTTTCGCCACCACCGCCCAACTGATCTGCGAGCCGGGCTCGGCCAAGCGCCTGGCCAGCCTGTGCCGTGAGCGCGAAGCGCGCTCGGTATTGATTGTCACCGACCCGGGCATCACCCGCCTGGGCCTGCTCGACCGGGTGCTGCCGGGCTTCGCGGCCGAGGGGGTAGAGGTCGCGGTGTATGACCAGGTGCTGGCCGACCCGCCGGAATCCGTCATCCTGGCGGCGGTGGAGCAGGCGCGGGCGCAGCAGGCGGGGCTGATCGTCGGCTTCGGCGGCGGCAGCTCGATGGACGTCGCCAAGCTGGTCGCCCTCCTGGCGCACCCGGACAACCGTCAATCGCTGCACGACATCTACGGCGTCGGCAACGCCAAAGGCCAGCGCCTGCCGCTGATCCAGGTGCCGACGACCGCCGGCACCGGTTCGGAAGTCACCCAGATCGCCATCATCACCACCGGCGAGACGACGAAGATGGGCGTGGTCTCGCCGATGCTGCTGCCGGACCTGGCCCTGCTCGATGCGGACCTGACGCTCGGCCTGCCGCCGGCGGTGACGGCGGCGACCGGAATCGACGCCATGGTGCATGCCATCGAGGCCTACACCAGCGCGCTGAAGAAAAACCCGCTGTCCGACCTGCTGGCCTGCGAAGCGCTGCGGCTGTTGTCGGACAACCTCGAAGAGGTGGTGCGCAACGGCGCCAACCGCGAGGCGCGCCAGGCCATGCTGCTGGGTGCCTGCCTGGCCGGACAGGCGTTCGCCAATGCGCCGGTTGCCGCGGTGCATGCGCTGGCCTATCCGCTGGGCGGCAACTTCCATATTCCGCACGGGCTGTCCAACGCGCTGGTTCTGCCCCATGTGCTGCGCTTCAATCTCGAGGCCGCCCGGCCACTGTACCGCGAGCTGGCGCCGATCCTGCTGGGCGCACGCCTGCAGGCCGGACGCTGTGCCGCCGAGCAGCTGATCGAGACGTTCGACCAGCTCAGCGCCCAGGTCGGCCTGCCCACGCGCCTGCGCGACGCCGGCGTGCCCGAGGCGATGCTGCCGCAGCTGGCGCGCGAGGCGATGCAGCAGCAACGGCTGCTGGTGAACAATCCGCGCGAAGTCACCGAGGCCGACGCGCTGGCGATCTACCGCGCGGCCTATTGACCGACGCTCGACATTCAGGAGGCGGCGATGACCGCGCAACCGAAACACCTGCGTAGCGATTACCGGCACTTTCAGCCGATCACCACGCGCTGGCACGACAACGATATCTACGGGCACGTCAACAACGTGACCTACTACGGATTCTTCGACACGGCGGTCAACACCTATCTGATCCAGCAGGGCGGGCTGGATATCCATGGCGGGGAGGTGGTGGGGTTCGTGGTCAGCTCGTCGTGCGACTACTTCGCCTCGATCAGCTTTCCCGACCTGATCGAGGTCGGTGTGAGGGTCGCCCGGCTGGGCAATTCATCGGTGCAGTACGAGTTGGCGATCTTCCGCCAGGGCGAGCATGAAGCCTGTGCCGCCGGGCGTTTCGTGCATGTCTTCGTGCGCCGGGCCGACAACCGGCCGACGCCGATACCCGAGCGTCTGCGCGGTGCACTGGAGGCGCTGGCCTGAAACGAAAAAAGGGCCGGCAGCGCAGTGCTGGCCGGCCCTCGACAGGCGGTTGATGCTCAGCGGTGATGCTTGTGCCACTTGTGCTTGTAGTGGCCCTTGCCCGGATGACCGTAACGGTAGCGTTCGCGGTAGCCGCGGCCATCGCGATAGTCGTCGTCATCGTCGCCATAGGCATTGCCCAGTGCACCGCCGGCACCACCGCCCACGGCCGCGCCGATCAGCCCGCCGGTGCTGCCGCCGACCCGCTGGCCGATGACGTTGCCGCCAGCCGCGCCGAGGCCGCCGCCGAGCGCCGCTTCGGTGCGGCTGCGCTTGTCCGCGCCGATGGCGCCACCGGCGGCGCCGCCGACCCCGGCGCCAATCGCGGCGCCGGTGGTGCCACCCAGATGCTCCCCGACGACCGAGCCCAATGCCCCGCCGAGCGCGCCGCCCACGGCCGCCTCGGTATTGCTACCGGCAAACGCGGTGCTGCTGAGCAGGCTCGCGGACAACAGCAGAATCGACGAATACTTCATAGGAAAACCCCGATTGGTGGATTGCGCCGCGATCTGAACCCGTAACGCCGCCGTCCACAAGCATTCATCGATAAATTGCGTGAGCCATCTCTCGATTGACAAGTATTTGAAATAGTTGAGGAACTTGGTCGCAAGCGAAGCGGTCAGAGGCCATTCGGCTTGCGCTGCCGTGGGCGCTAGGCGCCGGGTTCGGCGGGGCTGTAGACCCGTGGCTCGCTGTGGTGCGGCAGGTGGATCAGGTTGAGGTTGTGCTGCTGTGCCCAGCGCGCGGCAAGCCCGGTCGGTGCCGACAGGCTGACCAGGGTGCCGATGCCGGCGCGCTGCACCTTGTGGATCAGTTCCAGGCTGCAGCGGCTGGTGACGATCGCCAGACCGCCGGCAGCCTCGAGCCGCTGCCGCGCCAGCGCACCGATCAGCTTGTCCAGTGCGTTATGCCGGCCGATGTCCTCGCGCGCCAGCCGGATTTCGCCGCTGGCGTCCATGAACAGCGCACAGTGCACCGCGCCGCAGTCGTGCGCCAGGGGCTGGAAGGCCGCGATGCGCTGGCGCAGGCCGTTCAGATAGCCTGGCTCGGGCAAGGCCGAAGGTGGCAGCGGTGCCAGCCGCGGCAGCGCCTGTTCGAGCGCCTCGACTCCGCACAGGCCGCAGCTGCTGGTACCCGGCAGGCCGCGGCGCTGCTGCTTGAGCCGCCAGAAGGCGCGGCTGGATATTTCGACCTCGGCCTGCCGCGCGCTACGGGTGCCGCTGAGACGGAGGTCGTAGATCTCGCCGCGGTGCTCGACGATGCCGGCGCCCAGGCTGAAGCCGACCACGAAATCCTCGAGATCGGCCGGCGAGACCATCATCACCGCCTGGCTGATGCCGTTGTAGGCCAGCGCCAGGGCGCATTCCTCAGCGAGCTCGACCGGCTGCTCGGCCGGCTCGCCAAGAGCGTGGAAGTGATAGCGACGACTCGCGCCAACCGGCACGGCATCGACGACTTTCAGGTTGGCACGGGCAGCGGATCTCATGGCGTAAACGTCAGACAGGGCACGGGTTCAATTGTGAACCCGGGCTGCCGGCGAACGTTCCGCGCCCGGCGATGGCCGGTCGCGCTGGCGCTAGGCGTCCCTGCCGGCGGCGAGCATGTCGCGTACGTGCTGGGCCAGGGCATCGACGCTGAACGGTTTGCTGATCATGTCCATGCCCTGCTCGAGAAAGCCCGAACTGGCAGCCTGCTCGGCGTAGCCGGTCATGAACAGCACCGGCAGCTCGGGGCGGTGCTGGCGGGCGATGTCGGCCAGCTGGCGGCCGTTCATGCCGGGCAGACCGACGTCGGTGACCAGCAGGTCGATGTGTTCGCTGCTTTCGAGGATGCGCGCTGCGGCGCGCGGTTCGGCGGCCTCGATCGCGCAGTATCCGAGCATGCCGAGCACATCGAGGACCAGCAGGCGCACGGCCGGGTCGTCCTCGACCACCAGCACGGTTTCGCCTTGTTGCGCCTGTGGTGCTTCGCTTGCCTGGCGCAGGTCCTCGGCCGGCAGCGTCAGCTGCGGATGCACCGGCAGGTACAGGCGTACCTCGGTGCCCTGGCCCGGCTCGCTGTCGATCAGCACATGGCCGCCGGCCTGGCGGGCGAAACCGTAGATCATCGACAGGCCGAGGCCCGTGCCCTGGCCGATCGGCTTGGTGGTGAAGAACGGTTCGAAGGCGCTGGCCAGTACCTTGGCACTCATGCCGCAGCCGCTGTCGATCACGCTCAGCGTCACGTAGGGGCCGGCTTCCAGGTCGCCGACTTCGCCATCGCGCCGCAGCTCGACGTTCGCCGTGGCGATGCACAGGGTGCCGCCGTCGGGCATCGCGTCGCGCGCGTTGATCACCAGGTTGAGCAGTGCGCTTTCGAGCTGGTTTTCGTCGCTGATCGCCGGCAACAGATCGGTGGTCAGCTGGGTATCGATGCGGATGTGGCTGCCGAGCGTGCGCACCAGCAGGTCGTGCATCGACACGATCAGGCCGTTGAGCTCGACCCGGCGCAGGTTCAGCGGTTGCCGGCGGGCAAAGGCCAGCAGGCGATGGGTCAGGGCGGCGGCGCGATTGGCCGAGGTGAACGCGGCCTCGATGAAACGGCCGGTTTCCAGGTGGCGGCCCGACTGGTTGTAGCGCTGAATCAGCTCCAGGCCGCCAATGATGCCGGTGAGCATGTTGTTGAAGTCATGGGCGATGCCGCCGGTGAGCTGGCCGACCGCCTCCATCTTCTGCGCCTGGCGCAAGGCCTCCTGCGCCTGCTCGCGGCTGGCCATTTCCTTGAGCAGGCGTTCGTAGACCTGCGCCAGCGCCTCGGTGCGCTCCTGGATGCGGCTTTCGAGCGTCTCGTTCAGCTCGCGCAGCGCCTGCTCGGCCTTCCAGCGTTCGGTCACGTCGATGGCCATGGCGAAGAAGCCGCGCACCTTGCCCTGCTCGTCGTGCCTGGGCAGGTATTGCACCAGGGCGTGTCGAGCCGAGCCGTCGCAGTGCGGCGCATAGGCTTCGAAGTTCACCGGCTCGCCGGCCAGCGCCCGCTGGATGGCGGACTCGCGGATCAGATAGGCCTTGTCGCCGATCACCTCGCGCACGGTCTTGCCGTACAGCCACTGCGGTGAATGACCGAACCAGTCCTCGTAGTGACGATTGTTGAAGCGGAATCGCTGCTGGTCGTCGACATAGCCGATGAGGATGGGCAGCGAGTCGGTGATCGCCTTGATCTCCGTCTCGCTCTTGCGCAGCGCCTGCTCGCTGGCGTGCTGGCGGGTAATGTCCATCACCGCGCCGGTGAAGTGCAGCGCCTCGTCGCCGTCGCGCTGACAGCGGCCGCGTGCCTGGGCCCAGCGCGGCGTCTCGTGCGCAGCGGCGAGCCGATAACGCTCGTTGAAGGGGCCGCCCTGGCGCAGGCAGCGTTCGACGGCCTGGCGCACCGCGCTGCGGTCCTCCGGGTGGATGTGCGCGAAGAAGTCCTGGACGTGGAAGCCCTGTTGCCCGGCCTCGCTACGCTCGTCCAGGCGCGACAGCAGCTCCAGTTCCTGGCCGGGCAGCGCGCGGTTGGCATCCCAGTCCCAGATGCCGATCAGGTCGCTGGCCTCGAGCGCCAATTGCAGCCGGCGCACGCTGTGGCGCTGGAAGTCGGCATCCAGCTGGTGGCGCAGCGCGGCCTGCGACAGGCGTTCTTCGGTGCGGATCTGCTGGGTGGTCTCACGCAGGCACAGCAGTAATCCGCAGATGCCGCCTTCGCTGCCGCGAATGGGGCTCAGGGCGAGGTCGAACCAGGCGTCGTAGGCCTGGCCGTCGCGCTCTAGGCGCAGCCGTTCGCTTTCCAGCAGACGGGCCTCGCCACGGCGCGCGCGGTCGCAGGCCGGTGCCAGCAGCGCCCAGCTCTCCTGCCAGCCGCGGCAAGCCGGCGCTCCCAGCTCGGCCGGATGGCGGCTGCCGATGAGACGGGCGTGTGCGTCGTTGTAGAGCTGGATGTCCGCCTCGCCCCAGAGAATGCACATCGGCAACGGGGCTTCGAGTACCGTCTCGACCAGCAGGCGCAGCGTGGCTGGCCATGCCTCGGGCGCGCCGAGCGGCGTCGCGGTCCAGTCGTGCCGGCGAATCCGTTCGCCCATTTCGCTCTCGCTGTGCGGCCAGCGCTGCGCTAATGCCATGCGTTCTCCATCCCTTTGCACCGGGCTCGACGGCCCCTGGTTCGCTTTGTATCAGCTGCAGGTCGCGCGACCTGCAGCGGGCGGTGTCAATCGAACGTCCGTTGTCGAACGACCCGCCAGTCATCTGGCGCAGAGTGTAATGATTTCGGCCCGCTGCCGCTGCTGTTTCGTCTAGCCGGCGGCCTCCAGGCTTTGCACCAGATCACGGTAATCGTCCACGGCGGCGAATTCCTCGGTGTCCTTGGCGCCGCGTCGGCTGTCGGGCTCGCGCACCGCCAGCAGATGCGCCACGCCGAAGCGCCCCGCACTGCGCAGGATCGGCAGGCTGTCGTCGATGAACAGCGCGCGACCCGGCTCGAACGCGATGTCCTGCTTCAGCGCATGCCAGAACTGCGCCTCCTCCTTCGGGTAACCATAGTCGTGCGAGCTGATCAGGCGATCGAACCAGGGCGCCAGCTCGACGCGCTCGAGCTTGAGCGAGAGCGAATCGCGGTGGGCGTTGGTGATCAGCACGACCCGCTTGCGCGCCTGGCGCAGCGCGGCGAGGAAGGTATCGGCCGCCGGGCGCAGGGCGATCAGGTGGGCGATCTCGCGCTTCATCTCGCGGATCGGGAGGTCCAGCTCGCGCGTCCAGTAGTCCAGGCAGTACCAGGTCAGGCGGCCCTGGTGCTCGTTGAACAGCGGACCGAGCTCGAGCTCGGCCATCGCCTGGCTGATGCCGTGGCGTTCGGCGTAGCGGGCCGGAAGAAACTCGAGCCAGAAATGGTTATCGAAATGCAGGTCCAGCAGGGTTCCGTCCATGTCCAGCAGGACGGTGTCTATCTCGCGCCAGGGCAGGTTGGCAGTCATGGCAGGCTCGCGGCAGGTGGCGGATCGGCGGTGCGTTCGCTGGCAAAGCGCTCGCAGCCGCCGCGAAAAAGCCGGGTTATGATAGCCCCTCGCGTTTGCAGGAGTGCCCCATGCGCCAGAAACCCACCGTGCTCGCTCGTGAGATCGTTGCCAGCAGCCGCCTGTTCCGCGTCGAGGAGCTGCAGCTGCGGTTCTCCAACGGCGTGGAGCGCACCTACGAACGCCTGGTCAGCCGGGGTTCGGGCTATGGCGCGGTGATGATCGTCGCCATGGCCGATGCGCGCAGCGTGCTGCTGGTCGAGGAATATTGCGGCGGGACCGACAGCTACGAGCTGTCGCTGCCCAAGGGGCTGATCGAGCCCGGCGAGGATGTGCTCGAGGCGGCCAATCGCGAGCTGAAGGAGGAAGCCGGCTTTGGCGCCCGTCAGCTGGAGTTTCTCGCCGAGCTGTCGCTGTCGCCCGGTTACATGAGCCAGAAGATCCAGGTGGTCCTGGCGCGCGACCTGTATGTGGAGCACCTGCCCGGCGACGAACCGGAGCCGATGCGCGTCGAGCGCTTCGACCTGGCCGAGCTGTCGAGCCTCGTTCAGCACCCGCAGTTCAGCGAGGGGCGTGCGCTGGCCGCGCTGTACCTGGCGCGCGATCTACTGACCCAACGCGGGGAGTTCGCCGCATGAGCCATCCCTATCTGCCTTCGGTCATCGAACTGGTGCGCAAGGCCGGCGATGCGATTCTGCCGCACTGGCGCCGCGAACTCGCGGTTACCGCCAAGGCTGACGACTCGCCGGTGACCGCGGCCGACCTGGCGGCGCACGATGTGCTCGACGAGGGGCTGCGAGCGCTCGATGGCGGCATTCCGGTGCTGTCCGAAGAGGACTGCCAGCTGCCGCTGGCCGAGCGGGCCGGCTGGCAGCGCTGGTGGCTGGTCGATCCGCTGGACGGCACCAAGGAGTTCATTGCCGGCAGTGACGAGTTCACCGTCAACGTGGCGCTGATCGAGCGTGGCGTGGTGCGCTTCGGCGTGGTCGGCATCCCCGCCAGCGGGCGTTGCTACTACGGTGGCGCCGAGTTCGGCGCCTGGCGCAGCGAGGCCGATGGCAGCAGCCAGCCGCTGCGTGTGCGGCAGGCGCCGCATGAGCGCTTCACCCTGGTCGCCAGCCGTCGGCACAGCAGCCCGGCGCAGGAGCACCTGGTCAGCAGCCTGCGCGAGCGCTTCGGTGACCTGGCGCTGGCCAACGTCGGCAGCTCGCTGAAGTTCTGCCTGCTGGCCGAAGGCAAGGCCGACTGCTACCCGCGCCTGGCGCCGACCTCGCAGTGGGACACGGCGGCCGCACAGGGTGTGCTCGAAGGTGCCGGCGGCGAGGTCATCGAGGTCACTGGCGCGCCGCTTCGCTACGCGGCGCGCGAGGGCTACCTGAACCCATCGTTTCTTGCCCTGCCCAAGGGTGTCGACTGGCGTGCGCGCCTGCTGGAGCTGGCGCAGCACGCCTGACCCTTCAGCGGCGTTCGGCGACCGGCGGCGTCTCGGGCAGGAACCAGTTCATCAGCAGGGCGCAGATGCCGCCGGTGGCGACGCCCGACTCCAGTACGTTGCGCAGTGCCGCCGGCAGGTGCGCGAGGAATTCCGGCACCTGGGAAAAGCCCAGGCCCAACGCCAGCGAGACAGCGATGATCAGCAGGGCACGGCGATCGAGCTGTACGCCGGCGAGGATGTTGATGCCGGCGGCGGCCACCGCCCCGAACATCACCAGCGCGGCGCCGCCGAGCACCGGCTCGGGAACGGCCTGCAGCACCCCGGCAACCACCGGGAACAGGCCGAGGATCACCAGCATCGCCGCAATCCACATGCCCACGTAGCGGCTGGCGATGCCGGTCAGCTGGATGATGCCGTTGTTCTGCGCGAACACCGAGCTCGGAAAGGTGTTGAACAGCCCGGCCAGCAGCGAGTTGGCGCCGTTGACCAGCACGCCGCCCTTGATCCGCTGCATCCACAGCGGGCCCTCGACCGGCTGGCGTGACAGCTTGCTGGTGGCGGTGATGTCGCCGATGGCTTCGAGCGAAGTCACCAGATAGATCACCACCATCGGTATGAACAGGCTCCAGGAGAAACTCAGGCCGAAGTGCAGCGGCATCGGTACCTGGAACAGCGCGGCCTGGTGCATGCCGCTGAAGTCCAGCCGGCCCAGCCAGGCGGCCAGCGCGTAACCGATGGCCAGCGCGATGATGATGGCGCAGCTGCGCATCCACACCACCGGCAGCCGGTTGAGAACGACGATGGCGCCGAGCACCACGCCCGAGAGCAGCAGGTTCTCGCCGTTGGCGAAGCTGCCGTCACCCATTGCGGCGAAGCCGCCGCCCATGCTGATCAGCCCGACCTTGATCAGGGTGACGCCGATCATCAGCACCACGATGCCGGTCACCAGCGGGTTGATCAGTCGCTTGACGAACGGCAGCACGCGCGACACGCCCATCTCGACGAAGGAACCGGCGATCACCACACCGAAGATCGCTGCCATCACCGCCTCGACCGGCGTGCCGTCCTTGACCATCAGCACGCCGCCGGCGATCAGCGGGCCGACGAAGTTGAAGCTGGTGCCCTGCACGATCAACAGGCCCGCCCCCAGCGGGCCGAAGCGGCGGCACTGCACAAAGGTGGCGATGCCGGAAATCACCAGCGACATGGAGACGATGATATTGGTGTCGCGTGGCGACACGCCGATGGCCTGACAGATCAGCAGGCCCGGCGTGACGATCGGCACGATGATCGCCAGCAGATGCTGCAGCGCAGCGAGAAAGGCGACCCAGGGCCGCGGTTTGTCGTCCAGGCCAAGGACCAGGTCATGGGTGGCCGGTGCGTCGGAAGTGTGCGCGTTCATGGGGCGGGTCCGGGAAAAAGCCGCGATTCTACCGGCGCGCCGGACGGCCGCACAGCGCCGGCCGAAACGAAACAGCCCGGCGCGAGGCCGGGCTGTTCAGGCAGGACGGCCGGCTCAGCCGTCGAGCAGCGCCTTGTTGCGCACTGCGCCCTTGTCGGCGCTGGTGGCGAGCAGGGCGTAGGCCTTCAGTGCGGTGCTGACCTTGCGTGCGCGCGGCTGCACCGGTTTCCAGCCCTTGTGGTCCTGGTGCAGGCGACGGGCCTTGAGCTGCTCGTCATCGACCAGCAGGTTGATGCTGCGGTTGGGAATGTCGATGAGGATCTTGTCGCCGTCCTCGACCAGGCCGATGGCGCCGCCGGCTGCCGCTTCCGGCGAGACGTGGCCGATCGACAGGCCCGAGGTGCCGCCGGAGAAGCGACCGTCGGTGAGCAGGGCGCACTGCTTGCCCAGGCCCTTGGACTTGAGATACGAGGTCGGGTAGAGCATTTCCTGCATGCCCGGGCCGCCCTTCGGCCCTTCGTAGCGAATGATGACCACGTCGCCCGGCTTCACCTCGTCGGCAAGGATGCCCTTCACCGCGGCGTCCTGACTTTCGTAGATCTTCGCCGTGCCTTCGAAGACGAGAATCGACTCGTCGACGCCGGCGGTCTTCACCACGCAGCCGTCCAGGGCGATGTTGCCGTACAGCACCGCGAGGCCGCCTTCCTGCGAGTAGGCATTGTCGACACTGCGGATGCAGCCCTCGGCGCGGTCGGTATCCAGGCTCGGCCAGCGCGTGCTCTGGCTGAAGGCGACCTGGCTCGGGATGCCGGCCGGGCCGGCCTTGAAGAAGGTATGCACCGCTTCATCGGCGGTCTGGGTGATGTCCCACTCGGCGATGCCTTCTGCCAGGGTCCGGCTGTGCACGGTCGGGACCTGGGTGTTGAGCAGGCCGCCACGGGCCAGTTCGCCGAGGATGGAGAAGATGCCGCCGGCACGGTGCACGTCTTCCATGTGGTACTTCTGGATGTTCGGCGCCACCTTGCACAGCTGCGGCACGCGGCGCGACAGCTGGTCGATGTGGCGCAGGTTGAAGTCGACCTCGGCCTCCTGCGCGGCGGCGAGCAGGTGCAGGATGGTGTTGGTCGAGCCGCCCATGGCGATATCCAGGGTCATGGCGTTCTCGAACGCCGCGAAGCTGGCGATCTCGCGCGGCAGCACGGAGGCATCGCCTTGGCCGTAATAGCGCTGGCACAGCTCGACGATCAGGCGCCCGGCGCGCAGGAACAGCTGCTCGCGGTCGGCGTGGGTGGCCAGCGTGGTGCCGTTGCCCGGCAGCGACAGGCCGAGGGCTTCGGTCAGGCAATTCATCGAGTTGGCGGTGAACATGCCGGAGCAGGAGCCGCAGGTCGGGCAGGCGCTGCGCTCGTATTCGGCAACGGTCTCGTCGGAGCAGGAGTCGTCCGCGGCGGCGACCATGGCATCGACCAGATCCAGGCCGTGGCTGGCCAGCTTGGTCTTGCCCGCTTCCATCGGCCCGCCGGAAACGAACACCACCGGGATGTTCAGGCGCAGGGCGGCCATCAGCATGCCGGGGGTGATCTTGTCGCAGTTGGAGATGCACACCAGTGCATCGGCGCAGTGGGCGTTGACCATGTACTCGACCGAGTCGGCGATGATCTCGCGGCTCGGCAGCGAATAGAGCATGCCGTCGTGGCCCATGGCGATGCCGTCGTCCACGGCGATGGTGTTGAATTCCTTGGCCACGCCGCCGGCCTTCTCGATCTCGCGGGCGACCAGCTGGCCGAGGTCCTTCAGGTGCACGTGGCCGGGCACGAACTGGGTGAAGGAGTTGGCGATGGCGATGATCGGCTTCTTGAAGTCCTCGTCCTTCATGCCGGTGGCGCGCCACAGGGCACGGGCGCCGGCCATGTTGCGGCCGTGGGTGGAGGTTTTCGAGCGGTAGTCAGGCATGACGGTTCCTGCGGCTGATCAGGGGGCGATTAGGGTAGCGTGAGCGCCTCGCGCGCTGCATGCAAACGGCGGTAGCCGTGCGTCTGTCGATGACCGGTCCGCGGGATCACCGCGTGGGCGGCCGGCTCACAAGCACGCCGGGGGATGACTGGCGAAGAGGATCGATTCTACGCCCGGCCCCCCGCCGCGCCAAGGCTGCGCCCGGCGCGTGGCAAAAAGGCGCTGCTCGGGTTGTGTCTTCCGGTGCGTGACTGATGTCACAATGCCATGGCAAGGGATGGCAAGGTGACATAACGGAATGAGCGAACTTCAAGGCGAGCGGCGCAGCCTGCATGCGCTGCGCGAACATATCGATTGCCTGCTGGCCCGCGGCGCGGTGATCAGCAGCCGTGAGCCGCTGCGCCTGCAACTGCACGGGCGCATGCTCTTGGTCGAGCACGGCATGCTGATTGCCGAGCAGGGCGCTCTGGACCTGATCCGCATGCTGGCGACCATGGACTGGGACAGCGGCCAGCGCGACCGCATCATCGACATGTGTCTGAAGCAGCTCGATCAGGCGATCGAGCAGCTCGTGCCGCAGGCGCCCCGCGCGCAGCCGACCCCGGAGCGGGTCGAGTGAAACTCAGCTGTTGGGCAGCAGGCGGCAGGTCAGGCTCTTGATGTAGCGCGTCTCCGGGATCGCCGGATGCACCGGATGGTCCGGCCCCTGAGCGCCACGTTCGAGCAGCTGGATGTTGCGGTCCAGATGCCGCGCCGAGGAGAGCAGGATGTTCTGCAGGTCGTCCTCGGGCAGGTGCATCGAGCAGCTGGCGCTGACCAGGATGCCGTCCTTGGTCAGCAGGCGCATGGCGGTTTCGTTCAGGCGACGATAGGCCGCCTCGCCGTTCTTCAGATCCTTCTTGCGCTTGATGAAGGCGGGCGGGTCGGTGATCACCACATCGAAGCGTTCCTCGGCCGCCTTGAGCTCCTTCATCGCCTCGAAGGCATCGCCCTCGACGCAGGTCATTTTCTCGCTCAGCCCGTTGAGTGCCGCATTGCGCTCGACACCATCGAGGGCAAAGGCCGAGGCGTCGACGCAGAACACTTCGCTGGCACCAAAGGCCGCCGCTTGCACGCCCCAGCCGCCGATGTAGCTGAACAGGTCGAGTACCCGCTTGCCCTTGACGTAGGGCGCCAGGCGCGCGCGGTTCATGCGATGGTCGTAGAACCAGCCGGTCTTCTGCCCGGCCACCACGGGCGCCTCGAATTTCACGCCGTTTTCCTCCAGCGCGACCCACTCGGGCACCACGCCGAAGGCGGTCTGGACGTAGCGCTCCAGGCCCTCGGCATCGCGCGCGCTGGAATCGTTCTTCCACAGCACGCCGCGCGGCTTGAGCACCTGTACCAGTGCTTCGAGCACGGCATCCCTGTTGCGCTCCATGGTCGCCGAGGCGAGCTGTACCACGAGAATGTCGTGGAAGCGGTCGACCACCAGGCCGGGCAGCAGGTCGGCGTCGCCGTACACCAGGCGGTAGCAGGGCACCTCGAACAGCCGTTCGCGCAGGCTCAGGGCTACCTGGATGCGATGCACCAGCAGCGACTTGTCGAGGCTGTGCTTGAGGTCGCGCGACAGCAGGCGCGCGCAGATCAGGTTGTTCGGCGAGACGCCGACGATGCCCAGCGGCTTGCCATTGGCGGCCTCGAGCACAGCCTGGTCGCCGGCGACAAAGGCGCCGAGCGGCGTTGCCGCGGTGTCCACTTCGTTGCTGAAGATCCACAGATGGCCGGCGCGCAGGCGGCGGTCGGCATTGGCTTTGAGGCGCAGGCTGGGCAGGGACATGGGCGGCTCCAGATGAAGGGGCGGGCATTCTAAACGAGCGCAGGCGACTGCGCCGGTCGGAATCGCCGCAGTCGCCTGCTCGCCTCGGCCGCTAGCCGCCGAGCGCCTCGACCAGGGCCTTGCTGAAGGCCGGAATGTCGTCCGGCTTGCGGCTGCTGATCAGGTGCCCGTCGACCACCACCTGCTGGTCGACCCAGTCGGCGCCGGCATTGCGCAGGTCGTCGGCCAGCGAAGGCCAGCTGGTCATGCGCTTGCCGCGCACCAGGTCGGCAGAGATCAGCAGCCAGCCGCCGTGGCAGATCACGGCGATGGGTTTGCTGGCGCGCGCCGCGTCGCGCACCAGCGCCTGGGCCATCTCGTCCATGCGGATATTGTCGGAGTTGACCACGCCGCCGGGCAGCACCAGGGCGTCGTAGTCCTCGGCGCGGACGCGGTCGAAGCTGTTGTCGACCTTGAACTCGTCGGCCGGTGTGGTGTGGTTCCAACCGCGCACCGTGCCGCTCTTGGCCGAAAGGATTTCAGCGCTGGCGCCGGCCTGCTCGAGGGCCTCCTTCGGGCCGGTCATCTCGACCTGCTCGAAGCCGTCGGTCACCAGGATTGCCACGCGTTTGCCTTGCAGTCTGGCCATGTAGTTGCCTCCTCGGTCTTGGAAAAGGACGTTCGCCGATCGCGAGTCACTTGAAATCCGACCGCCTTCTCGGCCAAAGTTCGGCCGATTTTCCGCTGGCACTTTGCCGCCCACCCGCCGAGCTTTTCCGATGCCCGTCGAACTCACCGCCGAACAGATTCGCCATGTCCTGCAGGGCATCAGCGTGCCGCCGCAACCGCAGATCATGGTCGACCTGCAGATGGAACAGGTCATGCCGGTGCCCGACCTGAAGACCATTGCCCGGCTGATCAGCCAGGACCCGGGGCTCTCCGGCTCGCTGCTGAAGATCGTCAATTCGAAGTTCTTCGGGCTGACCAACCGCATCGCCTCGATCCAGCAGGCGGTCAACCTGCTGGGCTGCGACACGGTGATCAACCTGATCAACGCGCAGTCGATCAAGGGGGAAATGACCGATGAGACCATCGTCACCCTGAACCGCTTCTGGGACACCGCGCAGGACGTCGCCATGACCAGCCTGACGCTGGCCAAGCGCATCGGCTACCAGTCGCCGGACGAGGCCTACGCCCTGGGCCTGTTCCACAACTGCGGCATTCCGCTGATGCTCAAGCGCTTCCCGCAGTACATGGCGGTGCTCGAAGAGGCCTATGCCAGCACCGATGCCGAGCAGCGCATCGTCGACATCGAGAACCGCGTGCTGTCGACCAACCACGCGGTGGTCGGCTACTTCACCGCCAAGTCCTGGAACCTGCCGCTGCATCTGTGCGACGCCATCGCCAACCATCACAACGCGCTGTCGCTGTTCGCCGACGACTCGGGGCGCGACGCGCAGCTCAAGACGCTGCTGGCGATCCTCAAGATGGCCGAGCACATCTGTGCCTGCCATCGCGTGCTCGGTGGCCAGGCCGAAGACCATGAGTGGGACAGCATCGCGCATCTGGTCCTCGACTACGTCGGTCTGTCCGAATACGACTTCGAGTGCCTCGAGGAGAGCATCCGCGAGCTGGGCGTCGGCTGACCGCCGCGGCGTTAGCTGCTAAGGTCGCGCCTCTGTATTGCCGTCACCTGCCGTCATGCCCGAACTCCCCGAAGTCGAAACCACCCGTCGCGGCATCGCGCCGCATCTGCTCGGCCAGACGATCGAGCGTGTCGTCGTGCGCGACCGGCGCCTGCGCTGGCCGATTCCCGAGGACCTCGACGTGCGCCTGTCCGGCCAGCGTATCGAGGCGGTGGAGCGGCGCGCCAAATACCTGTTGATCCGCGTACAGAGCGGCACGCTGATCGCCCATCTGGGCATGTCCGGCAGCCTGCGCCTGGTGCCGGCGGAGCTGCCGGCGGCCAAGCACGAGCACGTCGACATCCTGCTCGGTTCGGGGCAGGCGCTGCGCTACACCGACCCGCGTCGCTTCGGTGCGCTGCTCTGGAGCGAGCTGCCGCTCGAGCATCCGCTGCTCGCCAGCCTCGGCCCCGAGCCGCTGGACGAGGGCTTCGATGGCCGCCGGCTGTACGAGCTGTCGCGCGGGCGCAGCATGGCGGTCAAGCCGTTCATCATGGACAACGCCGTGGTGGTCGGTGTCGGCAATATCTATGCGAGCGAGGCATTGTTCGCCGCCGGCATCGATCCGCGGTGCCCGGCAGGCGGCATTTCGCGGGCGCGCTACGAGCGCCTGGCCGCTGAGATCAAGCGCATCCTGGCCATGGCCATCGAGCGCGGCGGCACGACGCTGCGCGACTTCGTCGGCGGCGACGGCAAGCCCGGCTACTTCCAGCAGGAGCTGTTCGTCTACGGACGTGGCGGCGCGTTCTGCAAGCTGTGCGGCAGTACGCTGCGCGAGGTCCGTCTCGGCCAGCGCGCCAGTGTCTACTGCGGTCGCTGCCAGCGCTGACCCGGCAGCGCGTGCATTGACGGTGTTCACGACTAAGGCGCCGTGGCCGCTGCTATAGTGCGGCGACAACGATAACGCCTCGTTTCACAGCTGAAGGACCACATCATGAAACTGTTCCGCTCCACTGCTGCTGTGCTGGCCCTGACCACCGGAATGCTGGCCCTGCCGGCGCACGCCCAGGTGGTCGAGCAGAACAGCACGGCCGACCCGATCTACAACGTCGAGGCGCCCAAGGCCTATTCGATGATCGGCGATCTGGTCATCGCCCGGCCGCTGCTGATCGGCGCCACCGTCATTGGCGCCGGCCTGTTCGTGGTCAGCCTGCCGTTCAGCGCACTGGGCGGCAACGTCGCTGAGGCCGGCCAGGCACTGGTGGTCGAGCCTGGCAAGGCGGCATTCGTGCGCTGCCTGGGTTGCACGCGCAGCGGCTACGGCAACCAAGACTAAAGACCATGCGGCCGGTGGGGGTTGACCCTTCCGGCCGCGGTGACCTTGCAGTAGGCTTTGCCCGCACCGCGATGTGCAAAGCGAAGCTCCCTCCTTGAAGCGATTTCTCAAGATTGTCCTGCCACTGATCGGCGCCCTGGCGCTGTTCTGGTCATTCTGGGCCAGCCATGGCTGGCTCGAACTCTGCGCCGGTCTCGCGCTCTTCCTGTTCGGCATGCAGTGCCTGGAGGAAGGCCTGCGCCAGCTGGCCGGCAGCCGCCTGGAGCAGCTGCTCGGGCGCGCCACCGCGACCCCCTTCAAAGGCCTGATGTTCGGCATCAGCGGCACCATGCTGCTGCAGTCGAGCACCCTGGTGTCGCTGCTGACCATCGCTTTCATCAGCACCGGACTGATCCAGCTGGCCGGCGGCATCGCCATTCTGTTCGGCGCCAACCTGGGCTCGACCAGTGGCATCTGGCTGCTGGCGCTGCTCGGCCACAACCTCAGCCTGAGCCCGCTGGCACTGCCATTGCTGGTGGTCGGCGTGCTCGCCGGGTTCACCGGTGAGCGCGGCAAGGGCATCGGTCGCGTGCTGCTCGGCATTGCCTTCATCTTTCTCGGGATTGATCAGATCAAGGACGGTTTCGCCGGTTTCGGTGGCGCGGCGGACTTTTCCGCGTACCAGGCCGAGGGGCTGGCCGGCCAGCTGGGCTTCGTCGCGGTCGGCCTGCTGGCCACCGTGGTGCTGCAGTCAAGCCACGCCACGCTGATGCTGACGCTCGCCGCACTCGGCGCCGGGCAGCTGACCCTGGGGCCGGCGCTGGCGATCGCCATAGGCGCCAACGTCGGCACGAGCGTGACGACCGCCTTTGTCGGCTCGCTCGGCGGCAACCGCTGTGGTCAGCGCCTGGCGCTGGCGCATGTGATCTTCAATGTGGTGACCGCAGTGGTCGCCCTGGCGCTGCTCGCGCCGCTGACCTGGGTGGTGCACTGGCTGAGCGAGCCGCTGGGCCTGGGTGACAACGCGCTGATTCAGCTGGCGCTGTTCCACACGCTGTTCAATGCCCTGGGCGTCGCCCTGTTCTGGTTCTGGCAGGCACGGCTGGCGCACCTGCTCGAGCGGCTGTTGCCCGAGCGCCGCGAGCCGGCCGTGCTGATTACCGAGTTGGCCCAGCCAGTGGCACCGCCGCAGCAGACCCATGCGCGCTACCTCAGCGAGCGGGCCCTGGATTCCGCCGACTCGGCGGCCAGCGCCGTGGCGCAGGAGCTGCAGCACCTGACCCGGCTGAGCCTGGAGGTGATCTGTCATGCGATCTATCTGCCGATCGATCTGCTGCAGCATCCGGAGCGGCTCGACGACGCCCTGCTGGCAGGGCGCCCGAGCGACCAGTCGCTGGATGCCGAACAGCTCTACCAGCGACACATCAAGGGCGTCTACGGCGACCTGCTGGCCTTCATGGGACGGCTGGACACGCCGCTCGACGAGCAGCACCAGAGCTTCTGGCTGAGCAGCCAGGTGGCTGCGCTGCAGTTGGTCGATGCGGTCAAGGACAGCAAGCATCTGCAGAAGAACCTGGGCCACTACCTGCGTGGCGACGAATCGGCGGCACGCCAGGCCTACGTCGAATTGCGTCGCCATCTGCTCCAGGCGCTGCAGGAGATCCGTGCGCTGAGTCGTTCCGAGCTGCCCGAGGAGCGTTGGCGGGAGCGCCTGGCATGGCTGGACGATCAGGCGGCGAGCTTCGATGCGGCATTCCGGCGGCGGTTGTTCGAGGCGGTCCGCAACCACACCCTCGATGGTCTGCAGATGAGCTCGCTGATGAACGACCTGGGTTACGCCAGCCGTATCATCCAGAGTTTGCGCAATGCCCTGATGCTCGGCGATGCGCAGGAACTGACCCGGCAGCTGCGCAGTGTGGAGGCCGACGACGGCCCGGTCATCGTGCAGGCGTAGCCGGCACCGTGAGGGCGCGGCCGATCCCGCGCGGATCGCTGGCCGCCTGAACCGCACCGCTGCGCTTGTCCCAGAACAGCACCTGCTGGTTGCCGTAGTCACGCTCGATCAGGCTCAGCCGATGGCCGCGAGCGCGCAGTGCGGCAATCTGCGACTCGTCGAACGCGTCGGCCTCGTACTGCACCCGGTCCGGCAGGTACTGGTGGTGGAAACGCGGCACCGCCGGCCAAGCCTCGACGGGCCGACCCTCCAGATAAGCAAGCACCGACAGCAGCACCATGCTGGGGATGCGACTGCCGCCAGGCGTGCCGAAGCTGGCCATGGCCGCGTCGCTCTCGATAAAGGTCGGGCTCATGCTCGACAGGGGTCGCTTGCCGCCCGCGATGGCGTTGGCCTGGCTGCCGACGAGGCCATAGGCATTGCTGCCTTCGATGTCTGCGGCAAAGTCGTCCATCTCGTCATTGAGCAGCACGCCGGTGCCGGGCACGGTGAACGCGGCGCCGAACATCATGTTCAGCGACAGGGTGGCGGCCACCGCATTGCCCTCGGCATCCATCACCGCGAAATGGGTGGTGTGCTCGCCTTCGCGCCAGGGCGAGGCGGGCGGCAGCTCGGCGCTCGGCGTGGCCCGGGTGCGGTCGATGCCCGCGGCAAGCCGGTCCAGATAGGACGGAGCGAGCAGCCGGGCGAGCGGCGGTTCGACGAAGTCCGGATCGCCCAGCTCGCCGCGGTCGCGGTAGGCCCGGCGCAGGGCTTCGATGATCAGATGGCTGCGCTCGACGCCATCGCTTGCGCGCCAGTCCAGGCGCTGCAACAGGCCGAGGCTCTGCGCCAGGATCAGCCCACCGGCAGACGGCGGCGGGGCGCCGATCAGCTCGTGGCGCGTATCGATGGCGAAGCGCAGCGGTTCGCGCTCGACGGTGCGGTAGCCGGCCAGATCATCCAGCGTCCAGATGCCGCCGGCGGCGCGCACGCCCTCGACCAGACGCTCGGCGAGTGGGCCGCGGTAGAAACCGTCATGCCCTTTGTCGGCGAGTAGCCGCAGCGTGGCGGCGAGCTCGGGCTGGCGCAGCCGATGACCAAGCGGGGGCAGGTCGCCTGCGTGGAGGAACAGGCGGGCGCTCTCGGCGTCGTCGCGCAGCGCGTCCAGGCGCCAGCCGGCGCGCTGCCGATACACCGAGTCGACCTCGAAGCCGCCTTCGGCGAGCGCGATCGCCGCCGCCAGGCTGCGCTGCAGGGGCAGGCGACCACGGCGCTCGGCGAGCTCGACCAGCGCCGCCGGCGTGCCGGGAATCGCGGCGGCCAGCGGACCGTTGAGCGAGAGTTCGCGGCGCACCTGGCCATCGCGGCGGTAGAGATCGGCGCTCGCCTGCAGGGGTGCGCGTTCGCGGGCATCGAGAAACCGGTAGTGCGGTGGCTCGCCGGCTTCGCGCAGCAGGAAGAAGCCGCCGCCGCCCAGCCCGGAACCGTAGGGCTCGACCACGGCCAGTGCGGCGGTGACGGCCACCGCGGCATCGAAGGCGTTGCCGCCGCTGGCGAGAATGTCGCGGCCGACTTCGCTGGCCAATGGATGCGCCGTGGCCACGGCACCGCGTTCGGGAACTGCGGCCTGCGCCGTGCAGGCCAGCAGGAGGAGGGAAAGGCAGGCACCGGTCAGGTGGCGCAGGGCGCCGCCGCTGAGCCGTGCCGCGCCGACCATCAGGCCTTGCCGGTGATGATCAGGTACTTCTGCATCAGTTCGTCCTTGCTCTCGACGTTGTTCTCGTCGAGCGGAATGCAGTCTACCGGGCACACCTGCTGACACTGCGGCTCGTCGTAGTGGCCGACGCACTCGGTGCACAGGTTGGGGTCGATGACGTAGATTTCCTCGCCCTGGGAAATCGCGCCGTTCGGGCACTCGGGCTCGCAAACGTCGCAGTTGATGCAGTCATCGGTGATTTTCAGGGACATCGAAGCGGACTCCCGCCATGGCTCTTGTCATGGCACAGCAATAGAACGACGCGCAATTGTGCCGCAAGCGCGCCCGCCGTGCACGGGCGCGTCGATCAGCGCTGACCGAAGCGCGTCTTCAGCGCCTGCATCACCACCGGATGCACGAACTTGGAGACGTCGCCCTCGAGCGAGGCGATCTCGCGCACCAGCGTCGAAGAGATGTAGGAGTACTTCTCCGAGGGCGTGAGGAACAGGCTTTCGACGTCGGGGGCGAGCTGGCGGTTCATGTTGGCCAGCTGGAACTCGTACTCGAAGTCCGACACCGCGCGCAGGCCGCGCAACAGCACGTTGGCCTGTTGCTCCTTGACGAAGTGCGCCAGCAGTGTGGAGAAACCCATCACCTCGACGTTCGGCAGGTGGCGAGTGACTTCGCGGGCCAGCTCGACGCGTTGCTCCAGCGGGAACAGCGGATTCTTCTTCGGGTTCGCCGCCACGGCGATGATCACTTGATCGAACAGGCGCGAGGCGCGCTCGACCAGGTCGGCGTGGCCCATGGTGATGGGATCGAAGGTTCCCGGATACAACACTCGGTTCATCGCGGCGTCCTGACGCAGGCGTTGGGGGTGCCGATGGTAGCGGCTGCAAGTCGGCAGCGTAAAGCATCAATCCCCCAGCCGAAAAAAGCGGGTGATCGGCGGCGATTTCACGCTTTGCGCAGGGAATTCGCCAGCGTATCCGCGAACTTGGCGCTGAATGCGTAGATCGACAGCTGCGGGTTGGCACCGATGCTGGTGGGGAATACCGAGCCGTCATGGATCGACAGGTTGGCCAGCTGATGATGCCGGCCAAGGCTGTCGACCACCGCCTGGCGTGGGTCTTCGCCCATGGCGCAGCCGCCCATTACGTGCGCACTGCCGAGCCGCACACGGTAGCGCTCCAGCGGCAGCTGTGCGATCAGCTCGCGCGCCGCCGCGGGGCTCTTGGCGTAGCGGGCGTCGCCGTGCAGCGGCAGCACGGCGCGCGCACCGGCCGCGAACTGGATCTCGGCCATGCTCAGGTAGGCGCGGCGAATACCGTCCCAGAGGTAATCGGTCAGCGGGTAGTCGAGCACCGGCGAGCCGTCGCTGCGCAATTCGACACGGCCGCCGACGCTTTGCGGGTGAAAGCCGTCGCGCAGCAGCGCGATCATGGCGTGGGTGTGCGGCAGTTCGGCCATGCGCCGGGCGTTGTCCTGGCCCAGGCCGCCGAGCAGCGTGGCGGCGAGTGCCGGATGCACCGGCGGCACCTCGAGCTTGTAGCCGATGCCTTCGTCCGGCCAGAGGAAGTGGTCGCTGTGGATCGACTGCGGCGCGCCGTAGAAGGGTTTGATCGGTTCGGCGAAGCGCGCCGCGGAAAAATTCACCAGATGCAGGAAGGTGCGTCTGCCTAGCCGATCATGCGGGTCGGGGGCCGCCGAACGTTTGAGGATCGCCGGGGTATTGATGCCGCCCCCGGCGAGGATGTAGTGACGTGCGTGCACCTCGATGCGCCGGCCGGTGGGCGCCACGCCGCGTTCGTCCAGGGCCAGGCATTGCAGCGCGCGGACCCGCTCGCCGTCGTGCAGCAGGCGCTCGGCGCGGGCGAGGTAGAGCAGCTCGCCGCCGTTGTCGAGCAGCGCCGGGATGCTGGTGACCAGCATCGACTGCTTGGCGTTGGTCGGGCAGCCCATGCCGCAGTAGCCGAGGTTCCAGCAGCCACGCACGTTGCGCGGGATCACGCCCCACTCGTAGCCGAGTGCCGCACAGCCGCGACGCAGGACATCGTTGTTCGGGTTGGGTTCGACCGCCCAGGGCGCCACGCCGAGGCGTGCTTCCATCCGCGCGAACAGCGGCGCCATGGCTTCGGCCGAGTGACCGGAGACGGCATGCTCGCGCGCCCAGTGGGCGAGCGTCTGCGGCGGCGTACGAAAGCTCGAGGTCCAGTTGACCAGCGTGGTGCCGCCGACCGCACGCCCCTGCAGGATGGTGATGGCGCCGTCCTTGCTCTGCCGGCCCAGGCCTTCCTGGTACAGGTTGCGGTAGGCGGTGGTCTCCTGCATGTCGAAGTCGCGGCTGCTGCGCAGCGGGCCTTCCTCGATCAGCAGCACGCGCAGGCCCGCGGCACTGAGCAGCTCTGCGCTGGTCGCACCACCGGCACCGCTGCCGACGATGACGACGTCGGCTTCGAGTGTCAGGTCCTGTTCGAGCCGGGCACCGTTGCGGGTCTTCCAGCCGCGGGCCAGGCCCTCGGCGAAGGGGTCGGGAAGGCTCATGGGCTCAGGCTCCAAGCGTGGGTGGGCCGGGGTAGCCGCAGTGCGCCCAGGCTTCGCGGCGGCCGTACCAGCCCATCTGGATCAGCTGCAGCAGGGTCGCCTGGCCCTGACGCAGTAGATCGAAGTGGCTGGTACGCCAGCGCTCGAGAAAGGTGAGCAGCTGCGCGTCGCTGGCATCTTCCCAGCGCCCCCAGATGCCGGTGGCCGGGCCGCGGGTGATGGGCAGGGCGAGCAGATCGAACAGCTGCCGAACCTGCGTCAGCAGCGCTGGCGAGAGGTGCGCCAGATTGCCGTCGAGTTCCTCCAGCGTGCCCTCGACCGCGCCGGCCAGTGCCGGTGGCGCGACGCTGCCGGCGAGCACCACCTCGGCGAGGCGACGCAGCAGCGGCAGATCGCCCTCGCGCAATGTCGCGAACCCCGCGCCGGCCGGCGCCTCGCCGATACCCTGCAGGCCGGCCAGCAGGCCGACCCCGCCGAGCACCAGGCTGCCGCCCAGGCCCAGCTTGAGTAGTCGCCGGCGCGTCAGGGTCGGGGCTGGATTCATCATTACCTCAGCGCACGAACAGCTGACGGATCAGCCGCTGCAGTCGCCCACCGTAGGGCGGATAGATCAGCCGGGCGGCGTTGAAGCGCGGCTTGCTGAACACGGCCTTGGCCTTGCTGAAGGTCAGAAAGCCCTCGTGGCCGTGATAGTGGCCCATGCCCGAGGCGCCGATGCCGCCGAACGGCAGGTCGTCCTGGGCGACGTGCAGCAGGGTGTCGTTCAGGCAGACGCCGCCGGAGTGGGTCCGCTCGAGGACCTGCTGCTGCTCGGCGCGATCGTAGCCGAAGAAGTAGAGCGCCAGGGGCCGGGGGCGCGCGTTGACGTAGGCGATCGCCTCGTCGAGCGAGGCATAGGGCAGTACCGGTAGCAGCGGGCCGAAGATCTCGTCCTGCATCACCTGCATGTCGTCATTGACGTCGAGCAGGATGTGATGCGGCAGGCGCCGGCCCTGGCCCTCGTCGAACAGCGGCAGGAGCAGCGCGCCGCGTGCCCGGGCGTCGGCCAGGTAGCCCTCCAGGCGGAGCAGCTGACGCTCGTTGATGATGCTGGTGTAGTCCGGGTTGTCGGTCAGCTGCGGAAAGAAGCGCTGTACGGCCAGGCGATAGGCCTCGACAAAGGCTTCCAGGCGCTGCTGGGGAACCAGTACGTAATCGGGCGCAACGCAGGTCTGGCCGGCATTGAGCGTCTTGCCGAAGGCGATCCGCTCGGCGGCCTGCTCCAGCGGTACGTCGGCCGCGACGATGGCCGGCGACTTGCCGCCCAGCTCCAGGGTCACCGGCGTCAGGTTGGCCGCGGCGCTCTGCATGACCTGCCGGCCGACCTCGGTGGAGCCGGTAAACAGCAGGTGATCGAAGGGCAGGCGGGTGAACTGCTTGCCGGTCTCGACATCGCCCAGAACCACCGCAACTTCGTGTTCGGCGAAAACCTGGCCGAGCAGGTCGCGCAGCAGGCGGCCGGTCGCCGGCGCCGATTCGCTCATCTTCAGCAGCGCCCGGTTGCCGGCGGCGAGCGCGCCGATCAGCGGGCCGATGGCCAGATACAGCGGGTAGTTCCACGGCACGATGATGCCGACCACGCCCAGCGGCTGGTAGAGCACCCTCGCGCTGGCCGGCTGGAAGGCCAGCCCGACCCGGCGCCGTGAGGGTTTCATCCAGCGGGCCAGGTGGCGCTTGGCATGGCGGATGCCGTGCAGGCTGGGCATGACCTCGGCGAGCAGCGTCTCGTCGGCCGAGCGGTTGCCGAAATCGGCGCTGATTGCCTCGACCAGCGCCTGCTGGTGGCTGGCGATGACCTCATGGAGTGCCTCGAGCCATTGCAGGCGCTGCTCGAGGTCCGGCATCGGCAGCTTGTCGTAGGCCCTGCGCTGGCTGGCGTAAAGCGCGTGGAGGCGCTTGGTCTCGGCGGACTGGTCGACAAGCATGGGCAGGCTCGGCAAGGGTTGATGCGAGATTTCTAGAGTAAATGCTCTAATCTGTCAACGCAGCGTGCCGCCGGACGCGTGAGCGTGTACCGTGGCGCTCTTTCGCCGTCGTCCCTTCGAGTCGCCTGCCATGGCCCCACGTGCAAAGACCCGAGATCGCATCATCGAAGCCAGCCTGGAGCTGTTCAACGCCCAGGGTGAGCGCGCGGTGACGACCAACCACATCGCCCAGCACCTGGGCATTTCGCCTGGCAACCTGTACTACCACTTCCGCAACAAGCAGGCGATCGTCGCGGAGCTGTTCGGCGCCTACGAGCGGCGTGTCGCCGAGTTTCTCCGCCTGCCGGAGCAGCGGTCGCTGACCGTGGCCGACAAGGCGGCTTACCTGGAGGCCCTGCTCGAGGCCATGTGGCGCTATCGCTTCCTGCACCGCGACCTGGAGCACCTGCTGGCGGCCGATACGCAGCTCGCCGAGGGCTACCGCCAGTTTGCGCAGCGCTGCATGGCGCAGGCGGCAACGCTGTATCAGGGCTTTGTCGAGATCGGCGTGCTGCGCATGACCCCGGCGCAGATCGAAGCGCTGGTGGTCAATGCCTGGATCGTCCTCACGTCCTGGGTCAGTTTTCTCGGCACCGTGCGAGGCGACTCCGGCGAGCTGGACGAGGCCCAGCTGCGGCGCGGCATCTATCAATTGCTGGCCCTGGAAACCGCGTTCGTCACGGAGTCGGCGCGGGGCGAGGTCGACGCCTTGCTCGCGCGCCTCTACGTGCCGCTGGAGGCGGTGCTCGGCGCTGGCTGAACGGCGCTGCGCAGGCGTTCGCCGAGCCAGCCGGCGATGCGCCGTTCCAGGTAGTAGCGCGGCCGCAATGGCGTGCCTTCGACGAAGCCGACGTGGCCGCCGTGGCGATGCAGTTCGAGCTGGGTGCAAGGCGATAGTTCGGCCGCCTCGGGAATGCTGTGGCGAAACACGAACGGGTCGTCCTCGGCCTGGATCAGCAGGGTCGGTACCGCGATGCCACCGAGGTAGTAGCGGCTCGATGCGCGTCGGTAGTAGTCGCTGGCATCGCTGAAGCCGTGCAGCGGCGCGGTGATACGGCCATCGAAGTCCCAGAACGTCCGCATGCCGTCGAGCGTGCCGAGTGCGCCGAGCGTGGCCAGGTGCTGATCGAGGCCGCGCTCGCGGAACAGACGCTGCTTGTCGCGCACGTAGGCGATCATCGCCTTCATGAAATGCGCCTGATAGACGCGTGAAAAGCCCAGGCCGATGCGGTCGGCGCACTGGTCCAGGCGAAAGGGCACCGAGACCGCGACGGCGGCGCGCACGGGGCAGTCGGCGCCGCGCTCGCCCAGGTACTTGAGCAGCACGTTGCCGCCCAGCGAATAACCTACCGCGTGTAACGCAGCCTGCGGCCGGCACGCCTGCAGGTGCTCGATGACTTCGGCCAGGTCGTCGCTGGCGCCCGAGTGGTAGGCCCGCGGCAGCAGGTTCGGTTCGCCCGAGCAGCCCCGCCAGTTGATCGCCACGCTGCTCCAGCCCTGTGCCGCGAGACGCTGCTGCAGGCCGAGCACGTAGAGCGATGCGGACGAGCCGGTCAACCCGTGCAGCACCAGCGCCAGCGGGGCCTGCGCGTCGTGCGGGCCGTGCCAGTCGAGGTCGATGAAGTCGCCATCGGCCAGCCACAGCCGCTCGCGCCGCCGCGCCAGTTGCGGTGCACGGCGGAAAAAGGGGTTCCATAGCGTCTGCAGATGCGGCCCCGGCAGCCACCAGGCGGGCTGAAACGGGAGCTCTGCGGGGGCTTGCATGGCGTTCATGGCACGAAGCTAAGCCGCCGCCGGTCGCGTCGCAAGGGCCATGCACTCGCTGAATGCACGGCCGTGGGCAGGGCATATGCCTTTGGGGATATGGTCAAGCCTGGCGGGCCGTCCGAGAGTGTCGGCTGGCCAGAAACGCTCGGGAACACTCACGATGCCTTGCTCCTTCGATCACCTGTTGCACGCCGCCCGCCAGCAGACCGAGCCGCAGCGGTTGCTGTTCGTCTTCGCCGTGGCGGAATTGCCCGATGATGCCAGCGCCGCCGAGCGCGAACGGTTCGCCCAGGGCGGCGGCGGCTCGCTGCGCCCGGTGCTCTGCGTGGACAAGCTGCCGGAGGAGCTGGAGAGCTTCGCCGTGCTGCTGGCCGAGTCGCAACGCACAGGGCAGGCCTGGGACCTGGTGTTTGCCGCCGCGCTACCCGGCGTAGGGGGGCTGACGCCGGGCAGCGACGATGCGCAGGCACCCCTCGAGGCGATGGTCGCGTCCATCGAGAGCGGCAGCGTGGGTCGCTTCGCCGCTTTCGACCGTGCCGGGCAGACGGTGGATTTCTACTAGGCGGCGTTGCGCTCCCACAGCGCGTAATACACCTTGCCGGCCTTTTTCTCGCGGTGCAGCCGCCAGTTGGCAGGCAGGCCGAGTGCCGACGGCGCCGCCTCGCTTTCGGTGTAGATCCAGGCGCGCTCGGCCAGCCAGCCCTTGCCTTCGAGTAGCTCGCAGGCCGGCAGCAGCAGGTTCTTGTTGAACGGCGGGTCGAGAAAGACCAGGTCGAACGGGGTCGCGGCCTGGGTTTCCAGATAGCGCAGGGCATCGCTCTGCAGCAGCTGGCCATTGCCACAGTTGAGCGTGTCCAGGTGCTTGCGCAGGCTGGCGATGGCATTGGCATTGGTGTCCAGCGCCAGGGCCATCCCGGCACCGCGTGACAGTGCCTCGAGATAGAGCGCGCCGCTGCCGGTGAAAGGATCCAGCACGCGCGCTCCTGACAGGTAGGGCATCAGCCAGTTGAACAGTGTCTCGCGCACCCGGTCGGGCGTCGGCCGCAGCCCGTCGGCGTCGGGAAACGCGAAGCGCCGCGAGCGCCATTCGCCGCCGATGATGCGAAGCTGGCCCTTGCCGCCATGGGCGGAGGGGCGTACGGGTGGGTTGGCCATCAGTGCTCCGGAACTGCGCTGGGTCGTTCAGCAGGGTGGTCGGTGGGCGGCGGCAGCGGCTGCTGCGCCACGCTCGGGCCGGCGGTGACGATGACGAAGTCATCGGCGCTCAGGTACTTGCGCATTGCCTGGCTGACCTGTTCGACCGTCAGGGCCTGGACCTGCTCCATGAAGTCTTCAAGGTAGGTCAGCGGCAGGTCGTAGAAGCCGATGCTGCCCAGTTGGCCGACGATATCGGCGTTGCTCGCGGTGGACAGCGGGAAGCTTCCGGCGACCTCGCGCTTGGCGCGCTCGAGTTCCGCCTCGCTCGGCCCCTTGGCCAGATAGTCGCGCACCAGTTGCTGAACCAGCTGCAGCGAGCCGTCGGTGAGTTCGGCGCGCGTCTGCATGCTGATCATGAAAGGCCCTGCGGCACGCATCGGGCTGAATCCCGAATAGATGCCATAGGTCAGCCCGCGCTTCTCGCGCACTTCTTCCATCAGCCGGGTGCCGAAGCCGCCGCCGCCGAGAATCTGGTTGCCCAGGTACAGCGCGGCGTAGTCGGGGTTGCCACGCGCGATGCCGAGCTGGGCGAGCATCAGGTGGGTCTGGTTGGACGGGAACTCGATATGCCGTTTACCCGGTTGCGGCTCGCTCGGCGCCGCGGTCGCCGGCAGCGCCGGGCCTTGCGGAAGCGCGGCGGAGACCTGGGCCGCGGCCGCCTCGGCCTGCTCCCGGCTGAGATCGCCGACCAGCGCGATCACCAGGTTGCCGGCGGCGTAGGCGCGCTGGTGAAAGGCGCGCAGCTGCTCGGTGCTGATCGCCGGGATCGATTCGGCGGTGCCTTCGCTGGGGTGGCCGTAGGGATGGTCGCCATAGAGCTGGGCGAACAGCTCCAGGCTGGCCAGCTTGCCGGGGTTCTGCTTCTGCAGTTCGAAGCCGGCCAGCAGCTGGTTCTTGATCCGTTGCAGCGAATCCTCCGGAAAGGTCGGCTTGCCGACCACCTGGCTGAACAGTGCCAGCGCGGCGTCGCGCTTGTCCGGCGCGCTCAGGCTGCGCAGCCCGACGACACCCATGTCACGGTAGGCACCGTTGCTGAAGTCGGCGCCCAGATCCTCGAAACCGCGGGCAATGGCGCTGACATCCTTGCCTTCGATCCCTTCGTTGAGCATCGCGTTGGTCAGCAGCGCCAGGCCAGGCGTGCCTTCGTCCTGCGCGCTGCCGGCGGCGAAGGTCAGGCGCATGTCGAACATCGGTAGCTCGGGCGCGCGCACGAAGAGCACCTTGGCGCCTTCGGCGGTCCGCCAGGTCTGGATGTCCAGATGCCGCCGCGCCAGGGGCTTGTCGCTCAGCTGTTCGAGCGTTTCCAGGCGAGGCTCGGCCGCGTCGACGGCCTTGCTGGCGTCTTCCGCCTCTTTGACCGGCGCGGTGGGCGTGCTGGCCGATTCGGCGGGCTGAGCGACCGCCAGCGGTGCGTTCGTGCCGGTCGCCTGGTCACAGGCGGACAGGCCGAGACAGGCTGCCAGCAGCAGGGCGATGGCGCCGCGCGGCCACAGGCTTGGCTTATTCATCTTGGCTTTCCTTCTGCTCGAGGCCTTGTTCCGGCAATACGTGGGCAACGCTCATTCGCGAGCGGGTGAAATAGTGGCGCGCCGCCTGCTGGATGTCCTGCGGCGTCACCGCCTCGAGTGCGGCGAGCTCGTCGTCCATCAGCCGCCAGGACAGGCCAACGGTTTCCAGCTGGCCGATGGTGGTGGCCTGCTGGGTGATCGAATCGCGCTCGTAGACCAGGCCGGCGATGACCTGCGCGCGCACCCGTTCGAGCTCATCGGAGCTCGGCGGCGTCTGCTGCAGGCGCTCGAGCTGGCGCCAGAGTCCGGCTTCGGCCGCCTCGAGATCGTGGCCCTTCTGCAGGTTGGGCGTGGCGCTGAGCACGAACAGGCTGTCGCCGCGGGTATAGGCGTCGTACCAGGCCGACGCGCTGGTCACCAGCTCCTCGCCGCGCTCGAGGGTTTCGGCCAGGCGCGCACTGTAGCCGCCGTCGAGCAGGGCGGCGATCAGGCGCAGTGCATGTACCTGCCGCGGATTTTCCGCGGTGGACAGGCTGGGCACGTTGAAGGCCATCAGCAGGCTCGGCAGCTGCGTGCGCAGATGCAGCGTCAGGCGCCGCTCGCCGGGCTCGTCAAGCTCCAGCGGAGCCTTGGCGGTGGGAATCTCGCGGCGGGCCACCGGGCCGAAATGGCGCTCGGCCAGGGTCCTGACCTCGTCAGCGGTCACATCGCCGACCACCACGAGGGTGGCGTTGTTCGGTGCGTACCATTTCTCGTACCAGCTGCGCAGGTCGTCGACGGTCATGCGCTGCAGGTCGCTCATCCAGCCGATCGTCGGGTTGCGGTAGCCACTGGACGGGTAGGCGATCGTCTTGAAGCGCTCGAAGGCCAGCGCGCTGGGTTTGTCATCGGCGCGCAGGCGCCGTTCTTCCTTGATCACTTCGATCTCGCGCTCGAACTCCTCCGGTGGCAGGCGCAGGCTGGCCAGGCGGTCGGCCTCCAGCTCGAAGGCGACCGGCAGGCGGTCGCGGGCCAGCACCTGGTAGTAGGCGGTGTAGTCGTTGCTGGTAAAGGCGTTTTCCTCGGCACCCAGCTCGCGCAGGATGCGCGAAGCCTCGCCCGGGCCCAGCTTGGCGCTGCCCTTGAACATCATGTGCTCGACCACGTGGGACAGGCCGGTCAGCCCGGCGCTCTCGTAACTCGAGCCGACCTTGTACCAGAGCTGGGAGACGACGACCGGTGCGCGGTGGTCTTCGCGCACGATGACCTTCAGACCGTTGTCGAGGAAGAATTCGTGAGTGGGCTGGCTGTCCGCGGCCGAAGCCAGCGGAAGATGCAGCGCGATGAGCAGCAGGGCCGCAGCGCGGCGGAATGTCGGGAACATGCAGAAGATTCCGGATTCGATGGCGTAGACCGTGTGCCGACGCCAGCACGCGGCCATGGTACTGAGCTGCGCCGACCAGGCAAAGCCGCTGGTCGAAGCGGCCTGCCGCGGCGGCCTGTCGCGGCTCGGGCGCCTTTGGCGCAGGCGCTCGGGTAGGTGCTAGGATAAGCCCCCGTCCGGCCGGCGGCGTGGCTGCCGGCGTAACGCCCCCTTGAGAATACCGTCTGCATGTTTGGTTCAAACGACGACAAGAAGACGCCGGCCGAGGCCGGCGAAAAGAAAGGGCTGTTCGGCTGGTTGCGCAAGAAGCCGCAGACGCCTGCCGCCGAGCCGCCGGCGACCGAACCGCCGGAAGAGAGCCAGCCACTGGCCGATGAGCCCGACCGCGAAGCCGAGCAAACGGAGCGCGAGCAACTGGCCGAGGCGCACGAAGCGCCGGTGCATGAGCCCGCCCCTGAGCCGGTCGAGCCGCCCTCGGTGCAGCTCCCCGAGCCCGAGCCTGTACCGAGTGCCGAGCCCACGCAGCCGACCGCTGCAGCACCGGAACCCGCTGCGCCGACCCGACTGGGCTTCTTCGCCCGTTTGCGCCAGGGCCTGTCCAAGACCAGCGCCAGCATCGGCGAGGGCATGGCCAGTCTGTTCCTTGGCAAGAAGGCGATCGATGACGACCTGCTCGAAGAGCTGGAAACACGCCTGCTGACCGCCGACGTCGGCGTCGAGGCGACTGGCGCGATCATGCAGAACCTGACCCGCCGGGTCTCGCGCAAGGAGCTGGCCGACAGCGGTGCGCTGTATCGCGCGCTGCAGGAAGAACTCGCCGGGCTGCTGCGCCCGGTCGAGCAGCCGCTGGTCGTCGATGGCGCCAAGCAGCCCTACGTGATCCTCGTGGTCGGGGTTAACGGCGTCGGCAAGACCACCACCATCGGCAAGCTTGCCAAGAAGCTGCAGAACGAAGGCAAGAAGGTCATGCTCGCCGCCGGCGATACCTTCCGCGCCGCGGCAGTCGAGCAGCTGCAGGTCTGGGGCGAGCGCAACCGTATTCCGGTGATTGCCCAGCATACCGGCGCCGATTCCGCCTCGGTCATCTTCGATGCGGTGCAGGCGGCCAAGGCGCGCGGCATCGACGTGCTGATCGCCGATACCGCCGGTCGTCTGCATACCAAGGACAACCTCATGGAGGAGCTAAAGAAGGTGCGCCGGGTGATCGGCAAGCTGGACGAGACCGCGCCCCATGAAGTGCTGCTGGTGCTCGATGCCGGCACCGGGCAAAACGCGATCAACCAGACCCGCCAGTTCAACCAGGCGGTCGCGCTCAGTGGCATCGCCCTGACCAAGCTCGACGGCACGGCCAAGGGCGGCGTGATCTTCGCGCTGGCCAAGCAGTTCGGCACGCCGATCCGCTACATCGGCGTCGGTGAAGGGATCGACGACCTGCGCACCTTCGAGGCCGATGCCTTCGTCAAGGCTCTGTTCGGTCAGGACGAGCGATGATCCGCTTCGAACAGGTCGGCAAGCGCTATCCCAACGGCCACGTCGGGCTGCATGAGCTGTCGTTCCATGTGCAGCGGGGCGAGTTCCTTTTCGTGACCGGGCATTCCGGCGCGGGCAAGAGCACCTTGCTGCGTCTGTTGCTGGCCATGGAGCGCCCGACCAGCGGCAAGCTGCTGCTGGCCGGGCAGGATCTGTCGCGCATCACCACCGCGCAGATCCCCTTTCTGCGTCGGCAGATCGGCGTGGTGTTCCAGAATCATCAGTTGCTGTTCGACCGCACGGTGTTCGACAACGTCGCCCTGCCGCTGCAGATTCTCGGGCTGAACAAGCGCGAGATCGGCCAGCGGGTGATGACTGCGCTCGAGCGCGTCAGCCTCAAGGACAAGGCGCTGCAGTTCCCCGCGGATCTCTCCACCGGCCAGCAACAGCGCGTCGGCATCGCCCGCGCGGTGGTGCACCGGCCGGCGCTGCTGCTGGCCGACGAACCGACCGGTAACCTCGATCCGCGTCTGGCGGCGGAAATCATGGGTGTGTTCGAGGACATCAACCGTCTCGGTACCACCGTGCTGATCGCCAGCCACGACCTGGCCTTGATCGCGCGCATGCGTCACCGCATGCTGACCCTGCAACGTGGTCGCCTGATCGGCGACGGGGAGGCCGGCCGATGAGCGCATCCCGCAAGAACGACACCAAAGCCAACCCGAGCACGGCCGAGCGTGTCGGTGGCTCGGTCAAGAAAGTCGAAGCGAAACACGACGAGCCGGATTTCAAGACGTTGTTCCATGCCTGGCTGGAGAGCCACCGCGCCAGCCTCGTCGATAGCCTGGGGCGCCTGCTCAAGCAGCCGATCGGCAGTTTTTTCACCTGCCTGGTCATGGCCGTCGCGCTGAGCCTGCCGATGGGCCTGGCGTTGCTGCTCGACAACGTCGAGCGGCTAGGCGGCTCCTGGCAGCGCGCCGCGCAGATTTCGGTGTTCCTCAAGCTGGATGTCGACGCCGCCGCGGGCGAGCGCCTGCGCGACGAGATCGCCGCGATGCCGGACGTGGCTGAGGCGCAGTGGATCAGTCGTGACGCCGCGCTCGAGGAATTCCAGCAGCTGTCGGGTATCGGCGAGGCGCTCAGGGAGCTGCCAGATAATCCGCTGCCCGGCTCGGTGCTGGTGACGCCGAAGGAAATCGACAAGGAAAAGCTCGAGGCCCTGCGCCAGAGCCTGGCCGAGCTGCCTGGCGTCGAACAGGCGCAGCTCGATCTGCTCTGGGTCGAGCGGCTGACGGCGATCCTCAAGCTCGGCGACCGCTTCGTCTTTGGTCTGACCCTGTTGTTGGTGGCCACGCTGCTGCTGGTGATCGGCAATACCATCCGCCTGCATATCGAGAACCGTCGCACCGAGATCGAGGTGGTCAAGCTCGTCGGTGGGACCGATGGTTACGTGCGTCGACCGTTTCTCTACATGGGGGCGATCTACGGCCTGGGCGCCGGGCTGATCGCCTGGGGCCTGCTGGCTTACGGCCTGGGTTGGCTGAACGAGGCGGTGGTGCGGCTCGCCGGGCTCTACGGCAGCGATTTCGGCCTGGCCGGCGTGCCCGCCGGCGACGCGCTGTCGCTGGTGGTCGGTGCCGTGCTGCTGGGCTACATCGGCGCCTGGCTGGCGGTCGCGCGGCACCTCAGCGAGCTGGCGCCGCGGTAGGCTAATTTTCTGTTTTGAAAGGCCTTTTTCCGGGGGTTGTGGGAACTTATCCACAGCCCTTGCAGTCATAGGGCCCAGTGCTACACTGCAGCAGCTTCACATCTGGAGGAACTGCATGACAACTTCTCTGCAACCTGTTCACGCCCTAGTCCCGGGAGCCAATCTCGAGGCCTACGTGCAGACCGTAAACAGCCTGCCGCTGCTTACCGTCGAGCAGGAGCGCGAGCTGGCTGAGCGCCTCTTCTATCATCAGGACCTCGAGGCCGCTCGGCAGATGGTCCTTGCGCACCTGCGCTTCGTCGTCCACATCGCTCGCAGCTACTCGGGCTACGGGCTGGCCCAGGCCGACCTGATCCAGGAAGGCAACGTCGGACTGATGAAAGCGGTCAAGCGCTTCAATCCCGAGATGGGCGTGCGTCTGGTGTCCTTCGCGGTGCACTGGATCAAGGCCGAGATCCACGAATTCATCCTGCGTAACTGGCGCATCGTCAAGGTCGCCACGACCAAGGCGCAGCGCAAGCTGTTCTTCAACCTGCGCAGCCAGAAAAAGCGCCTGGCCTGGCTCAGCAATGACGAGGTCAACCGCGTCGCTGACAGCCTGGGAGTCGAACCGCGCGAGGTGCGCGAGATGGAAGGCCGTCTCAGCGGTCACGACATGGCCTTCGACCCGCTGGACGATGCGGACGATGACAGCGCCTACCAGTCGCCGTCCCACTATCTCGAAGACCAGCGCTACGACCCGGCGCGCCAGCTCGAGGACGCCGACTGGAGCGACAGCTCTTCGGCCAGCCTGCACGAAGCGCTGGAAGGCCTGGACGAGCGTAGCCGCGACATCCTCCAGCAGCGCTGGCTGAGCGAGGAGAAGGCGACGCTGCATGATCTGGCCGCCAAGTACAACGTCTCCGCCGAGCGTATTCGTCAGCTTGAAAAGAACGCGATGAACAAGCTCAAGGGCTGCATCCAGGCCTGAGATTGCGGCAACGACCAGAACGCGGAGCCTGCCCTGTGCAGGCTCCGCGTTTTCGTTTCCGTGGTTCGGCGTGCGCCGTGTTGCTCAATCCGGCGTGGCGCTGGCGATCGCGGCCTGCAGGGTATCGAGCAGCTGCGCGCTGCTGATCGGCTTGTGCAGCCAGAACAGATGCGCGGCCGGAGCGGACACCTCGACCTGTGCCGCTGCCGAGATCACCACGACGGGCAGGGCCGTTAGCGCCGGGTTGGCGCGGATCTCCTCGAGAAACTGCCGGCCGCTGCCATCGGGCAGGTGCAGATCGAGCGTCATCGCCTGATAGCGAACCTTGGCCAGGCACTCGCGGGCCTGCTCCAGGCTCTGCACGCGGTCGACCGCATAGCCCCCCTCGCTGAGCATCAGGTGCAGCAGGCGGCCGGTGTCGGGCTCATCCTCGACAACCAGCAGACGCGGGCGATCACCTTGCTCCGGCGATTCGCTGGCCATCGCCGGCTGAATCGGCAGTTCGAACCAGAAGGTCGAGCCACGGCCCTCCTCGCTGTCGAAACCGACGCTGCCGCCCATGCGCTCGACGAGCTCTTTGGTAATCGCCAGGCCGAGCCCGGTGCCGGCCTTGGTACGGCTGTCCGAAGAGTCCGCCTGGGCGAACTTGGTGAAGACCTGGCTGCGAAAGCTGTCCGGGATGCCAGGGCCCTGGTCGGTTACGCAGACGCGGATACGGCCGTCGCCGTGCCGGGTATGCACGCGGACCTCGCCGCCCTGATGGGTGAATTTGATGGCATTGGACAGCAGGTTGCTCAGCACCTGCTGCAGGCGCAGGCCGTCGACCCAGACGCGCACGTCCGGCACCGGCTCGAGCGTACAGCGCACCCCGTGCTGTTCGGCGAAGCCCTGAGTGCTGGTCAGTGCTTCTTCGAGCAGTTGCGGCAGGCGATGTTCGCGCAGGTCGAAGGTCATCTTGCCGGCGGCGATCTTCTCCATGTCCAGCAGATCGTTGATCAGGTGGCCGAGGCGCACGCTGTTACGGTAGGCGATCTCCAGCATCTGCTGCATGGCCGGAGGCGCCTTGCCGAGTGCGCCGCCGTTGATCAGGCCGAGCGCGCCGGTGATCGAGGTCAGTGGCGTACGCAGCTCGTGGCTGACCGTCGAGACGAACTCATTCTTCAGTTGCTCGATGCGTTTGCGTTCGGTCAGGTCCATCACGGTGCCGGTGATGCGCTGGGCCTGGCCATCGGCGTCGCGCTGGATATAGCCACGCAGCAGCACCGGAACGATGCGCCCGCTCTTGTGCTGCAGGCGCAGTTCGTCGGTGAAGTGGTCGATCTGCGACAGCATCGTTCTGGCCAGCCGTGCACGCTCGTGGGGTAGGTCTTCGGCAACCACGAAGCGCTCCCACAGCCGCAGGTCGCAGGGGAATTCCTCGGCACGGTAACCGAGCATCTCCCAGGCGCGTGCGGAGGCGTACAGCGTGCCGGCTTCCAGATTGAGGTCCCAGAGCCCGTCATTGCTGCCCTTCAGAGCGAGTGAAAGGCGCTCTTCGCTCAGCCGCAGGTCGTGTTTGCTGCGCCGGATCGTTTGCGTCATGCGCTCGGCCAGCGCCTTGGCACGGCGGTGACGCAGCGCCAGCGAGGCGGTGAGAAAGAACAGCAGCAGGCTCATGCCGATGCTGAGCAGCACCAGCGTGCCCCAGTTGCCGTGAAAGCGTGCGTCGAATTCCGGCAGGCTGGTCATGCGCAGCGTCCACACCTGGCCATAGGCCCGCAGCTGCTGCAGCTCGCTGTATTGCCCGAGCGCCGGAGCGCGGCCTTCGTCGGAGGCGAAGATACGCTTCTCGGGCTGCTCGCCCTGGCCCGCATAGATGTTCAGCTGCAGCGGCAGGTCCATGTTGCGCAGGATGCCGTTGACCAGATTGCCGACGCGATAAGGGCTGTAGACGAAGCCCTTGAGCGCCTGCATACGCTGCTCCGGGCTGCCCAGCGGCATGCCCTGCTGATAGACCGGCACGTAGAGCAACACACCGGCCTGAGTCTTGCCGTGGGTTTCCTGGACCAGCGTGACCTTGTCGGTGATGCTCGTCAGGCCTTGCTCGGCCGCGCGCTGCATGGCCTGGCGGCGTGCCGGGTCGGAATACATGTCGAAGCCCAGCGCGGCGCGATTGCGTGCGGTGAGCGGTTCCAGGTAGACGATCGAGGTGTACAGCGGTCGCTGTCCGGGCGGGTGAACGGCGTACTCGGCAAGCCCTTCTTGCTGCACCCGACGCTCGTGCGCCTCCAGCTCCTCGGGGCGGATCGCACGGCTGAAGCCGACCCCCTGGATACCGGGATAATGATCGGCCAGCTGCAGGCGCTGCACATAGAGACGCCACTGCTCGCGGCTAACCGTGCCGCTCGCATCGAACAGCCCGGCGCCGCCGAGCAGGATTTGTTCGTGATCGAGCAGGCGCTTGCGAATGGACTCGGTGACCTTTTCGCTGAGCATATGGAACTGCTGGCGTGCTGCGCGCACTTCGCGGTTCTGGAAATGCTGAAACAGCACCAGCTGGACCAGCAGCGTGAAAACCAGCACCAGCCAGGCAACGCCGTTGCGCCAGTCGAACAACTGCTTGAGGCCCGGTATCGGGCTTGGATCGATGGCAGGGTCGCTCATGGCCTTCACTGCTGGGCGCCGCTGGGCGCGAGGATTACGGCTCGATCATGGCCCGCTCCACGGGGTCGGGGACACGTCAGCGTGGCGGTGCCACCTAGCTTACCCGCGGTCCCGGGCCATTGATACCGGCGTTACGAGCAATGCTGGCGTTCATGCTGGCCATAGGGCATGAGTTCGCGTTGCCAGTCGATCGCCTCGGCGGCGCAGGGGCGCGCCAGGCCGAAGCCCTGGCCGTAATCGCAGTGCTGCTCGAGGAGGAAGCGCGCCTGTCCGGCCTGCTCGATGCCCTCGGCGACCACCTTCAGCCCCAGGTTGTGCGCCAGGCCGATCACTGAACGGGTGATCGCGGCATCCTCGCGGTCATCCGGCAGGCCGGAGACGAAGCCCTGGTCGATCTTCAGCTTGTGCACGTTCATGCGCTTGAGCCGCAGCAGCGAGGAGTAGCCGGTGCCGAAGTCGTCGATGGCCAGCCGCACCCCGAGTTGTCGCAAGCGGTGCAGGAGCTCGATGGCGGCGTCCGGATCCTGCATCACGGCGCTCTCGGTGATTTCGAGTTCGAGATAGCGGGCTTCCAGGCCGGTTTCAGCCAGCGTCGTGGCGACCTGCAGGTCGAGCTCGCCAAGGCCGAACAGGCGGCTGGAAATGTTCACCGCAACGAACTCGACGGGGCGACCCTGGGCACGCCACTGGCGCATCTGTCGGCAGGCCTGCTCCAGCACCCAGCGGTCGATGGCTCCGATCAGACCGTTTTCCTCGGCCATCGGAATGAACAGCGCGGGTGACACATGGCCGTGCTGCGGGTGTTCCCAGCGCACCAGCGCCTCGAACCCCTGAATGCGGCCGGTGGCCAGATGATAGATCGGCTGGTAGTGCACGCGTAGCTGGTGCTGCTCGAGGGCCTGGCGCAGGGCGGTGGCCAGCTCGACGCGCTGTTGCGCCAGGCTGGTCAGCTCCTGACTGTAGAACGCGTAGGTCGAGCGTCCGCTGCCCTTGGCCTTGAACAGTGCCGAGTCACCGTTGCGCATCAGCTGCTCGACGTCGCGGACGTCGTTGGGGTATTGCACGATGCCGATGCTGGCGCTGGTGAACAGGTTGCGCTGCTGCAGCTCGAACGGCAGGTTGAGCGCATCAAGCACATGCAAGGCGAGGGCGGCGGCCTGGTCGGCGCTGCAGTCTTCATGAAGGATGGCGAATTCGTCGCCGCCCAGTCGCGCCAGGGTCATGCCGGGCTGGACGAATTCCTCCAGGCGGCGCGCCACGGCCTGCAGCAGGGCATCGCCGAGATTGTGGCCGAGGCTTTCGTTGATATCCTTGAAATGGTCCAGGTCGATCAGCAGCAGCGCGCCGCTGCGCCGGCTCGCCCGGGCGCGCTCCAGACTCTGCGTTGCCCGCTCGCTGAACAGCAGGCGGTTGGGCAGCCGGACCAGCGGATCGTAGTGCGCCAGCTGGTCGAGCTCGTCCTGCGAGCGCTTGAGTGCGGACAGGTCGGAGAACACCGCAACGAAGTGGCTGATCTGGCCGGCTTCGTCATAGATGCAGCGCAGGTTCTGCCACTGCGGGTATACCTCGCCGCTCTTGCGCCGGTTCCAGATCTCGCCGCTCCAGGCGCCGTCCTTCTGCAGGATCCGCCACATCTCGCGGTAGAAATTGGGGTCGTGCTTGCCCGAAGCGAACAGCCGGGGTGTCTTGCCCAGTACCTCCTCGATGGAATAGCCGGTGATGCGGCTGAATGCGGGGTTCACATGGATGATGTGCTGGCGATGATCGGTGACCAGCACGCCCTCGAGGGTGCTGTCGAACACCGCGGCCGCCTGGCGCAGGCTGCATTCCTTCAGGCGCAGCGCCTTCTGCTCTGCGGCCAGGCGCCCCAGGTGACGGCGTTCGAGCACATAGAGCATGCAGCTGGTGAGCACAATGAACAGCGTGCCCTTGCCGAGCTGCCAGAGGTAGGCGCTATCGTCGTCCTGCAGCAGCCAATGCAGCAGCGGGTCGCTGAACAGCAGCCAGAGCATGGAGAGTGCGAAATAGCCGAGGCTGAGCCGCAGCAGATGCTTGTTCATCTTCAAAACCGGTCACCGGTACTTCATGAAGGCCCCGCCCGGCGGGACACGCAGCGGCCCGAGCGGCCGTGCAAACGGCACAATGATAGATGGATTTTCAATGAACTGCGTCACGCCTTTCTTGCCGCCGGTCATCCATCGGCTGGGTCAAGGCGTCGCAGGTAGTCGCTACCGCCTAGCTGGCGAACCTGCTGGCGGATCCAACTGGCCCGGCGCTCGATGTAGCGGGTCGGCCGGCTGGCGTTCCAGCTGCGCGGGTTGGGCAGCACGGCGGCGAGCAGGCTGGCCTGGCGTGCCGACAGATAGGGCGCCCCGCGGCCGAAATGTTGGCGCGCGGCTGCTTCGGCGCCAAAGATGCCGTCGCCCCATTCAACACTGTTGAGATAGACCTCGAGAATGCGCTGCTTCGGCCACAGCAGCTCGATCAGCGCCGTGAACCAGGCCTCCAGGCCCTTTCGCAACCAACTGCGGCCCGACCAGAGAAACAGGTTCTTGGCCACCTGCTGGCTCAGCGTGCTGGCTCCGCGTAGCGAGCCGCCGGCCTGGTTGTGCTGCAGGGCCGCATGGATCGCGGCGAAGTCAAAGCCCCAGTGCTCGGCGAACTTCTGATCCTCGGCGGCGATCACCGCCATCTTCAGGTCGTCCGGCAGTTCTTTCCAGGGGCGCCACTGGCGCTCCAGGTCGATGCTCGGGCCGGAGACCCATGACTGCACCTTGCGCTCGATCATCAGTGCCGTGAACGGCGGGGCCACCCAGCGCAGCGCGAGCACCAGCAGGGCCGACAGCGCGGCGGACCAGAACAGCAGCTTGAGTAGGCGGTGCAGGAGGGAGCGAAGCATGGGCGCTTGGTCGGCGGCGGGAGGAGCGGGCATTATAGCGGCCTCCTCGGCCCGCTCACGTTGCCTGTCATGATTCGTCCGTTCCTGCTGATCTCTGCCTTCTATGGACTGACCGGCGTCGCCCTTGGCGCGTTTGCCGCGCATGGTCTGCGCGCCCGGCTGACTGCCGAATACCTGGCGGTATTTCAGACCGCCGTGCTCTACCAGCTAGTCCATGCGCTGGCGCTGCTCGGTGTCGCGCTGCTGACGCGCCACCTACCGGGGCGTTTGCCGGTTGCAGCCGGCTGGTCGTTCGCCGTCGGCGTGTTGCTGTTCTCCGGTAGCCTCTATCTGCTGACCCTGACCGGGGTAGGCAAGCTCGGCATCGTCACGCCCATCGGGGGCGTCGCCTTCATGGTGGGCTGGTTCTGCCTGCTGCTGGCCGGCTGGCGGCTCCGCTAGCCGGCCAGCAACAGCCCGGCGCCTTTGCCTTGGTCGTGGATGAGGTTCGGGCTAGAATGCCCGACCCCCAATCGATGGCGGCGATCCCCATGCAGATTCACTTGAATGGCGAACCCTACGAGCTGCCCGACGACCAGAGCGTCGCCGATCTGCTCGAGCGGCTGGAGCTGAGCGGTCGCCGGCTTGCAGTGGAACTGAATCTGGACATCGTTCCGCGTAGCGAGCACGGCACAACGCGCCTGAAGGCAGGTGACCGCGTCGAAGTGGTCCATGCCATCGGCGGCGGTTGAGCGCCGCGCAGCCCGCAGTCCCGGCGACCCAGTCGCTTCCCGCAACGTCCGAACGAGGAATTCCCGATGAGCGCAGTTGCGCACGACAAGCCCTTTATCCTGGCCGGCCGGACCTATGAATCGCGTCTGCTGGTCGGTACCGGCAAGTACAAGGACCTGGAAGAGACCCGCACCGCGATCGAGGCGTCCGGCGCCGAAATCGTCACGGTGGCGGTGCGCCGCACCAATATCGGCCAGAACCCGGGCGAGCCGAACCTGCTCGACGTCATTTCGCCGGAGCGCTACACCATCCTGCCGAACACTGCCGGTTGCTATACCGCCGAAGAGGCGGTGCGGACCTGCCGCCTGGCGCGCGAGCTGCTCGATGGGCACAAGCTGGTCAAGCTGGAAGTGCTGGCCGACCAGAAGACCCTGTTCCCCAACGTCATCGAGACCCTCAAGGCCGCCGAGGTGCTGGTCAAGGACGGCTTCGACGTCATGGTCTATACCAGCGACGACCCGATCATCGCGCGCCAGCTCGCCGAGATGGGCTGCATCGCGGTGATGCCGCTGGCCGGCCTGATCGGCACCGGGCTGGGCATCTGCAATCCGTACAACCTGCGCATCATCCTCGAAGAGGCGACCGTACCGGTCCTTGTCGATGCCGGTGTCGGCACCGCTTCGGACGCCACCATCGCCATGGAACTCGGCTGCGAAGCGGTGCTGATGAACAGCGCCATCGCCCATGCGCAGAACCCGGTGTTGATGGCGCGTGCGATGAAGCATGCGATCGAGGCGGGGCGTCTGGCCTATCTCGCCGGACGCATGCCGAAGAAGCTCTATGCCAGCGCCTCGTCGCCGCTGGAAGGGCTGATCCGCTGACCCCTCGGCGGTGCGTGCGCACTGCCGATGCTCGACCCTGAAGCCGACTGTGGAGTCGGCTTCGTTCATTTCAGGATGCCGTTCATGACCGATGAAACCCAACAGGCGCAGCAACCGGCTGAAGCTGCGCCGCGCATGCGCACCATCAAGAGCTTTGTGATGCGAGCCGGGCGCACCACCCTCGGCCAGCAGCGCGGGCTGGAGCTGGGTTGGCCCAGGTTCGGCCTGGAGCTGAGCGACGGCCGGCTCGACTTCGACCAGGTATTCGGGCGTCAGGCCCCGCGGACCTTCGAGATCGGTTTCGGCATGGGGCACTCGACCCTGGAAATGGCGGCGGCAGCGCCCGATCAGGACTTCATCGGCGTCGAGGTGCACAAGCCGGGTGTCGGTGCGCTGCTCAGCGGACTTCTGTCACAAAATCTGCAAAACGTGCGGATCTACAGTTGCGATGCGCTGGAAGTGCTGCGTGAATGCGTCGCCGACGCCAGCCTGGATCGGGTGCTGTTGTTCTTCCCCGACCCCTGGCACAAGAGCCGTCACCACAAGCGGCGCATCGTGCAGCCGGCATTTGCTGAGCTGGTGCGGCAAAAGCTGAAGATCGGTGGCGTGCTGCACATGGCTACCGACTGGGAGCCCTATGCCGAGCACATGCTTGAGGTGATGATGGCTGCGCCCGGCTACCGCAACCTGGCCGAGGACGGCCGTTACGTGCCACGCCCGCCGGAGCGCCCGATCACCAAGTTCGAGCGGCGCGGTGAGCGCCTGGGGCATGGCGTCTGGGACCTGAAGTTCCAGCGCTGCGAATGATCGACCACAGCCGCCGGAGAAGCGGTGCAGGCGGGGCCATGTCCTCGTCGCCAATCCAACACTTAGGCCACGGACGGCAGCTGGTGCCCGCAGGGTAGCGCTCGGTCGTCCGATCCACAGGGAGAAGACGATGAACGCAAAGTTGGGAGTGCTGCTGCTGGCCGCCTGTGCCGCTTCGTCGGCGTATGCCAAGGTTGACGCCACACAGGCCGCCCGTCTGGGCACGGATCTTACCCCGCTTGGCGCCGAGCGAGCCGGTAATGCCAGCGGTACCATTCCGCCATGGAGCGGTGGCGTGACAGCACCGGCCGGCTACCAGCCGGGCATGCATCACCCCGATCCGTTCGCCAGCGATACACCGCTCTATCGCGTCGATCAGAGCAACCTGAACGAATATGCCGAGCTGCTTCCGGCCGGGCTGCGCGATCTGCTCGAGCGTCATCCGGACTTCTACCTGCGCGTATTTCCCACTCGGCGAAGCGCTGCGGCGCCGCAGCGCATCTATGATGCGACCCGCTTCAATGCGCAGAGCGCCGAGCTGATCGCCAACGGTAACGGCATCAAGGGCGCGGCATCCGGCATCCCCTTCCCCCTGCCGCAGGACGGCATGGAGGTGATCTGGAACCACATCCTGCATTACAAGGGCGACCAGACCCACATGATCAACAACCAGGCGGTGGTGATCGGCGGCAAGGCGTCCTACATCAAGCGCGATCGCCACGTCTATTACGTCTACAACCGTGACGGCATGACGCAGGGCGAGCTGAACAACACGCTGCTGTATTACAAATATCGCGTCACCGCACCTTCGAAGCTGTCCGGCACCGCACTGGTGGTCCAGGATCCGGTCGATCAGGTGCTGACCATCCGCAAGGCCTGGCGCTACAGCCCGGGCGACCGCCGTGTTCGCCGTCTGCCTTCGCTGGCCTACGACTCGCCGCAGCCGGACACCAGCGGCCTGGCAACCGCCGATGTGGTGGATTCCTTCAATGGCGCCCCCGATCGATACGAATGGACCCTGCTCGGCAAACGCGAAATGCTGGTGCCCTACAACAGTTATGCGGTGCACCAGAAGGGCATCGCCTATGACGATATCGTGCGTCCGGGCACGCTCAATCCCGAGCTGCTGCGTTACGAGCGGCACCGCGTCTGGGTGGTCGAGGCGACCCTGCGCACCGGGTTCAGCCATTCCTACGACAAGCGCCGGTTCTACATCGACGAGGACAGCTGGGCGATCCTCGCGGCCGACCTGTACAACGAGAAGGGCGAACTGATCGGCCTGCAGGAAAGCCACCCGATCAGCTATTACGAGGTGCCGATGTTCAACAGCACGCTGGAGACGCTGTATCACCTCAAGGATGGAAACTATTTCGTCGATGGCCTGGACAACAACGAACCCATGTACGACTTCGACGTGCGACTGACGCCGCGCGACTTCTCGCCGCAGGCACTGCGCCGCGGGCTCTGATCCTCAGCAGGCTGCCGCGTGGGCCGGACGCTGGCGTGCGGCGTGGCCGACGGGCATCGAGGCATCCGAGGCGGTCTCCAGCGAGCCCGGACGCGCCGTCAGCCGCTACACCCCGCGGCTTGATGCCCGTCAACACCTTCGCTGCCGGGCCGCGGGACGATGCGCTACAGCGTTCGCATCGCCCGCGAGCGAGCCAGCAGGAGGACAGCGATCATGTTCAAGCCCGGCCAGGTGGAAGTCAGCCAGTTACCCTCCGAGACCGTTCCCGGTTATCAGCTAACGCTCGACTACCACGTCGAGGGTGAGGCGGCAGTGCCCGAATGGGCCTGTTTCCATCTGCATGGCTCAGTCGGCCAGGTGGCGGTCGACGAGCGTTTTCGCATGCACCGGGACGTGGCCTTCAACTTCCTGCAGCGGATCGGCCAGCGCTTGCGCCAGCGCGGTCTGCGCGTGGCTCGGGCGCCGTTGTTCGGCCTGCACGCCGACTACGATCCGATGTTCGAGGACCTGCGTCGGCAGCTGCGTTGTCAGCCGGGCGAGCCGATCGACCTGGAGCGCTTCCTGCGTAGCGGGGCGGGCGATTAGCCGGATGCCGTTGGGCTAGTTGCGGTCGGCGATCACGCCGATGATGAACAGCACCAGAAGCAGCACGGGCGCCAGCGTGTAGTTGTTGAACTGCGCCAGGCCCTTGGCCAGCCACGGGCTCAGATAGATGATGCCCAGCCCGTAGACAACGGCGCAGAAGATCACGAAAAGCAGGGTGCGCAGGATGAAATTCAGGCCGCCGATGTTCTTCTGTACCCAGGCATTGAGCGCCGGGCCGAAGAGCACGAAGAGCGTGGCCATGATCGCCAGCGAGATGTCCGACAGATGGCTGCGGCTCCAGCGCGACAGTGTGGCGATCAAGTCGAGTACGAGGTCCATTCGGCTTCCTTAGGGCAGGAACAGTTGCAGCAGGTCGTTGAGAAACAGCTGGCCATGCGGTGTCGCCAGCAGGCGCTGCGCATCCGGCTCGAGCAGTCCGCGGGCTTCGGCCTGGCGACGGCCCTCGGCGAGCCGCTCGAGCGGTAGGCCGGTGCGCTCAGTGAACAGCATCGCGGGCACGCCGTCGGTGAGCCGTAGCACGTTCATCAGGAACTCGAATGGCAGCTCCTCGTCCGGCAGGCACTTTTCGCCGGCTCGAAAGGCCTTGTCGGCCGCCAGATAGTCCTTGGGCAAGCGCGTCTTCCAACGCCGCAGGATGCGCCCGTCGGCCAGGGTCAGTTTGGCGTGGGCTCCGGCGCCGATCCCGAGAAAGTCGCCAAAGGTCCAGTAGTTCAGGTTGTGTCGCGCCTGACGCCCGGGCTGCGCATAGGCAGAGGTTTCGTACTGTCGGTAGCCGGCTTCGCTCAGTGTCTGTTGGCCGGCTTCCTGGATGTCCCAGAGCAGGTCGTCCTCGGGCAGCCGCGGCGGCCGGCTCCAGAACACCGTGTTCGGCTCGAGGGTGAGCTGATACCACGACAAGTGCGTCGGCTGCTGGGCGATGGCGGTCTGCAGATCCTGCAGTGCATCGGCCAGATTCTGCCCCGGCAGCCCATGCATGAGGTCGAGGTTGAAGTTTTCAAAGCCCGCCGTGCGCGCCATATCGGCGGCACGGACCGCTTCGGCGCCATCATGGATGCGGCCCAGCGCCTTGAGCTTGTCGGCCTGAAAGCTCTGTACGCCAATCGACAGGCGATTGATGCCGGCGCTGCGGTAATCGCGGAATTTGGCCTGCTCGAACGTACCGGGATTCGCTTCAAGGGTGATCTCGATATCGTCGGCGAAGCCCACGGCCCGCTCGAGCATCTCGAGTACGCGCCCCAGCGCCGATGCGGAAAACAGGCTGGGCGTGCCGCCGCCAAAGAAGATCGAGGTCAGGCGACGGCCCTGCACGTAGGCCAGGTCTTCGCGCAAGTCGGCCTCAAGCGCCGCGACGTAGGCGTCCTCGGGCAGCTGCGCATCGGCGGTATGCGAGTTGAAATCGCAGTACGGGCATTTGCGCACGCACCAGGGGATATGCACGTAAGCGGCCAGCGGTGGCAGCGCGAACCCCGGGAGTGTCTGGCTGGCGGCGGGGATCATATCCCCAGTCGCGCTTTCAGCTGCGCCATGGCCCGGGCCCGGTGGCTCAGCCGATTCTTCTGCTCGGGTGGCAGTTCGGCGCTGGAGCAGTCGGCTTCCGGTACCCAGAACAGCGGGTCGTAACCGAAACCGTGCTCGCCGCGCGGGGCGTGCAGGATGCGTCCGTGCCACAGGCCTTCGCAAAGGATCGGCAGCGGATCCTCGGCATGCCGAACCAGCGCCAGCGCGCAGACGAACTGCGCGCCGCGCTCGGCATCCGGGACCTGACTGAGGGCATCCAGCAGCTTGGCGTTGTTCGCGGCGTCGCCCAGGCCATCGGCGTAGCGTGCCGAATAGATCCCCGGAGCCCCGCCGAGGGCGTCCACGGCCAGGCCCGAGTCGTCGGCCAGCGCCGGCAGGCCGGACACGCGTGCCGCGTTGCGTGCTTTGAGAATCGCGTTCTCGATGAACGACAGGCCGGTCTCTTCGGGCTCCACGTCGCTGAACTCACCGACCGAGCGCACGCGCACCGCATCGCCGAGCATGGCCTGCAGTTCCTTGAGCTTGCCGGCGTTGTGGCTGGCCAGCACCAGTTCGTTGAAAGGCATCATTCGTCTGGGAAGAATTCCTGGTTGAAGTCGAAGTTGACCGGCTCGCCGCCCATGGGTTGCACGCTCAGGCTGAAACGCAGGGTCTCCTGCGAATCGAAGGGAAATTGCGCCAGGTAGTAGATGGCGGCGTCGCCTTCCTTGAGTTGTTTGAACTGCAAGGGGTAGTCCTGGCCGAGCAGGTTCTTCACCTTGCCGCTGACCAGCGCCGGCACCGGCTTGCCCTGCTTGAGCACCGATACGTTGACCACGCCTTGTTTCTTGCTGCGCACCAGCCCCGCCGCAGCGGCCACCTCGGGCTGCAGGAAGCCCGAGTTGAAGGCGCTGTAATGGATGTCGTACTCGCCGACGCTATGCTTGCGCTCGGCCAGTGCCGGAAGGGCCAGCAGGCTGGCCAACAGAACGATCAGGGCACGTTTCATGGTGGTTCTCCTGTCCAAACGGCCGCTCAGCGGCCAGGTCCGATGACGCGGTAGATGCCGATTTCGCCGAGCAGGTTGGGCCACAGTCGACTGGCCCAGCCATGGCGGTGATCGCGGTCGACCGCCAGCCGATCGAGCACTCGCGCACCCCGTTCACGGCAGAGGCGCTCGAAGTCCTCGAAGGTGCAGAAATGGATGTTCGGCGTGTTGTACCAAGTGTAGGGGAGGAACTCCGAGACCGGCATGCGGCCCTTGCTCGCCAGATACCAGCGGCAACGCCAGTGACCGAAGTTGGGAAAGGTGATGATGCACTCGCGGCCGACGCGCAGCATTTCCTTGAGCAGCTTGTCCGGGTAGTGCACGGCCTGCAGGGCCTGGGTCATGACGACCATGTCGAAACTGTCGCTGGCGAAGTTGCCCAGCCCCTTGTCCAGGTCCTGCTCGATGACGTTGACGCCCTTTTCGATACAGGCAGCGATATTGTCCGGGTCGATCTCCAGCCCGTAGCCGCTGACGCCCTTGTGGTCGCGCAGCCAGGCCAGCAGCTCGCCATTGCCGCAGCCGAGGTCGAGCACTCGGCTGCCGGCCGGAATCCACTCCTGGATGATGTCCAGATCGGCGCGCATGTTCGCTCCTTATACGGCGATGCGGTGCATGTATCCGCGGAAGGCCTGCAGATAACGCGGGTTGGGAATGAGAAAGGCGTCGTGCCCTTGCGGCGCGTCGATCTCCAGGTAGCAGACGTCCTTGCGCGCGGCGAGCAGGGCGTCGACGATCTCGCGCGAGCGCTGCGGCGAGAAGCGCCAGTCGGTGGTGAAGGACATCACGCAGAAGCCTGCCTGGGCGCTCTCGAAGGTGCGTGCCAGGTCATCGTCATGCGCGGCGGCGGGGTCGAAGTAATCCAGCGCCTTGGTCATCAGCAGATAGGTATTGGCGTCGAAACGAGAGGAAAACTCCTCGCCCTGGTAGCGCAGGTAGCTTTCGACCTGGAACTCGACGCTGTTGAAGTCGTAGTTGAGCTTCTCGCTCTTCAGCCCGCGGCCGAACTTGGTGCCCATGGCATCGTCGGACAGATAGGTGATATGCCCGACCATGCGCGCCAGCATCAGGCCGCGTTTTGGAATGACGCCCATTTCCTGGAAGTGGCCGCCGTGAAATTCCGGGTCCGAGAGAATCGCCTGACGCGCGACTTCGTTGAAGGCGATGTTCTGCGCCGACAGCTTCGGCGCCGTGGCGATCGCCAGGCAGTGGCGGACGCGCTCGGGATAGGTGATCGTCCATTGCAGCGCCTGCATGCCGCCGAGGCTGCCGCCAACGACTGCTGCCCACTGCTCGATGCCGAGCTGATCGGCCAGGCGCGCCTGGCTGTGGACCCAGTCTTCCACTGTGACGACCGGGAAGTCCGCGCCGTAGACCTTGCCGGTGGCAGGGTTCAGGCTGCCGGGCCCGGTCGAGCCGTTGCAGCCGCCGAGGTTGTTCAGGCTGACGACGAAAAAGCGTTCGGTATCGATAGGTTTGCCCGGGCCGATGCAGCTGTCCCACCAGCCCGGCTTGCGATCGTCCATGCTGTGGTAGCCGGCCGCGTGGTGATGGCCGGACAGCGCGTGGCAGATCAGCACCGCATTGCTGCGGCTGGCGTTGAGTTGGCCGTAGGTTTCGTAGATCAGCTGGTAATCGGCCAGCGTGCGGCCGCAGGCGAGCGTCAGCGGTTCGGCGAAGTGCGCGACCTGCGGGCTCACCAGGCCAACGGAATCGGCTGGAATGGCAGTGGGCATCGACCCTGGCTCTTGCAGACGGAAGGTCGCAGAGTCTAAAGGGAAGCGCGCGTCAATTCATCCTGTATCGCCGGCCCGCTCGGCTTGGCCGAGGCCGACCAGGTTGACCACCTTGTGCTGTCGGCGGATCGGCGACGGGCGGCGAAGCGCGCGGAGCATCTCGCCGGCCTGCGCGGCCTGCTGCTGGAGCTCGTCGACATAGCGCGCCAGCAGCTCGCCGCGCCGGGCATCGCTGGCCAGCTGCTTGAGTTGCAGCATGTGGCCTTCGATCTGTTGCTTGTGTTCCAGCGAGAACTGCAGCAGCGGCGTCAGCGCGTCGCTGGCCCACAGATCGGCCTGCTGGCGCACCCGGGCATGCAGGCCGATGACTTCCTGAACCAGGGTGGCGAAGAAACGGCGGGTCAGGGCGTGCTGCTCGGTGAGCAGGGTCTTGAGCTGTCGGCGGAACTGATCGGCCTTGTGCTGCAGTCCGCGTAGCTCGCGCAGAAAGGGTTCGGTGCGAAAGCTCGGGGCATCGAGGCCGTGCAGCGGATTCTCTTCGTTGTGCCGGCGGTAGATGGCCTCGAGCATCTTGTTCGCGCGCTGGGCTTCGAGCTCAAGCGCAGCAAGATCCTGATCGAGCGAGCGGAAGAAGTGCTGGATCGCCAGGTTGATTCCCAGCGTGGTGAGGCTGCCGGTGAGGCTCCGGCGCAGGCGACCAAGGTGCTCCTGCAGACGCTCGGCACGAATCGCCACGCGCAATTGCTCGCCCTGGCGTTGCAGCAGACGCTGGTTGGTTTTCAGGTCGAGCAGGCGCTTGTGATGGCGATTGTGCTCATGGCGAGTGCGGGCCGTCAGTTCCAGCAGCGTCTGTCCGCTGCCCTGCCGGCGTTCGTCAAGCAGGTTGCGCTGCTCGGTGATTCGCTCCAGGCGCCCGTTGAGCACTTGCTGGCTGTTGTGCATCAGGCTCAGAACCTGCTGCACCACGCCTTCTTCGATCAGTCGCTCCTTGTGTGCCAGGACCCGTTCGCTGAGCAGGCGTTCGAGCTGGTCGATGCGGCTGCGCTCGAGCAGCGCTTCATCGTTCCGGGCCCTGGCCAGCAGTGCCTGCTTGGCGGACAGCGGCAGCACGTCTTCGACGCAAATGCCCAGCTGCTGGGCGGTGGTCGCACGTATCTGGTCGATGCTCTCCTGCACGAAGCCTTCCCCGGCCAGGTCGTCCCAGAGCACGTCGATCTTGTTCAGAATGGCAAACAGATTGCCCTCGGTGTCCTCGCCAAGGGGCGCGATATGTCGCTGCCAGATCTGCATGTCGCTAGCGGTGATGCCGGCGTCGGCCGACAGCATGAACAGCACGGCCTGGGCGTTGGGCAGCATGGACAGGGTCAGTTCCGGCTCGCTGCCGAGGGCATTGAGCCCGGGCGTGTCGATCACGCGCAGGCCCTGGCGCAGCAAGGGGTGGTCGAAGTTGACCAAGGCATGCCGCCAGGCCGGCACCAGTACCTTGCCCGGTACATCAGCCGGCTCCAGCGCCTGGGCGTCGAATCCGAGTTCGATGGCGACCTCGGCCGGCACCGCCTTGGTGGTGGCGATCTGGCCGAAGGCTTCGGTCATGTTGGTCGGGTCATGCGGATCAAGTGGCAACTGCAGCCACTGCCGAGGCATGCGCCTGAGCTGGGCGAGCCCGGCATCTTCCAGGCGCGTCTCGATTGGCAGCAGGCGGATGTAGGAACGCTCCGAGCGCGGGTCGAAGAACAGCTCGGTCGGGCACATGGTGGTACGCCCGGCCTGCGAAGGCAGGATGCGACGGCCGAAATTGGCAAAGAACAGACTGTTGATCAGTTCGGTCTTGCCGCGCGAGAACTCGCCAACGAAGGCGAGGGTGATGTGGTCCGTGCGCAGCAGGCGCAGGGCGCGCTCCAGTCGAGCGTCCACCGCTTCGCTGGTCAGGCGGTTGTGAGCCAGCCAGCTGCGATAGCGGGTGATCTCGCGGATGAGATCACGCTTCCAGCCAATGTAGGCGTCCACCTGCCGGTCGAGTCGTTCCATGTGCATCCCTGCCGTGTTGGAAACGGAGTGGCTCGTGCGGTGGCGATTCTGTTCGCCGTGCCGCGCGCCCGCTGCGAGGCCCGGCCGCAGCCGATGGCCAAGCTAGTCTAGAGCGGGCCGGCGGAGCTGCAAACCGCGCAGGCCCGCCCGGCGAGCGGTCGATGATCAGAGCTTGAAACGGTTCTCAGATCAGCGTGCGCAGGATGTTGGGCATGTGCGTCATGGTCGCCAGGTTGCCCACCACCAGCATGTCCAGCAGCTTGATCGCGAGAAACGCGAAGATCGGCGAGATGTCCAGGCCGCCCATGCTTGGCAGCAAGCGCCGGAAAGGCGCCAGAACCGGCTCGCACAACTGGTTGATCAGCTCGGCGGCCGGGTTGTGGCTCTGTGGGGCGACCCAGGACAGGATCACACTGATCAGCAGAGCCCAGAAGAAGATGTTGAGAAACAGGCCGGTGATGCCGACCAGTGCCCAGATCAGCAGCAGCACCGGGTTGCCGGTGGTGCCGTAGGCGATCAGCAGGATCAGGCCCATCAGTACCATTTGCACCAGCAGCGCGAGAATCAGCGATGACAGGTCGAGACTGCCGATGCTGGGAATGACCCGGCGCATCGGGCGCAGCAGCGGGTGCGTGGCGCGGACGATGAACTGGCTGAGCGGGTTGTAGAAGTCGGCGCGCACCAGCTGCAGGATGAAACGCAGCAGCACGATCAGCAGGTACAGGCTGCCGAGCGTCTGCACGACAAGAATCAGGGCTTGCGAGAGTTGGGACATGAATGCTCCTTATTGGCCCAGTTGTTCGGCCAGTTCGGTCGAGCGCTTGGCGGCGGCGTCCAGGGCCTGCTGCACCAGCTGCTCGAAGCCGCCGGCCTGGAAGGCTTTGATCGCCGCCTCGGTGGTTCCGTTCGGCGAGGTTACCCGGCGGCGCAGCTCGCTGGGTTCGACGTCGCTTTCGCACGCCATGCGAGCCGCGCCCAAGGCCGTGTGGGCAGTCAGCTGCGCAGCTGTCTCGCGAGGCAGGCCGAGGCGCTCGCCAGCTGCCGTCATGGCTTCCATCAGCAGGAAGAAGTAGGCCGGGCCACTGCCGGAAACCGCGGTCACCGCGTCGATCAGTCGCTCGTCTTGTAGCCACAAGGCCAGGCCTACTGCGCTGAGCAGCTGCTCGGCCTGCTGCTTCTGCGCGCTGCTGACCTGGGCGTTGGCGTACAGGCCGCTGACGCCCTGGCGCAACAGCGAAGGTGTGTTGGGCATGCAGCGAACGATCGGGCGCGGCCCGCGGGCGCCCTCGCCAAGCCAGCGTTCGAGGCTGGCGCAGCTGATGCCGGCGGCGATGGAGACGATCAGCGCCTCCGCCCCCAGGTGTGCGGCCAGCTCTCGGCAGACGGTCTGCATCACCTGGGGTTTGACCGCCAGCACCACCACCTCGGCGCCGGCGAGCGCCTGTGCATTGTCGGCGAAGACCTCGATACCGTGCTCGGTCGCCAGGCGCGCACGCTGCTCGCTGCCCGGGTCGCTGGCACGGATGGATTCGGCTGCGATGCCCTGGCCGCGCAGGCCGCCAATGAGGCTGGCAGCCATGTTGCCGGCACCGATGAAGGTGATGCGGGGATTGCTCACGGGAACTCCTTTGGTCTATTCAGGCAGGGCGCCCGTAATCACGGGCGCCGAACAGTGCCGTGCCGATGCGGACCCAGGTCGCGCCTTCGGCGATCGCGGCTTCCAGATCCTGGCTCATGCCCATCGAAAGCGTATCGAGCGGCAGGTCGAGCGAGTCCTTCAAGTGGCGCAGGCGGGCAAAGGCTGCGCGTTGTTCCTGAGGATCGTCAGTGGGTGCGGGAATGCACATCAGGCCGCGCAAGCGCAGGTTCGGCAAAGCCGCGACCGATTCGGCCAGTGCCGTGACGTCTTCGGGCGCACAGCCGGATTTGCTGGCCTCGCCACTGACGTTGACCTGCAGGCAGAGGTTAAGCGGCGGCAGGTGCGCTGGACGCTGGTCCGAGAGGCGCTGGGCGATCTTAAGACGGTCCACCGAATGCACCCAGTCGAAATGCTCGGCGATGGGTTTGGTCTTGTTCGACTGGATGGGCCCGATGAAATGCCAGGTCAGCGCCAGGTCGCCGAGTTGCGCCTGCTTGTCGAGTGCTTCCTGCAGGTAGTTCTCGCCGAAATCGCCCACGCCGGCGGCGAAGGCTTCGCGGATCGCGGCCGCCGGCTGGGTCTTGCTCACGGCCAGCAGACCGACTGCTGACGGGGTTCGACCCGCAGCTTGAGCCGCCTCACGGATGCGTGCTGCGACCTTTGCAATATTGTTCGCTATCGTGGACATTACCTGCGCCCGCCGCCTAGGGTCTGCGCGGCATTCTACCCGCTTGCCTGTAATTGGGGAGTCCCATGGATATCACTGAGCTGCTGGCGTTCAGCGCCAAGCAGGGTGCATCGGACCTGCACCTTTCCGCCGGCCTGCCGCCGATGATTCGCGTCGACGGCGACGTGCGCAGGATCAACCTGCCGGCGATGGACCACAAGCAGGTGCATGCGCTGATCTACGACATCATGAACGACAAGCAGCGCAAGGATTTCGAGGAGTTTCTCGAAACCGACTTCTCGTTCGAGGTCCCCGGCGTGGCGCGTTTCCGGGTCAACGCGTTCAACCAGAACCGCGGCGCCGGTGCGGTATTCCGGACCATTCCGTCCAAGGTGCTGACCATGGAAGACCTGGGAATGGGCGAGGTGTTCCGCAAGATCACCGACGTGCCGCGTGGCCTGGTGCTGGTTACCGGCCCGACCGGCTCGGGTAAGTCGACCACCTTGGCGGCGATGCTCGACTACCTCAACAACACCAAGTACCACCATATCCTCACCATCGAAGACCCGATCGAATTCGTCCATGAGTCGAAGAAGTGTCTGGTCAACCAGCGCGAGGTCCATCGCGACACCCTGGGTTTTTCCGAGGCGCTGCGTTCCGCACTGCGTGAGGACCCGGACATCATCCTTGTCGGCGAGATGCGCGATCTGGAAACCATCCGGCTGGCGCTGACAGCCGCCGAAACCGGACACCTGGTATTCGGGACCCTGCACACCACCTCGGCGGCCAAGACCATCGACCGTGTGGTCGACGTGTTCCCGGCCGAGGAAAAGGCCATGGTCCGCTCGATGCTCTCCGAATCGCTGCAGGCAGTGATTTCACAGACACTGCTGAAGAAGATCGGAGGCGGTCGGGTCGCGGCTCACGAGATCATGATCGGCACCCCGGCGATTCGTAATCTGATCCGCGAAGACAAGGTGGCGCAGATGTATTCGGCCATCCAGACCGGCGGTGCGCTGGGCATGCAGACGCTCGACATGTGCCTCAAGGGGCTGGTCGCCAAGGGCCTAATCAGCCGCGAGAGCGCCCGCGAGAAAGCCAAGACCCCGGAAAATATCTGATCGGCCCGGCGGCCCTGCCGCCCGGTCGCCAAGTGCCGCATGACGCGGCTTCGCCAGACGATTGCGAGTCAGCCAAATGGAATTCGAGAAACTGTTGCGCCTGATGGTGGAGAAGGGCGGCTCCGACCTGTTCATCACGGCCGGCGTGCCGCCGTCGATGAAGGTCAACGGCAAGATCATGCCGGTCAGCAAGACGCCGATGTCGCCGGAGATGACCCGCGAAACCGTGCATGGGGTGATGAACGAGCAGCAGCGTCGCGAGTTCACCGAGAACCACGAGTGCAACTTCGCCATCAGCGCTCGGGGGATCGGGCGTTTCCGGGTCAGTGCGTTCTACCAGCGCAACCTCGCCGGCATGGTCCTGCGGCGGATCGAGACCAACATCCCCACGCTCGAAGACCTCAAACTGCCCGACGTGTTGAAGAAGCTGGCGCTGACCAAGCGGGGGCTGGTGCTGTTCGTCGGGGCGACCGGTACTGGCAAGTCCACGTCGCTGGCGGCAATGATTGGCTACCGCAACAAGAATACCAGTGGCCACATCATCTCCATCGAAGACCCGATCGAATTCATCCACCAGCACCAGAGCTGCATCGTGACTCAGCGCGAGGTGGGCATCGATACGGAGTCGTTCGAGGTGGCGCTGAAGAACACCCTGCGCCAGGCGCCTGACGTCATCCTCATCGGCGAAGTGCGGACCCGCGAGACGATGGATTATGCCGTGGCGTTCGCCGAGACCGGCCACTTGTGCCTGGCCACGCTGCATGCCAACAACGCCAACCAGGCGCTGGACCGCATCATCAACTTCTTCCCGGCTGATCGGCAGCAGCAGGTATGGATGGACCTGTCGCTGAACCTCAAGGCCATCGTCGCCCAGCAGCTGGTGCCGACACCCGACGGCAAGGGGCGGCGAGCGGTGATCGAGGTGCTGATCAACACTCCGCTGGCCGCCGACCTGATCCGCAAAGGCGAGGTGCATGAGCTCAAGGGGCTGATGAAGCGATCCACCGAGCAAGGCATGCAGACCTTCGATCAGGCGCTCTACAACCTCTATGTGCAAGGCGAGATCACCTACGAGGACGCCTTGGCTCATGCCGATTCGGCCAACGACCTGCGCCTGATGATCAAGCTGGGCTCGGAAACCGACAGCGAGCACCTCACCAGCGTGTCCCAGGGGCTGCGCCTGGAAGTCAGTGACGACGATCCGGGCTTCCGGATGCGCTGATGCCGGGCCGGCTCGACGCAACGCCGGGCGCTTCCCGGCCGATGCGCCGGCCGGCGCGTCCTACCAGAGCCGCCGCCTGGCCGGTGCGTCGGTCACCGTTGCGTGCGTCGATCAGCAGTTCGCAGAGGGCAGTGCCTTCGGGGAGGTCCTTCCAGAACCGCGCCGGCAGACCCTTGAGCAGAGCCTCGCGGTTGACCCGCGCCGGGTTGAAGATACTGCGGTAATAGGTCTGCCAGAGCGCCTCGTCCGGATCCGTCGTGGTGCGCGCGAGCGCCTGCCAGGTGGGCGGGCAGGGGCTGATCAGCGCGGCCTGGCGACCGTTCCAGAGGGCGGCAGCCTGTGGCGTTGCAATCATCCAGGGCGTCCCGCCCATGCGATTGGCGAAATGCTCGATCGCCAGGTCGAGCACATCATGTGCCGGCTCGTGCCAGGCCACGAAGTGCTCGGCCGGCTCGCCCAGGGGGCGGAAGCGAACGAAGGCGTGCAGATGGTGGAGCTCGCGCTGCACCGCCTTTACCCGCCGCTGCAACAGGCTGCCGTCGCGGTCACCGGCGAGCATCGCGCAGCGGTCGCCCCGGCAGGCACGCCAGAGCACTCGGTAGAGCAGGCTCCAGCGATCCTCGCTGCGAAAGCGGGCGGCGAGCTGGAGCAGGGCGGGGAGTTCGCGCGGTATGCGGATCGAGCCTGCCGGCTCGGCTGGGAGTAAATCCGCCGCTGCGCCGAAGAGCTCGGTCTGGTCGGTGGTAGCGTCCAGCCAGACGACTTCGGATGGCGCCAGGCCTGCCAGCAGGCAGTGGCGGGCTTGCAGACGCCACGCCTCGAAGGTGCCGTCGAAGCGGATCGGCTGCATCACAACAGCTCCAGTTGGGTCGAGTGATCGCGCAGGCGCTGACGCAGGACGGCCGATTCGAGCGTGGCCTGCTGCGGCCGGTAGTCCTGGGTGATGATGAAGGGTGCCGCTTTTTCCACGGCGCAGCGCAAACGCTGTAGGTCGGCGTAGCGCAGTCGCCGCTCGCGGCGCAGTTCGACCAGCCGCCGGGCGTTGAGGACCCCAATCCCCGGTACCCGCGCTATCAGCGCAGGCTCGGCACGGTTCAGGTCCAGTGGAAAGAGTGCCCGGTTGGCCAGCGCCCAGGCCAGCTTGGGGTCAATGTCCAAAGCCAGATCGCCAGCTTTCGGTAGTAGCTCCTCGCTCTTGAATCCGTAGCCGCGCAGCAGAAAATCCGCCTGGTAGAGACGATGCTCGCGCAGCAGCGGCGGCGGTTGCTGCGGTACCGAGCGCGGGCTTTGCGGAATGGGGCTGAAGGCCGAATAGTAGACGCGCTTGAGACGATAGGCGCCATAAAGGGTCTCGGCGGTACGCAGGATGGTCCGATCATCGGTCGCGTCGGCACCGACGATCATCTGCGTGCTTTGCCCGGCTGGCGCGAAGCTGGCCGCCCTGTGTTCGGCTTGCGCCTGATGCGCACCCTCGTGAATCACCTTCATGGCCAGGCGAATGCTGCCAGCCTGCTTCTCCGGTGCCAGGCGTGACAGGCTCTGATCGGTGGGCAGCTCGATATTCACGCTCAGGCGATCGGCGTAGCGGCCGGCTTCCTCGATCAGTAGCGGATCGGCATCGGGAATGGTCTTGAGGTGAATGTAGCCACGAAAGGCATGCTCCTCGCGCAGCAGCCGGGCCACGCGATTGAGCTGCTCCATGGTGTAATCGGCCGAGCGGATGATGCCGGAACTGAGAAACAGCCCGCTGACCAGGTTGCGCCGATAGAAGTCGAGCGTCAGGCGGACCACCTCCTCCGGCGCGAAGCGCGCTCGCGGCACATCGCTGGAGCGGCGATTGATGCAGTATTGGCAGTCGTAGAGACAGAAGTTGGTCAGCAGGACCTTGAGTAGTGAGACGCAGCGGCCGTCGGGCGTGAAACTGTGGCAGATGCCCATGCCGCTGGTCGAACCCAGGCCGTTGCGCCCTCTCGAGCTACGCTTGGGGGCGCCGCTGCTGGCACAGGACGCGTCATACTTGGCGGCATCGGCAAGAATGCTGAGCTTTTCGATCAATTGCATGGCGGGGCACGTGATACTGTTTATGCGTACAGTATCACGCTGCGCGAGCCTTACAAATCCGGCCGGCGAACGGTCGGCAACGAAGGGGGAGAACTCATGTATCAGGACACCCACAGCAAGGTCATTGGCTACCTACTATGGATCTTCGGCTTTCTCGGCTCGCATCGCTTCTATTACGGCAAGCCGGTTACCGGCACCATCTGGTTCTTCACGCTCGGCCTGTTCTTCGTTGGCTGGATTATCGACCTGTTCCTGATTCCCTCGATGGACCGCGAGGCAGATCTGCGCTTTCAGGCCGGTCCGATCGACTACAACATCGCCTGGATTCTGCTGACCTTTCTCGGCGTCTTTGGCGTGCACCGTCTGTATCAGGGCAAGTGGATCACCGGCATCCTCTACCTGTTCACTGGCGGCCTGTTCTTCATCGGGGTGCTCTACGACTTCTGGACGCTGAACGACCAGATTTCCGTGCGCAACGCCGAGCGTCGCGGGCTCTGAAAAAAGCAAAGGCCGGAGCGGGCTCCGGCCTTTCGCGTTACGCCTGGTAGACGAGCTTGCCGTCGACCAGCGTGTAGCGCACCGCGCCGGGCAGGCAATGTCCGAGGAAGGGGCTGTTGCGCCCCTTCGATAGCCAGCGCTCGCCGACCAGGGTCGAGGCGTCAGGGTCGAACAGCGTCAGGTCCGCGGCTTCGCCTACCGCCAGCCGGCCCACCGGCAGCCCGAGGGCCTGTGCCGGGCCGGACGCCAGCCGGGCCAGCAGGGTCGGCAGGTCGAGCAGGCCGTCCTGCACAAGCGTCAGGGCCAGTGGCAGCTGGATTTCCACGCCACTGATGCCAGGTTCGGTTTCACCGAACGGTGCCAGTTTGGCATCGGCCTCGTGCGGCTGGTGGTGACTGGCGATGGCGCCGATCACGCCCGCGCGCACTGCCTCGCGCAAGCCGTCGCGGTCGGCCAGACTGCGCAGCGGCGGTTGCACGTGATACAGGCTGGAAAAACCGTGCAGCGCTTCGTCGGTGAGAATCAGTTGGTAGAGGGCGACGTCGGCCGTTACCGGCAGACCGCGGGCCTGGGCGTCGGCAATCATCTGCGCGCCGCGGGCGCTGGTCAGCTGGGTGAAATGAGCACGCACGCCGGCGCGCTCGACCAGGAGCAGGTTGCGCGCCAGGGCAACCGTTTCGGCCGTCTCGGGAATCCCGGCCAGGCCAAGGAAGCTGGCGGCCGGGCCCTCGTGAGCGAGGCCGCCGGCGGCCAGGTCGCGATCCTGCGAGTGAATGACCACGGTCAGGTCGAACGTCGCGGCGTACTCCAGCGCCCGGCGCAGGTTGCGCGTGCTGCCAAACTCGGTCAGCCCGTTGCCGAAGGCGACGCAGCCGGCGTCGCGCAGCGCGACCAGCTCGGCCAGCTGTTCGCCGGCCAGGTTGCGAGTCAGGGCGCCGATGGGGAAGACCTTCGCATGGCCGGACTCGCGGGCCCGGTCGAGAATGAGTTCGGCAACCGCGGTAGTGTCGAGTACCGGCCTGGTGTCCGGTGGGCAGCACAGGCTGGTCACGCCGCCGGCTGCGGCCGCCAGGGTTTCGCTGGCAATACTGCCTTTGCGGCTGTAGCCCGGTTCACGGAGCGCCACTGACAGATCGACCAGGCCCGCCGTGGCGACCAGTCCGCCAGCTTCGATGCGCTGCTCGGCGGCAAAGCCTGCCGGTGCGGTGCCGATGGCGGCGATGCGGCCGTTTTCCACATGGATGTCGGCGATCTCGTCCCGCCCGCTGGCCGGGTCGATGACGCGCGCGCCGAGGATGCTCGTCAGCATCGGGTCTGCTCCTCGGTGAGATGTTCGGATTCGAGCTGGCGCTGGGCGGTCTGGCCGCTCATCGCCATGGACAGGACGGCCATGCGAATGGCGATGCCGTAGGTGACCTGGTTGAGGATCACCGATTGCGGGCCGTCGGCGACGGCGGATTCGATCTCGACACCGCGGTTGATCGGTCCAGGGTGCATGACGATGGCATCGGGTCTGGCCAGGGCAAGACGCGCAGTGGTCAGGCCGTAGAGGCGGTAGAACTCACCTTCGCTCGGCAGCAGCCCGCCCTGCATGCGTTCGCGCTGCAGCCGCAGCATGATGATCACGTCGACGTCGCGCAGGCCCTCGTTCATATCGTTGAACACCCGCACCCCATACTGCTCGAGCCCTTCGGGCAGCAGGGTGCGCGGGCCGATGACGCGGATGTCGGGGCAACCCAGGGTGCGCAGGGCCAGCATGTTCGAGCGCGCCACCCGCGAATGCAGGATGTCGCCGACGATCGCGACCGAAAGGTTTTCGAAGCTGCCTTTGTGTCGGCGGATGGTCAGCATGTCGAGCATGCCCTGGGTCGGGTGCGCATGGCGGCCATCGCCGCCATTGATCACCGCCACGTTGGGGCTGACATGTTCGGCGATGAAATGTGCCGCGCCCGACTCGGCGTGCCGCACCACGAACATGTCGGCGGCCATGGCCTCCAGGTTACGCAAGGTGTCGGTCAGCGTTTCACCCTTGCTCGTCGAGGATGTCGAAACGTTCAGGGTAATGACGTCGGCTGACAGGCGCTGGGCGGCCAGCTCGAAGGTTGTGCGGGTGCGCGTCGAATTCTCGAAGAACACGTTGCACACCGTCTTGCCGCGCAACAGCGGAACCTTCTTGACGGCCCGTGCGCCGATTTCGAGAAAGGAATCGGCCGTATCGAGGATTTCGGTGAGCAGTTCGCGGGACAGACCGTCCAGCGAGAGGAAGTGGCGCAGCTGTCCGTTGTCGTTCAGCTGCAGCGGGCGCTTGGCAGCGGTAGGCATCATCGCGGGATCTCAGTTGGCGGCGTCGAGCGTCTGGAATTCGAGTGCGAGTGGCGCAGGGCCGAGCAATTTTACCCGCTGGTCAGCGGGCAGCGACAGCGTTGCACCCACCACATCGGGCCGGATCGGCAGTTCGCGTGCATCGAGGTCGAGCAGGCAGACCAGGGTGACACTGGCGGGGCGGCCGTAATCGAACAGTTCGTTCAGCGCGGCACGAATAGTACGGCCGGTCATCAGCACATCATCGACCAATACCAGATGTTGCCCCTCGATCTCGAATGGCAGTTCGGACGGGCGCACCTGCGGGTGCAGACCGTTCTGCGTGAAATCGTCGCGATAGAAGGAGACATCGAGGATGCCCAGGGCCGTTTCCCGGCCGCCGGCGGCTAGCAGCGCCTGGGCGACCCAGACGCCACCGGTGCGAATGCCGACGAAGCGTGGTTCGGCGATACCGCGGCGCGACAGATGATCGTCCAGTGCCGCGGCCATTTGTGGCAGCAGCTGGTCGGGGTTGGGCAGGTTCATGCGATCTCCTTGAAATCAGTCATGCTGGCCGTGCTGGTCAAGCCAGCCTTCCAAAAGCAGTGCGGCAGCCAGCGCATCCACCGGGCGCTCGCGGTAGCCGCCGCGCTGGCCCTGGCGCAGGCGCTGGCCCTTGGCCTCGAATGTGGTGAGGCGCTCGTCGTGAGTGTGCACGGGCAGGTTGAAGCGACCCTGCAGCCGGCGGGCAAATCTGAGCGCGCGCTCGCTCATTTCGCTGGGCGTTCCGTCCATGTTCAGTGGCAGGCCGACGACGATCGCATCGGGCTGCCACTCGCTGACCAGCCTGGCGACCTGGTCCCAGTCCGGCACGCCATTCTGCGCCTTCAGGACACAGAGTTCGCGCGCCTGGCCGGTGACGGCCTGGCCGACGGCTACGCCGATCTGTTTGGTACCGTAGTCGAAGCCGAGTAGCAGTCGCGGCGCGCTCATGCATGGCCCGCCTGGCTGCTGAGCAAGGCGAGATCGATGCCGAGGCTGGCGGCCGCGGCCTTCAGGCGCTGTTCGTGCGGCAGTTGGAAGAGGATGTCGTGCCGAACCGGACAGCTGAGCCAGGTATTGTCGGCCAACTCCGCTTCGAGCTGGCCGGCATCCCAGCCGGCGTAGCCGAGGGCGACCAGGTAGTGCTGTGGGCCGTGGCCGTCGGCGATTGCGAACAACACATCCTGCGACGTGGTCATGGCCAGCTCGCCCAGTGCAAGGGTGGCCTGATAGCTGTGGCTGCCCGGATGCAGCACGAAGCCGCGATCGGTCTGGACCGGGCCACCGGCAAACACCGGCAGGCTCTGGCAGATGATCGGGCAAGGCTCGTCCGGGCGCAGTTGCTCGAGAACGTCCGCCAGATTCAGGCCGCTCGGGTCGTTGACCACCAGCCCCATCGCGCCTTCCGGGCCGTGCTCGACGACATAGATCAGCTTCCGGGCAAAGTTGGGGTCGGCCATGTGTGGCATGGCCATCAGGAATTGATGCTTGAGGTAGCTTGGCGCGGTGTTCTTCATGCCGGCTAGCTTAAGCGCTGGGCGGGCGGCCGGCTACTGGGTGGTGCGAACCGACCCGGGTCAGCGGCTGGAGAGGCGGTCGCCGCGTTCGAAACGCCAGGTCCGGATGATTTCCACCTGATCGAACTTCTTCGCCAGCTCGCCGCTGAACGGCGCGAAGGGGGCCGCGAGCCGAACGATGCGCATGGCGGCGTCGTCCAGCAGCTTTTGTCCTGACGATTCGATGACGCGCAGTTCTTGTACCGTGCCGTCACGATTGATCGTCACGAGCAGCCGCAGGCTGCCGTAGATGCGCTGGCGCCGGGCTTCGTCCGGATAGTTGAGGTTGCCGATGCGCTCGACCTTCTTACGCCACTCGTCGCGATACCAGGCGCTGATGTCGCGCATGGTTGCCGCGCTGTTCTGACGGTTCACCCGCGGGCGCTTGGCATAGCGCTCGATGTCTTGCGCAAGCTCGGCCTCGAGGCTGGCAATCTCGGCGCTCAGTTGTGAGGAGTCGAAAGCCGGCGTCGGTTGAGGTTCGGGCTGGGCTTTTTCCTGGCGCTTGACCGGTGTCTTGTCCGGCTGTGGCGCGCGCGTCGCGACTGCAGCCTTGGGCGCTTCCTGGCGCACCGAGCGGGGCGGAGTGGCCGGCGGTGACACCTTGCGCACCTCGGTGTCGTGAAATGGCGCCTGCTCGGTGGTTTTGGGTGCTGCCTTGTGCTCCAGCGTACCGCTGCCCTGCTGGTTGTCCTGTGCGAGGAAGTCGGCCTGTTCGGGCTGCTTCTCGCTGCGAAACGTGGACAGCGTGATTTCTAGCGTCTTGCTGATCGAGCGCGGCTCGCTCAGTGAAAAGCCGAGCCCGAGGATCAGCGCCACATGCAATACCGTTGCGACAAACAAGGTGAAGCCCAGACGATCCGCAGGGCGCACCTGAGAAGGTTGGGGGCTGGGCTGACGGGCTGCTGCGTTCATCGCTATGGGGTCGGTTCGAAGTGCGGCGCAGTCTGCCGGCTTTGGGCTTCAGGCCGCAAGCGCGGCGCTCAAAGCTGTTAGCTGGTTCAAGCTTGCAGTCTGGCTGCGATGACATCCATGAGCCGCTCACCGATTCGCGTATCGAAGGCATTGTCGATCTCGCGGATGCAGGTCGGACTGGTGATGTTGATTTCGGTCAGGTAATCGCCAATCACGTCCAGGCCGACGAACAGCAGCCCGCGTGCGCGTAGTTCCGGTCCTACGATCGACGCGATCTCGCGGTCGCGTTCGGAAAGCGGCTGCGCCACGCCGCGTCCGCCGGCCGCCAGGTTGCCCCGCGTTTCCCCGGCCGCTGGGATGCGCGCCAGGCAGTAAGGCACCGGTTCACCGTCGATCATCAGGATGCGCTTGTCGCCGTCCTTGATCGCAGGGATGTAGCGCTGCGCCATGATCTGCCGGCTGCCGTGCTCGGTCAGTACCTCGAGCATTACCGAGAGGTTCGGGTCGCCCTCGCGATGACGGAAGATCGATGCGCCGCCCATCTCGTCCAAGGGTTTGAGAATGATGTCACGATGCTCCGCGGCGAACTGACGCAGAATGTCTGAGCGCCGGCTGACCAGCGTCGGCGGGGTGCACTGTGGGAATTGGGTGGCAAAGAACTTTTCGTTGCAGTCGCGCAGGCTCTGCGGACGATTGACTACCAGCGTGCCGGCCTTTTCAGCGAGTTCGAGTAAGTAGGTAGCGTAAACGTACTCGCTGTTGAACGGTGGGTCCTTGCGCATGAGGATGACGTCCAGCTCGGCGAGCGGCGCGTCGATTTCCTCACCCAGCTCGAACCAGTGCTGCGAATCATTGAACACCCTGAGCGAACACATCCGCGCGCGCGCCTGACTCTGCAGCTGGTAGAGGTCGCGCTGCTCCATATAGTGCAGTGACCAACCGCGCGCTTGTGCGGCAAGCAGCATGGCAAGCGAGCTGTCCTTCTTGAAGGAGATCTGCGCGATGGGGTCCATGATGATTCCGACGCGAATGGTCATGTGCGTTGCTCCGGCGGTTGGCAGGTTTGTGCCTGGGTTCGACCGCGGCAGATTGGCGTCGGTTGAGCACTGGGTCAAGGAAAAAACAGCCACTTGCGGCGTCGATGGCATGCCGTCAATCGACTGTGCTACAAAGGCTTGCGCTCGTGCCGATGCCCCAGTATGCGGCGGCTCGCACCGCGCGAAGAACGAACGAAGATTGATTCACCGAGGCGATGGTAGGGCGAAATGGAACAGCACTCCGAGGGCTTGAAGGTCATGGTGATCGACGATTCGAAAACGATTCGTCGGACCGCTGAAACCCTGCTGAAAAAGGTAGGGTGCGACGTCATCACCGCGGTGGATGGATTCGATGCACTGGCGAAGATCGCCGATACCCACCCCCGCATCATCTTCGTAGACATTATGATGCCCAGGCTGGATGGCTATCAGACCTGTGCGCTCATCAAGAACAACAGTTCCTTCAAGTCGACGCCGGTCATCATGCTCTCGTCCAAGGACGGTCTGTTCGACAAGGCCAAGGGGCGGATCGTCGGGTCTGATCAGTATCTGACCAAGCCGTTCAGCAAAGAAGAGCTGCTCGGTGCGATCAAGGCCCATGTGCCGGACTTCGCGCCGGTGGAGCAGGCATCCTGAACCTTGGCATAGACTTGCCGCTGAAGCCTTTGTAACGGAGATAACATGGCCCGCGTTCTTATTGTTGATGACTCGCCGACCGAAATGTACAAGCTGGCTGCGATGCTCGAGAAGCATGGCCACGTAGTGCTCAAGGCCGAGAACGGCGCCGACGGCGTGGCCCTCGCGCGGCAGGAAAAGCCCGATGCGGTTCTGATGGATATCGTGATGCCGGGGCTCAACGGCTTTCAGGCCACGCGCCAGCTGACCAAGGATGCGGAAACCAGTCACATTCCTGTGATCATCGTCACCACCAAGGATCAGGAAACCGATAAGGTCTGGGGCAAGCGCCAGGGGGCCAAGGATTACCTGACCAAACCGGTGGACGAGGCAACCCTGCTCAAGACCCTGAACGCCGTGCTGGCGGGCTAAGCATCGCGCACGCGGACAAGGGAATGGCCGGTATGTCGGAACAGCAGACACCCTTCCAGCGATTGCTTGAGCTTGATGCGCGGTCGCGCGCATCGGCTGCCGGTTTGCCCTCGCAACAGGAGGCGGTGCAGACCTGGGGGGGGATCGGATTTCGTATGGGCGGGCGGCTGTTTGTCGCGCCGATGGGGGAGGTCAGCGAAATTCTCCACGAGCCTCGTTTCACCGCTCTGCCAGGCGTCAAGGATTGGGTGAAGGGAGTGGCCAACGTGCGAGGCCGGCTGTTGCCGGTAATGGATCTGTGCGGTTACCTGGGGTACGAGCTGGCGCCACTGCGTAAGCAGCGGCGGGTGCTGATCGTCGATCACCAGGAAGTTTTCGCGGGGCTGACCGTGGACGAGGTCTTCGGCATGCAGCATTTCCCGGTGGAAGCCTACTCCGAGGAGCTGCCGCCAGTGGAAGCGGCGATCCAGCCTTTCCTGCACGGTGTTTTTCAGCGCGAGCAGCCCTGGTTGGTGTTCAGTCCGCACGCTCTGGTTGGGCATCCGTCGTTCATGGATGTGTCGTGCTAAACGGATGAGTTGTAGGCGAGGTCGGCCTTGGGCCGGCCTTTTGGTTCTTGATGGAAGCGTACAGGGGGCCAGGCGGGGGCTCGGATAATGAGAAAGATCAATGCCAATGCTTTGTTGAGCGGAGTGCGGAGCAACACGCTCATCACGGGTCTCTTCGTCGTTCTGATCGTTGCCATCGTATTGCTGTTCGCGAACTTCGCGTACATCAATACGCAGGCCGATTACGACAACGAATACATCGCCCATGCTGGCGAGCTGCGAGTGCTGTCCCAGCGTATCGCGAAGAACGCGGTTGAAGCCGCGGCCGGTACGCAAGAAGCCTTCGTGTCTCTCAAGGAAGCACGCAACGAATTCGACAAGCGCTGGGGCTACCTCGCTCAGGGCGATGAGGCCATCGGCCTGCCGCCTGTGCCGCAGTCGCTGGCGACCGAAGTCGAGGCCGTGCAGCAGGACTGGAACACCCTGCGTCGCGACACCGACGCCATCCTGGCGAGCGAGCAGACCGTACTCTCACTGCATCAGGTCGCTACGACGCTCGCCGAGACGATTCCGCAGCTGCAGGTCGAATACGAAGAGGTGGTCGACATCCTGCTCGAAAGCGGCGCACCCGCTGCGCAGGTTTCGGTCGCTCAGCGCCAGTCCTTGCTCGCCGAACGTATTCTTGGCTCTGTCAACAAGGTACTTTCCGGCGACGAGGATTCGGTACAGGCGGCGGACATGTTTGGTCGCGACGCCAGCCTCTTTGGCCGGGTATTGAATGCGATGCTCGAAGGCAACGTTGCCATGGGCATCTCCAAGGTGTCCGATGAGGAAGCCCTGGACCGCCTGGGCGAGATTTCCGAGTTGTTCCAGTTCGTCTCCGGTTCGGTAGACGAAATTCTCGAAACCTCGCCTGAGCTGTTCCAGGTGCGTGAGTCGGCGAATAGCATCTTTGAAGTCTCGCAAACCCTGCTCGACAAGACCTCCGCGCTGTCCGGCGGTCTGCAGGCGCGCGCCGATGCGCGCTACCTGAATACGCTTGCTGGCTATGTGCTGGGTGCGCTGGCTCTGGCGGCGATCATCCTGATCGGTCTGGTCATGGTTCGGGAGGCCCGTCGGCGTCTCAGCGAGACGGCGGAGAAGAACGAGCGTAACCAGGCCGCGATCCTGCGGCTGCTCGATGAAATCGGCGACCTCGCAGACGGCGACCTGACGGTGGCAGCGACTGTGACCGAGGATTTTACCGGCGCCATCGCCGACTCGATCAATTACTCGATCGATCAGCTGCGCGAACTGGTGGCGACGATCAACCAGACCGCGGTGCAGGTGTCCGGTGCGGCCCAGGAAACCCAGGCAACCGCGATGCACCTCGCGGAGGCTTCCGAGCATCAGGCCCAGGAAATCGCCGGGGCTTCGGCTGCGGTGAACGAGATGGCGGTGTCCATTGACCAGGTATCGGCCAACGCCGCGGAGTCCTCGGCGGTAGCAGAGCGCTCGGTAGCCATCGCCAACAAGGGCAATGAGGTGGTGCATAACACCATCACCGGCATGGACAACATTCGCGAGCAGATTCAGGACACCTCCAAGCGAATCAAGCGTCTCGGGGAGTCGTCGCAGGAGATCGGGGACATCGTCAGCCTGATCAACGACATCGCCGACCAGACCAACATCCTCGCGCTCAACGCCGCGATCCAGGCATCCATGGCGGGCGATGCAGGTCGTGGCTTCGCCGTGGTAGCGGACGAGGTTCAGCGTCTGGCAGAGCGCTCCTCGGCGGCTACCAAACAGATCGAGGCGCTGGTCAAGACCATTCAGACCGACACCAACGAGGCGGTGATTTCGATGGAGCAGACCACTGCGGAGGTAGTGCGTGGAGCGCGCCTGGCGCAGGACGCGGGTGTCGCCCTGGAAGAGATCGAGAAGGTATCCAAGACGCTTGCGGCGCTGATCCAGAACATTTCCAACGCGGCGCGTCAGCAGGCATCCTCGGCCGGCCACATTTCCAACACCATGAACGTGATCCAGGAGATCACTTCGCAAACGTCCTCGGGTACCACCGCTACGGCGAAGAGCATCGGTAACCTCGCGAAGATGGCCAACGAGATGCGTCAGTCGGTTTCGGGCTTCACCTTGCCGGAAACGAACGGACAGGCCTGAGCGCTGGGCGATGGCGGCTGAACCTGCCGTCGCCGGTCTTGAACGAGGGCACGACATGCAGCCGCAGTTTGACTGGTCGCTCGAACCCCCGGTCGATATGTCGCTCACGGAATTTCGTGATTGGCAGATGCTGCTCGAAGAGCGCTCCGGCATGGTGGTGAACGAGGGGCGTCGCGCCTTTCTCCAGACAAACCTCCGGGCGCGCATGCGCGAGGTCGGTGTCGGTGATTACGCGAGCTATTACCGGCGGGTGACCGACGGTCCCCGCGGCGCGGTGGAGTGGTCGACCCTCATGGATCGGCTGACGGTGCAGGAAACCTGTTTCTTTCGGCATCCGCCCTCGTTTTTCGCCCTGGAGACCTACCTGGCCGGCCGCCTGGCCCGCGAAGGGATGCGCAGACCCTGGTCGCTGTGGAGCGTTGGTTGTTCCAGCGGCGAAGAGACCTATTCCATGGCCATGAGTGCAGCCGAGGTGCTGCGTGAAGCCTCGGTTAGCGGCGGTTTCGGCGTCACCGGGACGGATATCAGCCTCAGCGCGTTGGGCAAATGCCGTGAGGCGGCTTACGCGAGCAGGCGCCTGGAGCAGGTCCCGATTGAGCGTAGGGAACGCTACTTTCAGAGCGTCGCCGACAGTCGCTTCCAAGTCACCGCTACGCTGGCCTCGCGTGTCTGCTTTGCGAAGCTGAACGTGCTGGACCTGGCCGACGCGCCAATGTCCGGCCTCGACGTCATCTTCTGTCAGAACCTGCTGATTTATTTCCGACGCTGGCGTCGGCGCGAGATCCTCAATCGGCTCGCTGAACGGCTTGCGCCTGGCGGCTTACTGTTGATCGGGGTGGGCGAAATGGCAACTTGGCAACATCCGGACCTGACGCCGTTGGACGACGATCGGGTTCTGGCCTTTATCCGGAAAAAACAATGAGCGGAGTCGCTATGGGTGATCGGCACGATTATGTCGCCCTGGAGTGGGTGAAAGGCGAGATCGCCGAGACGCTTAAGCAGGCACGCCAAGCGCTCGAAGCCTATGTTGAGTCGCCGGCGGACCCGACTCAGATGGGCTTCTGCCTGACCTATGTGCATCAGGTCCACGGCACGCTGCAGATGGTCGAGTTCTTCGGCGCTGCGCTGCTCGCCGAAGAGATGGAGCAGCTGGCTCGCGCATTGCTCGAGGAGCGTGTGGCCAATCGCACCGAGTCGCTCGAGGTCCTGATGCAGTCGATCCTGCAGCTGCCTGCTTACCTGGATCGGATCCAGAGCGCGCGGCGCGACCTGCCGATGGTCGTGCTGCCCTTACTCAACGACCTGCGTGCCGCTCGCGGGGAAAAGCTGCTTTCGGAAACCAGCCTGTTCGCGCCTGATCTGTCCAGCCGGCTGCCGGCGCTGCCGCGCGAGTCGGTGGATCGATTGCGGACCGACGACCTGCCGGGGTTGCTGCGCAAGCTGCGCCAGATGCAACAGACGGCGCTGGTCGGGATCATTCGCAACCAGGACCTGGCAACCAACCTCGGCTATATGGCGAGGGTGTTCGTCCGGCTCGAACAGCTATGCAAGGACGCGCCGCTCGCGCCGCTCTGGCAGATATCCGCGGCGCTCGTCGAAGGGCTCGCCAGCGGTGGCGTTGCCAATGGTGCATCCATCCGAACGTTGCTACGCCAAGTCGACCGTGAGCTCAAACGTCTGGTCGAGCAGGGCGTGGACGGCATCAATCAGCCGGCTCCGGAAGAGCTGATCAAGAATCTGTTGTTCTACGTGGCCAAGGCGCCCGGGCAGTCGTCCCGGCTGCTCGCGGTCAAGGAGCAATATCGCCTAGACGAAGCGCTGCCGGACACCGCGATCGTCGACCAGGAACGCGCGCAGCTGGCCGGCCCTGACCGCGGCGCCATGCGCTCTGTGGTTGCCGCGCTCTGCGAGGAGCTGGTCAGGGTCAAGGACAGTCTCGATCTTTTCGTTCGCAGCGAGCGCAAGATACTGACCGAGTTGCTCGGACTCCCGGCACCGCTCAAGCAGATTGCCGACACGCTGGCGGTATTGGGCTTCGCCCAACCGCGTCGGATCATTCTTGACCAGATCGTATTGGTACAGGCGCTGGTCGATGGCGACCGCGAGCCGGACGATGCAGTCCTGATGGACATCGCTGGCGCACTGCTCTATGTCGAGGCCACGCTTGCCGGCATGGTGGGCTCGAGCGAGGAGCGGGGCGAAGACAGCCATTTGCCGACGACCGACGTCGCGCGCATTCATCAATTGGTGATCAAGGAAGCGCGCACGGCCCTGGAACAGGCGAAGGACGCCATCATCGAATTCATTGCCTCGCAATGGAACCACGAGCATCTGGCGCGGGTGCCTGAATTGCTTACCCAAGCGCGTGGCGGCCTGGCGATGATCCCCCTGCAGCGCGCGGCAGCTTTGTTGCAGGCCTGCAACGGCTACATCGAAGAACAGCTGCTGGCTCGCAAGGCGGTACCTGACTGGCAGAGCCTCGACGCCCTGGCCGATGCGATCACCAGCGTCGAGTACTACCTGGAGCGACTGGCCGACGATTGTGGCAGCCAGGGCGATCTGATTCTCGATGTCGCTGCGGACAGCTTGGCGGATCTGGGCTACCCGGTTGAGGGTCCCGCGCACGCCGAGACGTGCAGCAGTGCCGACGCGGTGTCGAACGAGCACGACGAGAGCGAGGTACTCCCTGCGGATGAGCCAGCGGCAGGGGCCGAAGAGGAATGGCTCGTTGCCGCTGACGCGTCGAAAGACGAAATCGCGTCGCCGGCCGAGCTCTTGGTCGAGGAAATCGATTTCGACACCCAGCCGTCCGATCCCTGGGCAATTGAACCGGAGCTTCCGGTCATAGCCGACAGCGGCGATGCGACGCTGGGGTCGAGCGACTTGCCCGCCGACAGCCAAGGCTCTCAAGAGGCGGCGTTGGCCAATGATGACGCGGCCCTCTCTTCCGACTTCATGCAGGCGGAGGTTGCTCCCGAAGAGACCTGGTCGCTGTTCGACGAGACGGTTTCCGACTCCCGGCCTGCCCGCTGGGATGAAAGCGAGCTGCTTGATCTGCAACTGCCGGAGGTTGAGCTCCCGCCGCTGGCGGCGGAAACGATGGAACACACTAGCGAGCCGGAGCAGGTCACCCTTGAAGATGTGATGGCCGCCCCGGTAGCCAGTATCAACCCGCCGGCGCAGGATGCCCCGCCGAGCCTGTTGCCGCCGCCGGCGGACGAAGAGCCGGTGGACGACGAATTGCTCGAGGTCTTCATCGAGGAGGCTGCCGAGGTATTGGAGACGATCGGCGAGAACCTGCCGGCCTGGGCTGCAGCCGATGACAGTGATGCGCTGGTGGAGATCCGCCGCGCATTCCATACCCTCAAGGGCAGTGGACGGATGGTTCGCGCACTGGTGATCGGCGAGTTGGCCTGGTCGATCGAGAACCTACTCAATCGGGTCCTCGACGGCAGTATCCAGACCGACGAAGCGGTACGGCATGTAGTGGCTGATGTGGTGGCGTTGATGCCCGAGCTTGTCGAAGAATTCGCCGGCAAGGCCCAGCGCCAGCGCGACGATGTCGACCGTCTGGCTGCCGCCGCGCATGCGCTGGCCAGAGGCGAGGCGCCTGTGGCCATCATGCCGGCCCAGCCAACCACTTCGTCCGCGTCGGCTCTTGAACTGCCGGTCGCCGACGAGCTTGATCCGCAGTTGCTGGAAATATTCCGCAACGAGGCGGAGGCACATCTGGCGACCTTGGTCGGTTTTCTCGCCGATTGCGCGCAGTCCCTTCCTCAGCCGGTGACCGATGCGTTGCAACGTGCCCTGCATACGCTCAAAGGCAGTGCGCACATGGCTGGTGTATTGCCCGTGGCGGAGATCGCGACGCCACTGGAGAGGATGGTCAAGGAGTTCAAGAACAACCTGCTGCAGATCGACCTGGCCGAGGCAGAGCTGCTGCGCGATGCCGAGCAGCTGCTGCGCCAGGGGCTGGCGAATCTGGACGAGCAGCCGCTGGCGGCCATCCCGGGCACAGACGCGTTTCTCGAGCGCGTCCAGGCGTTGCACCAGCGCCGCCTAGCCGAGGCGGCTTCACGCACCGAGAATGACAAGGGCGAAGCGCGTGACCCTAGCGTGATCGCCCGCTTTCTGGCCGAAGGCATGGATATTCTGCTCGATGCCGAGGCACTGCTGCGCAGCTGGCGCGACCATCCCTCCGAGCGTCAGGAACTCACCGCTCTGCTCGATGAGCTGGCCGCACTGGGCCGCGGCGCGCAGATGGCCGATCTGCCGCAGATGGACGATCTGTGCCAGGCGCTGCTGGCGCTTTATGGTTTGGCGCAAGAGGGCCGTCTGCTGCTCGACGAGCAGTTTTTCGATACCGTCGAGGCCGCACATGAGGCTCTTGTCGGGATGATGGATCAGGTGGCGGCGGCCCTGCAGGTCACGCCGCAGCCCGAGTTGGTCGAGCGCCTTCAGGGGCTGCGTCAGGCGGCACGGCCCGAGACAACGCTGAATGTCAGCGAGCCCGTGCAGTGTGATGAGCCGGTTCTGGAACCCGCATCATCTAGTGCCGAAGCCGAAGCCGAAGCCGAAGCCGAAGCCGAAGCCGAAGCCGAAGCCGAAGCCGAAGCCGAAGCCGAAGCCGAAGCCGAAGCCGAAGCCGAAGCCGAAGCCGAAGCCGAAGCCGAACCGCAAGATTTTGATCAGGATATGGTCGAGATCTTCCTCGATGAGGCGGTGGACCTGCTGGAGAGCGCCGGTGAAGCGCTGGAGCGCTGGCTGGCCGAGCCGTCTGATCAGTTGACCCTGTCCTCGTTGCTGCGCGATCTGCATACGCTCAAGGGCGGCGCACGCATGGCGGGAGTCCGTCCAGTAGGCGATTTGGCTCACGAACTCGAGTCGCTTTACGAAGGGCTGGCCGACGGGCGTTATGCCTACTCGGGTGCGCTCTCCGGGTTGTTGCATCGCAGCCACGACCAGCTGGCCCAGCAGCTCGAGCAGCTACAGGCGCACGAGCCGATGGTTTCTGCCGCACCCTTGATCGAAGCGATCAGGGCCTATCGGCAGGGCGCGATGACCGAGCTTGATGAGCCGGTCGGTCCGATGGCCGACGATCGCCTGCAAGCCGAATCGGCGTTGCCGGCCGACGAACAATCCGATGTTCTCGTCGACGAGCCGCTGGACCAAGCTGTGCCCGAAGCCGAAGCCGAAGCCGAAGCCGAAGCCGAAGCCGAAGCCGAAGCCGAAGCCGAAGCCGCGGAGACCGAAACGGATGTGGGCATCGGGGCCGACGAACCCGCGTCGCTCCCACGGGCCATGGCAGACGAGTCTTCGGTGCCTGCCGTATCACCCGAGCACGACCCCGAACTGGTGGAAATCTTCCTTGAGGAAGGGCTCGATCTGATCGAAAGCGCTGCAGCTGGCCTGCATCGCTGGATGGCCGATGTCGACAACAGTCTTGAGCTCGAAGCCTTGCAGCGCGATCTGCATACGCTCAAGGGCGGTGCGCGCATGGCCGAGGTCCGCGAGGTAGGCGATCTCGCTCATGAACTGGAGTTTCTTTACGAAGGTCTGTGCGCTGGCCGTTACCGGGCCAGTCCGGTGCTGTTCGAGCTGCTGCTTGGTGCGCAGGATGCACTCGCTGCCATGCTCGAGGCGCTACGCAACGGCGCTCCCATCCCTGACGGGAACGCCCACATCGAGGCGATTCGGCACTTCCGTCTCAACCCTCAAGAGCAACTGAGCGAGCCAAGCACGGTCACGCTGCGTGCCGCCAGCCAGCCGAATGCAGCTGCCGAAGCGGAGATTCTGGACATCTTCGTCGAGGAAGCCGACGAACTGCTCGAGGAGCTGGACGCTGCCTTGGGCCGCCTTGACGGCGCGGCAGCGGACGGAGGGCAGCTCGGCGAGATGCTGCGCATCCTTCACACGCTCAAGGGAGGTGCCCGTCTGGCCGGCCAGGCGGACCTGGGCAATCTGGCGCATGACCTCGAACAGCGTCTGACCGAGGCGCAACAGCAGGGAGCGCCCTGGGCCGATAGCCTGCATCTGGATGTGCAGCGTGGTTATGAGGCGCTGCAGAAGGCTGTCGATCAACTCAAGGAAGTTCTGGCCAGTGACGGCGAGACAGCGAGCGCTGCCGAGCGCACCGAGCCTGCTGTGGTCGCGCAGCTGCCACGGCCGATCGTCGCCGCGAGTGCGGCGGGCGACCTGGCCAACCATACGCCGGCCAAGGTTCTGCCCTTCATTCGACGTGCCCAGCAGGCAGCCCAGGACGCCGCTGCGCGCAGGGCACCGCAGGAGATGATCAAGGTTCCGGCCGAGCTGCTCGAAGGGCTGGTGAATCTGGCTGGGGAGACCTCGATTTTCCGCGGTCGGGTCGAGCAGCAGGTCAGCGATGTGAGCTTCACGCTGAGCGAGATGGAAGCCACCATCGAGCGGGTCCGCGATCAGTTGCGTCGCCTCGACACCGAAACCCAGGCGCAGATTCTCAGCCGCTATCAGGCCGAGGCAGAGCGCGCCGGCTACGATGACTTCGACCCACTCGAAATGGACCGTCATTCGCAGCTGCAACAGCTGTCGCGTTCGCTGTTCGAGTCGGCCTCCGACCTGCTCGATCTGAAAGAAACGCTGGCGGCGCGCAACCGCGATGCCGAAACGCTTTTGTTGCAACAGGCGCGAGTCAATACCGAGCTGCAGGAAGGCCTGATGCGCACCCGCATGGTGCCGTTCGAGCGGCTGATACCGCGCCTGCGGCGCATCGTCCGGCAGGTTGCCTCCGAGCTGGGCAAGCAGGTCGAATTCGTGGTCGGCAACGCCAATGGCGAGATGGACCGCAGCGTACTCGAGCGCATCGTCGCCCCGCTGGAGCACATGCTGCGCAATGCGGTCGACCATGGGATCGAGGCTACGGCCGCCCGGCGGGCAGCCGGCAAGCCCGAGCAAGGCACGATTCGTCTGGATCTCGGCCGTGAGGGTGGCGACATCCTGCTGACGCTGAGCGACGACGGCGGTGGCATCAATCTCGAGGCGGTCCGGCGCAAGGCGATCGAGCGGGGGCTGATGACCAACGACAGCGAGCTCACCGAGCACGAGATCCTGCAGTTCATTCTGGAAGCCGGATTTTCCACGGCTGCGCAGGTGACCCAGATCTCCGGGCGGGGCGTGGGCATGGACGTGGTCCACTCGGAGGTCAAGCAGCTCGGTGGCTCCATGAGTATCGAGTCGACGCCGGGCCAGGGTACCCGCTTCCTGATTCGCCTGCCGTTCACCGTGTCGGTGAACCGGGCTCTGATGGTGTATTCGGGCGAGGATCTCTACGCGATTCCGCTCAACACGATCGAGGGCATCGTGCGGGTCTCGCCCTATGAGCTCGAGGCCTATTACCAGCCCGGTGCGCCGCGCTTCGAGTATGCCGGCCAGGCCTATGAACTGCGCTACCTGGGGGACCTGCTGAACAATGGTCAGCGACCCAAGCTGGTCGGGCAAAGCCTGCCGTTGCCGGTGATTCTGGTGCGCTCCAAGGACCACAGCGTTGCTGTGCAGGTGGACAGTCTCGCCGGTTCGCGTGAAATCGTGGTGAAGAGCCTGGGCGCGCAGTTCGCCGGAGTGGCAGGCATTTCCGGGGCCACCATTCTCGGGGACGGACGCGTGGTGGTGATTCTCGACCTGCTGGCGACCATTCGCCTGCAACACGCGCAGCAACTGATCCAGCAGCGTCCGCAACTGCTGCCGCAGGTGCCCGAGTCGGTCGAGCCCGAACATGGGCGGCCGACGCTGGTGATGGTGGTCGACGATTCGGTGACCGTGCGCAAGGTGACCAGCCGGTTGCTCGAGCGCAACGGCATGAACGTGATGACCGCAAAGGATGGCGTCGATGCGATCAGCCAACTGCAGGAACGCAAGCCGGACATCATGCTGCTGGACATCGAGATGCCACGCATGGACGGCTTCGAGGTCGCGGCGCTGGTGCGCCATGACGAGCGTCTGAAGGACCTGCCGATCATCATGATCACTTCGCGTACCGGCGAGAAACACCGCGAGCGGGCGCTGGCGATTGGCGTCAACCAATACCTGGGCAAGCCCTATCAGGAGTCGCTCTTGCTGGAGAGTATCGAACAGCTGGTGCACGGTCATGCCTGAGTCCAGTTCCGCTCGCATCGCCGTGCTCGCCGACACCTCGCTGCAGCGGCACGTTCTGCAGCAGGCGCTTGGCGCCAATGGTTATCAGGTCGTGCTCAATAGCGACCCGGCTCGTATGGAGCCGGCCGATCTCGCCGAGGCCGAGGCCGATCTGTGGCTGGTCGATCTCGCGCAGACCGAAGATTCACCGCTGGTCGATGCGCTGCTCGCTCGCGACAGCACCCTGGTGCTGTTCGGCGAGGGCCATGCGCCCGAGCGTCATTCGGAACATTACCCGCGCTGGGAGCGTCGACTGTTCGGCAAGCTCAAGCGTCTGGTCGGCGACCCCAGCCGGGAGGTCGGGCCGCGTCTGGACGTGTTGCAAGGCAAGCCTGGCGACGGTGGCAGTGGCCGGCTGGCGCTGCCTCCGACATTGCAGGCTGCCTTGGCCGAGCCCGGCACGGTGGCGCCTGAGGTCTGGTTGCTGGGGGCGTCGCTGGGCGGCCCCGAAGCGGTCAAGGCGTTTCTCGACGCGTTGCCGGCAGGGCTGCCGGTAGGCTTCGTCTACGCGCAGCACATCGAGGCGAGTTTCGAGCAGACTCTATGCCAGGTCATTGGTCGGCACAGCCAATGGCATGTAAGTCTGTGCCGCGATGGCGACGCGGTGCGCTGTGGCGAGGTGGTCATCGCGCCGATTGGCAACGAGCTGGCGTTCAGCGCCGATGGCCGCATGTCACGCAGTGCGCGCTGCTGGCCCGAGCCCTACAGTCCGTCGATCGATCAGATGATGCTCAACCTTGCGCAGCAGTTCGGCGCGCGGTGCGGGGCCATCGTGTTCAGCGGCATGGGCAGCGATGGCAGTACCGCGGCGGCCTACCTGCTGCGTCAGGGAGGGCAGATCTGGACCCAGCGGGCCGATTCCTGCGCCTGCTCCAGCATGCCGGACAACCTGCGAGACGGCGGCTACAGCGCGCTGAGCGGGGATCCGCGAGAGCTGGCCCAGGCGCTGGTCAACCATTTCGCACAGCGTGCCACTGCCACGCTCACCCAGGGGGTTCAGCCATGAGCCAATCGCTTGTTTCTTCCGAGGCTCCGGCCACGCTCAACTGTCTGTTGGTGCCGCTTGCCGACCGCCACCTGCTGATGCCCAACGTTACGGTGGCGGAGCTAATTGCCTACCGTCAGCCGCAGGCTACGCCGGGGTTGCCGGCCTGGTTGCTGGGACAGGTGCAATGGCGAGATCTGAACCTGCCGCTGCTCTGCTTCGAGGCGGCCGACGGCGGCGAAGCCCGATTAGGCGCGCAGGCGCGGGTCGTGGTGCTCAATGCGCTTGGCGGGCGCGATCACGTCAAGTTCATCGCGCTGCTGGTGCAGGGCATTCCGCGTCCGGTCAAGGTCGATGCCGGCCTGCCGCGCGCGAACGTCGCGCTAGGCCCGCTAGAGCTCGATGCGGTGAATCTGGGCGACGTGCAGGCGCGTATTCCCGATCTGGTCGCGCTGGAGCAGAAACTGGCGGACGCGGGGCTGATCTGAGGCTCCCGGCCTTCAGGCCAGGTCCCCCCATAGATACTGCGCTACGCTGAGCGCAACGACTGGCGCAGTTTCGGTACGCAAGACGCGCGGTCCCAGACGAGCCGGCAGGAAGCCCTGCTGGCGCGCCTGGTCGATTTCCGCCTCGCTGAGGCCACCTTCCGGACCGATCAATATCGCCAGGTTGCTTGGCGCAGCGTGCTCGGCGAGCGGGCTGGCAACCGGATGCAGCAGCAGTTTCAGATCGGCCTCGATGCCTAACCATTGCGCCAGGGTCTGCGGGGCGTGAAGGGTGGGTAGCACCGAGCGGCCGCACTGCTCGCAGGCGCTGATGGCAATCTGCCGCCAATGGGCCAGGCGCTTGTCCGCTCGCTCGTCGTTCAGGCGTACCTCGCAGCGATCGCTGATGATCGGCGTGATCTCCGTTGCACCGAGTTCCGTGGCTTTCTGAATGGCCCAGTCCATTCGCTCGCCGCGCGACAGGCCTTGGCCCAGGTGGATTTTCAGCGGCGACTCCGCCTGGCCGTGAAGCCGTTCGTCGAGCTCGACCTGCACCTGCTTCTTGCCGACCGCGCAGAGCCGGCCGCGATACTCGAAACCGCTGCCGTCGAACAGCTGGACCGCATCACCGACCCCCAGACGCAATACGCGCGCAATGTAATGGGCCTGGGCATCCGGCAGCTCGTGCCGGCCAAGAGTCAGGGTGAGATCGACGAAAAAGCGGGATAGGCGCATGGGTAACGAGCGAGCCGGCTGCACACAGAAAGGGTGCGCGATTGTAGCGCGTTGGCCCTGGCTGTGCGCCGTCAGCCCGGGTCGCGGAAGTCCGGATAGCGGCCTGGTACGGCGACCGTGACGGCGTCGCGGGTGGCCAGGTCGATGCCCTGCTCGGCGACTTCGGCGAGAAAGTCGATCTGTTCCTCGGTGATGCAGTAAGGCGGCAGGAAATACACCACGCTGCCCAGCGGTCGCAGCAGCGCGCCGCGGCTCAGCGCATGTTCGTAGACGCGCAATCCGCGGCGCTCCTGCCAGGGGTAGGCGGCCCGGCTGGCTTTGTCCTGGACCATCTCGATCGCCAGGGCCATGCCCGTCTGGCGAACCTCGGCGACATGGCGATGGTCGGCCAGGTGTGCGGTGGCCTGCGCCATGCGCGCTGCCAGGCGCTTGTTGGCTTCGATGACGTTGTCCTGCTCGAAGATATCCAGCGTCGCCAGCGCGGCGGCGCAGGCCAGTGGATTGCCGGTGTAGGTGTGCGAGTGCAGGAATGCGCGCAGGGTTTCGTAGTCGTCGTAGAACGCCTGATAGACCCGGTCAGTGGTCAGTACGGCGGCCATCGGCAGATAACCGCCGGTCAGCGCCTTCGACAGGCAGAGGAAATCCGGTGTGATACCGGCTTGTTCGCACGCGAACATCGTGCCGGTGCGACCGAAGCCCACGGCAATTTCGTCGTGGATCAGGTGCACGTCGTAGCGATCGCACGCCTCGCGCAACAGTTGCAGGTAGGCCGGGTGGTACATGCGCATGCCGCCGGCGCCCTGGATCAGCGGCTCGACGATGACCGCGGCAATCTCCTGATGGTGCTCGGCCAGGGTCCGCTCCATGTGCGCGAACATGCTGCGCGAATGCGCTTCCCAGCTCATGCCTTCCTCGCGCAGGTAGCAATCGGGGCTGGGCACCTTGAAGGTATCGAGCAGCAGCGGCTTGTAGGTGTCGGTGAACAGGGCGACATCGCCGACCGACATCGCCGCCACGGTTTCGCCGTGGTAGCTGTTGGTCAGGGTGACGAAGCGCTTCTTGCGCTCGCGCCCGCAGTTGCGCCAGTAGTGGAAGCTCATCTTCAGCGCGACCTCGATGCCGGTCGAGCCGTTGTCGGTGTAGAACACCCGGTCGAGCCCCGCTGGGGTCAGCGCCACCAGTCGTTCGGAAAGCTCGACCACCGGCTGATGGCTGAACCCGGCGAGCATGACGTGCTCGAGCTGATCGAGCTGGTCGCGGATGCGCTGGTTGATCCGCGGGTTGGCATGCCCGAACACGTTCACCCACCAGGAACTGACCGCATCGAGGTAGCGGTTGCCGTCGAAATCCTCGAGCCAGACACCTTCACCACGCTTGATCGGAATCAGCGGCAGCTGTTCGTGATCCTTCATCTGCGTGCAGGGGTGCCAGAGCACGGCGAGATCGCGTTGCATCCAGATCTGGTTCAGGCTCATGGTGTCGGGCTCCTTCATCGGGACGCCGCAGCCTAGCAGAAGGCGGCAGGTCGGTGCGGGCGGATCATATCGACAGGTGCGATGGTACGAAGCGAAAAAATGCGCTCTACGTCGATAGGTTTATCGCTAGGCTTCACAGCATTGTTGAGAGGGAAAGTGTCATGCAATGGCGTAATACTGCACACCGTTACGGGCTGGTCAGCGTCCTGCTGCACTGGTTGATCGCTGCGGCGGTGTTCGGCCTGTTCGGGCTCGGCCTGTGGATGGTGGGCCTGGACTACTACAGCAGCTGGTACCGCACCGCACCGGACCTGCACAAGGGCATCGGCGTGCTGGCCTTCCTGGTCATGCTGGTTCGTCTGGGCTGGAAGGTATTCAACCCTCAGCCGCAGCCGCTCGCCAACCACGGTCCCGGCGTTCGCAGGCTGACCCGGTTGGGGCACGGGCTGCTCTATCTGGGGTTGTTCGCGGTGATGATCAGCGGCTACCTGATCTCGACCGCCAAGGGGCGGCCGGTCGACGTCTTCGGCTGGTTCGAGGTGCCGGCACTGGTTTCCTCCCTGCCGCGGCAGGCCGATGTGGCCGGGGTGATCCACGAATACCTGGCCTGGGCGCTGGTGATCCTTGCCGTGCTGCACGCCCTGGCGGCACTCAAACATCATTTCATCGATCGAGACGCGACCCTCCAGCGCATGCTGGGTCGTGGCTGACAACCAAAGGAGAAGCTCGGATATGTTCAAGCACCGCATCGCTGCCCTGGCACTGGGTTCGGCGCTGTTCGCCGGCCAGGCGATGGCCGCTGACTATGTGATCGATACCGAGGGCCAGCATGCCTTCGTCAACTTCAAGATCAGCCACCTCGGCTACAGTTGGCTATGGGGCACCTTCAAGGAATTCGACGGGCGCTTCAGCTTCGATGCCGACCAGCCCGAAGCCAGCAAGGTCGAGGTGAACCTGGAAACCGCCAGCGTCGATACCAACCATGCCGAGCGCGACAAGCATCTGCGCAGCGACGACTTCCTCAACGTGCAGGCCCATCCGAAGGCGACCTTCACGTCGACTTCGGTGAAGTCGACCGGTGAAGGCACGGCTGACATCCATGGCGACCTCACCCTCAATGGTGTAACCAAGCCGGTGGTGATCGCCGCCCGGTTCATCGGCGAAGGTGAGGATCCCTGGGGTGGCTACCGGGCGGGTTTCGAAGGGCAAACGACGCTGAGGCTGAAGGATTTCGACATCGCCAAGGACCTCGGCCCGGCAGCGCAGACGGTCGATCTGATCATTTCCGTCGAAGGGGTGCGTCAGTAACGCCTCCCCGAGGGATTGAACGCCGGCGCTTGCCGGCGTTCTGCTTTGTGGTCGCTTGCGCCAAAGCGCTCTGCCGCGGGCCGTCGAAGGCAGCAGATGCGGCCGCTGGCGGTTTACAAACAGTGGTGGATGTAAGTATATTTCCGGGCTTCGCCTTCCGCTGCGGCGTGCGCCGCCGACGGCCAGCCAGCTTCTGAAAGAGGTCTCCCATGTCGATCAAGCCAGCCAGTGCTGCTCTGGTTTCCGTTCTCTGCTTCGCTGCGTTGCTGGTCGGCTGCGACGAGCAGTCCGCGCCAGAACAGCAGCAGCCAGCGCCCAAGGTCGGTATCGTCACGCTGCAGACCGAGCCTTATGCCCTCACCACCGAACTGCCCGGTCGCACTCGCGCGTACCGGATCGCCGAAGTCCGCCCGCAGGTCAGCGGCATCATCCAGAAGCGTCTGTTCGCCGAGGGCAGCGAAGTCAAGGCCGGGCAGCAGCTGTATCAGATCGACGCCGCCGTCTATGAGGCGACGCTCAAGAGTGCGCAGGCGCAGCTGGCGTCGACCAAGTCGCTGGCCGATCGCTACGCCGATCTGGTGAAGGACCAGGCCGTAAGCCGCCAGGCCTACGACGAAGCCCGTGCCGCCAGCCTGCAGGCCGAGGCAGAGGTCGAGCGTGCCCGCATCGATCTGCGCTACACCAAGGTGCTGGCGCCGATCTCCGGCCGCATCGGACGGTCGGCCGTGACCGAAGGGGCTCTGGTGAGCAACGGCCAGGCGCAGGAACTGGCGACGATCCAGCAGCTCGATCCGATCTACGTGGACGTGACGCAACCGGCACGCGATCTGCTGGCGCTGCGGCGCGATCTGGAGCAGGGCCGGTTGCAAAAGGCGGGCGACAACGCTGCCAAGGTCACGCTCACGCTCGAGGACGGCAGCCAGTACGCCCACGAGGGGACGCTCGAGTTCAGCGAGGTGTCGGTCGATCCGGGCACCGGGTCGGTCACCCTGCGCGCGACCTTCCCGAATCCCGACCGGCTGTTGCTGCCTGGCATGTTCGTGCATGCGGAGCTCGTCGCCGGCCTGAAGAAAGAGGCCATTCTGGTACCCCAGCAAGGCGTTACCCGCAATGCCAAGGGCGAGGCGACCGCCATGCTGGTCAACGCCGAGAACAAGGTCGAAGTCCGCACCCTCAAGGTCCGCAGCACGGCCGGCAACCGCTGGCTGGTCGAAGAAGGCCTGCAGCCTGGCGATCGCGTGATCACCGAGGGCCTGCAGTTCATCCAGCCCGGCGTCGAAGTCAACGCCGTCCCGGCCACCAATGTGGAGCCGCGCACTGGCGCGGCGCCCGCTGACCAGGGCGCAGAAGGCTAAGGGGTAGCGAGTTCATGTCCAGATTCTTCATCGACCGGCCGATCTTCGCCTGGGTGATCGCGCTGGTGATCATGCTGGCGGGTGGGCTCTCCATCCTCAAGCTGCCGATTAACCAGTATCCGAGCATCGCGCCCCCTGCCGTCGGCATCCAGGTCAGCTACCCCGGCGCTTCGGCACAGACCGTGCAAGACACCGTGGTGCAGGTGATCGAGCAGCAGCTCAACGGTATCGACGGCCTGCGCTATATCAGCTCGGAGAGCAACTCCGACGGCAGCATGAGCATCACCGTTACCTTCGAGCAGGGTACCGACCCGGACATCGCGCAGGTGCAGGTGCAGAACAAGCTGCAGCTGGCCACGCCATTGCTGCCGCAGGAGGTGCAACAGCAGGGCATCCGCGTGACCAAGGCGGTGCGCAACTTCCTCATGGTGGTGGCGCTGGTGTCCGAGGATGGCCGGCTGGACAAGAACGACCTGGCCGACTACATCGTTTCGAACATCCAGGATCCGCTGTCGCGGACCAAGGGCGTCGGCGACTTCCAGGTGTTCGGTTCGCAGTACGCGATGCGCATCTGGCTCGATCCGGCCAAGCTGAACAACTATGCGCTGACGCCGGTTGACGTGAAGAGCGCGATCCAGGCGCAGAACGTACAGATTTCCGCCGGCCAGCTGGGCGGGTTGCCGGCCGTCCAGGGCCAGCAGCTGACGGCCACGATCATCGGCAAGACGCGTCTGCAGACCCCCGAGCAGTTCCGCAACATCCTGCTCAAGGTCGACAGCGACGGATCCCAGGTGCGCCTGGGTGACGTCGCCCGCGTCGAACTCGGCGGCGAAAACTACGCCATCAGCGCCGAGTACAACGGCATGCCGGCCACCGGCATCGCCATCAAGCTGGCCACCGGCGCCAACGCGCTGGACACCGCCAAGGGTGTGCGCCAGACCATCGGCGAGCTCGAGCCGTTCTTTCCCGCGGGCGTCAAGGTCTATTACCCCTACGACACCACGCCAGTGATTGCCGAGTCCATCCAGGGCGTGGTGGAGACGCTGTTCGAGGCCATCGTCCTGGTCTTCCTGGTGATGTATCTGTTCCTGCAGAACTTCCGCGCGACGCTGATCCCGACCATGGCGGTGCCGGTGGTACTGCTCGGCACCTTCGGCATCCTGGCCGCCTTCGGCTTCAGCATCAATACGCTGACCATGTTCGCGATGATCCTGGCCATCGGCCTGCTGGTGGACGACGCCATCGTGGTAGTGGAGAACGTCGAGCGGGTGATGAGCGAGGAGGGGCTGTCGCCGGTGGAGGCGACCCGCAAGTCGATGGGGCAGATCCAGGGGGCGCTGGTCGGTATCGGCCTGGTGCTCTCGGCAGTATTCCTGCCGATGGCGTTCTTCCCTGGTTCGACCGGGGTGATCTACAAGCAGTTCTCGATCACCATCGTCTCGGCCATGTCGCTTTCGGTGCTCGTGGCGCTGGTCTTCACCCCGGCGCTCTGCGCCACGCTGCTCAAGCCGATTGCCCAGGGCGAGCACCATGAGAAGCGCGGTTTCTTCGGCTGGTTCAACCGCAGCTTCCAGCGCGGCGTCGGGCGCTACGAGCGTGGCGTCAAGGCCATGCTGCGGCACAAGGCGCCTTACCTGCTGCTGTATCTGGCGATCATCGCCGTGATGGCCTGGACCTTCACGCGGATTCCGACCTCGTTCCTGCCGGAAGAGGATCAGGGCGTGCTGTTCGCCCAGGTGCAGACCCCCGCCGGTTCCACGGCGGAGCGGACCTACGAGGTGTTGCGGCAGATGCGCGAGTACCTGCTCAACGAGGAGCAGGACGTGGTGCGGTCGGTGTTCACCGTTAACGGCTTCAACTTCGCCGGTCGCGGGCAGAACTCCGGCCTGGCGTTCATCGGCCTGAAGCCCTGGGAGGAGCGCGGCGAGGACGGCCAGAGCGTGTTCGATCTGGCCCAGCGTGCGCAGCGGCATTTCTTCACCTTCCGTGACGCCATGGCGTTCGCCTTTGCCCCGCCTGCGGTGATGGAGCTTGGCAACGCGACAGGCTTCAACGTCTTCCTGCAGGACCGCGCCGGTGTCGGGCACGAGGTGCTCAGCCAGGCCCGTGACAAGTTTCTGCAGCTGGCCGGGCAGAACCCCAAGCTGACCGGCGTGCGTGCCAACGGTCTGCGTGACGAGCCGCAGTTCAAGCTGACCATCGATGACGAGAAGGCGCGTGCGCAAGGCGTGTCGCTGTCGGACATCAACCAGACGCTGTCGATCGCCTGGGGTGGCAACTACGTCAATGACTTCATCGATCGCGGCCGGGTGAAAAAGGTGTACATGCAGGGCCGTCCGGATGCGCGGATGAACCCCGAGGACCTGGCCAAGTGGTATGTGCGCAATGCCGACGGGCAGATGGTCCCGTTCAGCGCCTTCGCCACGGGCGAGTGGATTTACGGCGCGCCGAAGCTGTCGCGCTACAACGGCGTGCCGGCGATGGAGATGCTTGGCGCCGCCGCACCCGGCTACAGCTCGGGTGAGGCAATGGAAGAGGTCGAGAAGATCGCCGCCCAGCTGCCGCCAGGCGTCGGTATCGCCTGGACCGGGCTGTCCTATGAGGAGCGACTGGCCGGTTCCCAGTCCACCGCGCTCTATGCGCTGTCACTGCTGGTGGTGTTCCTCTGCCTGGCGGCGCTCTACGAGAGCTGGTCGATTCCGTTCGCGGTCATGCTGGTGGTGCCGCTGGGGATCATCGGTGCGCTGCTGGCGACCTACGGGCGCGGGTTGTCCAACGACGTTTACTTCCAGATCGGCCTGCTGACGACCATCGGTCTGTCGGCGCGCAACGCGATCCTCATCGTCGAATTTGCCAAGGCCTTGCACGAGCAAGGCATGAGCCTGGTCGACGCGGCTGCCGAAGCCTGCCGGATGCGACTGCGCCCGATCGTGATGACGTCGATGGCCTTCATCCTTGGCGTGGTCCCGCTGGCGATCTCCAGTGGCGCCGGCTCCGGCAGCAAGCACGCCATCGGTACCGGCGTGATCGGCGGCATGTTGTCTGCGCTGGTCCTGGCGATCTTCTGGATTCCGCTGTTCTACGTGCTGATCGCCAGCCTGTTCGACCGCAAGAAGCCCGCCGAGAAAGGCGCGCAGGAGAGCTCATCGTGAACAAGTCCCTGTTGAGTCTGGCATTGCTGGCGACGCTCGGGGGCTGTTCGCTGATTCCCGAGTACCAGCGCCCCGAAGCGCCGGTGGCCGCCCAGTGGCCGCAGGGGCCGGCCTACGACGAGCGTGCGACTGCCGTGCAGGCTGTCGAACTCGGCTGGCGGAATTTCTTCCGCGATCCGGCCTTGCAGCAGCTGGTGTCCATCGCCCTGGAAAACAACCGCGACCTGCGCGCCGCCGCGCTGAACGTCGATGCCTATCGCGCGCTGTACCGCATTCAGCGCGCCGACCTGCTGCCCGCGGTCAGCGCCGATGCGGGCGGCACCCGCACGCGCATGCCTGGCGATCTGAACATGAGCGGCGAGCCGGCAATCAGCAGCCAGTACAGCGCCACCTTTGGCGTGTCCTGGGAGCTGGACCTGTTCGGTCGCCTGCGCAGCCTGCGTGAGCAGGCGCTGGAAGAGTTCTTTGCCAGCGAAGCGGCGCAGCGCAGTACCCAGGTGAGCCTCATCGCCAGCGTCGCCAACGCCTGGCTGACCCTGCAGGCCGACCGGGCGCTGCTCGATGTCACCCGGGAGACGCTGCAGACCTACGAACGCAGCCTGTCGCTGACCCAGCGCAGCTTCGATGTCGGCGTCGCCTCGGCACTCGAGCTGCGCCAGGCGCGCAGCGCCGTGGAAACGGCACGGGTAAGCATCGAGCGCTACACGCGCCAGGTCGCGCAGGATCGTAATGCGCTGGAGCTGCTGCTCGGTCAGAACCTGCCGGCGACGATAGACGGGAATTTCGGCCTCGATCGCGAGCAGCTCGGCGACTTGCCGGTTGCCCTGCCTTCGGATGTGCTGCAGCAACGCCCGGACATCCTGCAGGCCGAATACCAGCTGCGCGCAGCCAACGCCAATATCGGCGCCGCACGCGCGGCGTTCTTCCCGAGCATCAGCCTGACCGGCGCTGCGGGTTCGGCCAGCAGCGAGCTGTCCGGTCTGTTCGAGGGCGGCTCGAAGTACTGGACGTTTTCACCGAGCATCAGCGTGCCGATCTTCAATGCCGGGCAGCTGCGGGCCAATCTGGACTATGCGCGCATCAGCCAGAACATCCAGGTTGCCCAGTACGAGCAGGCGATTCAGACGGCCTTCCGCGAAGTGGCCGATGGCCTGGCCGCACAGGGCACCTATCGGCGCCAGGTCCAGGCGCAGCGTGACCTGGTCAAGACCAGCGAGGAGTACTTCAATCTTGCCGAGCGCCGTTACCGCACGGGCATCGACAGCTATCTGACTGTGCTCGACGCCCAGCGGCAGCTTTTCGAAGCCCAGCAGCAGCTGATCATCGACCGGCTCGCGCAGCTGACCAGCGAGGTCAACCTGTTCAAGGCGCTCGGCGGGGGCTGGCAGGAGAGCACTTCGGCCCGGCCTGCCAAGGCGCCGGACGAAGGCTGACCCGTTCAGCCGCCAGGATAAAAAAAGCCGCCCTTGCAGGCGGCTTTTTCGTCTCGTCGATCAGCGGTTGCGCGTCAGCAGCGCAGGCTTTTCGCCCTCGCGCTTTCGCGATGACGGCAGCTGGTCAAGCATCTCGGCGCTGATCACGCCGCCGCGCGACTTGTGGATGATCACCGGCTGTTTTTCCGGCTTGGCCACTTCCTGCTGGCGGGCGGCGACCTCCGGCTCGCGGCGGCGGTTGTCGGCGTTGCGCCGTGAACCGTTGCGGCCCTGGCCCTGCCCCTGACCCTTGGCACCTTGACCTTGGCCCTTGCCCTTCGGGCGGCCGGCACCGCCGGCGCCACGACCTGCATTGGAGCCGGCACCCGCGCCAGCGGAGCGCGGCTGACCGGCATTGCCCGATGCCGGGCGGCGGCCGCGGCCTGGCTTGTTCTGGTACGGGCTGACGTAGTCGACCCTGTTGCCGAAGTTGTCCACCTCGTCGTCGAGAAACTCTTCGGGGTCGCGGTCGGGCGGCAGCTGCGGCGGGCGGGTTATCGCCTGGGTGGGTTCGCCAGCACCTTCACGAGGCTTCTTCGCCTTGCCCTTGCCGCGGCGGTTGCGTGACTTCTTTTCTTCGCCTGCGGCGGCCGCTTCCGGCTTCTCGGTGCGCGGCTTGCGCTCACCGCGGGCCTGGCGAGGCTGGCGCGGCTCACGCACTTCCGGCTTCTCGGCCTCCACGGCAGCAGCGTCGAAGCCCATCATGTCGCCAGCAGGAATGTTCTGCTTGGTCAGCCGCTCGATGCCCTTGAGCAGCTTTTCCTCGTCCGGGGCCACCAGCGAAATCGCCTCGCCACTGCGCCCGGCGCGGCCGGTGCGGCCGATGCGGTGCACGTAGTCTTCCTCGACGTTCGGCAGTTCGAAGTTGACGACATGCGGCAACTGGTCGATGTCCAGGCCGCGGGCGGCGATGTCGGTGGCCACGAGGATGCGAATCGCGTTGGCCTTGAAGTCGGCCAGCGCCTTGGTGCGGGCATTCTGGCTCTTGTTGCCGTGGATCGCCGCAGCCGACAGGCCGTGCTTTTCGAGGTACTCGGCCAGGCGGTTGGCGCCATGTTTGGTACGGGTGAAGACCAGCACCTGCTCCCAGGCGCCCTGGGTGATCAGGTGGGCGAGCAGGGCGCGCTTGTGGCTGGCGGCAATGCGGAAAACCCGCTGCTCGATACGCTCGACCGTGGTGTTCGGCGGTGTGACCTCGATGCGTTCCGGGTCGCGCAGCAGCTTGTTGGCGAGGTCGATGATGTCCTTGGAGAAGGTCGCCGAGAACAGCAGGTTCTGCCGTTGGGCCGGCAACCGCGCCAGGACTTTCTTGACGTCGTGGATGAAGCCCATGTCGAGCATCCGGTCGGCCTCGTCGAGCACGAGGATTTCCACATGGGACAGATCGACGGCGTTCTGGCCGGCCAGATCGAGCAGGCGGCCGGGGCAGGCGACGAGTACGTCAAGCCCCTTGGCCAGGGCCTGGATCTGCGGATTCATGCCGACGCCGCCGAAGATCACCGCGCTTTTCAGCGGCAGGTCACGGGCGTAGAGCTTGAAGCTGTCGTGTACCTGGGCGGCGAGCTCACGGGTCGGCGTCAGCACCAGAACGCGTGGCTGCTTCGGTCCGTGGCGGTGTTCGCGGTCCGGGTGGCCGTTGGGGAACAGCAGTTCGAGCACCGGAAGGGCGAAGCCGCCCGTCTTGCCGGTGCCGGTCTGGGCGGCAACCATCAGGTCGCGGCCTTGCAACACGGCGGGAATGGCCCGCTGTTGCACGGGGGTAGGCTGGGTGTAACCGGCGGCCTCGACGGCACCGGCCAAAGCCTCGGAGAGACCGAGGGAAGCAAAGGACATGAGAGATCCTGTCTTGTAGAGGGCTTGGCCCTGGGATGATCATGCCGGGCTCGAATCGCGACTGGCGTGCGATCCCGTCCGGTTCTGCCGCGGTGAAGAAGGGCGGCATCCGGACGTAAGGCCTGGCGGAAGCGCGGAGTATAGCAGAGCTTCGCACGCCGCAATGCTAGGACCGCATCGCATTGTGCAGGTTCACTGCGCCGCCGTCACCGACGGCGCAGGTCGATTCAGCGCGAAAGTCCCAGCGCGCTGCAGATCGCCAGGCTCGGTTCGGCCTGGTTCAGCGTGTAGAAGTGCAGCCCCGGCGCGCCGCCGGCCAGGAGCTTCTCGCACATCTGGGCGATGACCTGCTCGCCGAAGGCCTGGATGCTCTCGATGTCGTCACCGTAGGCCTCCAGCTGCTTGCGTACCCAGCGCGGGATTTCCGCGCCGCAGGCGTCGGAGAAGCGCGCCAGCTTGCTGTAGTTGGTGATCGGCATGATGCCCGGGACAATGGGGATCTCGACGCCGAGCTTGCGCACCCGCTCGACGAAGTAGAAGTAGCAGTCGGCGTTGAAGAAGTACTGGGTGATGGCGCTGTCGGCGCCGGCCTGGGCCTTGCGGGCGAAGTTGCTCAGGTCGTCTTCGAAGTTGCGCGCCTGCGGGTGCATCTCGGGATAGGCGGCGACCTCGATGTGGAAATGATCGCCGCTTTCGCTGCGGATGAACTCCACCAGTTCGTTGGCAAAGCGCAGCTCGCCGCTGGCCAGGCCCATGCCCGAAGGCAGGTCGCCGCGCAAGGCGACGATCCGGCGGATGCCGGCGTCCCGGTAGAGGTTCAGCAGGCCCCGCAACTCGGTTTTGCTGTCGCCGACGCAGGACAGGTGCGGTGCCGTCGGCACCTTCACCTCGCTGTCGAGCTGCAGCACGGTGTTGAGGGTGCGGTCGCGCGTCGAGCCGCCGGCGCCGTAGGTGCAGGAAAAGAAATCGGGTTGTTGTGCGGCAAGCTGGCGAGCGGTGGCCAGCAGTTTTTCGTGCCCGGCATCGGTCTTGGTCGGGAAGAACTCGAAGCTGATCGAGGGGCGGTGGGATGTGCTCATGGCGAATCCAGAGAAGCAGTCGGGCAGCGTCGCCCGTGTTCTACTTATCGCGCAAAACGAAAGCGCAGGCGGGACGACCGCGAGCGCAGTGCACTGGTCGTCACGCTTGCCTTGCGCGATGCGCGGCTTGGGTAGGTGGAAAATGCCGCGGCCTTTTCCACCGTAAGGTTCAGTCGGGTGGAGAAGCGCTTCGCGCCTTGTCCACCTGGTGCATCAGTAGCGGTAGCTGTCCGGCTTGAACGGGCCTTCGACCTCGACGCCGATATACTCGGCCTGCTTGGCGGTCAGCTTGGTCACCACGCCGCCGAAGCCCTTGACCATCTCGGCCGCGACTTCCTCGTCGAGCTTCTTCGGCAGGACCATGACCGTCACGTTCTGCGACTTTTCGGCCACCGGCAGGTCGGCGAAGCGCTCGTTGTACAGGTAGATCTGCGCCAGCACCTGGTTGGCGAAGGAGCCGTCCATGATCCGGCTCGGGTGGCCGGTGGCGTTGCCCAGGTTCACCAGGCGGCCTTCGGCCAGCAGGATCAGGTAGTCGTCGTTGGCCGGATCGATGGCCTTGCCGGTGCGATGGATCTTGTGCACCTGCGGCTTGACCTCCTCCCAGCCCCAGTTGGCGCGCATGAAGGCGGTGTCGATCTCGTTGTCGAAGTGGCCGATGTTGCACACCACGGCACGCTTCTTCAGCGCCTTGAGCATGTTGGCGTCGCAGACGTTGACGTTGCCGGTGGTGGTGACGATCAGGTCGATCTTGCCCAGCAGCGCCTTGTCGATGGAGGCCTCGGTGCCGTCGTTCTCGCCGTTCAGGTAGGGCGAGACGACCTCATAACCGTCCATGCAGGCCTGCATGGCGCAGATCGGGTCGACCTCGGTGATCTTGACGATCATGCCTTCCTGGCGCAGGGAAGCGGCCGAGCCCTTGCCCACGTCGCCGTAGCCGATCACCAGGGCCTGCTTGCCCGACAGCAGGTGGTCGGTGCCGCGCTTGATGGCGTCGTTCAGGCTGTGGCGGCAGCCGTACTTGTTGTCGTTCTTGCTCTTGGTGACCGAGTCGTTGACGTTGATCGCCGGCACTTTCAGGGTGCCGCCCTTGAGCATATCGAGCAGGCGGTGCACGCCGGTGGTGGTTTCCTCGGTGATGCCGTGCACGCGCTCGAGTACCTGCGGGTACTTCTCGTGCAGGATCTGGGTCAGGTCACCACCGTCGTCGAGCACCATGTTGGCGTCCCACGGCTGCCCATCCTTGAGGATGGTCTGCTCGATGCACCACTCGTATTCCTCTTCGGTCTCGCCCTTCCAGGCGAACACCGGGATGCCGGCAGCGGCGATGGCCGCGGCGGCCTGGTCCTGGGTCGAGAAGATGTTGCAGGACGACCAGCGCACTTCGGCACCGAGAGCGATCAGTGTCTCGATCAGCACGGCGGTCTGGATGGTCATGTGGATGCAGCCGAGGATCTTGGCGCCCTTGAGCGGCTGTTCGGCGGCGTACTTCTTGCGCAGGCCCATCAGGGCGGGCATTTCCGACTCGGCGATGATGATCTCGCGGCGGCCCCAGTCGGCCAGGGAAATGTCGGCGACCTTGTAGTCGTTGAAATCGGCAGGCGTCATGACAGCGCTCATGCGATGAGTCTCCATTCGTGGCTAGTGCGAATGGGCGCCGTTGATGCGTTCTAGACAAACGCCCCGGTCGAGCCTGACAGGTGTTGACCTGCTGCAGCGCCCCTCGACTGGGTGGCGGGCACGGCCGAAGCGGAGTCGGCCGGGAAAAACGGGCTGAGTATAGCCGCAGCCCGCGGCATTCCCAAGCGCAGCCGCACGAACTCCGTCGCTTGCGGCGGGGTCACACCAGCAGGTTCGAACGGATTGCGCCGCGGCAAGCGGCGCCAGGAGTTTGCCGATGAAGCGGTTTCCGCCTTTGCTCTGTGCTGGCCTGCTTGTCACCCTCAGCCTGCCCGCTGCGGCGCAGTCCTGCTACGTTCACAGCGAGACGTCGGGTGCGGTGCCGGCGCCCGTGGTCACGGAGAAGTGTTTCGAGTTCCAGGGCATCGACGCTGGCGATTCGATGCGCTGGGTCTGCAGCGATACCGAGGCGGTCGGGAATTCTCGCCGCGAGCTGCGCGACAGCTGCCCGGGCGAATACTTCGGCGTGTGCTCGGCGCCGATGACGCCCGAAACCCTGGCCAACGAACAGTCCGCCGGCTCGCAGGCCAAGCAAGAGACCTGGCCGACGCAGGTGCCGCAGGACGCGCGGATCGTCACCTATCACTACCACGCCAGCGATCGTGCCCAGGCCAAGATCGACTGCGAGCGTGCCGGCGGCCAATGGTCGCGCTGAAGCAGCCCTGCTGCATTTGTCCGCGTTGACCCAAGTGGGGATAATCGCCGGCCTTGCTTTCCGCACAGGGTGAACCATGAAGTCGAGACTGTTGTGTCTGTCCGTGATCCTCGCTGCGATCGGCCTGGCTGGCTGTGATCGCATCGATCCGAATTCCCCGCTCGGCAAGCGCAAGGCGATCTACCAGCAGATGCTGGACACCAAGGAGGACCTCGGCGGCATGTTGCGCGGGCGGCTGGCCTTCGACGGGCAGAAGTTCGCCGCGGGCGCCGCCAAGCTGGACGAGTTGTCTCGCCAACCCTGGCAGCATTACCCACAGGTCAAGGAAGAGCAGAGCGACGCGCGCGACGAGGTCTGGCAGAAGCAGGAGCGCTTCCACGAGCTGGCGCGGGCGCTGGAGCAGCAGACCGCGGCGCTGGTGGCGGTGACCACCCGTAAGCCGGTCACGGCGCAGGGCGTCGCGCCGGCTTTCCAGCAGGTCGAAGACGCCTGCGAAGCCTGCCACCAGGAATTCCGCATCTACTGATCGCGGGCGGGCGCCTGCAGGGCGCGCCGAGCCTGGTCCAGTCGCCGCTTGCTGCTCTCGATGCGCCTGGCATCGCCGCCGGCCAGGGCATCGCGCAGCTCGGCTTCCCGGCGTGCCACCTGGCGCGCGGCGCCGTGCTCCAGCGCGCGTTCGCCCTGCAGTCTCACTAACCCGCGGCACTGCTCGTTTAGCTGCAGCAGCCGGTCCTGCAGCGCTGACTGACGCACCTGATCGCCCTGCAGACGTGCCTCTTGCAACGCATTGCCGAGCCGCTCGCGCTGTTCGGTGCAGTGCGCTTCGGGCAACTCCGCAGCGCTTGTGGCAAGGCTGCTGACGAGCAGCGCAGCTGCGGTCAGGAACCGATAGGACATGGTATTGCGCTCTGGCAGTGGGCACCCTGTTATCGACTGCCGGCAGCGGCCGAAAGTGCCTCGCCGTCGGGCGTGTCGAAGCCGGCGATGCCCTGGGCCTGCAGATAGCGGCCCAGCGCCTGGGTCGCCGGATCGCCGAAATAGCGGTGCAGTGCCCGCGCGCGGCCTGGGCCGATGCCCTGGCGTCGCTGCCACTGCGCTTCGCTGAGGCCGGCCAGGCGCGCCCAGTTGTCGCCGGCTTGCGCTGTAGCTCCGGGCGGGGCGCCGAGGGCGCTCAGCCAATGGGCGAACTCCTGTCGGCGCGTCGTGGCAAAGGCGGCGGCCAGGGCCTCGGCGCGCGCCGCGCCGATACCCGGTACCTGGCGCAGGCGGGGCTCGTCGAGCTCCAGCCAGGCGAGCAGATGCGCAAGCAGGCCGGCATCCATCAGCATCCGCCAGGTTCCGCGCGAGACGCCGCGCATTGCCAGCGCGCGGTCGCCGGAGAGCCAGGTCAGGCGGGCCAGAAATTGCTGCTCGCAGCCTTTCGACGGTTGCAGGCAGCTAAGCAGGTGATAACGCGCCGGGTCCGGCGCGTGAATCGCGCTGCGCAAGGGGCTGCGGCTGACCACGCCGTCGACGCGGGGAATGCTCAGCCCGGCCAGAGTCAGCGCGATCTGGTCGCCGGGACGGATGTCGAGCGTCTGCCAGCGCTCGAGTGAACCCAGGCTCACCCGGCCGATACGCCGGTCGTCGAGCTGCACCGGCTCGAGCTGCAGCAGGGGTGTGATGCGGCCCGTGCGACCGATACGGAATTCGAGGGTGCGCACGGTCGCCAGTGCCGAGCGCAGCGGGTACTTCCAGGCCGCCGCCCACGCTGGCGGTTCGGCGCGCCAGCGCGCGGCCGGCGGGCGTTGCGCCTGGCGCAGGACGACGCCATCGGTAGCAAAGGGCAGCGCCTGGCGGTACCAGCGCTGGCGCCATTCGCGCGCCTCGGCAAGGGTCGCCAGCGGCTGGGTCAGGTCCTTGCTCTGGCCGAAGCCCAGCGCCTCGAGCTGCGCCAGCCGCGCCGGCATGCTGGTGGGGCCGCCGGGCCAGTCCCAGACGAACAGGCCGATGCGTTCACCGACCTGTGGCTCGATTCGCTGGCGGCGCAGGGCGCCGGCGACCAGGCTGCGCGCATTGGCGCTGCCGTGTTCGGCCTGGATGTGGCCGTCGAGCCGCCAGTAGAGCTCGCCCTGCAGGATCAGCTCGCCCTGGCTCGGCAGGCGCCTGGCCAGCGCCGGGATCAGTCGGGCATGGCGAGTCCAGTCCTGGCCGCTGCGCCCGTCGCCGCGGCTGATCAGGCGCTGCAGGACGCCATCGCGATAGACCAGCGTCACGGCCACGCCGTCGACCTTGGGCTGAATCCATAAGTTCTTGCGGGTGCGCATCCAGTCGGCCACTGCGCGTTCGTCGGCGAGTTTGTTCAAGCCTGTCTGGGCCACCGGATGCACCAGCGGGCCGCCGGCGGTGGCCAGGGCGTCGGGCGAGGCGATGTGGCCTGGAAAACAGCGTTGCCAGCTGTCCAGCCGAGCGCGCGCCTGGTCGTAGAGTTCGTCGTCGATGAGCGCGACGCCGCGGCGATGATAGGCGTCGTCCCACTCGGCAATCCGCGCGGCGAGCGTGGTGATCTCCCGCTCGGCGCGTTCGGCCGACCACTGAGGGCAGGCGAGTGCGAAGGGTGAGGCGGCGAACAGGAGCGCCGCGATGAAGAGACGTGGCATGGCGAGCATCCTTGCTCCGAACTGACCGGCCCATTTTCGCCCGCCGGGGGCGGTCGCGCCGTGCATCAGCGCATGTTGAACAGTTCCTGATGGAAGTCCTGCGGCGACAGGCCGCGGGCGATCAGATCGTCACGCAGGCTCTGGCCGAAGCTTGCCGGCCCGCAGAACCAGACATCGGCATTCTTCCAGGAAGGCGCCATTTGCCGCAGGCGTTCAGGCGTCAGGCGCCCGTCCTGCCTGGAGACCATCAGGTGCAGGCGCACGCGGGCCTGTTCGGCCAGTTGGCGAATGCGCTCGATGAAGGCCTGATCCGGTTCGCTGGTGCAATAGAACAGTTCGACGTTGCTGCCCCCGCCGGTCAGCGCCAATGCCTGCAGGCGGCCGATGAACGGCGCGATGCCGATACCGCCGGCGACCCAGATCTGCTCGTTGCGCCGCCCGCGGAAATCGAAGCAACCATAGGGCCCCTCCACGGTCACAGCATCGTCTTGCTGCAGGCGCTGCGGCAGGCTGCGGGTGTAATCGCCGATGCCCTTGATGGCAAAGGTGAGCTTGCCGTCGTTGCGCCAGGCCGAGGAAATGCTGAACGGGTGCGGGCCTTCGGCCGGGTCGAAGGTGACAAAGGCGAACTGGCCGGCCTTGTGCCCGGGCCATGCGCCCTCCAGGCCGATATCGACCTGCAGCACGCGGTTGTCCTTGTGGTAGGTGAGCTGTTCGATGCGTCCGACCACCTTGTGCTTGCGCCCGACCTGGCGCGACAGCGACAGGACCGCGGCCCAGCTGCCGGTTGCCAGCAGCAGGCCCATGACCAGGCCGAGCGGGGTACGCCAGTAGGCGAACGGCATCAGCACCACGGAATGGAACACCAGCAGCAGATAGAGCGCCGCCAGCCAGCGGTGGGTCTTGAAGAACCAGCGGTAGGGAAAGCGTTTGATCAAAGCCAGCACGATCAGCAGGGCCGCCCCATAGAAGGCCCATTCGCCGATCGTTTCGGCCAGCCCGCGCTGACTTTGCAGCAGGCCGGCCAGGCCTTCCTGGGCTTGCCGGGCGCCGCGCCGCGCCGGACGCTCCAGCCAGCCGAAGCCGACCAGCCACTTGGGGATCTGTGCCCAGCCCCAGTGGATCACCGCCAGCACCAGGCTGGCGATGCCCAGCCATTTGTGCAGGCGGTAGGTCTTGTCGAGCCCGTCGAACAGCGGCTCCATGCGCACCGGGCGTGCGGCGAGGAAGATCGCCACGCTCATTGCCCCCATCACCAGTACGCCGCTGAAATGAACCATGGTCGAGCGCAAGGGCCAGAACTTGAGCGGCTCGATCAGCAGGTCATCGGCCATCAGCCAGAGCGCGACCAGCGCGGCGAACAGCCCGATAAAGGTCAGTTTGATGGGTTTCATCGCGCCTCCTCGCGCAAGGTTCCATACGGCTCATGCGCAAGCATGCGCCTCCGGTGACATACCGATATGACCGGCGTCAGGTTCTTCCCGGTTCAGCGGGACAGGCCCTGGGTCGCGGTTTTTTTCTACAATCGGCCCCTGGCCCCTTTCGGAGCGAAGAGCCCGTGCAATCCGTGATATCCATCCAGCAGCTCACCAAGACCTATGCCTCCGGGCACCCGGCGCTCAAACGCATCGACCTCGAAATCCACAGGGGCGAGATCTTTGCGCTGCTCGGCCCCAACGGTGCCGGCAAGACCACGCTGATCAGCATCATCTGCGGCATCGTCAACCCGGGCGGCGGGCGCGTGCTGGTCGACGGCCACGACATCGTTCGTGAATACCGGGCTTCGCGCTCGAAGATCGGGCTCGTGCCCCAGGAGCTGTACAACGAGGGCTTCGAAAGCGTCTGGGCCACCGTGCGCTTTTCCCGCGGGCTGTTCGGCAAGGCGCCAGATGATGCCTATATCGAGAAGCTCTTGCGAGACCTGTCGCTATGGGACAAGCGCGACGCGCGCATTCTCGATCTGTCCGGTGGCATGAAGCGCCGCGTGATGATCGCCAAGGCGCTCTCGCACGAACCCACGATCCTGTTTCTCGACGAGCCGACCGCCGGCGTCGACGTCGAACTGCGCCGCGACATGTGGGAGATGGTCCGCGGCCTGCGCGAGCGTGGCGTGACCATCATCCTCACCACCCACTACATCGAAGAGGCCGAGGAAATGGCCGATCGCATCGGGGTGATCAACCGCGGCGAGATCATTCTCGTCGAGGACAAGGCGGTGCTGATGCACAAGCTCGGCAAGAAGCAGCTGACGCTGATTCTGCAGCGACCGCTGGAGCGCGTTCCGGAGGCGCTTGCGGCCTACCGCCTGGAGCTCTCGGCCGACGGCACGCAGCTGGTCTATACCTTCGATGCCCAGCATGAACACACCGGGATTGCCGAACTGTTGCGGCGCCTCGACGAGCACGGCATCGACTTCAAGGACCTGCAGTCGAGCCAGAGCTCGCTGGAGGAAATCTTCGTCAGTCTGGTCAAGGGCAGCCGCACATGAATGTCTACGCGATTCGCGCCATCTATCTGTTCGAGCTGGCACGCACCTGGCGCACCCTGCTGCAGAGCATCGCCACGCCGGTCATTTCCACGTCGCTGTACTTCGTGGTGTTCGGCTCGGCGATCGGCGCGCGGATGGAAGCCATGCACGGCATCCCCTACGGTGCCTTCATCATTCCCGGCCTGGTGATGATGGCGCTGCTCACCGAGAGCGTCTCCAATGCCTCGTTCGGCATCTACATGCCGCGCTATTCGGGCACCATCTACGAGGTGCTCTCGGCGCCGGTTTCCTACGTCGAGATCGTCATCGGCTATGTCGGCGCCGCGGCGACCAAGTCGCTGATCCTCGGCGTGATCATCCTCATCACCGCGCGGTTGTTCGTCGATTACGAGATCCAGCATCCGCTGATGATGGCGCTGTTCCTGGTCCTGACCGCCGTCACCTTCTGCCTGTTCGGCTTCATCATCGGCGTCTGGGCCGATGGCTGGGAAAAGCTGCAGATCGTCCCGGCGCTGATCGTCACACCGCTGGCCTTTCTCGGTGGCAGCTTTTATTCGATCGAGATGCTGCCGCCGCTGTGGCAGAAGATCACCCTGTTCAACCCGGTGGTGTACCTGATCAGCGGCTTTCGCTGGAGCTTCTACGGCATCTCGGACATCAGCGTCGGCGTCAGTCTGGCGATGATCCTCGGCTTTCTCACGCTGTGCCTGGTGCTGGTGTGGTGGATCTTCAAGACCGGGTATCGGTTGAAGAACTGAGCGCGCCGGCTCGAGCCGGGCCGGCCGCGCCGCCCGGCGAACGGGCTGCCGCGGCCGGCCGGGGCAACCGGCTAGAGCCCGTTGGGAAGAAAGCGGGTAGCGCCGGCGACATCGTCGATCCGCTTGATGCGCCGGGCCTTCTCACAGGTCTCGTGGCGATTGTCGGCGGGGCAGTGGCGGTCCAGGAATTCGTCGAGGCCCATGTCGGTGCCGGCGACGCTCAGTACGCGCCGGTAGTAATGCCCTTCGATGCCTTGCGCCTGGCGCTCGGCGGTTCTCGCCTCGTCCACTTCCAGGCGGCCATGCAGGTCGACGTCGGGAACGCTGGCGACCGGTTCTTCCTTCGAACAGGCGGCCAGCAGCAGGCCGGCCGCAGCCAGCAAAACGATACGTGTCATTGGGAGTTCTCGTGAGGGGCCCCGGCCGCCGCCGGGGCCGAGGCGATTATTCGAACAGCCGCTTGGAACGGTTGACTTCGGCTTCGCCGGCGTTTTCCAGCAGGGTCTTGGTGCCGGAGGTCACGTTGCGCAGCGAGTCGGCTTCGGACTGGATCACGTCGGTACGGGCGGCCTTTTCACGCAGCTCCGCATCGATGTAGTCGTTGGCGCGCGACGTCTTGGCGCGTTTGGCCTGCAGTTCCAGGCGTCGCTCTTCCAGCTCGAGCGCGCGCAGTTCGTCCTCGAAGGCCTCTTCGCGAGTGCGCAGGCGCTTGTGCTCGGCTTCCTGAGCGATCCGGCGTTCGTCGGCACGCTTCTGCGCAGCCTGCTGGGCGGCAGCACGCTGGCGGCGCTCGGCCTGTTCACGTGCCTCGGCCTGCGCACGCGCCGCGGCGGCCTGGCGTGCCCGCTCGGCCTCGGCGGCGGCTTCGGCCTGCCGGGTCTGCTGTTCGATCTGATGCAGCTGCTCGAACTGATTGGCGGCCGCGGGCAGCGCGACGAGCAGCGCGCTGGCGGCGACAAGGGCGAGTTTCATGCGTCAGCCCTTCTGCGGCTCGGGACAGGTCGCGTTCGGCTGGATGCGCGTCTCGTTGTTGACGGTCATGACCATCAGGGAGATCTCGCCGGCCTTGAACTCGCAGGGGCGGCCGACCTGGGCCGAGGTGAAGATCTTGCCGGCCTCGGAATAGCCGATGAGTACGCCCGGAACCAGCGAGGTGTCGTTGACCAGCGAACCGGCCAGGGCACCGGCTGCACCGCCGGCGACGCCTCCGACGATGGCGGTGTCGGTGTTGTTCTGGTTGCCGAGCGCTGCGCCGCCAATGGCGCCGAGAAGCCCGCCGACCATCATGGCGGCCTTCTTGTTCTTCTCGTTGCTGACTTTGATCTTCGTCGGCGAGACGGTGATGATTTTCACCGTCCGTGCTTCCTGCTGCGTGTTGACCTGCGAGGCATCGAAGACATCGGCCTGGTATTGCTCGCCGGTACTCTGGCAACCGGACAGCAGTGCGGCGATGGCGAGCGAAAGACAGCAGCGTTTGATCATGATCTTTTTCCTTATCCCTGATCGTGGTTCAGTCCGTGGATATCCTGGCGGATAGCACATTGCCATTATTTTAGGAGTGGCAATTTGCCAAGGTAAAGCGCGGCGGGCCGTGTCTGCGCCGGGCAAGAAGCGCTGCGTGGTGCGTCAGTGCTGGGAAGGGCGGGCCCGCTTGCGGCGCAGTGTCGCAGCGTCGGTCGGCCTGCGGGATGCACGAAAAAGCCCCGCTCGGCAGGTGCCGGCGGGGCTTTTCAGAGAGCGCTTCGCGCGGGGCTTGTTACAGCCCGGCCGCGGCGCGCAGCGCGTCGGCCTTGTCGGTGCGTTCCCAGGTGAAGGCGGTGAAGGTATCGCTACCGACCGTCATTTCGAAGGGCGTGCGACCGAAGTGGCCGTAGGCCGCGGTGGCGCGGTACATCGGGTGTAGCAGGTCGAGCATGCGGGTGATGGCGTAGGGGCGCAGGTCGAAGTGCTCGCGCACCAGGGCGATGATCTTGTCGTCGCCGATCTTGCCGGTGCCAAAGGTGTTCAGCGAGATGGAGGTCGGCTGGGCCACACCGATGGCGTAGGACACCTGGATCTCGCAACGCTCGGCCAGGCCTGCGGCAACGATGTTCTTGGCGACGTAGCGGCCGGCGTAGGCGGCGCTGCGGTCGACCTTGGACGGGTCCTTGCCGGAGAAGGCGCCGCCGCCGTGGCGGGCCATGCCGCCGTAGGTGTCGACGATGATCTTGCGGCCGGTCAGGCCGCAGTCGCCGACCGGGCCGCCGATGACGAACTGGCCGGTCGGGTTGATGTGGTACTGGGTGTCCTTGTGCAGCAACTCGGCCGGCAGGCTGTGCTTGATGATCAGCTCCATCACCGCTTCGCGCAGGTCGCTCTGCATGACGTCGGGGTTGTGCTGGGTCGACAGCACCACGGCATCGATACCGGCGACCTTGCCGTTCTCGTAGCGGCAGGTGACCTGGCTCTTGGCATCCGGGCGCAGCCACGGCAGCAGGCCGTTCTTGCGCGCCTCGGCCTGGCGCTCGACCAGGGCATGGGAGAAGCGGATCGGTGCCGGCATCAGCACGTCGGTCTCGTTGCTGGCGTAGCCGAACATCAGGCCCTGGTCGCCAGCACCCTGGTCTTCCGGCTTGGTGCGGTCGACGCCCTGGGCGATATCCACCGACTGCTTGCCGATGATGTTGATGATGCCGCAGGTGGCGCCGTCGAAACCGACCTCCGAGCTGTTGTAGCCGATGTCGACGATGACGTCGCGCACCAGTTGCTCCAGGTCGACCCAGGCGCTGGTGGTCACTTCACCGGCAACGATGGCCACACCGGTCTTGACCAGGGTTTCGCAGGCCACGCGGGCGTGCTTGTCCTCGGCGATGATGGCGTCGAGCACCGCATCGGAGATCTGATCGGCGATCTTGTCCGGATGCCCTTCGGATACGGACTCGGAGGTGAAAATCGAGTATTCGCTCATCTATCGGTTTCCTAATTACCGGTGGGTGAGGCGGTCGTCAGCGGCGGGCCGGGCAAACGACCGGACCTGGATCTGAAAACCGTTCTTCAAGCCAATGTAGAGACTCTCGCCGGGCGTGAGCCCCGCGGCATCGGCCCAACGGGCCAGGTCGTCCTGTTCGAAGCCCAGCCAGAGATCGCCGCAGGCCTCCCTGGCCCAGCTCTGGTTGTGGCTGCACAGCTCGGTGACCAGCAGGCTGCCGCCCGCCTTGACCAGCCGTGCCAGCTGTTTCAGCGCTTCACCCGGCGCGGCCAGGTGGTGCAGCACCATGTTCAGCACTACGCAGTCGGCGGGCGGGCAGTGATCCTGCAGGGCGTCGGCGAGGCGCAGTTCGACATTGCCGAGGCCCTCTTCGGTACAGCGGGCCCGGGCCAGGTCGAGCATGGCCGGGCTGTTGTCCAGCGCCGTGACACGGGTGAAGCGACCGGCCAGCTCCGGCAGAAAGCTGCCGTCGCCGGGACCGACTTCCAGTGCCGTGGCGCCGGCCTCGAAGCTCAAGGCGTCGAGCAGGGCCACCACGCTGTCACGGTATTGCGGCAGGCCGGCGATCAGGTCTTGCCGAGCCTGAAAGCTGCCGGCCATGCGCGCGAAGAAATCCTCGCTGACCGCGCTGCGCTGGGCATGCACCTTGGCGACACGCGCCTGTACCGCATCCGGCAGCTCGAGGCGGTCGACCTCCTCCAACAGGGCTGCGTGCAGCGCGCCGCCGAGGGCGTCCGGCTGCGGCAGGTGACGCCGGTAGAAGATCGCGTTGCCCTCACGCCGTGTCGCCAGCAGCCCGGCCTGGGTCAGCACCTTGAGGTGATGGCTGATGCCGGACTGGCCGGTCGCGAAAATCTGCGCCAGTTCCAGTACACCGAACGAGTCGTTGGCCAGCACGCGCAGCACATTCAGGCGCAGGGCGTCGCCGCCGGCCTTGCACAGGGCGGCCAGCTGGTCGCAGGCATCGAAACGGATCTGGGATATACGCAGGCTCATAAGCCGCGCAGTCTAGTCGGCTATTTTTCGACCAGCAAGGCCAATATCAAAAAGTTTTGATATTGGCCTTGCCGCACTGCAGCCGCCTCAGTGCAGCAGCCGGGTGATGCCCAGCGAACAGGAGATCAGGCCGAGCCCGAGCAGGAAGTAGTTGGGCAGCACATCGAGCAGCTGCTGGATGCGCCGGCTGCCGCTGATCTGCCGGGACAGCAGGCCGTAGGCGATCAGGATGCTGATATCGATCACCGCCCAGATGACGATCAGCATCGCCGCCTGTGGCGCGAACGGCTCGGCGGGCAGGATGAAGCCGGGCAGAAAGGCCAGAAAGAACAGGATGTCCTTGGGGTTCGACAGGCCGACCGCCAGCGCCCGCCAGAAATAGTGCGAATCGCCCCGCCCGGTCGCGGCTGCTTCGCTGCCGCCGCCGCACAGGCCGTCGCAACCGAGCCAGATCAGGTAGAGCCCGCCGATGACCTGGCCCCATTCGACCACCACCGGCTCGATGTCCATCGCCAGGTAGATCATCAGCAGGGCGCAGATCAGCAGCAGCTGTGCCGAGAGCACACCGCCCAGAATGGTCCACAGCGGCCAGGCCCGCCGGGCATCGGCGACCACCAGGGCGACCACCGGCCCCGGCGAGGCGATCAGCAGGGCGACGGCGGCGGCGAAAGCGAGGTAGGTGGCGTTCATAGCTCGGTCACCAGGTCGTATACCCGCGAGCGGCGTCCCAGCCGTTCGGTGTAGAGGTTTGCGCTGCCGATCGCGAAGGCGCGCTGCATCCAGCGATCGGTGCCATCAAAGGTCGCGCTGAACGGGCTGCGCGCGTGGGCGGTGCGGCGGTTGTCGATGATCAGCAGGTCGCCACTGCACAGGCGCACCGGCTCGGCGACCTCCCAGGCTACCGCCCGCAGATGTTCCAGCCGGGCGCGCGAATGATCGCTGAAGGCCAGCATGAACTGCGGGTCTAGGCGCATAAACGGCCTGTCGGGGTCGCCGTACAGCACGGTCTGATGGCGGTCGATGTCGATGCGCTGGTTCTTGCCCTCGGGTCCGTAGTCGGAAAGGAAGTTGTACGGCTCGCGCAGGAAGAAGGCCTGCTCTTCATAATTCAGCCGCTCGAGGAGGGTATCCACCGAGGCGATGTAGGTGACCGCTTCGGCGGCCGGGTCCTGGCGCAGGCACAGCAGGACCAGGTAGTCGGGCAGCACGGCGTGAAAGGCATTCTCGGTGTGCAGGTCCAGCTCGGTATCGAAGCTGTCGGAGGTCGCGGCGCGGGCCTGCGCTCGCTGCGGGAAGAAGTTGTTGACCAGGCTGCCGTCCGACTCCTGGCGGTAGCCGATGGGCTCGCCCAGCAGGGCGGTTGCCTGCAGCAGCAGGTGCTCGCTGCGCTGATCCGGTTTGCCGAGTGCGTCGCGGCTTTGCGGTGTCGCAGGGATGTCGCCGATCGGCAGGTCTTCGAGCAGCAGGTAGCCGCGCCGGTTGCCGAACAGCCGGAAGTCGACGATCCGCGCGATCTGCTCGGGCGTCAGGCCGCCGTTGCGAATGGCCGTGGTCAGCAGATGGTCAATTTGTTCGTCGAGCATGTCATCCTTCCCTGCGATCTGATTGTTGGAGGCGCCATACAGGCGGCGCCGGCGCAGTATCGACAGGGGCCAAGGGGTTGGAAAAATGGAAAAAAGCAGCGGCAAGGATGAGTTTTAGTCATGCCTGATTCGGCCGCCGGCGCGCCGCGCATGCCGCCGCTCTATGCCTTGCGTGCGTTCGAGGCGGCTGCGCGGCTGGGCTCTTTCACCGAGGCGGGGCTGAGCCTGTGCATCACCCAGAGCGCGGTCAGCCGGCACGTGCGCACCCTCGAGCAGAGCCTGGGCTGCCAGCTGTTCGAGCGCCGCGGCCCGCGCCTGTCGCTGACCGACGCCGGACGCGTGCTGGCGCAGGAGCTCAAGGTGGGTTTTCGCACCATCGAGAACGCCTGCGTCGCGGTGAGTCGCCAGGAGGGCGCGTTGCGCCTGAAGGCGCCGACCACGCTGACCATGCGCTGGCTGCTCGACGTGCTGGAAACCTTTCGCCTCGACCAGCCGCAGGCGCGCGTACAGCTGACCAGCGCCTGGATGGACCTCGATGCGGTGGATTTCGACGGCGAGCCCTTCGACTGCGCGGTGCTGCTGGGCAACGGCAGCTTTGCCCCGGACTGGAAGCACCTGAAGCTGTTCGACGAATGGCTGGTGCCGGTCTGCGCGCCGGCGTTGCTGGGCGATCAACCCTGGGATGCGGCGCGCCTGGCCTGCGCCGAGCTGATCCACCCGTCGCGTGACTGCCGCGACTGGCGGCGCTGGCTCGAGCGGGTCGGGCTGGGCCAGACGATCGCCTGGCAGCAGGGCAAGCTGTTCGACACGCTGGAGCTCGGCATTTCTGCCGCGGCGCAGGGGCACGGGGTGTCGATCGGCGATCTGGCGCTGGTGGCCGCCGACCTCAAGCGTGGCACCCTGGCGTTGCCGTTCGACCGTGCGGTGCGCTCGGGGGACAGCTACTACCTGGTCTGGCCGGCGCGTGGCGATCGCCATCCGGTGCTGGCGCGACTGAAGGACTACCTGCTCGCCCACCTGCCCGACGTGCAGGGGCTGGGCGTACAGCTGCTCGACTGAGCGGCGGCTGGTCACGGCCGTTGTTCGTCCATCCGGTCATTGCCCCTTGCGGTCCCGGTAGGGGAAAATAGCGGCCTTTTTCTCAGTACCACCCCCCGCAGGAGATTCAGCGATGCCCAGCCGTCGTGAGCGAGCCAATGCCATCCGCGCCCTCAGCATGGATGCCGTGCAGAAAGCCAACAGCGGCCATCCGGGTGCCCCCATGGGCATGGCGGACATCGCCGAAGTGCTCTGGCGCGACCACCTCAAGCACAGCCCGACCAACCCCAAGTGGGCCGACCGTGACCGCTTCGTGCTGTCCAACGGCCACGGCTCGATGCTGATCTACTCACTGCTGCACCTGACCGGCTACGACCTGTCGATCGATGACCTGAAGAACTTCCGCCAGCTGCACAGCAAGACGCCGGGCCACCCCGAGTTCGGCTACACCGCCGGCGTCGAGACCACCACCGGCCCGCTCGGCCAGGGCATCGCCAACGCCGTCGGTTTCGCGCTTGCCGAGAAGATCATGGCGGCGCAGTTCAACCGCCCGGGCCACGAGATCGTCGACCACCACACCTACGTGTTCCTCGGCGACGGCTGCATGATGGAAGGCATCAGCCACGAGGTCTGCTCGCTGGCCGGCACCCTCGGCCTGAACAAGCTGGTCGCCTTCTACGACGACAACGGCATCTCCATCGACGGCGAGGTGCATGGCTGGTTCACCGACGACACCCCGCGCCGCTTCGAGGCCTATGGCTGGCAGGTGATCCGCAACGTCAACGGCCACGACGCCGACGAGATCCAGATCGCCATCGAGACCGCGCGCAAGAGCGACCGGCCGACGCTGATCTGCTGCAAGACCATCATCGGCTTCGGCTCGCCGAACAAGCAGGGCAAGGAAGAGTCCCACGGCGCCGCCCTCGGCGATGCCGAGATCGCCCTGACCCGCGAGGCGCTGGGCTGGAACTACGGCCCGTTCGAAATCCCGGCCGAGATCTATGCCGAGTGGGACGCCAAGCAGAAGGGTGCCGACGCCGAGAACGAGTGGAACAAGCGCTTCGCCGCCTACGAGAGCGAGTTCCCGGCCCTGGCGGCCGAGTTCAAGCGGCGCATGGCCGGTGAGCTGCCGGCTGACTTCGCCGAGAAGGCCAGCGAGTTCATCCGTGAAGTGGCCAACAAAGGCGAAACCATCGCCAGCCGCAAGGCCAGCCAGAACTGCCTGAATGCCTTCGGCCCGCTGCTGCCCGAACTGCTCGGCGGCTCGGCGGACCTCGCCGGTTCGAACCTGACCCTGTGGAAGGGCTGCAAGCCGGTGGTACAGGAAGATGCCTCGGGCAACTACATGTACTACGGCGTGCGCGAGTTCGGCATGGCGGCGATCATGAACGGCGTCGCCCTGCACGGTGGCCTGATTCCCTACGGCGCGACCTTCCTGATGTTCATGGAATACGCCCGTAATGCGGTGCGCATGTCGGCGCTGATGAAGCAGCGGGTGATCTACGTGTTCACCCACGACTCCATCGGCCTGGGCGAAGACGGCCCGACCCACCAGCCGGTCGAGCAGCTGGCCAGCCTGCGCATGACGCCGAACCTGGATACCTGGCGCCCGGCCGACACCGTCGAGTCGGCGGTCGCCTGGAAGTACTCGGTCGAGCGCAAGGATGGCCCGAGCGCGCTGATCTTCTCGCGGCAGAACCTGCCGTTCCATGTGCGCGACAACGAAACCGAGGCGGCCATCGCGCGCGGCGGCTACATCCTGAAGAACTGCGTCGGCGAGCCGGAGCTGATCCTCATCGCCACCGGTTCGGAAGTCAGCCTGGCGGTGCAGGCCGCCGACAAGCTGACCGAGCAGGGCCGCAAGGTGCGCGTCGTCTCGATGCCTTGCACCAGCGTGTTCGATAGCCAGGACGCGGCCTACAAGCAGCAGGTGCTGCCGGTCGAAGTTGGCGCGCGTATCGCCATCGAAGCGGCCCACGCGGACTACTGGTACAAGTACGTCGGTCTCGATGGCCGCATCATCGGCATGACCACCTACGGCGAGTCGGCCCCGGCCGGCCAGCTGTTCGAGGAATTCGGCTTCACCGTCGACAACATCCTCGCGGTGGCCGAAGAGCTGCTGGAAGACTGATTCGAGCCGCGGTGGATGACTCTGGTCATCCACCCTACGTCACTCCACCTTTCGTAGGGTGGAAACCCGCGCAGCGGTTTTCCACCGCCAGGATCGACGACTCCCATGGCCAACGCCCGTCCCTACCGCGTCGCCCTCAACGGCTACGGCCGCATCGGCCGCTGTGTGTTGCGTGCCTTCTACGAGCGCGGCGCGGCGTCCGACTTCCAGTTCGTTGCCCTCAACGACCTGGCCGACATGGCCAGTGTGGAGTACCTCACCCGCTTCGACTCAACCCACGGTCGCTTCCCCGGCGAGGTCGGTGTGGCAGGCGATTGCCTGCATCTCAATGGCGACTGCGTGAAGGTGCTGCGCGAGTCGACGCCGGAGGCTATCGACTGGCGGGCGCTGGGCGTCGACCTGGTGCTCGAATGTTCGGGTGCCTACAACACCCGTGCCGGTGGCGAGCGCTTTCTTGCCGCCGGTGCGCCGCGCGTGCTGTTCTCGCAGCCGATGGCCAGCGCCGCCGACGTCGATGCCACGGTGGTGATGGGCATCAATCAGGGGCAGCTCCGCGGCACCGAACGGCTGGTCTCCAACGCCTCCTGCACCACCAACTGCAGTGTGCCGGTGCTCAAGCTGCTCAACGATGCGGTGGGCATCGAGTACGCCTCGATCACCACCATCCACTCGGCGATGAACGATCAGCCGGTCATCGACGCCTACCACCACGACGACCTGCGGCGTACACGTTCGGCGTTCCAGTCGGTGATACCGGTGTCCACCGGGCTGGCACGCGGCATCGAGCGCCTCCTGCCGGAACTCTCCGGGCGGATCCAGGCCAAAGCGGTGCGGGTGCCGACGGTAAACGTCTCCTGCCTGGACATCACGCTGCAGACCGCACGGGATACCGACGCGCAGACGATCAACCGGGTGCTGCGCGAGGCGGCCGAAAGCGGCCCGCTAAAGGGATTGCTGGCCTATACCGAGCTGCCGCATGCCAGTTGCGATTTCAACCACGATCCGCATTCGGCGATCGTCGACGGCAGCCTGACGCGTGCCTCCGGGCCGCGCCTGGTGAACCTGCTGGCCTGGTTCGACAACGAGTGGGGCTTCGCCAACCGCATGCTCGACGTCACCGAACACTATCTGCGCGTCGCCCACGGAGCCTGACGGGCCGCGCTTGAGACACTGCTGCTTCGAACTTAAGGAAGATCGACATGACCGTTTTGAAGATGACCGACCTCGACCTCTCCGGCAAGCGCGTGCTGATCCGGGAGGATCTCAACGTGCCGGTGAAGGATGGCGTGGTGAAGAGCGACGCGCGCATTCTCGCTTCGCTGCCGACCATCAAGCTGGCGTTGGAGAAGGGCGCCGCGGTGATGGTCTGCTCGCACCTGGGCCGCCCGGAAGAGGGCGTCTACAGCGAGGACGACAGCCTCAAGCCGGTCGCCGACTACCTGAGCAAGGCGCTCGGTCGTGAGGTGCCGCTGATCAAGGACTACCTGGGCGGCGTCGAGGTCCAGCCGGGCGAGCTGGTGCTGCTGGAGAACGTGCGCTTCAACAAGGGTGAGAAGAAGAACACCGATGAACTGGCGCAGCAGTACGCGGCGCTGTGCGATGTCTTCGTGATGGACGCCTTTGGCACCGCGCACCGCGCCCAGGGCTCCACCCATGGCGTGGCCAAGTTCGCCAAGGTCGCCTGCGCCGGCCCGCTGCTGGCGGCCGAGCTGGACGCGCTGGGCAAGGCGCTGGACAAGCCACAGCGGCCGATGGTGGCCATCGTTGCCGGCTCCAAGGTGTCGACCAAGCTGGATGTGCTCAACAGCCTCAGCCAGATCTGCGACCAGCTGATCGTCGGCGGCGGCATTGCCAACACCTTTCTCGCCGCCGCCGGTTACAAGGTCGGCAAGTCGCTGCACGAAGCCGATCTGCTCGACACGGCCAAGGCCATCGCGGCCAAGGTCAGCGTGCCGCTGCCGGTCGACGTGGTCGTCGCCAAGGAATTTGCCGAGAGTGCCGAAGCCTCGGTCAAGGGCATCGACGAAGTCGCCGATGACGACATGATTCTCGACATCGGGCCGAAGACCGCCGCGCAATTCGCCGAGATGCTCAAGGCCTCGCAGACCATCCTCTGGAACGGCCCGGTCGGCGTATTCGAGTTCGACCAGTTCGGCAACGGCACCCAGGTGCTGGCCCAGGCCATCGCCCAGAGCCCGGCATTCTCCATCGCTGGCGGCGGCGACACCCTGGCGGCGATCGACAAGTACGGCGTGGCCGAGCAGATCTCCTATATTTCCACTGGCGGCGGCGCCTTCCTCGAGTTCGTCGAAGGCAAGGTCCTGCCGGCGGTCGAGGTGCTGGAGCAGCGCGCCAAGTGATCGGCATGCGGGGGCTGCGCTCCCGCGTGAGGGTCGGTGCAGGCGAAACGCTGGCAACCCTGGGCGGGCGATGTGGTCTGTTGCTTAGTCGCGCACCAGGAAAAGGGGATGGTCCATGCGTTTCGCTCTAGTCACCGTATCTGTTCTGGCGCTGGCCGGCTGTGCCGGCGGCGCGCCCGATTCGGCCTGCGAGGTCATTGACCCGCCACCGGCCAGCAGCCCGACCGTGCAGGATAGCCAGCGCCTGGAGATGCAGAGCACCGGCGACCCGACCGCGCCGATAGTCGATGACGCGCAGGATTGTTGAGTGCCGCAGGGGAGCGCCATGAAAGCACTGTTGTCGATCGGCCTGGCGCTGCTGCTGAGCGCCTGCGCGCACTGGCAGTCCGGGCCGGATGCGCCCTTCGTACGCTGGAAGTGCCAAGGGGGCGAGCACATCGCCTGGCGCTATGCGGACAAGGTCCACAGCGCCGTCGACCTGCGGGTCGGCGACAGCGGCACGGTATACCGCCTGCGCAAGGAACCTGCCACGCTCGGGACTTTCTATAGCGACGGCGTGATCGGCTTTCATGACAAGGGCAGCACCGCGCTGGTGTACCGCATGGCCGATGACAAGCTGCTCGCCCAGGGCTGCAGTGCTTCGCTGATCAATTTCTAGCGAGGCCGCGAACACTTGGCGCGCGTCTGGCATTTCTCGGCGCCGCCACTACAATGCCGCGCCGCATCTGCTGCGCTTGAACAGCGTTGGCCGCTGCGGCAGGCTTTACACGATCAAACGACCCCCAAACCGGGAGAAAGGAAACCATGGCACTCATCAGCATGCGCCAGATGCTCGACCACGCCGCCGAGTTCGGCTACGGCGTGCCGGCCTTCAACGTCAACAACCTCGAGCAGATGCGCGCCATCATGGAAGCGGCCGACAAGACCGATTCCCCGGTGATCGTCCAGGCTTCGGCCGGTGCCCGCAAATACGCCGGTGCGCCGTTCCTGCGCCACCTCATCCTGGCGGCGATCGAAGAATTCCCGCACATCCCGGTGTGCATGCACCAGGATCACGGCACCAGCCCGGACGTCTGCCAGCGTTCGATCCAGCTCGGTTTCTCCTCGGTGATGATGGACGGTTCGCTGCGCGAAGACGGCAAGACCCCGGCCGATTACGAGTACAACGTGCGTGTGACCCAGCAGACCGTGGCTTTCGCGCATGCCTGCGGCGTCTCCGTCGAGGGCGAGCTGGGCTGCCTGGGCAGCCTGGAAACCGGTATGGCCGGTGAGGAAGACGGCGTTGGCGCCGAGGGCGTGCTCGATCACAGCCAGCTGCTGACCGATCCGGAAGAGGCTGCCGACTTCGTTGCCAAGACCAAGGTTGACGCGCTGGCCATCGCTATCGGCACCAGCCACGGCGCCTACAAGTTCACCAAGCCGCCGACCGGCGACACGCTGTCGATCCAGCGCATCAAGGAGATCCATGCGCGCATCCCGGACACCCATCTGGTGATGCACGGTTCCTCCTCGGTGCCGCAGGAGTGGCTGAAAGTCATCAATGAATTCGGCGGCGAGATCGGCGAGACCTACGGCGTGCCGGTTGAAGAGATCGTCGAGGGCATCAAGTACGGCGTGCGCAAGGTCAACATCGACACTGACCTGCGTCTGGCCTCCACCGGCGCGATCCGCGAATTCCTGGCGAAGAACCCCAGCGAATTCGACCCGCGCAAGTACCTGGCCAAGACCGTTGCCGCCATGCGCGACATCTGTATCGCCCGCTACGAAGCGTTCGGCACCGCCGGCAATGCCTCGAAGATCAAGCCGATCTCCCTCGAAGGCATGTTCCAGCGTTACGCCAGCGGCGAGCTTGACCCCAAGGTCAACTGAGTCGCAGAGGATAAAAGGAAGGCCCGCTCGATGCGGGCCTTCTTTTTTTTCGGAAACCGTTGACCGTGCCGGCCGTGCTGGCCGCGGCTGCCGCAGCGTGGCAGCTAGTGCGCGGCTGCGTCGCCGTTGCCCATCAGCTGCTGGATCTGGCTGCGCAGCGAATCCAGTGAGAAGGGCTTGGCCAGCACCGGTGCGGTGCGCGCGATCGGGCTGCCGGTTTCGTAGATCTCGATCGGATAGCCGCTGATGAAGATCACCTTCATTTCCGGGCGCAGTTTCAACGCCGGCTCGGCAATCGCCACCCCCGACACGCCGCCCGGCAGCCGGAAATCGGTCACCAGCAGATCGAGATGCGGCTTGCTGGCGAGAATCTCGAACGCCCGGTTGGCGCAGTCGGCCTCGATGACCTGATACCCCTCGCTGGCCAGGTAATCGGAAAGCAGGCAGAGAATGTGCGGCTCATCTTCGACGAGCAGCACGACTTTTGAGGAGGTTGAGTTCATAACTGCCATGGGCGTTTCTCGAACTTCGAGCAGGGTTAGCGAACGGCGGGCATGCCAGCAACAGTTGGGCCTCTTCGCAGCGAGCAAAGTTCAGCGACCCGGCCGGGCGGTACAGGCAAGACCCTTGCCAGTTCGGCCAGGACAGGATGTCGGTCAGTATGCAACGTCCATGTGACAGAGGGAATCAAAGGCTGGCAGGCTGCTACTAATGTACTGTTGGTAGCCCATTCCCTCGACGGAGGCCTTCGTGAGTTCGAACGACCCCTGGATTGGCGTGGCACAGCGCACGCTGGAGCACTACCGAAGCAACGCGGAAACTTTTCGTGAAGGCACCCGCGACCATGATGTCAGCCAGAACATTCAGGCACTGCTGCGTCATCTGCCCGCCGATCGGCGCTTGAGTATTCTCGATCTGGGCTGCGGCCCGGGGCGTGACCTGAAGACGTTCACGGCGCTGGGGCATGAGGCGGTCGGTCTCGACGCGGCCGAGCCGTTCGTCGAGATGGCGCGGCGGGACTCCGGCTGCGAAGTCTGGCAGCAGAATCTCCTGCAGCTTGATCTGCCCGAGGGGCGCTTCGATGGGGTGTTCGCCAACGCGGTGCTGTTCCATGTGCCGAGCCAGGCCCTGCCGCAGGTGCTTGCTCAGCTGTACGCGACGCTGCGTCCGGGCGGCGTGCTGTTTTGCTCGAACCCGCGTGGGGGCAACGAGGAGGGCTGGCAGGGCGATCGCTACGGCGTCTGGTACGACTGGCCACGCTGGCGCAGCCTGGTCGAAGATGCCGGCTTCCTGGCCCTGGAACACTATTACCGACCGGCCGGGTTGCCGCGTGAACAGCAGCCCTGGCTCGCCAGCGTATGGCGTCGGGAAATGTGAACCACCCGCAGTTTGCATGCCGTTTGCCCGGACATCTTGCGTAATGCAATGTCACGCTTTCAGTGACAATTCGCTAAATACTTGAAAAATAAGGGAAAGTTTTAAAGCGTCAGGCTGGCATGATCGCTGCTCTGTGCTCCCGTGCTGGAAACCAACCGGAGTACACAACAATGACCGCTGCACAGCAATTTCTCACTGCCGCCTTTCCCGAGTTCGATGTCTCGACCACTGCGCGCCCGGACGGTGGGCTGCTGCTGACGCTGAGCAATGACGATCGAGTGATCGCCAAGCGCGCCGTATCGCGAGGCCAGACGCTGTCCACCACGCAGATGCAGTGGCTGGTGAGCTCGATTCGCCGAGACCTGGCATTGGAAGCCGGAATGTCCCCAGCCGTCGCCCACCTGCAGAGCCAGAGCCGTACCGGCCTGCCGACCTACGAGTACGCCTGATGGCGCGGCCCGGGGGCGGGTGTCCCCGGGCCTCGTGAACAGCCTGGAGGATAAGAAGATGAATGCCGTTGACCTGCTGATCGAGGATCACGAACGCCTCAAGGACATCCTGACGCGCCTGACCGAGTCCACCGAGCGTGCGGTCAAGACGCGCACCGAACTGCTGCAGAAGCTGGAAATGGAGGTCACCATCCATACCCAGCTCGAGGAGCAGGTGCTGTATCCCGCCTTCAAGGAAGCCGGCGGCAAGGACGAGCTGAAGATGTACCACGAAGCCAAGGAAGAGCATCGCGCGGTGGACTCGCTGGTGCTGCCTGACCTGAAGAAGACCGATCCGGGCAGCGTCGAGTTCTCCGGCCGGATCAAGGTGTGCAAGGAGCTGCTCGAGCACCACATCGAGGAAGAGGAGTCCGAGATGTTTCCCGACGTGCGCGAACTGTTCGACGCGGCTCGCCTGGAAGAACTGGGCAAGCAGATGGTCGAGCTGCGCAACCGTCTGAAAAAGGACTTCGCATCCCGCCAGGCCGCCTGAGCCAGGCCGGGCGTGTACCGCCAGATGCGGCGCACGCCCCTGCTTGGCTGACATGAGTCAATGAGCCACAGCACCACCACTGGCACCCTTGCCTTCATTTCGCCATCAGTCCAGCGGACGGATGCTGATGGTTGCGCCAGCGCGACATTCGGGTCGCCTTGGCCTGGCAGCCACACTCTATTGGAGCAGGGGAAGCATGGAAGACCAGCTATCGGTGGTGCTGCAGCGCGTCGGCCTCGATCTCGACCGCATCCTCATACGCAAGCGGTTCCTGCAATGGCGTGCAGCCGATCGGGCGAGGCTCAACCAGGCGGCTGCCGACCCGGCCCTGGATCGCGGTCAGGCGGCGTTCGTCGAGCGGCTCTACGATCACCTCGCGCAGTTCACCGAAGCCTCCGCATTGCTCGGCCCGCAAGGCAGCATCGAGCGTCTCAAACACAGCCAGACCCAGTATTACCGGCGCCTGCTGGCCGGCCCCTATGACCGAGACTACGTGCGCGACCGTCTGCTGGTCGGGCTGGTGCACGAACGGGCCGGTATCGATCTGGAGTGGTACCTGGGCGCCTATCGCCTCTACCTGTCGCACATGCTCGGCCAGATTCTCGGCGAGAGCGAGCAGGTGGCGCTGTTCGACAGCCTGCTGAAGATCGTCTTCTTCGACATGATCCTGGCGATCGACACCTATGTCGCCGCCGAACGGCAGGCGCTGGAGGACAGCGAGGCGCGCCTGGCGCGCGCCTTGCGCGGCACCGAAGATGGGATCTGGGACTGGAACGTGGAGTCAGACCGGCTCTACGTCTCCGAGCGCTGGACGCAGATGCTCGGCCTCGCGCCCCTCGGCGCGGGCAACAGCCGTGACTGGTTCGAGCGGGTCCACCCGGACGACCTGCCCGCGCTGCGCGAATCCATCAGCCGCCACCTCAATGGCGAAACCACCTCGCTGGCGCAGGAATACCGCATCCGCAGCTGGGACGACAGCTATCTCTGGGTGCTGGTGCGCGGCGTGGCCGAGCGCGATCCGCTCGGTGGCTGGCATCTGGCCGGCTCGCAGACCGACATCAGCGCGCGCAAGGCCGCCGAGGCCGGGCTGCGGCATGCCGCACGCCACGATGCGCTGACCGGCCTGGCCAATCGGTTGCATCTCGAGGAGCTGTTGCAGGCGGTGCGGCGGCGGCCGCGCAGCCGCGAGTCGGCGCTGCTGTTCATCGACCTGGATCGCTTCAAGCTGATCAACGACAGCCTCGGCCATAACGCCGGTGATCAAGTGCTGGTGATCGTCGCGCAGCGGCTGGCATCCTGTCTGCGTGCCGGGGATCATCTGGCCCGCTTCGGCGGCGACGAGTTCGTTGCGCTGCTGGGCGACCTGGCCTGCGCCGCCGATGCCGAGCGGGTCGCCCAGCGCATGCTCACGGCGCTGCGCCAACCGTTGCAGCTGGGCGAGCGTACGCTCTCGGTCAGTGCCAGCGTCGGCATTGCCCCGCTGATGCGCGACGGCCAGCCGCTCGATGCGCTGCAGGCGGCCGACCTGGCCCTGTATCGCGCGAAGATGGCGGGCAAGGACCAGTTCGCCTTGTTTTCCGACAGCCTGCAGGTCGTCGCGACCCGCCAGCTGGAGCTGGAAAGCGCGCTCGCCCAGGCGCTCGCACGCAACGAGTTCGTGCTGCACTATCAGCCCGTCTGGGCCATTGGCGCGTCCGTACCGCAGTTGGTCGGGGCCGAAGCCCTGCTGCGCTGGGAACATGACGGTGTGCTGGTGCCGCCGTCTGAGTTCATCGCGGCGCTGGAGGAATCGCGCGAGATCGTTCGCGTCGGCCACTGGGTCCTGCGTCAGGCCTGCCGCCAGTTGCGGCGCTGGCAGGAAGAAGGGCGTGCGGCGCTGCACTGCGCGGTCAACCTGTCGATCCGCCAGCTGCAGCAGTGCGACTTCTGCGCCATGCTCAACAGCGTCCTGGCCGAGACCGGTGCCGATCCCGGTTCGCTGGTGCTGGAGATCACCGAAACGCTGCTGATGCAGGACAGCGAGCTGGTACAGCGCAACCTGCGCCACGCCGCCGAACTCGGCGTGCGCCTGGCGCTGGACGATTTCGGTACGGGCTATTCCTCGCTCGGCTACCTCAAGCGCTTTCCGCTGCATATCCTCAAGGTCGATCGCAGCTTCATCGCCGGCGCGCCGGGCGATGCCGATGCCGTGGTGCTCAGCCGGGCGATCATCGGGCTCGGCCAGAGCCTCGGTTTGCAGGTGATCGCCGAAGGGGTCGAGCATGGCGAGCAGCTCGATTTCCTGCGTGAGCAGGGCTGCGATTGTGCGCAGGGCTATTTCCTCGCCCGGCCGTTGCGGGCGCAGGATCTGGAAGCGCTGCTGCCGGCGGCGGCCGAGGCGCTCGGGCACTAAACGGCGGTTTATCGGTCTACCTCCCCGTGGATCATAGGATCCAGGTATTGCCGGCTACCGCGCCGGTTCACCCGAAGGAGGTTAACGATGCGTCTGACTTATTTGCTGCCGCCGCTGCTCGGCTTGGTGCTGGTTGGCTGTGGCCAGGAAGAGGAACGCGAGCCGACCCCGCCGCCGGCTACGACTGAACAGCCCGCCACTCCGGCTCCCGCTCCGGAAACCAGCACGCCGGCCACCGGTACCGGCACCACCGGCACTGGCACTGGCACCAACAGCATGCCGTCCGACAGCACCACCGGCTCCGGCACCACCGGTGGCACCGCCGACCCGAGCGGCACCGGCACCACCAACCCGCCGACCGGCACTGGCACCGGAACTGGCAGCAGCCAGTAAGACGGGCGCCGACGCGGCCGCGAGCTTTCGCGGCCGCATGTCTTTCACTCCCAGGAGCGTCCCATGAAGCCCGTCCAGCTACTGCTCTGCGGCGCCGTCGGCGCACTGCTCGTCGCCTGCTCGCCGGAAGAGGAAAAGGACTCCTCGATCGACAACTACGAGCAGAACTCGCAGGAATATCACGACACGGCTGCCGAACCAGCCGGCCCGAACAAACTCGTGCCGCCGGCCACCGGCACTACCGGCGACGACTGAGCCGGTTCAGACCACCTCGCCGGCGGCATGCCCGGAAGCCCAGGCCCACTGGAAGTTGAAGCCACCGAGCTGGCCGGTCACGTCGAGCACTTCGCCGATGAAGTACAGCCCCGGCGACTTCTGCGATTCCATGGTTTTCGACGACACCTCGCGCGTGTCCACCCCGCCAAGCGTGACCTCGGCGGTGCGATAGCCTTCGGTGCCGGCGGGCACCAGCCGCCAGCTGCCCAGCCGCTCGGCCACCTCGCGCAGCTCTGCCGGCGCGTATTGCTTGAGTGCGCGCGATGCGAACCAGCTGTCGCACAGCAGCACCGCCAACTTGCGCGTGAATACGTCGGCCAGCAGTGTCTTGAGCTCGATATTCGGGCGGGCGAGGGCCTGTTCCTGTAGCCAGCCGAGGGCGTCGAGCCCTGGCAGCAGGTCGATGACCAGTTCGTCACCCGGCTGCCAGTAGGACGAGATCTGCAGCATGGCCGGCCCGCTCAGGCCGCGGTGGGTGAACAGCAGGTTTTCCCGAAAGCTCTGCCCGTTGCAGCTCACCACGCAGTCAACCGAAGTACCGGACAGCTCGCTGCACAGCGCCTTGAGCGCCGGGTCGGTGACAGTGAAGGGCACCAGGCCGGCGCGGGTCGGCAGCACGGTGTGGCCGAACTGGCGTGCCACCTGATAGCCGAAGCCGGTGGCGCCAAGCGTGGGGATCGACAGGCCGCCGGTGGCGATTACCAAGGATTGGCAGTGCGCAGCACCGGCACTGGTCTGTAGCCGATAGCCGCCCTCGACGCGCTCGATCGCCTGCACGCTCGTATCCAGACGCAACTCCACGCCGGTCTCGGTGCACTCCGCGAGCAGCATGGCGAGGATGTCGCTGGACTTGTGGTCGCAGAACAACTGGCCGAGCTTTTTCTCGTGGTAGGGCACGCCATGGCGCGCGACCAGTTCGATGAAGTCCCACTGGGTGTAGCGTGCCAGCGCCGACTTGCAGAAATGCGGGTTGCCGGAGAGGAAGTTGGCCGGCTCGGTGTACAGGTTGGTGAAGTTGCAGCGCCCGCCACCGGACATGAGGATCTTCTTGCCGGCCTTGTTGGCGTGGTCGAGCAGCAGCACCTGCCGGCCGCGCGCCGCGGCGGTGGCGGCGCACATCAAGCCGGCCGCTCCGGCCCCGATGATGATCACCTCGGTCGTCAGCACCTCGTACCTCTTCGTTCACAGCGGTTGCGGGCGCGCATCTTACCCGTTGTGCGGGCTCACGGCTGCGCGTGCGGCTCGGCGGTGCGCTGGCGGATCAGGTGTGCGGCCATGCTACGCAGTGCCGCCAGTTGCCGACAGATCAAGCCGAGTTGGGTCTGCACCAGGCGGTGACCGTCGTCGATCTCCTCCGGCAACTGCTCCAGGCGTTCGGCCAGGGCCTGCTCGGCCTCCTCGTGGAGGGCCACCGGGCGGTTATCGCGCAGTGCCGTGGCGATTTCGTCGAGCGCCGCGCTCAGCCGGGCGCTGGCCTCGTCGAGCAAGGCGTCGCTGGCGTCGTCCGGCAGGGTTTCGCGGTGCGCACCGAGCGCCGAGAGGTAGTTGAGCAGGGTGTGCGAGAGCACCAGGAAACGAAAGCCGGTCTCGGCATCCTTGCGGAAGTGACCGGGCTCCAGAAGCATGTTCGACAGGGTGGTCGACAGCGCCGCATCGGCGTTGTGCGCATCGCGTCGGGCCAGGCGGTAGGCGAGGTCGTCGCGCTTGCCGCTGTCGTACTGGCGCATGATCTGGCGCAGGTACTCGCTGCTGCAGCTCAGCGTATTGGCGACCACCTGGTTGAGCCGGCGGCCCTGCCAGTCCGGCAGCACGAGAAACACGGCGGCGGCGGCGATCAGGCTGCCGAGCAAGGTATCGAACAGGCGTGGCCAGATCAGCCCGTAGCCGTCACCGACCTGGTTGAAGCAGAACAGCACCATCAGCGTGATCGCGGCGGTGGCCAGTGCGTAGCGGCTGCTGCGTGTGGCGAAGAACACCACGCCGGCGATCACCGCGAACAGTGCCTGCAGTGCCGGCCAGGGGAACAGGTCGAACAATGCCCAGCCGGCGACCAGGCCGAGCACCGTGCCGCCGATGCGCTGCACCAGCTTGGTCCGTGTGGCGCCATAGTTCGGCTGGCAAACGAACAGGGTGGTCAGCAGTACCCAGTAGCCCTGTTCCGGGTGGATCGCGTGAAGCACCGCATAGCCGCAGACCAGTGCCAGCGCCATGCGCAGCGCGTGGCGGAACAGCAGCGAGGTGGGGGTCAGCTGCAGGCGGATGCGCCCGAGTGCATCGCCGAGCGACTGTGGCTCGCGATCGAACAGCGTGCTGTCCTGTTCCCCGGCCAGCGCGTCGGGGTTGCTGGCGCTGGCCAGGCGGCTTTGCAGGGCGCCGAGGTTGCCCGATAGCGCGCGCAGCGAACGCAGCAGCCCGCGCCAGGCCGGGTTGTTCTGCTCGCGCAAGTGTTCGAGCGAGGCCTGCAGGTCGGCCAGCGCCTGGGTGTTCTGCTCGTCGTAGACGAACGGCTGGCGCAGCTGGATCGCCTCGGCCAGGGCCTGGCAGGCGCTGGCCTGCAGGCGCAGCAGGCGTTGGCAGCGGAACAGCACGTCGCTGTGGAAGAAGGCCTCGGCGAGCGCCTGATAGGGGTAGTGCGAGGAGCTGACCCGCTCATGCAGGTCCTGGGCGAGAAAGTAGAGCTTGAGGTAGCGGCTGATCCGGCTGCCGCTGCGTGCCTGGCCCATGCGGTGCAGCAGGGTTTCCTTGGCCGCGTTGAGCGCGCCGACCACCCGGCCGTTCTGCTGCGCGAGCTCGATGCGACGCTGCTCGACGTCGAGCTGGCGCACCGGTTCGAACAGCGCAGCCTTCAGCCGGATGTAGCGCCCTAGCTCGCGATACAACCGGGCCAGGCTTTGCTGTACCGGCTGATGGGCGAACAGCAGGTTCCACAGCACCGAGAGCACGCCGTACCAGGCGGCGCCGGCGACCAGCAGCAGCGGGTCGCGCCAGAAGTCCTCGATCACGCCGTCGCGCTGATCCACCGCGATCATGCTGTAGATCGACAGGATCAGCGTGGCCTGGGCGATGGCGCCGTAGCGCTCGCCGAGCGCGCCGAGCATCACCAGGGCAAACGCCGAGGCGGCCAGACCGGCGACAAAGGCCAGCGGGTAGGGGAACAGCAATTGCACGGAGACCGCCGCGATGCTGAAGCAGGCGAGCGTCACCAGCAGGGCGATCAGCCGGCCGCGCCAGCTGTCGTCGGTTTCGGCCAGCGCGCTGGCGATGATGCCGAGAAACAGGGGGATCACCAGCGTCGGGCGGTCCAGGCCCCAGCTCAGGGCCATGCTGCCGGCCAGGGCGATGAACACCCGCAGGCTGTAGCCGAACTTCTCCAGCGCCCAGAGGCGACGCAGGGAGTGGCGGATCGAAGGCGTCGGCATGTCGGTGCCTTTTCTGGTCTGCGGTTGCCGGCGCCGCATGGCCCGGCGTTGATTGCGGCACAGCTTATCCGACCGCTCGTCCCTTATCACCGGGCTGCCACCGCGGTGTAACCGGAGTGCCGCAATGGCTTTGCTCTACTCGTGCGCGCCTTCCCACCACACCTACAAAAGGAATACGTGCATGAATCGTGATTACGACCCCGCTCGCCGCAACCTGCTCAAGGGCAGCCTGATCGCCGCCGCCGTCGCCGGCACGCCCTTTCTCGGTGCACTGGACGCCTACGCCCAGCGCCATGCCAGCGGCCAGGGGCGCCACCTGCGTCGCAGCAGCTACGGCCCGATCCGTCCGGTCAAGGACCAGAGCACCGGACTCGAACTGCTGCAACTGCCCGAGGGCTTCCAGTACCGGACCTTTTCCTGGGCGGGCGACCTGATGGAGAACGGCCAGCCGGTGCCCGGCTATCATGACGGCATGGGCGTCATCGGTGTGCGTCGCGGTGCCCACGGGCCGGAAATCGTTCTGGTGCGCAATCACGAGGCGGGCACCGGCGAGCTGATCCAGGCCAACGGCATTTACGACGGCGTGACCCTGGCCAACGGACAGCGTCCGGCCGGTGGCACCACCAACCTGTACTTCCCGCTTGGCCGTGGGCATGAGGTGCGCACGCTGCCAAGCCTGGGCGGCACGCGCACCAACTGTGCCGGCGGCGTGACGCCCTGGGGCACCTGGCTGTCGTGCGAGGAAACCACCGCTGACTACAGCGGCGTCGGTGGCCGGCGGCACGGCTACGTGTTCGAAGTGACCGCCGATCCGGTGCTCACCACGGGCCAGCCGATCGTGCAGATGGGGCGTTTCGCCCACGAGGCGGTGGCGGTGAACCCGCGCAACAGCTACGTCTACCTGACTGAGGACGCGCGCAACGCGGCCGGCTATTACCGCTTCATTCCGGCCAATGCCAGCCAGCAACCCGGCTCGCTGGCCGCCGGCGGCATGCTGCAGGCGGCCCGCGTGCGCAACCTGACCAATGCCGACCTGCTGACCCCGCGCCCGGGCGACAGCTATCAACTCGAGTGGGTCGACATTGCCGACCCGGACATGGATCCGCAGCCCGGTGCCAGCGGGCCGTTCTTCCAGGCGCGCAACGCCGGTGCGCTGCGCATGAGCCGCGGCGAAGGCATCTGGCACAGTGATGGGCGGCTGTTCATCGTCGACACCAGCGCCGGCGTCGACAGCCAGGGCCGCGCCGGCTATGGCCGCGGCGCGGTATGGATGCACGATCTGCGCAGCGACCGGCTGACCTGCGTGTTCGCTTCCAGCGATCCGGAGGTGGCCAACAACCCCGACAACATCACGGTCAGCCCGCGTGGCGGCGTGCTGATGTGCGAGGACGGCGGCGGCGCCAACGACGAGTTCGGCTTCGGCGAACGTCTGCTCGGGCTGACCCGCAACGGCGAGGCCTACATCTTCGCCAAGAACAACATCGTGTTCGACGATGTTCAGGCGGCGGCGGCCGGCAAGCGTGCCTCCGGCGGCGATTATCGCAATCGCGAGTTCGCCGGGGCCTGCTTCGACCCCAGCGGTCGTTTCCTCTTCGTCAACTGCCAGACGCCAGGCATCACCTTTGCCATCTGGGGGCCGTGGCAGCGCGGTTCGCTGTAACGGTCAGTCGGTCGGCACGGCCCTGCGGCGTGGAACCAGCGTCCAGCCCAGGGTCATGCCGGCCGCTGCCAGCAGTACCGCGGCGATTCCGGCCAGTTGCGCAGGCTGCAGATGATGGCCGAAGGCGATACGGTCGACGAGGATCGCCATGACCGGATAGATGAACGAGAGGGCGCCGGTGATGTGCGTAGGCAGCCGCTGGATCGCTCCGTACATGAGGATGAAGACCACGCCGGTATGCACTACACCCAGCGTGCCGAGCAGGCTCCAGGTGTACAGGTCGCCGGGCAGCTCGGCGAGATTGGCGAACGGTGCCAGCATCAGCATGCCGACCCCGACCTGGATCAACGCGATCAGATGCGGCGGCACGCCGCGCATCGCCTTGGTCGTGAGCACCACCAGCGCGTAGCAAAAGGCGGCGCCCAGCGCGAGGGCGAAGCCCAGCAGGTAGTGGTCGCCCAGATAGCTGGCGCTGGGCTTGGCCTGGACGATCGCCAGTACCCCGCCAAAGGCTAGCAGCAGCCAGCCGAACTTGTCGCGCGTCAGCCGCTCGCCGAACAGCAGCGCCGAGAGGGCGACGAGCATGAACGGTTGCGTGTTGTAGACCGCCGTGGCGATCGCGATGGACGCATGCGAGTAGGCGGCGAACAGCAGCAGCCAGTTGAGCACCAGGGCGACGCCGCCGAGCAGCGCCAGCCCCAGCAGGCGCCAGGTCAGGTAGCCGCGCAGCAGGCCGAAGGCGAGGCAGACGGTCAGCAGCACCGGAGCGCCAAGCACGCAGCGCCAGAACACCACATCGACGACCGGCTGGCCGGAGGCGACGACGAACCAGCCGATGGTCCCGGACAACACCATTGCCGCGCTCATGCGCAGCGAACCCTGCATCAGCTCGCTCATGCCTGCCTCCTCTGTCGAACCGGCACGTTAGCGGCGGCGCGGGCCGCGCTCCATGCACAGTCGGCGCTGGATGCGGCCATACAGTTGCGGGCTAGAGGATGCGCACCTTCAGCGAGCGGCCCTTGATGCGGCCTTCGCTCAACCGGCGCAGCGCCTTGTCGGCCGCGCTGCGCTCGATGGCGACAAAGGTCTGGTAGTCGAACACGGCGATCTTGCCGACCTTGTCGCCGGCAATGCCCGCATCGCCAGTGAGGGCGCCGAGCACATCGCCCGGGCGCAGCTTTTCCTTGCGCCCGGCCGCGATGCACAAGGTGCTCATCGGCGGGCGCAACGGTTCCTCGCTTCGCGGCTTCAGGCTGGACAGCGGGTGCCAGACCAGGGGTGCCTGTTGCAGGTGCTCGATGGCTTGCGCACGATGCGCTTCGGCCGGCGCCACCAGGCTTGCCGCCATACCCTTGCGGCCCGCACGCCCGGTGCGGCCGATTCGATGCACATGTACTTCCGGGTCGCGCGCCAGTTCGACGTTGATGACCAGGTCCAGGGCATCGATGTCCAGGCCGCGGGCGGCGACATCGGTCGCCACCAGAACCGAGAGGCTGCGGTTGGCGAACATCGCCAGCACCTGGTCACGCTCGCGTTGCTCCATGTCGCCATGCAGCGGTTGCGCGTAGATGCCACGTGCCTCGAGGTAGTCGACCAACTCCTGGCATTGTTGGCGGGTGAAGCAGAAGGCCACGCAACTCTGCGGGCGGAAGCACTCGAGCAGGCGCATGACCGCCTCCATACGCTGCTCCGGCGCGATCTCGTAGAAACGCTGCTCGATCTGGCTGTCGTCGTGCAGCGCCTGCACCTCCACGCGCAGGGGCTCGCGCAGAAAGCGCGCGGCCAGCTGTTCGACGTCTTCGGGGTAGGTGGCGGAGAACAGCAGCGTCTGCCGGCGCTCGGGAGTCTGCGCGACGATCTCGGCGATGGCGTCGTGAAAGCCCATGTCGAGCATGCGGTCGGCCTCGTCGAGGACCAGCGTATTGAGCCCGTCGAGCCGCAGCGTGGCCTTGCGCAGATGTTCCTGGACGCGACCGGGCGTACCGACGATGACATGGGCGCCGTGCTCGAGCGAACCGATCTGCGGGCCGATCGGCACCCCGCCGCAGAGGGTCAGGATCTTGATGTTGCCCGCAGCGCGCGCCAGTCGGCGCAGCTCCTTGGCGACCTGGTCGGCGAGTTCGCGCGTCGGGCACAGCACCAGCGCCTGGCAGCCGAAGTAGCGCGGGTTCAGGGGCTCGAGCAGGGCGATGCCAAAGGCCGCCGTCTTGCCGCTGCCGGTCTTGGCTTGGGCGATCACATCCTTGCCCTGGAGCATCGGCGGCAGGCTTTGGGCCTGGATCGGCGTCATCTGGCGATAGCCGAGGGCGTCGAGGTTGGCCTGGGTGGCGGCGCGCAGCGGCAGGCTGGAGAAGGAAGAACTGGACACGGCAGGGATTCCGGGCGGAGGGCGCAGTTTAACAGGTCGGTCGGAGTGACCTGCGGCAAACATTCTGTAAAGCGCTTGGCTGAACCCTGCGCGGCAACACGCATCCGAAAGGCATCACTGGCTTTCACGGGAGACCCGTTTTGCTTCGCCTATTGCCTTTCGCTGCCCTCTTGTCTGTCGCCCCGGTCATGGCCGAAGAGCCGCGTCTCTACGGCCGCTACGAAAACATCCGTGTCGAACCGCTGAGCCAGGTGCTGCCGGCGAAGATGGACACCGGCGCCATGACCGCCTCGCTCTCGGCCACCGATATCCGGCGCTTCGAGCGCGACGGCCAGCCCTGGGTGCGTTTCCGCCTGGCCGTGGAGGACGCCGGTGACACCTGGTACGAGCGCCCGCTGATCGGCTTCAGCGAGATCAAACAGCGCGTCGAGGAGGGCGGTGTCGCGGCCGAGGGTGAGCCGCCGAGGGCCAGGCGCCCGTTGGTGAGCCTCGAGCTGTGCATCGGTGACGAGCGGCGTGAGGCACAGGTCAACCTAACCGACCGCTCGCATTTCGACTACCCGTTGCTGATCGGCGCCGAGACCATTCGCGATCTGCAGGCCGCCGTCGATCCGGCGCAGCGCTACACGGCCGGCCGCCCCAGCTGCTAGCCGCGCGGAATCCGTCGCTTCGCACGCAGCCGCCTCGCGCCAGCTCGGCGCGTGCGGCTGCGTGTAGCTGCGCCGACCATCTGGCGCACTGAAAGCAACAACACTTGTCGATAAGTATTCGCTATCCGCGGCTGCAATGCTTCGGTAATAGAACTTCGCTAAAACTATCGAAGCTTGGTTAATTAATTCACTTTTGGCTGGATGATTTATTTGTTGGCGATATTCGGATCGGTGAGCTTTATTTATCGATCCGTGTTGGCCGGCAATCATTTTTATTTAATTAAGCCAGAATTAAGGGCGCCATTGAATGCAATGCCGATTTGCAGGGTGGCGCGTCCGGGCAGGGCAGCCGCTTCGCTGGCGGGCTGGCGCGGACGGCCGGCGAACGGATGCGGCAGCGCCAGCTAGCAAGAGGATTTGGGCGTGACCGCCGCGTCATTTTTGGCAAATTGCCTGCATCGTCGGCCGGCCGCACAGGGCGCAGGGCCCGAGCAGCCTTTCTATCGCTGCAATCCGGGCTCTTGAACGGTTCTGGTCAGACTAAAGTCGGGGGTTTCGTTGCCTTGTACACCTTTGTTAGATTCAGGATGTGGGCTTCCTCCACTCGCGAATAACAATAAGGCGGAGAACGGCTATGGCCGAAGATAAAAACAATGCTGCTGCATACTGGAAGGCGAACGTACGCCTCATAACATGGAGCCTCGTAGTCTGGGCTCTTGTCTCCTATGGCTTTGCGATCCTCTTGCGTCCGTTATTGTCCGGCATCCCTGTCGGGGGAACGGATCTGGGCTTCTGGTTCGCTCAACAAGGTTCCATCATCACGTTCATTTTGATCATCTTCCACTACGCGTGGCGGCTGAACAAACTGGACAAGGAATTCGGGGTTGAGGAGTAACCACCATGAGCCAATATTGGATCAACATGCTGTTCGTGGGCGCCTCGTTCCTGCTGTACATCGGGATCGCGGTCTGGGCTCGCGCCGGTTCGACTAAAGAGTTCTACGTCGCCGGTGGTGGCGTTCACCCCGTGACCAACGGAATGGCGACCGCAGCAGACTGGATGTCTGCGGCCTCCTTCATCTCCATGGCCGGTCTGATCGCCTCCGGCGGTTATGCCACTTCCGTCTACCTGATGGGCTGGACCGGTGGCTACGTGCTGCTGGCCATGCTGCTGGCGCCCTACCTGCGCAAGTTCGGCAAGTTCACCGTCCCGGACTTCATCGGCGACCGTTTCTACAGCCGTGGCGCCCGTCTGGTCGCCGTGATCTGTCTGATCCTGATCTCCGTGACCTACGTAATCGGCCAGATGGCTGGTGCCGGTGTGGCCTTCTCGCGCTTCCTGGAAGTCAGCAACTCGGCTGGTATCTGGATCGCGGCGGCAATCGTGTTCGCCTACGCGGTATTCGGCGGCATGAAGGGCATCACCTACACCCAGGTAGCTCAGTACATCGTTCTGATCATCGCCTACACCATCCCGGCGGTGTTCATTGCCATGCAGCTGACTGGCAACCCGATCCCGATGTTCGGCATGTTCGGCACGCACACCGAGTCCGGTATGCCGCTGCTGCAGAAGCTGAACGAAGTCGTCGTCGATCTGGGCTTCTCCGCCTACACCGCTGACGTCGACAACAAGCTGAACATGTTCCTGTTCACCCTGTCGCTGATGATCGGTACTGCCGGTCTGCCGCACGTGATCATTCGCTTCTTCACCGTACCGAAGGTGGCTGATGCTCGCTGGTCCGCTGGCTGGACGCTGATCTTCATCGCCCTGCTGTACCTCACCGCTCCGGCCGTGGCCTCCATGGCGCGCCTGAACCTGGTCAACACTATCTATCCGGAAGGCCCGCAGGCCGAGGCGATTCGCTATGAAGATCGTCCGCAGTGGGTGCAGACCTGGGAACAGACCGGCCTGATCAAGTGGGAAGACAAGAACGCCGACGGCCGTGTACAGATGTACAACGACGCCAACGCCGCCTTTACCCCGACCGCTCAGGAGCGTGGCTGGAACGGCAACGAGCTGACCGTGAACAATGACATCATCGTTCTGGCCAACCCGGAAATCGCCAACCTGCCGAGCTGGGTCATCGGTCTGATCGCCGCGGGTGCCATTGCCGCTGCACTGTCCACCGCTGCCGGTCTGCTGCTGGCCATCTCCTCGGCCATCAGTCATGACCTGATCAAGACCCTCATCAATCCGAAGATCAGCGAGAAGAACGAGATGCTGGCGGCCCGTCTGTCCATGACTGCCGCTATTCTCCTGGCCACCTACCTGGGTCTGAACCCACCGGGCTTCGCGGCGCAGGTCGTGGCGCTGGCGTTCGGTCTGGCTGCATCGAGCCTGTTCCCGGCTCTGATGATGGGTATCTTCTCCAAGCGCGTGAACAGCAAGGGTGCCGTCGCCGGTATGGTGGTCGGTGTGGTAAGTACCGCCGTGTACATCTTCCTGTACCTGGGCTGGTTCTTCATCCCTGGCACCAACAGCCTGGCCAACACGCCTGATCAGTGGTGGATGGGTATCTCTCCGCAGGCCTTTGGTGCCGTCGGTGCGATCCTGAACTTCGCCGTAGCCTATGTCGTATCCATGGCTACCGAGGCTCCGCCGAAGGAGATCCAGGATCTGGTCGAGAGCGTACGTACGCCCAAGGGCGCTGGTGCGGCTGTCAGCCACTAAGCGATAATCCAAGCCGACGTCAGATGCTGCATCTGACCCCCGGTTGAAAGACAAGTCGGGCTTCCTATTGGAAGCCCGATTTTTTTGAAAGGAAGTTGCGTATGTTCTGGCATCTCATTGCTGCGGTCGTCGCTGCCTTCTCGGGTGCGGGGATTGCGCTCCTGTTGCGTACGCTGACTCGCAAGCGTCTGCCGAAGTGGATCATTCCGGCGTTCGCCGGGCTGGGTATGTTCACGTACACGATCTATTACGAGTACACCTGGTTCGGAGCCACCCAGGCGCGCCTGCCGGCCGGCTCGGTCGTGGTCGCCGAGGAAAAGGGCAGCATGTTGTGGCGCCCCTGGACGCTACTGTTCCCCATGCCGCTGGGCTACACGGTGCTCGATGGCGCCAACGCCCAGGTACAGGACACCCCGCAGGGTCGCATGGGCCGCTTCGTCCTGTATCGCTTCGAAAAACGGAGCCTGATCGCCACGGTGACAAGCGACAAGTACCAGCTGATCTGCGCCGAGAAGGCCATGTTCCGGCTTAACAACGAAGGCCAGGCGAAGATGGAGAGCCTGACCGAACTGCAGGTCGATGATCCGCTCTACCAGGCGATCTGCGCGGGCGACCGGCCCTAGCGACAGGCCTGCTCCCCCTCCCTGAAGCGACGCGCGAGTCGGCCGTCTTGGCCCGACTCGAAGCGGCTGCAGCCAGCCAGTATCAAACGCCTGCGCTGCTTGCCGGCATCACCGCGACATCGATGGCCCAGCGCGCTCAGAACGAGTGCAGCGCCGCCTTGCGCGAACGCTGCCAGCACCGGAGGCGATGCGCCAGGTCATCCATCGACTCGAGCCCCAGGCGCCGTGCGCGATTCATCAGGATCAGCGCGATCTGCGCCGTGGCCATGGCGTCGGCGGCGGCGTGGTGGCGCTGCGGAATGTCGATGTGGAAGTAATCCAGCCAATGGTCCAGCCCGCCGCGGTGAATCATGGCGTGGGAGAACAGCATCGGGGCCAGGTCGGCCACATCGAGAAAGGCATTCTTGAGGGTGAAACCGAGGTCCTTTTTCAGCGCGCGGGCGAGCATGCGCTGGTCGAAGGGCGCATGGAAGGCGAGGATCACGCTGTCGCCGGCGAACTCCATGAAGCTGAGCAGCGCCTCGGCGGGTGGCAGCCCCCTGGCCAGCTCGCTGGGCGCAATGCCATGGATCAGCACGCTCTCGGTGACCTTGACCTGGCGGTTGAGCGTGCATTCGAACTGCTGCGAGAAATCGATGGCACCGTTCTCGATGACGACCGCACCGATGGAAATGACCAGATCACGCTTGAGGTGCAGCCCGGTGGTTTCCAGGTCGAGCACGACCATCCGCTGCTTTGTCAGGGCCACCGGGCCGATGGGCGCCGGCTGCTTCAGGGCCGCCAGCCGTTCCTGCTGATCGAGCGTGAGTTTCGGACCGCGAGGCTGGAACCAGGTCATTTTCATAACAGGTAACGCAGCGCCAGGCTGGCCTGCAAGCGCTGCGCCTGGCGGAAGGATTCGCGCAGGATCCGCCGATCAAGGGCATTGAGCGTGTCGGGATCGAGCCGGTTGGAATAGCTCGCGCCATCGCGCGCCTGCTGCTGATGATGCTGCATGCGGGTCTGCTGGATGAAGTGGTAGGCCTCTTCGTAGGCCGCGCCGTCCTTCTCCTCGATGATGCCCTTCTCGGCGAGCTGGTGCAGACGGTCGAGGGTGTTGCACGCATCGATCCCGTTGGCCAGCGCCAGTAGCCGGGCGCCATCGACGAACGGCGTTAGCCCCTGCACCTTGAGGTCGAGCGTGGCCTTGCCGTCGCCCTTGCGGGTGACGACGAAGTCACGGAAGCGGCCCACCGGGGGGCGGTGGCGCAAGGCATTCTCGGCCATCATGCGTTGGAACAGGCGGTTGTCGGCGATCTCCTCGAGCAGGTCGCGGCGCAGCTGCTCGCAGCCGTCCTCCGGCCCCCAGACGGCGCGCAGGTCGAAGAAGATGGTGCTGCTGAGCAGGTTCTCCGGGGTCGCCTCGCGGATGAACGAGCTGAACCGGCGCCCCCATTCCTGGCGTGACAGGCACAGCTCCGGGTTGCTGGCCATGATGTTGCCCTTGCACAGGGTGAAGCCGCAGGTATCCAGGTCGCGGTTGATGCGCTCGGCCAGCGGCAGCAGCCTGCCGCGGATCAGCGCCGCTTCGGCGGCGTCGCTGGCTTCGAAGAGCATGCCGTTGTCCTGGTCGGTATGCAGCGTCTGTTCGCGCCGCCCCTCGCTGCCGAAGCACAGCCAGGTGAACTCGATGCCCGGATCGCCCAGCTGTTCGATGGCCAGCTCGATCACCCGGCTGACGGTATGGTCGTTGAGCAGGGTGATGATATGAGTGATCTGCGTGGACGAGGCGCCGTGCGCCAGCATGTTGTCGACCAGTTGCTTGATGCGGCTGCGGATGAGCACCAGCGACTCGACCCGATCGGCATGGCGGATGGTCTGCGCCAGGTGCACCAGGTCGACGCGCTGCAGCGAGAACAGGTCGCGCTCGGAGATCACGCCGCAGAGCAGGCCGTTCTTCACCACGCAGACGTGCGCGATATGCCGCTCGGTCATGGCGATCGCCGCATCGAAGGCGGTAGCGTCCGGCGGCAGGTGGAACGGCTCCTGGGTCATGAACGCCGAGATCGGCTGGTCCAGATCGCCTTGCTGCGAGCCGATCACCCGGCGCAGATCGCGCAAGGTGAAAATGCCCAGCGGATGTTGCTCGTCATCGACGATGACGATGCTGCCGACATTCTCCGCATGCATCAGCCCGACCGCTTCGCGCAAAGGCAAGGCCGGCGCGCAGGATACCGGATGATGACGGGCCAGCTCGCCGATCGCGGTCTCCAGCGAGTACTGCTCGCCCAGGCTCTCGACGGCGCGCATCTGCGCCTGCTGGTTGACCAGGTCGAGCAGGCTGCTCACCCCGCGCATGGCGAAGTCACGGAACACGTCGGAGGTCGATACCAGCTTGACGAAGGCCGGCTTGCTCAGCAGCAGGCAAAAGGTGTCTTCGGCGGCCAGGTGGGCGGTGCGGGTGGCGCGCTCGCCCATCAGCGCAGCCATGGGGAAGCATTCGCCGACGGTGACCTCGAAGGTCGTTTCGGTGCCACGCTTGGCTGTGTGCGGCCGCTGCCCATGCACGCGGCCCTGCTTGACGATGTAGAAGTGTTCGACCACGCCATCATCGGGGGCGATGATGCAGTCGCCTTCGGCGTAAAAGCGCAGTTCGCAGTTCTCCACGAGGTAGGCGAGATGCGGTGCCTCCATCTGGTTGAACGGAGGGTACTTGCGCAGGAACTCCATCGTCCCGTGGACGTTCTGCAGGACCGCGGTCTTTCCGGCCTCGGCGAAGGCATCGGCTTTACTCATGGTTTGCTTCCACTTTTTGTCCATGTTCGGCTGCGGCCCGGCCCGGGCACATTGGACGTAAGTCTAGTCAGGCCGGGCGCTGCGGAAGCTGATCAGGGTCAGCCTGATGTATCGGGCTGTTGCGAGGCCACAGGCATAAAAAACCGCCCCGAAGGGCGGTTTCGTAACGCGGCGCGACTCACGGCAGGGTGAACAGCACCTTGACCGAGCCGTTGACCGCGGCGCTGTCGACATAGCCGATGGCATCGGCTTCGGCGCCGACCTTGGCCACCACGGCGGCATCGTCGGCGACGCTGGGCAGGGGCTGGCCCTTGCCGGTGAAGATCAGACCCGACCAGTAGGACTTGAGCTGCGACTCGTTCTTGCTGGTCACGCCAGCGTAGAAGGCTTCCTTGGCCGGGTTCCAGCCCGCCTGGTCGACGCCCTTCATGGACTTGTCCTTGCCCAGGAAGATGTTGGCGACGTCGGACTGCGACGGTGCCTTGGCTGCGCCGGGATTGACGATCACGGCGACCTCGGCCTGAGCCAGGGAAGCCAGGCCGAACAGCGCGGCAGCGCCGAGGATGCGAATGGCTGCTTTCATCGGGACGCTCCTCAGAATACGAAATCGACGCCGACGGAGATGATGTCGCCGTCGTAGTTGCGGGCCGGGGCGCCAACCGCACCACCGCTCAGGTCGTAAGCGGCGTTGTCGAACACTTCCTGAGCATTGCGGGTGAATACGCCGTCGTAGCCATTCTTGGTGTCGACGCGCTTGTATTCTCCCTTGATCACTACGGTCGGCGCGGCCTGGTAGTTGAGACCCAGGGTCCAGGAGCTCTGGCGACCGCCGTTGTCATCCAGCTGTGCGTAGGTGACGTGGGGCAGGAAGTCACCGAAACGACGGCCGCCCATCAGGTAGAACGAGTCGACGGACTCCATGTCATCGTTCTCGATCATGCGCGAGGTCCACTCGTTGCTGCTGATCCAGGTGCCGTTGTCGTACTGGTAGCCGATCGAGGTGAACTTGCCTTTCTCTTTGTCCAGATTCAGCAGCGACAGCGGTTCGCTGGCGCCAAAGCCAAGGGCGGTCGCGTCAACGGTTCCGGTGATGTCGGTCTTGATATCCGCCTCGACATAGCCGATGCGCAGCGTGCCGAAGTCGTTGCTGGCCAGGCTGACGCTGGCGCCGAACAGCTTGCCGTAGTCGATATCGAACTGCTCGTCGTAGGCGTAGTAGTCACGGTTTTTCGCCTGGCCGCCGGCGAGCTGGAAGGTGACCGAACCGTACGACAGCGGCATGGTGTAGACCGCATCGACGCCTTCGTAGTTGGTCACCTGAACCTGGCTGTAGACCTCGTCGGGTAGGCGCAGCCAAGGGTAGCTGTAGCCGACGTCGAGGCTTTCGGAATACATGTAGACCGGGCTGCGCAGGCGGCCGGCGCGGAGCATCAGGCGGTCGTTGGCCTGCAGCGACAGGTAGGCCCATTCCAGGTTGGCCTTCCACTCGTCCTGCTGCGCCTTGGCCGTGGCCTGCACGGTCACGCCGAGGGTATCGGTGATGCCGTAGCTCAGCTGCGCACCGAACTTGGACAGCTGATCACCGCGCCAGGAATCGTTGGTCTGGCCTTGGACGCCATAGCTGCGACCGTCATCTTCGCCGCCGAGATGGGTGAAACCGACGGTACCGAAACCGTTGAAGCGATGTTCACCCTGTTCCAGGGCAAAGGCAGGGGTGGCGGCCAGGCAGACAGCTGCCAGGCCGGCGACACGAAGTGCAGTCATTGGATGCTCCAAAAAATCGTTAAACACGGAATTGGCTCGTAGCCGCGCGCAGGTGGTCTCCGGTTCTCACCAGTTGTTCGCCAAGGCGGGCGGTGGCTTCGGCGCCGTTTGCGGTTGCTTGTGCGTCCTGCTGCAACACTTGGGTTTCTTGTCTGATGGAACTCGACAGGCCGATCTGCTCGTGTGTGAACTGGGCGATGCCGGCGTTGAGTTCGTCGATCTGGTTGACCGTGCCAGCGATGGCTTCCAGCAGCTGGGTGGCCTCGATGGAACGCTCGATGCTGGCGCGGGATTTCTCGCCGTTGCTGGTCATCACGTTGAGCACGGTGTTGGCGCTGTTCTGCAGGCGCTGGATGATCTGCTGGATCTCGGCGGTGGAGGCAGCAGTCTTCTGTGCCAGATTGCGCACTTCGTCGGCGACCACGGCGAAGCCGCGACCCTGCTCGCCGGCGCGGGCGGCCTCGATGGCGGCGTTCAGGGCCAGCAGGTTGGTCTGTTCGGCAATGCTGCGGATCACCGTCAGTACCGAGCCGACCTCCTGGGTTTCTTCCTCCAACTGTTCCATGGCCTTGACCGCGTCCATCACGCTGTCGCCCAGGTCGTTGATGCCGGTCGAAAGACTGCCGATGTGCTCGCGTGCGGTCGCCGCCTGAAGCGCCGCAGAATTGGCCTCGTCGGACGCCTGCCGTGAACGTTGCGCGACCTCCTGGATGCTGCCAGTCATGGTCAGGATGTCGCGGCTGATCGAGTCGGTGTGATGCTGCTGCGACTTGGCGTTTTCCTCCGAGCCCTGGGTGAGCTGGTAGAGGTCCTTGGAGACCTGGCCCAGCGGGTCGGCGGCCTCGATGATCTGACTGATGGTGCGCTGCAGCTTGTCGAGGAAGCTGTTGAACAGCTCGATCATGGCGCCGATCTCGTCGTTGGACTCGACATTGACGCGCTGGGTCAGATCGCCGTCGCCGCGGGCGATCGATTGCAGCGAGGCGATCACCCCGCGGATGTTGACCATCACGCTGCGGATGACCAGCCAGGCGCCGAGGCTGACCAGAAACACCAATCCCAGGCTGAGGATGATGCCCAGTCGCGTGGTGTTGGCGTTGGCTGCGCGGGTTTGCACCAGGGTCTGCTGAAAATCGGCGTAGGCCTGCGCGCGGAAATCGCTGCCCAGCTTCTGCGCCTGCGCCAGATCGCTGGCCATGCGATCGAGGCTCGGACGCAGGTCGTCGAACGAGGCGCTGCTGTCGATCAGCTTGGAAGAGGCGGCGAGGGCATTGTCGGCATAGTCGCGCACGGCCTTGCGCCAGTCGCTCAGGGCCTGATGCTGCTGGCGCTGCTCGCTCACCAGCGACGCCAAGGCCTGCTGCTGGCTGTCGATCTGCTGCAGCACGTCGCGCGCTTCGTCGAGCACGCCGGGCTCGCCCGCCGCCACGGCATTGTTCAGCAACGCCGGCACGCGGGAGAACTGGAAGATCACCGCGTCGGCCTTTTCCAGGGTCGGGTAGCTGCGGGTCTCCAGCAGGACCAGGCGCGAGTCGGTCGCCGAGAGCTGCAGCGAGGTGTAGACCACATACAGCACGAGCCCGAGCAGGGCGACGGCCGGGACCAGGGAAAGCTTGGCGGTCAGCGAGAGGTTCTTCAGCATGCAGCTAACTCCAGTGCAGGGCTACGGGTACCAGGAAGAGCACGTTGATGGCCAAATGCTACTTTGGCGGCGCAAGTGTGACCGAAAACGCTATTCGGGTCACGTTATCGGTTGTAACAGGGTGAACTTGAGGACCGCTGGGCGGATTACGGGCATAAAAAAACCGCCCCGAAGGGCGGTTTTTTCTGCAGCGGCTTGGCGGGTTACAGACCGTTCTTGGCCTTGAACTCGCGACGGCGGCGGTGCAGGACCGGCTCGGTGTAGCCGTTGGGCTGCTTGGTGCCTTCGAGGACCAGCTCCAGGGCGGCCTGGAAGGCCACGCTGTTGTCGAAGTCCGGCGCCATCGGGCGGTACAGCGGGTCGCCCTGGTTCTGACGATCGACCACCGGCGCCATGCGCTTGAGGCTTTCGATCACCTGATCCTTGGTCACCACGCCATGGCGCATCCAGTTGGCCACGTGCTGGCTGGAGATGCGCAGGGTGGCGCGGTCTTCCATCAGCGCGATGTCGTTGATGTCCGGGACCTTGGAGCAGCCGACGCCCTGTTCGACCCAGCGGACCATGTAGCCGAGGATGCCCTGCGAGTTGTTGTCCAGCTCGTTGCGCTTTTCTTCCTCGCTCCAGTTGGTGTCTTTTGCCAGCGGAATGGTGAGGATGTCGTCGATGGACGCCTTCTCGCGCTTGGCCAGTTCGGCCTGACGCGCCTGCACGTCGACCTTGTGGTAGTGCATGGCGTGCAGGGTCGCGGCGGTCGGCGACGGGACCCAGGCGGTGTTGGCACCGGCCAGCGGGTGGCCGACCTTCTGCTCGAGCATCGCGGCCATCAGGTCAGGCATGGCCCACATGCCCTTGCCGATCTGCGCGCGGCCCTTGAGGCCACAGGCCAGGCCGACGTCGACGTTGTTGTTCTCGTAGGCGCTGATCCACTTCTCGCCCTTCATCGCAGCCTTGCGCACCATCGGGCCGGCTTCCATGGAGGTGTGGATTTCGTCGCCGGTGCGGTCGAGGAAACCGGTATTGATGAACACCACGCGCTCGCGCGCTTCCTTGATGCACGCCTTGAGGTTGATCGTGGTGCGACGCTCCTCGTCCATGATGCCCATCTTCAGCGTGTTGCGCGCCAGGCCGAGGACGTCCTCGACGCGGCCGAACAGTTCGCTGGCGAAGGCCACTTCTTCCGGACCGTGCATCTTCGGCTTGACGATGTACATCGAGCCGGTGCGGGTGTTCTTGCGGGTGGTGTTGCCTTTGAGGTTGTGCACCGCGATCAGGCTGGTGAACAGGCCGTCCATGATGCCTTCGGGCACTTCGTTGCCGTCCTTGTCGAGGATGGCGTCGTTGGTCATCAGGTGGCCGACGTTACGGATGAACAGCAGCGAGCGGCCATGCAGGGTCAGCTCGCCCTGGCCGTCGGCCTTGGTGTAGACGCGGTCCGGGTTCATCGCGCGGGTGATGCGCTTGCCGCCCTTTTCCAGCTCCTCGACCAGGTCGCCTTTCATCAGGCCGAGCCAGTTGCGGTAGACGACGGTCTTGTCGTCGGCATCGACGGCGGCAATGGAGTCTTCGCAGTCCATGATGGTGGTCAGCGCCGCTTCCATCAGGACGTCCTTCACGCCGGCCGCGTCGGTCTGGCCGATCGGGCTTGCCGGGTCGATCTGGATCTCGAAGTGGATGCCGTTGTTCTTCAGCAGCACGGCCTGCGGGGCGTTGCTATCGCCCTGGAAGCCCTGCAGCTGCGCCGGGTTCTTCAGGCCGGTGGTGCTGCCATCCTTCAGCGAAACGACCAGCTTGCCCGCTTCGATGCGGTAGCCGGTGGAGTCGACGTGCGAGCCGCTTTCCAGCGGCGCGGCTTCATCGAGGAAGGCGCGGGCGTAGGCGATGACCTTGTTGCCGCGGATCTCGTTGTAGCCCGGGCCCTTGGTCGCGCCGTCTTCCTCGGAGATGGCGTCGGTGCCGTACAGGGCATCGTACAGCGAGCCCCAGCGCGCGTTGGCCGCGTTCAGGGCGAAGCGCGCGTTCATGATCGGCACCACCAGCTGCGGGCCGGCCATGTGGGCGATCTCTTCGTCGACGTTCTCGGTGGTGGCCTGGAAGTCCTCGGCCTCGGGCAGCAGGTAGCCGATCTCCTGGAGGAAGGCCTTGTAGGCGGCGGCATCGTGGGCCTGGCCGGCGCGGGCCTGGTGCCAGGCGTCGATCTTGGCCTGCAGTTCGTCACGCTTGGCGAGCAGGGCGCGGTTCTTCGGGGCCAGGTCGTGGATGACGCGGTCGGCGCCGGACCAGAAGGCGGCGGCATCGATGCCGGTACCGGGAATCGCTTCGTTGTTCACGAAGTCGTACAGGACTTTGGCGACCTGCAGGCCACCGACTTGAACGCGCTCAGTCATTACTCGCCTCTCTTGGTTCTTTTATCCAAACGGACAAAACATTTCTTGTAGTCCGGGTCGGCGGATACTACATGAAGCCGCTGCGAAAAGCAGTCCGCCGTCGGTAGCGCAACGCCCGGCCAGGCGCGCTGGGCTGCTATACCTATGAGGCCCTTTTTTCCCGAGCCAAGGAGCCCCCGATGGACCATCTCGTGCTTACCGTCATCGCCCAGGATCAGCCCGGACTCGTCGAGCGCCTGGCGCAGTGCGTCGCCGCTCACGGTGGCAACTGGCTGGAGAGCCGTATGTCGCGCATGGCCGGGCAGTTCGCCGGCATTCTGCGCGTGGCCGTGCCGCCGGAAGCGCACGCCGACCTCAGTGCGGCGCTGCAGGCGCTGCAGGCGCAGGGCATTCGCGTGCTGCTGGCGCCCAGCGGCACGCAGCCGGCCCCCGGCTGGCAGCAGATCCAGCTGGAACTGGTCGGCAACGACCGCCCGGGCATCGTGCGCGACATCACGCGCCTGCTGGCCGAACACGGCGTCAACCTGGAAAGCCTGGACACCGATGTGCTGCCGGCGCCAATGAGCAGCGAACTGCTGTTCCACGCCGACGCCCGGCTGGCGGTGCCGCCGGAGCTCGCGCTGGAGCAGCTGCAGCAGCGCCTGGAGACCCTTGCCGACGACCTGATGGTCGAGCTCAGCCTGCAGCCGGCCGAGTGACCGGTGCCCGGCGCATCAGCCGCCAGGTGTCGATGCTGTAGACGGCGAGCCCGGTCCAGATGAAGAAGAACGCCACCTGGCGTTCGGCCGGGAACGGCTCGTCGAACAGCTGCACGGCGAGAATCAGCAGCAAGGTCGGGGTGATGTACTGCAGGAAGCCCAGCGTCGAGTAGGGCAGGTGGCGCGCCGCGGCGTTGAAGCACAGCAGCGGCACCAGAGTCACCGGTCCGGCAGCCATCAGCCAGAGCGCTTCGGGCGTGGTCCAGAAGGCCGGCTCGGTGCTCGGCCCGCTGCCGAACAGCAGCAGCCAGCCGAGCGCCACCGGCAATAGCAGCCAGGTCTCGACCACCAGCCCCGGCAGCGCCGCCACCGGCGCCTGCTTGCGCAGCAGACCATAGGTGCCGAAGCTCAGCGCCAGTGCCATGGAAACCCAGGGGAACTCACCCAGGCGCAGCAGTTGCAGACAGACTCCGGTGGCGGCCAGGCCGACCGCCACCCACTGCAACGGGCGCAGGCGCTCGCGCAGGATCACCAGCCCGAGCAGCACGTTGACCAGCGGATTGATGTAGTAGCCCAGGCTGGCCTCGACCATGTGGCCATGGTTGACCGCCCAGACATAGATCAGCCAGTTGGTGGCGATCAGCAGGCTGGAGATCGCCAGTACGCCGATGCGCCGTGGATGCTCGAGCAGCTCGCGCAGCCAGCCGGGGTGGCGCCAGAGCAGCAGCACCAGGGTGCCGAACAGCGCCGACCAGATCGCCCGCTGGGTGACGATCTCCAGTGCGGCGAAGCGCTCGATGGACTTGAAGTACAGCGGGAACATGCCCCAGATGCCGAAGGTGACGAGCCCCAGCAGGTAGCCTTTGCGCAGATCGGCGGTTGCCATGAGAGCCTTCTCGGGCAGCGGAAAAGCCGTTCATTGTGCGCCTTTGTCGCAGGCGGAGGAAGCGTCCGCCGGCAAACACCGGCGGCCCCCGACACGCTGTCGAAACCCTGCGGCGCGGGTTCGACGGAACGCCGGGCTGGTCGCGCTCGTCTCACCTTCATCATTCGCTCGTCCGACAGGCCTGGAGATAGACCATGACCCTCGAGAACAGAGTCGCGCTGGTGACCGGCAGCACCCAGGGCATCGGCCGCGGTATCGCGATACGGTTGGCGCAGGCCGGTGCAGACGTGGTGATCAACGGCCGCGACGATGACGAGGATGCACGTGAAAGCGCCGAGCGGGTGCGTGCCGAGGGCCGTCGCGCCTGCGTGCTGGCTGCCGATGTGGCTGACGCCGAGCAGTGCCGCTGGCTGATCCGCGAAGCGGTGGCGCAGATGGGCCGGCTGGACATCCTGGTCAACAATGCCGGCATCCAGAGGCATGCGCCCTTCCTCGAGGCCAGCGAAAGCGACTTCGACCAGGTGCTCGGGGTGAACCTGCGCGGGCCGTTCTTTCTGTCCCAGGCGTTCGCCCGGCACGTGCGCGAGGTCGGCCATGGCGGGCGCATCATCAACAACAGTTCGGTTCACGAAGAGCTGCCGCACCCGAACTTCAGCAGCTATTGCGCGAGCAAGGGCGGGCTGAAAATGCTCATGCGCAACCTCGCGGTCGAACTGGCGCCGCTGGGCATTACCGTCAACAACATCGCTCCGGGCGCCATCGAAACACCGATCAACAGCGCGTTGATGCAGCAGCCGGAGAAACTCGCCGGCCTGCTCGACAACATCCCTGCGCGGCGGCTCGGACAGCCGCGAGACGTGGCCGGCGCGGTAGCCTTTCTGGCCTCGCCCGAAGCCGACTACATCACCGGGGCTACACTGGTGATCGATGGCGGCCTGCTTTGGAATTACAGCGAGCAATGACCGAAAGCGATTCCTCTCACCCCTTCGCCCATGATCTCTCGACGGTCTCGGCGGCCGACACGCTGTCGCCGGCCGATCGTTACCAGGAGCTGTTCGTCGCCGTGCAGATGCAGCGGGTCTTCGCCGACAGCAAGACCTTCGTCGACTGCGCACCGCGGCGTCACCCGGAGGAGATTCTCGAGGACTATCGCGCCTGTACCGGCACACCGGGCTTCGACCTGGCGCGCTTCGTCGCCGAGAACTTCAGCCTCTACCAGTTGCCGCACAAGGCTTTTGTCGCCAACCCGGACGACAGCCTGAGCGAACACATCGACCGCCTCTGGCCGGTGCTGACCCGCCATCCGCGCGAACATCCGCCGTACTCCTCGCTGCTGCCCTTGCCCTACGACTATGTGGTGCCCGGCGGTCGCTTCACCGAGCTGTACTACTGGGATTCGTACTTCACCATGCTCGGCCTGGACGAAAGCGGGCATTGCGAGCTGCTGCGCGCCATGGCGGACAACTTCGCCTACCTGATCGACACCTACGGCCATGTGCCCAACGGCAACCGCACCTATTACCTGGGGCGTTCGCAACCACCGGTGTTCGCGCTGATGACCGACCTCTTCGAGGAAACCGGCGTGCACCGCGCCAGCAACTACCTGCCGCAGCTGCGCAAGGAGCACGCTTTCTGGATGCACGGCGGCGAGGGGCTGCAGCCCGGCCAGGCGCACCGGCGCTGCGTGCGGCTGGCCGACGGCAGCCTGCTCAACCGCTACTGGGACGAACGCGACACGCCGCGCGAGGAGTCCTACCGCGAGGACGTGGAAACCGCGGGTCGCTCCGCTCGCCCGCACTACGAGGTCTACCGCGATCTGCGGGCCGGCGCCGAGTCGGGCTGGGATTTCTCCTCGCGCTGGCTCGACGACCCTTACCGGCTCGACAGCATCCGCACCACCTGCATCCTGCCCGTGGACCTCAATGCCTTTCTCTACAAGCTCGAACGGCAGATCGCCCGCCTCAGCGCGGTACGCGGCCAGCATGCCTGCGCCGAGGTGTTCGCCACACAGGCCGAGACGCGCCGCCAGGCGATGGATCGCTACCTCTGGAGCGACACCCGCGGGGCCTATTTCGACTATGACTGGGTGCGTCGGCAGCCGCGCGACAACCTGACCGCCGCCACGCTGGTGCCGCTGTTCGTCGAGCTGGCCAATGGGCACCAGGCGGCGCGGGTGGCTGACATCGTGCGGCAGCGCCTGCTGGCGCCGGGCGGTCTGCGCACTACCGAGGTGCTCGGTAGCGGCGAGCAGTGGGACAGCCCCAACGGCTGGGCGCCGCTGCAATGGATGGCCATCCGCGGGCTGCAGCGCTACGGCCACCAGTCGCTGGCGCTGGACATCGAGCAGCGCTGGCTGACGATCGTCAGCCACCTGTTCGAACGCGAGAACAAACTGGTGGAGAAATATGTGCTGCGCCCCTGTACCGAACATGCCGGCGGCGGCGAATACCCCCTGCAGGACGGCTTTGGCTGGACCAACGGCGTGACCCGCAAGCTCATGCAGGAAGACCCGCTGCACCGGGCCAACCGCTGCCGCGCAGGGCGCTGCGAACTCGACGATCAGCCGCGGCGGTAGGTCAGCAGGACGATGGCGCACACCACGATCAACCCGCCGACGAGCTGGATCGGCTCCAGCGCCTGCCCCAGCAGCAGCCAGCCGAGCAGCAGCGTGGCCAGCGGCTCGACATTCAGGGCTGGCGCGTTGGCTGGCATGTCCAGCCGCGGCATGCTGACGAAAAGGGTGGTGAAACCGGTGCCGTAAAGCACCACCAGCGCCGCCAGGCCGTACCAGCCGGCCGGCTCGCGCGGCAGAGTCAGGCCGCCGGGCAGCAGTTCGACGGCACCGGCGAGGCTGGCGGCAATGAACACCACCAGCATGGTCAGCATGCTGCGCACCGGGCCGCGCACTGACGAGAGCTTGCGGTCGGTGACCCAGAGCGCGCTGGCGAAGGCCAGCGCGGCGCAGAAGGCCAGCAGCACGCCCGGCAGCCAGCCGGCCTCGGTGGGCTGCGCGCCGAGCACCCGCCCGGGCACGTCGAGCACCAGCAGCAGGCCGAAGACGATCAGGCTCATCAACGAGAGCGTCCGCGCGGTTGGCCGCGGCCCGCCGAGCAGCCAGCTCAGCAGCGCCAGCAGCAAGGGGAAGACGTTCGCCACCAGCAGCGCCACCGCGACCGGGATGCGCGCTACCGCCGAGTACAGGCAAAGGCTCTGCAGCGCGATGAGCAGGCCCAGCAGCAACTGCCAGCGCGCGGTGGCTCCCGGCAGACGCAGCGGTTCGCGGCGCGACAGCACGATGATCGCCAGCACCAGCAGGGTGCCGCCGGAGCGCAGCATCACCGCCAGCAGCACGCCGGCGCCATGGTCGAACGCCAGCCGGGCGGCGACATGGTTGGCGCCGAGGATGCAGCCCAGGCACAGCAGCAGGCCGACGGCCAGATGGCGCGGTAGCGGTACGACGGAGGGGGAGCCGGGCAGGGACATGGGTCTCTCGTGGCTGGGCAGAAAAAAAGCCGACGTCAGCCGGCCCGTGTCAGTGGACGCCGGTCAGGGACGTACGTAGGGATTGCCGGCGATTGGCGAGAGATCCAGTCGGCCCTTCTCGACGAAGCGCTGCGTGCCGAACAGGCCGCCGGCGAGCTTGCCGCGCAGTACGTAGGGGACTTCGTCCATGCCGATATGCTCGGCCAGGCCGAGTGCCTGGCGCGCCACGGAAAACGCCGAGATGCTCACCGGCACCTGCAGCAGCGCTTCGCCGAAACGCGGCACCGTGCCCTGCTGGTCGCTCACCCCGCTGGCCAGGCTGCGGCCGTTGACCTCCAGCGACAATGCCACGCCGTTGTAGTCGATCGGCGTGGTGTTGGGGTTCTGCAGGCGCAGCTTGACCAGGAAGCGTACCTCCAGGCCTTCGCCCGGAAGTGGCTCGATGCCGGCGACCTGCACCGCCAGCGGGTCGCGCGCGGAGAACAGCGCGCAGGAGGTGAGCGACATTGCGAGCAGCAGAAGGGCCAGCAGCCGCAGCGGTGCCCGGCAGATGGCGGTGTGAATCGGCGGCATGCGGGTTCCTCGTGGCGAAGGGAGACAAGGATAGACGAGCGCGGCCGCTGGCCTGAACCCCCGGCGCGCTACTCTCTCTGAGTTAGAAGGCCAATTCGATCGCCAGTGCCAAGAGCAGGAGTCCGCGATGCGTATCCATCATCTGAACTGCGGTTGCATGTGCCCCCTCGGTGGCGCGTTGTTCGACGGTTTCAGCAAGGGGCTGACCGCCAGCCTGGTGTGTCACTGCCTGCTGATCGAAACCGACCATCACGGCCTGGTGCTGGTCGACACCGGCTTCGGCCGCTGCGACGTGCTCGAGCCGCGCCGGCGTCTGAGCGGCCTGTTCCGCGTGCTGAACAACATTCGCCTGGATCAGCGGCTGACCGCGATCGAGCAGGTCAGGCAGCTGGGCTTCGCCGCCGAGGATGTGCGCCACATTCTCCTGACCCACCTGGATTTCGACCACGCCGGCGGCCTGGAGGATTTTCCCGAGGCGCAGGTACACGTACTGCAGCGCGAGGTCGATGCCGCCCGCGGCACTCACAGCTTTCTCGGCCATCGCCGCTATCGGCCGGCGCAATGGGATCAGGTCCGTCACTGGCAGTTCTACGAGCCCGGCGGTGATCTGTGGTTCGGCTTCCAGGCGGTGCGCCAGTTGCGCGGCCTGCCACCCGAGCTGGCGCTGATCCCGTTGACCGGCCATACCCACGGCCACGCCGGCGTCGCTGTGGATACCGGCGCGGGCTGGCTGCTGCATGCCGGCGACGCCTATTTCTATCGCGAGGAGGTCGGCCAGGCCGAGCCGCGCTGCACGCCCGGGCTGCGCTTGTACCAGCGCCTGATGGAGGTCGAGCGCACCGCACGTTTGGCCAACCAGAATCGCTTACGCATGCTGTCGCTCGAGCACCGCGACGAGGTGCAGCTGTTCTGCAGCCACGATGCGCTGGAGCTGCAACGCATGCAGGCCAAGGCCTCTTGAACGCGGCGCAGGTGATGCGCTGGGTGCGCTGGACCGGGCTGCTGGCCTGCTCGCTGGCAGCGCTCGGTTATCTGGCCCAGGGCCGCTACGATCTCGCCGGAGTGTTCGCGTCGCTCGCCGCGCTGTCGTGGATCAACATTCGCCGCAAGCGCGACGAGACCGGTGCCCGAAAGGAGTAGCACCGGCGACGTGCGACTTTCCGCCAATGGTCGTAGCTGCGGCCGTCTGGGACAGTGCGCGGGCCAGGCCTGCCTGGCGTGTCGGCGCTCACGAGGCGGCCGGCATCGGCGTCCGATTCGCTGCGATGTTGCAGTCGCTCGGCGTCTCTTCCTCTCGCGTCCATGACGCACAGACGGCTCACACAGCCGTTGCGGCCTGACGATCGCTGCCCATCGGTGGCGATCGCCGTTTCGCCGCTCTCCCGCTCCGCTGGTGGGTGGAACCCGCCGCCGCCCGGGCAGGTCGATTGTTGCGCAGGCTCCTGGCGAGCCGAATTCGACTGACGGAGACCCTGATGGACCTGATCCGCATCATTATCGCGATACTGCTGCCGCCGCTTGGCGTGTTCCTGCAGGTCGGCTTTGCCGGCGCGTTCTGGCTGAACATTCTGCTGACTTTGCTCGGCTACCTGCCGGGCATCATCCACGCGGTCTGGATCATCGCCCGCCGCTGAGGCCAGCGGCCGGTAACCGCCGGCCCGCTCGGGAATAACCATCCGCACCCTGCCGCTGCCCGGCAGGGTGCTTTTGTGCTCGGCCGGGTGGCCGTGTAAAGTCGAACGCTTTTCGCCGCGGAACCAAACGCGCGCGCAACACTCAAGAACAGGCCGGAAACGGAGCGCCATGATCGTGCCCACGCACGACGGCCGATGCAGGCTGCATCGGCTGGTGAAATGGCTGCCGGAAAGGAAACCAGATGAGCGATTCCTTCGTCGATCAGAGCAACTTCAAGCGCATCCTCAACCGCAACGTGACCGTTCCGCTGGGTTTCGGTTTTCTTAGCGCGTTCTTCTTCTGCGCCATCGTCTATTACCTGTTGAGCGTCAGTCATTGGGTCGAGCGTTCGGTGCAAGGCGTGGCCTACGCCCACGAGGCGCAGAAGATGCTCAACGACATCGAAGCCTCGATGCGCGGCTACCTGATCGCCGGCCAGGCGCCTTTCCTCGAGCCCTACCAGCGCGAACTGCCGCTGTTCGAGGAACAGCTGAACCTGATGCGCGACTATTCGAAGGACAACCCCGAGCAGCTGGCGCGCGTCGAGCGCATCGCGATGCTGCATGGGCAATGGCTGACCTTTTCCGAAGAGGTGATCGGCCGGCGCAGCCAGGGGCAGCCGGTGGTCGAGGCGGTGCAGAGCAAGCGCGGCCTGGAATTGAAGGAAGAACAGCGCCGCCTGCTCAATGATTTCATCGCCCGCGAGCGGCAGATCCGTGCCGACCGCACCGATGTCTCGGAGGTCGTCACCACCGCGCTGATCGGCGGTTTCCTGCTGTTCAGCCTGATCTTCAGCGGCCTGCTGGTGTATTCCGGGCGGCGCGACCTGCTGACGCTGTCACGGACCTATTCCGAGTCGCTGGAAAGACAGAAGGCCCATGCCGCCGACCTGGAGAAGCAAGCCTGGTATCGCACCGGCCAGTCGCAGCTCAGCGACGCGATCATCGGCGAGCTGACCCTGCCGGCGCTGGGCCAGGGCATTCTCACCTTTCTCTCGCGCTACCTGGAGGTGGCCGTCGGTGCGCTCTACGTCGTCCAGGATGGCAAGCTGCAGCGGGTCGCCGAATTCGCCTACGAGGCCGACCAGCTGGAGCGCAACCGGACGCTGGAGATGGGCGTCGGTCTGGTCGGTCAGGCCGCGCTGGAGCGGCGCCCGATCGCGCTCGAGCAACTGCCGGCGGACTATCTGAAGGTGAACTCGGCGCTGGGCGCCACGGCGCCGCGCTCGGTACTGATCGCCCCGGTCGAGGACAGCGGCATGCTCAATGCGGTGATCGAGCTCGGCTTCCTGCGCCCGCTGCGTGAGCAGGACTGCGAGCTGCTGCGGCGCATCGGCAGCAGTATCGGCTCGGCCATCGAGGCGGCGCGCTACCGCCAGCGCTTGCAGAAGGTGCTGGCCGAGACGCAGCAGCTCAATGAAGAGCTGCAGGTCCAGCAGGAGGAGCTGCGGGCGGCGAACGAGGAGCTCGAGGAGCAATCCAGCGCGTTGCGCGAGTCGCAGGCCCACCTCGAGGAGCAGCAGGCCGAGCTCGAGCAGACCAATGAGCAGCTGGCCGAGCAGGCCGACATCCTGGCTCGCCAGCGCGACGAGATGGACGAGAAGAACAACCGCCTGCGCGAGGCGCAGCTGATGCTCGAGGAGCGGGCCGAAGAGCTGCAGCGGGCCAGCCGCTACAAGTCCGAGTTTCTCGCCAACATGTCGCACGAGCTGCGCACGCCGCTGAACAGTTCGCTGATCCTTGCCAAGCTGCTGGCCGACAACCCCGAGGGCAACCTCAGCGACGATCAGGTGCAGTTCGCCCGTTCGATCTACTCGGCGGGCAACGACCTGCTGGCGCTGATCAACGACATCCTGGACATCGCCAAGGTCGAGGCCGGCAAGCTCGACGTGCATGCCGAACTGACCCTGCTGCCGCGCCTGGCCGACGGCCTGCGCAGCCTGTTCCTGGCGCAGGCGCTGGAGAAGTCTCTGGCGTTCGAGGTCACGCTGGCCGAAGGCCTGCCGGACGGCCTCTACACCGACCGGCAGCGGCTCGAACAGATACTCAAGAACCTCCTGGCCAACGCCTTCAAGTTCACCGAGCAGGGGCAGATCACCCTGCGGATCGCCCCGGCGGCCGGCGGCCAAGTGGCGTTCAGCGTCAGTGACACCGGCATTGGCATCCCGCCCGAGCAACAGGAAGCCATCTTCGAGGCCTTCCGCCAGGCCGACGGCACCACCAACCGGCGCTATGGCGGCACCGGCCTGGGCTTGTCGATCTCCCGCGAGCTGGCGCAGCTGCTCGGCGGCACCATCGAGGTGCAGAGCCAGCCCGGTGCCGGCAGCACCTTTATCCTGCTGCTGCCGGAGCAGTACCAGCCGCGGGTCGGCGAGCAGCCGGAACAGGCGCCCGTGCTGCCGGCCCCCGCAGCGCCCGCGCGCCTGCCGATCAATCCCCCGGCGCCGGCGGCGGAACCCGCCATCCTGCCGCCACCGGTCAGCGAGGCGCTCGCCGACGACCGTGACGCCTATCCGTTCGACGGCCGGGCGGTACTGATCATCGAAGACGAGCCGCAGTTCGCCGGCATCCTGCGCGACCTGGCGCACGAACTCGGCTACAGCTGCCTGCTCGCGCAGAATGCCGATGCCGGCTTCGAGGCGGCCGAGCGCTACCGGCCCGACGCCATCCTGCTGGACATGCGTCTGCCGGACCATTCGGGGCTGACCGTGCTCGAGCGGCTCAAGGAAAATCCGGCGACCCGCCACATCCCGGTTCACGTGGTCTCGGTCGAGGACCGCAAGGAGGCGGCGATGCAGATGGGCGCGGTCGGCTATGCGCTCAAGCCGACCACCCGCGAGGAGCTCAAGGATGTGTTCGGCCGCCTGGAGGCCAAGCTGTCGCAGAAGGTCAAACGCATCCTGCTGGTCGAGGACGACGCCCGCCAGCGCGATAGCGTGTCGCGGCTGATCGAGGACGTGGACGTCGAGATCACCGCGGTGGAATTCGGCGCCCAGGCGCTGGAGCGGCTGCGCGATACGGTGTTCGACTGCATGATCATCGACCTCAAGCTGCCGGACATGGACGGCAGCGAGCTGCTCGAGCGCATGGCCCGCGAGGAAATCTGCTCGTTCCCGCCGGTGATCGTCTATACCGGGCGTAACCTGACCCGCGACGAGGAGGCGGCGCTGCTCAAGTACTCGCGCTCGATCATCATCAAGGGCGCCCGTTCGCCCGAGCGCCTGCTCGACGAAGTCACGCTGTTCCTGCACAAGGTCGAGTCGGACATGCCGCCCGAACGCCAGCGCATGCTCAAGAGCGCGCGCAGCCGCGAAAAGGCCTTCGAGGGACGCAAGCTGCTGGTCGTCGACGACGACGTGCGCAACATCTTCGCCCTCACCAGCGCGCTGGAGCACAAGGGCGCGCTGGTGGAGATCGCCCGTAACGGCCGCGAGGCGATCGCCAAGCTGCAGCAGGACAGCGCGATCGATCTGGTGTTGATGGACATCATGATGCCGGAGATGGACGGCTTCGCGGCTACCGAGGAGATACGCAAGGACCCGCGGCTGGCCAAGCTGCCGATCATCGCGGTGACCGCCAAGGCGATGAAGGACGATCAGGACCGCTGTCTGCGCGCGGGTGCCAACGACTATCTGGCCAAACCGATCGACCTCGATCGGCTGTTTTCGCTGATCCGCGTCTGGCTGCCGAAGGTGGAGCTGCTCTGAAATGCCCGACCGCACCATGGAGATCGAGCTCAAGCTGCTGATCGAGGCGATCTACCTCAAGTACAGCTATGACTTTCGCGAGTACTCGGCCGCCTCGATGAAGCGCCGCGTGCTGCTGGCGCTGCGGCAGATGCGCTGCGAGAACGTGTCCGAGCTGCAGCGGCGCATTCTCTATGACGCGACGGCGTTCATGGAGCTGCTGCAGTACCTGACGATCCCGGTCAGCGACATGTTCCGCGACCCCGGCTATTTCCTCGCGCTGCGCGAGCAGGTGGTGCCTCTGCTACGCACCTATCCATCGCTGAAGGTGTGGGTGGCCGGGTGCAGCACGGGCGAGGAGGTCTATTCGCTGGCGATCCTGCTGCGCGAGGAAGGCCTGCTCGAGCGCACCATCCTCTACGCCACCGACATCAATCCGCAGTCGTTGGAGCGCGCCCGCCAGGGAATCTTTCCGATCAAGCACCTGCGGCAGTACACCGAGAACTACCAGCGCGCCGGCGGCAAGCGCAGCTTTGCCGATTACTACACCGCCGCGTATGACTCGGCGATCATGGACAAGAGCCTGAAGGAAAATGTCACCTTCGCGGACCACAGCCTGGCGACCGACAGCGTATTCTCCGAAACCCAGCTGATTTCCTGCCGCAACGTACTGATCTATTTCAATAAACCGCTGCAGGATCGGGCCTTTGGCCTGTTTCACGAATCGCTTTGCCACCGTGGCTTCCTCGGGCTGGGCAGCAAGGAGACCGTCGAGTTCTCCGGTTGCGCCGATCTCTACGAGCCTTTCGACAAGCAGGAGCGGATCTTCCGCAAGCTATGAACCGCGTGATCGTCGCCTCTCTCGCCGGCCGTGAGCCGCCCCTCGAAGCCGTGGTCATCGGTACCTCGGCCGGTGGTCTGGCGGCGCTCAGCCGTCTGGTCAGCGGGCTGAGCAGCCACTTTCCGCTGCCGATCCTGGTGGTCCAGCACGTACCGGCCGGCACACCGACGCAGCTTGCCGAGATCTTTCAGCGCAAGACCGGGCTGCGGGTCAAGGAAGCCGACGAAAAGGAGGCACTGCGGCCGGCAACGCTGTATTTTGCTCCCCCCGGCTATCACCTGCTGCTCGAGAGCGACCGCAGCCTCTCGCTGAGTCAGGATGACGCCGTGCATTTTTCCCGTCCGTCGATCGACGTGCTGTTCGAATCGGCGGCCGACGCCCTGGGTCCCGCATTGCTTGGCATCCTTTTGACCGGTGCCAACGAGGATGGCGCCGCCGGCCTGGCGGCGATCCATCACGCCGGTGGTCTGACCATCGTTCAGGATCCTGCCGAGGCCGAGGTCGACACCATGCCTCGTGCCGCACTCCAGCGCTTCGCGCCGGATTACCTACTGCCCCTGCGCGACATCCACCAGCTGTTGCGCGAACTGGAGTGACCGATGCCCGACCACACCGTTGAGGCAAACCTGCTGATCGTCGACGACCTGCCGGAGAACCTGCTGGCACTGGGCGCCCTGCTGCAGATGCCGGGCATTCGCGTGCACCAGGCCGAATCGGCCGAACAGGCGCTCGAGCTGCTGCTCAGGCACGAGTTCGCCCTGGCCATTCTCGACGTGCAGATGCCGGGCATGGACGGCTTCCAGCTGGCCGAACTGATGCGCGGCACCGAGCGCACCAAGCAGATCCCCATCGTCTTCGTCAGCGCCGCCGGGCGCGAGCTGAACTATGCCTTCAAGGGCTACGAGAGCGGGGCGGTGGACTTCCTGCACAAGCCGCTGGATGCCCATGCGGTGCGCAGCAAGGTCAACGTATTCGTCGATCTGTACCGCAGCCGCAAGGCGCTTTCGCGTCAGCTCGAGGCGCTGGAAAAGAGCCGCCGCGAGCAGGAGGTGCTGCTCGATGAACTGCGCAGCACCCAGGCCGAGCTGGAAAGCGCCATCCGCATGCGCGATGACTTCATGTCGATCGTCTCGCACGAACTGAAGACGCCGCTCAACACGCTGATCCTCGAGGTGCAGCTACGCCGGATGCAGCTGGCACGCAACAACTTCGCGGCGTTCACCGAGGACAAGCTGCGCAGCATGGTCGACAAGGACGAGCGCCAGGTACAGAGCCTGATCCGCCTGATCGACGACATGCTGGATGTCTCGCGCATCCGCACCGGCAAGCTGTCGATCCGCCCGCACGAGGTCGATCTGGTCGGCCTGGTGGGCAACGTGGTGGAAAACTTCGCCCCGCAGATGGAGGCCAAGGGCTGCAGCCTGCAGTACCAGCAGTGCGAGCCGATCGTCGGGGTCTGGGACGGATTCCGTATCGAACAGGTGGTGGCCAACCTGCTGACCAATGCGATGCGCTATGGCGCCGGCAAGCCGGTGCAGGTGAGCGTATCGCGAGTGCCGGACGGCGCCTGCATCCAGGTCCGCGATCACGGCATCGGCATCAGTGCGAAAAGCCTGTCGCGCATCTTCCAGCAGTTCGAGCGTGCCGAGGGCAGCGAGTGCAGTGCCGGGCTCGGGCTCGGGCTGTACATCGCCGAACAGATCGTCAAGGCCCATGGCGGGCGGATTCAGGTGGAAAGCGAGGAGGGCAAGGGTTCGCTGTTCAGGGTGACCCTGCCGGTCTAGTGCTCGCCGCGGTCGTTCCCCGGCCAGCGGCAAAGCCGCGCCACCGGACGGGCCCGGTGGCGCGGCGCGGGTCAGACGATCGGCGCGCGCCAGTCGTCCGAGCCGGAGGTGCCGGAGACCTCGTGGGTCCAGACGATCTTGCGGTAGGTGAAGTAGACGTCTTCCAGATGCGTGAAGTGCGCCATGTTCGGGTCCTGGCAGTTCGGCATGCGCGACTGCACGTCAACGATCACCGCATCTTCCAGTTCGATGGTGTAGTAGTGCTCCTGGGTTCCGGTGGCCGAGGTGCGGTACCACTCCAGGCGGCACTTGGACAGGCGCTCGCCGGAGGTCAGGGCGTTGAAGATCAGCGGCGACGACTTGTCGAACACCTTGGTGATCATCAGCGGCTTGTGCACGCGCTGGCCGGTGGGCTGGCCCGACTGCGGGTCGCGCGGGATGATGACCTGATGCTGAAAGGCCTGCACCAGGATCTGGTCTTCGTGTCCTTCCTGGAAAATGTTGCCGACCGAGTCCTCGGTAAAGGTGCCGGCCGTGATAAGGCCTTGCTTGGTGCCTTCGAGGGACAGGTACGCGGGTGTTGGCATGAGTGCTCTCCTTGCTTGTAGGGTCGTTGCCAGAGTGGCGACAAGACTCAATCAAGTGTCATGCCTGTTTTGAAAAATCGTATATATATCAGTTGGTTAGGCTTTTTGCGTCGAGGCGGCTGCGCACCTGCTGTGCAGCGCTTCGCATGTCATTGTGCAAGCCATTGCGCAGCGGCGGCGGAAAGCTGCGCACACGGCCGCCGCCCCGCGCCGGGCGGCGTTGGCGGCCTTTTCTTCTAGGGCGGCGGCGGGGTCGGTTGCGCAACAACTGGCACAGTCAGGATGAGCAGCTGATCGCCAGATGCTTGCCCCACTCCGGTGGTGGTTCGGCGTAGCGCTCACGGCCGGGCTGCTCGTCGAACGGGCGGCTGAGTACCTCGTGCAGCTCGCGCACCGGCGCGTAATCGCCACGTTCGGCAGCCTCGATCACCTGCTGGGCCAGGTAGTTGCGCAGCACGTAGCGCGGGTTGACCGCGTGCATGCGCGCCTGCCGCGAGGCCTGGTCGAGCTGCTCCTCGGCGGCCACGCGGGCGCGATAGGCCTCGGCCCAGCGGTCGAACCCGCTGAGGTCGACGAAGTCCTCGCGCAGCCGTCGCAGCGCCTGCTCCGGCTCGCTGTCGCCGAGTTCGCGGAAGAATCGGGTGTAGTCCACGTGGCTGCCCTGCATCAGCCCGAGCAGTGTCTGCACCAGCGCCTTGTCGGCTTCCTCGGCACGGGTCAGGCCCAGGCGGCGGCGCATCAGGTCGAGCCACTGCGCCTCGTAGAGCGGCAGGAACAGCGCCATGGTCTCCTGCAGCGCGGCGACCTCGACGAAGGGAGTCAGGGCCTGCGCCAGCGCGGCGAGGTTCCAGTGGGCGATCGGCACCTGGTTCTCGAAGGCGTAGCGTCCGGCATCGTCGGAGTGATTGCAGATGAAACGCGCATCGAAATCATCGAGAAAGGCGTAGGGCCCGAAGTCGAAGGTGATGCCGAGAATCGACATGTTGTCGGTGTTCATCACCCCGTGGCAGAAGCCGTAGGCCTGCCAGTAGGCGATCAGCGTCGCGGTGCGTTCGAGCACCTCGCGGAAGAACGCCCGATACGGCTCGGGATGTTCCAGGCACTCGGCGAAGTGCGCGCCGAGCACGTGATCGAGCAGCTCGCGCAGGGCGTCGTGCTGGCGCGTGTAGTAGAAGAATTCGAAGTGGCCGAAGCGCACATGGCTCTGCGCCAGGCGCAGCAGCATGGCGCCGCGTTCGGGGCGCTCGCGGTAGACCGGCGTGCTCGAGGAGGTCACGCACAGCGCCCGGCTGCTGGGAATGCCCAGCGCGTGCAGGTGCTCACTGGCGAGAAACTCGCGAATCGATGAACGCAATACGGCACGGCCGTCGCCCATGCGCGAGTAGGGCGTCAGGCCGGCTCCCTTGAGGTGCAGGTCCCAGTACTGCCCGGCTTCGTTGACCACTTCGCCGAGCAGCAGGCCGCGACCGTCCCCCAGCTGCGGGTTGTAGGCGCCGAACTGGTGGCCGGAGTAGACCATCGCCCGCGGCTCGGCGGTGGCCCAGATCTTGTGTCCGGAGAACAGCTGCGTGAACAGCGGCTGTTCGGCTTCGTCCGCTGGCAGATCGAGCAGGGCCATCGCCGAGCGGCTGGCGACCACCAGTTGCGGGTCGTTCAGCGGTTGCGGCTCGATCGCCGTGGAAAAGGTGTCGCCCAGGCGGGCGAAACGGTTGTCGAAATGCAGTTCGGTCAGGGTCTTCACTCGCGGCTCCGTGCCGCCGCTGGTGTCGGCGACGTGGCGGAACGCCCGCCGGGCGAGCGGTTCCGCGTTTCAGGTGATTTGAAGCTTAGGCCTATTCGATCCCGCGGGGTTCGCTGGCCGAGATCGGCACGGCCTGCGGCTGCGGCAGGTTCAGCTCATGGCCGTTGCGGTCCTTCAGGTGCACGTCGAGCTGGCGGAAGGCGATGACGATGCCCTGCTCGCGGAACTCGCGGTCCAGGCGCCGGTTGATCTCGTCGATCACCGGGTTGCGGTCGCCAAGGTCGCGCACGTGCAGGCGCAGCTCGTGTTCCAGCCGGCTCTCGCCGAAGTTGAGAAAGAATACCTGTGGCTCCGGGTCCTTCAACACCCGCGGGTTTTCACGCGCGGCGGCGAACAGCAGTTCGCGGACCCGTTCGAGGTCCGAGCCGAAGCGCACGCCGATGCGCAGGGTGACGCGGGTGACGGTATCGCTCAGCGACCAGTTGAGCAGCTGGTCGGTGACGAAGGTCTTGTTCGGAACGATGATTTCCTTGTGGTCGAAATCGGTGATGGTCGTCGCGCGGATGCGGATGCGGCTGACCGTGCCGGAGAGGTTGCCGATGGTCACCACGTCGCCGATGCGCACCGGCTTCTCGAACAGGATGATCAGGCCGGAGACGAAGTTGGCGAAGATCTCCTGCAGGCCGAAGCCCAGGCCCACCGAGAGCGCCGCCACCAGCCATTGCAGCTTGTCCCAGCTGACCCCGAGCGTGGACAGCGTGGAGACGATGCCGGTGCCGACCAGGGTGTAGGACAGCAGCGTGCCGGTGGCGTAGGCGCTGCCCGGCGCCAGGCGCATGCGCGAGAGCACCAGAACCTCGAGCAGGCCCGGCAGGTTGCGCGCCAGGATCACGGTGATGAAGGCCACCGCCAGGGCGCCGAGCAGGTCGTTGAGGCTGATCGTCGAGGTGCTGAGGGCCTCGCCGGTGCCGCTGGTGTATTCGTAGAGCGTGACGTTGTCCAGGTAGGAGACCACCGAGATCAGATCCGACCAGACCCAGTACAGCGCCACCAGGAACAGGCCAAAGGTGGCCAGGCGGGTCAGGCGCAGCGACTGCTGGTTGACTTCCTCGATATCCAGCCCCGGTTCCTCGATGGTTTCGGGCTGCTCCGCGGTGCCGTTCTCCTCGGCTGCCTGGCGCTTGGCCACGGCGCGCTGGTAGGCCAGGCGGCGCGCGGCGATGGTCAGCGAGCGCACCAGCGTCGCCTCCAGGGCCACCCAGATCATCATCAGGTAGAGCGTGTCGATCAGGCGGTCGGTGAGCTTGAGCGCGGTGTAGTAGTAACCGAGCCCGACGACCACGATCAGCGCCAGCGGCAGCAGGCTGAACAGCACGCCGAGGAACAGCCGCGCCGGCGGCGCGTTCTCGGTGGCCGGCCCCTTGAGCAGGATGCGCATCAGACGCCAGCTCATCAGTGCATAGCAGGTCAGCACCACGACGAGGCCGAGCACGTCGTCGGCAAGATTGGCCGGTTGCTGCTCGGCGATGCTGACCACTACCACCAGCGCCAGTACGACCAGGCCCAGTCGACGGATCTCGTTGCGCAGAAAGGCCACCTGCGGATGCGACCAGCGGAAATGCAGCTCGGCCACGCGGCCTGGCGAGAGCATTCGGTAGGCGGTGTAGAACACCAGCCAGGCCTGCGCCATCTGGTACAGCGCCGCGCCCAGCCCGAGGTTCTGGCCGCGCGCATCGATCTGCAGCAGATAGCCACATAGCGCCAGCAACAGCGCGCCGGGCAGCGCCAGCAGCACATTGAGCAGCAACGCCAGCGGCGTGTGCAGCTGGCTGTCGTTGCGGAAATGGCCGATGTCGCGGCTCAGTGCGTCGAGCTTGGCGTTGATCGCCCGGCGCCGCCAGAGCAGCACGGCGATCGACAGCAGCAAGGGCAGGAACAGCAGCGGGCGTTCCTTGAGCCCGGCGCCCAGCTCGCTCACCACCGCGGCCCAGGGAATGCTGCCGAGCTGGCGCTCGAGGCGCTGCGGGGCGCTGGCCAGCCAGCTGAAGTCCAGCGGCTTGTTGCTCGGGATCCAGAACATCTGCTCGTCGAGCGTCGCGCTGAGCGCCCGCGCGGTGTCGTGCAGCTGCTTCTGGTTCAGCTGCAGGGTGATCGACTCATTGAGCAGGGCATTGAGTTCGCGGTTCAGGCGGTCGAGCAGTTCGCTGCGGGTGCGCACCAGGTCGAGCAGGGCGGCGCGCAGCTCCGGGGTCACCTGCTCGGCCGGCTGGTCGGCAAGCAGCTTGTCGACATAACTCTGTGGGTTGCCGGCGCGGTCGCGCGCCTGGTTCAGCTCGAACTGGTAGAGGCGCAGGTCGGCGATTTCGTCAGCGAGGTTCTTGTCCAGCTGCACCTTGGGCAGGTTCAGCTTCTGCTGATAGAGGATCTTCGACAGCAGCAGGCTGCCCTCGAGCACGGCGATCTGTTCCTCCAGCGCGCGGTCGGTCTGCGTCAGCGTGTCCAGCTGCTGGCGCGCGCGCAGGTTCTCCTGGTTCAGCGCATTGAGCCGCTCGGTGGCGCGCAGCAGGTAGTCGGAGAGTTTCAGGTTCTCGGCGCTTTCGGCGGCCAGCAGCTTGTCGGAGCCGGCCTGCTGGGCCTTGGCCGACAACTCGGCGACGGTCTGCTCGGATTCGGCGCGGCGCTTCTCGTTGATCAGCGCCTGCAGGGCCTGCGCTTCCTGCTCGGCCCGTGCGATACGCTCGGCCAGCAGATCCCGGCGCGCCTTGCCGAGGTCCTGCAACAGGCTGTTGCCGGCCAGTTCCTGCCGGCGCAGCTCGATCTGCGCAGTGAGCGCGGCGATTTCGGCCTCGATCAGTGCGCGCTGCTCGTCGCTGAGCGCCTTGCCGTTGTCGCGCCCGCTTTTCAGCTGCGCATTGAGCGTCTGGATACGCGACTGGGCATTGGCGATCTGCGACTGCGCCCGCTCCGGGCGGGTCTGTGCGGTGATGATCAGGCTGTTCGCTTCAGTCAGCTGCTTCTGCCAGTCCGACAGCTCGGTCAGGCGCTGCGCCAGGCGCTGCTCCAGCGCCTCGACCGAAAGCCCGGCATGGCGTTTGGCCGGGTCGGGCGTCGGCCCGGCCTTGAGCTTGCCGAGGTCGCGCTGCGCCGTTTCGATCTCGCGCGGCGCCTGGGCGAGCAGGCGCTTGAGGTCCTCGAGCTGCTGGGCGCTGGTCGCGGCCTGGTCCTGCTGCTGTTGGGCCTGCTCGGTGAGGCTCGGCTGGGCCGGCTTGCTCTCGCTTTCGGCGCTTGCCTGGTTGCCGCTCAGGGCGTCGAGCGGCTGTGCCTGCAGACCTGGCGCGAAGGCGGACAGGGTGAGCAGGAGGGCCAGCAGGAACGTGCGCAAGGGAGCCATGAATGCCATCTGGGAGGTCGAACGAGCGATGAGTCTACGGGCTGCGCCGGGGCAGCGCGAGCCCGTAAGATCAACCGCAATCCGGTTGGTTCACAGCAGCAGTTGAGGGCCGGGTTTCTCGCCTTCGGGGAAGCGCAGGCCGACCTTGCGAACCTCGCCGCCCTCCATTGCCGCGACCGTCCAGGTCAGGCCGTTCCACTCGACCTGGTCGCCGACCACCGGCTGGCCGCCGATCTGCTCGGCAAGGAAGCGGCCGATCTGGCGACTGCCATCGACCTCGCCGAGCTTGAGCCCGTACAGCGCCGCAAGGGCACTGAGTTCGGCCTCGCCTTCGAGGATGAAGTCGCCGAAGAAACGCATGTCCTGGCCCCGCTTGGGCGCCTGGCTGAACAGCTTGCCGAGCGCCGGCAGGTCTTCTTCATGGCCGATCACGCAGAGGATGTCGCCGACCTGCAGCCGCGTGCTGCCGGACGGGTGCAGCAGCTCGGTACCACGAAACAGCGCGGCGATGCGGGTGCCCGGCGGCATCTTCAGTTCGCGCAGGGCGGCGCCGACGCACCATTTGGAGGCGCTCAAGCGGTAGATGAACAGCTCCCACTGGCTGGTGGTATGGACCTGCAGGCCGGTACGCGAGATCGGCAGAGGCGAGGGTGGAACCTCGACCTTGGCCTTTTTCGCCGCCCACGCCAGCGTCGAGCCCTGAAGCAGCAACGACACAAGCACGATGAAGAACGCCACGTTGAAGAACAGCTGGGCATTTTCCAGCCCGGCCATCAGCGGGAACACCGCCAGGATCACCGGCACGGCGCCGCGCAGGCCGATCCAGGATATGAACAGCCGCTCGCGCAGATGGAAGCTGCGAAACGGCAGCAGGCTGACGAACACCGCGAGCGGGCGGGCGCAAAGGATCATCCACAGCGACAGCGCCAATGCCGGCACGGCGATCGGCAACAGATCGCTGGGCGTGAGCAGCAGGCCGAGCACGAGGAACATGCCGATCTGGCTGAGCCAGGCCAGGCCGTCGAACATGTGCAGGATGCCATGCCGGTTGCGGATCGGCCGGTTGCCCAGCAGCAGGCCGCAGACGTAGATCGCCAGGATGCCGCTGCCGCCGACCGCGCTGGACAGGGCGAAGATCATCAGGCCGCCGGCCACCGCCAGTAGCGGATAGAGCCCGTCGGCTACCGAAAGACGGTTGATCAGTTGCAGCAGCAACCAGCCACCGGCCAGGCCGAGCAGCGTACCGATGCCGAACTGCTGGACCAGCTTGAGCAGGAAGTCCCAGCTGAAGCCGGTCTGGCCGGCCAGCAGCATGTCGATCAGCGCCACGGTCAGGAACATGGCCATGGGGTCGTTGCTGCCCGATTCGATCTCCAGCGTCGAGCCGACCCGCTCGTTCAGCCCCTTGCCGTTGAGCAGGTTGAACACCACGGCAGCGTCGGTGGAGCCGACGATCGCGCCGATCAGCAGGCCCTGCAGCAAGGGCAGCTCGAATAACCAGGCGGCGGCCAGGCCGGTCAGGCCGGAGGTGATCGCCACGCCCAGCGTCGCCAGGGAAAACGCCGGTTTGAGCGCGACGCGGAAGGTCGCGGTGCGTGTACGCATGCCGCCGTCGAGAAGGATCACCGCCAGCGCCAGGTTGCTGATCACAAAGGCTAGCTGATAGTCGTTGAAGACGATGCCGCCGACGCCATCGACACCGGCCAGCATGCCGACAGCGAGAAAGATGACGAGGATGGGGACGCCGAGCTTGGCCGATAGCGAACTCATCAGAATGCTTGCCGCAACCAACAAGGCACCAATGAAAAACAGGTGGTTGATGTTGCCGACGTCCAAATGAGCGCTCCGATAGATACTGACTGGCCGCGATCATGCTAACGGCTGGTTATGCATGAGACGTGCCAGTGATTGTAACCCGATGTTTTGACGGACAGTCAAAAAAACGCCCCGCATCGGCGGGGCGCTTCGGGTGGAGGGCTCGTCGATGCTAGAACCAGGCGTCCTGCATGGCGAGGCAAGTGTCGTCGCGCGCCTCGAGAAGGGCAAGCTCCGACGCGCATGCCGGGACTTCCCAGGTGAGGAACAGGCGCGCCGCCTGCAACTTGCCACGGTAGAAATCGGCGTCCGCCGGCTGGCCGCCGGCCAGGCCCTGCTCGGCGCGGATCGCCTGTTCCAGCCAGCGCCAGCCAACCACGGCATGGCCGAAGACCTTCAGGTACAGCGCCGAGTTGGCCAGGGTCTGGTTGACCTTGCCGGCCATCAGATCGCCGAGCAGCGCCTGGGTCACGCGGGTCAGGCCGGCGAGGTGCTGCTCCAGCGGCTGGCGCAGTGCGGTCAGCGAGTCGTATTCGGCGGCGCGTGCGCAGCAGGCCTGGATCAGCCCGAGCAGCTGGCGCAGGCCGGCACCCTTGTTCTGCATCAGCTTGCGGCCGAGCAGGTCCAGCGACTGGATGCCGTGGGTGCCTTCGTGGATCGGATTAAGACGGTTGTCGCGGTAGTACTGTTCCACCGGGTATTCACGGGTGTAGCCATGGCCGCCGAGGATCTGGATCGCCAGTTCGTTGGCCTTGAGGCAGAACTCCGAGGGCCAGGACTTGACGATGGGGGTGAGCAGGTCGAGCAGCTCGCCCGCGTTGCGCCGCTCTTGCTCACTCTCGGCGGTCATTTCGTCGTCGACCAGCCGCGCCGAGTACAGGCCGAGGTCGAAAGCGCCTTCGACATAGGCCTTCTGCAGTAGAAGCATGCGCTTGACGTCGGTGTGCTCGATGATCGCCACCTGCGCCGAAGCCGGGTCCTTGCCGTCCGGCAGGCGCCCCTGGGGTCGCTCGCGGGCGTAGTTCAACGAGTAGAGGTAGCCGGCGTAGCCGAGCATGATCGCGCCCATGCCGACGCCGATGCGCGCCTCGTTCATCATCTGGAACATGTAGGCCAGGCCCTTGTGCGGCTCGCCGACCAGATAACCGACGCACTCGCCGTTGTCGCCGAAGTTCAGCGCGGTGCTGGTGGTGCCGCGCCAGCCCATCTTGTGGAACAGCCCGGCGAGCAGCACATCGTTGCGCTTGCCGAGGCTGCCGTCGTCGTTGACCAGGAACTTCGGCACGATGAACAGGCTGATGCCCTTCACCCCGGGCGGCGCGTCCGGCAGCTTGGCCAGCACCATGTGCACGATGTTTTCCGACAGCGGGTGGTCGCCGCCGGAGATGAATATCTTGTTGCCCTTCAGGCGATAGCTGCCGTCGCCGGCCGGTTCGGCGCGGGTGCGGATGTCCGACAGCGAGGAGCCGGCGTGCGGCTCGGTGAGCGCCATGGTGCCGAAGAAGCGGCCATCGATCATCGGCTGCAGGAACAGGCGCTTCTGCTCGTCGGAGCCGAAGGCCTCGATCAGGTGGGCCGCGCCCATGGTCAGCATCGGATAGGAGCTGGTGGCGATGTTGGCCGACTGGAAGTGCGCGAAGCAGGCGCGCGACAGCAGGTTGGGCAGCTGCATGCCGCCGTCCTCGAAGCTGCGCCCGGCGTTGTGGAAACCCGCCTCGATAAAGGCATCGACCGCCGGCTTGACCTCGGGAATCAGCACCGCCTCGCCGTTCTGGTAGACCGGTTCGTGCTCGTCGGACTTGCGGTTGTGCGGGGCGAAGTACTTCTCGGCGATGGTGCGCGCCGTGCCCAGCGCCGCGTCGAAGGTCTCGCGGCTGTGCTCGGCGAAGCGCTCGCGCCGGGTCAGCGCCTCGGCATCCAGCACTTCGTACAGTTCGAATGCCAGGTTGCGCTGGCAGATCAGGGTCTCGGGCATGGTGGCACCTCCGGTTCTTGTGCGGCCGAGTCTAAGGAGCGCCCGCGCGCGCTGCCTAGCTCCATACATTCGGGTGATGGAGCCATAAAACCGGCTCTCTTCTGGCATCCTGCGCGGTAACCGAGGAGGACGACATGGCCGACAACGAGCTGACCACGCGCAAGAACGATCATCTGGACATCGTCCTCGATGCCTCGCGCCGGCGCGCCTCGGCATCCGCGGGCTTCGAAGCGTTGCGCTTCGAGCACTGCGCCTTGCCCGAGCTGGACCTCGACGCAATCGACCTGGGTACCACGCTGTTCGGCCGGCCGCTGGCGGCACCCTTGCTGATCAGCTCGATGACCGGTGGCGCGGCGCGCGCCGAGGCGATCAACCGGCATCTGGCCGAGGCCGCACAGGCGCTTGGTATCGCGCTGGCGGTGGGCTCGCAGCGGGTGGCGCTGGAGGCGGGCGAGGCCAACCAGGGGCTGACCCGCGAGCTGCGTCGGTTGGCGCCGGACGTACCGCTGCTCGGCAACATTGGCGCGGCGCAGCTGGTGCTGGGATATGGCGTGGACGAGGCGCGGCGGGCGGTGGAGATGATCGAGGCCGATGCGCTGATCATCCACCTCAACCCGTTACAGGAAGCCGTGCAGCCGGGAGGCGACCGCGACTGGCGCGGCGTGCTCGGCGCCATCGAGGCGCTGGCGCCGCGGCTCGAGGTGCCGCTGGTGGTCAAGGAGGTCGGCTGCGGGTTGTCGCCCGCGGTGGCGCGGCGGCTGCTCGATGCGGGTGTCGCCGCGCTCGATATCGCCGGCCTGGGAGGCACCAGCTGGGCCGCAGTGGAGGCGGCGCGGGCGACCAATCAGCGGCAGCGGCTGGTGGCCGAAGCCTTTGTCGACTGGGGCATTCCCACGGCCGAGGCGCTTCGCCAGGTGCGCCAGGCCTGCCCCGAGGCCTTGTTGATCGGCTCCGGTGGCATCCGTGACGGCGTCGATGCGGCCAAGGCGATCCGTCTTGGCGCCAACCTCGTCGCCCAGGCCGCCGCCGTGCTGGAAAGCGCGCTGCAGTCGAGCGAGGCGGTGGTCGAGCATTTTCGCGCGGTCATCGAGCAGTTGCGGGTCGTCTGCTTCTGCACCGGCTCGGCCGATCTCGCCGCGCTGGCGCAGGCGCGGCTGATCGATACGGGCGGTTGATCAGCTGCGCCAGCCGGCCGCCAGTTCGCGGGTCAGCTCGGCGGCCGGGACTTCCCGGCAACCGCTGGCGTTCTGTCCGGCCCATAGCGGCGTGCAGTGATCCAGCTCGAGACGCTCGGTCTTGGCACGCAACGCGGCGATGGCATTGCCGGCCAGGGGGAACTCCGGCACACCGTCGGGCATTGGGCCGAGCTCACGCATGAGGCGGTTGAGGATCCCGCGCGCCGGCCGGCCGGAAAACACCGTGGTCAACGCCGTGTGCCGGGCACGCGTGCTCTTCAGCGCCGCGCGGTGCAGCGCATTGGTGCGGCTTTCCGGGCACAGCAGGTAAGCGGTGCCGAGTTGAACGCCGGCCGCGCCCAATGCCTGCGCGGCGGTCACTCCCTGTGCATCGGCGATGCCGCCGGCGGCCACCACCGGAACATCCAGCGCGGCGACCAGCTGCGGTAACAGGGCAAAGGTGCCGAGCTGGGTAGTCAGGTCTTCGCTGAGAAAGATGCCACGATGGCCGCCGGCCTCGAGCCCCTGGGCGATCACCAGGTCGACGCCGTGCTCCTGTAGCCAGAGGCCTTCTTCGAGCGTGGTGGCGCTGGAGGCGATCCTGGCGCCGGTGGCACGGGCGCGCTGCAGCAGGTCTGGCGTTGGCAGGCCGAAATGGAAGCTGATCAGTGCCGGCCGATGGCGTTCCAGCACTTCGGCCATCGTCGCGTCGAACGGCTGGCGGGTCGCCTCGCCGGGGATCTGCGCCGGGTCGACACCGAATTCGGCGAAATAGGGCGCCAGCAACCGGTGCCAGGTTTCGATGCGCGCCGGGTCATGCGGCGGAGTCTGATGGCAGAAGAAGTTGACGTTGTAGGGCCGGTCGGTCAGCGCTTCGAGGGCGCTCAGCTCCGTTTCCAGGCCGGCGGCATCGAGCATGCCTGCCGGCACCGAGCCCAGGCCTCCGGCCTGGCACACCGCCGCGGCGAGCTGGTGGTTCTGGGCGCCGGCCATGGGGGCCTGGATGATGGGGTGCTGTATGCCAAGTAGATCGCGCAGGTTCATGGTCGGCTCCGTGGTGATGGGTGGATATGCCTGACACTCTAGCCGCAGCCTACCCATAGGGACACGTCAACGGTCATGAACGGCCTGCGCAGCGGCGGGCCGCGCGAGTAAACTGCGCGCCTCTCGAGGAGCGATCAGATGAACTACCGCCACGCCTTCCACGCCGGCAACCATGCCGACGTGCTCAAACACCTCGTCCTGAGCCGGATCTTCGCCCTGCTGTCGCGCAAGGAGGCCCCGCTGGCCTACCTCGACAGCCACGCCGGCGTAGGGCTCTACGACCTGGCCGGCGACCAGGCCAGCCGCACCGGCGAGTGGCTGCAGGGCATCGCTCGCATCTGGCAGGCCGAAACCCGCCCGGCGCTGCTAGACGACTACCTCGGCGTGATCCGCCAGCTCAACCCGGACGGCGCGCTGCGCTATTACCCGGGCTCGCCGGAATTGGCGCGGCAGCTGACCCGCGAGCAGGATCGCCTGCAGCTCAACGAGAAGCACCCCGAGGATGGCGCCCTGCTCAAGGACAACATGTCCGGCGACCGCCGCGTGGCGGTGCACCGGGGCGAGGGCTGGCATGTACCGCGGGCGCTGATGCCGACCCGCGAGAAGCGCGTGGTGCTGCTGATCGACCCGCCGTTCGAACAGGCCGACGAACTGAGCCGATGCGTCACGGCGCTCAAGGAAGCGCTCGGCCGCATGCGCCAGACCATCGGCGTGATCTGGTATCCGATCAAGGACGAGCGTCAGCTCAAGCGCTTTTATCAGGACCTCGCCCGCAGCGGCGCCCCGAAACTGCTGCGCGCCGAACTGTTCGTCCACCCCGCCGACGACGCCAGTCGCCTGGCCGGTTCGGGCCTGGCCATTGCCAACCCGCCGTGGGGGCTGGAGGAGGAACTGCGCGAGCTGTTGCCCTGGCTGGCCGAACGCCTGGCGCAGAGCCAGGGCGGTTGGCGGCTGGACTGGCTGATCGAAGAGGCCTGAGCCGCCGAGAGCGCCGTCTGTTGGATCGCCACCCGGTGGATCGCCACCCGGTGGATCGATAAAGCGCGATCCAGCCTACGCAGACGCCTGGATTCGTAGGGTGGATGTCGCTTTTCACATCCACCGTCACGGGGCTGAAGTCGCCCCGCTTGGCCGTCTCAGAACAGTCTGAGCGGCTCTTCCTGCAGCGCCGACATCTGCTCGCGCAGGATCAGCACCTGGTCGCCCCAGTAGCGCTCGCTGCCAAACCAGGGAAAGCTCATGGGGAACGCCGGGTCGTCCCAGCGCCGCGCCAGCCAGGCGCTGTAATGCAGCAGCCGCAGGGCGCGCAGGGCCTCGATCAACGGCAGCTCGCGCGGGGCGAAATCGTGGAATTCCTGGTAGCCATCCACCAGTTCGGCCAGTTGGCCGAGCCGTTCGTGACGCTCGCCGGCGAGCATCATCCACAGGTCCTGCACGGCCGGCCCCATGCGGCAATCGTCCAGGTCGACGAGGTGGAAGACTTCGTCGCGGGCCAGGATGTTGCCCGGGTGGCAGTCGCCATGCAGGCGAATCGGCGTGAATCGCACCTGGGCAAAGGTGTCCTCGATCCGCTTGAGCAGGTCGCGTGCCACCGATTCATAGGCCGGGCGCAGGCTGCGGGGGACAAAGTCGCCCTCGAGCAGGGTGGTGAGCGAATCATGGCCGAAGTTCTGCACGCCGAGGCTTTCGCGGTGCGCGAACGGCCGGCTGGCGCCCACCGCATGCAGGCGCCCGAGCAATTGGCCGAGGCGATAGAGTTGATCGAGGTTGCCCGGCTCCGGCGCACGACCGCCACGCCGCGGGAACAGGGCGAAGCGAAAGCCGGCGTGTTCGAACAGCGTCGTGCCGTTGCGCGCGAGCGGCGCCACCACCGGCACCTCATGTTCGGCCAGCTCCAGGCTGAACTGGTGCTCCTCGAGGATCGCCGCATCGCTCCAGCGGGCGGGGCGGTAGAACTTGGCGATCAGCGGTTCGGCATCCTCGATGCCCACCTGGTAGACACGGTTCTCATAGCTGTTGAGCGCCAGTACACGGGCGTCGCTGAGAAAGCCGAGGCTTTCCACGGCATCGAGGACCAGGTCGGGGGTGAGGTTGTCGAAGGGATGGGACATGACCGGCTCCGCGAGTTGGGCCGTGCAGTGTACGTAGGGCATGACTCTCGCGCAGCGAATTTCCACCGTGCACGACGACACACTCAATCCCCCGGCTTGGGCGTTCGGGCCAGGCAGTAGACGTCCACCCGCGCCGCGCCGGCTCGCTTGAGCAGGCGTGCCAGTGTGCTGGCGGTAGCTCCGGTGGTGAGCACGTCGTCGACCAGGGCGAAGTGCCGCTCGCGCACCTGGGCATCGCTCGCCAGGGTGAACGCGTGGCGCAGGTTGCGCCGGCGACTGGCCGCATCCAGCCCCTGCTGCGGTGCGGTGTCCTGGTGGCGTCGCAGCAGGCTCGTGTCGACCGGCAGTGCCAGCGATGCACCCAGCCAGGCGGCGAGCATCCTGGCCTGGTCGAAACCGCGCTGGCGCAGACGCCGGCGCGCCAGCGGCACCGGCAGCAGCGCATCCGGGCGTTCGAGCCCTTCGCCGAAGGCGTGCCGCAGATGGCCCGCGAGGCCGTCGGCCAGGACGCGACCCAGGGGCCAGCGCGCCTGGTGCTTGAAACGATTGATCAGGGTGTCGACCGGAAAGGCGAAGCGCCAGGGCACCTCCACCCGATCGTAGGCGGGCGGATGGCGCAGGCATTCACCACACGCCAGGCCCGCGGTCGGCAGCGGCAGGGCGCAGATCGCACAGTGACCGCCGAGCCATGGCAGCTCTCGTTCACAGGCGTGGCAAAACGCTCCGTCGCCGATGGCCTCGTCACACAATAGGCAAAATTGCTCAATAGTTAGCCACTTGTAAACCATGATTCCATTCCTGGTTGACAGCTTCCGGGCCTTGGCTAACCATTCCGCATCCGTGCCAGGCCCGCGAGCCGCTATTTATTACAAGGAACAGCCATGAGCGCCACGTCCGCTTCCGTCATTCGCCACGACTGGACCCTCGAGGAGGTCAAGGCGCTCTTCTCCCAGCCCTTCAATGACCTGCTGTTCCAGGCGCAGACGGTGCATCGCCAGCATTTCGACGCCAACCGCGTGCAGGTCTCCACACTGCTCTCGATCAAGACCGGCGCCTGCCCGGAAGACTGCAAGTACTGTCCGCAGTCCGGCCATTACAACACCGGTCTGGACAAGGAAAAGTTGATGGAAGTGCAGAAGGTGCTCGAGGCCGCCGCCGAGGCCAAGGCCATCGGCTCGACGCGCTTCTGCATGGGCGCGGCCTGGAAGCATCCGTCGGCCAAGGACATGCCCTACGTGCTGAAGATGGTCGAGGGCGTCAAGGCCATGGGCCTGGAAACCTGCATGACCCTCGGCAAGCTCGATCAGGAGCAGACCCGCGCCCTGGCCGCAGCGGGCCTGGACTACTACAACCACAACCTGGATACCTCGCCGGAGTTCTACGGCAACATCATCACCACCCGCACCTACGCCGAGCGTCTGGAGACGCTGAGCTACGTGCGCGAGGCGGGGATGAAGATCTGCTCGGGTGGCATCCTCGGCATGGGCGAGTCGCTGGACGACCGCGCCGGCCTTTTGATCCAGCTGGCCAACCTGCCCGAGCATCCGGAATCGGTACCGATCAACATGCTGGTCAAGGTCAAGGGCACGCCGCTGGCCGAAGAGCAGGACGTCGATCCGTTCGACTTCATCCGCATGCTCGCCGTGGCGCGCATCATGATGCCGAAATCCCATGTGCGCCTGTCCGCCGGGCGCGAGCAGATGAACGAGCAGATGCAGGCCCTGGCCTTCTTCGCCGGCGCCAACTCGATCTTCTACGGCGAGAAGCTGTTGACCACCGGCAACCCGCAGGCCGACAAGGACATGCAGCTGTTCAAGCGCCTGGGCATCCAGCCCGAGGAGCGCCATGAGCATGACGACGAGGTGCACCAGGCGGCCATCGAGCAGGCGCTGATCGAGCAGCGCGATTCCAAACTGTTCTACGACGCCACTGCCTGACCGGCCCTTTTGTAGGAGCGAGTTCGCGCGCGAAGCAGGTGCCAGACCTCGTCTGCGAGCAGACTCGCTCCTACGGTAACCGTACATGCCCTTCGATCTTCAAGCCCGCCTCGCCGCCCGCCGCGCGGAGCATCTGTATCGCCAGCGCCCGCTGCTTGCCAGCCCCCAGGGCCCCGAGGTGGTGGTCGATGGCCAGCGCCTGCTGAATTTTTGTTCCAACGACTACCTCGGGCTGGCCAACCATCCCGAGGTGATCCGAGCCATGCAGGACGGCGTGGCGAAGTGGGGCGTGGGTGGCGGCGCTTCGCATCTGGTGATCGGTCACAGTGGGCCGCATCACGAACTGGAGGAGGCGCTGGCCGAGTTCACCGGTCGGCCGCGCGCGCTGCTGTTCTCCACCGGCTACATGGCCAACCTGGCCGCGGTTACCGCGCTGGTGGGGCAGGGCGATACGGTGCTCGAGGACCGACTCAACCATGCCTCGCTGCTCGATGCCGGCCTGCTCTCCGGGGCACGCTTCTCGCGCTACCTGCACAACGACGCCGAGAGCCTCGGCAAGCGCCTGGGCAAGGCCGAAGGCAGCACGCTGGTGGTGACCGATGGCGTGTTCAGCATGGATGGCGACCTGGCCGAGCTGCCGGCGCTGTGCACCCAGGCCAGGCGGCACGGTGCCTGGATGATGGTCGATGATGCCCATGGTTTCGGTGCTTTGGGGGCCAGCGGCGCTGGGGTCGTCGAGCATTTCGGCCTCGAGCTGGACGATGTGCCGGTACTGGTCGGCACGCTCGGCAAGGCGTTCGGAACCGCCGGCGCTTTCGTTGCCGGCAGCGACGAGCTGATCGAGACGCTGATCCAGTTCGCCCGGCCGTACATCTATACCACCAGCCAGCCGCCTGCCGTTGCCTGTGCCACACTCAAGAGCATGGAACTCCTGCGTAGCGAGGGCTGGCGGCGCGAGCATCTGCAGCGGCTGGTGGCGCGTCTGCGCGAAGGCGCGGCGCAGATCGGGCTGACCCTGATGGACAGCCCGACGCCCATCCAGCCTGTGTTGATCGGCGACAGCGCCCGCGCGCTGCGGCTGTCCGCCCTGCTGCGCGAGCGCGGCATCCTCGTAGGGGCGATTCGCCCGCCAACGGTTCCGGCCGGCAGTGCGCGCCTGCGCATCACGCTCAGCGCGGCGCACAGCGAAGCGCAGCTCGAGCGCCTGCTGCAGGCGCTGGCCGAGAGCTGGCGCCAACTCGTCAAGGAGGCTGAAGATGCGTGACCGACTGATGCTGTTGTCTGGCTGGGCGTTCGGCCCGGCTGCGCTGGAACCCCTGGCCGAGCTGCTGCGCGAACGGGGGCCGCATCTGCAGGTGGATATTGTCTCCTTGCCGACGCTGGGTGATCCCGATGCCTGGCTGGATGAGCTCGATGCCCGGCTGCCAGCCGACAGCTGGCTGGCCGGCTGGTCGCTGGGCGGCATGCTGGCCACACAGTTGGCGGCACGTCGAGGCGATGCCTGCAACGGGCTGATCACGCTGTGCAGCAACCCCTGCTTTCGCAGTCGGGACGATTGGCCCGCGGCGATGCCGGCGGAAGTGTTCGAGGCCTTTCATGCCGCATTTCGCCTGGGGCCTGAGGAGACACGAAAGCGCTTCAGCCTGCTGGCCAGTCGGGGCGGCTTCGATGCGCGTACCCTGGCCCGGCAGCTCGAGGTCAGTCGTCTGGAGTGTCCGGTCGCCGCGCTCGATGCCGGGCTGCAGCTGCTGGCTGCGCTCGACGGGCGCGAGGCGCTGCGCCGCTTCGTCGGCCCGCAGCTGCATCTGTTCGCCGGCAATGATGCGCTGGTGCCAGCGGCCGCTGCGCAGGCGCTGCTCGACTGGCTACCGGATGTGGAGGTCGACGTGATCGAAAACGCCAGCCACGCGCTGCCTCTCGAGCGTGCCGAGGACATCGCAACGGCGATGCTGGCTTTCATGCAGCGCGGCGAGGAGGACTGACTTGGCCGAGCTGTCGTCCCACGCGTTGCCCGACAAGCGCCAGGTCGCTGCATCCTTTTCCCGCGCCGCCAGCAGCTACGATGCCGTCGCCGAGCTGCAGCGACGGGTTGGCGAGACGCTGCTGGCCGACCTGCCGCGTGACTGGCAACCGTCCAGTTGGCTCGATCTGGGCTGTGGCACCGGGCATTTCTCCCGCGCGCTGCACTCGCGCTTTGCCGAGGCCCGGGGCGTCGCCCTGGACATCGCCGAGGGCATGCTGCGCTATGCACGACCGCGTGGCGGCGCGACGCATTTCGTGGCCGGCGATGCCGAAGCGCTGCCGATGCGCGCGGATAGCACCGATCTGATCTTCAGCAGCCTGGCGCTGCAGTGGTGCGAGGATTTTTCCTCGGTGCTCGGCGAGGCACACCGGGTGCTGCGCAGCAACGGAGTGTTTGCCTTCAGCAGCCTGTGCAGCGGGACACTGGCTGAGCTGCGTGACAGCTGGCAGCGCGTCGATGGCTTTACCCACGTCAACCGTTTCCGTAGCGAGGCGGTGTACCGCGCACTCTGCGAGGCCAGCGGTCTGCAACTGGTCAGTCTGCAGGTTCGCCCCGAGGTCCTCTATTTCGACGACTTGCGTCAGCTGACCCAGGAACTCAAGGCGCTCGGTGCGCACAATCTGAACCCAGGCCGCCCGGGTGGCCTCACCGGGCGCGCCCGCGTTCGCGCGCTGGTTGCCGCCTATGAGTCGTTCCGGTGTGCCAGCGGGCTGCCGGCGACCTATCAGGCGATCTATGGCGTGCTGCGCAAGCGCCAGTGAGCGGTATCTTTTTCGTACGGGGATAAGTGCATGAAAGCCTTTTTCGTCGCCGGCACGGATACCGATGTCGGCAAGACCACCATCGCCGCAGGTCTGCTCTGCGCCGCGCGTCTGGCCGGGCTGTCCACGGCGGCGGTCAAGCCTGTCGCTTCGGGTTCCTGGCACACCGTCGCGGGCCTGCGCAACGACGATGCGCTGGCGCTGCAGGCGCAATGCAATCCGCCGCTGGACTATTCGGCGGTGAACCCACTGGCTTTCGAGCCCGCCATCGCTCCCCACATCGCCGCCCGGGAGGCAGGAGTCGAACTGAGCGTTGCGACCCTGCGACCGGGCATCGAGCGCGTGCTGGCGCGCGGGGCCGATTTCACCCTCGTCGAAGGTGCCGGTGGCTGGCGCGTACCGCTGAGCGGTCGGGAAACCCTGGCCGACCTTGCGGTCGCGTCGCAGTTGCCGGTGCTGCTGGTTGTCGGGGTGCGGCTGGGGTGCATCAACCACGCCTTGCTCACGGCCGAGGCGATCCACCGCGACGGCCTTGCCCTTGCTGGGTGGATCGCCAATGTGGTCGATCCGCACACCTCACGATTGGCGGAGAATCTCGCCACGCTCGGCGAGCTGATGCCCGCACCCTGCCTGGGTACGGTGCCATGGCTGGAGGACTCGGATGCCTCGACGGTGGCGAAACACGTGGCGCTGGCGCCGCTGGGCATCTCGATACCGGCGGATTCCTGAGCCGCATCCGGCACGCCGGGTTGCGAGGCGTGCCAATGCCTGCTTGAATGCTGGCAGAACGACTTCACAAGCATGGCCATGCAGATCAACAGCTTTCTTGGTTCGGCGCTGGCGGCCTATCAGGCCGGGCAGCGGCGTATCGACGACGCCGGTGCAGCCATCGCCACTTCCGCTGTGCCAGCTGTGAGCAATTCCCTGGCACTGACCGACCTCGGCGAGCAGATGCTCGAGTTGCGCGGCGGTCAATACGATGCCATGGCTGCGGTGCGCATGATCCGCAGCGCCGATGAAGTGCTCGGTACGCTGATCGACACTCAGGCCTGAGCCGCCTCGCCTCCCGAGGCGTTTTTCCCTCCCATTTCTCTCTGAAAGGCGATGAACGGCGTCATGGCCCCTGCTTGACATTCGCTCTGCCATAAACGTATGTTTCAAACACCTGTTTGATGATGGTCGCTCCGTTGGAGCACCTCCATACGCCATGACCGCTTGCCGGTCAGCAGACTAGAACCAACCGTTGAGGTTTACGCTATGCCCGACTACAAGGCCCCCTTGCGCGATATTCGTTTCGTACGCGACGAGCTGCTCGGTTACGAGGCGCACTATCAGAGCCTGCCGGGTTGTGAAGACGCCACCCCGGACATGGTCAACGCCATCCTCGAAGAAGGCGCCAAGTTCTGCGAGCAGGTCCTGGCACCGCTGAATCGCGTCGGCGACACCGAAGGCTGCACCTGGACCGAGACCGGGGTGAAGACGCCGACCGGCTTCAAGGAGGCCTACCAGCAGTTCGTCGAAGGCGGCTGGCCAAGCCTGGCGCATGATGTCGAGCACGGTGGCCAGGGGCTGCCGGAGTCGCTCGGCATGGCCATGAGCGAAATGATCGGCGAAGCCAACTGGTCCTGGGGCATGTACCCGGGGCTGTCGCACGGCGCGATGAACACCCTGCACGAGCATGGCACCCCCGAGCAGCAGCAGACCTACCTGACCAAGCTGGTCTCCGGCCAGTGGACCGGCACCATGTGCCTGACCGAGCCGCATTGCGGCACCGACCTGGGCATGCTGCGCACCAAGGCTGAGCCGCAGGCTGATGGCAGCTACAAGGTCACCGGTACCAAGATCTTCATTTCCGCTGGCGAGCACGACATGGCCGAGAACATCGTCCACATCGTGCTGGCTCGCCTGCCCGATGCGCCGGAAGGTACCAAGGGCATCTCGCTGTTCATCGTGCCGAAGTTCCTGCCCAACGCGGCAGGCGAGGTTGGCGAGCGCAACGGCGTGAGCTGCGGTTCGATCGAACACAAGATGGGCATCCATGGCAACGCTACCTGCGTCATGAACTTCGACGGCGCTACCGGCTTCCTGATCGGCCCGCCGAACAAGGGCCTGAACTGCATGTTCACCTTCATGAACACCGCCCGCCTGGGTACTGCCCTGCAGGGCCTGGCGCACGCTGAAGTCGCCTTCCAGGGCGGGATTACCTATGCCCGCGAGCGTCTGCAGATGCGCTCGCTGACCGGGCCGAAGGCGCCGGAGAAGGCAGCCGACCCGATCATCGTGCATCCCGATGTGCGCCGCATGTTGCTGACCATGAAGGCTTTCGCCGAAGGTAACCGCGCGATGCTGTACTTCGCGGCCAAGCAGGTCGACGTCATGCAGCGCAGCGCCGACGAAGAGCAGCGCAAGGCGGCCGACGCGATGCTGGCGTTCCTGACTCCGATTGCCAAGGCATTCATGACCGAAGTCGGCTTCGAGGCAGCCAACCACGGCGTGCAGATTTACGGCGGCCACGGCTTCATTGCCGAGTGGGGCATGGAGCAGAACGTGCGCGACAGCCGCATCTCCTGTCTGTACGAAGGCACCACCGGGATCCAGGCGCTCGATCTGCTGGGCCGCAAGGTGCTGATGACCCAGGGCGAGGCGCTCAAGGGCTTCACCAAGATCGTTCACAAGTTCTGCCAGGCCAATGAAGGCAACGAAGCCGTCCAGGAATTCGTCGGCCCGCTGGCGCAGCTGAACAAGGAGTGGGGCGAGCTGACCATGAAGATCGGCATGGCGGCGATGAAGAACCGTGAGGAAGTAGGCGCTGCCTCGGTGGATTACCTGATGTTCTCCGGCTACGCCTGCCTGGCCTACTTCTGGGCCGACATGGCGCGTGTCGCGGCCGAGAAACTCGCCGCCGGCACCGAGGAGGAGGGCTTCTACAAGGCCAAGCTGCAGACCGCGCGCTTCTATTACGGGCGCATCCTGCCGCGCACCCGTGCGCATGTGGCGGCGATCCTTTCCGGCGCGGACAACCTGATGGATATGGCTGAAGAGGACTTCGCCCTCGGTTTCTGAGGACGAAGGCGTCGAGCAAAGGCCGCTGCATTGCAGCGGCCTTTTTTCATTTCATCTGGTTTTTTGCCAAAGCGTCACGTGCCTTGCCAGTCGGGTGAGGGCAAAATGCCAGCCTCCACAACCTGACGGTCAGCTTGTGTCACGCCCGCACGCGTTTCGCCCATCCCATTTCGCGGCTCCCGCGGTCCTGCTCGTCACCGGGCTGGTGATGGCGCGCCAGCCCGCCCTGAGCGAATTCTTCGCATCGCTGTATAACGTGCTGCCGACTCTGCTCCTGCTGCTTGGTGCCGCCCTTTGCCTGAGCTACGGGCGGATCCGCGAAGGCTTCATGCTGGCGGTGATCTACCTCGCCTATTTCCTGCTCGACAACCAGGTCGACCATTACCGGGCCAGCGGACAGTTACGGCCCGATGCGGCCCTGATCTTTCATCTCTGCAGCCTGCTGCTGCCATTGCTATATGGTCTGTTCGGCGCCTGGCGCGAGCGCACTCATTTGTTGCAGGAGGCACTTGCCCGAACTGCGGTGCTGTTCATCGTAACGGTGATGGCGGCTGCGCTGGCGCAGCGCTTTCCGCTCGCCATGCACGATTGGCTGGTGGAGATCCGCTGGCCGATGCTGCAGCTCCCCTGGCTGACGCTGATCCAACTGGCGTATCCGGCGTTTCTGCTGGCCTGGGTCGTGCTGCTGGTTCAGTACCTGCGTCAACCACGCCCGACGCATGCGGCCGGCCTGGTCGCGCTGGGTACGCTGTTGTTCATGCTGCCGCAGACTTTTGCCTGGCCCTTCGCGCTGAATGTACTGGCGAGCCACGCGATGCTGATGCTCGTGGGAGCTATAGCGCACGAAGCCTACCTGATGGCATTTCGCGACGAACTGACCGGCCTGCCCGGGCGTCGGGCACTGAACGAGCGACTGCAGCGGCTGGGACGCAGCTATGTGGTCGCGATGGCCGATGTCGATCATTTCAAGGCCTTCAACGATACGCACGGACATGATGTCGGTGACCAGGTGCTGCGCCTGGTTGCCAGCCGGCTGAGCAAGGTCGGGGGCGGTGGCCGAGCCTATCGCTATGGCGGTGAGGAGTTCACCCTGCTGTTTCCCGGGCGCTGTATAGAGCAATGCCTGCCTTACCTGGAGAGCGTACGCCAGGCCATCGAGGAGTATCCGTTGCAGTTGCGCGATCGTGGCAAGCGCCCAAGCGACGATCGGCTGGGCCGGCAAGCCCGTGGCCGAGCGGCGGCAGCGAGCGTGTCGGTGACCATCAGTATCGGGGTGGCGGCGGGCCTTGGCGAGCAGCGCAGCGCGGAGGACGTGATCAAAGCGGCCGATCAGGCGCTGTACGCCGCCAAGAAGGCCGGTCGCAACTGCGTTCGCGTCCACGGCGCCGGCCGTGGCGCAGTGCGTACGGGCGCGCGGCCGTTGTTCGACCGATAGGGTTATTCGGTGACCATACAAAACCATGCGGTCACAAAAAGACGCTTAATTCGGTATTGGTTGTTCAGTTAGACTCCGGAGACCGGCCTGTTCAAGGCTGTCGATAAGCGTCTTGCGAGGATTTCCCATGGCTGATTACAAAGCGCCGCTGCGCGACATGCGTTTCGTGCTCAACGAGGTTTTCGACCTTCCCCGCCTCTGGCAGAGCCTGCCAGCACTCGCCGACGTGGTGGATGCCGAAACCGCCGACGCCATCCTCGAGGAGGCCGGCAAGATCACTGCCGGTACCATTGCCCCGCTCAACCGCAGCGGTGACGAGGAGGGTTGTCGGTGGCAGGACGGCAAGGTCAGTACACCGACCGGGTATCCCGAGGCCTACCGGCTCTATGCCGAGGGTGGCTGGGTCGGTGTGGGCGGTGACCCAGCCTACGGTGGCATGGGCATGCCGAAAGCGATCTCGGCGCAGGTCGAGGAAATGATGAACTCGGCGAGCCTGGCCTTCGGCCTGTATCCGATGCTCACCTCGGGCGCCTGCCTGTCGATCTACGCCCACGCCAGCGAAGCGCTCAAGCAGAAATATCTGCCGAACATGTACGCCGGCGTCTGGGCCGGCTCGATGTGCCTGACCGAGCCGCACGCCGGCACCGACCTGGGGATGATCCGGACCCGCGCCGAGCCGCAAGCCGATGGCAGCTACAAGGTCAGTGGCACCAAGATCTTCATTACCGGGGGCGAGCACGACCTGACCGAGAACATCATCCATCTGGTGCTGGCCAAGCTGCCGGATGCGCCGGCCGGCTCGCGCGGTATTTCGCTGTTCCTCGTGCCGAAGGTGCTGGTCAACGAAGATGGCTCGCTGGGTGAGCGCAATGCGCTGTCGTGTGGCTCGATCGAGCACAAGATGGGTATCCAGGCCTCGGCTACCTGCGTGATGAACTTCGACGGCGCCACCGGCTGGATGGTTGGCGAGCCGAACAAGGGGCTGGCGGCGATGTTCACCATGATGAACTACGAGCGCCTGGGCGTAGGCATCCAGGGTCTGGCGACCGGCGAGCGCTCCTACCAGAGCGCCATCGAGTACGCCCGCGAACGTATCCAGAGCCGTGCGCCGACCGGCCCGGTGGCGCAGGACAAGGCGGCCGATCCGATCATCGTGCATCCGGATGTGCGTCGCATGCTGCTGACCATGAAGGCGCTGAACGAAGGCGGTCGCGCATTCTCCACCTACGTGGCGATGCAGCTGGATATCGCCAAGTTCAGCGAAGACACCGAGGTCCGCCAGCGTGCCGATGCGCTGGTCGCTCTGCTTACGCCAGTGGCCAAGGCCTTCCTGACCGATCTGGGGCTGGAAACGACCGTGCATGGCCAGCAGGTGTTTGGCGGTCACGGTTTCATTCGCGAATGGGGGCAGGAGCAGCTGGTGCGCGATTGCCGCATCACGCAGATCTACGAGGGCACCAACGGCATCCAGGCACTCGATCTGCTGGGGCGCAAGGTGGTGGGTAGCGGCGGCGAGCTCTACCGGCCGTTCGTTGAGGACATTCGGGCGTTCATCGGTTCGGCGGGTGCCGAGATGGCCGAATTCACCGCGCCACTCGAGGCCGCGTTGAACAACCTCGATGAGCTGACCGGCTGGCTGCTCGAGGAAGCCAAGCGTTCGCCAAACGAGATCGGCGCCGCGTCTGTCGAGTACTTGCACGTGTTCGGCTACACCGCCTATGCCTTCATGTGGGCGCTGATGGCCAAGGCCGCAATGGGGCGAGAAGGCGACGACTTCTATCAGGGCAAGCTGGCCACTGCGCGCTTCTACTTTGCCCGTCTGCTGCCAAGGATTCACTCGCTCACGGCGAGCGTGCGCGCCGGCAGCGAGTCGCTCTATCTCCTGGAGGCAGGGCAGTTCTGAGACTTAATCTGAAGGCATCCTGAAATTATTTCGCCAGCGTGTGGAACGATATCGCCATCAGTCGAGTCTTAATTCGAGTGCATGTAAGCCATCGCCTATAGCCTTCGCTACGGATGGCGGGTTGTAGGTGATGGCTTACATCGCGCGATGCAAGATGGCGACTGTTGGCTCACAAGGCCGCCGGGTTAGGCTACTTGCACATGGACGTTGCGCAGGGAAACGCGCCTAGCACAACAAGGAAACCAGAAGGAAAGCGCCATGGAGGCGCAGATCACGGATGTCGGAATTCAGTCTGCAAAGGCCCCGCTAACGCGGGGTTTTCTTTTTCCGCCGCGTTAATCCCGGCCTTCTCAGGGCAGGCAGACGCCCGTGCCCCCTAGTCCACAATAGCCACCGGGATTCTTTGCCAGGTATTGCTGGTGGTAGGCCTCGGCGTAGTAGAACGTCGGGGCGTCGGCGATTTCCGTGGTGATGGGCCCGAGGCCGGCGCGGTCCAGCTGCTGCTGGAAGCGTTGGCGGCTATCGAGCGCCTGGGCAAGTTGCGCGGCGTCGGTACAGTAGATCGCCGAACGATACTGGCTTCCCATGTCGTTGCCCTGGCGCATGCCCTGGGTGGGGTCGTGCGATTCCCAGAACAGCTTGAGCAGCTGGCCGTACTCGATGACGCCGGGATCGAACACCACCAGCACCGCCTCGGTATGGCCGGTCAGACCGGAACAGACTTCTTCATAGGTGGGGTTGGGCGTAATTCCTCCCGCGTAGCCGACCGCAGTGACCCACACGCCCGGCTGTTCCCAGAAGCGCCGTTCGGCACCCCAGAAGCAGCCCATGGCGAATAGCGCCCGACCATAGCCGTCCGGAAACGGGCCGGTGAGCGGATGGCCGTTGACCTGATGGCTGCCAGGCACCGGCATGGGCGTCGAACGTCCGGGCAGGGCCTGCTCCGCGGTTGGCAACGCCTGACGGTGAACGAGAATCTGCGAGCGCAGTGTCATGTCGGTGGCCTCGGTATCGGTCGATCGCTCAAGGCTACCCAAGCTGGCGCGACGGTGAAAGCCGAATGCGGACCGGCGGATGTCGCGCGGTGTTACAACCAGTTCGGATAGCGGCGCAGATGTTCGGCGAGCAGCTTGCCGGCGATCGGGCGGTCGAACAGGTAGCCCTGACCAATGTCGCAGCGCTGGCTGCGCAGGTAGCGAAGCTGCGCGGCCGTTTCCACGCCCTCGGCCACGACTTTCAGACGCAGATTGTGGGCCATGGCGATCACCGCCGAAGTGATCTCCATGTCGTCCTGGATGTCCGGAATGTCCTTGATGAAGCTGCGGTCGATCTTGATGACATCGATCGGGAATTTCTTCAGGTAGCTCAGCGACGAGTAGCCGGTCCCGAAATCATCCATGGCAAGCGTCAGGCCCAGTGCCTTCAAGCCGATGAGCTGTTGCCGTGTTTCCTGGGTGGCGGCCAGCAGCAGCCCTTCGGTGAGCTCGAGCTCGAGCTGGCTGGGCGGCAGCTTTTCCTCGCGCAGGATGGTCGCGATGGAAGCGACCAGATCGGGGTCGGAGAACTGCTTGGGCGAGAGGTTGATCGCGATCTGCGGCGCCCCGTGGCCGCTGGAAGCCAGCCATACGCCCATGCGACAGGCCTCGCGCACGACCCATTTGCCGATCGGGATGATCAAGCCGGTTTCTTCGGCGACGCTGATGAACTGATCCGGACGGATCATGCCCTTCTCCGGATGATTCCAGCGCAGCAGGGCTTCCAGTCCTTGCAGGCGGCCGCTGCGCAGGCACAGCTTCGGCTGGTAGAACACTTCCAGCTCGTTCTGGTTCAACGCGCGGCGAAGGTTGTTTTCCACGAACAGCTTGTAGTTGGCCTCGGCATGCAGCGCCTCGGTGAAGATCTGGACCTGGTTCTTGCCGTTGGCTTTCGCCTTGTGCAGCGCCTGCCCGGCATGCTTCATCAGGGTTTCCGGATCGCGTCCGTGCAACGGGGCGCAGGCCAGGCCCAGCGAGGCACTGACGCTGATCAGCTGCTTGTCGACGAACAGCGGCCGGTCGAGGGTATGCAGAACCTGATCAGCCAAGCGAAGGGCGTCGTCGACCTCCTGGTCGTCCAGCAGGATGGCGAACTCGTTGCTGGCGAAGCGTGCCAGCACCGTGCCGCTCGCCAGGCTGTTGCGCAGCCGGCGGGCGAGATTCGACAGCAACTTGTCGCCCGTCTGATGGCCGAGGCTGTCGTTGATCCGCTTGAAGTTATCGATGTCGACCAAGAGCAGGCAGAGCCTGGGCTCGCGGTTACCGGCAAAGCGCTCCTCCAGGCTGCGGATGAAAAACGGCCGGTTGCTGAGGCTGGTGAGGTTATCGGTATAGGCCAGTCGCTCGATATGCTGTTGCGCCAGTTTGCTGTGGGTGACGTCTTCGTAGATGCCGATGTAGTGCGTCAGCTCGCCATCCTCACCTAATACTTTGGAGATCGACAGCTGGCCCCAGTAGGGCTCCAGGTTCTTGCGCCGGCTGCGGAATTCGCCTTGCCAGCTGTTGCCATGGCTGAGTGTCGAAGAGGTGTCGAACAGCAGTTCGCTGAGGTTCTCCATGGCCGACAGCTCGGTCAGGCGTCGGCCGCACACCTCGTCCGCAGAGAACTGCGTGATGCCGGTGAAGCTCGGGTTGACGTACTCGACCCTGCCGTCGCGATCGACAAGGATGAAGGCGCTGGCGCTCTGTTCGATGGCGCGGCGAAACAGCTGCAAGCGGTGGGTCGCGCTGACCCGCTGTTGGTTGGCCAGCACCTGGGCGTATTGATCGGCCAGCTCGCCGGCGAAGGTGATCTCGTCGGGTTGCCAGTTGCGCGGTGCGCCGTTGTGCTGAAGACACAGGATGCCGGCGACCTCGCCGCCGACCCGGATGGCTGCGTGAAGGATCGAACGAATGCCGCGCGGGGCGAAAAAGGTTCGATTCAGTTCTTCGAGGCGGGGGTCGTCGGCGACATCGTTGGCTTCCAGCGTGCGGCTGTTATGCAGTGCGTCGAGATAACCGGGGCTGGGCGACAGATCGACATGGGCGGGGTATTCGAAACTGTCATCCTCGCGCAGGAAGGACGCAACGGCTTCGGCCCGGCTGCCGTCGAGATGCCAGATCGCCGCTCGCCCCACGTCGAAGGCTTCGACGGCGGCCTGGGTGATCAGTTGCGCGGCCTCGAGCTGTGGGTTCGACGAGCAGTAACGGTGCCGCGCCAGCCGCACGATCAGCGCCTGTTGAGCGCGCGAACGCAACAGTTGGTCCAGCTCGGGTGTGGCCAGCGACTCGTCGAGCGAGGCGGGCTGGCCCGCCGATTCCGCTTCGATCGCCAGCTGCAAATCTGCCTGGCGACCGGCGATGAGATAACCGACCAGCAGTTCTCGGCCATATCGGTGGCTCTGCTCGCCGACTTCGATGACCTCCAGGGTGCCCGTGGGGCAATGCAGGCAGTAGCTGACCCGGTAGTGGTTTTCATGAACCAGCTGCTGTTGGATCTGCTCGTGCAGTCGATGACGGACCGAGGGCTCCATCAGGCTGGCATACGGCGATTCGGTCAGCGAGCAGAGCTCGCTGGCGGCGACACCCATCTGCTGTTCGCATGCCGGATCGAGATAGAGCAGTGCCCAGCTGGCCTCGTTCAGCCGCTCGAAACGCAGCAAGCCAAGGCGCGAGGGCACTGGCAACTGCGTCACAACCTCGGTCGCCAGGCGGCTGGCGGCATCGGTATGTATTTTCATCGAGCGGTTCGCTTCCAGTATGCTGACCGAGTTGGCCAAATGGCCTCTAGCATCTGACGATAGCCAATTGATACTAACGAGAGGCAAGGGTGCATTATGCGACAGGGACTGACAAGTCGGCTGGCAAGGATATTCACGGCAGCGATTGCGGGTTCTGTGATGCTCTGCGCTTCGGCTGCCGAACCGCTTCAGTTGAGCTCCGAAGAGTCGGCACGTTACCTGGCCGAGCTACGCAGGCTGTACCTCACCAACAGTGATCGCCAGGCCCTGCTGGCGCACGGCAACGGCCTGTTGGAAACCTATGCGCTGCGTGCCGGCTACCAGGTCGGCCAGCCTGATGCGCAGGATGTGCTCTATCGGCTCGATCTCGGCTCGCCCGGCCAGTTGCGCGTGCGCGAAGAGCGCCGCGGCCCGGGTAGCGAGGTCGCCGTGCACAATCGCAGCCTGTCAGTGTTCGGCCTCGATCCTTATCTGGAATATCGCTGCCTGGAGCAGGAACCCTCCTGCACCGTGAGCAGCCCCGCCGACGGCGAGCCGCTGGTACGCATCATGCGCGACCAACAGGGCGCTGCGGAGTTGGCCAAGGCGCTGTCGTTCCTGATTCGCAACCTGCAAAAGGGCTGACAGCGGTTCGGCGCTGACCCGCGAGCAAAAAAAGACCCGCCAGTTGGCGGGTCTTCTTTTTGCGCGAGCCTGCCTCAGAGCAGCATCGTACGGATGTCCGCGAGCAGCTCCGACAGACGCTTGGTGAAGCGCGCTGCAGCGGCGCCGTTGATCACGCGGTGATCGTAGGACAGCGACAGCGGCAACATCAGGCGCGGCTGGAACGCCGAGCCGTCCCATACCGGCTGCATGGTGGCCTTGCTGACACCGAGGATCGCCACCTCCGGCGCATTGACGATCGGCGTGAAACCGGTCCCGCCAATGTGTCCGAGGCTGGAGATGGTGAAGCAGGCGCCCTGCATGGCATCCGGCGAGAGCTTCTTGCTGCGCGCCTTTTCTGCCAGCTCAGCGGCTTCGCCAGCCAGTTGCAGCAGGCTCTTCTGGTCGACGTTGCGAATCACCGGGACCATCAGGCCATCGGGAGTATCCACCGCAAAGCCCAGGTGCACGTACTTCTTGCGGATCAGCGCCTTTCCGCTCGGAGCCAGCGAGCTGTTGAAGTCCGGCAACTCCTTGAGCAGGTGCGCGCAGGCCTTGAGCAAGAGCGGCAGTACAGTGAGCTTGACGCCGGCCTTTTCGGCGACCGCCTTCTGCGCCACACGGAAGGCTTCCAGTTCGGTGATGTCGGCGGACTCGAACTGAGTCACGTGCGGTACGTTGAGCCAGCTGCGGTGCAAGTTCGCCGCACCGATCTGCATCAGGCGGCTCATCTCGACTTCTTCGATCTCACCGAACTTGCTGAAATCCACTGCCGGAATCGGCGGAATGCCGGCGCCGCTGGCGGCAGCCGTGCTCGGCGCGCCCTGCTGCAGCATGCTCTTGACGTACTGCTGCACGTCTTCCTTGAGAATGCGGCCCTTCGGACCGCTACCGTTCACGGCTGCCAGCTCGACACCGAACTCGCGCGCCAGTTGGCGCACTGCCGGGCCCGCATGGACCTTCGCGCCGTCGCGGCTGGGTGCGGCAGCCGGCTGCGCCGGTGCCGCGGCACTAGCTGCCTGTGCCGGCGGCTCGGCTGGCTTCTGCTGCGGCGCCGCAGGCGCCTGGGCCGGTGCGGCGGCCGGTTGCTCGGCCGCAGCCGGCGCGCTGCCTTTGACCTTCAGCGTGAGGATGGCGTCGCCGGTGCCGACCTCGTCGTTGAGCTTGACCGTCAGGCTTTCCACCACGCCGGCAGCCGGCGAGGGGATCTCCATGCTGGCCTTGTCCGACTCGAGGGTGATCAGCGACTGGTCGGCTTCGACCTGGTCGCCGACCTGCACCAGAACCTCGATGACCTTGGCCTTGCCGGACGAACCGATGTCCGGCACCTTGATCTCCTGGCTCTGCTCGGTGCCTGCCGCAGCGGCGGCCGGAGCCTGCGCCTCGGCGGCGGGTGCCGGCGCTTCCTCTTCGGCCGGCTTGGCCGGCTCGCTGGCTGCGGCTGCTGGTGGCTCGGCGGCGCTGCCGTCCTCGCTGTCCAGTTCCAGCAGCTCGTCACCTTCCTTGAGCTTGTCGCCAAGCTTGACCTTCAGGCTCTTGATCACCCCGGCCTTCGGCGCGGGGATCTCCATGCTGGCCTTGTCCGACTCCAGGGTCAGGATGCTCTGATCGGCCTCGATGCGGTCGCCGACCTTGACGAACAGCTCGATGACTTCACCCTCACCGCTGCCGATGTCGGGTACGCGAATCAACTCACTCATTTGTTCGCTCCTCAGCAGTCCAGGGGATTGGTCTTTTCAGGGTCGATGCCGAACTTGGCGATGGCATCGGCCAGTACCTTGGCTTCCATATCGCCGCGGGCGACCAGTTGTTCCAGGGCTGCCAGCACGACCCAGTTGCGGTCGACCTCGAAGAAGTGACGCAGCTTCTTGCGGCTGTCGCTGCGACCGAAGCCGTCGGTACCCAGGACACGGTATTCCTTTGTCGGCACCCACTGGCGAATCTGGTCGGCGAACAGCTTCATGTAGTCGGTCGAGGCCACTACCGGGCCCTTGCGGCCTTCCAGGCACTGCTCGACGTAGGACTTGCGGCGCGTCTCGGTCGGGTGCAGCAGGTTCCAGCGGTCCACCGCCAGGCCGTCGCGGCGCAGCTCGTTGAAGCTTGGAACGCTCCAGACGTCGGCGGCGACGCCGAAGTCGTCGCGCAGGATCTTCGCCGCTTCGCGCACCTCGCGCAGGATCGTGCCCGAGCCCATCAGCTGCACACGCAGCGGCTTGTCGTTGCCATCTTCCTCGAGCAGGTACATGCCGCGGATGATGCCTTCTTCGACGCCTTCGGGCATGGCTGGCTGCTGGTAGGCCTCGTTCATCACCGTCAGGTAGTAGAAGACGCTTTCCTGCTGCTCGACCATCCGACGGATACCTTCGCGGATGATCACCGCCAGCTCGTAGCCGTAGGTCGGGTCATAGCTGTGGCAGTTCGGAATGGTCGAGGCGAGGATGTGGCTGTGGCCATCCTCGTGCTGCAGGCCTTCGCCATTGAGCGTGGTACGCCCCGAGGTGCCGCCGACGAGGAAGCCGCGCGCCCGGCTGTCGCCAGCTGCCCAGGCCAGGTCGCCGATGCGCTGGAAGCCGAACATCGAATAGAACGCGTAGAACGGCAGCATCGGCTGGTTGTGGTTGCTGTAGGCGGTCGCCGCGGCAATCCAGCTGGACATGGCGCCGGCCTCGTTGATGCCTTCCTCGAGGATCTGGCCCTTCTTGTCCTCGCGGTAGAACATCACCTGGTCCTTGTCCACCGGCTGGTACAGCTGGCCGACCGAGGAGTAGATGCCGAGCTGGCGGAACATGCCCTCCATGCCGAAGGTGCGTGCCTCGTCCGGAATGATCGGCACGATGCGCGAGCCCAGGTCCTTGTCCTTGACCAGCTGCGCCAGGATGCGCACGAAGGCCATGGTGGTGGAGATTTCGCGGTCGCCGGAGCCATCGAGGATGGCCTTGAGCGTCTCCAGCGGCGGCGTCGGGATGCTGAAGCTCTTGGCGCGGCGCTGTGGCATGAAGCCACCGAGCTTCTCGCGGCTCTTGAGCAGGTACTTCATCTCCGGGCTGTCGGCTTCGGGCTTGTAGAAAGGCAGCGCCTCGAGCTGGTCGTCCGGGATCGGAATGCCGAAGCTGTCGCGGAAGGCCTTCAGGCTTTCCAGGTCGACCTTCTTCACGTTGTGGGTGATGTTCTGCGCCTGGCCGGAGCCGGTGCCGTAGCCCTTGATGGTCTTGGCCAGGATGACGGTCGGCTGGCCCTGGTGGTTGACCGCGTTGTGGTAGGCCGCATAGACCTTGAACGGGTCATGACCGCCCCGGTTGAGCTTCCAGATTTCCTCGTCGGAAAGGTCCTTGACCATTTCCTTGAGCTCCGGGGTGGCGAAGAAGTGCTCGCGCACGAAGGCGCCATTGTTCGCCTTGTAGTTCTGGTAGTCGCCGTCGACCACCTCGTCCATCCGGCGCTGCAGGGCGCCGTTGTCGTCCTTGGCGAACAGCGGGTCCCACAGGCGGCCCCAGATCACCTTGATCACGTTCCAGTTGGCGCCACGGAAGTTGCCTTCCAGTTCCTGGATGATCTTGCCGTTGCCGCGCACCGGACCGTCGAGGCGCTGCAGGTTGCAGTTGACCACGAAGATCAGGTTGTCGAGCTTCTCGCGACCGGCCAGGGCGATGGCGCCGAGCGATTCCGGCTCGTCGGTCTCGCCGTCGCCGAGGAAGCACCAGACCTTCTGCTTGCCCGCCGGGATGAAGCCGCGATGCTCCAGGTACTTCATGAAGCGCGCCTGGTAGATCGCCTGGATCGGGCCCAGGCCCATGGATACGGTCGGGAATTGCCAGAACTCCGGCATCAGCCAGGGGTGCGGGTAGGAGGACAGGCCATTGCCGTCCACTTCCTGACGGAAGTTGTTCAGCTGATCCTCGCTGATGCGGCCTTCGAGAAAGGCGCGGGCGTAGACGCCGGGCGAAGCGTGGCCCTGGAAATACACCAGGTCGCCGCCATGTTCTTCGGTCGGCGCCTTGAAGAAATAGTTGAAGCCGATGTCATAGAGCGTCGCGCTGGAGGCGAAGGTGGAGATGTGGCCACCCAGGTCCGGGTCCTGCTTGTTCGCGCGCATGACCATGGCCAGGGCGTTCCAGCGGACCAGCGAACGGATGCGTCGCTCCATGAACAGGTCGCCGGGCATGCGGGCCTCATGGGCGACTGGAATGGTGTTGCGATATGGCGTGGTGATCGCATAGGGCAGCTGCGTGCCGCTGCGACTGGCCAGTTCACCCATCCGGGTCATCAGATAATGAGCGCGTTCCTCACCCTCGCGGTCGAGGACGGACTCAAGGGCGTCCAGCCATTCCTGGGTTTCGATGGGATCGAGATCTTGCATGGCTTGCTCCATGGCGGAAAGGCTTCCAGAATCGGTTGCCTGCTTCGCATCCCGCTTTGTGGGCGGGTGCGTTATATGTTCTTGGATGCTGCCCGGGGGTAGGACCAGGCGTCTGTAGTTTTACTACAAAACGCCGCCCGTGTTCAGCCCCCTCAGGGATTCTTTAGTAGCAAAACTACAACCGCAGCGACGCCGCGGGCCCTGGCTCAGGCGCTTGCGAGGCTCTGGCCCGCGCTGTTGGCTTTTCCCGCCCGAAGAAAGGAAGTACCCCATGAGCCTGCCTTCGCTGATCGCCGTTCCTGCTGCGCTCCAGTCCTTTGTCCGTCGTGCCGAGGAGTCGTTCCTCGCGGCGGCCGGCGCCCTCGATGACCTGCAGGCGCCGCCCTTCGAAAGCTGGCCGCAGGCCCGTCGCGAGGCCTTCGCCCGGGCGTGCGCTGCCAGCGATTTCGTCAGCCAACAGGTTAGCCGAGAACCGCGGCAGCTGCTGCAGCTGGCCGCCGACGGGCTGCTCGAGCGCCCACTCGGCAAGGGTGAAATGCGCTCGCTGCTCGAAACGGAGCTCGCCGGGTGCGAGAGCGAGGAGTCGCTGGCGGTCGCGCTGCGCCGCTTCCGCAACCGCCATCAGGTGCGCATCATCTGGCGCGACCTCAACCGCCTGGCCGATCTGGCGGAAACCTGCCGCGACCTCTCGGCCATGGCCGATGCCTGCATCGACCTCGCTTATCGCTGGCTCTACGAGCGCCACTGCCAGCAGTTCGGCGTGCCTACTGGCGCACGCTCCGGCGAGCCGCAGCACATGGTTATCCTTGGCATGGGCAAGCTCGGTGCCTGCGAGCTGAACCTCTCTTCGGATATCGACCTGATCTTCGGCTACCCGGAAGGGGGCGAGACGGTCGGTGCCAAGCGCTCGCTGGACAACCAGGAATTCTTCGTGCGCCTGGGGCAGAAGCTGATCAAGGCGCTGGATGCCATCACCGTCGACGGCTTCGTCTTTCGCGTCGACATGCGGTTGCGCCCCTACGGTTCCTCCGGCGCGTTGGTGCTGAGCTTCAATGCACTGGAGCAGTACTACCAGGATCAGGGGCGCGACTGGGAGCGCTACGCGATGATCAAGGCGCGCGTGGTCGGCGGTGACCAGCAGGCCGGTCGCGAACTGCTGGAGATGTTGCGGCCCTTCGTCTATCGCCGCTACCTGGACTTTTCCGCGATCGAAGCGCTGCGCAGCATGAAGCAACTGATCCAGCAGGAAGTGCGGCGCAAGGGCATGGCGGCGAACATCAAGCTTGGCGCTGGCGGCATCCGCGAAGTCGAATTTATCGCTCAGGCGTTCCAGCTGATCCATGGCGGGCGCGATCTCAGCCTGCAGGAACGTTCGCTGCTCAAGGTGCTGGCCACCCTGGCCGGGCAGGGCTACCTGCCCGCCGCGGCCGTGGACGAGCTGCGCGAGGGCTACTGCTTCCTGCGTTATGTCGAACATGCGTTGCAGGCGATCGCCGACCGGCAGACGCAGATGCTGCCCGACAACCAGACCGACTGCGATCGTCTGGCCTTCATGCTCGGCTTCGAGCACTGGGATGCCTTCCACGAACGTTTGCTGCACTGGCGCGGACGCATCGACTGGCATTTCCGCCAGGTCATCGCCGATCCGAACGAGGACGAGGAGAGCGAAGGCGACGTACTGGCCGTCGACGAATGGATGCCGCTCTGGCAGCAGGAGTGGGACGAGGAGTACGCCTGCCGGCAGCTCGGCGAGGCGGGCTTTCGCGATGGCGCCCTGGCCTGCCAGCGCCTGGTCGCGCTGCGCCATGGCAGCCAGGTGCGCACCATGCAGCGGCTGGGACGTGAGCGTCTGGATGCCTTCATTCCACGGCTGCTGGCTCAGGCAGTCGAACAGGATGACCCGGATCTGGTACTCGAACGCGTCCTGCCGCTGGTCGAGGCGGTGGCCCGCCGCTCGGCCTATCTGGTGCTGTTGACGGAAAATCCCGGCGCGCTGCAGCGCCTGCTCGAGCTTTGCGCCGCGAGCCCCTGGGTTGCCGAACAGATCACCCGCTTCCCACTGCTGCTCGACGAGCTGCTCAATGCCGGACGCCTCTACAACCCGCCGCAGGCGCCGGAGCTGGTGGCCGAGCTGCGCGAACGGCTGATGCGCATCCCGGAAGAAGATCTCGAGCAGCAGATGGAGGCGCTGCGGCATTTCAAGCTGGCGCACCGCCTGCGCGTCGCTGCCTCGGAAATTGCCGGCACGCTGCCGTTGATGAAGGTCAGCGATTATCTGACCTGGCTGGCCGAGGCGATCCTCAACGAGGTGCTGACCCTGGCCTGGCGCCACATGGTGGCGCGCCATGGGCAGCCGCGGCGCAGCGACGGCTCGCCCTGCGATCCGGCATTCGTCATCGTGGGTTATGGCAAGGTCGGCGGTATCGAACTCGGCCATGGCTCGGATCTTGACCTGGTGTTCATCCATGACGGCGATCCCACCGCCGAAACCGATGGCGCCAAGCCCATCGACGGCGCGCAGTTCTACACCCGCCTGGGCCAGCGCATCATCCACCTGCTCACCACCCAGACCACCTCCGGCCAGCTCTACGAGGTGGACATGCGCCTGCGACCGTCCGGTGCCTCGGGGTTGCTGGTCAGCTCGCTCGGCGCTTTCGAGCGCTACCAGCAGCAGGAGGCCTGGACCTGGGAGCATCAGGCGCTGGTCCGCGCCCGCGTGCTGGTCGGCTGCGAGCGCCTGCGCAACGACTTCGAGCGCGTGCGGGCGGCGGTGCTCGGGCGGCCTCGTGATCTGGACATGCTGCGCCAGGAGGTCAGCGAGATGCGCGCGAAGATGCGCGACAGCCTCGGTACCTCGGCTACGCTCGGGGGCACCAGCGAGTCTGCCTTCGAGGCGGCCTCGCCGTTCAATCTCAAGCAGGACGCCGGTGGTATCGTCGATATCGAATTTATGGTGCAATACGCGGCTTTGGCGTGGTCGCATGAGCATCCTGAGCTGCTGCGCTACACCGATAACATCCGCATTCTCGATGGGTTGGAGCAGGCCGGGTTGATGACCGGCGATGAGGTCCGGCTGCTGCAGGACGCCTACAAGGCCTACCGTGCGGCGGCGCACCGACAGTCACTGCAGAAGCTGCCCGGAGTGGTGAGTGGGGATCAATTCCACGACGAGCGCCGCGCCGTCACGCGCATCTGGCGCGAACTGGGGCTCGGCTGAGCCCTCGTCGGGCAACCTGCAAGTATCGAATTCTGAAGGAGTTGGCAACCATGTCCATGGCCGATCGTGATGGCGTGATCTGGTACGACGGCGAGCTGGTGCAGTGGCGCGATGCGACCACCCACGTGCTCACCCACACCCTGCACTACGGCATGGGCGTGTTCGAGGGCGTGCGGGCCTACAACACGCCGGCCGGCACGGCGATCTTCCGCCTGCAGGCGCACACCGACCGCCTGTTCGACTCCGCTCACATCATGAACATGAAGATCCCGTACAGCCGTGACGAGATCAACGAAGCGACCCGCGCTGCGGTGCGCGAGAACAACCTGGAAAGCGCCTACATCCGCCCGATGGTGTTCTACGGAAGCGAAGGCATGGGCCTGCGCGCCAGCGGCCTGAAAGTGCACGTGATCGTCGCCGCCTGGCACTGGGGTGCGTACATGGGCGACGAGGCGCTGGAGCTGGGTATCAAGGTGCGCACCAGTTCCTTCACCCGTCACCACGTCAACATCACCATGACGCGCGCCAAATCCAACGGTGCCTACATCAACTCGATGCTGGCCCTGCAGGAAGCGATTTCCGGCGGCGCCGACGAGGCGCTGATGCTGGACCCCGAAGGTTACGTGGCCGAGGGTTCTGGCGAGAATATCTTCATCATCAAGGATGGCGTGATCTACACCCCGGAAGTCACCGCCTGCCTGAACGGCATCACCCGCGGCACCGTGCTGACCCTGGCCGCCGAACACGGCCTGAAGGTGGTCGAAAAGCGCATCACCCGCGACGAGGTGTACATCGCCGACGAAGCCTTCTTCACCGGTACCGCTGCCGAAGTCACGCCGATTCGCGAAGTCGATGGCCGCCAGATCGGTGCCGGCCGCCGTGGCCCGATCACCGAGACCCTGCAGAAGGCCTACTTCGACCTGGTCACCGGCAAGACCGCCGCGCATGCCGAATGGCGGACGCTGGTCAAGTAAGCGGCGAGCGCCAGGCGGCAGGCCGAGCAGCCAGTGGCTGCGTTTCGGCTTGCGGCCCGACGCCAGAGGCCTGAAGCTGCCCCTATGAACATCCTGATCATCGGCCCCAGTTGGGTGGGCGACATGGTGATGGCGCAGACGCTGTTCATCTGCCTCAAGCACCAGCACCCGTCCTGCAACATCGATGTCCTGGCCCCGGAGTGGAGTCGGCCGATTCTCGAGCGCATGCCCGAGGTCCGCCAGGCGCTGAGCTTTCCGGTCGGCCACGGCGTGCTCGACCTGGCGACCCGTCGCCGGGTCGCCCAGGGTCTGCGCGGTCAGTACCAGCAGGCCATCCTGCTGCCCAACTCGCTGAAGTCGGCCCTGGTGCCGTTCCTGGCGGGCATTCCCAAGCGCACCGGCTGGAAAGGCGAGATGCGCTACGGCCTGCTGAATGACCTGCGCAAGCTGGACAAGGCGCGTTATCCGCTGATGATCGAGCGCTTCATGGCGCTGGCCTTCGAGCCGGATGCGGCCTTGCCGCAACCCTATCCGCACCCGCAGTTGCGAATCGAGATGCACAGCCGCGATCAGGCGTTGGCCCGGTTCGGCCTGAGCCTCGATCGGCCGGTGCTGGCGTTGTGCCCGGGGGCCGAGTTCGGCGAGTCCAAGCGTTGGCCGGCGGCGCACTTCGCCGAGGTGGCCGAACGCAAGATTCGCGAGGGCTGGCAGGTCTGGCTGTTCGGCTCGAAAAATGATCATCTGGTAGGCCAGGACATCGTTCAGCGACTGATTCCGGGGCTGCGCGAAGAAGTGGTCAACCTGGCCGGCGAGACTTCGCTGGCCGAGGCGATCGATCTCCTGTCGTGCGCTGACGCGGTGGTATCGAACGACTCCGGGCTGATGCATGTCTCCGCTGCTCTGGGGCGGCCGCTCGTCGCGGTGTACGGTTCGACTTCGCCGGCCTTCACGCCGCCGCTGTCCGATCGCGTCGAAACGGTACGGCTGGGGCTCGAATGCAGCCCGTGCTTCGATCGTACCTGTCGTTTCGGTCACAACAATTGCATGCGCGAACTGCTGCCCGAGCAGGTGGTCGAGGCGCTCGAGCGCCTCGTGCCGCAGCCGGTCGAGGTGCGCTAGGTGCGGGTGTTGCTGATCAAGACTTCGTCGCTCGGCGATGTCATCCATACCTTGCCGGCGTTGACCGATGCGCAGCGGGCGCTGCCCGGCATCCGCTTCGATTGGGTGGTGGAGGAGGGCTTCGCCGAGATTCCGGCCTGGCATCCGGCAGTGGCGCAGGTGATCCCGGTGGCCATCCGCCGCTGGCGCAAGCACCCGCTGCAGACCTGGCGCTCCGGCGAATTCCGACGCTTCAAGGCGCGCCTGCGGGAGATGCACTACGACCTGGTAATCGATGCCCAGGGCCTGTTGAAGAGCGCCTGGTTGACCCGTTACGTGAAGGCGCCGGTGGCCGGGCTGGATCGTGATTCGGCGCGTGAGCCGTTGGCCACGCGGTTCTACGACCGCGCTTATGCGGTGCCGCGCGAGCAACATGCACTGGAGCGCGTGCGCCAGCTGTTTGCCCAGGCGCTTGGATATCCGCTGCCGGTCGGTACCGGCGACTATGGGCTGGAGCGCTCGCGCCTGGCCAGCGGCAGCGAAGAGCCCTATCTGCTGTTCCTGCACGGCACTACCTGGCCAAGCAAGCACTGGCCGGAGGCCAACTGGCGCGAACTGGCCGAGCGCATGTGCGCGTTTGGCTGGGCGATCCGTCTGCCGTGGGGCAATGCCGAGGAGAAAGCTCGTGCCGAACGCATCGCCAGCGGCCTGCCACAGGTCGCGGTGCTGCCGAAGCTGAACCTGGCCGGCGTGGCTGGCGTGATTGCCGGCGCGCGCGCCTGCGTGGCGGTGGACACCGGCCTCGGTCACCTGGCTGCGGCGCTGGATGTGCCCTGCATTTCGCTCTATGGCCCGACACGGCCTGGCCGCGTCGGTGCCTACGGCCGCTCGCAGGTCCACCTCTGTGCCGATGGGCCGAATGCCGGTAGCGGCGATCGCCACAAGCCCTGTTTCGATGATCTGCCCGCCGAGCGCGTGGCTGCCGAACTCAAAGCCCTGCTGCGGGCGGAGCCCGTCTGATGCAACTGGCCTTCATCCTGTACAAATACTTTCCCTTCGGTGGGCTGCAGCGCGACTTCATGCGCATCGCGCTGGAGTGCCAGCGGCGCGGCCATGCCATTCGCGTCTACACGATGATCTGGGAGGGCGAGGTGCCGGCCGGCTTCGAGGTGCTGGTGGCGCCGGTCAAGGCGCTGTTCAACCACACGCGCAACGAGCGCTTCACCGCCTGGCTCGAGCGCGACCTGGCGGCGCGCCCGGTCGACCGCGTGGTGGGCTTCAACAAGATGCCCGGGCTGGACGTGTACTACGCGGCAGACCCCTGCTTCGAGGACAAGGCGCAAACGCTGCGCAACCCGCTCTATCGGCGCTGGGGCCGCTACAAGCACTTTGCCGAGTACGAGCGAGCGGTGTTCGCTCCCGAGGCGAAGACCGAGATCCTGATGATCTCCGAGGTGCAGCAGCCACTTTTCGTCAAGCATTACGGCACGCCGGCCAGGCGTTTCCACCTGTTGCCGCCCGGCATTGCGCAGGACCGTCGGGCGCCGGCGAACGCCGATGAAGTGCGCCGCGAGTTCCGCGATGAGTTTGACCTGAACGAAGACGATCTGCTGCTCGTGCAGATCGGTTCAGGCTTCAAGACCAAGGGCGTCGACCGCAGCCTGAAGGCCGTCGCGGCGCTACCTCGCGAGCTGAAGAAGCGCACCCGGTTGTTTGTCATCGGTCAGGATGATCCCAAGCCGTTCCAGCTGCAGGCCAAGGCGCTGGGCATTTCCGATCAGGTCGCCTTTCTCAAGGGGCGCAGCGACGTGCCGCGTTTTCTGCTCGGCGCCGACCTGCTGATCCATCCGGCCTACAACGAGAACACCGGCACGGTGCTGCTCGAGGCGCTGGTCGCCGGGTTGCCGGTGCTGGTTACCGATGTCTGCGGCTACGCGCACTACATTGCCGAGGCCGATTGCGGGCGCGTCGTACCGAGCCCCTTCGCCCAGGGTGCGTTGGACCGCGCGCTGGCCGAGATGCTCACCGACCCGGCGCAGCGGGCGACCTGGAGCCGCAACGGGCTGGCCTTCGCCGACACCGCCGATCTGTACTCCATGCCGCAGAGAGCGGCCGACGTGATTCTCGGGGATGCGGCATGAGCCGGGTTCGAGCTCTACTGCGCCGGGTGGGAAGCGGCGTGGTGATGTCCAGCTGCGCGCGTGGCCGGCATCACCGCTGCAAAGGTACGGCGGATGCCCGCCGTCCGCAGGCGCCGTCTCGGGGCAGGCCATGCAACTGATCCTCTCTGAACCCTTCAAGTCGCTCTGGCAGGGACGTGATGCCTTTGCCGAGGTGGAGACGCTTCAGGGCCAGGTCTATCGCGAGCTGGAAGGGCGGCGCACGCTGCGTACCGAGGTCGACGGGCGTGGCTATTTCGTCAAGATCCACCGTGGCATTGGCTGGGGTGAAATCGCCAAGAACCTGTTCAGCGCCAAGGCACCGGTGCTCGGTGCCGGGCAGGAATGGCGTGCCATCGAGCGGCTGAAACAGGCAGGCATCCCGACGATGACGGCCGTTGCCTATGGTGAGCGTGGCGCCAACCCGGCGACCCAGCACTCGTTCATCATTACCGAGGAATTGGCGCCGACCATCAGTCTCGAGGACTACAGCCTCGGCTGGGGCGAAACGCCGCCAGCGCCGCCACTCAAGCGCGCATTGATCCACCGTGTCGCCGAGATGGTCGGTGGCATGCATCGCGCCGGGGTCAATCACCGCGACTGCTACATCTGCCACTTCCTGCTGCATACCGATCGTGCGGTGACGCCCGAGGATTTCCGCCTCTCGGTGATCGATCTGCATCGCGCCCAGACCCGTCGTCGCACGCCGCGCCGCTGGCGCGACAAGGACCTGGCTGCCCTGTATTTTTCCGCGCTCGATGTCGGCCTGACCCGTCGTGACAAGCTGCGCTTCCTGCGCGCTTACTTCCGGCAACCGCTGCGCCAGGTGCTCAGCGACGAAGCTGCGCTGCTCGGCTGGCTGGAGCGCAAGGCGGAGAAACTCTATCGGCGCAAGCTGCGCTATGGAGACGCGCTCTGATGGCCGGCTGGACCCTGGCGCCGGCTTACGCCGAGCGCTCGGTGGAGTTCGGCAGCCTGGAGGCGGTCTTCGCCTTGCAAGGCGAGCGCCTGACCCGAGACCCGCTGTCGGAAGTGATCCGGATCGAGCGCGATGGCGTGCGCTACTACGTCAAGCGCTATGTCGGGGCGGGCAAGGGCGTGAGGCAGTACCTGGGCCGGCCGCGGGTCAAGGCCGAGTGGCAGAACCTGCGGCTGTTCGAGCGCTGGGGCATTCCCACGGCCCCTCTCGTGGCCTATGGCCTGGAGCGTCGCGCGGGGCAGTTCGTGCGCGGCGCGCTGATCACCCGCGAGATCCTGTACTCCGAAGACCTCGCGCAGCTGGCGAGCGGCCGTGACCCGCGCCTGGCGGATCGGCACTGGGTACAGCGGGTGAGCCTGCAGCTGGCCCAGGCGACCCGAACGATGCACAAGCACTGCTTTGCCCACAACGATCTGAAATGGCGCAATCTGCTGGTCAACCGGGACGCCGAGCTGTACTTCATCGACTGCCCGACCGGCGCGTTCTGGTGGGGGCCGTTCCTGCAGCGGCGCATCATCAAGGACCTCGCCTGCCTGGACAAGGTCGCCAAGTATCAGCTGAGCCGGACCCAGCGCCTGCGTTTCTACCTGCAATATCGCCGACGCGCGCGCCTGGGCGCGGCGGACAAGCGGCGCATCCGGCAGATTCTCCAGTACTTCCAGGGGCGCGAATGACGTGAAGGACTACATCGCAGCGGGTGACGCCGCCCTGCTCGAACGCAACGGACTGGCCGGTTTCGATGCATTGTGGAGCCTGCAGCTGCAGGCCGTGGACGAGCCGAACGTAGAGCGTGGCGGCTGGAGCAGCGTGTTTCGCCTGGAGCTCGAGGGGGCGGGGTTCTACCTCAAGCGGCAGAGCAACCATTTGACGCGCACCCTGAGCCATCCCTTGGGGGAGCCCACCTTTGCCCGCGAATTTCGCAACATTCTGCGCTATCAGCGGCGCGGAATTCCGGCGCTGCAGGCCAGTTTCTACGGTGCTCGGCGGGTCGGCGCGGAACGCCGTGCGGTGCTGCTGACCCGCGCGCTGGACGGCTGGAACGACCTGGACAGCTGGCTGGCTCGCTGGCAGAGCCTGGCCGAGGCGGAGCGCCTGGCGATCACCGAGGCCGTAGGCGGTCTGGCGCGCCAACTGCACGAGGCCGGGCAGATGCACGGCTGCTTCTACCCCAAACACATCTTCCTGCGCCCGGCTGCCGATCGGTGGCAGGCTTGCCTCATCGATCTGGAAAAAACCCGTCCGCTCCTGTTCGGTCGTCGCGATCGCATCAAGGATCTCGAACCGCTGTTCCGGCGTGCCAACCCCTGGCACGAGGCTGAGGTGCGGCAGGTATTGAGCGCCTATCTGGGCTCTGAGTCACTCGTCGCCAGCTGGCTGGCGCAGCTGATTGAACGGCGGCGCGACAAGGAGCGGCGATGAACCTGTCGCAGCTCGCCGATGCCGGGCGCTGCCCGACGCTGCCCTGTCGTATCGAACTGGGGGACGGCGACGCGCTGACGATCGAGTCCTGGCTGCGCACCTTGCCCGGTCAACGCTATGTCGGGCGCGCACGCTGGAACGACCGGCAGGTGCTTGCCAAGCTCATGGTTGGCGACAAGGCGCGGCGGCACTTCGAGCGGGAGCGTGACGGTGCGCGGCTGCTTGTCGGGCAGGGCCTGCCGACGCCGCGCGTACTCGCCGAGGGTTGGCAGGAGGAAGAGGGCGGCTGGCTGCTGTTCGAATACCTGGAAAATGCTTGCAGCCTCTGGGACGCCTGGCGTGAAGTCGAGCGCGAGGTGCCGCTTTGCCCGGCACAGCAAGCGATACTGGCCGAAGCGCTGACCCTGATCGGCCGAATGCATGCCTGTGGGCTCTGGCAGAGTGATCTGCACCTGGACAACCTGTTGCGCCAGCATGATCGCCTGTTCATCGTCGACGGCGGCGGCGTGCGGGCCGAGACGCCTGGCCGGGCGCTGTCCTCCGGCCAGGCCCTGCAGAACTTGGGGGTATTCTTCGCCCAGCTGCCGGCCGAGCTGGAACCCTTCATCGAGAGCCTGCTGGCCCATTACCTGCTCGCCAATGCCGAGCATGCGCTGTCGCTCGATGCGTTGCTCGACCAGGTGCATGAGGTACGCCGCTGGCGGGTGCGCGATTACATGAAAAAGCTCGCGCGCGATTGCTCGCTGTTCAAGGCGGAGATCGGTCCCTTTGGCGCTCAGGTGGTGCGCCGCGACGAGGCGTCTGGTCTGGCGGAACTCCTGGCCGACCCGGACCGCTTCATTGCGCAGGGGCAGATCTTCAAGACCGGCGGTGCGGCCACGGTGGCGCGAGTGGCGCTGGCCGGCCGGCCGCTGCTGATCAAGCGCTACAACATCAAGAACCCGCTGCACTGGCTCAAGCGCTTCTGGCGCCCCAGCCGCGCCTGGCACAGCTGGCTGCAGGGCAATCGGCTAGACCTGCTCGGCATTGCCACGCCCCGCCTGCTGGCTGTCAAGGAGCAGCGCTGGCTGTGGGCGCGCGGGCCGGCCTGGCTCGTTACCGAGCTGCTCGAGGGCGAGGATCTCATCGCGCGCTGGCGGCCCTATGTCGAGGATCACCCGCCGGAAGCGGAGCTGCGTGCCCTGGAACGCCTGCTGCTGGCGCTGATCCGGGAACAGGTCAGCCATGGTGATCTGAAGGGGCACAACCTGTTCTGGGAAGACGGGCGCTGGGCGCTGATCGACCTCGATGCGGTACAGCAACACCACAGCCGCGCCGGCTTCGCCCGCGCTTTCGCCCGGGATCGGGCGCGGCTGCTGCGCAACTGGCCCGTCGAGTCGAAGCTGTATCGCCTGCTCGATCAGCGCTTGCCGCGGCTTTGACGATCCTCTGCCCATCGGGGTGGATCGCTTTGGCGCAGTTACGTTCGTCGTGATGTCTCGCGGCTGCCGGTGCCGTTATAATTCGCCACTTTCTTTGCGGTCGCTGAGTCGGCTGCGTCCGATCTGTTTCGCGACAGCCTTTGGCTGTCGCACGTACAAGAGGCTATACCGTGGCACTGACGATTCTCGGTTTGTCCGGCGCTCTCAGTCATGACCCTTCCGCTGCGCTCTATATCGACGGCAAGCTCATAGCTGCGGTCGAAGAAGAGCGCTTCGTGCGTGACAAGCATGCCAAGAACCGCATGCCCTACGAGTCGGCCAAGTTCTGCCTGGAGCAGGCGGGCATCAAACCGGGCGACGTCGATGTCGTCGCGATTCCGTTTGCGCCCATCAGCATCTTCGAGAAGGCCCGCTGGCACTACGCCAAGCGTTATTGGTACGCGCCGGACCGCGCGCTAGACGCGATTCTCATGGGCAACCGCCGCTACCATCGCTACAAGAAGCGCATCCAGTGGTGCCTGCAGCAGCTCGGTTTCGATCTGAAGAAGGTCCGTATCGAGCCCGTCGAGCACCATCTGGCCCATGCCTCCAGCGCCTACCACTGCTCCGGCTTCAGCGAGAAGACCGCGATCATGGGCATCGACGGCAAGGGCGAGTACGCCACCACCTTCTTCGGCTGGGGCGAGAACGGCAGGATCCACAAGATCAAGGAATTCTACGACCCGGATTCGCTGGGCGGGCTGTACGGCGCGATCACCGAATACCTTGGCTTCGAGATGCTCGACGGCGAATTCAAGGTCATGGGCATGGCGCCCTACGGCGATGCCGCCAAGTACGACTTCTCGCGCCTGGCCAAGTTCGAGAATGGCGAGCTGGTGATCAACACCGACTACGCCAACGTCATTGGCTTCCGCCGCTATAAAGAGAAGGGCAAGGGCTACTACTTCTCGCCCAAGCTGATCGAGTGGCTCGGCCCGAAGCGCGAGGGCGACATCGCCGACGACCCCTACATTCACTACGCCGCCAGCATGCAGGCGCTGTTCGAGAAGCTGGCGCTGGAGATGATGGACTACTACCTGGGTGACATCATCCGTGAAACCGGCAAGATCGCCTTCGCCGGTGGCTGCGCGCTGAACGTCAAGCTGAACCAGAAGATCATCGCTCGCGATGAGGTCAAGGAGCTGTTCGTTCAGCCGGCTTCCGGCGACGCCGGCACCGCGGTAGGCGCTGCGGCCTATGTCTCCGTCGCGCGCGGCGTGCCGGTGGAAAAGATGGAGCACGTTTACCTCGGGCCGTCCTACTCCAACGAGGACGTCATTGCAGCCTGTGCGCGCCACCCCAACAAGCCGGTGTGGAAGAAGATCGACGACACCCCTGCGCGCATCGCCAGGATCATGGTCGATGGCAATCCGGTTGCCTGGTTCCAGGGCCGCATGGAGTTCGGCCCTCGCGCGCTTGGCGGCCGTTCGATCATCGGCTGCCCGAGCGTGCCGGGCGTGGCCGACCGCATCAACGAGCAGATCAAGTTCCGCGAGCGCTGGAGACCCTTCTGCCCGTCGATGCTCGACACCGTGGCGCCGCAGATGCTCAAGGTCGATCACCCGAGCCCGTTCATGACCTTCACTTTCGAGGTCAATGAAGAATGGAAGAATCGTGTTGGCGAGGTGGTCCACGAGGACGGCACCTCCCGCGCCCAGGTGCTGGAGCGCCGCCACAACCCGCGCTGGTACGACCTGATGCTGGAACTGGAAAAGCTCACCGGCAACGGCGTCTCGCTCAACACCTCGCTCAACCGCCGCGGCGAGCCGATGATCTGCTCGCCGACCGATGCGCTGAACATGTTCTATGGCTCCGACCTGCAGTACCTGATCATGGAGGATGTGCTGGTCGTGAAGGATGGGATGGATTGGTATGAGCACGCCTGACTTGTTGATCAGCGTGGTCATACCGGCCTACAACTACGCGAAGACCCTGCCGCGCGCAGTCGAGTCGGTAATAAGTCAGCTAAGCGAAGATAGCGAGCTGTTGGTGATTGATGACGGCTCTACCGACGAAACACCTGCCGTGCTTGCCGAGCTACAGGGCCGATATCCAGGACGCTTTCGCGCGATCCGCAAGCCTAACGGAGGTCTTTCCTCCGTGCGCAATTGCGGTATTTCAGAGGCCGCAGGGACCTATCTGGTATTTCTGGACGCCGACGACGAGTTGGCGCCGGACGCCATGAGGCTGCTGAGCGAGCATCTCAAGCAATATCCGAACACGCGCATGGTGATCGGCGGCCATTGGGCGGTATGGCCCGACGGAAAGCGCCGCAAGCATTTGCCAGCGTCGCTACCGGCAAATCGTCTGGAGCGGTTGCGGGGGTATTTGTTGGACAAGACCATCGGGCTCGCCAATGGCGCGTCCGCTATCCATCGTGAAGTATTCCGGCTCGGGACCTATCCCGAGAGTTTTCGTAACGCCGAGGACATTCCGGTCTTCAGCCAAGCGCTGGCAAACTTCGACTGCACGATTCTTGCTGCACCGATGGCATTGATCTACAAGCACGACGACAGCATGCGGCACGACATCAAGCAGGACTGTGCAGTTGGGCTTGCCGTCGTCGAGGAGGTGTTTGACAAAGGGCGAGTGCCTGCGTTCATGGCATCGTTGCGTAGACCCTTCAAGGCTCAGCGCTGCCTCTCGCTGTTCCGCGGTCTGTTGAGCGCCGGGCGGTTTGCCGAAGCGCGCGACATGTATCTCCAGGCGATCGGCACTGACTGGCGGGTGATATTCAAGACGTCCTATACACGCAAAGCGCTACGGCTTTGGCTGAGCGGAAAGCGCTGAGCGTGAAAAGCTCCGTGGAGCTGACGTTGCGCCAACTGCGTGACTTCGTGGTTAGCGAGCCAGTACGTCGCGGAAAGGGGCGAGTGGCGGCCTGGCGGCTGCGCTCCCGGTTGGCAGTCAAGAGCCTGCTGGTTCTCTTGTTGTCACTTGGTCGCCGGGTCCCGGTAGCGTCATGCGATGTCCTGCTGATTCATCCTTCACGTAAGTCCTATGAGCAAGGTCGGAAAGCCGCCCTTCTGCAGGCGTTGAGGTCCAGCGGACTCCACGTCGAGGAGTTTATCGAAGAGTCAGATGATGTTCTGATTCGGGCCCGGCAATTCGCCAGGCCCGCCAAGTCAGTCCCGTTCCTGTTGTATTGGCACGCTGCGCACGCTGCGTTTCTGTTGCGACGTTATCGGGCCAAGGTGGTGCTGACCGAGCGAAACGGGTGGATAGTACCAAGCTTCATCAAGGCCTTACGCACCGAGGGGATGCGAGTGATGCATATGGCACATTCGGTGCCCTCCGGGCAGTCTAGTCGTTATGCCTATTTTGACTACGACTACTACCTGATGTTTGGCAGAAGTTCCTACGACTATCTTTCTTCGCTTGGCGGGGCTTTTGGTGAATGCTGCGCTGTCTTTGGGGGGCCGTACTATCTGACCGATCAAAAAAAAACCGTGTTAGTCGATAGAGGCAGTCAACGGACGCCACGTTTGCTGTTCCTCGGCTCGGGACCCGATTACGAGCCTACTGAGTCCTATCAGCAATATTGCAACTGGGTGTTGAGGTGGCTCGAGCAGCATCGAGATGCAGCGCTTTCGGTAAAGCTTCACCCTCGCGGACATGGCAAACCCTGGTTGGATTATGCAGCTCGTTCCGAGCGAATCACGATTTTGGATGCAGACGAGACGCTTGAGCAGTGCGCTGGGCGCTTCGATCTTGTGCTGTGCGGCTATACCAACGCCGTCCTGGATGTAGCTCGGGCCGGAGTGCCTTTTGTGCTGCTTGGGCAGGGCGAGGATCATTTTTCGGTTGCGCGATATGGGCTTCCCGTAAGCGTTGACGAGGCCCATTTGGCGTCATGCGTCGAAAGCGTTCTTTCTCAGCCGGAAAAGGCGAGAGGGCGCTTGTTCGAGTTCCTGAACTATCACATAGGCCATGCCGACAAGCCGCTTGAGTCGCTAGTGCATAGCGTGCGACTGGCGGCGAATGGCTCGGAGCTGCCTGGTTTGCGTTTGTCTGCTCCGCCCCCCGGATATCAATAATTAAATTTATGAAAGTTTTTTTTCTCGGCTTGGCTAAGCACCAGATTAAGTACTTCAGCGCCGTTCTTGAGCAGTCCGAGTTGACCGGAACGGTTGTCACGCCTGCGACATTGCCCTTCCCATCGATCTTCGATCTGCGACGGGCGTTCTATCAGGTGGAGTGGAGTCGACTGGTACGGGAGAAGTGTGCCGAGCGGGCGAAGAAAGGGCGTTATCGCGGTGCTGTATATCGGCTTCTGCTTAGGTTGGAGTTGCTGGTAATGGCGCTCCGTTTCGGACGTCTACTGCGCAAGGAACGGCCTGATGCGGTGGCAGTGTGGAATGGCAGCCACCGCTATTGTGCGCTCTTTACGAGCATGTGCGAGGCGCGCGTGCTGAAACTATATTTCGAGAATGGTCTGCTTCCGGGTACCACAACCCTCGATCCACGTGGTGTGAATTATCGCAACTCTGTACCTAGAGATCCTGAGTTCTATCGAAGCTATGCAAGGCGACACCCCGATCGACTTCGCGGTGTCCAAGCGGTAACCCTGGTACCGCGGCAAGCAAAGCGTCAAAGCCAGTCTGTCGAGCTGCCGGGCAGTTATATCTTCATCCCGTTTCAAGACGACTGGGATACGCAGATCAGGCTGTTCTCGCCTTGGATAAGCGACATGCGCGAGCTGTTCTCCTTTGCCCAGTTGGTGGCGCAGCGCAGCGGAAGGGTGGTGGTTCTGAAGGAGCATCCGTCGAGCCGTGTGAAATACCCCGACCTTGTCACGCGGGCTTCAGACAAGGTTATCTTCGCCAACGGCAACTCCACACAGGAGCTGATCGAAAACGCCGATTGCGTCGTTACGATCAACTCGACGGTAGGCCTTGAAAGCATTCTCTTGGCAAAACCCGTGCTGGTATTGGGGGAGGCTTTCTATGCGATCGAGGGTATTGCGGCCAGTGCGCGAAGTGCCGAGGAAGGTCTCGCTTTGCTGGAAACGCTGCCGTCTTGGGGGGTAAGCGAGGAGCTGCGGCAGGCGTTCATCAGCTACCTGCGTGATGAGTATTGCGTGCCGGGTCGTTGGCAAGAGGCTAAGCAAGAACATTATGCGGCCGTCGTTAAACGAATCAAGAGTTTGGTGGAGTAAGTATGGAATCGGCGGTAAAAGGGATGATTTTTGTACGGCTGATGCTTGCGATTGGGTTGTACCTGCAGTTGGCCGGGCTTTGTTTTATTTCTGATGGTAGTCGTTACGCTACCATCACTAACATAATGCTGTTCGCGCCCGCACTTATCGCGCTCGTTTTCTTTAGGTCAGTATGGCCGCCGTTCAATAAGAAAGCGTTTGGCCTGTTGGTGACCCTGTGTGCATGGGTGACCTTCGTTGCCGTATTCAACGAGGGGAGTGTAGGCACGCCCTGGCGATGGCTGCGGTTGCTTCTTTACGTGGGGCTCTATGTGCTTGCTATCGGCCTGGTCATGCAAAGCAGAAATCTCTGGCGGTTCCTGCTTATGGCTGTAGTCGTTACTGCAGGCATTTTTGCATGGCTCAGTCTGATCCAGGCGCTGCTCATCGACGATCGAGGGTTCGGCTTCAGGACCTTCAGGCTGGATTCCTGGTCTGGTCATGAAATGGCAGATTTCGAAAATCCTATCGTGTCCGCCTTGTACTTCGGAGTGGTTGCGATTGTGGCGCTTTTTTTGTCGCTGCGCGAAAAGGGTGGAGCCAGGCTTTTGTCCGTGGTTGCATTTATCGGTGCATCGGCATATTGCTATTTCACCTACTCGCGGGGAGTCTGGCTTGGTCTCTTGGCTGCGGTTATGACTTTACTTGCAGTGTCGCTTTCTGCGCGACAGTTTCGCGTGTTGCTGTGTGTCGTTATTCCTCTGGCCGTTCTCGGGCTGTTTTTTCTTGGGAAAGCGGGTGGGATAGACGCAAGTTATAGAGACCAAATATTCTGGCAGTGGTGGTCGAAGATCGATAGCTTCTGGTTGTGGGGAGCTGGCGCCGGAGCCGATCCGAATATCTGCATCGAGGGAATTAAGCGCTGTTTCAATCAGGCCCACAGCCTTTATCTGCAGATATTCTACGAGTACGGATTTCCCGGCCTGGTATTGCTTCTTGGTTTGATGGCTGCGCTTCTGGTAGGCGGGTGGCGCTATCGTTCCGAGGAAAATTCCGCCTCGCTCGGCCTGGCGCTGATGGTGTTCGTTATCGTTGTTTCCGTTGCAAACTTTTATGTGATTTTTCTGCGCCCTGGAGTGTACTGGATTGTGTTTTGGCTGCCGGTGGCAATCCTCATGTGCGCAGGAGCGGGGCGCACGAGGTCCGAGGTTCAATGATGTCGATGTTGAATAGCATGAAGCGATACTGGTGCCTGGAAATATTGGGCGGCGAACAAGAACGGTTTTCGTGGCGTCGTATCAGGCAAAAATGCAAAAGAAGCAATCGCTATGCTTATTTGTTCTGGTTTCGCGTCGCCTATGTGCTTCACGCAGACGGTGGCCGTTTCTTGAAACGGCGCGCCAAGATGCTGAACGAGCGAATTAGCCGGAAGTACAACGTAGAGATCATGCTTGGTGCAGCGGTTGGTGAAGGCTTATGGATTGCCCATACCTCAGGTATCGTAATTAGCGCCTATTCTAAAATTGGTAGGAATTTCAAGGTTTGGCAAGGGTGTACAGTTGGAATAAAAGGTGGCGCGGGGGAGAAGTCGATAGTTATTGGGGATAATGTCAGTCTTTGCGTTAATTCATGTGTCATCGGCGATGTTATTTCCATTGCCGATAATGTGGTAATCGGCGCGATGACCTTGGTGAACAAGGATATTTCCTGCCCCGGCACCTACGTAAACAAGAGGGTTCTAGAGCGTTTCGGTTGTGATGCTGTGGTTGACCTGCCCGGCGCATGATCGGCTTCTTGTCTTTTCGCTAAGCGCTCCTATAAAGCTTGAGAAGCTGTTCAAAGGGGAACTGCTCAAGCTTTTTTCTTTTTAGATGATTGCGTAAGTGACAAAAGTTTCGTCTTGTGAGGCTTTCGTTTAGAGGTCTACGCTTCTTGTGCAAGTCAAGGACGTCGATCAGGCCAAATGAACCGTTCGGGAGCAGGATGATATTGCCGATGTGCAATGACCGGAAATAGATGCCTTTGCTATGCAGTCTTTTGATGAACGCGGCTAAATCAGGCAAGTGCTGATCGATTCGTTCCGGTTCGGCGCGAAAGAGGGTTTCTATCGAGACACCAGGCAGAGGTTGATATAGGCAGCCGCTCAGGCCTGCGTGCTTGTCAAGCCAGAACGTTTCCAGAATTTCAGGAGCACTGAAGCCAGCGTCGTGAAGCACGGCAAGATTTCTGGCGAACCGCTGTGCCGAGGGGAAAAGGCGAGCCAGAAAAGGGTGTCGGCGAGTATGGAAGATCTTTAGAAAGCTTCCGTCTTCCAACGCCAGAACTTTGGGACCCCGCGCGTCCCTTTCGAGTACCTTGCCTTCCGCCAGCCAGTTTTCCAACTCCTGCGCTGTTACAATCCGCATCTTGTTCCTCTAGCCAGTCGTATGGGGCTGCCGAATGGCCAATTCTACCCAGCAATCGAGCGTGAAGGTCTATTTGCGGTTGCTGCGCTATGTGGTCCCTTACTGGGGGCTGTTCGCGATGAGCCTGCTTGGCTTTCTGCTTTTCGCCTCCACCCAGCCGATGCTCGGCTACATGCTGAAGTTCTTTGTCGACGGGCTGAACAATCCGGACGCCAGTCTGTTCGCCCGCGTTCCGCATCTGCAGGAGGTGCAGTGGCTGGCTGAGCTGAAGCTGCTGCAGGCGGTGCCACTGCTGATCATCCTGATCGCGCTGTTGCAGGGGGTCGGATCGTTCCTCGGCAATTTCTTCCTGGCGAAGGTATCGCTGGGATTGGTGCATGATCTGCGCGTCGCGCTGTTCAACAACCTGCTGACATTGCCCAATCGTTACTTCGACAGCCACAACTCCGGTCACCTGATTTCGCGCATTACCTACAACGTGACGATGGTCACGGGGGCGGCGACCGATGCGATCAAGGTCGTGGTGCGCGAGGGCATGACGGTGATCTTCCTGTTCGCCACGCTGCTGTGGATGAACTGGAAGCTGACTCTGGTGATGGTCGCGATCCTGCCGGTGATCGGGGTGATGGTCTCCAGCGCGAGCCGCAAGTTTCGCAAGCAGAGCAAGAAGATCCAGACGGCCATGGGCGACGTCACGCATGTCGCTTCCGAGACGATCCAGGGTTATCGGGTGGTGCGCAGCTTCGGCGGGGAAACCTACGAGCAGAGCCGTTTTCTTGCCGCCAGCAGTGAGAACACGGCCAAGCAATTGCGCATGGTCAAGACCAACGCGGTCTACACGCCGTCGCTGCAATTGGTGATCTACAGCGCCATGGCCATGCTGATGTTCCTGGTGCTGCTGCTGCGCGGCGATGCCTCGGCGGGCGATCTGGTGGCCTACATCACGCTGGCGGGCCTCTTGCCCAAGCCGATTCGCCAGCTATCGGAGGTCAGCTCCACCATTCAGAAGGGGGTCGCCGGAGCCGAGAGCATTTTCGAGCAGCTCGACGAGGTCCCCGAGGTCGATACGGGCACGCTCGAGCGCGAGCGGGTCAGCGGCCGTCTGGAGGTGCGGGATCTGAGCTTCGTCTATCCGCAGACCGACAAGCAGGTGCTCAAGGGCATCAGCTTTACCGCCGAACCGGGGCAAATGGTGGCGCTGGTCGGGCGTTCGGGCAGTGGCAAGTCAACACTGGCGAACCTGATCCCTCGCTTCTACCACCACGAGGCCGGGCAAATCCTGCTCGATGGCGAGGACGTCGAGACCTACACGCTGCGCAACCTGCGCCGGCACATTGCGCTGGTGACGCAGCAGGTAACCCTGTTCAACGATACGGTGGCCAACAACATCGCCTATGGCGACCTCGCTGGCGCGCCGCTCGAGGACATTCGCGAGGCCGCGCGTGCGGCCTATGCCGACGAGTTCATCGAACAGATGCCGCAGGGTTACGACACGCTCGTCGGCGAGAACGGCGTGTTGCTCTCGGGCGGCCAGCGCCAGCGCTTGGCGATTGCGCGCGCGCTGCTGAAGAACGCACCGGTGCTGATCCTCGACGAGGCGACCTCGGCGCTCGATACCGAGTCCGAGCGGCATATCCAGGCGGCGCTCGATGAGGTCATGAAAGGCCGGACCACGCTGGTGATCGCGCACCGGCTGTCGACCATCGAGAAAGCCGATCTGATCCTGGTGATGGAGCAGGGCCGCATCGTCGAACGTGGTAGTCATGCCGAGTTGCTGGCGGCCAACGGCGCCTATGCGCGCTTGCATGCCACCCAGTTCAAGGACGAGCCACCCGTGGCGGAGACTGGCGTGTGATGCTTGGGTTTCTGCGGAGCTGGCGCGAGCGCGGCTGGCAGGTGATCGATGCGCCGACCTACCGTTCCATCTGGCAGCGCTTTGGCGGCAGTGTGGCCACCCATCCGGACGTCATCGAACGGTTGGCCGCTCTGGCCGGTATTCCGGTGCGTTATCTGGGCTGGGAGCAGGGCGGCGAGCTGGTGGCTGCCGTGCCCTGCTGGGGCCGGCATCTGGCGCTGGCCAAGGATGTGCTGAAAAAGAGCGGCAAGCGCGGGCTGTTCGATCTGGGCAATGCCGAAGTCATTCTGCCGATCGCGGACACGGCCTGCGTGCCGGTGCGCCAGCGCCTGCGCTATGTGTCTTCGCTCAACGTCGGGCGCATCGCCGCACTGCGCGAGCAGCCCGAAGGCCTCGCCCTGGCCCGGGAGCCAGAGGAATACTCCAAGAAGTTCCGCTACAACCAGCGCCGCGAGCAGCGCCTGCTGGAGGAGGTCGGCGGCGTGCTGCGGCCGATGCAGGCGTTCAGCCCTGCCGAGCAGGCGAGCATCTATGCCGATCTGTTTCAGCGCCGCTGGAACTTCGAGGCGCCCGGCAAGGGGCATCTGGAAAGGGTTTTCGAGCTGCTGCGTGAATTCATGGTGGGCTCGGTGGTATTGCTCGAGGATCAGCCGATCGCCATTCAGATCCTTTACCGCGTCGAGTCGCCGAACTGGGTTTCGATCGAGTACATCAACGGTGGCGTCGATCCGGGGCAGCGCGATTTCAGCCCCGGCAGCGTGCTCAGCTTCGTCAATACGCAAGAGGCCTGGGCCGAGGCGCGGGCCTTGGGCAAGCCCTTGCGCTATTCCTTCGGTCGTGCCGATCGCGAATACAAGGACCGCTGGTGCAACCGCGTGCCGGTCTATCAGGTGTAAGCATGGTGTCACGCAAACAGCAACTGCTCAGGCAGCATCGGCGCAACAAGCGCATCACCTTGCTGGCCGCACTCGCGGGGCTGCTGGTGGTCGGGGTGGCGGTCAGCGTCTGGTTGGTGCCCGTGCTGCTGGTGCTGCTCTGGGTCGCGCACGAAGCCTGGTTTGCCGACCACCTGTTCTATCGGCCCTGCGATGATTATCGCTATGCGTTTCCCGCGGGCACCCCGCAGCTCTCCGGCCGGATCGAGCAGGGCCGCCTGCGGTTGAGCGAGGCGCTGCCCGAGGCCGATACCCTGGTGCTGGAGGTGCGGTTGCGCTCGAGCTGGCTCGGGCGTCTGCGTGACCCTTACGTGCTGGTCGGCGACGATCGCCAGGACTTCGAGCGCGGCGTGCGCGGCCGGCGCTACCTGAACCTGTCCGGCCAGCAGCAGGCCCTGCGCGACGGTAGCCTGCGCATCGGCACTCGTCATTGCCGCATCGAGCCCGAGGTGATCCTGCATGCGATGACCAACCCGGACTATGCCGCACGTCGGCTGCTGATCGTCGCGCCGCACGCCGATGATGCCGAACTGGCGGCGTTCGGGCTCTACAGCAGGGCCAGCGAGGTGGCGATCGTTACCCTGACCCAAGGGGAGATCGAGGCCGGTCGGTACCGTCGTCTCGGGCTCGATGCGGCGGCTGCGGCACGCCTCAAGGGCCGCCTGCGCAGCTGGGACAGCCTGGCTGTACCGCTTTGGGGCGGCGTGGCGCAGCAGCGCTGCGTGCAGCTTGGCTACTACTGCCTGCAGTTGCCGGCCATGGCGGCCGAGCCGGAGCGCGCCATCGGTTCGCGAGAATCGGGCGAGACCGACATCCGCAGCGTGCGCCAAGCCAATCCCTTGCGCCTGCCCGGCGACGAGGACGGCCAGCCGACCTGGCGGAACCTGCAGGCTGACCTGCGAACGCTGCTGGCCCACTTCCGCCCGGAAGTGGTCATCACACCGCACCCCGAGCTCGACCCGCACGTCGATCATGTCGCGGCAACCCAGGCCGTCTGCCAGGCGATCGAGGAGGGCGAGTGGATGCCCGAGACCTTGCTGCTCTACGCCAATCATCTGCATGACAACGACCGCTGGCCGATGGGGCCGGCCGAAGGCGGGGTCGCCCTGCCTCCGGCCATCGAGGCGCTGCCGGCCGACCGCCTGTGGAGCCCGACGCTGGACTCCGCGGCGCGGCTGGACAAGGCCATGGCCCTGGCGATGCAGCATGATCTGCAGGGGCCGCTACCCTTCAAGAAGCGGCTGCGTCGCCTGATCCAGCATGTGCTGGCTGGCCGTCGCTGGCCCGCGACCGGCGATGACGAATTCTTCCGCAAGGGCGTGCGCCGGCATGAGCTGTTCTGGGTGCGCGACCTGTAGCCGGGTCGCCGCTCGGTCGCGTGCTATGATCCCGCCGTTTTTTCCTGCCCGCCGGAGCCCTTCATGAAGTTGTCCATGCCCCGTTTCGACCAAGCCCCCGTTCTGGTGGTGGGGGACGTCATGCTCGATCGTTACTGGCATGGCGCGACCTCGCGGATTTCACCGGAGGCGCCGGTGCCGGTGGTCAAGGTCGAGCAGATCGAGGATCGCCCAGGCGGCGCAGCCAACGTGGCGTTGAACATCGCGGCCCTCGGTGCCCCGGTGGCGCTGGTCGGCGTGACGGGCGAGGACGAGGCGCGGCAGAGCCTGGCCGATAGCCTGGCGGCGGCCGGCGTGCAGGCGCATTTCCAGCGCATCGAACATCAGCCGACCATCGTCAAGCTGCGGGTCATGAGCCGTCACCAGCAACTGCTGCGCATGGATTTCGAGGAGCCCTTCGAGACCGACGCGGCGGCGATCCTGGCCGAAGTCGAGACACTGCTCGACGGCGTGAAGGTGCTGGTGCTCTCCGACTACGGCAAGGGTGCGCTGAAGAATCACCAGGCGCTGATCCAGGCCGCGCGCAAGCGCAACATCCCGGTGCTGGCCGACCCCAAGGGCAAGGACTTCGAGATCTATCGGGGGGCCTCGCTGATCACCCCCAACCTTGGCGAGTTCGAGGCGATCGTCGGCCCCTGCGCCGACGAGGCCGAGTTGGTGGCCAGGGGTGGCGCGCTGATGCGCGAGCTCGACCTCGGCGCGCTGCTGGTGACCCGTGGCGAACATGGCATGACCCTGCTGCGCCCCGAGCATTCGCCGCTGCACCTGCCGGCGCGTGCCCGCGAGGTATTCGATGTCACCGGCGCCGGCGACACCGTCATCTCCACCCTGGCGGCCGCGCTGGCCGCCGGTGAGGCGTTGCCGCGCGCCGTCGCGCTGTCGAACCTGGCCGCTGGCATCGTCGTCGGCAAGCTGGGGACCGCCTGCATCAGCGCACCGGAGCTGCGCCGCGCCGTGCAGCGCGAGGAAGGCTCCGAGCGCGGCGTGATGAGCGTCGAACAGCTGCTGACGGCGGTCGAGGACGCGCGCGCGCAAGGCGAGAAGATCGTGTTCACCAACGGTTGCTTCGACATTCTGCATGCCGGCCATGTGACCTACCTCGAGCAGGCGCGCGCGCAGGGCGACCGGCTGGTCGTGGCAGTCAACGACGACGCCTCGGTGAGCCGGCTCAAGGGCCCCGGTCGGCCGATCAACTCGGTGGATCGGCGCATGGCGGTGCTGGCCGGTCTCGGCGCGGTGGACTGGGTGGTCTGTTTCGCCGAAGACACCCCGGAGCGGCTGCTCGGCCAGGTCCGCCCCGATGTGCTGGTCAAAGGTGGTGACTATGGCGTCGACCAGGTAGTCGGTGCCGAACTCGTCAAGGCCTATGGCGGCGAAGTGCGCGTGCTCGGCCTGGTCGAGAACAGCTCGACCACCGCTATCGTCGACAAGATCCGCAAGGCTTGAGGCCGCACCGGGTCGTCAGGCCGTCGCGTCGACGGGCTTGGCGGCCCACCAGTCTTCCCAGCGAATCCGCTCTTCGCGCACCAGCCAGCCGTCCGGTCTGGCGAAACTTTCCGAAAGCCAGAGTTCGCGCGTGTCGACCGGCAGCAGCTGGCCGCCTTGCAGCTGCAGCAAGCGCCGCTGCGGCTGCCCCTGCTGCAGCGGCAGCAGATAGAGGTCCGGTTGCTGGCGATCCAGGCGGGCGACCAGCTGTCCCTCCTCGAGGCGTTCGTCGACATGGTAGAGGCTCAGCTGCGCGGCGCTGTCGGGGATGTCCAGGCACATGTCGTAGACCAGCTGCAGCGAAGCGGTCGGCAGGTGCACATAGGCGCGCGGCCTCTCCACCAGCGGCTGATTGCCGCAGCGCACCGGGCGCGCGGCGCCCGTGAGCGGGGCGAGCCGAAAATGCTCGCTGTCGAGGTAGTCCAGCGCCATATCGTAGGGGGTCGGCAGCCAGGTATCGGCGAAGCGCCCGGCGAGCCAGCCGGACGGCGTCTCCAGCAGGCATTCCTCGGCGATCTCCTGCACGGCAGTCAGCAGCGGCAGATTCACCTCGTGTGCCGGTACGTAGCCCGAAATCAGCTTGAGGACCACGTCGCCGCGGTCCTCGCGCCGTTGCCGCACCAGCACCCAGAACGCCTGGCCCTGCCAGCGCAGCGTCAGGCGCACCGACACGCCGAGGTTGGCCAGTTCGCCGGCAAAATGCAGCGGATCGGCAATTTCGATCGGGCGCCTGCGCTGCAGCACTTCGCTGAAATTGAGCGCCCGGCCGATGCTCTGGTAGCTCAGCCCTTCGGGGCCGGCTTCGACGAACAGTGGCAGCGTCTTGAAGGTGGTGGGGTTCTTGCGGACCAGGGTCTGCGGCATCGGCGATTACCTCGTCGCGGGCGGCCGCAAGGCGGCGTCAGTTCTTGCTTTGAGCCAGCACCGCGGCGGCGGTGCGGACGTTATGTGCCAGGTGCACGGGATTGATCGTGCCGATGATGGCGCTGGTCGTGCCAGGGTGGCCGAAAATCAGCTCGAAACTCTTGCGCACCGGGTCTTCGCCCGGTGCCAGGCAGGCATGCCCGCTGGCCAGCGCCTTCTTGATCAGAATGCCCTTGCCGTGCGCCGCAGCATAGTCCAGTACCGGACGCTCGCTTTGCTCGTTGAGGTTGTAGGTGACCATGGCGCAGTCGCCGGCAGCCAAGGCGAGCAGGCCACCCTCGACCGTTTTGCCGGACAGGCCGAAGGCGAGAATCTTGCCCTCGCGCTTGAGTTCGGCAAGGGTCTCGTAGACGCCGCTGTCGCGCAGAACCTCGACGTCGTGGCCATCGGAATGCACCAGTACCAGCTCCAGGCGATCGGTCTGCAGGCGTTGCAGGCTGCGCTCTACCGAGCGTCGCGTATGGGCGGGGGAAAAATCGAAGCGGGACTGACCATCCTCGAATTCTTCACCGACCTTGCTGACGATGACCCAGGCGTCACGCTGCCCGGCGAGCAGCGGGCCGAGACGCTCCTCGCTGCGACCATAGGCCGGTGCGGTGTCGATCAGGTTGATGCCGAGCGCCCGGGCCTGGTCGAGCAGCGCGGCCGCCTCGGTATCGTCCGGAATGCGGAAGCCGCTGGGGTACTTCACGCCCTGATCGCGGCCGAGCTTGACGGTGCCGAGGCCGAGTGGCGATACCAGCAGGCCGGTGCTGCCCAGCGGCCGGAGCAGCCCATGCAGGCTTGGTATCGTCACAGCAAGCCCTCCCAGAACGGCCCGGTGATCGGCGGACGGGGCAGGGCCGGCAGTGCGGCATGCGCGGCGGGGCGGATGCCGTCACGGGCCAGCGCCGCCTCGACGCGATCGGCGAAGTCCGGCGAGAGGGCGAGCTTGGTCGGCCAGCCCACCAGCAGGCGACCCTGTTCGGCGAGAAAGGCGTTGTCCGGTCGCGCCTGGCTGGATTGCGCCGGTTCCGCGCGGTCGATGCGCAGGGTCGCCCACTGCGCCTCGGAGAGGTCGAGCCAGGGCACCAGCTCGGCGAGCTCCTTCTTCGCCACGGCGATCTGGCTCGCCTCGTCGCGTGCAACGCCCGCGGCTTCGGCAAGTTCGCCGCCCAGGTACCACAGCCACTGACCGTCCTCGGTGGGATGGCTGGTGACGGTGATGCGCGGCTTCGGCCCGCCGCCCAGGCAGTGGGCATAGAGCGGCTTGAGGGTCGGCGCCTTGACCAGCACCATGTGCAGCGGCCGGCGCTGCATCGCCGGTTGCTGCAGGCCGAGCGCGCCGAGCAGCTCGGCCGTGCCGCCGCCGGCGCTGAAGACGATGCGCTGCGCGCGGATGTCACGGCCATCGACTCGCAGACCGACCAGTTCGTCGCCCTCGCGCAGCGGTTCGATCCGCTCGGCAGCCAGCAGGCTGGGCCCGGCGAGTTCGGCCAGGCGAGCGATCAGGCTGGGCACGTCGAGAACCAGCTCGGCAAGGCGGTAGACCTTGCCCTTGAAGCGCGGATGCTGCAGCGCAGGCGGCAGCTCGTCCCCCTTGACCTGGCCGACCCGCGAGCGCACGGCCTTGCTGGCGAAGAAGCTGGTGAGGTTGCCGGCCAGGGTGCCTGGCGACCACAGGTAATGCGCGTCGGACAGCAGGCGCACGCCGGAGAGGTCCAGCTCGCCGGTGCCATCGAGCGCTTCGCGCCAGCGCCGCGGCATATCGGCAATGGCTTCCGAGGCGCCGGTCAGCGCTCCGTGCAATGCGTACTTGGTGCCGCCGTGAATGATGCCCTGGGATTTCACGCTCTGCCCGCCGCCCAGCGTTCCCTTGTCGACCAGCAGCGTCGCAAAGCCCTGCCGGCGCAGGCGTGCGTTGAGCCAGAGGCCGGCGACGCCGCCGCCAACGATCAGGACGTCGGTGCTGAGGGATTCGGGCATGTGCAGACCTCATCTGGAGGAAACGGTCGCGCAGTATAACTGCAGTCCGCCAGCAGCTTAGTGGCCGGTGCTGCCGGAGAACAACTGGATGACCACCACGCCGGCGATGATCAGCGCCATGCCCAGCACGGCCGGCAGGTCCAGGTGCTGGCGATAGAGGATCGCCGCCGCGATGCTGACCAGTACGATGCCGAGCCCGGCCCAGATGGCATAGGCGATGCCCACCGGGATGGTGCGAACCACCAGGGCAAGCATCCAGAACGACAGGCCGTAGCCGGTGACCACCAGCAGCAAGGGCAGAGGGCGGCTGAAGCCAGCCAGAGCTTTCATCGAGGTGGTGGCGACAACTTCGGCGCAGATGGCGATAGCCAGGTAGAGGTAGCCGGACATGACGCAATCCTGTTGGTGACGAGGGCCATATCGTTCGGTCGTGCTCCCGCTGACAAGTTCGCCCGGCAGCGGCTGTGGCTCGCGGCCAGGCGGCTTGTTAAGCTCCGCGCCCATGAATCGCACCCTCTATACGCTGCTGTTCCACCTCGGCTTGCCCCTGATCCTGCTGCGTCTGTTCTGGCGCGGACGCCGTGCGCCGGCCTATCGGCAGCGCATCGGTGAACGCTTCGCGCTCGGGCTGCCGGCGTTGCGTCCCGGCGGCATCTGGGTGCATGCCGTGTCGGTGGGCGAGAGCATTGCCGCGGCACCGATGATTCGCCAGCTGATGGCGCGCCATCCGCAACTGCCGATCACCGTCACCTGCATGACGCCGACCGGTTCCGAGCGCATCCGTGCGCTGTTTGGCGACAGCGTGCAGCATTGCTATCTGCCCTACGACTTGCCCTGGGCCGCGGCGCGGTTCATCGAGCGGGCCCGTCCGCGGCTCGCGGTGGTGATGGAAACCGAACTTTGGCCGAACCACATTCATCAGTGTGCGCAGCGCGGTATTCCGGTGGCGCTGGCCAACGCCCGCCTGTCCGAACGTTCTGCGCGCGGTTATGCACGCTTTTTCGGGCTGACCGCGCCAATGCTCGGTGAACTGGCGCTGATCGCGGTGCAGACCGAAGCCGAGGCCGAGCGCTTTCGCCGGCTCGGCGCCCGCAGCGCATGTGTGCAGGTCACCGGCTCGATCAAATTCGACCTGAGCATCGACCCGGCGCTGCCGCAGCGGGCCGAGCAACTGCGTGGGCAATGGCAGGCGCAGCATCGCCCGGTCTGGATAGCGGCGAGCACTCACCAGGGCGAGGACGAAATCGTGCTCGCCGCGCATCGCACCCTGCTCGCTGCGCACCCTGACGCCTTGCTGATCCTGGTGCCGCGGCATCCGGAGCGCTTCGCCTCGGTGTTCGAACTCTGCCGCCGCGAAGGCCTGAGCGCGGTTCGGCGCTCGACCGGCGAAGCGGTTCAGGGCGAAACGCAGGTACTGGTCGGTGACACCATGGGCGAGCTGCTGTTTCTGTTTGCGCTTGCCGACGTGGCGTTCGTCGGTGGCAGCCTGGTGCCCAACGGGGGGCACAACCTGCTGGAACCGGCGGCGCTGGACAAGCCGGTGCTCAGCGGGCCGCACCTGTTCAACTTCCTCGAGATCGCAGCGCAACTGCGCGAGGCCGGTGCGCTGCGCGAAGTGGCGGATGCCGAGCAGCTGGCGAGGGCGGTTGGCGAGCTCTGGTGCGATACGGCGGTCGCGCAAGGCATGCGTGACGCCGGGTTGCGCGTGCTCAAGGCCAACCAGGGCGCGCTGCAACGGCTGTTGGCGGGACTCGAGCGCTTGCTTGGCCGGTAGCGGCCTGGCGGGTGAACGCGCCCGTGAGCGGCGGGGCGCTCGGAGAGGTCGGGTGAGCTGAAGCCCACCCGATCATGGCTCAAGCGAGCCTTCGCAGACCCTGTCTCAATAATCGACCCGCACCGGCTGGCCGACGCTCTGCGACAGATCCGGGGGCAGGAAGTCCTGATCCGGGTCGTAGTCCGCCTTGAGGTAGCCCGACAGCTCGGCGAGGTCGTCCGGGCTGAGGGTGCCGGCGGCCTGCTTCAGGCGAAGCGTATCGAGAATGTAGTCGTAACGCGCGTCGTTGTAGTTGCGAACCGCCGCATACAGGCGGCGCTGGGTGTCGAGCACATCGACGATGTTACGGGTGCCGACCTGGTAGCCGATCTCCGTTGCCTCCAGCGCGCTCTGGTTGGAGATGATCGACTGCCGCCGTGCCTGGACCTGCTCGATGTCGGTGTTCACCGCACGGTGCAGGTTGCGCGTGGCCTCGACCACCTGGCGGCGCAGGCTTTCGCGCTGTTGTTCGGTCTGGTCGAGCCGGTAGTAGGCCTCGCGGGTCTGGGAGCTGGTCAGGCCGCCAGTATAGAGCGGTATGTTCAGCTGCAGGCCGATGCTGCGCTGCTCGACGTCGCCGTTGTAGCGGGGGAAACCGGGCAGTGCGTCGGCCATCCCGCTGTTGGCGAACCCGAGGGCGTCGTTGTCGCCCTTGCGATAGGAGGCCACGGCATCCAGCGTGGGCGCATGCCCGGCGCGACGCTGGCGGAGCGTCTGCTCGGAGGCGTCGACGGCATGGTTGGCGGCCAGCAGGTTGAGGTTCTGCCGGGTGGCGGTATCGACCCAGGCGCGGGCGTCGTTCGGCACCGGTGGCAGCACGGGCAGGCCATGCTCGATGCCTTCGAGTGCCAGGTATTCGCGGTTGGTCAGGGTGAACAGCGCCTGGAAGGCATCGTCGACCTGGCGCTGGGCGATCATCCGGTTGGCGCGCGCGGTGTCGTAGCCGGCCTGGGCTTCGAGGACATCCGTGCGGTCCGACAGGCCGACGTCGAAACGCTCATTGGCCTGGTCCAGCTGGCGCTTGAAGGCGGCCTCCTCGGCCTTGATCGCCGCCAGGTTGTCCTGCGCGCGCAGCACCGAAAAATAGGCCTGGGCGCTCTGCAGCACCAAATCCTGCTCGGCCACCGAGTACTGCAGGGCGGCCTGCTCGCTCAGCGCCTGCGCCGCTTGCAGCTGGAACCAGCGGTCGGCGCGGAACAGCGGCTGGCTGAGCACGGCCTGGTAGGTGGTGCCACTGCGCGAGAGGTTGCGGTTGCCCAGGCTGGTGTCCACGTCCGTTTCGGTATCGCTGAGCTCGGCGCCGGCGCTCAGGTTCGGCAGGAGGCCGGCGCGTGCCTGCGGAACGACTTCCTGGGTGGCACGGAACTGCGCGCGGGCCGCGGCGAGATCGGCATTGTTGTTGACCGCCTGCTGGTAGACGCTGATCAGGTCCGTCCGGCTGGCCAGGGGCGCCTCGGGCGCGGCCAGAGCCGCTCCGCTGGTCAATGCGGCCAGGGCGAGGGCCAGGGGAAGTTTGCGGAACATGGGTCCATCCTCGGGGGGGCGTAGCGCTGAAGGCTAAGCGGCAGGTGTTGGAGGGTCAAGGCGCGTGCAACAGGCGTCGTTGCGGGGCTGGCAAGCGGTCATCGCGGTGGTTCGTCGGACTGATTGTGACCCGCTGGTCGGGCGCCTGGCCGGTTGCCGATGGCATTCGCCAACGCTCTCCTCTAGACTCGGGTTCGTTCTTGTCGGGGTGCCCAGAGCCATGGGCTGAGATCGGACAGTTCCGGATCCCGTTGAACCTGATCAGGTTAAGGCCTGCGTAGGGAACAAGATGTCCTCGCCCGCGGTACCGGCGAGCCTCTCGCCGCCACTGCGGCCCCCTGTGCCCTTGATCCGCCGTGTTGCTCAGGTTCGCTCCGACATTTCCCAGGAGAAGCCGATGAGCGTGCAAAGCAACAAGAATCTGAGCGAAAGCGCCCAGGTCGACCAGCAATCCATTCAACCCTTCCCGCGTTCGCAGAAGATCTACGTGCAGGGTTCGCGGCCCGATATCCGCGTGCCGATGCGCGAGATCAGCCTGGACGTGACGCCCACCGCCTTTGGTGGCGAGATCAACGCGCCGGTCACTGTCTACGACACCTCCGGCCCCTACACCGACCCGAACGTCACGATCGATGTGCGCAAGGGCCTGGCCGACGTGCGCAGCGCCTGGATCGAAGAGCGCGGCGACACCGAGAAGCTGCCGGGCCTGTCCTCCGAATTCGGCAACCGCCGGCTGAACGACGCCGAATTGGCCGCCATGCGCTTCGCCCACGTGCGCAATCCACGCCGCGCCAAGGCCGGGCACAACGTCAGCCAGATGCACTACGCGAAGAAGGGCATCATCACGCCGGAGATGGAGTACGTCGCCATCCGCGAGAACATGAAGCTCGCCGAAGCCCGCGAGGCCGGCCTGCTGAGTGCCCAGCATCAGGGCCAAAGCTTTGGTGCGTCGATTCCCAAGGAAATCACCCCGGAGTTCGTCCGCAGCGAAGTCGCCCGCGGCCGCGCCATCATCCCGGCCAACATCAACCACGTGGAGCTGGAGCCGATGATCATCGGCCGCAACTTCCTGGTGAAGATCAACGGCAACATCGGCAACTCGGCGCTCGGCTCCTCCATCGAGGAAGAAGTGGCCAAGCTGACCTGGGGCATCCGCTGGGGCTCGGACACGGTGATGGACCTGTCCACCGGCAAGCACATCCACGAAACCCGCGAGTGGATCATCCGCAACTCGCCGGTACCGATCGGCACCGTGCCGATCTACCAGGCACTGGAGAAGGTCGGTGGCATCGCCGAGGACCTGACCTGGGAGCTGTTCCGCGACACCCTGATCGAGCAGGCCGAACAGGGCGTGGACTACTTCACCATCCATGCCGGCGTGCTGCTGCGCTATGTGCCGCTGACCGCCAAGCGCGTCACCGGGATCGTCTCGCGCGGCGGCTCGATCATGGCCAAGTGGTGCCTGGCGCACCACCAGGAGAATTTCCTCTACACCCACTTCGAGGAAATCTGCGAAATCATGAAGGCCTACGACGTCAGCTTCAGCCTCGGCGATGGCCTGCGTCCGGGTTCGATCGCCGATGCCAACGATGCTGCGCAGTTCGGCGAGCTGGAAACCCTCGGCGAGCTGACCAAGATCGCCTGGAAGCACGACGTCCAGTGCATGATCGAGGGCCCCGGCCATGTGCCGATGCAGATGATCAAGGAGAACATGGACAAGCAGCTGGAATGCTGCGACGAGGCGCCGTTCTACACCCTCGGCCCGCTGACCACCGACATCGCACCGGGTTACGACCACATCACCTCCGGTATCGGCGCGGCCATGATCGGCTGGTTCGGCTGCGCCATGCTGTGCTACGTCACCCCGAAAGAGCACCTCGGCCTGCCGAACAAGGATGACGTGAAGACCGGCATCATCACCTACAAGATTGCCGCCCACGCTGCTGATCTGGCCAAGGGCCACCCCGGTGCCCAGATCCGCGACAACGCCCTGTCCAAGGCGCGCTTCGAGTTCCGCTGGGAAGACCAGTTCAACCTCGGCCTCGACCCGGACACCGCGCGGGCCTATCACGACGAGACCCTGCCCAAGGAGTCGGCCAAGGTCGCGCACTTCTGCTCCATGTGCGGGCCGAAGTTCTGCTCGATGAAGATCACCCAGGAAGTGCGCGACTACGCCGCCGAGAACGGGCTGACCGAGGAGCAGAAGGCCATCGAGGCGGGCTTCAAGGAGCAGGCCGAGCGCTTCCGCGAGGAAGGCTCGGTGATCTACAAGCAGGTGTGATCGCCTGGAGGTGGCGGGCGGTTGCGGCCGCCGGCGCGCCGGGCGCCTTGCTGCGCATGGCGGCTCCGCCACCGCCATGCGCAGTGGGGGTCAGGGCAGAAACCGCTCGCGCAGGATGCCCCTGAGCTGGTCGTAGTCGATCAGCAGTTCGGGATGTCCGAAGGAGTAGGGCGCAAGGCTGTAGACGTCGTACTTGAGCAGCGCGCCGTCTTTCAGCAGGGCGATATGGCTTGTTTCGCGGAACGGCCAGTTCTGCTGGAACTGCGGGTCGCCGGCCAGGTCGTTTTCCGCCAGCCAGCGCTGATGGGCCTGCTCGGCGAGCCGCCAGAAGGCCCCTTCCTTGCCCGGTACGAGCATGTCCTGCAGGCCGACGGCGCGATTCGTCTCGCGGTCGAAATTGATGAAGCCACGCCCCGGCATGCCGTGGGCGCCGCCGGTGTAGAGATAGCTGGACAGCTCGACCACCAGCAACCCATCGTGCTGCTCGCGCAGCTTGGCCTGCAGGTAGCTTGCCCAGCCGGGTTCGGCGCGGGCCAGGAAGTCCGCCTGGTAGGCTTCGAGCGTGGCCGGCAGCCGGTCGTCCGGCGCGTTGAGGGTCATCTGCCGCAGGCGCTGGTCGACCAGACGGTCCAGCTCGGGCAGATCGAAACGCTGCAGGTCGATGTTCACCAGTGGGCAGTCTTCATTGCTGCAGCCGGCGGGCTTGACCTCGGTGACCTTGCGGGTCGGTTCGATCGCTGGAGCCAGCAGGCCATGCTGGCAGCCGGTAAGCAGCAGGGGTACCAGCAGCAGGGAGGCGAGAGTCAGGGAACGCTTCATCGGATTGCCTATCGATACGAGTGCCGTTTCGAGTGTCGTCGGTGGGTGAAGTTCGTCAGGCGTCATGCGGCCATCGGGCGACCGCCTGGTCGGCCCGAGGCTGCGCCGTTGCCGCTGTCGCGCTAGCATGGCAGCGGAGCTTCTCATTCGCCCCAGGTGCCGGCGCTGCTGCGCTGGTGCAACCGAAGTCAAAAGTGAGCAGTAATGACCGAAACCTTCGAACCGGGTCCGGATGATGTCCAGATCCTCCGACGTGAGCAATGCTTCAGCGGCTTCTACCGGCTGGAAAGGTTGCATTTGCGCCATCGCCTGTTCGCCGGCGGCATGGGCGCCGAATTGAGCCGTGAGCTCTTCGTGCGCCACGATGCCGTCTGCGTGCTCCCCTACGATCCTCGGACCGATCAGGTGGTACTGATCGAACAGTTCCGTGTCGGCGCCTATGGCAAGGTCAGCAACCCCTGGCTCATCGAGCTGGTGGCTGGGTTGATCGACAAGGAGGAGCAACCGGAGGAGGTGGCTCGCCGCGAGGCCATGGAAGAGGCGGGCGTGACGCTGGGCGAACTCTGGCCGGTGACGCGCTACTTCCCGTCGCCCGGCGGCAGCGATGAGCAGGTGCACCTGTACGTGGCACGCTGCGACAGCACCACTGCCGGTGGCGTCTTCGGGCTGGCCGAAGAGGGCGAGGACATTCGCGTGCATGTCTGGCCGCTCGCGCAGGCACTGCAGGCGGTTCGTGACGGGCGCATCGACAACGCGGCCAGCATCATCGCCCTGCAATGGCTGGCGCTCAATCGTGACGACGTGAGGGGAGCATGGCGATGAGGCTGGTGCGTGAGCGCTACCGCGTCGACCTGCGCGAATTGCAGGCCGCCTGCGAGGCCAATTATCTGCGGCTGACGCGCCTGCTGCCCGAGATGCGCGAAGTCGGTGCGACCCGCCGCATCGCCCTCAGCCAGGGCGATCTGGCCCTCGGCGTGCTGACGCTCGAGGTGCTCGAGAGCTGCCCCTATACCAGTACCGTGCAGGTCAGTCAGGCGCATTGCCTGAGCTGGCTGCCGGTGCCGAAGATGGAGGTGCGCGTGTACCACGACGCGCGCATGGCCGAGGTGGTGCGGGCGGAAAACGCCCGGCGCCTGCGCAGCATCTACGCCTATCCCAACGCGCAGATGCACCAGCCCGACGAGAAGAGCCAGCTCAATCTCTTCCTTGGCGAGTGGCTGAGCCATTGCCTGGCCTGCGGGCATGAACTGGCTCCGGTGCTCTGACGGCTGCGGCGGTCAGGTGAGCGGGCCGGCGTACAGGGTGAACGGCCGGTTATGTGACCGAGGCACCAAACCCGTGGTTTACCCCTCACGGGGCTGGCCACCATAATTTCAGGCGATTCCGTTCGAGGAGAAGGGTCTTGCCGGGCGCCCCCCTTACCACCGCTGAAGATTCCGTGCTGCTGGTGCAGATCACCGACAGTCATCTGTTCGCCGAGGCGGACGGCCGACTGCTCGGGCTCGATACCCATGACAGCCTGGGCAAGGTCGTCGATCTGGTGCTGGCCGAACAGCCGGTGATCGATCTGGCGCTGGCGACCGGCGATCTTTCGCAGGATGGTTCGGTTGCCTCCTATCAGCGCTTTCGCGAGCAGTCGTCGCGTCTTCGTGCGCCGATTCGCTGGTGCCCGGGCAACCACGACGAACTGACCGCCATGCGCGCGGTGGCCGATCCGGAACGCCTGCTGGAGCCGGTCGCCGAAGTTGGCGCCTGGCGGGTCGTGTTGCTCGATACCCTGGTGCCGGGCGCAGTGTTCGGCCGCCTGGCCGAGGAGCAGCTGACCTTTCTCGAGCGGACGCTGCGCCAGGCGCCGGATCGCCATCATCTGATCTGCCTGCACCACCACCCGGTTGCGATCGGCAGCCGCTGGATGGACCGCATCGGGCTGCACGATGCCGAGGCGCTGTTCGAGGTGCTCGACCGGCACAGCAACGTGCGTGCTTTGCTGTGGGGACACATTCACCAGGAGTTCGACGGCTGGCGTGACGGCGTGCGCCTGCTGGCGTCGCCGTCGACCGGCGTGCAGTTCGCACCCGGCAGCGAGGACTTCCAGGTCGACACCCGCGCACCCGGCTACCGCTGGCTGAGGCTGCATGCCGACGGCCGGATCGAAACCGGCGTTTCCCGCGTCAGCGGCATCGCCTTCGAGGTCGACTACAGCGTCCGGGGATATTGAGCGGGCCCTGTCGTGAGGGCCGTCGGGGCGCTCGGCTTGCGGTGGGTCGCTCGGGCCTTGTAGCCTTTCCTGTCCTTTTCGGCCTGCATTCCAATGACCCTCGCTCAACCCGCCATTCTCTACATTCACGGTTTCAACAGTTCGCCGCTGTCACAGAAAGCGAGCCAGCTCAGCGCAGCGATGCAGCGGGTCGGCCTGGCCGAGCGACTGCGCGTCCCCGAGCTGCATCATCATCCGCGTCGGGCGATCGCTCAGCTCGAGCAGTGCATCGACGAGCTCGGGCGCCCGCTGCTGGTCGGCAGCTCCCTGGGCGGCTACTATGCGACGCACCTGGCCGAGCGCCATGGCCTCAAGGCCCTGCTGATCAATCCGGCAGTGCTGCCGCATCGCCTGTTCGATGGCTACCTGGGCGCGCAGACCAATCTCTACACCGGCGAAGTCTGGGAGCTGACCCACGACCACGTCGCGGCGCTGGCCGAGCTGGAAACACCGCCGCCAGCGGATCCGGCGCGCTATCAGGTCTGGCTGCAAACCGGCGATGAAACCCTCGACTATCGTCGTGCAGCCGATTTCTACAAGGGCTGTGCCTTGCGTATCCAGGCCGGTGGCGACCATGGTTTCCAGGGCTTCGCCGAACGCCTGCCCGCGCTGCTGGCGTTCGCCGGCGTGGCCCCGGCGCGCTGGCTAGACATCGACTTTTCCGTTCTCTAAGGGAGCTCCATGTCCTATACCGCAGAAGCCATCGAGGTTCTTTCCGGGCTCGATCCGGTGCGCAAGCGCCCCGGCATGTATACCGACACTGCGCGCCCCAACCACCTGGCGCAGGAGGTCATCGACAACAGCGTCGACGAGGCGCTGGCCGGCCATGCCCGCGCGGTGCAGGTGATCCTGCACGCCGACAACTCGCTGGAGGTCATCGACGACGGCCGTGGCATGCCGGTGGACATCCACCCGGAGGAGGGCGTCTCCGGGGTCGAGCTGATCCTCACCAAGCTGCATGCCGGCGGCAAGTTCTCGAACAAGAACTACCAGTTTTCCGGCGGCCTGCACGGCGTGGGTATCTCGGTGGTCAATGCGCTCTCGACGCGGGTGCTGGTGACGGTCAAGCGTGACGGCAACGAGTACCGCATGAGCTTCGCCGACGGCTTCAAGGCCAGCGAGCTGGAAATCGTCGGCAGCGTGGGCCGGCGCAACACCGGGACCAGTGTGCATTTCTGGCCCGACCCGAAGTATTTCGACTCGCCGAAGTTTTCCATCAGTCGCCTCAAGCACGTGCTCAAGGCCAAGGCCGTGCTCTGTCCGGGCCTGGCGGTGTCGTTCGAGGATCGCGCCAGCGGCGAGAAGGTCGAGTGGCATTACGAGGACGGACTGCGCTCCTACCTCACCGATGCGGTTAGCGAGTTCCAGCGCCTGCCCGACGAGCCCTTCACCGGCAGCCTGGCGGGCAATACCGAGGCGGTCGACTGGGCACTGTTGTGGCTGCCCGAAGGCGGCGACGCGGTGCAGGAAAGCTATGTCAACCTGATCCCCACCGCGCAGGGCGGCACGCACGTCAACGGCCTGCGCCAGGGTCTGCTCGACGCGATGCGTGAGTTCTGCGAGTTCCGCAGCCTGCTGCCGCGCGGGGTCAAGCTGGCGCCCGAGGACATCTGGGAGCGCATCGCCTTCGTCCTCTCGATGAAGATGCAGGAGCCGCAGTTCTCCGGGCAGACCAAGGAGCGCCTGTCCTCGCGCGAGGCGGCTGCGTTCGTCTCTGGTGTGGTCAAGGACGCGTTCAGCCTCTGGCTCAACGCCAACCCCGACCTCGGCCTGCAGCTCGCCGAGTTGGCCATCAGCAACGCGGGTCGACGGTTGAAGGCCGGCAAGAAGGTCGAGCGCAAGAAAATCACCCAGGGGCCGGCGCTGCCCGGCAAGCTCGCCGACTGTGCCGGGCAGGACCCGATGCGCGCCGAGCTGTTCCTGGTCGAAGGCGACTCGGCCGGCGGTTCGGCCAAACAGGCGCGGGACAAGGAGTTCCAGGCGATCATGCCGTTGCGGGGCAAGATCCTGAACACCTGGGAGGTCGATGGCGGCGAGGTGCTGGCCAGTCAGGAAGTCCACGATATCGCCGTGGCCATCGGTGTCGATCCCGGCGCCCATGACCTCGGCCAGCTGCGCTACGGCAAGATCTGCATTCTCGCCGACGCCGACTCCGACGGCCTGCACATCGCCACGCTGCTCTGCGCGCTGTTCGTACGGCATTTCCGCCCGCTGGTCGAGGCGGGGCATGTGTACGTCGCCATGCCGCCGCTGTACCGCATCGATCTGGCCAAGGAGATCTACTACGCGCTCGACGAGGCCGAGCGCGACGGCATCCTCGAGCGTCTCGCCGCGGAAAAGAAACGCGGCAAGCCACAGGTCACCCGCTTCAAGGGCCTTGGTGAGATGAACCCTCTGCAGCTGCGAGAGACCACCATGGACCCGAATACCCGGCGCCTGGTACAGCTGACGCTCGAAGATTTCGAGGGCACGCGCGAGATCATGGACATGTTGCTGGCCAAGAAACGCGCCGGTGACCGCAAATCCTGGCTCGAATCCAAGGGCAATCTGGCCGAGGTGCTGGTCTGATGCGGCGCTGGATGGCGGCGCTGGGCCTGGTCTGTGCGCCGTGGCTGGCGCTGGCTCAGGTGGCAGAGCTGCAGCTGATCGAGGAGCAGGTCGTCGATGGCATGCCTGCCGGCAACCTGTCGGGGCTGGCCTGGTGTGGCGACGCCCTGTGGGCGGTGTCCGACCGTGAGGACGACCGGCTCTATCGGCTCGATGCAAGCGCCTCGCCATGGCGTGCCGACGCCGAGCCGTTCGAGCTGCCGCCAGTGCCAGACAGCGGGCTGCCTTGGGGCATGCGCATGCGTGTCCTGGCGAGCGCGGCGGTGCGCGGCGGCGAGATGGATTTCGAGGGGCTGACCTGCGATGCGCTCGGCAATCGCTACCTGGTCAGCGAAGCCCATGCCGGCGTGCTGCAGGTAAGCCCGGCCGGTTCGGCGCAATGGTTGACGCTACCCGACTCGCTGGTACGCCAGGCGCGCGCCAGCGGCATGCTGCTGAACTTCAACGCCATGCTCGAAGGCATCGCCGTCGACCCGCAAGCCGCCCGCCTGTGGCTGGCGGCCGAGCGTGAGCGCCGTGGCGTACTGGTGCTGCATCGCCAGCAGAGCAGTTTTCAGTGCACGGGCGGTTGCGTGCTGTTTGCCGAAGGCGGCAGCGAGCCACCGCCGCAAGCCCTGGGCGCTGATCCGCTGCCGCTCGGCTTCACCGATCTGGCCTACCACGAAGGCGCACTGTACAGCCTCGAGCCTAACGCCCACCGCGTATGCCGGCGTGCCGCCACGACCGGCGATGTCGAGCGCTGCTGGTCCTATGCCGACACGGCGCTGGCCGAGTCGCGTCGCTACCCCAGTGCATTCGGTAATGCCGAAGCGCTCTGGGTGGATGCCGAAGGCGCCTGGATCGGCGTGGACAACAACGGCCAGGCGCGCGCCGATGGCGAACGCCGGCCGGTGATCTGGCGCTTCGCCGCTCCGGCCGGCGGCTGGGGCGCGCGGCCGTGACCCAGACTGCGGGGCGACGGGCCGGGCGGGTCATGCTGGTGCTCGCCTGGGGCGCGGGCCTGCTGCTGGCCACGCGCTTTTTCGCCGACTGGGAAGACAACCGCTTCAACCCCAACCGCGAGCCGGTTTCGCGCATCGAAGGCGGCCAGGTCGAGGTCCAGCTGGCCGGCAATGCCAGCGGCCACTTCGTCGCGGATGGACGCATCAACGGCGAGCGCGTGACCTTTCTGCTCGACACAGGCGCGACCGATGTCGCGGTGCCGATCGAACTGGCCAAGCGCCTGGGCCTCGAGCGCGGCGCACCGGTCATGCTGCAGACGGCCAATGGCCCGAGCACCGGTTACCGTACGCGCCTGGCCCGGCTGGAACTCGGCGACATCGTGCTGCATGACGTGCGCGCCATCGTCGCCCCCGGCTTTCTCAGCGAGCAGGTCCTGCTCGGCATGAGCGCCCTGAAACAACTCGAATTCACCCAGCGCGCCGGCACCCTGGTGCTGCGCCAATCTGCCACGGATCGACCATGAGCGAATCCCTCTTGAGCCTGGAAGGCGTGGAGCGCCGCTCCCTCGCCGAGTTCACCGAACAGGCCTATCTCAACTATTCCATGTACGTGATCATGGATCGCGCGCTGCCGCACATCGGCGACGGTCTGAAGCCCGTCCAGCGGCGAATCGTCTACGCCATGAGCGAGCTCGGGCTCTCGGCCGACGCCAAGCACAAGAAGTCGGCGCGCACCGTCGGCGACGTGCTCGGCAAGTTCCACCCGCATGGCGACTCGGCCTGCTACGAAGCCATGGTGCTGATGGCCCAGCCGTTCTCCTACCGCTACACGCTGGTCGATGGCCAGGGCAACTGGGGCGCGCCCGACGATCCCAAGTCGTTTGCCGCGATGCGCTACACCGAGGCGCGCCTGTCGCGCTATTCCGAGGTGCTGCTGTCGGAACTCGGGCAGGGCACGGTCGACTGGGTGCCGAACTTCGATGGCACGCTGGAGGAGCCCGCCACGTTGCCGGCGCGGCTGCCCAACCTGTTGCTGAATGGCACCACCGGCATCGCCGTGGGCATGGCGACCGACGTGCCGCCGCACAACCTGCGCGAAGTGGCCGCCGCCTGCGTGCGCCTGCTCGACGAGCCGAACGCCACCGTCGAGCAACTTTGCGAGCACATCCTCGGCCCGGATTTCCCCACCGAGGCGGAAGTCGTCACGCCGCGCGCCGACCTGCTGAAGATGTACGAGAGCGGCCGTGGCTCGGTGCGCATGCGCGCGGTCTATCGCGTCGAGGATGGCGACGTGGTGGTTACCGCGCTGCCGCACCAGGTTTCGGGCGCCAAGGTGCTCGAACAGATCGCCGCGCAGATGCAGGCCAAGAAATTGCCGATGGTCGCCGACCTGCGTGATGAGTCGGACCACGAGAACCCCTGCCGCATCGTGATCATTCCGCGCTCGAACCGGGTCAACGCCGACGAGCTGATGCAGCACCTGTTCGCCACCACCGACCTGGAGTCCAGCTACCGCGTCAATACCAACGTCATCGGCCTCGATGGTCGGCCGCAGGTGAAGAATCTCAAGGTCCTGCTCGGCGAATGGCTGACCTACCGCATCGGCACCGTGCGTCGTCGCCTGCAGTATCGACTGGACAAGGTGGAGAGGCGCCTGCACCTGTTGGAAGGCCTGCTGGTGGCCTTCCTCAACCTCGACGAGGTGATTCACATCATCCGTACCGAGGACCAGCCCAAGCCGGTGCTGATGGCGCGCTTCGAGCTCTCCGAGCTGCAGGCCGACTACATTCTCGACACCCGCCTGCGCCAGCTGGCGCGGCTGGAGGAAATGAAAATCCGTGGTGAGCAGGACGAGCTGGCCAAGGAGCGCGAGCGCCTGCTGGCCCTGCTCTCCAGCGACGCCAAGCTGAAAAGGCTGGTGCGCAAGGAACTGCTCGAGGATGCCGAGACCTATGGCGATGCACGGCGTTCGCCGATCGTCGAGCGCGCCGAGGCGCGTGCCCTGTCGGAGAACGAGCTGCTGCCGTCCGAACCGGTCACCGTGGTGATCTCCGAGAAGGGTTGGGCGCGCTGCGCCAAGGGTCACGATATCGATGCCGCGGGGCTTTCCTACAAGGCCGGGGACGGCTTCAAGGCGGCCGCCGCCGGGCGCTCGAATCAGTTCGCCGTGTTCATCGACTCGACCGGGCGCAGCTACTCGCTGGCGGCGCACTCGCTGCCTTCGGCGCGGGGCCAGGGCGAGCCGCTCACCGGCCGGCTGACCCCGCCGCCGGGGGCGAGCTTCGAGTGCGTGCTGCTGCCCGAGGATGAGGCGCTCTACGTGATTGCTTCCGACGCGGGCTATGGCTTCGTGGTCAAGGGCGACGATCTGCAGGCCAAGAACAAGGCCGGCAAGGCGCTGCTGTCCTTGCCGAACGGCGCTCGGGTCGTCGCGCCGCGCCCATTGGGTAGCCTCGACCAGGACTGGCTGGCGGCGGTCACCACCGAAGGGCGTCTGCTGGTGTTCCCGGTGCGGGATCTGCCGCAGCTGGCCAAGGGCAAGGGCAACAAGATCATCGGCATCCCCGGCGATCGCGTGGCCAGTCGCGAGGAATATCTGGTGGACCTGGCAGTGCTGCCTGACGGCGCGACCCTGGTGCTGCAGGCCGGCAAGCGCACCCTGTCGCTGCGGGCCGAAGACCTGGAACATTACAAGGGCGAGCGCGGCCGGCGCGGCAACAAGCTGCCACGCGGCTTCCAGCGGGTCGATGGGCTGCGTGTGGAAAGCTGACACAGGTCGAGCCAAATTCACGCTGGAACCCGGGCGCCGATTAACGGAAGATACCCGCCTTTCCAACGTTGCGACCGGCCACGGCGCCTGGTCGCTGCGTGCTGAACGACTCAGACAGGCGTGGCCCTGAACGTCATGAAGGTAATGAACAACGTGCTGCGTTTCCCCCTCGTTCTGCTGCTGGCCAGCACCGCACTGGTCGGTTGTGTCGCCCAGCAGCCGCTGCCGCTGTACCGGCTCGACAATGGCGTGGCCGAGATGCCCGAACAGGAGGGCGGTGTGGCCGTGCTGCTCGGGCCGGTCAGCGTGGCCGACTACCTGCAGCGCGATGCGCTGCTGCAGCGCCTGCCCGATGGCAGTATCGCCGCCGACCCGCAGCAAGCCCGTTGGGCCGGCAGCCTCAAGGAAGACGTCGACCAACTGCTGATGCGGCAGCTGGCTACCCAGCTGAAGACCCAGAAGATCGAGTCTGCACCAGCCAGCGAAGGCTTCGTTGCCGATGTACAGATCGAGCTGGCTATCACGCGCCTGGACTCCGGCCCGCAGCACCCTGCGGTGCTGGAGGCGCAATGGCGGCTGCTCGATGAGCACGGCAAGCGCCAGGGCAGTCGCCTGGTGCGCTTGCAGGAAGCACATCAGGGCAGCATCACCGATCAGGTGCAGGCGCAGAGCCGGTTGCTACAGCGCCTGAGCGTCATGCTCGCCGAGGCGATCGAGCCGGTACTCGTCGCACGCAACGCCGCCAAGACGACGGTGAAGGCGCCCAAGCGCAGCGAGCCGGAGGCGCCACGACTAAAGGCGCTGGAGCCGCTGCGTACCGATATGGAAGTGTTCCGCTTCTAAGCCCGCCGCCCGATGATCACCAGGGCGGCGCAAAACCGTTTGCGCGGCTCGCTGCCCCATCACTCTCAGGCGTGACGGTTGCGCAGCTCGTGCATGCGCGCCAGTTGGCGCTCCAGCAGCGAGGGGTAGGGGTCGAGCAGGCGCTCGACGCAGCAGGCCCCTTCCGGGCTGGCAATCGGGCGGATCCGCGCCCGCTGGCGAATCAGTGAATCGTCGCCGATCGAGCGCTCGACCAGCACCAGATTGCGGCTGTGCTGCGCCAGGTCCAGCGCGGCCTGCGCCGCCTCGCTGAGTAGCAGTTCGCCCTGGCCCAGGTCGGCCAGTCCTTGGCCGGTTGTCAGGCCCAGGTGCAGTTGCAGCGTCATGCCGCTATCGGCGACCTCGATCTGCAGTGCATGTCCCAGCGCGCGCATCAGCTCGCCGCAGCAAACCGCGTGCGTCAGGTAATTCTGCTCGTCGTCCTGGCTGTGGAACAGCATCAGGCTGCTGCCGTCGTTCAGTGTGTGCAGCTCGGCCTGGTAGAGCGTGGCGGCTTGCTGCAGGCAGTCGCGGTAGCGCTGCAGAAGGTCGGTCAGGCGTTCGCGCGGCAGGCGGCGCAACTGCTCCTGGGCGCCGAGCTGAATGGCCAGCACGGCGCTGCGGGCCGGCGTTGCAGCGACCGCAGGCGGCACCGACGCAGGTGCCGGCGCACTGGGGGTTTGCTCGGCGAACGGATCGAAGTCGTCCTCCTCGTCGGCACTGAAACGATCGCGCGCGGACAGCGGCGGCTCGTCGTCCTCGTCGAGGTCCGCAAACGCCTGGTGGGATGCGCTGGTCGGTGCAGCTGCCGTCGACTGCTGGACTGGCGGTTCGGCGTCGAACTCCTCGAGCATGTCGCCCAGGTCGATTTCCGGCTCGGGTTCCGGCTTTTCCGGTACCAGGCGTGCCTGCAGCTGGCGCGCCAGGTCGCCGATCTCGTCCTGGCGGCCGGCCCCCGGCGCGGGATCGTCGGGATCGCGCAGCCAAAGGCGCAGCTGCATCAGAGGCATCGACAGCTGGCGCCCCAGGCGCATGCTCAGGCTCAGCGCCAAGGCCAGCAGGATCAGGCTGAGCAACCCCATGCTCTGCAGGCTGATCGTCATCGGCTGTTGGAACTGGGTCATGTCCAGGCTGATGCGCAGGTGCCCGGCGATCACTTCCTGAAAGCTGATCGGAGTCGAATAGAGGCCGCGGTCCTCGCCGAGCAGGTTGTGCTGCGGCCGCGAGCCGGACTCGGCCAGCACACGGTTGTCCACGCTGTAGATCGCTGCATGCGCGACCAGCGGGTTTTTCACCAGGTTGCTGAGCAGCACATTGAGGCTGAGGATGTCGTTGGCCACCAGCAGGTCGGTGGCGGACGCGGCGGTCTGGGTCACCAGACTCTGGCCGAGGGCATCGGCCTGCTGCTCCATGGCGTGCTTGAACTGCATGCCGATGACCCAGGAATAGATGACCAGCGCCAGAACAACGAGCAGCAGGGTATGCGCGGCAATGCGCAGCACCAGCGGCACGCGGTGCTGGCGGATCGCGCGGTAGAGCAGCAGGAAGAAATTGTCAGGCTTGACGGACGCGGGCCGGTTCACAGGGGCGCGGCTCTTCTCGAAGGGAAATTGCCGCGCAGTATAGGGAAAGCCTGCAGGGCGTTGAAGGTCTGGCGTCGGCGGCTGACGAAAAGTCTCTTCGCTGGCGTCGGCATTGCGCGGGCAGGGCGCGTCGGTGCGAGGCCTTGATGTAGAATGCCGGCCTAATTTGCTAGGGGAGCTGCGCCTTGCGCGATATCGTCCTGATCAACATCACCGGCGAGGACCGTCCGGGCCTGACCGCCGCCATCACCGGCGTGCTGGCGCAGGATGGGGTGAACATTCTCGACATCGGCCAGGCCGTGATCCACGACACCCTGTCTTTCGGCATTCTGGTCGAGATTCCCGCCACCGAAGCCGCCTCCGGGGTGCTCAAGGACGTGTTGTTCACCGCCTACAAGCATGACCAGCAGGTGCGCTTCACGCCGGTTGCCGAAGCCGACTACGAGCAGTGGGTCGCCGGTCAGGGCAAGCCGCGGCATATCGTGACGCTGCTGACGCGCAAGGTCACGGCCGAGCAGCTGCACCGTGTCAGCACCATTACCGCCAAGTACGGGTTGAACATCGACCATATCGACCGCCTCTCCGGACGGCGCCCCCTGGGGCTTCCCGACGAGAGCGGCAAGGGCTGCATCGAGTTCTCCGTGCGCGGCGAGCCGGAGGACACCGCGGCGCTGCGCGCCGAATTCCTCAGCGTCGCGCAGGAGCTGAACGTCGACATCGCCTTCCAGCGCGACTCGGTGTATCGACGCAATCGGCGTCTGGCTGTGTTCGACATGGATTCGACGCTGATCGAGGCCGAGGTGATCGACGAGCTGGCCAAGGCCGCCGGCGTCGGCGACAAGGTCTCGGAGATCACCGAGCGCGCGATGCGTGGCGAACTGGACTTTCGTGCCAGCTTCAAGGAGCGCCTGGCGCTGCTCGAAGGGCTGTCCGAAACGGTGCTGGCCGAGATCGGTGCGAGCCTGCGGCTAACCGAAGGCGCCGAGGTGCTGTTCGCCGAACTCAAGCGTCTGGGCTACAAGACCGCGATCCTTTCCGGTGGCTTCAGCTATTTCGCCCGACAGCTGCAGGCGCGGCTCGGTATCGACTACGTGTTCGCCAATGAGCTGCAGATCGAGAACGGAAAGCTTACCGGCGTTGCCGTCGAGCCGATCGTCGATGCCCAGCGCAAGGCCGACCTGCTGCGCGAGTTGGCCGAGCGGGAAGGCTTGTGCCTGGAGCAGACGATCGCTGTCGGCGATGGCGCCAACGACCTGCCGATGCTCGGGCTCGCCGGGCTCGGCGTCGCGTTCCGTGCCAAGCCACTGGTCAAGCAGTCGGCCAAGCAGGCGATTTCCACGCTCGGCCTGGACGGCATTCTCTACCTGCTCGGCTTTCGCGACCGCGAAGGCCTGGAGTGAAGGCCGGGCAGCCCGGCTCCTCGCCGACCGGGCTGTCCGTGTTCAGGGTTTGATCGCGACCTTGAGTACCCCGTCGCGCTGATGGGCGAACAGGTCGTAGGCCTGCTCGATATCGTTCAGCGCATAGTGATGCGTCACCAGCGGGCTGAGGTCGACCCGGCCGGACTCGACCACGTTGATCAGCCGGCGCATCCGCTCCTTGCCGCCGGGGCACAGCGAGGTGACGATCCGATGGTCGCCAAGGCCGGCATGGAACGCGCCCAACGGGATCGTCAGGTCGCTGGAATACACGCCCAGGCTCGACAGGGTGCCGCCCGGCTTGAGCACCCGCAGCGCGCTTTCGAAGGTGCTCTGCAGGCCGAGGGCCTCGATCGAAGCATCCACCCCGCGGCCGCCGGTCAGCTTCATGACCTCGTCCACCACGTCGACGTTGCGGAAGTTCAGGGTGACATCGGCGCCCATCTGGCGGGCGATGTCCAGTCGCGCATCGACGCCGTCGACGGCGATGATGGTGCTCGCACCGCGCAGCTTTGCGCCCGCGGTGGCGCAGAGCCCGATCGGGCCCTGCGCGAAGATCACCACGATGTCGCCGATCCTGATGTTCGCGGCTTCCGCCCCGGCGAAACCGGTGGACATGATGTCCGGACACATCAGCACCTGCTCGTCGCTCAGACCATCCGGCACCGGTGCCAGGTTGGCCTGGGCATCGGGCACAAGCACGTATTCGGCCTGGGTGCCATCGATGGTATTGCCGAAGCGCCAGCCGCCCATCGGCTTGTAGCCGTGGCAGCTGCAGCCGCCGTCCTGCGAGGGCACGCCGTCCTGGCAGGCGTAGGAGGTGAAGCTCGGGCAGATGGCGCCGGCAATGACTCGCTGGCCTTCGCGATAGCCCTGCACGTTGGCGCCGATTTTTTCGATGATGCCCACGGGCTCGTGGCCGATCGTGAGCCCCGGGGCGACGGGATATTCGCCCTTGAGGATGTGCACGTCGGTGCCGCAGATGGTGGTGGTAGTGATGCGCAGCAGCGCATCGTTGGGTCCGATCTCGGGGATCGGCTTGTCCTGCAGTTCGATACGACCCGGCTCGACGAAGACGGCGGCTCTCATCATGACCACGGCGGTTTCCTCCAGAGTGCGGCGAAGCTATGCACACTCTAGTCGAGCCAGATGACGGCTGGCTGATCCCGGTCAACGTTGCCGGAACGGCTCAGCTTTCGTCGGAGGAGAAGTCGTAGTCCATCGACTGGCTCGGGCCCTGCAGATAGTGGCCCTGGATGTAACTGACGCCGGCCTGCCACAGTGTGGCCAGCACGGTGGCGCTCTCGACGAAGGGGACAATGCTCAGGCGCTTCTGCTCGTGCAGTTCGGCCAGCAGCGTCCGGAGCGCTTCCTGGTTTTCCTGGCGGCTGAGGTCCTGGGTATAGGAACCGTCGACCTTGACGTACTCTGCAGCCAGATGCTTCAGCGTGTTGAACGGGTTGAGCGCACAGCCGAAATTGGCGATGGCCAGCTTGCAGCCGAGCTCGGCCAGCCCCTGGTTGAGCGCTTTTGCGGTGCTCAGGTAGGCAATGGCGTCCGGCTCGGAAAGCTCGAATACCAGCGCGTCGGCCGGCAGGCGTGCGGCCTTTAGCACCACGCCGAGCCAAGGCAGTAGTCCGGCGTCCTGCAGGCTGGCACTGGTCAGGTGGAGGAACAGTCGGGTGCGATGGCCCTTGGCCCGATGTTCGGCGAGCAGCTTGATCGAATTGAGGATCACCCAGCGGTCGATCCGCGTGGCCAGGCCGGCTTCGCTGGCGGCCTTGAGGAATTCGGCGGCGGGTACCTCCTGCTGGTGCGGATCGAGCAGGCGCAGGAGTACCTCGTAATGCTCGTGGCTGTCGCCGCGCAGGCTGATGATCGGTTGGAACAACAGGCGGAAGCCATTGGTTTCCAGTGCATGGCGAACCATCGCCAGCAGGTTGCCGCGGCTGGCTTCGGCCGCGAGTTCATCGGCCGGATCGTAGAGCTTCAGCGAATTGCCATTGAGTTCGTCAGCGCAGCGGTGGGCACGTTCGATGGCGTCCTGAGCGCGAGCGGTCTTCTCATCGAGCGCGGCGACGCCGATGCTCAGCGAGGTCTGCACGGTGCGGCCGGAAATTTCGAACAACTGACTCTCGACCCGCGCGAGCAGTTGGCGCAGCAGCGGTTCGGCCTGCTGCGGCGTGCGCTGATCGAGCAGGGCGGTGAACACGTCGTCGGCGAAGCGCGCCAGCTGGGTTTCGGCGCCGAAGTGACGACGCAGCGACTCGGCAAGCTCGCGTAGCAACAGGTCGGCATCGGCCAGGCCGATTTCGGCCTGTAGCGCAGCGAAGCGATCGACACGGATGTAGGCCAGGCTGGCGTCACGACCTTCCTTGACGGCGCGTTCGACCGCGCCGTCGAGCAATTCGAGGAAGTGGTTGCGGTTGTGCAGGCCGGTGACCGGATCCTGGTTGCTGGCCTCGCGCAGTTTCTGCAACTCGGCGCTGTCCTGCTCGGCGCGGATGACTACCTGGATGCAGGGCTCGCCATCGTAGCTGGCCGGCGAAAAGTGCATGCGGGCCTTGAAGGTCTCGCCGCTGAGCTTGGTACCGCTGCAGGTCAGCTCCGCGCTGCCTTCAAGGCTCTGGTAGTTCTTCAGAAAAGTCTTGAACTGGACCTGATCGCAGGAGGTGACCAGGTCGATCATCGGCATGCCTTCCAGCTCTTCGCTATCGTCGTAGCCAAACAGCTCCAGGTAGGCGCGGTTGGCATAGATATGCATGCCGTCGTGGACGTAGGCGATCGCATCTACCGAGCTGTCGAGCAGTAGCTGGCAGCGCTTTTCCGCTTCGCGCAGCGCCAGTTCGGCAGCCCGCCGCGCACGGCGCTCTTCCAGGTTGGCGAGTTCGCGGTTGGCGGCCAGCAACAGCCATTCGTCTTCGCCCTTGGGTAGAGCGTCCTGGGCGCCGATCAGCAGGGCTTCGGTGATCGCCTCGGCATCGTTGCCTTCGGTGAGCTGGACAATCGGAATGTCCTTGGCCTGCCGGCGAATCGCGGCGATCGCTTCACTCGGCTCCAGGCCCTCGCTCTGCGGGGCGCAGATGAGCAGGTCCCAGGTCTGCTGCAGTGCTTCGGCGAGATCGTCGCTGGACGTCAGTCGGTGCACGCGCGTGGCTTGGCCGGCGTTGCGGAACAGGCTGACCAGGCGCTCGGCCTCATTCTGCGAGTCTTCGAGAATCAGCAGGCGGATGGTTTTCTTCTGCAGGGCCATGGCGACAGCTTAAAAGCACACCGAAGCGGTGCGGGGCGGGAAAAAGACGCGAATCGGCAATCTACAGCGACTTCCAGAGCGAGTCAAAATCTGCCTCGGCGCTGCCCTGGGCGGAGCTCCAGGGTGTGATCGAGGTCTCCCGCGCAACGGTCGCATCGCCGATCAGGCGAAATTCGAACTGATTGTAGTTGCCGGTGTGCGCCTGCCGGCTGCCGAGGATCGCCCGGCATTCCTCACCCTCCTGGTTCAGGCTGACCTTGTGCCCTTCCTGAAACGGCAGCAACGGGACGATCAAGGTCGGCGCGCGGGCGATGGCCGAAACTTGCGGGACCAGGAGCGCGCGCAGGTATTCACTGCCCTGATCGAGCTTGCGCAGCAGGCGCACGCCGCAGGGTTGAGCGTTCGGTGCGATGAGTTCGACGCCCATCTGAGTGCCGCCGCCGCGTACCTGGCGTACCCAGCGCACCGTGGCCACCCGCCAGGGGCCATTGGCGTCCTCGCGCAAGCCGAGCAGCTCGCCGGCCTGCAACTGGGCAGGCACCTCGGCCGGCCAGGCCAGGCAGTAGCCGCCGGGGCTCTGGTTGACCAGGTCGACGGCGAAGCACGGGTAGGCGGGCTCGCGTGCGCTGCCGGGTTCCTGTCTGGTTGCCTGGGCCGGCTTGGCCGGCCGCACGAACTCGATGTGGTCGTCGGCCAGGGTAGGTTCGGTTTCCGCATTCTGCGCGTCGAACGCTTTCGCCCAGACGTCCGCAGCGCCGTTGTTGAGCTTGAAGACGGCGCGGCTGGAACTGTCGTGACGCTCTAGCACCTCGTTGAACGGGCGCTCGCCAGCCAGCTGATAGTGCAGGGCGGTCATGCCCAGGCAGGCTTCGAGCCGCCCGCTGCCGGGGCGGCGCTGGAAGCTGCGGTCGGCGACCACGCCCCAGGCGGCGGCAAGATGGCGCAGCAGGTCGTCGCCGAGCGCGCTGCGCCCTGGCAGGCGCGAACCCTGGCGTTGTTCGGCGGGGAGCTGCAGGTGCGCCTCGATCGCCGCGACCAGCTGGCTGGGGTCGAGCCCGAGCATATTCGGCAGGCGGTCGGCGGCGAACAGTGAACGGTAGCGCGGCGGGCCGTCGACCTGCGGCGAAAAGACGAACAGGCTGGCCGGGTGGGTGGCCGGTCGCAGGCAGGTCAGGGACCCCCAGGCCTGTAGTGCAGCGGCCAGCGGCGCGATGTGCTGCTGGCGGATCTGGTTGCAGCGGGCACTACCGAATAGCAGTGTGCTGAGGTAGCACTGTTCAGCGCTGAGTGCCTCACCTTCATGAGCCAGCGCATCGCGTACCGGGGTGTGCTGCAGCCCGTTTTCACTGGCCAGGCGGTAGAGCTGGTGTAGCTCGAGCCAGAGCCCCTCGCTGGCCGGGCTATACAGTTGCGTAGAGCGTACCAGCAGTGCGCCGAGTGCATGCAGGGCGCGCTGCAGCGCGGCGGTGAGCAACTGTGGGCGCTCGATCTGAGGGCGCGAGACGATGCGGCTGACGATCAGTTTGTAGCCCGCCGCCAGGTGGTTCTGCAGCGCCTGGCAGAGGCCGGCGACCTTGCGCGGCCGTTCACTGAGTACGATTGGCTGGTTGAGGTAATGGCGTTCCAGATGGCTGCAGACGAAATGGACATCCGGGCGCAGCAGCTCCAGCAATTGCAGGCGCAGCTCAGAGGACACGCGCAGCTGGTTGAGCTCGGTCAACGCCTGGTAGAGCTGGCGGGCGGTCTCGCCAAGGTTGGCCTTGGGCAGGCCGGCCAGCCAGTCACGCAGCGCGCGCGGGCTCGCCTCGCAGAAGGACAACGTCTCCCGGCTCGGTGTGGGAACACGTAACTGTATATGCAGGCTCTTGCTTTCCAACCGGCAACTCCACGGCGCTGGACGGATGCATCTACCGTCACTCTAACAGCTAAGGCCGGGTATCGCAGGGCGAAGTAATGGCTTTGTGCTGGTAGGCGATGATCGGTGGAGGCCTCGGGTTCCGCGCCGCGGAACCCGAATGGTCACTCGGCGGCTACGGCCTGGCCGAGCGACTCGCCCATGCAGACCGGGCTCAGCGGGCCGAGTTGCTCGGCCCAGCGGACCTGCTCGGGGCCGAACAGCAGGATTACCGTGGAGCCCAACTTGAAGCGGCCCATCTCGGCACCCTTGTCCAGATGGACTGGCGCACGCGCGGCCTCGTCGTAGCGCACTGCCTTCAGCGTACGCTTGGGCGGCGTGACCAAGCCGGCCCAGACCGTCTCGATGCTGGCGACGATCATCGCGCCGACGAGCACCATGGCCATCGGGCCGCGCTCGGTATCGAAGATGCAGACGACCCGTTCGTTGCGTGCGAACAGCTCTGGCACGCCCTGCGCGGTAACCGTGTTGACCGAGAAGATCCGCCCCGGCACGTAGACCATTTCGCGAAGGGTGCCGGCCAGCGGCATGTGCACGCGGTGGTAGTCCTTGGGCGACAGGTAGACGGTGGCGAAATCGCCGCCCATGAAGGGCGCGGCGCGCTCATGGTCGCCGCCGAGCAGTTCGGTGACGCTGTAGTTGTGGCCCTTGGCTTGGAAGATCCGCCCCTGTTCGATGCGCCCGAGCTGGCTGATGGCCCCGTCGCAGGGGTTGAGGATTGCGCCGGGCGTCGGGTCGAGCGGTCGCGCGCCGTCCTTCAGTGCGCGGGTAAAGAACGCATTGAAATGTTCGTAGGCGGTGGGCTCCTCGATCGCGGCCTCACGCATGTCGACCTGGAAGTGGCCGATGAACCACTTGATGAAGGTGTTCTTCACCCAGGGCAGACGGCACTCGGCGAGGCAGCCGGCCAGCCGCGAGATCAGATGGTGCGGCAGCACGTACTGGCTGAGGACGAACAGGCGATCTTTCATTGAGGACCTTTTCATGACTGGATCGGGGTGTCGGGCAGGTTGCCCCATTCGCTCCAGGAGCCGGCATAGCCTTTGACCCGCGGATAACCCAGCGCCTTGGCGATGAGGTAGGTCAGGCCGGAGCGATGGTGCGTCTGGCAGTGGGTGATGATTTCCTTCTCCGGCACGATGCCCAGCGCGTGCAGTTGCTCGGCGATGTCCTGGCGAATGCGTAGCGCACGTGCCGGGTCCATGGCGGCCGTCCATTCGAAATTCACCGCGCCGGGAATGTGTCCGCCTCGGGCGGCCAGCACCTTCTCGCCGCGGTATTCGGCCGGCGAACGGGCGTCCCAGACGACCAGATCCTCGGCGCCCAGACGGCTTTCCAGGTATTCGCGGGTCGCGGTGGGTGCCGGGTCGAGCTGCAGTGCAACCGGACCGCCCACGTCGGCTACGGGCTCGCGCGAAAGCGGCAGCTGTTCGGCCAGCCAGGCATGCAGGCCACCGTTCAGATAGTGGTAGCGAGGATGACCGATGACATCGAGCAGCCAGATGAATCGCCCGGCCCAGCCACCTCCCTCGTCGTCATACACCACATAGACCGCGTCGCGGCGATGGCCAAGGCGACCGAACAGCGCTTCGAGCTGCGCCTTTGGCGGCAGCAGGCCGGGGGCGGGTGGCTGGGCCAGCTGGGTCAGTTTCGGGTCGACGAAATGCGCGCCCGGCACATGGCCCTGCGCGTAACGCGCCGCGCTGGTGAGGTCGATAATGATCAGCTCCGGCGCGTTGATGCGCTGCGCCAGGTCGATGGGCTCGATCACCAGGGGCAGATTGGAAAAGGCAGGCACGATGAGCCTCTGCGGAACGAATGAAGGCGCAGTCTAGCGAAAAACGTCAGGCACTGCGCTTGGCGAAATTGACCATCGCCCGCTCTATGCACTGCACGGTCTTTTCGAATGCCTGCAGCGACAGCTCGCTGATCGGCGCGCCCGCCTGATCGGAGGCCAGGAGCATGGCCGGGCGGCCGGCACCGACCGAGCGCAGCAGCAGATGGCCGCCGGCGAACAGGGCCTTGAGCGAGCCCGGCAGCAGTGCCGAGTAGGTTGCCCGATTGTCCGGCGTGAGGTTCAGCAGCGCAGGCTTTTCCAGCAGTTTGCGCAGCACCTGGCTCTGCTCCGGCACGAGGACCAGGCGGCCGGCCGAATCCGGCAGGCCGACGGTCTGCTGGGCGACCAGCCGCTGCTGACGGCGATCGACGAGCATCACCAGCACGCGCTGCATGCCGAGGCTGTCGAGCGCCGAGCGGACGGCCTGCGTCAACTGCAGGACGTTGGCGAACGGCGAGGGCTCGGCAAGCAGCAGGCGGCACTGTTCGCGCCAGCGAGCCAGCGCTTCGGCACTGGGCGGCGCGGCCGGTTTGTCCTGCTGCCGCTGGAAGCGACTTTCCCAGGGCCAGAGCAGCGCTTGCGCCGGATGCCAGAGATCGGTCGGGCCGATGGCCTGGGCACTGGCGACGGCCTGTTGATGGACCAGCTGCTGCAGCTCGCCCAGCGGTACCTGCAGATAAAGGCCGGCCAGCCGCTGCCAGCGCAGGGCATGGACGTCACCCCAGCTATGGTGGGCTGACAGCGCCAGGCCATTGGCGAGCACGATGGTGTTGGACGGTAGCGTCAACCAGCGTCGCAGGTCCGGGTCGGCATCGAGCATCTGCTGCTGGTGCAGCGGGTGCTCGTTGTCCCGCGCGATATGCAGCGCCTTGACCAGCAGGCGGCGGTTGCCGCCCAGCAGCCGATAGCCCTGAACGATCCATTCCGGCAGGTGCCAGTGGCGGGCGAGCGCCAGGCAAAGTTCCTGCAGGGGCACGCCGAGCAGCTCGATCTCCAGGCGGCGTGCCGGCTCACGACGCACGAGCAGGCGCTGTTCCCACTGTTCGAGCAGCTGCGGATAGGCCGCCACCAGCGTCCACGCCGGTGCCAGAAACAGCAGGCTGCCCCAGTGAATCTCCTGCCACAGCCGCGCCAGGCGCGCGGCGAACAGGCCGTTGGCCTGTTGGCTGGCGTGGCGGCTGATCAGCACCATCTGCCGCAGCGGCCGGGGGATTTCATGCGCCTCGCGGGCCGGGAAGCGCGCCAGCAGTTCCTCGGCGCGTTGCAGGCCGATGCGGCTCAGGGCGCTCTCCAGGCTGTCGACCGGATTGGCTCCGGCGCTGCTGCGATTGGCCTCGCGGATGAAGTTCAGCGCCAGTACCGGGCTGGCGTGAATCTCGTCGGCGATCTGTCGCATCGACAGCTCGCCGTTGCGCAACGCCGCCCGTACCTTGGCATGCGGGCCGGCGAAGGCGGGCAGCTGGACATCGTCGAGAGCCTTGATCCAGGCGGGGATGCTGCGCGGAAGCGAAGTGGGTGTCGTCATGGTGCCAGGCTGGCTTTTTGTCGGGGTGGTCTTTAGTCTGGCGCAAAAGTTCCGATAACCAGAACAATTCTTTGGTAACCCGCGTCGCCGGGGAGCTGCCGGCCTCTGGCGGTTCCGCTGTGCCGCTGCTTCGCAGTCCTTCCGCAATCAGGTTTGTATGGTCAAGATTATCGGCATTCTCGTGGTTCTCGGCAGCGTGTTCGGCGGGTTCCTGCTGTCTGGCGGCAAGCTCGCCGCGCTCATCCACCCCTTCGAGGTCATGATCATCGGCGGCGCCGCGCTCGGCGGTTTCCTGCAGGCCAATCCGGGCAGCACGACGAAGATCGTCTTCCAGAAGTCGCTGAAGATGTTCGGCAATCGCTTCACCCACGCCTTCTACCTGGAAGTGCTGGGGCTGCTCTATGCCGTGCTCAACAAGAGCCGGCGCGAGGGGATGATGGCGATCGAGGCCGACCTCGAGGATCCGGCCGCCAGCGCGGTCTTCTCCAAGTACCCCGGCGTGCTGAAGGACGAGCGGATGACGGCGTTCATCTGCGATTACCTGCGCATCATGTCGTCGGGCAACATGGCGCCGCATGAGCTCGAAGGCCTGTTCGACATGGAGCTGGCCAGCCTCAAGGAGGAACTCGAACACCCCTCGCACGCCGTGAGCAAGGTCGCCGATGGCCTGCCGGCGATGGGTATCGTTGCGGCGGTGCTCGGCATCGTGATCACCATGTCGATCCTCGCCGACGCTACCAACGCCGAGATCGGTGAAAAGGTCGCGACGGCGCTGGTCGGCACCTTTCTCGGCATTCTCGCTTCGTACGGCTTTTTCGGTCCGCTGTCCGGCGCGCTGGAGCATGACGCCAAGGAAGAACTCAACCTGTACGAAGCGATCAAGGCGACGCTGGTCGCCTCGGCCTCCGGCATGCCGCCTTCGCTGGCTGCAGAATTCGGCCGCAAGGTGCTGTTCCAGGCGCATCGCCCGAGCTTCTCCGAGCTCGAGCAGGCCATGCGCGGCAGCTAAGGCCCGGTCATGGACAACAACCAGCCGATAATCGTCAAGCGGGTCAAGAAAACCGCGGGCGGGCACCATGGCGGCGCCTGGAAGATCGCCTTTGCCGACTTCGCCACCGCGATGATGGCGTTCTTTCTGGTGATGTGGCTGATGAGCTCGGCCACGCCGGAGCAGAAACGTGCGATCTCCGGCTATTTCCAGGATCCGATCGGCTTCACCGAGAGCGCCAGCCCGCACGTCATCGATCTGGGCGGCACGCCGACGCCTTCGCCGGACCGCACCCTCAACTCCGAGGTCGAACCGGATGTGAAGCAGGCCAAGGCCGAGGTCGACGCGGAGCAGGCCGAAGGTCTGGCCGAGCAGGTCGAGCGCGAGCGCCTCGAGTTGCTGCTGCAGGAGCTGCAGAACAAGGTCGACGAGAACCCCGAACTCGAGCGCTTCAAGGACCAGATCCTGTTCGAGATCACCCGTGACGGTTTGCGCATCCAGATCATGGATGCCGAGAACCGGCCGATGTTCGAGCTCGGCAGCGCCGAACTGCAGCCCTATTTCGAAGACATCCTGTTGGCGATGGCCGAGACCATTGCCGCCGTGCCGAACAAGATCAGCATCAGCGGGCACACCGACGCCAAGCCGTACTCCGGGCGCAGCGGCATCGGTAACTGGGAGCTGTCGGCCAGCCGTGCCAACGCGGCGCGGCGCGTGCTGGTGGCCGGCGGCTATCCGGACGAGCAGATCGCGCGGGTGGTCGGCTATGCCTCGTCGGCATTGTTCGACCGCAAGGACCCGTTCAACCCGATCAATCGCCGCATCGACATCCTGGTGCTCACGCGCAAGGCGCAGCGCAACATCGAGGGCGAACAGGCCTCCGGTGGCGAGGAGGGGGGGGCGCCGGCACCGGCCGGCCCCGCGCCCGCCGGTGGGGCCGCTGCGCCGCCGGCCGAACCGCTGCAGGCGCCTCAGCTGCGAGAGCGACTGAACATCTTCGAGGACGGCGCGCTGCGCTTCGATCAGCCTCCGGCCGATTGAAGACGTGCCGCGGTGATCAGTATTCCGGCTCCGGCAGGCTGCTGAGGATGTGCCGATAGCTGGCCATGCGTTGCGGCTGGATGCGGCCATCGTCCAGGGCCTTGAGCAGGGCGCAGCCCGGCTCGCGGTCGTGGCGGCAGTCGCGGAAGCGGCAGGTGCCCAGCAGGTCGCGAAACTCGATGAAGCCGGCCTCCACGTCGGCACGGCTGACATGGCCCAGCCCGAACTCGCGGATTCCGGGCGAGTCGATCAGGTCGCCGCCGCCAGGAAAATGGAACAGCCGTGCCGTGGTGGTGGTGTGGGTGCCCTTGCCGGTCTGCTCGGACAGCGCGCCGACGCGTGTATCGACGTCAGGCAGCAGGCTGTTGACCAGTGAGCTCTTGCCCACTCCGGACTGGCCGACAAACACGCTGATGCGTCCGTCCAGGCGCTCGCGCAGTGCGCTCATGCCGGCGCCATCGTGCGCCGACACCTCCAGCAGCGGGTAATCGAGCTGCCGATAGACGCCAAGCAGCGACTCGAGCGCGGCCCGGTTGCCTTCGTCGATCAGGTCGGCCTTGTTCAGCAGCAACAGCGGCGCGATGCCGGCATGCTCGGCGGCGATCAGGTAGCGGTCGATCAGGTTGGCGTGCGGTTCGGGTATCGGCGCGAAGACGACGATGATCTGGTCGACATTGGCCGCCACCGGCTTGAGCTGGCCACGCATGTCCGGGCGGCAGAGTTCGGAGTGCCGGGGCAGCTGCGCGACGATCACCCCGATGCCCTGGTTGCCCGGGCGCCAGACGACGCGGTCGCCGGTGACCAGGGTCGGCAGGTTGGCACGCAGGTGGCAGCGGAACACCTGCCCGGCGTCGTCACCGTCCTGTGCCTCGACTTCCACCTGCACGCCGAAGTGGGCGATCACCAGGCCGACCTGCTCGGCGCCCAGCTCCCCCCCTTCGAGCTCTTCCTGGGCGCGGGATTCGCGGCGGGCCGCACGCGCGGCGCGCTCTTCCTGAATCTTCTCGATACGCCAGCTTTGCCGGCGATTGAGTTGGCGTTTGGCCATCGATGTTGCACTGCGCTTGAGTGGATAAGTGGGCCGGGAGTCTAGCACGCCGGCTTCCGCCTGCCTGTGCAATGGCGACTGGGATAGACTGGCTCGCTCCCCATGCCGAGGTCGCCCATGCTCGCCGGATTGCGCCGTCGTCTGCCCGTGCTCGTCGCCTTGTTCGCCCAGGTCATCGCCGTGGCGATCGTCTGGCTGTTGCTCTACACCCTGGCGCTGGCGTTCGGTCTGCGCCTCGGGGGTATTCCGGCCGCGCTGTTGCAGGGTGCGGTCGCGGCTGCGGTCGGCCAGTGCCTCGGCCTGTCGAAGTGGTGGCTGCCGATCAACCTGGGCTTCGTGCCCGGGCTGCTGCTGGTGCAGGAACAGGCGTTGCCGCCCTCGCTGCTGCTGGCCGGTTTCGGCCTGCTGCTGGCGCTGAACTGGAATGCCATCGGCGAGCGGGTACCGCTGTATCTCACCGGCCGCGCGGCAGAGCAGCGGCTGCTACAGCATCTCGAGCAGCGGCCGGCAGGCTTTACCTTCATTGATCTGGGCTGTGGCCTGGGCGGAACTCTGGCCCGGCTGGCACGCGCCTGCCCCGACGGATGCTTCGTCGGCGTCGAGACCGCGCCGCTGAGCTTTCTTCTCGCCTGGTTGCGCTGCCTGCCGCGGCGCAACTGCCGGGTGCGTCTGCGCAGCCTCTGGCGCGAGGACCTCGGTCGTTACGATGTGGTCTACTGTTTCCTCTCGCCAGCGCCGATGCCGGCGCTCTGGGACAAGGCCCGGCGCGAGATGCGGCGTGATGCGCAGTTGATCAGCAACAGTTTCGCCGTGCCCGGCAAGACGCCCGAAGAGCAGTGGCCGATCGACGATTGGCGGCAATCGAGCCTGCTGCTCTACCGTCCGGCTGCGCACCCGCCTGACGGGCCCCGCGCAACTGGCTAAACTGCGCGCCACAGTCAAGGAGCCCCCCATGCAGAACCCGCAGAACCTGATCTGGATCGACCTCGAGATGACCGGGCTGGACCCGGATACCGACGTGATCATCGAGATGGCCACCATCGTCACCGACAGTCAGCTCAACGTGCTGGCCGAGGGCCCGGTGATCGCCGTGCACCAGAGCGACGAGGTGCTCGCGCGCATGGATGAGTGGAATACCCGCCAGCACGGCGGGTCCGGCCTGACGCAACGCGTTCGTGAGAGCCGCATCGGCACGGCCGAGGCCGAAGAACAGACGCTGGCGTTTCTCGAGCAGTGGGTGCCGAAGGGCAAGTCGCCGATCTGCGGCAACAGCATCTGCCAGGATCGGCGCTTCCTCTACCGGCAGATGCCCCGGCTGGAGGCGTACTTCCATTACCGCAACCTGGACGTCTCGACGCTCAAGGAACTGGCGGCACGCTGGGCGCCGCAGATCATGGAAGGTTTCAAAAAGAGCAGCACGCATCTGGCGCTGGATGACATCCGCGACTCCATCGCCGAGTTGCGCCACTATCGCGAGCACTTCATCAAGGTGTGAGCGAGCCGGCCCGGAGGCGCTGCGCGCCCGGGCCGACACAGCCGCTACTTGCCGAGCCGGCGCAGCTCGTCGGACTCGACGATTCGCACGCCTTCACCATCCTCCAGTGCCAGGCGCCAGAGCGCCCGCGCCAGGCTGCAGGCCTCGATGCCGTGGTATTTGCCCGGCAGCAGCTGTGACAGCGGCGCTGTCAGGCGCTCGCCCAGGCGAGGTTCCAGGCGCTGGCCCAGCAGTTGTGCAGGGCGGGCGATGGTCAGCTGTGGCCAGCCTTGCCCCTCGAGTGCTGCCTCCATCTCGCCTTTGACCCGGCAGTAGAGAAACGAGCTGTCCGCACCGGCGCCCAGTGAGCTGATCACCAGCAGGTGACGTGCACCCAGCTCCCGCGCGCGCTGCGCGAAGGCGATCACCAGGTCGCGGTCGACGGCGCGGAATGCCTCCTCGCTGCCGGCCTGCTTGAGTGTGGTGCCCAGGCAGCAGAAGGCGGTGTCCACCGGACCTTGCAGCCGTGGCAGCAGCTCGGTGAGTTCGCCAACCGGGTTGTCGAGCCGCGGGTGTGCGGCAAGCGGCTTGCGTGACGGCGCCAGGACACGTGCCACAGTGGGCTCGTCGAGCAGGCGATCGAGCAGGTGTTCGCCGGTCAGTCCCGTGGCGCCGGCAAGCAGTACGTGCTGGGGCGTCAACTGCATGGTTATTGCTCCTTGTGGCGATCGGTCATCGATCGGGCCTGGCCGGCCCTTAACGCCAGCCACTGTTCAAGCACCTGCGGTGGTGCCCAGAGTTGCGGCTGCGAAGGTTCATAGTCGTCGGCCGCTTCCCATTCGGCAACCTGGCTTTGCGCCAGTGCGAAGGCCTCGGCAAGATCGTCGGTTTGTTGCAGGGCCTGCTCGAACAGGGCGCGGCCGAAGTAGGTGAAATCGTTCTGCTCCGAGCAGCCGAACGAAACCCGATCGGCACTGGCGGCGGTCATGACCAAGCGCTGCGGGCTTTTCAGTGGCTCGATGAAGCCGCCCGAATAGCAGGCCGAGATCACCACGACGCTGCGCCGCTTGCCCAGCGGCTGCATCAGCTCGGCCAGTTCGTCCGCGCCGAGGTCGCTCAGCGCCAGGCGCGGCTGTGCCAGCACCAGGCGATGATCTGCCGTGCCGTGGCTGGTGAGGTAGATGAACACCAGATCTTCGGGGCCGCTGCGTTCGGCGATCGCACGCAGGGCGCGCGCGAGATTCTCGCGCGTGGCCAGCGGGCGCTCGGCGAGCTGGTCGCGATGATTGACCAGGCTGATCCGGCCGCGCGCGGCAAAACGTTCACCCAGCAGTTGGTCGACATAATCGGCCTCGCGCATGAATACGCTCTGCCGACCATCGCCAGCCAGCGTCAGGGCGTAGAGCTCCGGCGCCGGCGTAGAGGCGGGCAACTGGTCAATGGCGCGCTGCAGCAGGGCGCCCTGTTCGAGCAGGGCGAGTTCCAGCGGGTCCGGCAGGCGCCTACCCTGCTCGTCGCGCACGCGCAGGCCCTTGCGCCAGAGGCCGACCTGCCGGGTCCCGTCGGCCAGGCTCAGCTCGCCGCGCCCGGCGAACCGGCCATGGCTGAACTCGCCGAGATAAACGCTGCCGTCCGGGCGCTCCAGACGTCCGCGGCCGTCGTACTGCCAGGCGCTGAATTCGCCGCTGTAGCGGCTGCCGTCGGCGGCCAGGTGCTCGCCCTGGCCGCTCAACTCGCCATTGACGAAGGTGCCGATCCAGACGTCGCCGGCTTCTTCGTAGCGGCCCTGACCGTGGAACTGGTCATCGGCGAACTCGCCGCTGTAGCGCGCGCCCGAGGCATCGACATAGCTACCGGGCCCGGCGAGCACGCCATCGCGAAACTGCCCGCTGAAGGTACCCTGGGCGTCCTGGCGGGTGCCCAGGCCATGCGGGTGTCCGGCAACGAACTGCCCCTCGTAGCGGCTGCCGTCGGCATATTCGAGCACGCCCTGGCCGTGGTAGAGGTCGGCGTGGAACTCGCCCTGGTAGCTGGCCTCGCCTTGGCGAAACCGCCCCTTGCCCTGCATGTGGCCACGATGGAAGTCCCCTTCGTAGACCCCGCCGCTGGCGAAGCTGAAGCGGCCTTGGCCGTCGAAAAGGCCGTCGTGGAAGGTGCCTTCGTAATGGTCACCGTTGGCGGCCTGCCAGAGGCCCTCGCCATGCCGGCGCCCGTTGCGGAACGGGCCCTGGTAGAAGCTGCCATCGGGATAGTCGATGCGCCCGTCGCCCTGCATCAGGCCGTCGACCAGGGTGCCCCGGTAGCGCCCGCCATCGGGCAGCACGCCATCGGCGGGCAGGATCGGCTCGCCCTCGCCGCAGGCGGCGAGCAGCAGGGTAACGGTGGCAAGCAAGAGATGGCGCATGGCGGGTCCGGACTGCAGGATGCCCTGAGTATGCCGCAAAGCGCAGGACGCGCCAGCGCCATGGGTGACGCTCAGAGAATGCAGAGCGCCAGGGTCTCGGCGACGTAGGCCGGCTTCTCCGCGCCCTCGATCTCCATCACCGCGCGGCCCTTGAGCAACCACTGGCCGGGATTCTTTTCGTAGGCGTCGAGCAGCGTCAGCGCCAGGCGAACCCGCGAGCCGACGCGCACCGGCTGGATGAACCGCAGGCTGTCGAGCCCGTAGTTGACGCCCATCCGGGTGCCGGCGGGCGTGACCATCAGGCCTTCCATCAGCATCGGCATCAGCGACAGCGAGAGGAAGCCGTGGGCGATGGTGCCGCCGAACGGAGTTTCGCGCGCGCGCTCCGGATCGACGTGGATGAACTGATGATCGCCGGTGCAGTCGGCGAAACGGTCGACTCGCTCCTGGTCGACGGTCAGCCAGTCGGAGTGGCCGAGTTCCTTGCCGATGTAATCCTTGAGTTGTTCGATCGGTACCTGCGGCATGTGACCTCCTGAGACTTGTTGTTGTCCGGCTAGATCAGCACGCCATCGAGTGGGCGACAACTCGCATGACCTGCACGAATGCCCGGGCATAGCTCGCACGCCGGCCGATATTCCTGCCGCCTGGCACGGGCGGCTTATACTCGCTGCATTTCAACGGGAGGCTTTTCTATGCTGCTTCGCGGCTTGACCTGGCTGGTGCTGTTCCAGCTGCTTGGCACCGTCGTGAACGTGCTCGTGCTGCCGATGCTGCCGGGGCCGATCATTGGCATGGTGCTGTTGTTTCTCGCGCTGTTGCTCCGAGGTAGCGCCAGCGACTCCATCCAGCTGGCGGCCAGCAGTCTGCTGCGCTATCTGCCGCTGCTGCTGGTACCACCGGCGGTGGGCGTGATGGTCTATACCGAGGCGATTCTCGAAGACTTCTGGGCAATCGTCGGCACCCTGGTGATTTCGCTGCTGCTGTCGCTGGTGCTGACCGGGCGGCTGATGCAGGCGCTGATTCGTCGGCAGCAGCGCCAGAGGGAACAGGCATGACGGCCCTGCAATGGCACGCCGCCTGGCAGGCGCTGATCCACCATCCGCTGTTCGGCGTCGGCATCACGCTGGCCGCCTTCCAGCTGGCCTTTGCCGCCTATGAGAAGACGCGCTGGGTGTTCCTGCAGCCGGTGCTGGTCTCGGCGCTGATGATCATCGCCATCCTGCTGCTGTGTGGCCTGGCCTATGAGGATTACGCCGGCAGTTCGCGCCTGCTCACGCTCATGCTCGGCCCGGCGACCGTCGCGCTGGCGGTACCGCTGTACCTGAACATGCGGCGTATCCGTGAACTCTTCGTGCCGATCGTGGTGACCCTGTTGGTGGCCGGGTCGGCGGCTACGGCGCTGGGCATGGGTCTGGCCTGGCTGTTCGGTGCCGACCAGATGATTCTCATGACGCTGGCGCCGAAGTCGGTGACCTCGCCGATCGCCATGCTGGTGGCCGAGCAGATCGGCGGCGTGGTCGCGCTGGCGGCGGTGTTCGTCATGCTGACCGGCGTGCTCGGCGCGATCCTGGGGCCGGAACTGTTGCGCCGCTGCGGGGTTCTCCATCCTGCGGCCCGCGGCATGGCGCTCGGCCTGACCGCACACGCGGTCGGCACCGCCCAGGCGCTGCAGGAGGGTGACGAGTGCGGTGCATTCGCCGCGCTGGCGATGAGCCTGATGGGCGTGATGACCGCCGTGCTGCTGCCGCTGGTGGTATCCCTGTTGCTGTGATGGAGCCGTTATGAATCTGCCGCTGTTCCCGCTCGATACCGTGCTGTTTCCCGGTTGCGTACTGGATCTGCAGCTGTTCGAGCCGCGCTATCTGGACATGGTCAGCGCCTGCCTGAAGGCCGGCCACGGCTTTGGCGTGGTGCGCATTCTCGAGGGTCACGAAGTGGGCCCGGCGCCGAGCGCCCATGCCATGGTCGGCTGCGAGGCCCTGATTCGCGACTGGCAGCAGCGCCCCAATGGCCTGTTGGGAATTCGCGTCGAGGGGGGCCGGCGTTTCGATGTGCAGTCGACCGAGGTGCAGCGCGATCAGTTGCTGGTCGCCGAGGTGAGCTGGCGCGACGAGGTCTGCGACCGGGCGCTCGATGCCCAGTACGAGGACTTGCTGGTGCTGCTGCAGGCGCTCGGGCAGCACCCGATGGTGCGAACGCTGGGCATGCCGGGCGAAATCCGCGGGCAGGCCGAGCTGGCGAGCAAACTGGCCTACCTGCTGCCGTTCGAAACCGCACAGAAGCTCCAGTTGCTCGCGACCGACGAGCCCGCCGAGCGCCTGCAACTGATCCAACAGTGGCTGGAACGGTTGCAGGGCGATGTGCCCGATTAGCGCAGGTCAGCCGGCCACGTAGTGGTAGAGCTGCAGCGCATCCGGCAGGCGCCAGGCGGCGAAGGCGCCGAGCAACGCCAGGCAGGCCGGCAGTAGCAGCCACCAGACACGCGCGCTGAGCGCCGGTAGCGGGCGATGCCACTGCACCAGGGTCAGGCTGGTCGCGCACAGGGTGGCGGCCAGCAGCGCGCCGGCCAGTACGTCGGTGGCCCAGTGCACACCCAGGTACATGCGTGAAAGGGCGATCGCCGTGGCCGGCAGACAGGCCAGCAGCAGCCAGGTCAGCCGCATGCGTGGTGGCTGCTCGCGACCGGCCAGCACACCGAGCACGAGAAAGAAGGCGAACGCCGCCGAACTGTGGCCACTGGGAAAGCTGTAACTGGTCAGAGGCTCGCTGAGTACCTCCGGGCGCAGGCGCGCGAACGTCGCCTTCAGCGCGCCATTGGCCAGTGCGGTGCCGAGCAGGGTGCTGACGGCGAAGGTTGCCGCGCGCCACTGACGCATCGTCAGCAGCAGCAGGCTGAGCAGGGTGGCGGCCCAGAGTTGGGTGTGGAAGTCGCCCAGGCGGGTGATCAGCACCATCGCCTGGTCCATGGCCGCACTGCGCTCACCCTGGATGACGGCCAGCAGGCCTTCGTCGAATATCTTCAGGTATGGCCAGCCGAAGAACAGGCCGGCCAGCAGCGCCAGGGTCGCGCCGGCGGCCAGCAGGGTGATCCAGCGAAACTGCCGCAGGCTGCCGTGGACGATCAGACCGATCACCAGCAAGGTGCCGCCGGCAACGATCGCGGCTTCGCCCCAGAAGCCCTCGGCCAGAGGCAGGCGCATCGCGGCGCCGGCCGTCCAGCCGGGCATCAGGTAGGCCATCGACCAGCCGGCCGCCGCGACCAGGCTGACCAGCAGGAAGCGGCCGAACGGCATGTCCAGCATGCCGGCGGTCATCGGCAGCATCGGCCGTAGCGGCCCGATGAAACGGCCGACGAGCAGGCTGGCGACGCCATAACGGGCGAAGTAGGCCTCCGCGCCTTCCAGCCATTCGGGGTGCTGGCGCAGACCGGGCAGGCCGCGAATGCCGCGGTGATAGCGCCGACCCAGGGCATAGGACAGGAGGTCGCCGAGCAGCCCGCCGACATAGCCCAGCAGCAGCGTCTCGCCCAGGCTCAGCACGCCGTTGCCGGCGAGCACGGCAAGGGCCAGAACCAGCGCCGTGCCGGGCACCAGCAGGCCGACGACCGCCAGGCATTCCAGGCAGGCGACAATGACGAGGGTCAGCCCGAGCCACTGCGGGTTGGCAGCCAGCCAGGCGGTGAGCGAGTCGAGCCAATGGCCCATGCAGGACTTCCTTTGCTACGGAACGATTTCGACCACCGATGCGATGAGCGGTTGCGTGCCGCGATGATAGCCGCGCCCTGGCGGCCTCGGCCGGCGAATTCTTTACCCGCTGCAACAACCGGGCCTTCGGTCGACGCCGCTGGGCGCGGGCGACGCGCCTGGCTATAATCAGCCGCTTTCCCTCCAGATCAGGCCAGCCATACCATGACCGAGTCCGTACTCGACTACATGACCCGTCTGGGCCGCTCCGCACGAGAGGCTTCGCGGGTGCTTGCCCGTGCCAGCACGGCACAGAAGAACCGCGCCCTGCAGGCCGCTGCTCGCGCGCTGGACGCTGCGCGCGACGAACTGGTCGCCGCCAACGAGCAGGATCTGGCCCAGGGGCGGGCCAACGGCCTGGACGCGGCGATGCTCGATCGCCTGGCGCTGACGCCCAAGGTCATCGACAGCATGATCGAAGGCCTGCGCCAGGTCGCGGCGCTGCCCGATCCGATCGGCGCGATCCGCGACATGCGCTACATGCCGTCGGGCATTCAGGTCGGCAAGATGCGAGTGCCGCTGGGCGTGGTCGGGATCATCTACGAGTCGCGGCCGAACGTGACCATCGACGCCGCCAGCCTGTGCCTGAAGTCCGGCAACGCGACCATTCTTCGCGGCGGTTCCGAGGCGATCCATTCCAATCGAGCCATCGCCCGCTGCATCGCTCAGGGCCTGCTCGAGGCCGAGCTGCCGGCAGCCAGCGTGCAGGTGGTCGAGACCACCGACCGCGCGGCTGTCGGTGCGCTGATCGCCATGCCCGAATACGTTGATGTGATCGTGCCGCGCGGCGGCAAGGGGCTGATCGAGCGCATCAGCCGTGATGCGCGAGTGCCGGTGATCAAGCATCTGGACGGCATCTGCCACGTCTACATCGACGTGGCGGCCGATCCGCAGAAGGCCATCCGCATCGCCGACAACGCCAAGACCCAGCGTTTCGCGCCCTGCAACACCATGGAAACCCTGCTGGTGCACCAGGCGATCGCTGCTGAGGTGCTGCCGCCGCTGGCCGCGATCTATCGCGACAAGGGCGTCGAGCTGCGTGGCTGCGCCGCAACGCGGGCGCTGCTGGGAGCCGATGTGCTGGAAGCCACGGAGCAGGACTGGGCGACCGAGTACAACGCGCCGATCCTGTCGATCCGCCTGGTCGATTCGCTCGACGCGGCGATCGAGCACATCAACCGTTACGGCTCGCAGCACACCGACGCGATCGTCACCGAGAACTTTACCGATGCGCGGCGCTTCCTCACCGAGGTGGATTCCAGTTCGGTGATGGTCAACGCCTCGACCCGCTTCGCCGACGGCTTCGAGTACGGCCTGGGGGCGGAGATCGGCATTTCCACGGACAAGCTGCATGCACGCGGGCCGGTCGGCCTGGAAGGGCTGACCAGCGAGAAATACGTGGTGCTCGGCGACGGGCATATTCGCACCTGATGGTTCGGCGCATCGGCATCCTTGGCGGAACCTTCGATCCGGTGCACATCGGCCACCTGCGCGGCGCGCTGGAGGTGGCCGAAATGTTCGATCTGGACGAGCTGCGGCTGATTCCCAACGCGCGTCCGCCCCACCGGGAGACGCCCAGTTGCTCGGCCGAGGACCGCTTGGCCATGGTCCGGCTGGCGGTGGCGGACCTGCCGCCGCTGGCGGTCGATGCGCGCGAACTGGAGCGCGACCGGCCGTCCTATACGCTCGATACGCTGATCTCGCTGCGCGCCGAACTGGCAGCCGAAGATCAGCTGCTGCTCATCGTGGGCTGGGATGCCTTCTGCGGGTTGCCAACATGGCATCGCTGGGAAGAACTGCTCGACTACTGCCATATCCTGGTCCTGCAGCGGCCGGATGCCGGCAGCGAGGCGCCGCAGGCGCTGCAGGACCTGGTGGCGGCGCGCAGCGTGCCCGATCCACAGGCGCTCGCCGGCGCGGCCGGGCAGATCGCCTTTGTCTGGCAGACACCACTGGAGGTGTCTGCCACGCAGATTCGTCAATTGCTGGCCAGTGGCAAGTCGGTGCGCTTCCTGGTGCCCGATGCGGTCCTGGCCTATATCAACGCGCACGGGCTGTACCGGGCGTCGAACTGAGGTTGTTTTCCCCTATGCAAAATGAAGCACTGGTCCAGCTGGCGGTTGCCGCGCTGGAAGATCTGAAAGGCCAGGACATCGTGGTCATCGATGTACGAGGCAAGACCAGCGTTACCGATTACATGGTGATTGCCAGCGGTACCTCCAGCCGCCAGGTCAAGGCGCTGGCCGAGAACGTCCTGGAGAAGGTCAAGGAGCAGGGCGTGCGTCCGCTCGGCAGCGAAGGGCTGGACGGCGGCGAGTGGGCCCTGCTGGACCTCGGCGATGTGGTCGTTCACGTCATGCAGGTGCCGACCCGGCAGTTCTATGACCTCGAGCGTCTCTGGCAGGGCGCCGAACAGAGTCGCGCCCAGCACGGTCAGTCCGCGGAGTAGGTGTGCGCGTCCGCCTGATCGCCGTCGGCTCGAAGATGCCGCGCTGGGTGGAGGAGGGCTGGCAGGAATATGCCCGCCGGCTGCCCGGCGAGCTGCCACTCGAGCTCGCCGAGATCCCGCTCAACACGCGTGGCAAGAATGCTGACGTCGCGCGCTTGATTCGCCAGGAAGGTGAGGCCATGCTGGCGCGCGTCCAGCCTGGCGAGCGAATCGTCACGCTGGAGGTGCATGGCAAACCCTGGAGCACCGAACAGCTGGCCGCCGAGCTCGACCGTTGGCGACTGGACGCACGTAACGTCAACCTCATGGTTGGCGGCCCGGAAGGGCTGGCACCGGAGGTCTGTGCCCGCAGCGAGCAGCGTTGGTCGCTGTCGCCGCTGACCCTGCCGCATCCGTTGGTGCGCGTGCTGGTTGCCGAGCAGATCTATCGCGCCTGGACGCTTCTGTCCGGTCACCCCTATCACAAGTAGTTCGCCGAAGCGCTCGACATGCCGCAGCCGATTCAGCTCAAGGATCACGAAAAAGACGCACTGCTGGTCCGCCGCCGGATCATCGTCGGCGCGCTCGTCGTGCTGCTGCTGTCCGGTGTGCTGGTGGCACGGATGTACTTTCTCCAGGTCATCCAGTTCGACTACCACTCCACGCTGTCGGAAAACAACCGCGTCCATGTGCAGCCGATTCCGCCGAGCCGTGGGCTGATCTTCGATCGCAACGGGCGGGTGATCGCCGACAACCGGCCGAGCTTCAGCCTGACTGTCACCCGCGAGCGCGCCGGCGAATGGCGGGAAGTCCTCGACCGCGTGGTAGAGGTGCTCGAGCTCGGCGCCGAAGAGCGTGAGCTGTTCGAGAAGCGTGTCCTGCAGGGGCGGCGGCCGTTCGAGCCGGTGCCGATCATGTACGAGCTGAGCGAGGAACAGATCGCGCGGATCGCGGTGAACCAGTTCCGCCTGCCGGGCATCGAAGTCGCCGCCCAGCTCGTCCGCCACTACCCGCAGGGTGCGCATTTCGCGCACTCGGTGGGCTATGTCGGGCGGATCAACGAAAAGGAACTGCAGAGCCTGGATCCGGTGAACTACGCCGGCACCCATCACATCGGCAAGACCGGCATCGAGAAGTTCTACGAGGACGTGCTGCACGGCCAGGTTGGCTACGAAGAGGTGGAGACCAACGCGCGCGGTCGCGTGCTGCGCGTGCTCAAGCGCACCGACCCGGTGCCCGGCAAGGACATCACGCTGACCCTCGACCTGAAACTGCAGGAGGCTGCCGAGGCGGCACTGGCCGGGCGTCGCGGTGCGATCGTGGCGCTGCTGCCGAAGACCGGCGAGGTGGTTGCGATGGTCAGCCAGCCGAGCTTCGATCCCAACCTCTTTGTCACCGGCATCAGCTTCAAGGACTACGGTGCGCTGCGCGACTCGATCGACCGCCCGCTGTACAACCGCGTGCTGCGCGGGCTCTATCCGCCGGGTTCGACGATCAAGCCGATGATGGCGATCGCCGGGCTGGATGCCGGGGTGATCACGCCGACCAGCCGCGTCTACGACCCGGGCTACTACCAGTTGCCGAACGTCAAGCACAAGTACCGCAACTGGAACCGCGGCGGCGACGGCTCGGTGGACCTGGAGCTGGCGATCATGCGTTCCAACGACACCTACTTCTACGACATGGCGCATAAGCTTGGGGTCGATCGCATGCATGACTACATGTCGCGCTTCGGCCTGGGCCAGCGCGTGGCGCTGGACATGTACGAGGAAACCGCCGGCCTGATGCCTTCGCGCGAGTGGAAGCGCAGCCGTTACCGGCAGCCGTGGTACCCAGGCGAAACGGTCATTCTCGGTATCGGCCAGGGCTACATGCAGGCCACGCCGTTGCAACTGGCCCAGGCCACGGCGCTGATGGCTACCCGCGGCAAGTGGATTCGTCCGCATCTGGCCCGGCGCATCGGCGGCGAGCCGCCGGTGGATCCGGATCCGATGCCGGATATCGAGCTGCGCGATCCGAAGTTCTGGGACTACTCGATCCACGGCATGGAGCAGGTGCTGCACGGCCCGCGTGGTACCGCGAAGAAGGTTGGCGACAGCGCCGCCTACCGCATTGCCGGCAAGAGTGGCACGGCGCAGGTGGTGGCGATCAAGCAGGGCGAGAAGTACGACAGCTCGCGGCTGGCCGAGCGGCATCGCGACCATGCGCTGTTCGTTGCCTTCGCCCCGGTCCAGGACCCCGAGATTGCGGTGGCGGTGATGGTCGAGAATGGCGAATCCGGCTCGGGCGTGGCCGCCCCGGTCGCCAAGGCGGTGCTCGACGCCTGGCTGCTCGACGACAGTGGTCAGCTGAAGGCGGAATACGCGCCTGCGGCCAAGGCGGAAGGCGAAAAATCATGAGCGGTACCTTCGATCGCACGCTTTCGCGCGAGGACGTGATGCGTCGCCGGGCCACGCTGCTGCAGCGCCTGCACATCGACGGGCTGTTGCTGCTGCTGTTGCTGACGCTGGCGGCGGCCAGCCTGTTCATCCTTTACTCGGCCAGCGGTAAGAACCTCGACCTGCTGATGAAGCAGGCCAGTTCCTTTGGCCTCGGCCTCGGCGCGATGCTGGTAATCGCACAGTTCGAGCCGCGCTTCATGGCACGCTGGGTGCCGCTGGGCTATCTGGTGGTGGTCGGGCTGCTGCTGGTCGTCGAGTTTCTCGGGCACACCGCGATGGGGGCGACGCGCTGGATCAACATTCCGGGCGTGATCCGCTTCCAGCCGTCCGAGTTCATGAAAATCATCATGCCGATGACCATCGCCTGGTATCTGTCGTCGCGCCCCCTGCCGCCACGGCTGAAGCACACGCTGGTCAGCCTGGCGTTGATCGTCGTGCCGTTCGTGCTGATTCTCAAGCAGCCTGATCTGGGGACCTCGCTGCTGATCCTCGCGTCCGGCGCCTTCGTCCTGTTCATTGCCGGGCTGCCCTGGCGCTGGATTCTCGGTGCGGTGACCGCATTGGTGCCGGTCGCCGTCGGCATGTGGTACTTCGTCATGCACGATTATCAGAAGCAGCGCGTGCTGACCTTTCTCGATCCGGAAAGCGATCCGCTCGGTACCGGCTGGAACATCATCCAGTCAAAGGCGGCGATCGGCTCGGGCGGCGTATTCGGCAAGGGCTGGCTGCTCGGCACCCAGTCGCACCTGGATTTTTTGCCGGAAAGCCATACCGACTTTATCATTGCCGTTCTGGCCGAAGAGTTCGGGCTGGTTGGCGTTTGCCTGTTGCTGGTGCTCTACCTGCTGCTGATCGCGCGGGGGCTGACCATTACCGTGCAGGCACAGACGCTGTTTGGCAAACTGCTCGCCGGTGCGTTGACCATGACGTTCTTCGTCTATGTCTTCGTCAACATCGGCATGGTCAGCGGCTTGCTGCCCGTGGTGGGGGTGCCGCTTCCCTTTATCAGCTACGGTGGAACTTCGCTGGTGACCCTGCTGTCAGGGTTCGGGGTTTTGATGTCGATCCACACCCATCGCAAGTGGATCGCCCAGGTTTGATGAGAGTGAATTCCTTGATTCCTACAACGCGTGTCTGGATGACGCGAACGCTCCGCATGCTGGGGCTGGTCGGCGTCTTCGCCGGCGCGCAGTCGGCCATTGCCGGCGACTACCAGGGCCCGGCGGTGGACCAGTTCATCGACGAAATGACCCAGGAATACGGCTTCGCGGCCGAGCAGCTGCACGAGCTGTTCGGCCAGGCGCAGCGCAAGCAGGCGATCCTCGACGCGATTTCGCGGCCGGCCGAGCGGGTCAAGCCGTGGAAGGAGTATCGTCCGATCTTCATCACCGACTCGCGCATCGCCCAGGGGGTGGACTTCTGGCGGCAGAACGAGGCGGCCTTGGCGCGCGCCGAGGCCGAGTTCGGTGTTCCGGCACAGGTGATCGTCGCGATCATCGGCGTCGAAACCTTCTACGGACGCAATACTGGCAACTACCGGGTGATCGATGCTTTGTCGACGCTGGGCTTCGATTATCCGCCGCGCCAGCCGTTCTTCCGCCAGCAGCTCAAGGAATTCCTCCTGCTTGCCCGTGAGGAGCAGGTCGATCCGCTGACGCTCAAGGGGTCCTACGCCGGCGCGATGGGGCTGCCACAGTTCATGCCGAGCAGCTTCCGCGCCTATGCGGTGGATTTCGACGGCGACGGCCACATCGACATCTGGAGCAATCCGGTCGATGCGATCGGCAGCGCCGCGAGCTATTTCAAGCAGCATGGCTGGGTGGCTGGCGAGCCGGTGGTCGCACGTGCCGAGGTCGACGGCCCGGAACACGAGAAGGGGCTGACAGTCGGTCTCGAGCCGGTGCTCGATGCCGCCGCGCTGCGTGGCCTGGGCTGGCGTACCGATACGCCGGTGGCCGATGGCACCGCGGTAACCGCCTTTCGCCTGGAAGGCGCCGAGGGTGACGAATACTGGGTCGGCCTGCCGAATTTCTACGTGATCACGCGCTACAACCGCAGCGTGATGTACGCCATGGCAGTGCATCAGCTGTCCGAGAAGCTCGCGCAAGCCAAGGGAGCGACGCTATGAAGGCACGTCGCGGGCTGTCGGCGCTGACGCTTGCCTGCGTGGTCGTGGCCGGCTGCTCGTCTGCTCCGGGGCCGCGCGATACGAGCGGCGGCCAGGCCGGCGCCGCTGGGAGCTACGCCAGGCCCCACAAGGATGGCGCGCCCTGGTGGGACGTCGATGTCTCGCAGATCCCCGATGCCACGCCGATGCCTCATTACGGCCCGGTCAAGGCCAATCCCTACACGGTGCTCGGCAAGACCTATTACCCGATGAACGATGGCCGGCGCTATGCGGAGGTCGGCACAGCGTCCTGGTATGGCACCAAGTTTCATGGCCAGGCCACGGCCAATGGCGAAACCTACGACCTGTATGGGATGAGCGCGGCGCATAAGACCCTGCCGTTGCCGAGCTACGTCAAGGTGACCAACCTGGACAACGGCCGCAGCGTCACGCTCAGGGTCAATGATCGCGGGCCCTTCTATTCCGATCGCATCATCGATCTGTCCTTTGCCGCGGCGAAGAAGCTCGGTTACGCCGAAAGCGGCACGGCGCGGGTCAAGGTCGAGGGCATCGACCCGGAGCAGTGGTGGGCGGCGCGCGGCAAGGCCGTGCCGATGGTGCTGGCCCAGCCCGCGGCCGCCAAGCCGGCGGCTGGCTCCATCGCTCAGCCGGTCGAGCGCTATACACCGCCGCCGCAGCAACACGCCGCGGCCGTGCTGCCGGTCGAGGTCGAGCCCGCCTCGCAGCGCGCGAACGGTAACGAGGGGCTGTATCTGCAGGTCGGCGCCTTTGCCAATCCGGACGCCGCCGAACTGCTCAAGGACAAGTTGGCGGGCGTGGTCACCGCGCCGGTGTTCGTCAGCTCGGTCGTGCACAACCAGCAGATTCTGCATCGTGTGAGGCTTGGGCCGATCAAGACGCAGAGTGAGGCCACACAGCTCGAGCAGAGCGTGCGGCTTGCCAATCTCGGTCAGCCCCGGCGAGTCAAGGCTGACTGAGTCCGCGCCATTTCGTGGCACCCGATACACCAACCCATCGAGAACCGGATGAACATCACCATTTACCTGAAACGCTTCATGGTCCTGGCCCTGCTGACGATCGCGCCGGCGGTCTGGGCGGCACCGATCATCCCCTCACCACCGCAGCTGGCCGCCAAGTCCTATCTGCTGATGGATGCCGCCAGCGGCAACGTGCTGGTGGAAAACAATGGCGACGAGCGCCTGCCGCCGGCGAGCCTGACGAAGCTGATGACCGCCTACATCGCCACCCTGGAAATCAAGAAGGGGCAGATCAGCGACAGCGACATGGTCACTGTGAGCGAAAAGGCCTGGCGCACGGGCGGCTCGCGCATGTTCATCCAGGTCAATAGCCAGGTCTCGGTGGGCGACCTGCTGCATGGCGTGATCATCCAGTCCGGCAACGATGCCAGCGTAGCGCTGGCCGAGCATATCGCCGGCAGCGAGGAGGCCTTCGCGGACCTGATGAACGCGACTGCCCAGCGCCTGGGTATGAACAACACCCATTTCATGAATGCCACCGGGTTGCCGCATCCCGAGCATTACTCCTCGGCTGCCGACATGGCCAAGCTGGCGCGCGCGATCATTCACGAGGACCCGGCGCACTATGCGATCTATGCGCAGAAGGAGTTCCTCTGGAACAACATCAAGCAGCCGAACCGCAACCTGCTGCTGTGGCGCGACAAGACCGTCGATGGCCTGAAAACCGGTCACACCGAAGAGGCCGGCTACTGCCTGGTCGCTTCGGCCGTGCGTGACGGCATGCGTCTGATCGCGGTGGTGTTCGGCACCAACAGCGAGCAGGCCCGCGCGGCCGAGACGCAGAAGCTGCTGACCTACGGCTTCCGCTTCTTCGAAACCCGGACCTTCTACCAGAAGGGTGTGGAGCTGGCGCAGCAGCAGGTCTGGAAAGGCGAGCAGGACAAGGTCAAGGCTGGCCTGGCCGAAGACCTGACGCTGACTCTGCAGCGCGGCCAGCTGGACAAGCTGCAGGCCTCGATGAGCTTCGCCGATACGCTGATCGCACCGATTGCGCAGGGCCAGGTGATTGGCAAGGTCGAGGTCAAGCAGGGTGAGCAGGTGCTGCACACCAGCGATCTGATCGCGCTGGAAGCCGTGGAGGAGGGTGGGCTGTTCCGTCGTCTGTGGGATAGTATTCGCCTGTTCTTCTTCAGCCTGTTCAACTGACGCGTTCGCGCACCGGTGCTCACCAGGCCGCCGGTGCGCCTTGCGGATCACGGGTCCGTCTCATGACCGATACCTCTAACGACGCCCAGGCGCCGAAAATCGAATTTCCCTGCGAGCGCTACCCGATCAAGGTGATCGGTGATGCCGGTGACGGCTTCCGTGAGTTGATCATCGAAGTCATTCAGCGGCATGCGCCCGGACTGGACGAGTCCAGCGTGGTGTTGCGCGACAGTCGCAACGGGCGTTTCCTCTCCGTCCAGGTGCTGATCACCGCGACCGGCGTCGAGCAGCTGCAGGCCATCCACACGGACCTGCGGGCGACCGGCCGCGTGCATATGGTCCTGTAATGGCGTCTGGCGAGCTTGTCGTGCGCGAGTGCGGTCTGGTCGAGTACCAGACCGCCTGGCGCGCGATGCAGCGTTTCACCAACGAGCGTGGGCCGCAGACGCCGGACGAACTCTGGCTGCTGCAGCATCCCCCGGTATTCACCCAGGGCCAGGCCGGCAAGGCCGAGCACCTGCTGTCCCCCGGCGAGATCCCGGTAGTGCAGGCTGATCGCGGAGGGCAGGTGACCTACCACGGTCCCGGCCAGCTGATCTGCTACCTGCTGCTGGATGTGAGGCGGCTGGGCATTGGCGTTCGCCAGCTGGTCTCGCTGATCGAGCAGAGCATCGTCGAGGTGCTCGCCGAGCGGGGCGTGACTGCGGCGGCCAAGGCCGATGCCCCGGGCGTCTACGTCGATGGCGCGAAGATCGCCTCCCTCGGCCTGCGCATTCGCAACGGACGCTCCTTCCACGGCCTGGCGCTTAACGTGGACATGGATCTGCAGCCCTTCCGGCGAATCAACCCCTGCGGTTATGCCGGGCTGGCCATGACCCAGCTGCGTGACCTCATCGCCGAACCGGTCGAACTGGAAGAGGTCGCGCACAGCTTGCGCGATCGTCTCGCCGACCACCTTGGCTATACGCAACAGAAGACCCTTGCGGGCGGAATCGAAAGCTATGAGTACTGTTGAAACGACGGACAAGCGACCGGCGAAAGTCGAGGCGGGGGTCAAGCTGCGTGGCGCCGAGAAGGTGGCGCGCATCCCGGTGAAGATCATTCCCACCGACGAGTTGCCGAAGAAGCCCGACTGGATTCGGGTGCGTATCCCGGTTTCGCCGGAGGTCGAGAATATCAAGCAGACCTTGCGCAAGCACAGGCTGCACAGCGTCTGCGAGGAAGCCTCCTGCCCGAACCTGGGCGAATGCTTCTCCAGCGGGACCGCCACCTTCATGATCATGGGCGACATCTGTACGCGTCGCTGCCCGTTCTGCGATGTGGGGCATGGCCGGCCGAAGCCGCTCGATCCGGACGAGCCGAAGAACCTGGCCCAGGCCATCGCCGACATGCGTCTGAAGTACGTGGTGATCACATCGGTGGATCGCGACGACCTGCGCGACGGTGGCGCCCAGCATTTCGCCGACTGCCTGCGGGAGATCCGCAAGCTGTCGCCATCGATCCAGCTCGAAACCCTGGTGCCCGATTATCGCGGGCGCATGGACATCGCTCTGGACATCACCGCCAGCGAGCCGCCGGATGTCTTCAATCACAACCTGGAAACGGTGCCGCGGCTGTACCGCTCCTCGCGTCCGGGGTCTGACTTCGAGTGGTCGCTGGACCTGTTGCAGAAGTTCAAGGAGCGCGTGCCCGGTATCCCCACCAAGTCCGGCCTCATGCTCGGCCTCGGCGAGACGGACGAGGAGGTCATCGAGGTGATGCAGCGCATGCGCGAGCATGACATCGACATGCTCACGCTCGGCCAGTACCTGCAGCCCTCGCGCAACCACCTGCCGGTGCAGCGCTTCGTCCATCCGGACACTTTTGCCTGGTTCGCCGACGAAGCCGAGAAGATGGGTTTCAAAAACGTCGCCTCGGGCCCGTTGGTGCGCTCCTCCTATCACGCCGACCAACAGGCGCATGCCGCCAAGGGCGAGTGACCTAGAAAGGCCCGGCAATCGCCGGGCCTTTTTCCATGTAGTGGCTTTTCCTCTTGACCTGATGCACCGGGATGCTGACGGCTGCCTGAAAAAACCACAGGATCGTTAGTTAGCTTGGCAAGTAAATTGCGTCATTCCGCCGCATTAGACTTTGGTCTATAGTGTCGGCCGTCAACATCAGGCCGAGGGCCATAGCTCATGAACCACCCCCAGTTGAAGAATCTGCTCGATGATCTGGATACCGCCAAGGTCGAATGCGACGCGATGAGTCGCTTGGTGGTGACGCGCCTGGCCAAGCAGCACATTCCCTATCGCGCCATGCTGGGGCAGGTCGAGCTCGACGGAAAAGTGGTCAAGCCGCATTTCTGGGTCGAGGCCGATGGTTGCGTCATCGACTACCGTGCTCGGCAGCGCCTCGGTGGCGATGAGCGGGTCCCGCACGGCGTCGTGCCGCGGGAGTCGGTTCGCGCCCACTATCAAGGCCAGCAGATCGTCATCGATCCACTGCCGGATTATCTCTACGAAGTGGCCGTGAAGCACTGAGCGGACCGCAGCGTCAAATGAAAAGCCCCGGATTCCGGGGCTTTTTCGTTGCCGTGATCGCTCAGGGACGCGCGCGCAGACGGCCCAGCAGCTCCTGGGTGGGGTGCCCGTCGGCCGGCCAGCCGAGGGTTTGCTGAAAACCGCGTATCGCCTTGCGCGTATTGGCGCCGATGATGCCGTCGGCCGTGCCGGGGTCGTAACCCTGGCGCGCAAGGCGCTCCTGCAGTTCCAGCCGCTCGGAGCGGCTCAACGGTTGTTCGTCACGCGGCCATTCGCCGGCGACCTCGCCACGGCCGCGAAAACGATCGGCCAGCAGGCCGATCGCCAGCGCGTACGAAGACGAGTTGTTATAGCGAAGGATGCTACGGAAGTTATCCAGCACCAGGAACGCGGGGCCGCGGTGCCCGGCCGGCAACAGCAAGCTGGCCTGCGCGCTGTCGTCGCCGTCCGGAATGCCGGCGATGCCCAGCGCACGCCAGTCCCCGAGCGGCTTGCGGATGCTGGCATCGGCCAGGGCGTAGTCGAACCCCGAGGGCAGGCGCACTTCCGTACCCCAGGGTTGATGGAGGCTCCAACCCGAGGCTTGCAGGTAGTGGGCAGCCGATGCCAGTGCGTCAGCCGCGCTGCCCCAGATGTCGCGGCGACCGTCGCCGTCGAAGTCGACCGCGTGGGTGTTGTAGGTGGTGGGAATGAACTGGGTTTGGCCCATGGCGCCGGCCCAGGAGCCGCGCATCCGCTCGGGGCGGACGTCGCCGCTCTGGAGGATCTGCAAGGCGGCGAGCAGCTGGGTGCGAGCGAACTCCGGCCGCCGGCCTTCGTGAGCGAGGGTGGCCAGCGAGCGAATGACCGACTTGTCGCCCATGATCTGGCCAAAGCTGCTTTCCAGACCCCACACGGCGACAAGCGCCTGGCGATCCACACCGTAGCGGTCTTCGATGCGGGCCAGCGTGTCGGCATGTTCGGTCAATAGCCTTTTGCCGCGCTCGACGCGTTGCGTCGAAAGCGCCCCGTCGAGATATGCCCAGACTGGGCGAGTGAATTCCGGCTGGCTGCGGTCGGCAGTGATGACGGTCGGGTCCGGAGTCACGCCAGCGAAGGCTTCGTCGAATACGCGGGGACTGATGCCCGCGGCCAGCGCCTGCTGCCGAAACTGATCGCGCCATTCAGCAAAACCCGGCAATGGCAGTGCCGCGGGGGCGCCGGCCGTCGGCGCCTCTGCGGTGCTCTGACTTGCCGATGAAGCGGGCTGGGGCGCATAGCTCTCGGCGAGCGGCTTGGCGGCGCAGGCCACCAGCCCTAGCGCCGTGCCGGCGACCAGCGTGCGTAGCAACAGCACGGGAACGAAGGGGTAGAACATCACCACTCTCGATGGGGAAATCGGCTGAGAACATTATCACGCTTTGTGCGGCTTGCGCGGGGCAGGCGACCGCCTGTGCCACGCTTGGCTCAGCGGGTCAGGATGCGCGTGCCAGCCAACTGCAGGCACAGATCGGCCAGCCCGGTCCAGGGATTGCCTTCGGCCTGGCCCTTGATCTGGGCATCGATGCGCTGGGCATCCATCAGCAGCTGGTTCCAGCGTTGCGCGCTGTGCCGCTGCAAGGCCTTGGAAACGAGTGGCCTGCGTTTGTCCCACACCGGAGGCCGCGCCTGGGCGAAGGCCTTCTCGAGTGGCAGGCCCTGGGCGTATTGCTGAGCAATGCCGGCCAGCAGGCGCAGCTCGCGGGCCAGGGCCCAGAGGATCACGGGTGGCTCGATGCCTTCGCCACGCAGGCCTTCGAGCATGTGCAGGGCATGGCTGGCGTGGCCGTGCAGGCAGGCGTCGATCAGGCCGAATACGTCGTAGCGGGCGCTGTCGGCTACCGCGGCCTGGACCGTCTCGGCGTTGATCTGCCCGCCTTCGGCCAGCAGCTTGAGCTTTTCGATCTCCTGGGCAGCGGCGAGGAGGTTGCCCTCGACGCGCGCCGCGATCATTTCCACCGCTTCCTGGTCAGCGGCCAGGCCGGCCTGCGCCAGGCGCTGACGGATCCACTGGGGCAGCTGCGCGGCGTCGACCGGCCAGATCTGCACGAACTGCACATCCTTGCCGTCGATCAGCGCCTTGGCCCACTTGGTCTTTTGCGTGCTGCCGTCGAGCTTCGGCAGGCTGATCAACAGCACGGTGTCTTCGGCCGGGCGCGCCAGATAATCGAGCAGGGCCGCGGCACCCTTGTCGCCGGGCTTGCCGTTGGGGATGCGCAGTTCGATCAGGCGCTTCTCGGCGAACAGTGACAGGCTGGCGCCAGCCTCGATCAGCTGACCCCAGTCGAAGCCGGTCTCGACATTGAACACCTGACGTTCGCTGAAACCCTGGCCACGCGTCGCCTGGCGGATCGCGTCACAGGCTTCCTGGCAGAGCAGATGCTCGTCGCCGCAGACCACGTAAACCGGGGCCAGCGAACCCTGCAGGTGCTTGGCGAGTTGGGCGGGGGAGAGTTTCATTGACGGCAAACGAGAGGAGCCGCGGCGGCGGCTCCTCCGGCTTCACTGCAGCGGCAGCTGGATCGGCGACTGCAGGGGCTGCGCGCCCTGCTCGCGCCGAGCGGCTTCGAGCGCCTCGGCCTCGGCGCGAGCCCTGGCCTCCGCCTCTTGCTGCAGCTGGTCGAGCTGGGCCGGGGTAATGCGCTGGATGCGCATGACCACTTGCTGAATCAGCTCGCGGCGCATTTCCTGGCGCAGCTGCTCGGCTTCCTGGTCGGAACCGATCAGGTTGTTCTCGTCGTGTACGTAGACCTTCTGCACTTCGACGTTGTCCTCGAGCAGCAACCGATCCTGCGGGCCGCGGAACTGATAGGTCAGCTCGCTGGTGAGCTCGTACTCGGCACTGCGCGCCGCGCTGGTGTAGCTGGCGACGCGCTGGCGGGTGCTCTCTTTGACCAGATCCAGGCGGTAGCGGGCGCCGGGATGGACGCGCACATCGTTGCGCTCGAGTACATCCTCGAGCTGCTGGCGGGTTTCGCCATAGCTGTTGCGCGCCTGCAGATCGAGCTCCTTGAGGCCGAACTGCACATCGCCGGTGCCGCGCAGCTGGAAGCCGCAGCCACCGAGGAGGGCGGCCAGGCCCAGCACAGCCAGATTCCGTTTGATCATCTGTATATCCCTCGTGGGCTCCCCGCCTGCAGCGTCGGAGCCGAATCAGTTAGCGACGATGTTGACCAGCTTGCCCGGAACCACGATGACCTTGCGGATGGTCAGGCCTTCGGTGAAGCGCAGCACGTTCTCGTTGCCGCGCGCGGCGGCCTCCACCTCTTCCCGGCTGGCGCTGGCCGGCACTTCGATCTGGCCACGCAGCTTGCCGTTGACCTGAACCACCAGAGTCAGGCTGTCCTGCACCAGGGCGGACTCGTCGACCTTCGGCCACTGCGCGTCGATGATCGCGCCCGGCTTGCCCAGCTGCTGCCAGAGTTCGTGGCAGATATGCGGGGTGATCGGGGCCAGCAGCAGGGCGACGGTCTCCAGGCCTTCCTGCAGCAGGGCACGGTCCTGCTCGCTGGCAGTCGGCGCCTTCTCCAGCACGTTCATCAGCGTCATCACCTGGGCGATGGCGGTGTTGAACTTGTGGTGCTGGCCGACATCGGTGCTGGCCTGCCTGATCGCCAGATGAATCGCGCGGCGCACGGCCTTCTGCTCGTCGTTCAGTGTGGCCAGATCGAGCGTACCCGGCAGCCCGGCGCTGACGTGTGCGTGGGCCAGACGCCAGACGCGGCGCAGGAAGCGGCTGGCGCCCTCGACGCCGGAGTCGGACCATTCCAGGCTCATGTCCGGCGGCGAGGCGAACATCATGAACAGACGGCAGGTGTCGGCGCCGTAGGCATCGATCATCGCCTGCGGGTCGACGCCGTTGTTCTTCGACTTGGACATCTTCTCGGTGCCGCCGATTTCCACCGGCTGCCCGTCGGTCTTCAGCCTGGCACCGATGACCTTGGCCTTGGCATCACGCTCGACCTCGACGTCGGCCGGGTTGAACCAGTCTTTGCCGCCGTTTTCCAGGGTGCGGTAGTAGGTTTCGGCGACCACCATGCCCTGGGTCAGCAGGTTCTTGAACGGCTCGTTGGAACTGACCAGGCCCTCGTCGCGCATCAGCTTGTGGAAAAAGCGCGCGTAGAGCAGGTGGAGGATGGCGTGTTCGATACCGCCGATGTACTGGTCCACCGGCAGCCAGTGGTTGGCAGCCGCAGGGTCGACCATGCCCTGGTCGTAGTTCGGGCTGGCGTAGCGGGCGAAGTACCAGGACGACTCGACGAAGGTGTCCATGGTGTCGGTTTCGCGCTTGGCAGGTGCGCCGCACTTCGGGCAGCTGCACTCGTAGAACTCAGGCATCTTCGCCAGCGGCGAGCCGGCGCCATCCGGCACCACGTCTTCGGGCAGCACGACCGGCAGTTGGTCTTCTGGCACCGGCACGTCGCCACAGCTGTCGCAATGGATGATCGGGATCGGGCAGCCCCAGTAGCGCTGGCGGCTGATGCCCCAGTCGCGCAGGCGGAATTGGGTGCGCGCCTGGCCGAGGCCTTTCTTCTGCAGCGCCACTTCGATGGCGTCGAAGGCGCCTTCGAAATCCAGGCCGTCATAGATGCCGGAGTTGATCAGCTGACCGTGCTCGCCGTAGGCGTCCTGCCAGGGCGCGGGCGTCTCGTCGCCGGCGCTGGTGCGCACCACCGGCTTGATCGGCAGACCGTACTTGCTGGCGAATTCGAAGTCGCGCTCGTCATGCGCCGGCACGGCCATGACCGCGCCTTCGCCATAGTTCATCAGGACGTAGTTGGCGACCCATACCGGCAGCAGTTCACCGGTCAGCGGATGTTGCACGCGCAGGGAGGTGGCCAGGCCTTTCTTTTCCTGGGTGGCGATGTCGGCTTCGGCGACGCCGCCGCGCTTGCACTCGTCGATGAAGGCCTGCAGCTCGGGGTTGTTCTGCGCGGCGAGAGTGGCCAGCGGATGTTCCGCTGCAACGGCCACGTAGGTCGCACCCATCAGCGTATCGGGGCGGGTGGTGAAGACCTTCATCACCCCCTCGCTGCCGATGCTGGCGACATCGTAGGGGAAGCTGATCTCCATGCCGCGCGACTTGCCGATCCAGTTGCGCTGCATGGTCTTGACCTGCTCGGGCCAGCCGTCCAGCTCGTCCAGACTCTCCAGCAGCTCATCCGCGTAGGCGGTGATCTTGAAGTAGTACATCGGGATTTCGCGCTTCTCGATTAGCGCGCCCGAACGCCAGCCGCGGCCATCGATGACCTGCTCGTTGGCCAGCACGGTCTGGTCGACCGGGTCCCAGTTCACGGTGCCGTTCTTGCGGTAGATCACGCCCTTCTCGAACAGGCGGGTGAACAGCCATTGTTCCCAGCGGTAGTAGTCCGGCTTGCAGGTGGTGACTTCGCGCGACCAGTCGATGGCCAGACCCAGCGATTTCAGCTGGGCCTTCATGTAGGCGATGTTCTCGTAGGTCCACTTCGCCGGCGCCACCTGGTTCTTCATCGCGGCGTTCTCGGCCGGCATGCCGAAGGCGTCCCAGCCCATGGGCTGCAGGACGTTCTTGCCCTGCATGCGCTGATAGCGTGCGATCACGTCGCCGATGGTGTAGTTGCGCACGTGCCCCATATGCAGCTTGCCGCTGGGGTAGGGGAACATCGACAGGCAATAGAAGGTGTCCTTGCCGGGTTCCTCGCTGACTTCAAAGGACTTGTTCGCTTCCCACTGGGCTTGGGCGGCGGCTTCGATTTCGCGGGGCAGATACTGTTCGTGCATGGCTACTGGCGTTGAGGAGAGGGCGGGCGCTCCGCCGCGGCGAGTCAGACGACGGCTCGGAAGACCGATCCGTGGGCGCGCGAGGCTGCGGGCAGAGGCATGGAAGCGCCGTAGCATACATGACCCTTTGCAGCCTAGGGAAACCTGATTTGCCGTCCGAGTCGCTTTGCCATCCGTCGTGTTGGGGGTGGCCAGCCAGGGCTGAGCTACGCTTTGTGCAAGGGGAAGCGAGGTAGCTAGAGATGATCAAAGAGCCACCGGATCGGGGCAACCTGTACGGGCGTGTGCTGCGGCGCCTGTCCCTGGCGTTGGAGCAGGCCGAGCGTGATGGATCGGCCGGCGTCGGCGAGGCGGGCGAGCTCGAGGTCGACGGCCTGACACCTGCCGAATGCGAGCTGATCAGGGCCTACCTGAGCGGTGACGAACGCTGGCTGTCGGGCTGGCATGCCGCCGCTCAGGAGCATGCCCGCCTGTCTCGCCCGCGCCCTAAGACCGTGGTGCGTGGCGCACCGGAAAAACGCTCGGCACCGCGCGAGGCACAGAACCGCTTTGCCCTGCGCCAGTCGCTCAATTGTGCGCTGTGCCAGGCCGAGGTGCATTGGCCGGAAGGTGCGGGACCTGCCTGCTGCGAGGCCTGCGGGTCGCAGCTGCTGCGCGCAAGGCGCTTGCGTCGGCATGAGCGGCACTGATGCAGGGCCGTAAGACTAGCGGTTAGAGTGGCGGGCACCTGCTGAGAGACAAGGGGTTGCCGGGTGCCGATTCGCTATTTCTTCAAACAGCTGCTACTTCCTCCGGGCGGCTTTGTGCTGCTGCTGGCCTTTGCCTGGCTCCTGCGGCGCCGGCGGCCGCGGTTCGCCGCGCTGTGCTTCGCCATCGGTCTTGGCGGCCTGACGGCAATGAGCCTGCCGGTGTTCGTCGAGTGGGGTGCCAGACTGCTCGAGCGTGAGCCGGCGCTGGCCGAGGCGCGCTGGGGCGGGCTGGCAGCCGAGGCGGGAGCCATCGTCGTGCTCGGCGCCGGGCGTGAGCTCGCCGATCCGGCCTGGGGCGGCGACCAGCCGGGCCATCTGGCGCTCGAGCGGCTGCGCTATGCGGCACGTCTGGCGCGTGCCAGCGGGCTGCCGATCCTCACCAGCGGCGGGCTGCACTTCGGCCAGCCGCCGAGCGAGGCATATATCGGTGCCGAGGTATTGCAGCGCGACTTCCAGGTGCCGACCCGCTGGCTGGAGGAGCGCAGCCGTACGACCTGGGAGAATGCTGTCTACAGCGCGCGAATGCTCAAGGCGGCCGGCATCGAGCGGGTCGTGCTGGTGACCTCTGCGGTGCACATGCCGCGCTCGCGCTGGTGCTTCGAGCAGAACGGCATCGAGGTCGTCGCCGCACCGGTGGGGTTCATGGGCGTGCCCAACGGGCGCCCGCTGGGTGGTTGGCTCCCGGAAGCCAAAGCGGTGTGGCAGACCAGCCTGCTGATCAACGAGGCCGCCGGAATGCTCGTCTATCCGCTGCTGTACCGCCCAGCGGTGGGCGTATCACCCGCGCCCCCGGTTGCAGCCGATCAAGGCCCAGCCCAGCAGTAACGAACAGACCAGCACCAGCGGCCAGGAGCGCCAGCGCAGGTAGGGCGTCAGCCCTTGCATGGCGCTGACTTCTCCGTAAAGCACGGCCTCTTCGAACTGCGGCACCCCTTCGGTAACGCGGCCGAACGGGTCGATCAGCACGGTGATGCCGTTGTTCGTCGCGCGGATCATCCAACGGCCGGCTTCCAGGGCGCGCATCTGGGCCATCTGCAGGTGCTGCAGCGGGCCGATGGAGCGGCCGAACCAGGCGTCGTTGCTCACCGTCAGCAGCAGGTCGCTGTCGGCGGCGAGTGCGGCGGCGAATTCCGGGTAGACCACCTCGTAGCAGATATAGGGAGCGATCTGCAGCCCCTTGGCCTGCAGCAGTGGTTGGCCAGGCTGGCCGCGGGCGAAGTCGGACATGGGCAGGTCGAAGAAGGCGATCAGTCCGCGCAGCAGGTCCTGCAGCGGAACGTACTCGCCGAAGGGGACGAGTTTCTGCTTGAGGTAGGTGCCGCTGCCTTCGCCGGTGACCGTCAGGCCGTTGTAATAGCGCAGTTCGCCGGCATCGTTGGGCTGGCGTACCGGCACCCCGGTGATCAGCGCCGAATCGCGCTGTCGGGCGAAGCCGGCCATCATCGACAGGTAGCCTTCGGCATGTTCCTTGAGGATCGGCACGGCGGTTTCCGGCCAGACGATGAGGTCGGCGGGTCGGCTGCGGAAGGTCATGTCGCGGTACAACACCAGCTGCATTTCCAGCTGCTTGGGATCCCACTTTAGGCTCTGGTGGACGTTGCCCTGCACCGCCACGACGCTCAGCGGGTCGCCCTTGGGTTGCGTCCAGGCATGCTCGTCGAGCAGCGCTCCAGTCAGCCAGGGCGCAACCAGCAGCAGGGCCGCGGCGGCCAGCTGCGAGGGCCGACCGCGCATGCGCGGCAGGTTTACCAGCAGTGCCGCGCTGAGGCTGATGGCAAAGGTCAGGAGCCAGACGCCGCCTAGCGGCGCCAGCCCGGCGAGCGGCCCATCCAGCTGACTGTAGCCGGCATAGAGCCACGGAAAGCCGGTCAGCAGCCAGCCGCGCAGGGCGTCCAGCGCGAGCCACAGGGCGGCGAAGCCAAGTGCGTCGCGCAGGGGTGTCTGCTGTCCACGCAGCCAGCGCGCCCAGAGCCAGCCGAAGAGCATGAAGAACAGCGCCAGCCCGGCGACGAAGCCAAGCGTTAGCAGGCCGGCAAGCGCCGGCGAGGCCGCGCCGAAATCGTGGATGCTGACGTAGACCCAGCTCACGCCGGAAGCGAACAGGCCGAAACCGTAGCACCAGCCGCGTCGCGCAGCCTGGCCCGGGGCGAGTTCGCGCAGACCGAGGAACAGGAGGGCGATCGAGACGAGCGCCAGCGGCCAAAGGTCGAACGGCGCCAGCGCCAGCGTGGTAAGCGTGCCTGCGACAAGCGCCAGCAGATTGCCGAGCCAGCCAGGACGGGTGATCCAGGACATCGATTTTCCTTGCGGGACAAATGCAGGCGAGGCTACGGCCATGCTCGGCCTGCCGCAAGCGAAGCGCGTTTACGTGGCGAGGCGCAGGCCGCGTGCGGGCGGCAGAAACCCGCCACGGCCCTCGGTCGCTCAGTGCGCCTCGCGCTCCAGGCGCGACAGGCGCAGCATGTGGACGCGGCGGCTGTCGGCATTGAGCACGCGCACACGGAAACCGTCGATCTCGATCACTTCGTTGCGCTTGGGCAGATGGCCGAAGGCATTCATCACCAGGCCGGCAACGGTGTCGAACTCGTCGTCGGGGAAGGCGACCTCGAAGTAGTCGTTGAACTCGTCGATCGGCGTCAGCGCCTTGACCAGGAAATCGCCGGAGGGCAGCGGGCGGATATAGCTGTCTTCCTCGACGTCGTGCTCGTCCTCGATGTCGCCGACGATCTGCTCCAGCACGTCCTCGATGGTGACCAGGCCGGCGACGCCGCCATATTCGTCGATGACCACGGCCATGTGGTTGTGGTTGGCGCGAAACTCGCGCAGCAATACGTTCAGGCGCTTGGATTCGGGCACGAAGGTGGCCGGGCGCAGCAGATCCTTGATGTTGAAACTCTGCTGTTCGCCTTGCAGGACCAGCGGCAGCAGATCCTTGGCCAGCAGGATGCCGATCACCTCGTCGAGGCTCTCGCCGACTACCGGGTAGCGCGAATGCGCGGCTTCGATGATTGCCGGAAGGAACTCTCGCGGCGACTGGTCGGCGCGAATGCTGATGACCTGCGAGCGCGGCACCATGATGTCGCGCACCTGCAGGTCGGCGACCTGGATGGCGCCCTCGACGATGGCCAGGGCCTCGCTGTCGAGCAGCTTGTTGTCGTGGGCCTCGCGCAGGATCTCCAGCAGCTCCTGGCGGTTCTTGGGTTCGTGGGCAAAAGCCTGGGTGATTTTCTCCAGCCAGGACTTCTGCCCGCTGATCGATCGGTCTTCGCTCATGTCGTGTGGCTCAGTGGTCCATGCGGTGGCCCGTTTCGGGCTGTTGTTCGGCATAGGGGTCGGGGTGGCCGAGTTCGGCCAGAAGCTCGCGTTCCAGCGCTTCCATTTCCTCGGCCTCGTCGTCCTCGATATGGTCGTAACCCAGCAGATGCAGGCAGCCGTGGATGACCAGGTGGGCCCAGTGCGCCTGGCTCGGCTTGCCCTGCTCGGCGGCTTCGCGCTCGACCACTGGCGCGCAGATCACCAGGTCGCCGAGCAGCGGAATGTCGAGGATGCCGTCTGGCACATCGGCCGGAAACGACAGCACGTTGGTGGCGTAGTCCTTGTGCCGCCAGGTGCGGTTGAGCTCGCGCCCTTCGGCTTCGTCGACCACCCGAATGGTCAGCTCGGAATCGGCGCTGCGTTGCCGCAGGGCCAGCTCGCACCAGCGTTGGAAGTCGGCCTGCGACGGCGCTTGCGCCTCCGAGGCCAGCTGCAGATCGAGTTCGATCACGACGGCGATTCCTGATTCGCCCGTCGGGCCGGCATCGGCTGCGGCTCTTCGAAGGCGTCATAGGCCTCGACGATGCGCTGCACCAGGGGGTGGCGCACCACGTCCTTGGGCTGGAAATGGGTGAAGCTGATGCCCTTGACGTCGCGCAGCACGTCGATCACGTGCGCCAAACCGCTCTTGGTGCCGCGCGGCAGGTCGACCTGGGTGATGTCGCCGGTGATCACCGCGGTGGAGCCGAAGCCGATACGCGTCAGGAACATCTTCATCTGCTCCTGGGTGGTGTTCTGGCTCTCGTCGAGGATGATGAAGCTGTTGTTCAGCGTGCGGCCGCGCATGTAGGCCAGCGGTGCAATCTCGATCACCTGCTTCTCGATCAGCCGCGCCACGTGCTCGAAACCGAGCATTTCGTAGAGCGCGTCGTACAGCGGGCGCAGATAAGGATCGATCTTCTGCGCCAGGTCGCCGGGCAGGAAGCCGAGTTTCTCGCCGGCTTCGACCGCCGGGCGGACCAGCAGGATGCGCCGTACCTGTTCGCGCTCCAGTGCATCCACCGCACAGGCGACCGCCAGATAGGTCTTGCCGGTGCCTGCCGGGCCGATGCCGAAATTGATGTCGTTGTCGAGGATGGCCTTGACGTAGCGCTGCTGATTGGCCCCGCGCGGGCGGATGTTGCCCTTGCGCGTGCGCAGGCTCACGCCCTGGTTGGCGCTGGGGTTGGCCAGCTCCTCCATGCCCGACTCCTGCAGGAACAGGTGGACCATGTCCGGCGACAGCTCGGTGGTCTTGGTTTCGCGGTAGAGGCGGCGCAGCAGGTTTTCCGCGGACTTGGCAGCGTCCTGCGGGCCGACCAGTTCGAACTGGTTGCCGCGGTTGCGGATTTCCAGGGCCAGGCGCTGTTCGATCAGTCGCAGGTGCTCGTCGAACTGGCCGCAGAGGTTGGCGAAGCGGCGTGCTTCAAAGGGTTCGAGGGTGAAGCGATGAGGTTCTATGGGTGCGTTCAAGGGCTTTCGATATGGCCGTAGGCGGCGAATTGGTGAAAAGAGAATAGCGCCGCCGCGGCAAAGCCGAAAGCTGGCGCTTGTTCGGTTCCCGGGCCGGTTGACGTCGGTCAGTCCGGCCGGGCACCGAGGCGCGGGCCTGCTCAGCCGAGCAGACTGCCACGCAGCGAGTGCGGCAGGGCGTCGTCGATGTGGACTTCGACGAACTGGCCGATCAGTCGCGGGTTGTCGCAGCGGAAATTGACGATGCGGTTGTGCTCCGTGCGGCCCTGCAGCATGCCCGGGTCCTTCTTGGAGTAGTCGGTCACCAGAATGCGCTGCGTCGTGCCGACCATTCGTCGGCTGTTCTCGAAGCCCTGCTCGTTGAGCCGGTGCTGCAACACGGCGAGGCGCTGCTTCTTGACCTCCTCGGGCGTGTCGTCGTTCAGGTCCGCGGCCGGCGTGCCGGGGCGGGCGCTGTAGACGAACGAGTAGGAAAAGTCGAAGCCGACGTCTTCGATCAGCTTCATGGTCTGCTCGAAATCCTTCTCGGTCTCGCCGGGAAAACCGACGATGAAGTCCGAACTGATCAGGATGTCGGGCACCGCGGCCTTGAGCTTGCGGATGCGCGACTTGTATTCGAGCGCCGTGTGGTTGCGCTTCATTGCCGCCAGCACCCGGTCCGAGCCCGACTGCACAGGCAGGTGCAGGTACTTCACCAGCTGCGGAATCTCGGCATGGGCCTGGATGATCGCATCGGAGAATTCCAGCGGGTGGCTGGTGGTGTAGCGAATGCGCTCGATGCCCTCGATCGCCGCGACGGCGTGCAGCAGATCGGCAAAATCGCTGCCGTCGTGGCGGTAGCCGTTGACGTTCTGGCCGAGCAGCGTCACTTCCTTCACACCGTTTTCGGCTAGGTGGAGGATTTCCCCAAGCACGTCCGGTAACGGCCGGCTGACTTCCTCGCCGCGGGTGTAGGGCACCACGCAGAAGGTGCAGTACTTGCTGCAGCCTTCCATGACCGAGACGAAGGCGCTCGGGCCGTCGACCCGGGGCTCGGGCAGGCGGTCGAACTTTTCGATCTCGGGGAAGGAAATGTCCACCTGCGGCGTGCGGGTGCTGCGCGCCGCATCGATCATCTCTGGCAGGCGGTGTAGCGTCTGCGGGCCGAACACGACGTCCACGTAAGGGGCACGATCACGGATGGCTGCGCCTTCCTGGCTGGCCACGCAACCGCCGACGCCGATCACCAGTTGCGGATTCTCCTGCTTCAGCTCGCGCCAGCGGCCGAGCTGGGAAAAGACCTTTTCCTGAGCCTTCTCGCGGATCGAGCAGGTGTTGAGGAGGATCACGTCGGCATCGGCCGGGTTCTCGGTGATCTCCATGGCCTGGTGTTCGCCCAGCAGGTCAGCCATGCGCGAGCTGTCGTACTCGTTCATCTGGCAGCCGTGGGTTTCGATGAAAAGCTTGCGGGACATGTTACGGGCCGGCGTTGTTCAAAAAATGACCGGCGATTATAAGCGTCCGCAGGGGAGGGGGAAAGCGCGCGATCGTCGCCTGGCCGTCAGGGCGCGAACGGCGAGTCGGCGGCCTGCAGTTCCAGCAGGTACTCGCGGAAGATCTGCCCGAGCACCTGGGTGGCGATCTCCAGCTCGTCACGGCGCATCTGCGTCGAGACGCGGTCGGCGGTGTCCAGCGCATCCTCGTCGCCGTTGACCGCCGCCATCTTCAGCACGATGTAGGCCTGCACGTTGTTGGCCGGTACGCCCTCACCGCGAAAGAACATGATGCCCAGGCGATGCTGCGCGGTGGCATGCCCCTTGAGCGAGGCTTGCTCGAACCAGTACAGCACCTTGTTCAGGTCGCGTGGGGCACGCTTGCCATCATGGTAGAACTCGCCCAGTTCGAAGGCCGCCTGGGCGTCGCCTTCGCTAGCCGCCTGCTGGCAGGCGCGCAGCGCCGTCGGCAGTTCCTCGGGCAAGGCATTGAGCGCACAGCGTGCCGTCGCGGGCACCAGCAGCGAATTGCCACCGGCCATCGTCATCGTCGGTAACGCGAGGAGCAGACAGCCCAAAGACAGGATGCGGCCGGTGCGGGTCATCAATTGGAGCGCCTCGAGGATCAGGGCGTTTTAACGAACTGCCGGGCAAACGCGTCGGCTGTCACATTATGGATAAGCTGCCGACAGCTTACAAAGCCTTTCGGGCAGTCGTTCAGCCATTTGCCAGCGGCTCCGCCGACCGGTCGAGGCGGCGTAGCAGCAGTGCCAACAGCGGGGCCGCCAGCGCCAGCGCAAAAGTCGCCGCGACGTCCCCGTGCGGGCCGGCCCACGCCGCCGCCAGTAGAAGCAGCCCGCCCAGCGCGCCCGCCAGGGCCGCATGCCGATCCGGCCAGCGGACGAGGCCGGCGTAGGTCATCAGCAGTGCGCTGAGCAGGCTCAGGCCAAGTGCGTATGGTTCGCTGGCGCCGAACTGGCGCGCCAGCTCGAAGAACGCGCACAGCCCCAGCAGCAGGCGGCCCCAGGTCGGCCCGCTCCAATGCCAGCCGCGTGCGCTGGCAAGGCAGGCCAGCGCAATCAGCGGTACGCCGAGCTGCAGCGTGGCCTGCTCGAACCAGACCTGCACCGCCCCGGTGGCTATGCCGATGCTGCTGGCCAGGCGGCAGGCGCCGAGCGCGGTTGCCAGCCCGAGGCCGAGCAGGGCGCAGAACAGTGCCGGTCGCTAGGCCTCGCCCGCCTGACGGCGCAGGCAGCCGACCGCCAATGTCGAGGCGCCAGCGGTGAGCGCCAGGGCGGCGGCCGCGAGCACCTGCGGCAACGCGCTCATTTCAGCTTGGCGAACGCACGCTCGGCGGCATCGAGGGTGATTTCCAGCTCTGCCGCGCCATGCGCGATCGAGGTGAAGCCCGCCTCGAAGGCGCTCGGGGCGAGATAGACGCCACCTTCGAGCATCAGGTGGAAGAACTGCTTGAAGCGCTCCACATCACTGGCCATGACGTCGGCGAAGGTAACGATCTCGCTCGCCTCGCTGAAATAGAGGCCGAACATGCCACCGACCTGGGTGGTGACAAAGGCGACGCCCGCCGCGTCGGCGCGTGCCTTGAGGCCATCGAGCATGCGCGTGGTGTAGTCGCTCAGTTCGGCGTGGAAGCCGGGGCGGCTGATCAGCTCCAGCGTGGTCAGGCCGGCGGCCATCGCCAGCGGATTGCCTGACAGCGTACCGGCCTGGTAGACCGGGCCGAGCGGGGCGATCTTTTCCATGATGGCGCGCTTGCCGCCAAAACAGCCGACCGGCATGCCGCCGCCAATGATCTTGCCAAAGGTCGACAGGTCCGGTGTCACGCCGTAATAGGCCTGGGCACCACCGAGGGCGACGCGAAAGCCGGTCATCACCTCGTCGAAGATCAATACCACGCCATGCGCGTCGCACAGGCTGCGCAGGCCCTGGAGGAAGCCCGGCGCCGGCGGCACGCAGTTCATGTTGCCAGCCACGGGCTCGACGATGATGCAGGCGACCTGCTCGCCCTTCTCCTCGAGCGTGGCCTGGACTTCGGCCAGATCGTTGTAGGCCAGGGTCAGGGTGTGCTTGGCGAAGTCCGCCGGCACCCCCGCCGAGCTCGGCACGCCCTGGGTCAGGGCACCGGAGCCAGCCTTGACCAGCAGGCTGTCGGAGTGGCCGTGGTAGCAGCCTTCGAACTTGATGATCGCGTCGCGCCCGGTGTAGCCACGGGCCAGGCGGATGGCGCTCATGGTCGCCTCGGTGCCGGAGCTGACCATGCGCACCATTTCCATCGACGGCACCAGCGCGCAAACGCGCTCGGCCATCGCCGTTTCCATCGCAGTCGGCGCGCCATAGGACAGGCCGTGGTCAAGTTGCCGGCGTACGGCATCGAGGACCTGTGGGTGGCTGTGACCGAGGATCGCCGGCCCCCAGGAACCGACGTAATCCACATAGCGCTTGTCGTCCTCGTCGATGACATAGGCGCCCTCGGCATGCTTGAGAAACAGCGGCGTGCCGCCAACGCTGCGGAAAGCACGAACCGGCGAGTTCACGCCGCCGGGGATGTGGGTCTGGGCCTGGTTGAAAAGCGCTTCGGAACGGGACATGCGGGGCCTCGCGGAAAACAGCGGCGGTGACGACCGCCGCGGATGGTCAGATGGGTTCGAACAACTGGCTGAACGCGTGCGCACGGCGCTCGACCTCGGCGGCCGAGTCGGCGGCGAACAGTGCATGGATGACCGCCACCAGGCTGGCGCCGGCAGCGATGAGGGATGTGGCGTTATCCAGGGTGACGCCACCGATGGCGACGATCGGCAGGTGCAGCCGGCGGCGAGCCTGCTCGAGCAGGGCGAGATCGGCGCCAGGTGCACCCGGCTTTGTACGTGAGTCGAAGAAGCGGCCGAAGGCGACATAGCTGGCGCCTTCGCTGGCCGCCTGCTCGGCGAGTTCCAGGCGCGCATGGCAGGTCGCGCCGATGATCGCCTGGCGGCCGAGCAGGGCTCGTGCTGCCGACAGCGAGCCATCGTCCTGGCCCAGGTGCAGGCCGACGCCCAGGCGTGCGGCAAGCTCGGCGTCATCGTTGATGATCAGCTCGGCGCCGTAGCGTTCGCAGAGCGCCTGCAGCGCCTGAGCCTCGCGCAAACGGCGCTGTTCTTCAGGCGACTTGTCGCGGTACTGCAGCAGCCGTGCGCCGCCGCGCAGCGCCGCCTCGGCGTAGGGCAGCAGGCGACCGTCGGCAAGCAGATGGCTGTCGGTGATGGCATAGAGGCCACGAAGCGTTTTCATTACGGGCTGCCTCACTCCAGATCCAGCGGCAGGCGCCGCGGGATGTACTGCCCACGCCCCGGCGCTTCGGCATCGCGCAGCGTGCGCCAGGTGTAGTCGAGTGCGCTGCGCACGGCTCCGGCGACGTCCTGGCCGAGCGCCAGGCGGCCGGCCAGGGCGCTGGCCAGTGTGCAGCCGGAGCCGTGATAGCTGCCCGGCAGGCGCGCGCAGGTGAAGTCGTGACGGCTGCCATCACGACTGTAGAGCCGGTTGTGCACTTCATGCTCGTCGCCATGGCCGCCAGTGATCAGCAGGTGCTCGATGTGCGGCAACAGCCGCTCGGCGCATTCGTCTGCCGTGCCCTCGGGCAGCTCGGCGAGAATGCGCGCTTCGGGCAGGTTTGGTGTGGCAATGGTCGACGCCGGGAACAGCCGCTCGCGCAGGGCATAGCCGACTTCGTCCTTGCCCAGCGAGCCGCCGCCGCCGGCGCGCAGCACCGGGTCGCAGACCAGTGGCACGCCAGGCAGGCGGCGCATGATCTCGAGCACCGTCTCGACCATTTCCACCGATCCGAGCATGCCGAGCTTGACCGCCGCGACCGGCAGGTCGGCGATGATCGCCTCGGCCTGAGCCAGCACCCAGGCGCGATCCAGTACGCGAAAATCGGAAACGTCGACGGTGTCCTGCACGGTCAGGGCGGTGACCGCCGGAGCAGCGTGGCACTGCTGCGCCAGCAGCGCCTCGATGTCGGCCTGCAGGCCGGCGCCGCCGACCGGGTCATGGCCGGACAGGCAGAGAACGACGGGGCGCGACGTGGGGGTGGTCATGCGGCTGTTTTCCTGCACTGGGCCGCCGCACCGGCAAAGCATGCCTGCGCTGGCGGGCGGGGACTGACATGGCGCGAGAGCTTATCATCAAACCCCGCTGGCCGGTCGCGGGCTGGCGATGTGCCGCAACACCGGCGGCGGTAGTCTGAGCCTACCTGGTGGCGAAAAACGTCCGTCCGTCCCGACGGGTTTTTCGTGATTCCACTTTGATAACTGCGGCGCTAATGTCACACCCTGTTGTTCGACCAGCCCGCCGAGAGGCCTCATGGGACGTCTGTTGTTGTTCATCTTCCTGCTCGGCTTGCTGTCGACGCCCGCCGTGGCGGTCGAATTCGACGAGCATGTCGGTCGTCTGCCGCTCGGCCACCATCTGCAGGTGTTCGAGGACCCCAGCGGAAAGGCCGACATCACCGAGGTGAGCGCCCTGTCTGACGAACGGTTCACGGCCAACGAGCGGCCGGTGCTCAATGCCGGCTACTCGCGCTCGGCCTTCTGGCTGCGGCTGGACCTGACCTACCGTCCCGAGGTGGCCGACAGCGCGCGGCGCTGGCTGCTGGAGCTGGCCTATCCGCCGCTGGATGACATCCAGCTCTTCGTCCCGGCGGCCGAGGGCGGCTATCGCCTGGCCTGGCGAACCGGCGACACCCACCCGTTCGACAGTCGGCAGTTCCGCCAGGCCGACTACCTGTTCGCACTCGATCTGCAGCCGGCGCAGCCGCAGCGCGTCTACCTGCGCGTGCAAAGCCAGGGATCGGTGCAGGTGCCGCTGACCCTCTGGACCGAAAACGCCTATCTCGAACAGCAGCCAGGCCGGATCTACGTGCTCGGGCTGATCTACGGCGTGCTGCTGGTGATGCTGGTGTACAACCTGTTCGTCTACCTCAGCATCCGCGACATCAGCTACCTCTATTACATCGCCTACATCGCTGCCTTTGGTCTCTATCAGGTGTCAGTCAACGGCGCCGGCGTACAGTACTTCTGGCCCGACAACCCGCACTGGGCGAACCTCGCCACACCCCTGCTGATCGGCGCCGCGGGCTTGTTCGGCTGCCAGTTCACCCGCAGCTTCCTGCAGACCGATCGGCACAGCCCGTGGATCGATCGCCTGCTGATCCTGATGATGGCCATGGCGGCGGTGGTCATGGCGCTCGCGGTGTGGGTCGACTACAGCCTGTCGCTGCGTGCGGCGACATTGCTGGCCCTGCTGTTCACGCTCGTGGTATTCGCCGCGGGCATCGCCGCCTGGGTCCGCGGCATGCGCATGGCACGCTATTTCGTCATCGCCTGGAGTGCGCTGCTCGTCGGCGGGCAGATCAACACCCTGATGGTGCTGGGCTACCTGCCGCACAGCTTCTTCACCATGTACGCCAGCCAGATCGGCTCGGCGATCGAAGTGGCGCTGCTTTCTCTCGCCCTGGCCGACCGTATCAATACGCTGCGCGACGAGCGCACGGCGATCCTCGAGGCGACCGGCGCCGAGCTGGCCTCGCTCAACCGCCAGCTGGCCGAAAGCAACCGCCTCAAGGACGAGTTCCTCTCGACCGTCAGCCATGAGCTGCGCACGCCGATGATGGGCGTGACCGGGGCCCTGCAGCTGCTGCCCGAAGCCGATAGCGCCGAGGAACGCGAGCAGTTCCAGGGCATTGCCGAAGGCTCGGCCGCCACCATGCTGGGCATGATCGACGACCTGCTGCTGCTCTGCGAGCTGCGCGCCAACCGGGTATCGCCACGGCCGATGGTGTTCTCCCTGCGTGCGCTCGGCGACGGGCTGCGGCAGCGATTCGAGGGCTTGGCCCAGGCCAAGGGGCTGATCCTGCGAGTCGAATGCGACGCGCGCCTGGACGAGACGCTCGTCGGTGACGAAGAGCGCATCCGGCAATGCCTGACCCGCCTGCTGGACAACGCCATCAAGTTCACCGACCACGGCGGTGTGACCCTGCGCCTGGTCTGTCTGGCCGAGCAGGGCGAGGCGTTGTCGGTGCGTCTGGAGGTGATCGACAGCGGGATCGGTTTCGCCGCGGCGGAGGGCGACGGGCTGGTCTACGAGCATTTCCGCCAGCTCGACGGCTCGCTGACCCGACGCCATGGCGGCCTGGGTATCGGCCTGGCGATCAGCAGCCTGCTGGCCAGGGTGCTGGGCGGGCAGCTCGAACATCGCTCGAGCCCGGGCGCCGGCAGTTGCTTCGCCCTCAGCCTGAGCCTGCCGCGTAGCGCCGTGGCCTGCGGTGCCGAGCGCTGCAACGAGCGGGTCGCCTGAGACGCGAGGCGCATCCGCCAGCGGGGGATCGCCGGGCGCTTTGGCCGAAACCTCGCTTCAGCCCTCTCGGTGATCGTGCTTCACTCATCTGATCGCCCCGGTCGATCGAGAGGAGCCCGCCATGTTGCCCAACGCCTGCGCCGATACCCACGAGGTCACCAACCAGGTGCCGCCACTGGACGGGGCCAACCTCTACCGCCTCGACGTGCCGTTGCAACAGTGGGTCGCGCGCTTCGGCGGCGGCTGGGCCGAGCAGCGGCTGGACGCCTACGGCGCGCTCGCCGGTGGGCCGCTGATGGGCGCCGGCTTTCTCGCCAACGAGAACAAACCGGTGCTGCGCAGTCATGACCGCTACGGCCATCGCATCGACCAGGTCGACTTCCACCCGGCCTACCACGAGCTGATGCGCTGCGCCGTCGAGCACGGCATCCCCTCGCTGCCCTGGACCAACCCCCAGCCCGGTGCGCAGGTCGCGCGCGCCGGCCTGATGTACCTGCACAATCAGGCCGAGGCCGGCACCAGCTGCCCTCTGACCATGACCTACGCCAGCGTGCCGGCGCTGCGCCTGCAGCCAGACCTTGCCGAGCGCTGGCTGCCGAAGATCCTTGCTACCGAATATGACCCGCGCAACGTGCCGATGGAGGACAAGGCCGGTGTCACCATCGGCATGGCCATGACCGAGAAGCAAGGCGGCACCGACGTGCGCGCCAACACCACCCGCGCCTTGCCGCTCGGTGCCGGTGGACCGGGGCAGGCCTACGAGCTGGTCGGCCACAAGTGGTTCTGCTCGGCGCCGATGTGCGACGCCTTCCTGACCCTGGCGCAGACCGACAAGGGCCTGTCCTGCTTCCTGCTGCCGCGCCATCGCCCGGACGGCACGCGCAATGCGTTCCAGATCCAGCGCCTGAAGAACAAGCTCGGCAACTGGGCCAACGCCTCCAGCGAAGTGGAGTTTCGCGGCGCGCTGGCCTGGATGGTCGGCGACGAGGGCCGCGGCGTGCCGACCATCATCGAGATGGTCGCCTCGACCCGTTTCGACTGCATGATCGGCTCCAGCTCCCTCATGCGCCAGGCGCTGACCCAGGCGTTGCACCATTGCCGGCATCGGCTGGTCGGCGGCCGCGCATTGCTCGACCAGCCGCTGATGCAGAACGTGCTCGCCGACCTGGCGCTGGAGAGTGAAGCGGCGCTGGCGCTGACCCTGCGCATGGGGCACGCACTGGACAACCGGGCCGACGAGGCCCAGGACAAGTTCGCCCGCCTGGTCACCGCGGTGGGCAAGTACTGGATCTGCAAACGCGCCCCGGAAATGATCGCCGAGGCCAGCGAGTGCCTGGGTGGTGCCGGCTACGTCGAGGAAACCATCCTGCCGCGCCTCTACCGCGAGGCGCCGGTCAACTCCATCTGGGAGGGCTCGGGTAACGTGCAATGCCTGGACGTGCTGCGCGCCCTGTCGAAGGAGGTCGGTGTGCTCGACGTCTTCTTCGCCGAGCTCGGTGACGGCCAGGGCGACCGCGATCTGGCGGCGCATATCGCCCGCCTCAAGCGCGACCTGCACGACACCGACGACATCCAATACCGCGCCCGCCAGCTCACCGAAGACATGGCCATCGCACTGCAGGCCAAGCTACTGCTCGAAGCCGGCAACAGCGCCGTGAGCGACGCCTTCATCGCCAGCCGCCTGGCCACCAGCCGCCGTGCCTACGGCACCCTGCCGCGCGGCATCGCACTGCCGCCAATCCTCGACCGCTCCAGCCCGGACTGACCGACCGGCAGGCGCCGTAGATTGCGGCGATAGGGATTTTCCATTGCCGATCAGACGCATACGATTGGAGTGTTCCCCGCAGGCGCGGGGATGAATTCAAGAGGCTGGCGACCCCGTGTCTACCTCGAGCCGCGGGCGTGTCCATGGCGGAGCGAGGCTCGGTGTAGCGTTTCCATTGGCCGCCTGCAGGCATCGGCCGCGCGGTGGTGCTGGCGCGGCTACACTCGATGCGCTGGGCGGAAAACGCTGCCTCATGGGCGTTCTTGTCCGCGGTAATTTTTCTGCCTGGCGTCTTGTGCTTAGCTGCCGGTGACGGCGTGCTCGCTGGGGCTCAGCGGGACGGTCGACCTTGGTATAGCTGTCGAAATGGCCCGGGTCCCTAGAATGGGGTTGTGATCGGCGCGTTCCGCCAGGGGGCGGAGCGAACCTTTAAAGGCGAGCCGGGCAGGTCTGCCGCGGCACTCGGCCATACGCCGTCAGGTTATGCAAAGGGTATCGAGAACCGACCACGGACGAATTCAGAACAATTTCAGAGGTGTTGCATGGCAACGGATTTGAGCAAGTACATTCGCAATGCTGCGTTCATCGACAAGGTGGTATCCGCCCAAGAGGCGGCCTCCTGGATCGAGGACGGCATGACGCTGGGCATGAGCGGCTTCACCCTGTTCGGTGAGCCGAAGGTGTTTCCCAAGGCGCTGTCCGAGCGTGGCCAGCATGAAAAGTTCAAGGTGAACCTGTTCACCGGTGCCTCCATGGGGCCCGCCGCTGACCAGTCCATGGCCGAAGCCGGCATCATCAACAAGCGCATCCCGTATCAGGGCAACGCGGTTCAGCGCAAGAAGATCAACGCTGGCGAGATTCTCTACATCGACCAGCACCTGTCGCACACCGCCGAGCTGCTGCGCCAGGGCGTGCTGCCGCAGGTCGATTACGCCGTGATCGAAGCGGCCGCGATCACCGAGGACGGGCAGATCATCCCGACCGGCTCGGTGGGCAACTCGCCGATCTTCGTACAGAACGCCAAGCACGTGATCATCGAGCTGAACACGTCCGCTCCGCGCGAGTACGAAGGCATGCACGACATCTACATCCCCGGCCCGGCCGGCGAGGATTCGCGCAAGGACATCCCGGTCTACAACGTCAGCAAGCGCATCGGCTCCATCGGCATTCCGGTCGATCCGGCCAAGGTGCGCGGCATCGTGCTGTCCAGCGAGCCGGACATTCCTTCCCCGCTGTTCGAGCCGAACGCCGAGACCCAGAAGATCGCCGACAACCTGCTGGACTTCCTGCGCCAGGAAGTGAAGCTCGGCCGTCTGACCAACAGCCTGGCACCGCTTCAGTCCGGCGTCGGCTCGGTGGCCAACGCGGTGCTGGCCGGCATGAAGACCTCCGAGTTCAAGGACCTGACCGTCGCTTCCGAAGTGCTGCAGGACGGTGTGTTCGACCTGATCGATGCCGGTGTGGTGAAGTTCGCCGCGGGGACGGCCTTCTCGCTGTCGAAGAAGCGCGTGGAAACCCTCGCCACCGACATGGCCAAGTACGCCGATAAGGTGGTGTTCCGTCCGCAGGAAATTTCCAACCACCCGGAAGTGATTCGTCGCCTGGGCATCATCTCCTTCAACACGGCGCTGGAGGCGGACATCTACGGCAACGTGAACTCCACGCACGTCAACGGCACGCACATGATGAACGGTATCGGCGGTTCGGGTGACTTCGCTCGCAACGCGCGTATCAGCATCTTCGTGACCACCTCTACGGCGAAGGACGGCAAGGTTTCTTCGATCGTGCCGTTCGTCACCCACGTGGACCACACCAACCACGACGTCGACGTCATCATCACCGAGCAGGGCTATGCGGACCTGCGTGGCCTGGCGCCGGTCGAGGCTGCGGCGCGGGTCATCGAGAACTGCATGCACCCGGACTACAAGCCACAGGCGCTGGCTTACCTCGAGGAAGCGAAGCAGCGCGGTGGCCACACTCCGCACGTGCTGGAGAAGGCCTTCTCCTGGCATCGCCACTTTGCCGAGCACGGCACCATGCTGATGGACAAGTAACCGTGAACGGCGGCCTGCGAGAGCAGGCTGCCGAGCCGGTGTGCTGCGAGATCCGACGCCAGTCGCTGGCGTCGGATTTTTTTTGCCCGAACGGCGCCGGGCAGTGCCGGCATTGGCCGGGCTGGCGCGTATACATTCGTCACCAAATGCAGCCAAGATAGGCGCAGGTATCTAGCCGGGACTTGTCATGACTGCTATCGAATCCAGAACCTTTACCGTTGCCGCGAGTGCCGAGGCGGCCGTCGACCAGCTGGCCGAGCTGCATGTCCAGGCGACGACGGCGCTGAATCAGGCGCTCAAGCGTTATATCTCCGCGCGCACCGAGCCCAACGCGGCCGAGCGCAGCCTGTTCCGTTACCCGGAGTTGCGGCTGACCTACCAGTGCCATGGCGAGGTGCCGGCCTCCACGCGTGCCTATGCCAAGGTCCAGGCACCGGGCGTCTACGCCGTGACGGTCACCCAGCCGGCCGCCTTTCGCAATTACCTGCTCGATCAGCTGCGCCCGTTGATGCGCGATTTCAACGTGCAGGTCGAAGTGGGCATGAGCGAGCGCAACATCCCCTATCCCTACGTGATCGAGCAGGGCGACGAGCTGGCTGGCAGCGGGGTGACCGCCGCCGAACTCGCGCGGGTGTTTCCCAGCACCGACCTGTCGGCGGCCACCGATGACATCGCCGACGGCCTGTACGACTGGGAGAACGCCGATCCCTACCCGCTGGCGCTGTTCGATGCGGCGCGGGTGGATTTCTCGCTGCGCCGGCTGGTGCACTACACCGGCAGCGACTGGCGCCATGTGCAGCCATGGATCCTGCTGACCAACTACCACCGCTACGTCGATCAGTTCATCCGCCACGGCCTCGACGTGCTGCGTGAGGACAGTCGCTTCGTGCGCATGGTGCTGCCGGGCAACGTCGTGGTCGAACGCGGCATGGACGAAGGCGAGGCACAGGCGATCATTGGCGGCGTGCTCTGGCATCGCTACCAGATGCCGGCGTACCACCTGATCGCCGAGGACGGCCATGGCATCACCCTGGTCAACATCGGCGTCGGGCCGTCCAACGCGAAGAACATCACCGATCACCTCGCCGTGCTGCGCCCGCATTGCTGGCTGATGATCGGCCACTGTGGCGGCCTGCGGCAGTCGCAGTCGATCGGCGACTACGTGCTGGCGCACGCCTACATGCGCCGCGACGGGATTCTCGATCGCGTGCTGCCTCCGAACATTCCGCTGCCCGCGTTGGCCGAGGTGCAGCTGGCGCTGCAGAACGCCGCCGCGCAAATCACCGGCGAACAGGGTGATGCGCTGAAGAAGCGTCTGCGCACCGGCACGGTGCTGACCTACGACGACCGCAACTGGGAGCTGCGCTGGGCGCAGGAACGGCCGTTCATCAACCTGTCGCGGGCCGTGGCGGTGGACATGGAAAGCGGCACCATTGCCGCTCAGGGCTACCGCCTGCGGGTGCCGTACGGCACCTTGCTGTGCGTGTCGGACAAACCGCTGCACAGCGAGATCAAGCTGCCGGGCTCGGCCAACGCGTTCTACGAGCGCGCGGTGACCCAGCACCTGAAGATCGGCATCTGCGCGCTGGAGCTGTTGCGCTGCCAGCTCAACTCGCTGCACTCGCGCAAGCTGCGCAGCTTCGACGAGCCGCCGTTCCGCTAGGCGGCTCGCCGTGCTGGCGACCGGAAGGCCCCGTCAGTCCTTGAGGAAGTCGGGCAGTTTCGGGTCGCCTTTGGCTGGCAGGCTGTAGGCGATCACATAGTCACCCGGCGGCGTTTCCATGAAGTGGTGGCCGCCGGCGACGATGACCAGGAACTGGCGTCCGTCGACCTCGTAGGTCATCGGCGTGGCCTGGCCACCGGCGGGCAACGCGTCTTCCCAGACCACTTCGCCGGTGTCGATGTCGATGGCGCGGATCAGGTTGTCGGTCGCCGCCGCGATGAAGATCAGCCCACCCGCAGTCACCACCGGGCCGCCGTTGTTGGGTGTGCCGATGGTCACCGGCAGATGCGAGGCGATGCCGAACGGCCCGTTGCGTCGTGCAGTGCCGAGCGGCTCGTTCCACAGCACTTTGCGCGTCTGCAGGTCGATGGCCATGATCCCGCCGAACGGCGGCTCCGTGCAGGGGACGCCGGTGAAGCTGTTGCGCCAGGCCTGGATCGATACCGCATAGGGCGAGCCCGACTGGGGCACCGAACCGCCCGAGGAGGTGGTGCCGCCGGGTACGCCGAGCGGCACCATGCCGCGCTTGTCGGCCTCCTCGCGCGGGATGAGCTGGTCATGCATGGCGATGTGGTTGTAGTTCAGCACCAGGATGTTGCGCGCGGTGTCGACCGCCGCGCCGCCCCAGTCGTTGCCGCCGTTGTAGCTCGGCCACTGGATGAAGGCCTGGTCGGCGCTCGGTGGGGTGTACATGCCCTGGTAGTTGGCGCGCTTGAACTGGATGCGACACCACAGCTGGTCCAGCGGCGTGACGCCCCAGGCATCGGCCTCGGTCAGCTCCGCTCGCGGCATGCTCGGCATCCCGGTGGAGACTGGCTGTGTCTGCGACAGCGTCTCGTCAGGCAGGCTGCTGGCCGGCACCGGGCGCTCTTCCACCGCGGTCAGCGGTTCGCCGGTGCGTCGGTCGAGGACGAAGATGTCGCCCTGCTTGGTCGGCAGGATCAACGCCGGTGAGGTGCGGCCGTCCTGCGCCGGGAAGTCGACCAGTGTGCCCTGCGAGCCGAGGTCGTAGTCCCAGACGTCGTTGTGCACGGTCTGGAACACCCAGCGCACCTCACCGCTAGTGACGTCGAGCGCGACCAGCGCGGTGGAGTACGGCTTTTCGAACTCGCGGCGGTTGCCGCTCCAGTAATCCACCGCGGAGTTGCCCATCGGCACGTAGACCAGGCCGAGCGCGTCGTCGCCGGTAAAGCTGGTCCAGGCGTTCGGCGTGCCGCGGGTATACACCTCGTCGCCTTCCGGCAGGCCGGTCTTTCCAGGCCGGCCCATGTCCCAGGCCCAGGCCAGCTCGCCGGTCACCGCGTCATAGCCGCGGATCACCCCGGACGGGGCATCCTCTTTCTGCCCGTCGAGCACCTGGTGCCCGACCACGGCCACGCCGCGCACGATGGCGGGCGGCGAGGTCACGGCGACGTAGCCGGGCACCGAGTCGCCCATGCCCTCCATCAGGTCGACGTGGCCGCCATCGCCGAAGTCGGCACAGGGCTGGCCGGTGTCGGCATCGACCGCGACCAGCTCGGCATCGAGCGTGCCCTCGATGATGCGGCGCTTGCAGGCCGCGTCCGAGGGTGCGTCCGGGACTTCGTAGTAGCTCACGCCGCGGCAGGTCGCCGAGTAGGGGATGTGGTCGGTCGATACCTTGGGATCGTAGCGCCAGCGCTCCCGCCCGGTGCCGGCATCGAGCGAGACCAGCACGTTCAGTGCGTCGCACAGGTAGAGGTTGTCGCGCACCTTCAGCGGTGTGGTCTCGGGCGCCCACTTCTTGTCGAGCACCGCCTGCTCGGGCAGGTTGCCGGTGCGATAGCCCCACACCGGCTTGAGTTCGGCGACGTTGTCGCGGTTGATCAGATCGAGTGGCGAATAGCGCGTGGCGGCCTTGTCGCGGCCGTAGGCGGTCCAGTCGCCGGCTGGCGGTTTGCCGGTGGTAGCCGGTGCGAGGGTCGTGCTCGGCTCCAGGCCTGGATCGGCAGCGGGTTGCTGGGCATGCCCGAGAGGCAGCCAGGCGAATGTCAGCAGGCTCAGGCAGGTGGCGATGCGCTTCATGCGTGCACCTCCCGCGCGTTGTGGCGGCGGAGCCAGGGGACGAAGGCCAGGCTGAGCAGGGCGATCACGGCGAGCGCCAGCACGCGCGGCAGCAAGGCCCAGGGATCGAGCCCGACTTCCCAGAGCGCCCAGCCCAGCGTGCCGAGGAACACCAGCCAGTACAGCCAGACGCCGCTCAGGCGCTGCAGGAACAGCAGCACGCCGGAGGCCAGCATGCCGGCGCCGGCGAGCAGGTAGTACCAGGAGCCGCCCAGGGTGATCAGCCAGAGCCCGCCCGCGGCGAGCGCGAGGCCGAACAGGGCGACGATGAGCGCAAAGATTTTCAGTGCCCAGTAGGTGAAACCCTGGGCGTGGGGCGATGCAGGCACGTGGCGCCTCCTCCTGTGACCGGTGGATGAGCCGCCGTCGGCGGCGCCGACGGGGTGACTCAGGTTTGGGGTCCGGGAGGGAGGCTTGAGTTCCGTGAATGTTTCGATTTGTGTCCGATCAGGCCGCGAGCAGCCAGGCGCCAGTCAGGGCAGAGGCGACGCCGGCGATGCGTACCAGCGGCGCGGCGGCCTGCGGCAGGCTGCGTGCCACGGCATAGCCGGCGGCATGCAGGGCGGCGGTGGCGGCAACGAAGCCGGCGGCATAACCCCAGGGGCTCGACAGCGCCGGCAGCTCGAGGCCGTGGGCGACGCCATGGCTGGCGGCGAACAGTGCGGTCAGCCCCGCGGCGATGGCCAACGGCGGGCGTACCGCCAGCGCGACCAGCAAGCCCAGCGCCAGCACCGAGCCGGCGATGCCGGTTTCCATCAGCGGCATCTCGATGCCGGCAAAACCGAGCAGCCCGCCAAACAGCATGGTGGCGACGAATGTCAGCGGCAGCGCCCAGCGCGCGGCGCCACGCTGCTGCGCGGCCCAGAGCCCGACAGCGAGCATCGCCAGGAGGTGGTCGAGGCCGAAGAGTGGATGCGCGAGGCCCGACATGACGCCGGCGTGGTCATGCCCGGGGTGGGCGAAGGCCAGCGCCGGGCTGAGCAGCAGGGTGGTGGCAATAAGGATTTTTCTGTTCAGGTTCATTCGATGTTCCCTCCGGTGTGTGAGTGCGAATCGTCGCGAGACTTCGCGGTTCGTCTCTGTAGGCCCAGCTTGCTGGCGCCGGGCTTTGATCCTTGCTGTTGGCGAGCAAGCTCGCGCCTACGGTGGCGCGTTGCTTGCGGCTGCGAGTTAACTCGCGTCGCCTGGCCGACTCGGTTCGGGCATGGCGCCTCCCGATGCGATGGGTTCAGGCGGCGCTGAGCATCCCCTGCGTCTCGATGAAGGCGATGATCTCGTCCAGCCCCTGGCCGACCTTCTGGTTGCTGAACACGAACGGCCTGTCGCCGCGCATCTTGCGGGCGTCGCGGTCCATCACCTCCAGCGAGGCGCCGACCATGGGCGCCAGGTCGACCTTGTTGATCACCAGCAGGTCGGACTTGCAGATGCCCGGCCCGCCCTTGCGTGGCAGCTTGTCGCCGGCCGAGACGTCGATGACATAGAGCGTCAGGTCCGACAGCTCCGGGCTGAAGGTCGCCGAGAGGTTGTCGCCGCCGGATTCGACGATGATCAGATCCAGGCCTGGAAAGCGCCGGTTGAGCTGCTCGACCGCCTCGAGGTTGATCGAGGCATCCTCGCGGATCGCCGTGTGCGGGCAGCCGCCGGTCTCGACGCCGATGATCCGCTCGGGCGCCAGCGCCTCATTGCGCACGAGGAACTGGGCGTCTTCCTGGGTGTAGATATCGTTGGTGACCACGGCGATGTTGTAGCGATCGCGCAGGGCCTGACACAGGGCGAGGGTCAGCGCGGTCTTGCCGGAACCGACCGGGCCGCCGATACCGACGCGCAGGGGTTGGCTGTTCATGAGTGTTCTCCTCTGGAAGGCGGTGTGGCTGCCTCGGGGTTGATGCGAAAGGGTGGGCCGCTGCCGATTGGGAGCAGGGGGGTGGGATTCGTTGGGTGAGGGGTGATCGTAGCCGCGCTCTGCGTAGCGCCGCGCAAGGCGCAGAGCGCCTTGAATAAAATTCTGGCTTGGATGGTGGATGGTGGCGTACGCAGCGTTGTCAGGCGCTGCGCTTTCCTCGGCTGGGACTGCAGGTTGCGCCTCGCACGGCGCGTCACTTTTTCTTGTGTGGCCAAGAAAAAGTAACCAAAAAGAAGGCCACCCCTGCATCCGGGTTTTGCTGCGCAAAACTCCGCTCCCTCCGGCGTTACTCCGGGGGCCGTCGCGAAGGGACGTCCCTGTCCCTTCACTCCTCGCTCGGCGTCCTGCCTCGCGTCCCCCTGCGCAACGCCTACGCTCGGCCTCCTGAAGGGGATTCGGGACCGAGTCGCCTGGAGGGTATGAAGCAAGGGAAGCGAAACGCTTTGCTTGTTTGCGTGAGTGCGGACTAACAGGCGACGCAAAACTAGGCCGAATGGATTCCGCGTGGAGGGGCGTGAAGTCCGTAGGGTGGGTAACGCGGAGCTTACCCACCGGTTTGAAAAGTAATACGCCACGGCCGGGCGAGAACTTGCTTGTAGCCAGCGGTGGAACATGCTGCGCAGTTTTCCTCCCTACATTGCGTCGCACTGGCGTTCGCTTATCCATCCGCGGGCTGGCAGGCAGGACCCGATTCCCCGTCAGGGGGCTGAGCGGACTCGTTGCGTAAGGGGATGAGCCGCATGGATGCGGCGAAAGGACTGAGGCGTCCCCGCTTAAAGGGCCATGGATGGCTCTTGTAAGCCGGCCCCTGAAGCGGCGATGGAGCGAACGAACCCTGCGCGTAGCGCAGGGCCGGATGCAGGGGCGCGCTTTCTCCTGCTTACTTTTCTTTGCGCGTGCAAAGAAAAGTAAGGCGCCGTGAGAGGCGCAACCTGTCGCTCGCGCCGAGGAAAGCGCGGAGCGCCGGCACTCAGGCAGAAAGCCAACAGTTTCGCGGCCAAGATTCCTTCGCGTTGGTTCGGTGAACACCGTGCGCCACGAGTGACCCCCGGGTTCGTGAGCAGCGCTCGCTCCTGCAGACGCGCACGGCAAAGCCGGACTCGATCCACTCATGACCTGAACAACCGACTGTACTGCCGCTCATGCGCCATGCTGGTCAGCACCAACCCGAACGGCGCGCTGCCCCATTCCCGCTCCGGCAGTTCGCTGGCCTCCCGCTGCGCTTGGCTCAGGACCGGCAACAGCCGCGAAGTCAACCGCTGCGCCGCCTGCTGCCCCAGCGGCAGGGTCTTCATCAGTACGGCGAGCTGGTTCTCCAGCCAGCCCCACAACCAGGCGGCCAGCGCCTCGCTCGGCGGGATACGCCAGGCGCGGGCGGCCAATGCCCAGGTCAGCGCCAGGCCGGGCTCGCGAGTGCGGTCGAGCAGGGCGCGGGCTGGCTCGTCCAGCTCCGGCAGGCCGTCGAGCAACTGGCCGAGCGAATAGCCCATCTGCCGGCTTTCCAGCTGCAGCTCCCGGGTTTCTCGGCTGGCGCGATGGCGTTCGGCGAGCTCGGCGAGCGCCGACCAGTCCTCGCGTGCTGCGGCTTCGCAATGCGCGAGCAGCAGAGGCGCCTCGAAGCGCGCCAGGTTCAGCAGCAGTTGATCCTCGAGCCAGGTGGCGGCCTGCTCCGGCGTGGCGACCAGGCCTTGTTCGACCGCCATTTCCAGCCCCTGCGAATAGCTGTAGCCGCCGATCGGCAGCTGCGGGCTGGCCAGGCGCAACAGGCCCCAGGCCGCCGGGCTGTTCACCTGTGTGCTCCGAACTGGTGCAGCCGTGGCGCGTAGCTGAACTCCGCCTCGCCGGCATGTGAATGGTGATGGCCGCCACCGTAGGCGCCGTGCTCGGGCTGGAAGGGTGCCTCGATCGATTCGACGGTCGCCCCCAACTGCAGCAGCATGTCCTTGAGTACGTAATCGTCGAGCAGGCGCAGCCAGCCGTCGCCGATCTGCAGGGCGACATGGCGGTTGCCGAGGTGGTAGGCGGCGCGGGTAAGCTCGAAGGCGCTGCGGCAGGTCACATGCAGCAGCTGCTCGGCGCGTGCCCGCACTCGGACGATGCGCCCGTCCTTGGCCAGCAGGCACTCACCGTCGGCGAGCGGCGCCTGGCCGCGCTCGAGGAACAGACCGACTTCTTCACCGCTGCTGCTGAAGCAGCGCAGGCGGCTCTTGCTGCGTGCGTCGTAGGTCAGTTCGAGTTCGGCCTGCCAGCTGTCGCAGGCAGGGGTGCGACTGTGTATCACCAGCATGGGGGCATCCGTCGTTGAGATGCCGGTGATACAGCAAGCGGCTTGCCAAGCCGCCGCAGCGCCCGCCAATCGGGCGCCCATGGCCCTCGAACGGGCACGGCTGTCCTGCCGCGGAGGCCGGGGCTGTGTCGTTTTGGTGCGGCCTTCGGCAGGCCGGCTGCCAAGCGCCCCTTACTGGTGCAGGCTGCGCACCATGTACACCGCCGGGATGCGGTAGCTGGCCAGATGCGCCTGTTGCCGCGAATCGAGCGCCTCGTGGGGCTCGTAGCCCTGGCGCGACCAGAAGGCCTCGGAATCCTGCACCGAGACCAGCGCCGAATAGCGCAACCGGCTGCTCCGGGCCTGCTCGAGATTGCGCCTCACCAGCGCTGGGCCGACGCCGCGGCCGCCGGCGCGTGGCGCTACCGCGAGGTCGTGCAGATAAAGGCAGTTCGGTTCGTCGTATTGCTCGAACTCGCCGTCCAGCGGGGTCACCTTGCCGACCCGCGAGTGGTAGGCGAACAGGTAGGCACACACACCGTCGGCGTCTTCGGCGACCCAGGCCAGCTGGGGAAAGGCTTGCAGACGGCTGCGAATCACCGCTTCGTCTTCCAGAACTTCGGCTGCATAGACCTGGGCCTGAATGCGCAGCACGGCAGGAATGTCGCCCTCCTGCATGGGTCTCAACTCGTACATCGCTTTGCTACTCGAACACCGCTGGATGGCCGCGCGGCCCGGCAAAGGGCGGCGATGATAGCCGATTCCGCCGCGCGGGTGTCGGCGGGCCGGGCCACCGATCCGCCCAACGGAATGATCGCCGCCTGACGTGACAGCCTGATGAGGGCATAATCGTTAGTCGCCTATCGACATCGACGGTCCAGTGCCTTGATTGAAAACCGCCATCCGCTTTACGGCGTGCTGCTGATTCTGCTGTCCGGGCTGGTGCTGGCCAGCCACGACGGACTCTCCAAGCACCTCACCCAGTTCTATCCGGTGTTTCTCGTGGTCTGGGCTCGCTATCTGTCGCAGACGCTGCTGATGTTCGTGCTGTTCACGCCGCGCATGGGGCGGCGCCTGCTGCAGACCCGGCGGCCCTGGCCGCAGCTGCTGCGTGGGCTGAGCCTGGTGGGTGTCAGCCTGACCTTCATCAGTGGCCTGCGTTACATCCCGCTGGCCGAGGCCACGGCGGTCATCTTCCTGACACCGCTGCTGGTCACCATCGCCTCGGCCTGGCTGGGCGAGAAGGTCAGCGCCGCGCAGTGGCTGGCCGTCGCGGTGGGGTTCGTCGGCGTCCTGATCGTGGTGCGCCCCGGCGGTGCGCTGTTCACGCCTGCGGTGCTGCTGCCGTTCGCCGCGGCGCTGTGTTTCACCTGCTACCAACTGGTGACGCGCCGCCTGGCCGAAACCGATCATGCGGTGACGAGCAACCTGCTCACCAGTCTGGTAGGCACCCTGGTGCTGAGCGTGCTGGTGATCTTCAACTGGCGTACGCCGACGCCGCAGGATGCGCTGGCAATGGGCCTGCTCGGAGCGATGGCGATGCTCGGCCATCTGCTGCTGACCAATGCCTTCCGCTTCGCCAGCGCCGCGACGCTGGCGCCCTTCACCTATGGGCAGATCCTGTTCGCCGGGCTGGTCGGCCTGATCGCCTTCGGTCACGTGCCGGACCGGGGTGCGCTGCTGGGCATGGTGATCATCATCGTCAGTGGGTTGTGCATGGCCTGGGTCCAGCGGGCGCAGGCCCGGCGGTTGGCGGCATCGGGAGGCTGAGCGCGGATTGTGTCTTTTGACCGTCCGGACAGCTTCCCAGTAGACAGAACATGGGCCCGCGTCCCCGCATTCGGTCGGCTCCGGCATTCACCCGCCGGCCTGCGACCGGAGCGAGCATAGCGGCGCGGCCCGCCTTGCGTGGTAGTTCAATTCAGGTAACCAGAACAATGCAAAGACATTCCCACCACAGCCTGCGCCGCGACTTCCGCCAGCTGCTGGCTTCCGACCGTTGCTATTCGACGGCTTCGGTGTTCGACCCCATGTCGGCGCGCATCGCCGCCGACCTCGGCTTCGAAGTCGGCATTCTCGGCGGCTCGGTCGCCTCGCTGCAGGTGCTCGCCGCGCCGGACTTCGCGCTCATCACCCTCAGCGAATTCGTCGAGCAGGCCACGCGCATCGGCCGCGTTGCGCGTCTGCCGATCATTGCCGACGCCGACCACGGTTATGGCAACGCGCTGAACGTGATGCGCACGGTGATCGAGCTGGAGCGCGCCGGCATCGCCGCGCTGACCATCGAAGACACCCTGTTGCCGGCCAAATTCGGCCGCAAGTCCACCGACCTGATCGGCATGTTCGAGGCGGTCGGCAAGATCCGCGCGGCGATCGAAGCGCGGGTCGACCCGGAGCTGGCCATCATTGCGCGGACCAATGCCGCGGTGATTGGCGTGGAAGAGGTCATCGCCCGCGCGCAGGCCTATGAAAAGGCCGGTGCCGACGGCATCTGCGTGGTCGGCGTGGAGGACTTCGAACACCTCGAACGCATCGCCGAAAAGGTCAGCGTGCCGCTGATGCTGGTCACCTACGGCAATCCGCGCCTGCGCGACAGCGCACGGCTGGCGGCGCTCGGCGTACGCATCGTGGTCAACGGTCACGCCGCCTACTTCGCCGCGATCAAGGCGACCTACGACTGCCTGCGCGAGCAGCGCCAGATCGACGCCAGCGACCTCAGCGCCTCGGAACTCTCGGTCAAGTACTCGACGGCCGACGAATACATGGTCTGGGCCGAGGAATTCATGCAGGTCAAGGAATAGCAGGCCTCTCAGAACAGCAGGCGCTCGGCGCGGAAGGTGATCACCTCACCGCATTCGGCATTCATCCCCGAGTAGGCACCGCACTCGTGGGGGCGCAGGTTGGAGTCGGTGTAGGACAGGTCCAGCTGGATGCCCAGCCAGGGGCGCGAAAGGTTCAGCGACCAGTCGCTGAACATGCGGACCTGGTCGCCGCCGGGCAGCAGGTGCGGAGCCTCCAGTGCGTGGGCTGCGTACTTCATGCGCACGCCCACGGCAAAGGGCGTCACCCGGCCAAGGTCCAGGTACAGCGTGCTGTCGGTGCGCCCGGCGGCGTCGCTCAGGGCCGCGCCGATACGCCTCTCGTCCAGGGTCAGGCCGGCGTAGTACTCGTTGCGGTCCCAGCTTTGCACTTCGGGAAAGCTGTAGCGGATGAGCCCCAGCTCATAGCCCGGTGCGCCGCTCTGCGGTTGCGTGGCGTAGCCCAGATAGGAATTGAACTCGAGCTGGTGGTCGGCACTGATGCCCGCGCTCGGCGACCACTGGCCGACGTACCAGCCGCTGGCATGGCTGAGGTCCAGTCCGCCATGAAAGGCACCGGCGGTGGTCGGTGCGACCAGGCCCTGGGCCATGCTGCGGGTCGGCGCCGTGCCAAGCTTGAGATCGAACTCGCCTAGGTCGCGCTCGATCACCCGCGTATCGGTGGCGCAACCGGCCAGGGCGGCGAGGCAGAGCGGCAAAAGAATCCTGGTCATGGTCCCGGCGAAGGTCGTTTCAGAGCGTGATCAGGCGGCGTCAAGCCGCATGGCAGAGCGGTCAGAGGATAACCAGCGAGGCCGCATGGCGGGCTCCGTTCGTCGATTGCCAGCGGGCCGCTCGACGAATGGGGCGTGCTGGCGGACTCTATCGAAGAGGTGACGAGACCCGAGCGGGAGGAGGCAGCCATGGCCACTGGTTGGGCCGGCGACGGCGCGGTGCAGGACCAGATCGACAGTACCATCGAGGATGCGGTGCAACGTGCGCGCAGCCGGCTCGGGCGAGGTGAGAGCCTGACGCGTTGCGAGGAGTGTGACGCGAAGATCCCCGAGGCCAGGCGCCAGGCCGTGCCGGGGGTGCGGCTGTGCGTGAAATGCCAGGCCGAGCTGGACAAGCAGGAAGCCAAGTTCAGCGGCTACAACCGCCGCGGCAGCAAGGACAGCCAGCTGCGCTGAACGGCGCGAGCGACACCCTGCCCGGGTGGGCTGAAACCCAGCCTACTGGATCACCCGGAGCGGCCGCTGTTTGCTGTTTGTAGGAGCGAGCTTGCTCGCGATCAGGGCTCGAGCGCTTCGCCAGCAAGCTGGCTCTTACGGGGGCGGTGCCCGGCGGAGCCGCCGAGCGGGTTATTCCAGCCTCGTAGGGTGGGCTTCAGCCCACCGAGTCGGGGTTGCGGCGGCGCCAGTTCAGACCAGCCAGGGTCAGAACAGGAAATAGCGCTGCGCCATCGGCAGCACCTCGGCCGGCTCGCACCAGAGCAGCTGGCCATCGGCGCGCACCTGATAGTTCTGCGGGTCGACCTGGATGTCCGGCGTGTAGTCGTTGTGGATCAGGTCCTTCTTCTGCACCTGGCGGCAGCCCCGGACCACGCCGATCTTCTTCTTCAGTCCCAGCTGTTCCGGCACGCCGGCCTCGAAGGCGGCCTGGCTGATGAAGGTGAAGCTCGATGCATGCAGCGAGCCGCCAAAGCTCGCGAACATCGGCCGGTAGTGCACCGGTTGCGGTGTCGGGATCGAGGCGTTGGCGTCGCCCATCAGGCTGGCGGCAATGGCGCCGCCCTTGAGGATCAGGCTCGGCTTCACGCCGAAGAAGGCCGGGCGCCAGAGCACCAGGTCGGCCCACTTGCCCACTTCGACCGAGCCCACCTCATGGCTGACGCCGTGGGTGATCGCCGGGTTGATGGTGTACTTGGCGATGTAGCGCTTGGCGCGGAAGTTGTCGTTGCCGGCGCCATCACCGGGCAGAGCGCCGCGCTGCTTTTTCATCTTGTCGGCGGTCTGCCAGGTGCGGGTGATCACCTCGCCGACGCGGCCCATGGCCTGACTGTCGGAGCTGATCATCGAGAAGGCGCCGAGGTCGTGGAGGATGTCTTCGGCCGCGATGGTTTCGCGACGAATGCGGCTCTCGGCAAAGGCCACGTCCTCGGCAATGCTTGGGTCGAGATGGTGGCAGACCATGAGCATGTCCAGGTGCTCGTCGATAGTGTTGCGGGTGAACGGCCGCGTCGGGTTGGTCGAGCTCGGCAGCACGTTGGGGAAGCCGCAGGCCTTGATGATGTCCGGCGCGTGGCCGCCGCCGGCACCCTCGGTGTGGTACGTGTGGATGGTGCGGCCCTTGAACGCGCCGAGGGTCGTCTCGACGAAGCCCGATTCGTTCAGCGTGTCGGTATGGATCGCCACCTGCACGTCGTACTGGTCCGCCACGTTCAGGCAGTTGTCGATGGCCGCCGGGGTGGTGCCCCAGTCTTCGTGCAGCTTGAGGCCGATGGCGCCGGCCTTGACCTGCTCGATCAGCGGCTCGGGCAGCGAGGCGTTGCCCTTGCCGGTAAAGCCGATGTTCATCGGGAAGGCGTCGGCGGCCTTGAGCATCATCGCCATGTGCCACGGGCCGGGCGTCACCGTGGTGGCGTTGGTGCCGGTGGCCGGCCCGGTGCCGCCGCCGATCATGGTGGTGACGCCGCTCATCAAGGCCTCTTCGATCTGCTGTGGGCAGATGAAGTGGATATGCGAGTCGATGCCGCCGGCGGTGAGGATCATGCCTTCGCCGGCGATCACTTCAGTACTGGCGCCGATGGCGATGGTCACGTCCGGCTGGATGTCCGGGTTGCCGGCCTTGCCGATGGCGGCGATGCGGCCGTCCTTGAGACCCACGTCGGCCTTGACGATGCCCCAGTGGTCGAGGATCAGCGCGTTGGTGATCAGGGTATCGACCACCTCGGCGGCGCACAGCTGGCTTTGGCCCATGCCGTCGCGGATCACCTTGCCGCCGCCGAACTTCACCTCTTCGCCATAGGTGGTGAAGTCTTTTTCGACTTCGATCCACAGCTCGGTGTCGGCCAGGCGCACCTTGTCGCCGACGGTGGGGCCGAACATGTCGGCATAGGCTTGGCGGGAAATCTTCATCCGTATCGTCTCGCGTAGGGTGGATGGCCGAAGCCATCCACCGATCCTGTTCACGGTGGAAAAGCCTTCGGCGTTCTCCACCCTACGAAAAGCGCTGTGCCCTAGAGCGCGCCCATTACCCGCCCGGCAAAGCCGAACACCCGGCGCTCGCCGGCCAGCTCGACCAGTTCCACCTCGCGGCTCTGGCCCGGTTCGAAGCGCACCGCGGTGCCGGCCGGGATGTTCAGGCGCATGCCGCGCGAGGCGGCGCGATCGAAGGTGAGCGCGTCGTTGGTTTCGAAGAAGTGGTAGTGCGAACCGACCTGGATCGGCCGGTCGCCGCTGTTGGCCACGGAGAGGGTCAGGGTGCGGCGGCCGGCGTTGAGCTCGATCTCGCCGTCCTGGATCTGGTATTCGCCGGGAATCATGGTTGGGACGTCCTGTTCAGGGTCAGTTGCATCATGGTCAGGTCCAGCCAGCGGCCGAACTTGCAGCCGACCTGACGCATCTGGCCGACGTGGATGAAGCCGAGCTGCTGGTGCATATGCACCGAGGCGCGATTCTCGCTTTCGATAAAGGCGACCATCACGTGCTTCTCGAGCATCCGGGCGCGCTCGATCAGCGCCTTCATCAGGCTGCGGCCGATGCCGCTGCCGCGGTGGTCGGGGCTCACGTACACCGAGTTCTCCACGGTGTGGCGAAAGCCGTCATGCGGGCGCCAGGGGCCGAACGAGGCATAGCCGGCCACCTGGCCCCCCTCGTCGATGGCCACCAGCACCGGGTAACCCTGATCGTGGCGCTCGGCCAGCCAGGCGCGGCGATTGTCGAGGTCGACGATCCGGTCGTTCCAGATCGCCGTGCTGTTCTGCACCGCGTCGTTGTAGATCTGCAGGATGCCTTCGAGGTCGGTGTCCAGGGCGTCGCGTATCTGCACGTTGGTTTCCTTCAAGAACGGTTCAAGGTCATGGGCAGTAGACATTGACCGATATTTCAGGCGATTGGTTGATGCACCGTGACCAGCTTGGTGCCGTCCGGGAAGGTCGCCTCGACCTGGATTTCCGGGATCATCTCCGGCACGCCTTCCATGACCTGTTCGCGGCTGAGCAGGGTGGTGCCGTAGTGCATCAGCTCGGCGACCGTCTGGCCGTCGCGCGCACCTTCGAGCAGTGCTGCGGAGATGTAGGCCATGGCCTCCGGGTAGTTGAGCTTCACACCGCGGGCCAGCCGGCGCTCGGCCACCAGGCCGGCGGTGAAGATCAGCAGCTTGTCTTTTTCTCTGGGTGTGAGGTCCATGGTGGCTTCCAGTCGCTGACGGGAGCGATGCCGCGCCCGTCGTGTTGTTGTTCGGTCCGTATCGGTGGAAAACGCTGCGCGGTTTTCCACCGATACGATTACCAGATAGTGCGCGCACGCCGGGGCGCCGGCGTAGGGAGGGCAGCGGCGCAGCCGTGCCCACCGATCATTCAGGTACTCCAGATTCGCGGCGGTACCGCTTCGCGGCCCAGCAGTGCGGGGCGCAACAGCCGCCACAGGTCGATCAGCCAGGCGCGGGCGTGCAGCGCCTCGTCGGCCAGACAGCGCGCCACGATGAGCCCCGGCAGTTGCGTCAGGTCACCGCGCACGCGGCTGGGCAGTTCACGGCAGCGTTCCAGCAGGTCCGCGTCGAGCTCGCCGCTGGCGATGAGGGTGGCGAACACCGAACGCCCGTCGAGGCCGATCGGCGAGTCGAGCAACGCATCGGCGCCGGCGATGCGCTGGCGTTCGTGCCAGATCAGCCGGTCGTCGCGACGGATATCCAGGCGCGCCTGGAAATGCCCGGCGTCGAAGCGCTCGCCTGCTGCCGGCCGGCCGAGGGCGACGATGTCCCAGTAGAACAGCCGGGCGTCGCCGTGCAGCTCGATGCGAGTGTTCAGCTCGGCCTGCGCCGCGGAATAGACGATGGTCTCCTGCGGCAGCCATTCCAGCGTGGCACCGGCCTCGACGCGCAGCTGCAGGTCCTGAAAAGCCGGGCTGGCGGCGCGATACCACTTGGCTGCACCAGGGCTGGTCAGCTGCGCCCAGGCGCCGGGGCCGAGCGTGACGCTGATGTCCAGCCGATCCCCGCCGGCGATGCCGCCCGGGGGGTGGACGATGATGTGCTGGCAGACTTCCGGCCCCTCGGGATAAAGGTGCTTCTGCACCCGTAACGGTCCGCTATGGCGGCGCAGCACCGGGCGCGTCGCGTCGCCGATGCGGGTATAGCCGAGCTCGAGCTCGGCCTGCCAGTGCGGGGTGAAGGGGTGAGTCAGAACGGTCATGCCTGGCTGCCAGTGGTAGTTGACTGGGCAGACAGCAATAGTCGTGCCTTCGCCGGCGCTGGCCCACGCGGCGGGCCCGAACGCTGGCTGGTTGAGGTGCGGCGGGGAAGGTCCCGCACCGTACTGGTGCGGGATATCTGCGCACGCCAAGCGGTGCCCCGAAATGAGGCGCCGGCGCTCAGGGTTGCCGCGAAGCGCTGGCCTGAGCGAAGAAGCGCTGCTTGGTCCATTCCGAACAGGCCGCATAGAGCAGCGTGATCAGCAGAACCGCGCCGAGCACCGTGGCCGGCAGTGGCTGCAGGGCGAACCAGGCGCCCACCGGCGTATAGGGCAGTAGCACGGTCAGCAGCGCGATGAGCAGTGAACTGACGAGCAGGAAGCGCCCCGGACGGCTGCGGTAGAACGGTTTGTGCGTGCGCACCACGAAGATGATCACGAGTTCGGTGATCAGCGATTCGACGAACCAGCCGCTGCGAAACAGCTCCGGATGCTCGCCCACCAGGTACAGCAGCACGCCGAAGGTGAGCAGATCGAAGGCCGAGCTGATCAGGCCGAACTGGATCATGAAGCGGCGCACCTCGCCGATGTCCCAGCGATGCGGCGTGCGTGACCAGTCGGCATCGACGCGGTCACCGGCGATGCCGATGGCCGGGATGTCGGAGAGGAAGTTGTTGAGCAGGATCTGCTTGGCCAGCAGCGGCAGGAAGGGCAGGAAGAACGAGGCCACGGCCATGCTGATCATGTTGCCGAAGTTGGCGCTGGTGGTCAGGTAGATGTACTTCAGCGTGTTGGCGAAGGTACGCCGGCCTTCGTCGATGCCCTGACGGACCAGGCCCAGCTCGTGGCGCAGCAGGACGAAATCGGCCGCCTCCTTGGCCACGTCCACCGCGTTGTCCACCGAGATGCCGACGTCCGCGGCATGCAGTGCCGGCGCGTCGTTGATGCCGTCACCGAGAAAGCCCACCACGTGGCCGGTCTTCTGCAGCGCACGGATGATGCGCTCCTTCTGGTTGGGATCGACCTCGGCGAACAGGCTGACCCGCGGCGCCAGGTTGATCAGCGCCTCGTCGCGCATCTGCCCGATCTCGGCGCCGGTGATGACGCGCTCGACATCGATGCCGACGCTCTCGGCCACCTGCCGGGCGATCAGGCGGTTGTCGCCGCTGATGATCTTCACCGCCACGCCCAGCTCGCGCAGCGCCGCCAGTTCCTCTCGCACACCGGGCTCGGGTGGGTCGAAGAACAGCAGGAAGCCGGCGAAGACCAGCGCCTGCTCATCATCGACGGTGCAGCGCTCGCCTTCCATGGAGCGCCAGGCCAGGCCGAGCACCCGATAGCCGGCGGCGCTCCAGGCAGCGAAGCGGGCCGCCAGCGCCTCACGCCGCTCGGCGGTCAACGGCAGCACGGCATCGCCCTGCTGCACGAACGCCGACACCTGCAGCACGTTATCCAGCGCACCCTTGCAGATCAGCCGTGGCGTGGGCTCGCCGGCGTCGCGCAAGAGCACGCTCAGGCGCTTGCGGACGAAGTCGTAGGGAATTTCATCGAGCTTGTCGGCGCCAGTCATGGCCGGCGCCTTGTCGCGGGCGTAGTCGCCGATCGCCTCGTCCAGCGGGTTGTGCAGGCCAGTCTGCAGCGATGCGTTGAGCCAGGCCATGCGCAGCACCCTGCTGCTGGGCTGGCCGTCGGCGTCCAGCGCCCCGTCGAGGGCCACCACGCCGCGGGTCAGGGTGCCGGTCTTGTCGGTGCAGAGGGTGTCCATCGCGCCGAGATTCTCGATGGCGTTGAGATGGCGCACGATCACGCCGCGCCCCGCCATCCGTCGCGCGCCGGCCGAAAGGGTCGCGCTGAGGATCGCCGGCAACAGCTCCGGCGACAGCCCGACGGCCAGGGCGATGGCGAACATCAGGGTGTCCAGCGGCGGTCGGTCGAGAAACAGGTTGAGCCCGAGCACCGCCGTGACCATCACCAGCATCACCCGTAGCAGCAGACCGCCGAACTGGCGCAGGCCGCGCTCGAACTCGGTTTCCGGCGGGCGCAGCACCAGCGAGCGCTCGATATGGCCCAGCTCGGTATGCAGGCCGCAGCGCACGGCCAGCAGGCGCGCCGTGCCGCTGCGCAGCGAGGTGCCGCGGAACAGGCAGTTGTCGCGCTGCGCCAGGGCGGCGTCGCTGGCGATCCGGCTCGCCTGCTTCTGCACCGGAAAGGTCTCGCCGGTCAGCAGGGCCTGGTTGACGAAGCAGTCGCGCGCCTCGACCAGCCGGCCATCGGCCGGAATCAGGCTGCCGGCCGAGAGCTCGACGATATCGCCGGGCACCACTTCATCCGCGGTCAGGCTCTGCAGGCGCCCGTCGCGCCAGACATCGGCGCGGCTGGCCACCTGTTCGCGCAGGCGCGCAATCGCGCGGTTGGAACGGACCTCGTGCAGGCTGCCGACCAGCGCGCTGGCGATGACGATGGCCAACACGATCAGGGCATCCAGCCAGTCATGGGCGATCAGCGCCACCAGCGCGCCGATCAACAGGATCAGCACCAGCGGGCTGGACAGCTGGCGCAGCAGCGAGGCGCCGACCTGTCGCGCCAGGTTCGGCCGGTACGTACGCCTGACCGACGGCTGACGCGCGGTGGCAGCGTCGCTGGCGAGCCCGCCTGGGCCGCTCTTCAGGCTGGCGTAGAGCTCATCCAGCGGCTGGCTCCAGTAGTCCGGCGTGACCGTCTCGTGGTGGTCTGCGGCCCCGGCCCGCAAGGCGTCCCGGGAGAGCCAGAAGCCGGGCAGCATCGGCAGCCAGAAGCTCAATACGCGAAACAGCAGCGTTGCCGACAGGCCGGCCGCCAGCGACACGCCGGCCCAGCTGAGGGTCGCCACCGCGGCGGCCTCGAACGCACCCAGCCCACCTGGCACGATGCCGACGCTGCGCAACACGCTGGCCAGCATGAAGCTGGCGAAGATGCCGGCGAAGGGCGCCGCGTGGCCGACCGCGTGAAGCAGCGCCCAGAGGGTCAGGGCGTCAAGCAGGACGATCAGCAGGGAATAGCCGCTGGCCCAGCTCAGCAGGCGCGGATTGCGCGTGAGCCGGGGCTCGGCCGCGAACACCATCGCCAGCAGGCGCTGCATCCAGCGCACGTGTTGCAGGCGCCTGGCCAGGGCGCCCTGCGGCAGCCCGGCGATCAACGGCGCGGCGATCGCCATGAGGCCGCAGAACAGCATGAAGGCTGCGCTGGTGGCGATCACGGCGAGACTGCCATGGCCGCTGTCGATCGCGATGAACAGGGCGGCGCCGAGCGCCAGCAGGTAGGCCACGAAATAGGCCGACACGCTGACGATGAAGCAGCTGGAAACCTGAGACGCAGCGATGCCGCGTTGTTTTAGCAGGGCGACCACTGCCACCGCGCCGCTGAATCCGGAGGAAGGCAGGGCCTGGTCGATGAACAGCTTGGTCAGGCTGAGTTTGGTGGCGTCCCACAACGGCAGCGACGTGCCCGCGGCCGTCAGTACCTGGCGATACAGTTGACCCTGGACGACGTAAGTCAGCCCCTGCAGCGCGATGGCGACCAGCAGCCAGGCCGGCTCGGCCTGGCTGAGAGCCAGGGCGAAGTGGCTGGCGTCGGCCAGCTGCAGGACGCCGACCACCAGCGCGCCGAGCATGGCCGCGCCCAACAGCCAGGACAGCCAGATCAGCGGCCTGGCATGTTCGGTCGGGGCGGAAGAGTCGAACGCATCGTGCATGCCGTACACCCCCCCTGCTGGAGCCAACGCTGTCAATCATCGGCCCGGCGGGAGAGCCGGACATTGACACCGATCAGGCACCCCCGTGAGGGCGCTGCAGCAAGGCTAGATCGCCACCAGGCGTTGCACACCCTCGGCGGCCATGTTTTCGCCACGGCCCTGCTGGATGATCTCGCCGCGGCTCATCACCAGGTACTGGTCGGCCAGTTCGGCGGCGAAGTCGTAGAACTGCTCCACCAGGAAGATCGCCATGTCGCCGCGGGCCGCGAGCTTCTTGATCACCGCGCCGATCTCCTTGATCACCGAGGGCTGGATGCCTTCGGTGGGTTCGTCGAGGATCAACAGGCGCGGCTTGCTCGCCAGCGCGCGGCCGATGGCGAGCTGCTGTTGCTGGCCGCCGGAGAGGTCGCCGCCGCGGCGGTGCTTCATTTCCTGCAAAACCGGGAACAGCTCGTAGATGAACTCGGGGACTTCCTTGGCTTCCCTGGCACTGAAACGGGACAGGCCCATCAGCAGGTTTTCCTCGACGGTCAGGCGGCCGAAGATCTCGCGCCCCTGCGGCACATAGGCGATGCCTGCGTGCACGCGCTGGTGCGGCTTGAAGCCGGTGATCGGCTTGCCCTCCCAGTTCACCGCGCCTTCCTTGGCCGGGATCAGGCCCATCAGGCACTTGAGCAGGGTGGTCTTGCCGACGCCGTTGCGTCCGAGCAGGCAGGTGACTTCGCCGACCTTCGCCCCGAACGAGAGGCCGCGCAGGATATGGCTGCCGCCGTAGTACTGGTGCAGTTGCTGGACTTGCAGCATGTCGATGTCCTTGTTTCTTTCGTGACGCGTGGAAAAGGCTGCGCCGTTTTTGGTGGGCGTAGGGTGGGCGGCCGAAGCCATCCACCTTTTTTGCTCAACGCCCCAGATACACCTCGATCACCCGCTCATCCGCCTGCACCTGTTGCAGCGAACCCTCGGCCAGCACCTGGCCTTGGTGCAGCACGGTGACGTGGTCGGCGATGGTCTCGACGAAGCCCATGTCGTGCTCGACCACCATCAGCGAATGCTTGCGCGCCAAGGACTTGAACAGCTCGGCGGTGAATTCGGTCTCGGCATCGGTCATACCGGCTACCGGCTCGTCGAGCAGCAAGAGCTGCGGCGACTGCATCAGCAGCATGCCGATCTCGAGGAACTGCTTCTGCCCGTGGGACAGCAGCCCGGCCGGGCGATGACGCGACTGGCCGAGGCGGATGGTCTCCAGCACTTCGTCGATGCGGTCCTTCTGCTCGCCGGAAAGCCTGGCCCTGAGGCTCGCCCACACCGACTTGTCGGTCTTCTGCGCCAGCTCCAGGTTCTCGAACACCGAAAGCGCCTCGAACACCGTGGGCTTCTGGAACTTGCGGCCGATGCCGGCCTGGGCGATGTCCACCTCGCTCATGCGGGTCAGGTCCAGGGTTTCGCCGAACCAGGCGCTGCCGCTGGTGGGGCGCGTCTTGCCGGTGATGACGTCCATCATGGTGGTCTTGCCGGCGCCGTTGGGGCCGATGATGCAGCGCAGCTCGCCGACGCCGATGTACAGGCTGAGATCCGTCAGCGCCTTGAAGCCGTCGAAGCTGACGTTGATGTCTTCCAGGCTGAGGATGGTGCCGTGGCGTACGTCCAGGCCCTTCTCGGCGACCCGGCCGAGGCCGATGGCATCGCGGGTCAGGCCGCCCCCGGTGGGGTCGAAGCCGTCGATGACGGCGCTGCAGGGTACGGTTTTCATTCTTCGCCCCTCCGCTTGATGAGGCCGATGACGCCCTTGGGCAGGTACAGGGTGACGACGATGAACAGCGCACCGAGGGCGAACAGCCAGTATTCGGGGAAGGCCACGGTGAACCAGCTCTTCATGCCGTTGACGAGGCCGGCGCCAAGCAGCGGGCCGATCAGCGTGCCGCGTCCGCCGAGGGCGACCCAGACGGCCGCCTCGATGGATTGCGTCGGTGCCATCTCGCTGGGGTTGATGATGCCGACTTGCGGCACGTAGAGCGCACCGGCCAGGCCGCAGAGCACCGCCGACAGGGTCCAGATGAACAGCTTGTAGCCGCGCGGGTCGTAGCCGCAGAACATCAGCCGGTTCTCGGCATCGCGCAGGGCGGTGAGCACCCGGCCGAACTTGCTACGCGCCAGGCGAAAGCCCAGGTACAGGCTGCCGGCCAGGAGCGCCACGGTGGCGAGAAACAGCGTGGCGCGGGTCGCCGGCGCCGAGATCGAGAAACCAAGGATGGTCTTGAAATCGGTGAAGCCGTTGTTGCCGCCGAAGCCGGTCTCGTTGCGGAAGAACAGCAGCATGCCGGCGAAGGTCAGCGCCTGGGTCATGATCGAGAAGTACACGCCCTTGATCCGCGAGCGGAAGGCGAAGAAGCCGAAGACAAAGGCCAGCACGCCGGGCACCAGCACCACCAGGCACATGGCCCAGAGGAAGCTCGACGTGCCATACCAGTACCAGGGCAGCTCGTTCCAGGCGAGGAAGCTCATGAATGCCGGCAGGCCGTCACCGGCGCTCTGGCGCATCAGGTACATGCCCATGGCGTAACCGCCGAGGGCGAAGAACAGGCCGTGGCCGAGGGACAAGAGCCCCGCGTAACCCCAGACCAGATCCAGCGCCAGGGCGACGATGGCGTAGCAGAGGATCTTGCCCACCAGGGTCAGGGTGTAGGCCGAAACGTGCAGGGCATGCTCGGCCGGCAGCAGGTGCAGCAGCGGCATGGCGACGAGGACGGCTAGGACCACGCCGAGCGCCACGGCGGTGAGTGTCGGGCCGGCCTTCCGCGCAGCGGTGATTGCGAGTGGCTGGTTCATGCGCAGCTCTCCTGTAGGAGCGAGCTTGCTCGCGAAAGGGTAAACACGCGGGTGTCGGCAAGCTCTGGTTCGCGAGCAAGCTCGCTCCTACGGGGACAACGCGGCGAGAGGTGGAGGCTTTTCAATCGATCACCCTCCCTTTCAGCGCGAACAGTCCCTGAGGACGCTTCTGGATGAAGAGGATGATCAGCGCGAGGATGAGGATCTTGCCCAGCACGGCGCCGATCTGCGGTTCGAGGATCTTGTTGGCGATGCCCAGGCCGAAGGCGGCGAAGATGCTGCCGGCCAGCTGGCCGACACCGCCGAGCACCACCACCAGGAAGGAGTCGATGATGTAGCTCTGGCCGAGATCCGGGCCGACGTTGCCGATCTGGCTAAGTGCAACACCGCCGAGCCCGGCGATGCCGGAACCCAACCCGAAGGCCATCATGTCGATGCGCCCGGTGGGCACGCCGCAGCAGGCGGCCATGTTGCGGTTCTGCGTGACCGCACGCACGTTCAGGCCCAGGCGCGTCTTGTTCAGCAAGAGCCAGGTCAAGAGCACCACGAACAGCGCGAAGCCGATGATCACCATGCGGTTGTACGGCAGCACCAGGTTCGGCAATACCTGCAGGCCGCCGGAGAGCCAGCCGGGGTTGGCGACCTCGACGTTCTGCGCGCCGAACAGCACGCGCACCAGCTGGATCAGGATCAGGCTGATGCCCCAGGTCGCCAGCAATGTTTCCAGCGGGCGGCCGTAGAGGTGGCGAATCACCGTGCGCTCCAGCGCCATGCCGATCGCGGCGGTGACGAAAAAGGCCACCGGCAGCGCCACCAGTGGGTAGAAGGCAAGCGCTTCAGGCGCTAGCCGCGCCATCAGCACCTGCACCATATAGGTGGTATAGGCCCCGAGCATCAGCATCTCGCCGTGGGCCATGTTGATCACGCCGAGCAGGCCGAAGGTGATCGCCAGCCCGAGGGCGGCGAGTAGCAGGATCGAGCCCAGCGACAGGCCGCTGAAGGCCTGGCCGAGTAGTTCGCCAATCAAGAGCTTGCGTTTGACCTGGGCCAGGCTGGTTTCGGCGGCCTTGCGCACGGCGGCGTCGGTTTCCGCCTCGTCGGCGAGCAGGTTTTCCAGCCTTACCCGCGCCAGCGGAGCACCGGTTTCGCCAAGCAACCGCACGGCGGCGAGGCGCACGGCCGGGTCGCTCGCGGTCAGCTGCAGGTTGGCTAGCGCCAGGGTCAGCGCTTCGCTGACGGCAGCATCTTCCTCTACGTCCAGGCGCTGCTGGAGCAGCTCGAGCTGTTCCGGCTTGCCGCTGCGCTGCAGGCGCTTGGCCGCAGCGAGGCGCTGCGCGGGGTCTTCGGCGAACAGCTGGTGGCTGGCCAGAGCGGTGTTGAGCAGACCACGCAGGCGGTTGTTCAGGCGCAGCTTCTTCGGCGTGCCGACCGGCTCGGCGTCGCCTTCGAGGGCACGGTAGGCCCCGTTTTCCTCGATGAAGGGCGTCTTGTTCTGGTCGATCCCCACGCGGCTGGCGCGCAGCGCTTCGATCAACGGCAGGCGCTCAGGCGCGGGCACGGCGGCCCAGCTTTCCAGCAGCTTGGCCTGTTTGGCCGGGCTCGCCTTGGCGTAGTCGGCCGCTTCTCCGGCGTGCACTGCCCAAGGCAGGGCGAGCAGGAGCAGCAACAATAATCGGTGCAGGGCAGTGTTCATCTGTGCATTCCCCAGGGGGCGCCGCGTGCTCTCTTGGCGGAGCTGGCGGCGGTGGGCAGGCGGATGAGAACGTCTCGACTACGCGTTCCGATCCGCCCAACGAAAGCCGAGTGATCGTGGGGTGGATCGGGACGCGAAATCGGTGCGTCACCCATCCACCATGACGACCGCAGCGGTTAGTTCGACTTCACCGCGTAGTCCGGCTTCTTGTCGTTGCCCGGGATGTAGGGGCTCCATGGCTGCGCGCGAACCGGGCTTTCGGTTTCCCAGACCACCGAGAACTGACCGTCCTCCTGGACCTCGCCGATCATCACCGGCTTGTGCAGGTGATGGTTCTTCTCGTCCATGGTCAGGGTGTAGCCGCTTGGCGCCTCGAAGGTCTGGCCGGCGAGGGCGTCGCGCACCTTGCCGACGTCGGTGGTGCCGGCTTTCTCGACCGCCTGCGCCCACATGTGGATACCGACGTAGGTGGCTTCCATCGGGTCGTTGGTCACCGCCTTGTCGGCGCCCGGCAGGTTCTGGGCCTTGGCGTAGGCCTTCCACTTGCTGACGAAGGCTTCGTTGACCGGGTTCTCCACCGACTGGAAGTAGTTCCACGCGGCCAGGTGGCCAACCAGCGGCTTGGTGTCGATACCGCGCAGCTCTTCCTCGCCGACCGAGAAGGCCACCACCGGAACGTCAGTGGCTTCCAGGCCCTGGTTGGCCAGTTCCTTGTAGAAGGGCACGTTGGAGTCGCCGTTGATGGTCGACACCACCGCGGTCTTGCCGCCGGCGGAGAACTTCTTGATGTTGGCGACGATGGTCTGGTAATCGCTGTGACCGAACGGCGTGTAGACCTCTTCGATGTTCGATTCCGGTACGCCCTTGCTGATCAGGAAGGCGCGCAGGATCTTGTTCGTGGTGCGCGGGTAGACGTAGTCGGTGCCGAGCAGGAAGAAGCGCTCGGCGCCGCCGCCGTCTTCGCTCATCAGGTACTCGACCGCCGGGATGGCCTGCTGGTTTGGCGCCGCGCCGGTGTAGAAGACGTTCGGCGACAGCTCTTCGCCCTCGTACTGCACCGGGTAGAACAGCAGGCCGTCGAGTTCTTCATAGACCGGCAGCACGGATTTGCGCGAAACCGAAGTCCAGCAACCGAAGGTCACCGCCACCTTGTCCTGGGTCAGCAGCTGACGGCCCTTCTCGGCGAACAGCGGCCAGTTGGAAGCCGGGTCGACCACCACCGGTTCGAGCTGCTTGCCGAGCACGCCGCCCTTGGCGTTGATCTCATCGATGGTCATCAGCGCCATGTCCTTGAGCGAGGTCTCGGAGATGGCCATGGTGCCGGACAGCGAATGCAGGATGCCGACCTTGATGGTTTCGGCGGCCTGCAGGGTGAAGGGGAACAGACCGCTGAGCATCAGGGCACTGGCGGCGAGGGTGGTCTTGATCAGAGGACGGCGTTTCATTTTTGGGGCTCCTTGGCTGTCCGTGCGCAACTGTGGGCTGAAAACATCGGAACGCCAGGAGCAATGGCAGCATCCGTGCCAGGTCGCGCAAAGCCAGAGCCGACGGGGCTTTGCAGGGGGGGCACGGTTTCGTCGGGCGCAATGAAGGTGCCATGCTGGTGCGCCGCGGGGCGCGTGGTGCACCGCCAAGGCCCGCTTTGGTCCGCTTTCGGTGCACGTTGCCGGTGCGGCCGTTTTGTTGCAGCCGCGGGCACCGGCTTCTAGCATGGCCAGCCCGTATCGAGACCGCCCCATCATGTCCCGCCCGCCCCGCGCTCAAGCATCCCGCCCCGCCCGCTCAGGCCGCACCCAGGCGCCGCGGCGCGTCGCCAAGGCACCGCCGGCCGAGCCGCGGCTGTTGCTGCTGAACAAGCCGTTCGACGTGCTGACGCAATTCAACGATGCCGATGGCCGCGCGACGCTGAAGGATTTCGTCCAGGTGCCGGGCGTCTATCCAGCCGGTCGACTGGACCGCGACAGCGAGGGTCTGTTGCTCTTGACCAACGACGGTCAGTTGCAGGCGCGCATCGCCGACCCGAAGCACAAGTTGCCCAAGACCTACTGGGTGCAGGTGGAAGGTGAGGTCGCTGCCGAGCAAGTGCAGCGCTTGCGCGATGGCGTCGAACTCAACGACGGCCTGACCCTGCCCGCCGAAGCGCGGCAGCTGGACGAGCCCGAGCTATGGCCACGCAACCCGCCGGTGCGCTTTCGCAAGAGCGTGCCGACCAGCTGGCTGGAATTGGTGATTCGCGAGGGGCGTAATCGCCAGGTCAGACGCATGACGGCGGCGGTCGGGTTGCCGACCCTGCGTCTGGTGCGGGTGCGCATCGGGCCGTGGGCGCTCGATGGCCTGCAGCCGGGTGAGTGGCGGGAGGTGCCGGCGCAGCTGTAGTGCACCGGCTGGCGCCTCAACTCAGTGCGGGATGCCCTGAGTGACTTCGATGACGTAACCGATGACCGGCTTGGCGAGAAAGGCGAACAGACACAGGCCTAAACCGAGAAACAGGATGGCAGTGCCGAGGCGACCGGCCTTCGACTTCTTGGCCAGGTCCCAGATGATGAACGCCATGAAGGCCATCAGCCCGCCGACGAGCACGATCATCATCCACTTTTCGAAAACTTCGGGCTCCACAGGGATCTCCTGAGTGACTTCGACGAATGCGCCCGTGGCAGGCCGGGCGCGAAAGCGGCGCAGTATACGCCGCTAGCGAGTGGTGGGTGTGCCACCGCTGGTTGGACGGTCGAGCTCGGAAAGCGTTCGGATCGCGCCGACCGGGCGCCGGTGCGGCGAAATGTCTCACCGGTATTCAGTAGGCCGCCTTGATCACGTCGATGCCCTTGTTCAAGACCATGTGCCAGGCCTTCAGGTCCTGTTGCTGCAGTTCGCCATCGTGCTGGCGGATGGTCTTGAGCAGCGCGTCGACCCACAGGTCGTAGAGCTCTGGGCGGATATCCAGGCCTGCGCGTGAGTGGCTCTGGCCCAGCGCGCGAAGCTTGGTGTCTGGCATGCCGCGGGCGAACAACACGAGGTTGAGAATGCCGGCGCGCAGCAGCTGCTTCTGCGCAGTCATGTCGGTACGCACGAATTTTTCGCGCACGGCGGGCGAGCTGGCGAGAAAGGCAGCGTAGAAGTCGTCGAAAAAGCCTGCGCTCGCGCAGCAGCGGCCATAGCTCTGCATGACGCGGTTGGTGTCTTTCATGGTCTTTCCTGGGCACGAAGGGTTGTTGCAGCGCGTCTGGGCGCGCGACGGTGGCCGGTCGATAACAGGCGGACCGGCGCAGAAGGGCGCGGATTATAGGCAGTAGCCCTTCGAATGCCAGGGATGGGCTGTGCGCCCGGTCTCAGCTTCGCAAATGCTCGAGCGGAAGTTCGGTGCTGGAGACCACCTGGCGCAGCACGAAGCTGGAGCGCACGCTGGAGACGCCTTCGATGCGCGTCAGCGTGCCAAGCAGGAACTGCTGGTAGTGGTCCATATCCGGCACCACGACCTTGAGCTGGTAGTCGGCGTCCATACCGGTGACCAGGCTGCACTCGAGTACCTCGGGGCATTTGCCGATCACGCCTTCGAAATGCTCGAAGCGTTCCGGCGTATGCCGGTCCATGCCGATCAGCACGTAGGCGGTCAGTGTCAGGCCGAGTTTCTTGCGTTCGAGCAGGGCGACCTGGCGGGCGATGTAGCCGTCATCTTCGAGCTGCTTGACGCGGCGCGAGCAGGGCGAGGCGGACAGGCCGATGCGCTCGGCCAGTTCCTGGTTGGAGATACGCGCATCGCGTTGCAATTCCGCGAGGATACGCAGGTCGTAGCGATCGAGTTTGCTCATGCTTGCCTACTGATGGAAATTTATTGTGCAGAATCTATCTCTGTAGAGATTTATTGCGCAATTTATCTGTAGAGCAGCAATTTTAGAAAACACCTGTCGCGCCGCGGCGCGTAAGCTACTCCCAACTTCCGCTTCCGGCAGAACGCGACACAGGCTAACCCGCTGGTGTCCCATGCTCGCCTCACAAGGGTTCGCATTCCGGAGCTGCACCGCCTCACTACGGCGCTGCCGAAGATGCCGTTATCCACGGCCAACCCCTCGAAGTAAAAGACCACGCCTAGGCGTGGTCTTTTTTTTCCGCTCGCGGTTCAGATCCGGTAGGTAGTCTTGGTCATCACTTTGGCGACCAGGCTCATGCCGAATTTGACCGGCGCCGGGAAGCGCAAGCCTCCGGCGTCGAGCGCCGAGGTGGAGTGCTTGGCTTCATCCTCGCGCATCTGCTCGAGGATAGCCCGTGACTTCTCGTCCTGAGTCGGCAGCTGCTGCAGATGTTCGTCGAGGTGCTTGCACACCTGATCCTCCGTCGCCGCAACGAACCCCAGGCTGATGCGGTCGCTGATCAGGCCGGCGGAGGCGCCGATACCGAAGGACAGGCCATAGAAGAGGGGGTTGAGCACGCTGGTATGGCTGCCGAGCTGGCGGATGCGCTGTTCGCACCAGGCCAGGTGGTCGACCTCCTCGTCGGCCGCCTTTTCCATCGATTCGCGCACACGCGGCAGGCGCGCAGTCAGCGCCTGGCCCTGATAGAGCGCCTGGGCACAGACCTCGCCGGTATGGTTGATGCGCATGAGGCCGGCCACGTGCCGAGCTTCGCTTTCGCTCAGTTCGGCGTCCGGCTTGATCACGGCGGGCGAGGGGCGGCCGGGCTGCCCGCTGAACGGCAGCAGGGTGCGCAGGGCTGAGTCGGCCTGCATCAGCAGGCGATCGACGGGTGAATAATGACGCTGGCTTGTCATGCTGGGCTCCCGATAGTCATTACCTTGGGCATGCGGTCGATGTGGCCGCTCAGCCCGGTGGCCAGTGCAGCTGGCGCTGACCAAGTACATGCATGTGGATGTGGTAGACCGTCTGGCCGCCGAGGTCGTTGCAGTTCATCACCACGCGAAAGCCGTCCTCGCAGCCAAGCTGCTCGGCCAGGCGCTGTGCCGTGAAGAGGATGTGGCCGGCGAGCGGCTTGTCGTCCTCTTCGCTCAGGTCATGCAGCGTGGGGATGTGCTTTTTCGGAATGACCAGGAAGTGGACCGGGGCCTGAGGAGCGATGTCATGGAAGGCGATCACATCGTCGTCCTCGTAGAGCTTGCGCGCAGGTATGTCGCCCGCCACGATCTTGCAGAACAGACAATCCATCGTGTTTCTCCGGTGCTCGAATGCCAGACAGTGTATCAGCCCGTCACGGAGCCGATGAATCTCGACAGGGAGGTGGGCGTTGCGCAATGACATTCACGATCTGAGCCTGGTGCTCGAGTCTCGCGTGCGGTTGGTGGTCATCGAGTCCTGGGACGAACCGCGGGTGTTGGAGCTGCTGACCGGGCTGGCGATCAAACGGGGCACCGGGTTGTGCGTCTGGTCAGTGACCGAAGGGCTGCGCCGCCTTGGGTTCGACGGTGAGCCGCTGGGCGACGAAGACAGTACGGCGCCGGAGGTGGCGTTGAAACGGCTGCGAAGAGCGCCCCAGGCCGGGCTCTATGCCTTTTGCGATCTGCACCCGTTCCTCGACGATCCACGCATCGTGCGCTTGATCAAGGAAATCGCGCTGGCCCAGGCGGTCGATGCGCCCACGCTTGTGCTGGTATCGCATGCGCTGAAGTTGCCGGCGGAGGTCCAGCGTCTGGCCGCGCATTTCTCCCTGGCGCTGCCGGGTGATGACGACCTGTTGGCGATCGTGCGCGAAGAGGCGGCGCGCTGGAGCGAGCGCAATCAGGGCCTGCGCGTGAAAACCGACAACCTCACCCTGCAGCAGGTAGTGAAGAACTTGCGCGGTATGGGGCACGGCGAGGCGCGTAGCCTGGCGCGCACTCTGATCTGCGATGACGGAGCGATCACCCAGGAAGACCTGCCGGAGCTCAACCGTGCGAAGTTTCGTCTGCTGGACATGGACGGCGTGCTGGGGTTCGAGCACGAAACCGCGCGGTTCGCCGAGGTTGGTGGTCTGCGCACCTTCAAGCGCTGGCTGGGCGAGCGGCAAGGGGCCTTTCTTTCCGGTCAGGGTACGGACCTGCCGCGGGGCGTCCTGCTGGTCGGTGTGCAGGGAAGCGGCAAGAGCCTGGCCGCCAAGGCAGTTGCGGGTCTCTGGGGGCTGCCGTTGCTGCGCCTGGATTTTGGTTGCCTGTACAACAAGTATTTCGGCGAAACGGAACGCAACCTGCGTGAGGCGCTGCGTCTGGCCGAGCAGATGGCGCCTTGCGTACTGTGGATGGATGAGGTCGAGAAGGGGTTGGCTACCGGCGAGATGGATGGCGGGGTCAGCCAGCGCGTTCTGGGGACGCTCCTGACCTGGATGGCCGAGCGCACTGCGCCGGTGTTCATGGTGGCGACGGCCAACGCGATCGACCGTCTGCCCCCAGAGCTGCTGCGCAAGGGTCGTTTCGACGAGCTGTTTTTCGTCGACCTGCCTGATCGCCAGGTGCGCGCGGACATCTTTCGCATTCACCTGGCTCGGCGCGAGCTGGACAGCACGGCGTTCGACCTGGAGGCTCTGGCCGCGGCGAGCGAGGGGTTCTCCGGGGCGGAAATCGAACAGGCGGTCGTCAGTGCGGTTTATGCCGGGCAGGCGCAGCGCCAGGCTGTGACCCAGGGCATGCTGCTGAGCTGCATCAGTGCCACTGCGCCGTTGTCCGTGGTGATGGCCGAGGAGATCGCAGCCCTGCGCGCGTGGGCCGCGGGGCGTACGGTCATGGCCGACTAGCGCGGCTAGCCGTGCTGCGTGCCCGTGAAGAAGGCGCCGATCAATACCAGCAACCACAGGGCGGCCAGCACCTTGACTGCCGTGCCGTTAGGTGGAGGCGGCGCGCCGAATCGGTTGTTGCCGGCTTTGCCCGGTACTGCTGCCAGCACCAGCGGCATGAGGCTGCCGACGACCGGCACGAAGTGCAACAGCATGAGCCAGCCGGAGAGATTCATGTCGTGCAGCCGCTGCACGCCAATCTGGACGTTGACCACAGCCGCCGCGCTGATGATGACAACCGCCAGAACGATCGCCGCGGGCGCCAGCCATGCGAACAGCGGCATGATTGCCAGGACTAGCGCGACCAGCGCCATCATCGCGACCAGCGACCAGGCCAGGTAGCGCAGGCGACCGATACGGCCCTTGAGCGAAAATACCTTTAGCTCGGCAAAGCCAGCGGGGGGCTCGTCCAGCTGTGTGCGAGGAGGTGCATAGGGCGAGTCTGACGTGGCGGCAGCAGCGGTCTGGGAGAGCGCCGCCTGCCTGGCAAGATACTTGTCGATGAAGATCGAGCAGTGCGAGCACTGCTCGGCCTGTGGCTGCTCGGTCTGGCATTTCGGACAGGTCATGCGCCGGCCGGGGCCGGCTTCGGTCGGCGCTTCGATGGTCATAAGGCTGAGCGATGGCGGCGGCGCTTCCGCTTCGCGACGCGCCAAGGCACCGGCGTGCTGCAGGGCGGCCAGGTAACGCGCCGCCTGGTCGGCGCTCAGGCCTTTTTTCAACACCCGTTCGGCCCCGTCGAAGAACGCGGCGAAGCGTGCTTCATCGGTCTTGAACAGCGTCGCGAGATTGCGTTTCACATCCTCGGGGGCGGTGCCCGACGCGCACTGGCCGGAAAAGACGATCCGATAGGTCGATTGGGTCATGTGGCATCCATGTCACAGGGGAGGCAGGCGCGCCTCAGAAGGGTTTGACGATCACCAGGATGACGATCGCGATCAGAAACAGTACCGGCACCTCGTTGAACCACCGATAGAACACATGGCCACGGGTGTTCTCGTCCCGTGCAAAGCGTTTGAGCTGCGCGCCACACAGGTGGTGATAGCCGATCAACAATACGACCAGCGCCAGCTTGGCGTGCAGCCAGCCGCCGGTGGCGAAAAGCGCCGGGTTGAGCACGATCATCCAGATCCCGAAGATCAGGGTGGCGATCATCGATGGCACCATGATGCCCCGATACAGCTTGCGTTCCATCACCTTGAAGCGCTCCCGGCTGGGCACGTCCTCACTCATGGCGTGGTACACGAACAGGCGCGGCAGGTAGAAAAGGCCGGCAAACCAGCAGACGATGGCGATCACATGCAGCGCCTTGATCCACAGATAGAGCATCGGGGCGATCCTTGAGGTCGGAGCGGGCGATAGTAGTGGTTCGGGTGACTGCTCGTCATCCCGGCGGTTGGCCCCTGTACAAAGCGGCTTTATCATCACGCCCTTCAATGGCGCTTTTGTTCGCGAGGCAGTGCATGGTCAAGGTCGGTATCGTCGGCGGGACGGGCTACACCGGTGTGGAGTTGTTGCGCCTACTGGCACAGCACCCGCAGGCAGAGGTGGCGGTCATTACCTCGCGTTCGGAAGAGGGCGTTAAGGTCGCAGACATGTTCCCCAACTTGCGCGGGCACTATGACGAGCTGGCCTTCAGTGTTCCCGACGCGAAGACGCTGGGCAGCTGCGACGTGGTGTTTTTCGCGACGCCACATGGCGTAGCGCATGCGCTGGCTGGCGAACTGCTGGCGGCGGGCACCCGGGTAATCGACCTCTCGGCAGACTTCCGTCTGCAGGATGCCGACGAGTGGGCCAAGTGGTACGGACAGCCGCACGGCGCGCCTGAACTGCTCGAGTCGGCCGTGTACGGGCTGCCGGAAGTGAATCGCGAGCAGATCAAGGGGGCTCGGCTGATCGCGGTGCCAGGCTGTTATCCGACCGCCACGCAACTGGGCTTCCTGCCATTGCTGGAGAACGGCCTGGCCGACGCTGCGCATTTGATTGCCGACTGCAAGTCGGGTGTCAGCGGTGCCGGGCGAGCCGCCAAGATCGGGTCGCTGTTCACCGAAGCGGGCGAGAGCATGATGGCCTACTCGGTCAAGGGGCATCGCCATTTGCCGGAGATCACCCAGGGGCTGCGGCGCGCCGCCGGCGGCGACGTCGGGCTGACCTTCGTACCGCATCTGACGCCGATGATCCGGGGAATTCACGCGACGCTGTACGCGACCGTTGCGGATCGCTCGGCCGATCTGCAGGCGCTGTACGAACAGCGCTACGCAAACGAGCCGTTCGTCGATGTGATGCCAGCGGGCAGCCATCCGGAGACGCGAAGCGTGCGTGGGGCGAATCTGTGCCGGATAGCCGTGCACCGGCCGCAGGGTGGCGATCTGGTGGTGGTGCTCTCGGTGATCGACAACCTGGTCAAAGGGGCGTCGGGACAGGCGATCCAGAACATGAATATTCTCTTCGGGCTCGATGAGCGGTTGGGCCTTATGGCCCCGGCCCTGCTGCCGTGAGTGAGCCAGTGCCGACCGACGGCTGGCCTTTGAATAGTTGATCATTTCGCTTGGGTAAGCGGATAATGCCCAGCATCAGGCAGTTTGGCGTCGTGCACGCTAGGAGAACCGAATGAGTGTCGAATCCTTCACGCCCATGGCTATCCAGTTCACTCAGGGGGCTGCGAGCAAAGTGAAGAATCTGGTCGAGGAAGAGGGTAATCCTCGGCTCAAATTGCGGGTGTTCGTGACGGGTGGCGGCTGTTCCGGTTTCCAGTACGGCTTCACCTTCGATGAGGACGTCGCCGACGATGACACTATCATCGAGCGAGAGGGTGTCAGCCTAGTGGTCGATGCGATGAGCTACCAGTACCTCGCCGGTGCGGAAGTCGACTATCAGGAAGGCCTGGAGGGTTCGCGGTTCATCATCAAGAATCCGAACGCCACCACTACCTGCGGTTGCGGTCAGTCGTTCTCTATCTGAGCTGACGGCCGAACGGAAGAAAGCCGCGCTCTGCTGGGCGCGGCTTTTTTATGCCGGATAGATTGCGCCCAGCACGCGAGGTCCCGCCGCGCCGGTTACCTCCGGTTCGTTGCCGGGAATTCGTTCCAGGCAGCAGTGCGCCAGCCAGGCGAACGCCATCGCCTCGACCCAGTCGGCTGGAATACCCAGCGAGTCGGTTGGCAGGACTTCGGCAGGACTGACGAGCTGGGCGATCCTCTGCATCAGCGCTTTGTTCCGCGCACCGCCTCCGCAGACGAGAACGCGCTCGGTGCCGGGTTGGGCGCTCGCCAGCGCTTCGCTGATCGAGCGGGCGGTCAGTTCAAGCAGGGTCGCCTGGACATCTTGGCCGGCAATGGGGGCTCGCTCGGCGAGGTGGCGATCCAGCCAGGCCAGGTTGAACAGTTCGCGACCCGTGCTTTTGGGGCCGCTGGTGGCGAAGAAGCCATCCTTGAGGAAAGCCGAAAGCAGATCGCTATCGGGACTTCCCGCTGCAGCCCATGCACCATCGCGGTCGAAGGCGAGGCCTTGCTCACGCTGGATGAAGGCGTCCATCAACACATTACCAGGCCCACAATCGAAGCCGCGCACGGGCTGCTCCGGAGCAAGCAGGCTAAGATTGCTGAACCCGCCGATATTGAGAACCGCCTGCCGGGTTCGGCCATCGGCAAACAGCGCATGGTGGAAGGCCGGGACCAATGGGGCGCCCTGGCCGCCGGCGGCGACGTCGCGACGGCGAAAGTCGGCGACCACGGAGATTCCGCTCAGCTCTGCAAGCAGTGCCGGATTGCCGATCTGAATGGTGAAGCCCCGCTGGGGCTCGTGGCGGACGGTCTGCCCATGACTGCCGATGGCTCGAACCGCGGCTGGCGATAGCGCTTGTGCGTCCAACAGTTCGCCGATTGCGTTCGCTGCCAAGCGTGCCCACTCGTTCTCGGCAGTCGCTGCTCGGGCCAATTCGTCCTGGCCTGGCTCACACAGCGCCAGGAGTTCTGCGCGGAGCCGCGCAGGCATAGGGACGAAATGGCTGGCGACCAACCTGGGTCTATCGGATTGCTCGACCAGGGCGATGTCCAGCCCGTCTAGGCTGGTGCCGGACATCACGCCCAGGTAGTGCAGCACGCTCAGTCCTGCTTCAGAGCGAGCATTGTGGCGCGTTCTTCATCCATGCGTGCCATCAGTGGGCGGCTGGTGGCCATGAAGCGTGGTAGTTCGCTCTTGGCGATCGGGTCAGCCATTGGAAGTTTCAAGCCGAGTGGGTCTACATGGACGCCATCGACCTGAAACTCATAGTGCAGGTGCGGCCCGGTGGAGAGCCCGGTGGTTCCGATATAGCCGATGATCTGCCCTTGCTTGACCGCAGAACCACTGCGCACGCCTTTGGCGAAACCTTGCATGTGGGCGTAGAGCGTGCGGTAACGATTGCCGTGCTGGATGATCACGGTGTTGCCGTAGCCACCCTTGCGCCCGGCGAGAATCACCTTGCCATCGCCAGCGCTCTTGATGGGGGTGCCGCGTGGCGCAGCGTAATCCACGCCCTTGTGTGCACGAATCTTGTTGAGAATCGGATGCTTACGCCCGTTGGAAAAGCGTGAGCTGATACGCGCGAAATCGACCGGTGTGCGGATGAAAGCCTTGCGCATGCTGGCGCCGTCGGCGGTGTAGTAGCTCGTCGTACCGCTCTTGCTCGTGTAGCGAACGGCCGTGTAGGTCTTGCCGCGGTTCACGAAGCGGGCCGCGAGAATATTGCCGGTGCCCACGCGCTTGCCGTCGACAGTCTTCTCTTCGAATACCACTTCGAATCGGTCGCCCTGGCGAATGTCCAGTGCGAAGTCGATGTCGTAGCCGAAGATATTGGCAAGGTCCATGGTGAGGTTGTGGCTCAAACCGGCGCGCTTGGCAGCCAGGAAAAGACTGCTGTTGATTTCGCCATGCGCGTAGCGTGTTTCAACGCTGGGCTTGATCTCTTCTTTCTTGAAGGAGTAGCCCGTCGCACTTCTTTCGACGCGCACGCTCTGCAAGGGGCCGACCTGGCTGGACAGGCTGCGCAGTGCGCCCTGGTCGTCCATGTCGAACTCGAGGGCCTGTCCGACTCTCAAACGGGCAAGCTGCTTGGCTTCCTTGCTACTGGCCAACACGTCATGAACAGTGCTTGGAGGCAGGCCCGCCTTGGCAAACAGCGTCGACAGCGTATCGCCATTTGAGACCTTGATGACCTTGACGGCTGGCTCGGTAGCCGGCTCGGCCGTGGCCGTGGCGGGCGAACTGGCAGGGTCGACTGTGGCGAATGGCGAGTCGAGAGCGCTGTCGGCGTTCGCCTGATCGACTGATTCTTCGCTTTGCATCGCCTGCTCGGCCGCGTACTCGAGCTTCAGATCGATAAAGCTCTTCTTCG
>NZ_CM173217.1:2177500-3510000 GCF_057738225.1 Stutzerimonas sp. CXK-1 | reverse complement strand
GGTGCTAACGTCCGTCGTGAAAAGGGAAACAACCCAGACCGTCAGCTAAGGTCCCAAAGTCATGGTTAAGTGGGAAACGATGTGGGAAGGCTTAGACAGCTAGGAGGTTGGCTTAGAAGCAGCCATCCTTTAAAGAAAGCGTAATAGCTCACTAGTCGAGTCGGCCTGCGCGGAAGATGTAACGGGGCTCAAACCATGCACCGAAGCTACGGGTTCAACGTAAGTTGAGCGGTAGAGGAGCGTTCTGTAAGCCTGTGAAGGTGAGTTGAGAAGCTTGCTGGAGGTATCAGAAGTGCGAATGCTGACATGAGTAACGACAATGCGAGTGAAAAACTCGCACGCCGAAAGACCAAGGGTTCCTGCGCAACGTTAATCGACGCAGGGTGAGTCGGTCCCTAAGGCGAGGCTGAAAAGCGTAGTCGATGGGAAACGGGTTAATATTCCCGTACTTCTGGTTACTGCGATGGGGGGACGGAGAAGGCTAGGCCAGCTTGGCGTTGGTTGTCCAAGTTTAAGGCGGTAGACAGGGATCTTAGGTAAATCCGGGATCTCAATGTCGAGAGCTGATGACGAGCTTTCTTTTAGAAAGCGAAGTGGTTGATGCCATGCTTCCAGGAAAAGCCTCTAAGCTTCAGGTAATCAGGAACCGTACCCCAAACCGACACAGGTGGTCGGGTAGAGAATACCAAGGCGCTTGAGAGAACTCGGGTGAAGGAACTAGGCAAAATGGCACCGTAACTTCGGGAGAAGGTGCGCCGGTGAGAGTGAATGACTTGCTCAGTAAGCTCATGCCGGTCGAAGATACCAGGCCGCTGCGACTGTTTATTAAAAACACAGCACTCTGCAAACACGAAAGTGGACGTATAGGGTGTGACGCCTGCCCGGTGCCGGAAGGTTAATTGATGGGGTTAGCGCAAGCGAAGCTCTTGATCGAAGCCCCGGTAAACGGCGGCCGTAACTATAACGGTCCTAAGGTAGCGAAATTCCTTGTCGGGTAAGTTCCGACCTGCACGAATGGCGTAACGATGGCGGCGCTGTCTCCACCCGAGACTCAGTGAAATTGAAATCGCTGTGAAGATGCAGTGTATCCGCGGCTAGACGGAAAGACCCCGTGAACCTTTACTGTAGCTTTGCACTGGACTTTGAGCCTGCTTGTGTAGGATAGGTGGGAGGCTTTGAAGCGTGGACGCCAGTTCGCGTGGAGCCATCCTTGAAATACCACCCTGGCATGCTTGAGGTTCTAACTCTGGTCCGTCATCCGGATCGAGGACAGTGTATGGTGGGCAGTTTGACTGGGGCGGTCTCCTCCTAAAGAGTAACGGAGGAGTACGAAGGTGCGCTCAGACCGGTCGGAAATCGGTCGCAGAGTATAAAGGCAAAAGCGCGCTTGACTGCGAGACAGACACGTCGAGCAGGTACGAAAGTAGGTCTTAGTGATCCGGTGGTTCTGTATGGAAGGGCCATCGCTCAACGGATAAAAGGTACTCCGGGGATAACAGGCTGATACCGCCCAAGAGTTCATATCGACGGCGGTGTTTGGCACCTCGATGTCGGCTCATCACATCCTGGGGCTGAAGCCGGTCCCAAGGGTATGGCTGTTCGCCATTTAAAGTGGTACGCGAGCTGGGTTTAGAACGTCGTGAGACAGTTCGGTCCCTATCTGCCGTGGACGTTTGAGATTTGAGAGGGGCTGCTCCTAGTACGAGAGGACCGGAGTGGACGAACCTCTGGTGTTCCGGTTGTCACGCCAGTGGCACTGCCGGGTAGCTATGTTCGGAAGAGATAACCGCTGAAAGCATCTAAGCGGGAAACTTGCCTCAAGATGAGATCTCACTGGAGCCTCGAGCTCCCTGAAGGGCCGTCGAAGACTACGACGTTGATAGGCAGGGTGTGTAAGCGTTGTGAGGCGTTGAGCTAACCTGTACTAATTGCCCGTGAGGCTTGACCATATAACACCCAAACAATCTGACGATTGTGGGTCGGTCGAAGCCGACAACAGCCGAAAATTCGAATTGAACTGCAAAGCCAGACATCACATACCCAATTCGCTGTAGCGACTCAACACCGATACAGCAACCGAATTGCTTGACGACCATAGAGCGTTGGAACCACCTGATCCCATCCCGAACTCAGCAGTGAAACGACGCATCGCCGATGGTAGTGTGGGGCTTCCCCATGTGAGAGTAGGTCATCGTCAAGCACCTATACCAAACCCCCGACCCGCACTCGCTGGTCGGGGGTTTGTCTTTGCTCGGCGGAAACTATCAGTCGCAAGTAAACGTGCAGGGGAGACGCATCGAAATGGAAATTGAAAAGGTGCTACATATCCTGCAGGACGGCCGTTTCCATTCGGGCGAAGTCATAGGCAAGGAGCTCGGGATATCGAGAACTGCTGTATGGAAAGTGTTGCAGAAGGCTAAAGAGGAAAGCGGTATCGCCATTCATCGGGTTCCAGGTAAGGGCTATCGCCTGGCTAATCCGCTTTCACTACTGGATTCATCGAGACTCCTTCCCTCGCTAGCCGAGCTCAGTTGGGCGCTCTCGCTGCGCTCCCAAATAGATTCCACAAACGCAGAAGCGTTAAGGCTAATGGCGGGGCGGTCCAGGCAGCCACTCGTTGTGCTGGCTGAGGCGCAATCCAATGGTCGTGGTCGCCGAGGTCGGCATTGGGTTAGCCCCTACGGCGAAAACCTATACTTTACCTTGGGGTGCTCTGTCGCTGGGGGCTTCGCGCAACTTGCAGGCCTGAGTCTCGTAGTTGGCATCGCCACGCTACGCGCCCTCGAGTCAGAAGGTTTGGCAAACGGTGGGCTTAAGTGGCCTAACGACATCTACTCCCAGGGAAAAAAAATCGCTGGAATTCTGGTCGAAATAGCTGGCGACCCGGCGGACCTGTGCCAGGTGGCAATTGGTATAGGAGTCAATGTCAATATGACCGAGTCTGCTTCTAGCATCGATCAGGAGTGGACCTCGTTGCGGCTTCAACTTGGGCGGTTCATAGATAGGTCGGCCTTGGCTATACAGCTTGCGCAGCAACTGCAACGTTATCTCCAGCGTTTCCTAGACAGGGGCTTTCACGCATTCAAGGATGAATGGGAACAAGTCCATCTGTGGCAGGGGGAGGAATGCCTGCTGAATACGCCGTTGACCTCAATTCAAGGAGTTGTTCTAGGTGTTGACGGGCAGGGCGGGATTAGGCTGCGAGTTGATGGTCGCGAACAGGTATTCTGTGGGGGCGAGCTTAGCTTGAGACGGATTGAATGATTCTTGAACTGGACTGCGGTAATAGTTTAATCAAATCGAGGGTGGTCTCCAATGAGGGCATGGTCCTGGCGGTAGCCTCGTCCAGAGACAAGGAGGGGTTGGCTGCCTGGCTAAGCGCAAACACTGATTGGCAAATAGCGCGTGCGCGTTTGGTTAGCGTGCGAAGCCACGAAGAAACCCAGGCGATCGCGCATTTGGTTCTAAGTTACGCCGGTGAAGGGCTGGCTCAGGCGTCGGTTGCTACGAGCTATGCCGGTGTGACGAATGGCTACGATAGACCCGAGCAGTTAGGTGTGGATCGTTGGCTTGCGATATTAGGCGCGTTCGCTCTTTGTCGGCGATCCTTTGTGGTCATCGACCTGGGGACTGCTGTTACCGTGGATCTGGTTCGCGGCAACGGAGAGCATCTTGGTGGCTATATCGCGCCTGGGCTGCCGTTGCTGCGTCGTCAGTTGTCGTCGTCCACAGGGCGTATAGCGCTGGATGAAGGACTCCCTGTCGGCACTCTAAACGATCCGGGGCGAAACACCGAGGAAGGCGTGGATCGAGGTTGTCGGCTCATGCTGAAGGCTTATGTCCAGGCCCAGATCGAGAACGCCAGATCGATCCTAGGTGATTGCCCCAAGGTCTACCTGACGGGCGGGGATGCGGAGCTGGTCTCCGACAGCGCTTCAACCGAGCACGTGCCCGATCTAGTGTTTCGTGGGTTGGCTATCGTCTGCCCTTGAGGAGCCTGTAATGCGCTGGCTATTGCTCTTGTTGCTTACCCTCAACGTCTTTTACTACTTGGCTCATCAGCAGCAGGCGCCGTTCAGGGTTCACCAGGTTGCGCCCGTCGAGGGATACACGGCCTCGTCTTCCGCCCTTCGGCTGGTGACGGAGGCTCCGCCGCCTCTTCGCGAAAGTTCTTCCCTGGCGCCGGAGCCTGGGCTTTGTCTTTTTTTGGGCGGGTTCGATCAGGAAGCGGCGGCGCGCCAAGTTGAGCAGCGCCTGCTCAGTCTGGATATCGAGTCAGGCGTTCAGATCATTGAAACAAACGCTGGTACTGATTATTGGGTGTATCTGCCTCCGCTTGCTTCTCGGGCCGCCTCTCTGCGTCAGCTGCGCGAGCTGCAATCTCGAAATATCGACAGCTATATCGTGACGGTTGGGGATCTGGCCAACGGAATATCCTTGGGAATTTTTACGCAGCGGGATTCTGCGGAGGCGGTCGTGGCACGCTTGAGAGACATCGACTACGAAGCCTTGATCAGAGAGTTGCCGCGTATGCACCGCAGGTACTGGGTTCGTGTTGAACCTCGCGACAGCCATTTGGTCGATGAAGGGCTGCTTGAAGGTCTGGTGTCGAGCATGCCTGCGATGCAGCATACTCAGATGTCGTGCGATGCCATTGCATCACCACGCGTGTTTGAATAGAATGGCGCCCGCTTCGGGAGGGCACCAATAGGTGCGCTACCAAGTGACTGACAACCTAAGCTCAAGATTTTAAATGAGAAAAAGGTTGACAGGCTGAGGAAAGGCATGGAAAATGCCGCCTCACTTTGGAGGGGTTCCCGAGTGGCCAAAGGGATCAGACTGTAAATCTGACGTCATCGACTTCGAAGGTTCGAATCCTTCCCCCTCCACCAGATTAAGCGCAGGCGCAAGCTTACGCGGGTATAGTTTAGTGGTAGAACCTCAGCCTTCCAAGCTGATGATGCGGGTTCGATTCCCGCTACCCGCTCCAGCATGTGAATGTTTTTTATGCTCATGTAGCTCAGTTGGTAGAGCACACCCTTGGTAAGGGTGAGGTCAGCGGTTCAAATCCGCTCATGAGCTCCAAATCAAACAAAGGCAGATATGAGAATATCTGCCTTTGTTTTAATGGTGATCACCTAATTAGCACGATCATGGGAGGCGGTCTCGATGGCAAAAGAGAAGTTCGAACGTAACAAGCCGCACGTCAACGTCGGCACCATCGGTCACGTTGACCATGGCAAGACCACTCTGACCGCTGCGCTGACCCGCGTTTGCTCGGAAGTGTTCGGTTCCGCTCGCGTCGACTTCGACAAGATCGACAGCGCGCCGGAAGAGAAGGCTCGTGGTATCACCATCAACACCGCTCACGTAGAGTACGACTCGAACGTTCGTCACTACGCGCACGTTGACTGCCCGGGTCACGCCGACTACGTGAAGAACATGATCACCGGTGCTGCCCAGATGGACGGCGCGATCCTGGTTTGCTCGGCTGCTGACGGCCCCATGCCGCAAACGCGTGAGCACATCCTGCTGTCCCGTCAGGTAGGTGTTCCCTACATCGTCGTGTTCCTGAACAAGGCCGACATGGTCGACGACGCCGAGCTGCTGGAACTGGTCGAGATGGAAGTTCGCGACCTGCTGTCCACCTATGACTTCCCGGGCGACGACACGCCGATCATCGTTGGCTCTGCGCTGATGGCGCTGAACGGCGAAGACGAGAACGGCCTGGGCACCACTGCGGTCAAGAAGCTGGTCGAGACTCTGGACAGCTACATTCCGGAGCCGGTGCGTGCTATCGACAAGCCGTTCCTGATGCCGATCGAAGACGTGTTCTCGATTTCTGGTCGCGGTACCGTGGTTACCGGTCGTGTCGAGCGCGGCATCATCAAGGTGCAGGAAGAGATCGAAATCGTTGGTCTGCGTCCGACCACCAAGACTACCTGTACGGGTGTCGAGATGTTCCGCAAGCTGCTCGACGAAGGTCGTGCGGGCGAGAACTGCGGTGTGCTGCTGCGTGGCACCAAGCGTGACGAGGTTGAGCGTGGTCAGGTTCTGGCCAAGCCGGGCACTATCAAGCCGCACACCAAGTTCGAAGCGGAAGTGTACGTGCTGTCCAAGGAAGAAGGTGGTCGTCACACCCCGTTCTTCAAGGGCTACCGTCCGCAGTTCTACTTCCGTACCACCGACGTGACCGGTTCGTGCGAACTGCCGGAAGGCGTTGAGATGGTTATGCCGGGCGACAACATCAAGATGGTTGTCACCCTGATCAAGCCGATCGCCATGGAAGACGGCCTGCGCTTCGCTATTCGCGAAGGCGGTCGTACCGTTGGTGCCGGCGTGGTCGCCAAGGTTGTTGAATAATTAGTTGATATAGCCTCTGCAGGTCGGCATAATAGTCGGCCTGTCTCTTTCTAGGCCAGTAGCTCAATTGGCAGAGCGGCGGTCTCCAAAACCGCAGGTTGGGGGTTCGATTCCCTCCTGGCCTGCCAACTTTCAAATTGAAAGTCCGGCAGTCTTTAGAAGGTTCTAGCAGATGAATGTCAAGGCTGAGGCCAAAGACTCGCGCTTCGATCTGGTGAAGTGGCTTGTAGTGGCTGCTTTGGTTCTGGTTGCTGTCGTGGGTAATCAGTTCTATTCCGCAGAGCCGATTCTCTATCGCGTCCTGGCGCTTGTTGCTGTCGCTGCTATCGCTGGCTTTGTGGCCTTTCAGACTTCGAAGGGGCGTGCATTCGGTGTCCTCCTTAAAGAGGCGCGCATCGAGATTCGCAAGGTCGTTTGGCCGACTCGTCAGGAGACTACGCAGACCACGCTGATCGTTGTGGTTGTGGTCCTGGTCATGGCCTTGCTGTTGTGGGGGCTCGACTCGCTGCTGGGTTGGCTGGTTTCCATGATCGTAGGTTAAGGATGTCTCGTGGCTAAGCGTTGGTATGTTGTGCATGCTTATTCGGGTTATGAAAAGCATGTGATGCGCTCGCTGGTCGAGCGCGTCAAGCTTGCAGGCATGGAAGAGTTCTTTGGCGAGATTCTCGTGCCCACCGAAGAGGTGGTCGAGATGCGCAACGGGCAGAAGCGCAAGAGTGAGCGCAAGTTCTTCCCAGGCTACGTGTTGGTTCAGATGGACATGAACGAAGGCACTTGGCACCTGGTGAAGGATACCCCGCGTGTCATGGGTTTCATCGGCGGTACCGCTGATAAGCCTGCGCCTATCACCGATCGAGAGGCTGAGGCGATTCTGCGTCGGGTTGCTGATGGCAGTGATAAGCCGAAGCCCAAGACCCTGTTCGAGCCAGGTGAAGTGGTTCGGGTTGTGGACGGGCCGTTTGCCGACTTCAACGGCGTCGTTGAAGAGGTCAATTACGAGAAGAGCCGCATTCAGGTTGCGGTACTGATTTTCGGGCGTTCCACTCCGGTGGAGCTCGAGTTCAGTCAGGTCGAAAAGGTCTGACGGAAAATTGCATCCCTGACCCCCGCTGCCAGCAGGCTGCGGGGTTTTTTGTCGGCGAGATGCTGGTAAGGGGAGCCGAAAGGCGTCTAACCCAAGAACGGAGTAGCTAATGGCTAAGAAAATTCAAGCTTATATCAAGCTTCAGGTTAAGGCCGGTCAGGCCAACCCGTCGCCGCCGGTCGGTCCTGCGCTCGGTCAGCATGGCGTCAATATCATGGAGTTCTGCAAGGCCTTCAATGCCCGTACGCAGGGGCAGGAGCCTGGTCTGCCTACTCCGGTGATCATCACTGTTTATAGCGACCGGAGCTTCACGTTCGAGACCAAGAGCACCCCGGCAGCAGTGCTGCTGAAGAAGGCTGCTGGTATCACCAGTGGCTCCGCTCGTCCGAACACTCAGAAGGTGGGCACTGTTACGCGCGCCCAGCTGGAAGAGATCGCCAAGACCAAGAATGCCGATCTGACCGCTGCTGACCTCGAGGCTGCTGTGCGCACCATCGCTGGTTCTGCTCGCAGCATGGGTCTGAACGTGGAGGGTGTGTAATGGCTAAGTTGACCAAGCGCCAGAAGGCCATTGCCGCCAAGGTTGAGGCTGGCAAGCAGTACGGTTTCGAAGAGGCCGCCGGCTTGCTCGCCGAGTTGTCGGCTGTGAAGTTCACCGAGTCGTTTGATATCGCGATCAACCTGGGTGTCGATCCGCGCAAATCCGACCAGGTCGTCCGTGGTGCGACCGTTCTGCCTAACGGTACTGGCAAGAGCGTACGGGTTGCCGTTTTCACGCAGGGTCCGGCGGCCGAAGCAGCTCTGGCTGCGGGTGCTGATCGCGTTGGTATGGACGATCTGGCTGCCGAAATGAAGGGCGGTGATCTGAGCTATGACGTGGTCATCGCGTCCCCGGATGCCATGCGCGTCGTAGGTCAGCTGGGTCAGGTTCTCGGCCCGCGTGGTTTGATGCCGAACCCGAAGGTTGGCACGGTCACGCCCGATGTCGCCACGGCTGTGAAAAACGCCAAGGCTGGTCAGGTGCGCTTCCGTACCGATAAGAACGGTATCATTCACACCTCGGTCGGCAAGGTTGGCTTCGCTCCGGAGCAGCTCAAGCAGAACGTTGAGGCTCTGCTGGCGGATCTGAAGCGCCTGAAGCCTTCGACCTCCAAGGGTATCTATGTCAAGCGCGTGACCCTGAGCACCACGATGGGGCCGGGGCTGATTATCGACCAGGCTTCTCTCGAGGCGTGAGTTCGGCGGAGCCCGCTTGGCGGGCTCTGCATTAAAATTGGGGTCCCTGCCTGGCGGGGGCTATCCAAGACCGTAGGCGGCGCAAGCCTTAAACGTGAAAGCCTACGCAGAGGTGCTCCCGATTCATACCGAATCGACACCAACACCCGTCCGGCTCTGCCGGATGAACCGGTAAACACCAGGAGTTAAACCCGTGGCAATCAAGCTCGAAGACAAGAAAGCCATCGTCGCTGAAGTCAACGAGGCTGCCAATGCTGCCCTGTCCGCTGTCGTGGCCGATGCCCGTGGCGTGACTGTAGGGGCCATGACCGGACTCCGTAAAGAGGCCCGCGAGGCTGGTGTGTACGTGCGAGTCGTACGTAACACTCTGCTACGCCGAGCCGTCGAAGGCACTCAATTTGAAGTGCTGAACGACGTGTTCAAGGGCCCGACCCTGATTGCGTTCTCCAACGAGCATCCGGGCGCTGCCGCTCGCATCTTCAAGGAGTTCTCCAAGGGTCAGGACAAGTTCGAGATCAAGGCCGCTGCATTCGAGGGTCAGTTCCTCGCAGCCAACCAGATCGACGTACTGGCAACCCTGCCGACCTACGACGAAGCCGTGGCTCAGCTGATGAGCGTCATCCAGGGCGCAACCAGCAAGCTGGCTCGCACGCTGGCGGCTATTCGCGACCAGAAAGAAGCTGCTGCTGCCTGATCGGCACGGTCTCTTTCAGCTTTCTTACTTATTCAGATGGCTTCAAGCCGTCGCCCCAATACAGGAATTAGAGTCATGGCTCTTACCAACGAAGATATCATCAACGCCGTTTCCGAAATGTCCGTGATGCAGGTCGTCGAACTGATCAAGGCAATGGAAGAGAAGTTCGGTGTGACCGCTGCTGCTGCCGTTGCCGCTGCTCCGGCCGCTGCCGCTGCTGCTGCTGAAGAGCAGACCGAGTTCACCATCGTTCTGGCCGAAGCCGGCGACAAGAAGGTCAACGTGATCAAGGCTGTTCGCGAACTGACCGGCCTGGGCCTGAAAGAAGCCAAGGCTGTCGTTGACGGCGCCCCGGGCGTGGTCAAGGAAGGCGTTTCGAAAGAAGAAGCCGAAGCTGCCAAGAAGGCTCTGGAAGAAGCAGGCGCCAAAGTCGAGCTCAAGTAAGCGACGACTTTGCGTCTACAGCCGAAACGCTACGCGTGAGGCTGACGGCTGGTGGCTTTGGCCACCGGCCTTTTTCCGTTATGGCTGACGATGTCGGTCCATGACGGTCCATCCGGACCAGGATGGTGCGAACCTCGATTCGCAAGATTTTCTGGCTGCTCCCGCCGGGAGAGGCCAACAAGCAGGTGACCAAGCTGGGGAACGCTGATGGCTTACTCATACACTGAGAAAAAACGTATCCGCAAGGACTTTAGCAAGTTACCGCACGTAATGGACGTGCCGTATCTTTTGGCCATCCAGCTGGATTCGTATCGCGAATTCCTGCAGGCAGGAGCTACCAAAGATCAGTTCCGTGACATTGGCTTGCACGCGGCCTTCAAATCCGTTTTCCCGATTATCAGTTACTCTGGCAACGCGGCGCTGGAGTATGTCGGCTACCGTCTGGGCGAGCCTGCCTTCGACGTGAAAGAGTGCGTTCTGCGCGGCGTCACCTTCGCAGTCCCGTTGCGGGTCAAGGTGCGCCTGATCATTTTCGACAAGGAGTCGTCGAACAAGGCCATCAAGGACATCAAGGAGCAGGAAGTCTACATGGGGGAAATCCCCCTCATGACCGAGAACGGTACCTTCATCATCAACGGTACCGAGCGCGTGATCGTTTCCCAGCTGCATCGTTCGCCTGGTGTTTTCTTCGATCACGACCGCGGCAAGACGCACAGCTCCGGTAAGCTGCTCTATTCTGCGCGGATCATTCCGTACCGCGGCTCCTGGCTGGACTTCGAGTTCGACCCCAAGGATGCGGTATTCGTCCGTATCGACCGCCGCCGCAAGCTGCCGGCGAGTGTGCTGCTGCGCGCACTCAACTACAGCACCGAGGAAATCCTCACGGCGTTCTACGATACGAACGTGTTCCATGTTCGTGGCGATCAGCTTGCGCTGGAGCTGGTGCCGCAGCGGCTGCGCGGTGAAATCGCTACGTTCGACATCACCGATGGCAGTGGCAAGGTTATCGTCGAGCAGGGACGCCGTATCACTGCGCGCCATATCAACCAGCTCGACAAGTCCGGCATCAAAGAGCTGGTTATGCCGATGGACTATGTCCTCGGTCGTACCGTAGCCAAGGCGATCGTGCATCCGTCTACCGGAGAGATCATCGCCGAATGCAACACCGAACTGACCGTCGAAGCCTTGGCCAAGATCGTCAAGGCGGGCGTGGTGCGTTTCGAGACGTTGTATACCAACGATATCGATTGCGGTCCGTTCATTTCCGACACGCTGAAGATCGACTCGACCACCAACCAGCTAGAGGCGTTGGTAGAAATCTACCGCATGATGCGTCCTGGTGAGCCGCCAACCAAGGATGCCGCCGAAACGCTGTTCAACAACCTGTTCTTCACGGCTGAGCGCTACGACCTGTCGGCCGTCGGCCGCATGAAGTTCAACCGCCGCATCGGCCGTGCCGAGATCGAAGGCTCCGGTGTGTTGAGCCGTGAGGACATCGTTGCGGTACTCAAGACTCTGGTCGACATCCGTAACGGCAAAGGCATCGTCGATGACATCGACCACCTGGGTAACCGGCGTGTCCGTTGTGTCGGCGAAATGGCCGAGAACCAGTTCCGCGTCGGCCTGGTGCGCGTCGAGCGCGCGGTCAAGGAACGCCTGTCGATGGCCGAGAGCGAAGGCCTGATGCCGCAGGACCTGATCAACGCCAAGCCGGTCGCGGCGGCGGTGAAGGAGTTCTTCGGCTCCAGCCAGCTCTCGCAGTTCATGGACCAGAACAACCCGCTGTCCGAGATCACCCACAAGCGCCGCGTCTCTGCACTCGGCCCGGGCGGTCTGACCCGTGAGCGCGCCGGCTTCGAAGTCCGCGACGTGCACCCGACTCACTACGGCCGCGTGTGCCCGATCGAAACCCCTGAAGGTCCGAACATCGGTCTGATCAACTCGCTAGCCGCCTATGCCCGCACCAACCAGTACGGCTTCCTGGAAAGCCCGTATCGTGTGGTCAAGGACGGCGAGGTCACCGACGAGATCGTGTTCCTGTCGGCAATCGAAGAAGCCGATCATGTCATTGCGCAGGCATCGGCGAAGCTTGATGGCCGTAAGCTGGTCGACGAACTCGTCGCCGTACGTCACCTGAACGAGTTCACCGTAAAGGCGCCGGAAGACGTGACGCTGATGGACGTGTCGCCGAAGCAGGTCGTTTCGGTCGCGGCCTCGCTGATTCCGTTCCTCGAGCACGACGACGCCAACCGCGCCCTCATGGGTTCGAACATGCAGCGTCAGGCGGTGCCGACCCTGCGCTCGGACAAGCCGTTGGTGGGTACCGGCATGGAGCGCAACGTCGCTCGGGATTCCGGTGTCTGCGTCGTTGCCCGACGTGGTGGGGTGATCGATTCGGTCGATGCCAGCCGCATCGTCGTTCGCGTGAACGATGATGAGGTCGAGACCGGCGAGGCCGGTGTGGATATCTACAACCTCACCAAGTACACGCGCTCCAACCAGAACACCTGCATCAATCAGCGTCCGCTGGTACAGAAGGGCGATCAGGTGGCTCGTGGCGACATCATGGCGGATGGTCCGTCCACCGACATGGGCGAGCTGGCGCTGGGTCAGAACATGCGCGTCGCATTCATGCCGTGGAATGGCTTCAACTTCGAAGACTCCATCTGCCTGTCCGAACGCGTTGTTCAGGAAGATCGCTTTACCACGATCCATATCCAGGAGCTGACCTGTGTGTCGCGTGACACCAAGCTCGGCCCGGAAGAGATCACCGCGGATATCCCGAACGTGGGTGAGGCTGCGCTGAACAAGCTGGACGAGGCCGGTATCGTCTACGTAGGTGCCGAAGTCGGCCCCGGTGACATCCTGGTCGGCAAGGTCACGCCGAAGGGCGAAACCCAGCTGACGCCGGAAGAGAAACTGCTGCGCGCGATCTTTGGCGAGAAGGCCAGCGACGTGAAGGACACCTCCCTGCGTGTACCGACCGGTACCAAGGGCACCGTCATCGACGTGCAGGTCTTCACCCGTGACGGCGTGGAGCGTGATTCGCGTGCGCTGGCCATCGAGAAGATGCAGCTCGACGAGATTCGCAAGGACCTCAACGAAGAGTTCCGCATCGTCGAAGGTGCGACCTTCGAACGTCTGCGTTCGGCGCTGGTCGGTGCGACCGCCGAAGGCGGCGCGGGCTTGAAGAAAGGTACCGAGCTGAACGACGAGGTGCTCGACGGGCTGGAGCGCCACCAGTGGTTCAAGCTGCGCATGGCCGACGACGCGCTCAACGAGCAGCTGGAAAAGGCTCAGGCCTACCTGTCCGATCGCCGTCAGCTGCTCGATGAAAAGTTCGAGGACAAGAAGCGCAAGCTGCAGCAGGGCGACGACCTGGCTCCGGGCGTGCTGAAGATTGTCAAGGTCTACCTGGCGATCAAGCGCCGCATCCAGCCGGGCGACAAGATGGCTGGTCGCCACGGTAACAAGGGTGTGGTCTCGGTGATCATGCCGGTCGAGGACATGCCTCACGACGCCAATGGCGTGCCGGTGGACATCGTGCTCAACCCGCTGGGCGTACCGTCGCGCATGAACGTCGGTCAGATCCTCGAAACCCACCTGGGCCTTGCGGCCAAGGGCCTGGGCGAGAAGATCAACCTGATGCTCGAAGAGCAGCGCAAGGTGATCGAGCTGCGCAAGTTCCTGCATGAGATCTACAACGAGATCGGCGGTCGTCAGGAGAACCTTGACGAGCTGAGCGACCAGGAGGTGCTCGCTCTGGCGGAGAACCTGCGCAAGGGCGTGCCGATGGCGACCCCGGTGTTCGACGGCGCCAAGGAGCGCGAGATCAAGGCGATGCTCAAGCTCGCCGATCTGCCCGAGAGCGGCCAGATGCAGCTGTATGATGGCCGGACCGGCAATGCGTTCGAGCGCACCACTACTGTCGGCTACATGTACATGCTGAAGCTGAACCACCTGGTCGACGACAAGATGCACGCGCGTTCCACCGGTTCCTACAGCCTGGTTACCCAGCAGCCGCTGGGCGGCAAGGCGCAGTTCGGTGGTCAGCGCTTCGGGGAGATGGAGGTCTGGGCGCTGGAAGCTTATGGCGCTGCCTACACCCTGCAGGAAATGCTCACGGTCAAGTCGGACGACGTGAACGGGCGGACCAAGATGTACAAGAACATCGTGGACGGCGATCACCGCATGGAGGCCGGTATGCCGGAATCCTTCAACGTGTTGATCAAAGAAATCCGCTCGCTCGGTATCGATATCGATCTGGAAACCGAATAACCACGCACCGCCCACGCGGCGCCGGCGCGAGCCGGCTGCCGCAGGTCCGTGAGGAGGAAAGGCCTTGAAAGACTTGCTTAATCTGTTGAAAAACCAGGGTCAAATCGAAGAGTTCGATGCCATCAAGATTGCCCTGGCTTCGCCTGAGATGATCCGTTCGTGGTCGTTCGGTGAGGTGAAGAAGCCCGAGACCATCAACTACCGTACGTTCAAGCCCGAGCGCGACGGCCTGTTCTGCGCCAAGATCTTCGGCCCGGTCAAGGACTACGAGTGCCTGTGCGGCAAGTACAAGCGCCTGAAGCACCGCGGCGTGATCTGTGAGAAGTGCGGCGTCGAAGTCGCGCTGGCCAAGGTGCGCCGCGAGCGCATGGCTCACATCGAACTGGCTTCGCCGGTTGCTCACATCTGGTTCCTGAAGTCGCTGCCGTCCCGTATCGGTTTGCTGCTGGACATGACCCTGCGCGACATCGAGCGTGTGCTCTATTTCGAGAGCTACGTGGTCATCGATCCGGGCATGACCACGCTGGAAAAAGGTCAGCTGCTCAACGATGAGCAGTACTTCGAAGCCCTCGAAGAGTTCGGCGACGATTTCGATGCCCGCATGGGTGCCGAGGCCGTGCGTGAGCTGCTGGGCCAGATCGATCTGGAGCACGAGATCAACCGTCTGCGGGAAGAGATCCCGCAGACCAACTCGGAAACCAAGATCAAGAAGCTGTCCAAGCGGCTGAAGCTGATGGAAGCCTTCCACGGCTCGGGCAACCTGCCCGAGTGGATGGTGCTGACCGTCCTGCCTGTGCTGCCGCCGGACCTGCGTCCGCTGGTTCCGCTCGATGGCGGCCGCTTCGCGACCTCGGATCTCAACGATCTGTATCGCCGGGTGATCAACCGGAACAACCGTCTGAAGCGTCTGCTCGATCTGGCCGCGCCGGACATCATCGTGCGCAACGAAAAGCGCATGCTGCAGGAAGCGGTCGACGCGCTGCTGGACAACGGTCGCCGTGGCCGTGCCATCACCGGCTCGAACAAGCGCCCGCTCAAGTCGCTGGCCGACATGATCAAGGGCAAGCAAGGTCGTTTCCGCCAGAACCTGCTGGGTAAGCGCGTCGACTATTCCGGCCGTTCGGTTATCACCGTAGGTCCGACCCTGCGCCTGCACCAGTGCGGTCTGCCGAAGAAAATGGCACTCGAGCTGTTCAAGCCGTTCATTTTCGGCAAGCTCGAAGCCAAAGGCATGGCTACCACGATCAAGGCCGCCAAGAAGATGGTCGAGCGTGAGCTACCCGAGGTCTGGGACGTGCTCGCCGAGGTCATCCGCGAACATCCGGTCCTGCTCAACCGCGCGCCGACCCTGCACCGACTGGGCATTCAGGCGTTCGAGCCGGTGCTGATCGAGGGTAAGGCAATCCAGCTGCATCCGCTGGTCTGTGCCGCGTACAACGCTGACTTCGACGGCGACCAGATGGCCGTGCACGTCCCGCTGACCCTCGAGGCTCAGCTGGAGGCGCGTGCCCTGATGATGTCGACGAACAACGTGCTATCGCCGGCCAACGGCGAGCCGATCATCGTGCCGTCGCAGGACGTCGTTCTCGGTCTGTATTACATGACCCGAGAGGCCGTCAACGCCAAGGGTGAAGGCCGTGTCTTCGCCGATCTGCAGGAAGTCGACCGCGTTTTCCGTGCGGGCGAGGCGTCGTTGCATGCGCGTGTGAAAGTGCGCATCAACGAGACCATCAACGAGCGTGATGGCAGCGTCACTCGCAATACCCGCATCGTCGACACCACCGTTGGCCGCGCGCTGCTGTTCCAGATCGTTCCGGCTGGCATGCCGTTCGATGTGGTCAACCAGCCGATGAAGAAAAAGGCTATTTCCAAGCTGATCAACCAGGCCTACCGTACCGTCGGCCTGAAAGACACGGTGATCTTCGCCGACCAGCTGATGTACACCGGTTTCGCCTACTCGACCCTGTCCGGCGTCTCCATCGGCGTCAATGACTTCGTCATCCCTGATGAGAAGGCGCGCATCATCGATGCGGCGACCGAAGAAGTGAAGGAGATCGAAAGCCAGTACGCCTCCGGTCTGGTTACCCAGGGCGAGAAGTACAACAAGGTGATCGACCTCTGGTCGAAAGCGAACGACGAAGTCTCCAAGGCGATGATGGCCAACCTCTCGAAGGAGAAGGTCGTCGATCGCGAAGGCAAGGAAGTGGAGCAGGACTCGTTCAACTCCATGTACATGATGGCCGACTCCGGTGCGCGGGGTTCCGCAGCGCAGATTCGCCAGCTGGCCGGTATGCGCGGCCTGATGGCCAAGCCGGACGGCTCGATCATCGAGACCCCGATCACCGCGAACTTCCGTGAGGGTCTGAACGTACTCCAGTACTTCATTTCGACCCACGGTGCGCGTAAGGGTCTGGCCGACACCGCGCTGAAGACTGCCAACTCCGGTTATCTGACCCGCCGTCTGGTTGACGTCGCTCAGGACCTGGTCGTAACCGAGCATGACTGTGGTACCGAGCAGGGCCTGCACATGACTCCGCACATCGAGGGTGGCGACGTCGTCGAGCCGCTGGGTGAGCGGGTGCTGGGCCGGGTCATCGCGCGCGATGTGCTCAAACCGGGCACCGAAGAAGTGCTGGTTCCGGCCGGTACCCTGATCGATGAGCAATGGGTCGACTTCATCGAGCTGAACAGCATCGACGAAGTGGTCGTGCGTTCGCCGATCAGCTGCGAAACCCGCTATGGCATCTGCTCGAAGTGCTACGGCCGCGACCTGGCCCGTGGCCATCTGGTCAACATCGGCGAAGCGGTCGGTGTCATCGCGGCTCAGTCGATCGGTGAGCCGGGTACCCAGCTGACCATGCGTACCTTCCACATCGGTGGTGCGGCGAGCCGGACCTCGGCTGTCGATAACGTACTGGTGAAGAATGGCGGTGTGATCCGCCTGCACAACCTCAAGTACGTCGAGCGTGCCGACGGTGCGCTGATTGCGGTGTCGCGTTCCGGTGAGCTGGCGGTTGCCGACGACTTCGGTCGTGAGCGCGAGCGCTACAAGCTGCCGTACGGTGCCGTTATTTCGGTCAAGGAAGGTGACAAGGTCGAGGCGGGGGCTGTCGTGGCCAAGTGGGACCCGCACACCCACCCGATCGTCACCGAGATGAAGGGGCGCGTGACCTTCGTCGGTATGGAAGAGAACATCACCATCAAGCGTCAGACCGACGAGCTGACGGGTCTGACCAATATCGAGGTGATGGATCCGAAGGACCGTCCGGCTGCCGGCAAGGATATTCGCCCGGCCGTGAAGCTGGTCGATGCCAGTGGCAAGGACCTGCTGCTGCCGGGCACCGACGTTCCGGCTCAGTACTTCCTGCCCGCCAATGCGCTGGTCGGTGTGGCCGACGGCGCCGAGGTGGGCGTGGGCGACGTCATCGCACGTATCCCGCAGGAAACCTCCAAGACCCGCGACATCACCGGTGGTCTGCCTCGCGTGGCCGACCTGTTCGAGGCGCGTCGTCCGAAGGAGCCTTCGATTCTGGCCGAGATCAGCGGCACGATCTCGTTCGGCAAGGAAACCAAGGGCAAGCGTCGTCTGGTCATCACGCCGACCGATGGTAGCGATCCGTACGAAGAGCTGATTCCGAAGTGGCGTCACCTCAACGTCTTCGAAGGCGAGCAGGTGAACAAGGGCGAAGTGATTTCCGACGGCCCGAGCAACCCGCACGACATCCTGCGACTGCTGGGCGTCAGTGCACTGGCGCGCTACATCGTCAACGAGATCCAGGACGTTTACCGCCTGCAGGGCGTAAAGATCAACGACAAGCACATCGAGACCATCCTGCGGCAGATGCTGCGCAAGGTCGAGATTACCGAGTCGGGCGATTCCAGCTTCATCAAGGGTGACCAGATGGAGCTGACTCAGGTGCTGGAAGAGAACGAGCGCTTGAGTGAAGAGGACAAGTTCATCGCCAAGTATGTGCGCGTCCTGCTGGGTATCACCAAGGCATCGCTGTCGACCGAGTCGTTCATCTCCGCAGCGTCCTTCCAGGAGACCACTCGCGTACTCACCGAGGCGGCAGTGACTGGCAAGCGCGACTATCTGCGTGGTCTGAAGGAAAACGTGGTCGTCGGTCGTCTGATCCCGGCGGGTACCGGTCTGGCCTATCACAGCGAGCGCAAGCGCAAGCGTGATGCCGACAAGCCGGTACGGGTGAGTGCTGACGAAGTGGAAGCAGCGCTGACCGAAGCGCTGAACTCCAGCGGTAGCTGAGCAAGCAGGCTCCGACGCTGTCGGGGCCTGCCTTGACGGGGTATGAGAAGCTCTTTAGACTCTCGTTCCCTTAATTTGGCGGGGCTACGCGCCCTGCCATTTTTCGTTTGTGTCGAAAGACAACAGTGGAGCTAGTAGATGGCAACTATCAACCAGCTGGTACGCCAGCCGCGCAAGCGCGTCGTCGAAAAGAGCGACGTACCTGCGCTGCAGAACTGCCCGCAACGTCGTGGCGTGTGCACTCGCGTGTACACCACCACGCCGAAGAAACCGAACTCCGCACTGCGTAAGGTGTGCCGTGTTCGTCTGACCAATGGCTATGAAGTCGCCTCCTACATCGGTGGTGAGGGTCATAACCTGCAAGAGCACAGTGTGGTGCTGATCCGTGGCGGTCGTGTAAAGGACCTGCCGGGTGTGCGTTACCACACCGTACGTGGTTCGCTGGATACCTCCGGCGTGAAGGACCGCAAGCAGGGCCGTTCCAAGTACGGCGCCAAGCGTCCGAAGTAAGCAGTATTTCTATTTATCTGAGTCGATAAGAGTAAGGTCGGGCGTAACAGGCCGTTACCGTCCCGAGCTAACCTGAAGACCGTTTGAGGGCTTATCAATGCCAAGACGTCGTGTAGCAGCCAAGCGCGAGATCCTGGACGATCCGAAGTACGGAAGTCTGATCCTGGCCAAGTTCATGAACCACGTGATGGAAAGCGGCAAGAAGGCCGTGGCCGAGCGTATCGTTTACGGTGCGCTGGACAAGGTCAAGGAACGCAAGAACAGCGATCCCCTGGAAGTCTTCGAAAAAGCACTCGATGCCATCGCTCCGCTGGTCGAAGTCAAGTCCCGCCGTGTCGGCGGTGCCACCTACCAGGTTCCGGTCGAAGTTCGTCCGTCCCGTCGTAATGCCCTGGCCATGCGCTGGCTGGTCGACGCTGCGCGCAAGCGTGGCGAGAAATCCATGGCGCTGCGTCTCGCTGGCGAACTGCTGGATGCTTTTGAAGGTAAAGGCGCTGCCGTGAAGAAGCGCGAAGACGTGCATCGTATGGCCGAGGCCAACAAGGCGTTCTCGCACTACCGCTTCTAATTCAAGCGCAATTTCTACGAGGACCTTATTTTGGCTCGTACTACCCCGATTAACCGCTACCGTAACATCGGTATCTGCGCGCACGTCGATGCGGGCAAGACCACTACCACGGAGCGTGTTCTGTTTTATACCGGCGTCAACCACAAGCTGGGCGAGGTTCACGACGGCGCGGCGACCACCGACTGGATGGTGCAGGAGCAGGAGCGTGGTATCACCATCACCTCCGCGGCCGTCACGACTTTCTGGCAGGGCTCGCGTGCCCAGTTCCCGGACAAGTACCGCATCAACGTTATCGACACCCCCGGTCACGTTGACTTCACCATCGAAGTGGAGCGTTCGCTGCGCGTGCTCGATGGCGCTGTCGTGGTCTTCTGCGGCACCTCTGGTGTGGAGCCTCAGTCGGAAACGGTTTGGCGTCAGGCCAACAAGTACGGCGTGCCGCGTATCGTCTATGTGAACAAGATGGACCGCCAGGGCGCCAACTTCCTGCGCGTGGTCGAGCAGATCAAGAAGCGCCTGGGGCACACCCCGGTGCCGGTCCAGCTTGCTATCGGCGCGGAAGAGAACTTCCAGGGCCAGATCGATCTGATCAAGATGAAGGCGATCTACTGGAACGACGAAGACAAGGGCATGACCTATCGCGAGGAAGAAATTCCTGCGGAGCTCGCCGAGCTGGCTGCCGAGTACCGTTCCAACATGGTCGAGTCGGCTGCCGAAGCCAACGAAGAGCTGATGAACAAGTACCTCGAGGAGGGCGATCTCTCCAATGAGGAGATCAAGGCCGGTCTCCGTCAGCGTACCTTGGCTTGTGAAATCGTTCCGGCTGTTTGCGGTTCCTCCTTCAAGAACAAGGGCGTTCCCCTGGTTCTCGATGCGGTGATCGACTTCCTGCCGGCTCCGGACGAGGTGCCGTCGATCAAGGGCGTCAGTCCTGACAACGACGAGATCGTCGACGAGCGTCACTCTTCCGATGACGAGCCGTTTGCTGCTCTGGCGTTCAAGATCGCCACTGACCCGTTCGTTGGTACTTTGACCTTCGTGCGTGTCTACTCCGGCGTATTGTCGTCGGGCGACTCGGTGATCAATTCGGTCAAGAGCAAGAAAGAGCGCGTCGGGCGGATGGTGCAGATGCACGCCAACCAGCGTGAAGAGATCAAAGAATGTCGTGCCGGCGATATCGCCGCGCTGATCGGCATGAAGGATGTCACCACTGGTGATACGCTCTGTGACCCTGACAGGCAGATCGTGCTCGAGCGCATGGATTTCCCGGAGCCGGTGATTCACGTCGCTGTTGAGCCGAAGACCAAGGCTGACCAGGAGAAGATGGGCATTGCTCTGGGCAAGCTCGCTCAGGAAGACCCGTCGTTCCGCGTCAAGACCGACGAAGAGTCCGGCCAGACCATCATTGGTGGTATGGGTGAGCTTCACCTGGACATCATCGTCGACCGGATGAAGCGTGAGTTCGGTGTCGAGGCCAACATCGGCAAGCCGCAGGTTGCCTATCGCGAGATGATCCGCAACAAGTGCGAGATCGAAGGCAAGTTTGTTCGTCAGTCCGGTGGTCGTGGCCAGTTCGGTCATTGCTGGATTCGCTTCGAGCCCTCCGACGAAGGTCAGGAAGGTCTGGAGTTCAAGAACGAAGTCGTCGGTGGTGTGGTTCCGAAGGAATACATCCCGGCAATCCAGAAAGGTATCGAGGAGCAGATGAAAAACGGCGTTCTCGCCGGTTATCCGCTGCTCGGCCTGAAAGCCACCGTCTTCGATGGTTCTTACCACGACGTGGACTCCAACGAGATGGCGTTCAAGATCGCGGCTTCCATGGCGACCAAGCAGCTTTCCCAGAAGGGTGGCGCGGTACTGCTCGAGCCGATCATGAAGGTCGAGGTGGTCACTCCCGAGGATTACATGGGCGACGTGATGGGCGACCTGAACCGTCGTCGCGGCCTGATCCAAGGCATGGAAGACACCGTTTCCGGCAAGGTTATCCGTGCCGAGGTGCCGCTGGGTGAGATGTTCGGTTACGCTACGGACGTTCGCTCCATGTCGCAGGGTCGTGCAAGCTACTCCATGGAGTTCTCGAAGTACGCGGAAGCGCCGGCCAACATCGCCGAAGCTATCATCAAAAAACAAGGTTGATTCAGCCCTTTAAGTAAGAGGTTTACTGTCGTGGCTAAGGAAAAATTCGAACGTAACAAACCGCACGTCAACGTCGGCACCATCGGTCACGTTGACCATGGCAAGACCACTCTGACCGCTGCGCTGACCCGCGTGTGCTCGGAAGTGTTCGGTTCCGCTCGCGTCGACTTCGACAAGATCGACAGCGCGCCGGAAGAGAAGGCTCGTGGTATCACCATCAACACCGCTCACGTAGAGTACGACTCGAACGTTCGTCACTACGCGCACGTTGACTGCCCGGGTCACGCCGACTACGTGAAGAACATGATCACCGGTGCTGCCCAGATGGACGGCGCGATCCTGGTTTGCTCGGCTGCTGACGGCCCCATGCCGCAAACGCGTGAGCACATCCTGCTGTCCCGTCAGGTAGGTGTTCCCTACATCGTCGTGTTCCTGAACAAGGCCGACATGGTCGACGACGCCGAGCTGCTGGAACTGGTCGAGATGGAAGTTCGCGACCTGCTGTCCACCTATGACTTCCCGGGCGACGACACCCCGATCATCGTTGGCTCTGCGCTGATGGCGCTGAACGGCGAAGACGAGAACGGCCTGGGCACCACTGCCGTCAAGAAGCTGGTCGAGACTCTGGACAGCTACATTCCGGAGCCGGTGCGTGCTATCGACAAGCCGTTCCTGATGCCGATCGAAGACGTGTTCTCGATCTCCGGTCGCGGTACCGTGGTTACCGGTCGTGTCGAGCGCGGCATCATCAAGGTGCAGGAGGAGATCGAAATCGTTGGTCTGCGTCCGACCACCAAGACTACCTGTACGGGTGTCGAGATGTTCCGCAAGCTGCTCGACGAAGGTCGTGCGGGCGAGAACTGCGGTGTGCTGCTGCGTGGCACCAAGCGTGACGAGGTCGAGCGTGGTCAGGTTCTGGCCAAGCCGGGCACCATCAAGCCGCACACCAAGTTCGAGGCGGAAGTGTACGTGCTGTCCAAGGAAGAAGGTGGTCGTCACACCCCGTTCTTCAAGGGCTACCGTCCGCAGTTCTACTTCCGTACCACCGACGTGACCGGTTCGTGCGAACTGCCGGAAGGCGTTGAGATGGTTATGCCGGGCGACAACATCAAGATGGTTGTCACCCTGATCAAGCCGATCGCCATGGAAGACGGCCTGCGCTTCGCTATTCGCGAAGGCGGTCGTACCGTTGGTGCCGGCGTGGTCGCCAAGGTCATCGAATAAGTTCGGTGAGTCTGGAAAAGGGCCCCTTCGGGGGCCCTTTTCTATTGCTGGTCATTTATTGACACCCCCTGGACGCATCCGTACAATTGCGCCTCCTTTTATCAGGCGTTTTCGTCTGGTAGGGATGGCTAATTGGAGTCTGAGGTCAAAATGCAAAACCAACAAATCCGTATTCGGTTGAAGGCTTTTGACCATCGCCTGATCGATCAATCAACCCAGGAAATCGTGGAGACCGCGAAACGTACTGGTGCTCAGGTGCGTGGTCCGATTCCGCTGCCAACCCGCAAAGAGCGGTTCACTGTGCTGATTTCTCCGCACGTCAACAAAGACGCGCGTGATCAGTATGAAATTCGAACCCACAAGCGTGTGCTGGACATCGTTCAGCCGACCGATAAGACGGTCGATGCGCTGATGAAGCTCGATCTTGCGGCTGGCGTGGAAGTGCAGATCAGCCTCGGCTAAAACGCTCTGTTTTAGTCGTGTAACGCTCTGAAATGGGCGGCCATAGCGGGTGAAAGCCCCGTACACTCAAGAGGTTTTAAAATGACTATTGGTGTAGTCGGTCGTAAGTGCGGCATGACCCGCATCTTCACCGAAGAAGGTGTCTCTATTCCGGTTACGGTCATCGAGATCGAGCCGAATCGCGTCACCCAGTTCAAGAACGAAGAAAGCGATGGCTACCGTGCGGTGCAGGTTACCGTTGGTGAGCGTCGTGCTTCCCGTGTGACCAAGGCGCAGGCCGGTCACTTCGCTAAGGCGAATGTCGCTGCAGGTCGCGCCGTTCTGGAGTTTCGTCTGGAAGACGGCGAATACCAGGCTGGTGACGAAATCAAGGCGGAAATCTTTCAGGCAGGACAGCTGGTGGATGTCACCGGTCAGTCCAAGGGTAAAGGCTTTGCCGGTACCATCAAGCGCTGGAATTTCCGTGGTCAGGACAATACCCACGGTAACTCCGTATCCCACCGCGTCCCGGGATCCATCGGTCAGTGCCAGACTCCTGGTCGTGTATTCAAGGGCAAAAAGATGTCCGGGCACATGGGCGCCGAGCGCGTAACCGTGCAGTCCCTGGAAATCGTGCGTGTCGATGCCGAGCGCAACCTCCTGCTGGTCAAGGGCGCAGTGCCCGGTGCGACCGGTGGCGACGTTCTCGTGCGTCCGGCCGTCAAGGCTCGCGGTTAAGGGGGAGTTCACATGCAATTGAATGTTAATGGCGCTCAGGCCATCGAAGTCTCCGATCGCGCCTTTGGTGGCGAGTTCAACGAGACCCTCGTGCACCAGGCTGTAGTTGCCTACATGGCTGGTGGTCGTCAGGGCAGCAAGCAGCAGAAAAGCCGTTCCGATGTCTCCGGTGGCGGTAAGCGCCCCTGGCGCCAGAAGGGTACCGGTCGCGCGCGTGCGGGTACTACTCGTGGTCCGATCTGGCGTGGCGGTGGCGTTACCTTTGCTGCTCGCCCGCAGAATCATGAGCAAAAGCTCAACAAGAAGATGTATCGCGCGGCTCTGCGCTCCATCCTCAGCGAGCTGGTCCGTTCGGAGCGCCTGGTGGTTGTCGAGGATTTCGCCGTTGATTCGCCGAAAACCAAGCAGCTTGCCGGCAAGCTGAGCGGCATGGGCCTGAATGACGTGCTCATCGTTTCCGATGCCGTTGATCAGAACCTGTATCTGGCTGCCCGCAACCTGCCGCACGTGGATGTCCGCGATGTGCAGGGTTCGGATCCGGTCAGCCTCATTGCCTACGACAAGGTGCTCATCACCGTGTCGGCTGTGAAGAAATTCGAGGAGCTGCTGGGATGAACCAGGAACGCGTATTCAAAGTTCTGCTTGGTCCGCACGTCTCCGAGAAGGCAACTGTGCTGGCTGATGGCAAGAGCCAATTCGTATTCAAGGTTGCGACTGACGCAACCAAGCTGGAAATCAAGAAGGCTGTTGAAAGCCTGTTCGGCGTGAAGGTTGCTGCCGTCAATACCCTGAATGTTCAGGGCAAGACCAAGCGTACCGCTCGCGGTCTGGGCAAGCGCAACGACTGGAAGAAGGCGTACATCGCTCTTCAGCCGGGCCAGGATCTCGATTTCGCCAGCAGTGCTGAGTAAGGAAGGGGTGCATCATGGCAATCGTTAAATGCAAGCCGACTTCCGCGGGCCGCCGTTTTGTGGTCAAGGTGGTCAATCAGGAGCTTCACAAAGGCGCTCCTTACGCACCGCTGGTCGAGAAGAAGTCGAAAACCGGTGGCCGTAACAACAACGGTCGCATCACCACTCGTCACGTCGGTGGTGGTCATAAGCAGCACTATCGTCTGGTCGATTTCCGCCGCAACAAGGATGGCATTCCTGCCATCGTCGAGCGTGTCGAATATGACCCGAACCGTACTGCTCACATTGCGCTGCTGAAGTATGCCGATGGCGAGCGTCGCTACATCATCGCGCCGAAAGGTGTCGCTGCTGGCGATCAGCTGGTTTCCGGTGTCAATGCGCCGATCAAGGCTGGCAACAGCCTGCCGCTGCGTAATATCCCGGTTGGTTCGACCGTTCACGGTATCGAACTCAAGCCAGGCAAGGGGGCGCAGATCGCTCGTTCCGCTGGTGCTTCGGCTCAGCTGGTCGCTCGTGAAGGCTCCTACGTGACGCTTCGCCTGCGTTCCGGTGAGATGCGCAAGGTGCTGGCCGAGTGTCGTGCAACTTTGGGCGAGGTCTCCAACTCGGAGCACAGCCTGCGCTCTCTGGGCAAGGCCGGTGCCAAGCGCTGGCGTGGTGTGCGTCCGACCGTTCGTGGTGTTGCCATGAACCCGGTAGATCACCCGCACGGTGGTGGTGAAGGTCGTACCTCCGGTGGTCGTCATCCGGTGTCGCCATGGGGCTTCCCGACCAAGGGCGCGAAGACCCGCTCCAACAAGCGCACCGATAACATGATCGTCCGTCGTCGCAAGTAACTAGAGGGATACGACAGTGCCGCGTTCTCTGAAAAAAGGTCCTTTTATCGATCTTCACCTATTGAAGAAGGTCGAGGCGGCGGTGGAAAAGAACGATCGCAAGCCGGTGAAAACCTGGTCGCGTCGTTCGATGATCCTGCCGCAGATGGTCGGTTTGACCATTGCTGTACACAACGGTCGCCAGCACGTCCCGGTCCTCGTGAGCGAAGACATGGTCGGCCACAAGCTCGGCGAGTTCGCTGCTACCCGGACCTATCGTGGTCACGTAGCGGACAAGAAAGGCAAGCGCTAAGGGGTAAGGAAAGATGGAAGTAGCCGCTAAGTTGTCGGGCGCTCGCATCTCCGCCCAGAAAGCCCGCCTGGTCGCCGACCAGATCCGCGGGAAGAAGGTGGGCGATGCGCTCAACCTGCTGGCTTTCAGCAGTAAGAAAGCCGCGGAAATCATGAAGAAAGTGCTCGAGTCGGCCGTTGCTAACGCCGAGCACAACGAGGGCGCTGATGTGGACGACCTGAAGGTCTCCACCGTCTTCGTCAACGAAGGGCGTTCGCTTAAGCGAATCATGCCGCGGGCCAAAGGCCGCGCTGATCGCATCGTCAAGCGGTCTTGCCATATCACTGTCAAGGTTGCGGACAAGTAACGGAGTCGATCAGATGGGTCAGAAAGTACATCCCACTGGCATTCGCCTGGGAATCGTCAAGGAGCACACCTCCGTCTGGTATGCAGACGGCCGTACCTACGCCGATTATCTGCTTGCAGATCTGAACGTGCGTGAGTACCTCCAAGACAAACTAAAAAGCGCGTCCGTAAGCCGTATCGATATTCATCGTCCGGCTCAAACCGCACGCATCACCATCCACACTGCTCGCCCTGGCATCGTCATCGGCAAGAAGGGTGAGGATGTTGAGAAGCTGCGTCAGGACCTGACCAAGCAAATGGGTGTGCCGGTGCACATCAACATCGAGGAAATCCGCAAGCCGGAACTCGATGCCATGCTGGTTGCACAGAGCGTTGCTCAGCAGCTGGAGCGTCGTGTGATGTTCCGTCGCGCCATGAAGCGTGCGGTGCAGAACGCCATCCGCATTGGTGCCAAGGGCATCAAGATCCAGGTGAGCGGTCGTCTTGGCGGTGCCGAGATTGCCCGTACCGAATGGTATCGCGAAGGTCGTGTGCCGCTGCACACCCTGCGTGCGGATATCGACTACGCCACCTACGAAGCGCACACCACCTACGGTGTGATCGGTGTCAAGGTCTGGATCTTCAAGGGTGAGGTCATCGGTGGCCGCCATGAAGAGCTCAAGCCGCAGGCGCCCGCTCCTCGTAAAAAAGCTGCCAAATAAGGAGTACGCCAAATGTTGCAACCAAAGCGTACAAAATTCCGCAAGCAGATGACCGGCCACAACCGTGGTCTGGCACAGCGCGGTAGCAAAGTGAGCTTCGGCGAGTTCGCGCTGAAGTCCGTATCCCGTGGTCGCTTGACCGCGCGCCAGATCGAGGCGGCACGTCGTGCGCTTACTCGTCACGTTAAGCGTGGCGGCAAGATCTGGATTCGCGTGTTCCCCGACAAGCCTGTTACCAAGAAGCCTCTGGAAGTCCGGATGGGTAAAGGTAAGGGTGGCGTCGAGTACTGGGTAGCCCAGATTCAGCCGGGCAAGGTGCTCTACGAGATCGAGGGTGTTTCCGAAGAGCTGGCGCGTGAGGCTTTCGCCCTGGCTGCTGCAAAGCTGCCGCTCGCCACCTCCTTTGTTAAGCGGACGGTGATGTGATGAAAGCGAATGAACTTCGTGAAAAATCCGCTCAGCAGCTGAACGAGCAACTGCTCGAGCTGCTGCGCGACCAGTTCAATCTGCGTATGCAGAAGGCGACTGGCCAGTTGGGGCAGTCTCACCTGCTCTCGCAAGTCAAGCGCGACATCGCTCGTGTCAAGACTGTGCTCAACCAGCAGGCAGGTAAGTGATCATGGCTGAAGCTCAGAAAACCGTCCGTACGCTGACCGGTCGCGTCGTCAGCGACAAAATGGACAAGACCATCACCGTTCTGATCGAGCGTCGCGTCAAGCACCCGATCTACGGTAAATATGTGAAGCGTTCGACCAAGCTGCACGCTCACGATGAAAGCAATCAGTGCCGCATCGGCGACAAGGTCACCATTCGTGAGACCCGCCCGATGGCCAAGACCAAGTCCTGGACGCTGGTTGACGTCGTCGAACGCGCCGTCGAAGTCTAAGGGCTAGGGGTCGGAGAAATTATATGATTCAGACTCAATCCATGCTCGATGTGGCTGACAACAGCGGTGCCCGCCGTGTCATGTGCATCAAGGTGCTCGGCGGCTCCCATCGTCGTTACGCCGGTATCGGCGACATCATCAAGGTCACGGTCAAGGAAGCGATTCCACGTGGCAAGGTGAAAAAGGGTCAGGTGATGACTGCTGTCGTGGTTCGCACCCGTCACGGTGTGCGTCGTCCCGATGGCTCGATCATCCGCTTCGATGGCAATGCTGCGGTCCTGCTGAACAACAAGCAGGAGCCGATCGGCACCCGTATCTTTGGGCCGGTGACTCGTGAGCTTCGTTCGGAGAAGTTCATGAAGATCGTCTCGCTTGCCCCTGAAGTGCTGTAAGGAGTAGCCGCATGCAAAAGATTCGTCGCAACGACGAGATCATCGTCATCGCCGGCAAAGACAAGGGCAAGCGCGGTAAGGTGCTCAAGGTTCTCGCCGACGACCGTCTGGTCGTCGGTGGTGTCAACCTGGTCAAGCGCCATACCAAGCCGAACCCCATGGCCGGCATCCAGGGCGGTATCGTCGAGAAGGAGGCGCCTCTGCACGCCTCTAACGTCGCCATCTTCAATGCTGAAACCAACAAGGCTGATCGCGTTGGTTTCAAGGTTGAGGACGGCAAGAAAATTCGTGTCTTCAAGTCGACCCAAAAGCCGGTTGATGCTTGAGACTGCTAGGTAGATAACCATGGCACGACTAAAAGAAGTTTATCGGAAGGAAATCGCGCCGAAGCTGAAGGAAGAACTGAAGCTTGCGAACGTGATGGAAGTTCCGCGTATCACCAAGATCACCCTGAACATGGGGCTTGGCGAGGCTATCGGTGACAAAAAGATCATCGAGAACGCTGTTGCCGATCTTGAAAAGATCACCGGTCAGAAGTGCGTCGTGACGCACGCACGCAAGTCCATCGCAGGTTTCAAGGTCCGTGAGGGCTGGCCGATCGGCGTTAAAGTGACTCTGCGTCGCGAGCGTATGTACGAATTCCTGGATCGCCTCCTTTCCATCTCCCTGCCGCGTGTGCGTGACTTCCGCGGCCTGAATGCCAAGTCCTTTGATGGTCGTGGCAACTACAGCATGGGTGTGAAAGAGCAGATCATCTTCCCGGAAATCGATTACGACAAGATCGATGCTCTGCGTGGTCTGGATATCACCCTGACCACTACTGCCCGCTCGGACGAAGAGGGCCGTGCGCTGTTGCGCGCGTTCAACTTCCCGTTCCGCAATTGATCGGAGTAGGACATGGCTAAGCAAAGCATGAAGAACCGCGAGCTGAAGCGTCAGCGTCTGGTCGCCAAGTTCGCTCAGAAGCGTGCCGCTCTCAAAGCGGTGATCGCTAACCCGAACTCCACTCCGGAAGAGCGCTGGAACGCCCAGGTCGCACTGCAGAAGCAGCCTCGCGACGCGAGTGCATCGCGTCTGCGTAACCGCTGCCGTCTGACTGGTCGTCCGCACGGCGTCTACCGCAAGTTCGGTCTGTCGCGCAATATGCTGCGCCAGGCTGCTATGCGTGGTGACGTACCGGGTCTGGTGAAGGCCAGCTGGTAAGTGGCTGGCCGGCTCGTTCCGGCCTGTCCAGTAGTCGATCAAGCCCCTTCTGGGGCTTGATTCATTTCTGAGCAGTCTCTAGAATGCCCGGCTCGCCTGAGCCTCGCATTTTGTGTGAGTGCTCTGCGAAGCGAGCCGTCAGGCTTATTTTTTTGTTTTAGGAGCTAAGAGCCCATGAGTATGCAGGACCCGTTAGCGGACATGCTAACTCGTATCCGTAATGCCCAGATGGCCGAAAAGTCCGTCGTAAGCATGCCGTCTTCCAAGCTGAAGGTGGCTGTAGCCAATGTTCTTCAGGGCGAAGGCTATATCGCAGGATACCAAGTCAGCAGCGATGTTAAGCCGCAGCTGACCATCGAGCTTAAGTATTTCGAAGGCCGCCCGGTCATCGAGGAGCTCAAGCGTGTAAGCCGTCCTGGCCTTCGCCAGTACAAGTCCGTCGATCAGCTGCCGAAAGTGCGTGGTGGTCTGGGTGTGTCGATCGTTTCCACCAATAAAGGTGTGATGACTGATCGTGCTGCCCGCGCTGCCGGTGTTGGTGGCGAAGTGCTCTGCACCGTGTTCTAAGGGGGATAAAGCATGTCTCGTGTTGCTAAAAACCCCGTCAAGGTGCCTGCTGGTGTAGAGATCAAGCTCGCCGGTCAGCAGTTGTCGGTCAAGGGTGCCAAGGGCGCTCTGGATCTGAATGTCCATCCTTCTATTGAGGTGCTGCAGGAGTCCGGGGAGCTGCGCTTTGCAGCCCGTAACGGCGATCAGCAGACTCGCGCCATGGCCGGCACCACGCGTGCTCTGGTCAATAACATGGTGATCGGCGTCAGTCAGGGCTTCGAGCGTAAGCTTCAGCTGGTCGGTGTCGGTTACAAGGCGCAGGCGAAAGGCCAGGTGCTCTCTTTGGCTCTTGGTTTCTCTCATCCGATCGATTATGAGCTTCCGCAGGGCGTAACCGCTGAGACTCCCAGCCAGACCGATATTCTGATCAAGGGTATCGACAAGCAGCTGGTCGGTCAGGTGGCTGCCGAAATTCGCGACTTCCGTCGTCCTGAGCCGTACAAGGGCAAGGGCGTACGTTACGCGGATGAGGTTGTCCGTCGTAAAGAAGCTAAGAAGAAGTAGGGCATAGCAAATGAGCGTAAAGAAAGAAACTCGTCTGCGTCGTGCTCGCAAGGCACGTCTGAAGATGCGCGAGCTGGAAACCGTACGCCTTTGCGTGTACCGGTCTTCCCAGCACATCTACGCCCAGGTCCTCTCGGCCGACGGCGGCAAGGTCCTGGCCAGCGCTTCGACCTTGGACAAGGAGTTGCGCGACGGTGCCACTGGCAACGTCGAGGCGGCCAAGAAAGTTGGTCAGCTGGTCGCGGAGCGTGCGAAGGCCGCAGGCGTCACTCAGGTGGCGTTCGACCGTTCTGGCTTCAAGTACCACGGTCGTGTGAAGGCACTGGCTGATGCTGCTCGTGAAGGCGGGCTGGAGTTCTAAGTTATGGCGAATAACGAGCAAAAGCGCGACGAAGGCTACATTGAGAAGCTGGTTCAGGTTAACCGCGTCGCTAAAACCGTAAAGGGTGGTCGGATCTTCACCTTTACCGCGTTGACCGTAGTAGGTGATGGCAAGGGTCGCGTTGGTTTCGGTCGTGGCAAGTCCCGCGAAGTCCCCGCCGCCATCCAGAAGGCCATGGAAGCTGCCCGTCGCAACATGATTCAGGTCGAGTTGAACGGGACTACCCTGCAGTATCCGGCCAAGGCCGTGCATGGCGCCTCGCGCGTCTACATGCAGCCTGCTTCCGAGGGTACCGGCGTGATCGCTGGCGGCGCGATGCGCGCACTGCTGGAAGTTGCCGGTGTCCAGAACGTTCTGGCCAAGTGCTATGGCTCGACCAATCCGGTCAACGTGGTTCATGCCACGTTCAAGGGTTTGAAGGCTATGCAGTCGCCTGAGTCTGTTGCTGCCAAGCGTGGCAAGAGCGTCGAGGAGATTCTCTAACCATGGCTAACACCGTCAAAGTCACGCTGGTCAAGAGCGTGAACGGCCGTCTGGCTAATCACAAGGCATGCGTCAAGGGTCTCGGCCTGCGTCGCATTGGTCATACCGTCGAGGTCCAGGATACGCCTGAGAATCGCGGCATGATCAACAAGGCCTATTACCTTCTCCGCGTGGAGGGTTAATCATGCAACTGAACGATCTGCGTTCCGCGCCGGGTGCCCGTCGCGAAAAGCTGCGTCCGGGCCGTGGTATCGGCAGCGGGCTCGGCAAAACCGGTGGCCGTGGCCACAAGGGTCAGACCTCTCGCTCCGGTGGCTCGATTGCCCCTGGCTTCGAGGGTGGTCAGCAGCCGCTGCATCGTCGTCTGCCTAAGTTCGGCTTTGTCTCGCTCAAGGCTATGGATCGCGCTGAGGTGCGTACCGCCGAGCTGGCCAAGGTCGAGGGTGACGTCGTTACTCTCCAGAGCCTTAAGGATGCCAACGTCATCAACCAAAACGTGCAGCGTGTGAAAGTCATGCTGTCCGGTGAGGTTGGGCGTGCGCTGACCTTGAAGGGCATCGCAGCCACCAAGGGTGCGCGTGCGGCGATTGAAGCAGCTGGCGGTAAGTTCGAGGACTAAATGGCTAAGCAAGGTGCTCTCTCCGCGCTGGCAAATGGCGGGTTGTCTGAACTCTGGGCTCGTTTGCGCTTCCTGTTCCTGGCGATTGTTGTCTACAGGATTGGGGCGCATATTCCGGTTCCGGGGATCAATCCGGATAGGCTCGCCGAGTTGTTCCGCCAGAACGAGGGGACCATTCTTAGTCTGTTCAACATGTTCTCCGGCGGTGCGCTGGAGCGGATGAGCATCTTCGCGCTGGGGATCATGCCGTACATTTCGGCATCGATCATCATGCAGCTGATGACTGCCGTCAGCCCGCAGCTGGAGCAGTTGAAGAAAGAGGGCGAGGCCGGTCGTCGCAAGATCAGCCAATACACTCGTTACGGTACGCTGGCGCTCGCCATCGTCCAGGCTGTCGGTATGTCCGTTGGCCTGGCGGGGCAGGGCGTCGCATTCAGTAGCGACTTTGGCTTCTACTTCGTGGCCGTGACGACCTTCGTCGCGGGTGCCATGTTCATGATGTGGTTGGGTGAGCAGATCACCGAGCGCGGCATCGGTAATGGCATCTCGATGTTGATCTTCGCGGGGATCGTTGCCGGTATTCCGGGTGCGCTTGGCCAGTCCTTCGAGTCTGCGCGGCAGGGTGATATCAATATCATCGCGCTGCTCGCTGTGGGCTTGCTGGCGGTTGCGATCATCGGCTTCGTCGTCTTCATCGAGCGGGGGCAGCGTCGCATCGCGGTGCATTACGCCAAGCGTCAGCAGGGGCGTAAGGTCTTCGCAGCGCAGACCAGCCATCTGCCGTTGAAGGTGAACATGGCCGGTGTAATTCCTGCGATCTTCGCCAGCAGCATTTTGCTCTTTCCGGCGTCTTTGGGGCAGTGGTTCGGGCAGTCCGAGAATATGGGCTGGCTCGCTGATTTGTCGCAAGCGATTGCGCCCGGTCAGCCTCTCAACATCCTGCTGTTCAGTGCCGGTATCATTTTCTTCTGCTATTTCTACACGGCGTTGATGTTCAACCCGAAGGACGTAGCAGAGAACCTCAAGAAGTCCGGTGCGTTTATCCCGGGGATTCGTCCGGGCGAGCAGTCGGCGCGCTACATCGATGGCGTGTTGACTCGGCTCACCCTGTTCGGCGCCCTGTACATGACGGCTGTCTGTCTGCTGCCTCAGTTTCTCGTGGTTGCAGCCAACGTGCCGTTCTACCTTGGCGGGACCTCGTTGCTGATCGTGGTGGTGGTTGTCATGGACTTCATGGCCCAGGTGCAATCTCACCTCATGTCGCACCAGTACGATTCCCTGATGAAGAAAGCCAACCTGAAGGGCTACGGCGGCGGCATGCTCCGCTGAAGTGGTTCGTAAGGTTCGAGGAGTTGGTTGATGAAAGTTCGTGCATCGGTCAAGAAGCTGTGCCGTAACTGCAAGGTCATCCGTCGCGACGGCGTCGTGCGAGTGATTTGCAGCGCAGAGCCCCGTCACAAGCAGCGCCAAGGCTGAGTGTGAAGGTGTGACGCCCGGCAGCTAGTGCGCTGCCGGGTTGAATATTTGTTTCTACAGCGATAATATCTCGCGCCCTTTTCTTGGCTTCCGGGGCGTGGGTAGCTGTCAATTGGAGTTTCACTGAATGGCCCGTATTGCAGGCGTCAACATTCCGGATAACAAGCACACTGTTATCTCGCTGACCTACATCTACGGTGTTGGTCGCACCCAGGCGCAGAACATCTGCGCTGCCACCGGCGTCAATCCGGCGGCAAAGATCAAAGATCTCTCCGACGAGCAGATCGAGCAGCTGCGTGGCGAAGTCGCGAAGCTCACCACTGAAGGTGACCTGCGTCGCGAAGTCAACATGAAAATCAAGCGTCTGATGGACCTGGGCTGCTACCGCGGCCTGCGTCATCGCCGTGGGCTGCCGGTCCGCGGTCAGCGCACCAAGACCAACGCGCGCACCCGTAAGGGCCCGCGTAAGCCGATCCGCAAGTAATTGCGCCCGCGAATCGACAGGAATTAAGTCATGGCTAAGCCTGCTGCTCGTACTCGTAAGAAAGTCAAAAAGACAGTGGTCGATGGGATTGCCCATATCCACGCGTCTTTCAATAACACTATCGTGACCATCACTGATCGTCAGGGTAATGCGCTGTCCTGGGCTACCTCCGGTGGCTCCGGCTTCCGTGGTTCCCGTAAGAGCACTCCGTTCGCCGCCCAGGTGGCTGCCGAGCGTGCCGGTCAGGCTGCTCTGGAATACGGCCTGAAGAACCTCGACGTGAACGTCAAGGGTCCAGGTCCGGGTCGCGAATCCGCCGTGCGTGCTCTGAACGCCTGCGGTTACAAGATCGCAAGCATTACCGATGTGACGCCGATCCCGCACAACGGTTGCCGTCCGCCGAAGAAGCGCCGCGTGTAATTCAGGAGACAGTGAAGAATGGCTCGTTATATTGGTCCCAAGTGCAAACTGTCTCGTCGTGAAGGTACAGACCTTTTCCTGAAGAGCGGTGCGCGTGCCCTCGAATCCAAGTGCAACATCGAGACCCCGCCTGGCGTACATGGTCAGCGTCGTGGCCGTCTGTCGGATTACGGCACCCAGCTGCGTGAGAAGCAGAAAGTTCGCCGTATCTACGGTGTGCTCGAGCGTCAGTTCAGTGGTTACTACAAGGAAGCTGCCCGTCGTAAGGGCGCTACCGGTGAGAACCTGCTGCAACTGCTCGAGTGCCGTCTGGACAACGTCGTCTATCGCATGGGCTTCGGTTCGACTCGTGCCGAGTCGCGTCAGCTCGTTTCGCACAAGTCCATTACCGTAAACGGCAAGACCGTCAACATCCCTTCGTTCCAGGTCAAGGCCGGTGACGTGGTGGCTGTTCGTGAGAAGTGCCGCAACCAGCTGCGTATCGCTCAGGCGCTCGAGCTGTGCGCTCAGCGTGGCCGCGTCGAGTGGGTGGAAGTGGATGCCGACAAGAAGAGCGGTGTTTTCAAGAATGTTCCGGCCCGCAGCGATCTGTCCGCCGACATCAACGAAAACCTCATTGTCGAGCTCTACTCCAAGTAAGGGCTAGAAAATAGGTGTATCCATGCAGAGTTCGGTAAATGAGTTCCTGACCCCCCGCCATATCGATGTGCAGGTGGTCAGTCCGACCCGCGCCAAGATCACTCTCGAGCCCCTCGAGCGTGGTTTTGGCCACACCCTGGGCAACGCGCTGCGTCGTATCCTGTTGTCCTCCATGCCTGGCTGCGCGGTAGTCGAGGCGGAGATCGACGGTGTGCTCCACGAGTACAGCGCGATCGAGGGCGTGCAGGAAGACGTCATCGAGATCCTGCTCAACCTCAAAGGTATCGCCATCAAGCTGCACGGCCGTGATGAAGTGACCTTGAGCCTGGTGAAGAAGGGCCCGGGCGCTGTGACCGCTGCCGATATCCAGCTGGATCACGATGTCGAAATCGTCAATGGCGATCACCTGATCGCCAACCTGGCGGCTAACGGCTCGATCAACATGAAGCTCAAGGTCGTCCGCGGCCGTGGTTATGAGCCGGCTGACGCACGTCAGAGCGATGAGGACGAGAGCCGTAGCATCGGTCGTCTTCAGCTCGACGCGACCTTCAGCCCGGTTCGCCGTGTGGCTTATGTGGTCGAGAACGCTCGTGTCGAGCAGCGCACCAACCTGGATAAGCTGGTCATCGATCTGGAAACCAACGGTACGCTGGACCCTGAAGAGGCCATCCGCCGCGCCGCAACTATCCTGCAGCAGCAGCTTGCCGCTTTCGTCGACCTCAAGGGCGACAGCGAGCCGGTTGTTGTCGAACAGGAAGACGAGATCGATCCAATCCTGTTGCGTCCGGTTGACGACCTCGAGCTCACCGTGCGTTCGGCGAACTGCCTCAAGGCAGAAAACATCTACTACATCGGTGATCTGATTCAGCGCACCGAGGTCGAGCTGTTGAAGACGCCGAACCTGGGTAAGAAGTCGCTCACCGAGATCAAGGACGTGCTCGCTTCGCGCGGTCTGTCCCTCGGTATGCGCCTCGATAATTGGCCGCCGGCAAGTCTCAAGAAGGACGACAAGGCTACGGCCTGATCGTCTCCAGTAACCGAACTATTCGTTTGGTAAGGAATTGCAATCATGCGTCATCGTAAAAGTGGCCGTCATCTGAGCCGCACCAGCGCCCACCGCAAGGCCATGTTCCAGAACATGGCGGTGTCGCTGTTCGAGCACGAACTGATCAAGACCACCCTCCCGAAAGCCAAGGAACTCCGCCGCGTTGCCGAGCCGCTGATCACCCTGGCCAAGGAAGACAGCGTCGCCAATCGCCGCCTGGCTTTCGATCGCACCCGTTCGAAAGCTGCAGTGGGTAAGCTGTTCAACGATCTGGGCAAGCGCTACGCCACCCGCCAGGGTGGATATCTGCGCATCCTCAAGTGCGGTTTCCGCGCCGGGGATAACGCTCCGATGGCTTACGTCGAGCTGGTCGACCGCCCGGTAACCGGTGCGGTTGAAGCAGCCGAGTAAGTTCGGCGGTAGTAAAAGAACCGAGCCTAGTGCTCGGTTTTTTTATGGACGACTGATTTGTAAGAGTGAGGCTCTATCGGATCGGTAGGCCTTGATCATTGGGCGGCGTTTCGCTTGGTTCCTAAGATGGTGCCAATACCGGTTTCGACCGGTAACAGAGCCCACTTCAAGGAGAGCAGCAATGTCCGATAAGCCCAGACTCACTACCGTAGCCGGGGCGCCGGTAAGTGAAAACCAGAACTCCATGACGGCCGGTCCTCGCGGCCCGATGCTGCTGCAGGACGTCTGGTTTCTGGAGAAACTTGCGCATTTCGACCGCGAGGTCATTCCCGAGCGACGCATGCATGCCAAGGGCTCCGGCGCTTTCGGCGAGTTCGTGGTAACGGCCGACATCACGCGCTATAGCAAGGCGCGGCTGTTTTCGCAGGTCGGCAAGCGTACGCCTTTGTTTGCGCGCTTCTCTACCGTCGCTGGTGAGCGTGGCGCGGCCGATGCGGAGAGAGATATCCGCGGTTTCGCGCTGAAGTTCTATACCGAGCAGGGAAACTGGGACCTGGTCGGCAACAATACCCCGGTGTTCTTTTTCCGCGATCCGTTGAAGTTTCCGGACCTCAACCATGCGGTAAAGCGCGACCCACGCACCAACATGCGCAGCGCGAACAACAACTGGGACTTCTGGACCGGGCTGCCTGAGGCACTGCACCAGATTACCTACGTCATGGGTGATCGCGGTATCCCGGCTTCCTATCGGCACATGCATGGCTTCGGTTCGCATACCTACAGCTTCATCAGCCCCGATAACCAGCGCTACTGGGTCAAGTTTCACTTCCGTACCCAGCAGGGCATCAAGAATCTGACCGATGCAGAAGCGGCCGCGATCATCGCAAATGATCGGGAGAGCGCGCAGCGCGACCTGTTCGAGGCGATCGAGCGGGGCGATTACCCGCGTTGGACACTGTACGTGCAGGTGATGCCGGAGGCAGACGCAGCGCGGCTGCCTTACCATCCGTTCGACCTGACGAAGGTCTGGCCACATGGCGACTATCCGCTTATCGAGGTGGGGTACTTCGAGCTCAACCGCAACCCGGACAACTACTTCCAGGATGTCGAGCAGGCCGCCTTTACCCCGGCGAATGTGGTGCCCGGGATCAGTTTTTCGCCCGATCGCATGCTTCAGGGGCGGCTTTTCTCCTATGGCGACGCACAGCGCTATCGGCTGGGCGTCAACCACCACCAGATTCCGGTCAACGCGCCACGCTGTCCGGTGCATAGCTATCACCGGGATGGAGCGATGCGTGTCGATGGTAACCATGGCGGGCGCCTGCATTACGAGCCGAACAGTTATGGCGAATGGCGCGAGCAGCCGGACTTCAGCGAGCCGCCGCTGGCGCTCGACGGCGCGGCCGGTCGTTACGATTACCGGGAGGATGACAGCGACTACTTCACTCAGCCCGGCAATCTGTTCCGGTTGATGAGCGCCGAAGAGCAGCAACGCCTGTTTGACAACACGGCCCGCTCGATGCAAGGCGTCGAACGGCACATCCAGCTTCGCCACATCCGCCATTGCCTGTTGGCGGACCCTGCGTACGGTGGCGGCGTGGCCAGGGCGCTCGGTATAGCGCCATCAGCGATCGGCCTCTGAGCGTCACAAGGGGGTAAAAGGTAAGAGCCCGCAGCTAAGCTGCGGGCTCCTTTTTGGGGGTGAGGGTTCGGTCTAGCGCGCCGCCCGGTCGCGTTCGAGCAGCGGTGCGAGAAAGCGTCCGGTGTGCGACGAGGAATTGGCCGCCACAGCCTCCGGCGTGCCGGTGGCGATTATCTGGCCACCGCGGGAACCACCCTCCGGCCCCAGATCCACCAGCCAGTCGGCGGTCTTGATCACGTCGAGGTTGTGCTCGATGACCACGACCGTGTTGCCGTGGTCGCGCAGCCGGTGCAAGACGTCGAGCAGCTGCTGGATGTCGGCGAAATGCAGGCCCGTGGTCGGCTCGTCGAGGATATACAGCGTCTTGCCAGTGTCTCGCTTGGACAGCTCGCGTGACAGCTTGACGCGCTGCGCCTCGCCGCCCGACAGGGTCGTCGCGCTCTGCCCGAGCTTGATGTAGGAAAGCCCAACGTCCATCAAGGTCTGCAGCTTGCGCGCCACCGCCGGTACCGCATCGAAGAACTCGCGCGCTTCCTCGATGGTCATGTCGAGCACCTCGGTGATGCTCTTGCCCTTGTACTTCACTTCCAGGGTTTCGCGGTTGTAGCGCTTGCCCTTGCAGACATCGCATGGCACGTAGATGTCGGGCAGGAAATGCATCTCCACCTTGATCACGCCGTCGCCCTGGCAGGCTTCGCAGCGGCCGCCCTTGACGTTGAAGGAAAAACGGCCAGGGCCGTAGCCGCGTGCGCGGGCTTCCGGCACGCCGGCAAACAGTTCACGGATCGGCGTGAACAGTCCGGTGTAGGTCGCAGGATTGGAGCGCGGCGTGCGGCCGATCGGGCTCTGGTCGATATCGACGACCTTGTCCAGGTGCTGCAGGCCATCGAAGCTGTCGTAGGGGGCGACTTCCAGTGTGGTTGCGCCATTCAGCGCGCTGGCGGCGATCGGAAAGAGCGTGTTGTTGATCAGTGTCGATTTGCCGGAACCGGAAACACCGGTAATGCAGGTCAGCAGGCCGACCGGAATCTCCAGGTCGACCCCCTGCAGGTTGTTGCCTCGCGCGCCCTTGAGCTTGAGCAGGCGCTTGGCGTCGCGTGGCGTACGCTCAGCGGGGTAGCGGATGTGTTCGCGGCCGGAGAGATACTTGCCGGTCAACGAATCCGGATGGTTCATCACCTCGGCTGGCGTGCCCTGGGCGACGACCCTTCCGCCGTGAACGCCGGCTCCGGGGCCGATATCGACGACGTAGTCGGCGAGTCGAATGGCATCCTCATCGTGTTCGACGACGATGACCGTGTTGCCAAGGTTTCGCAGATGGGTGAGCGTGCCGAGCAGGCGTTCGTTGTCGCGCTGGTGCAGCCCGATGGACGGTTCGTCGAGAATGTACATCACGCCTACCAGGCCGGCGCCGATCTGGCTGGCCAGGCGGATGCGCTGGGCTTCACCGCCGGACAGCGTGTCGGCGCTACGATCCAGGGTCAGGTAGTCGAGGCCGACATTGACCAGGAATCGCAGGCGCTCGCGTATCTCCTTGAGAATCTTGTCGGCGATTTCGCCGCGGCGCCCACTGAGCGAAAGGGTGCCGAAGTAATCGCACGCGTCGCCGACCGGCAGCGCGGTGACTGCCGGCAGTGTCTTGTCGCCGACCCAGACATGCCTGGCTTCACGGCGCAGCCGCGTGCCCCGGCAGTCGGGACAAGGCTGGGTGCTGAGGTACTTGGCCAGCTCTTCGCGCACCGAGTTGGACTCGGTTTCGCGATAGCGCCGCTCGAGGTTCGGCAGGATTCCCTCGAAGGGGTGTGAGCGGCGAACGATGTCGCCCCGGTCGTTCAGGTAGCGGAATTCGACGTTCTCCCGTCCGCTGCCGCGTAGCACGACCTTCTGATGTTCGGCCGGCAGCGAGTCGAAGGGCTCGTCCAGGCTGAAGCCATAATGCGAGGCGAGCGAGCCGAGCATCTGGAAGTAATAGACGTTGCGCCTGTCCCAACCACGGATCGCGCCTTCGGCCAGCGTCAGCTCGCCGTTGACCAGACGCTTGGCGTCGAAGAACTGCTTGACGCCCAAACCATCACAGGTCGGGCAGGCGCCGGCCGGGTTGTTGAAGGAGAACAGCTTGGGCTCGAGCTCGCTGATCGAGTGACCACAGATCGGGCAGGCGAAGCGGGCGGAGAAGATCAGGTCTTCGGCGCCATCGTCTTCCATCGAGGCGACCAGGGCGATGCCGTCGGCCAGCTTCAACGCCGTCTCGAAGGATTCGGCCAGGCGCTGCTGCAGGTCGGCGCGCACCTTGAAGCGATCGACCACGACCTCGATGGTGTGCTTCTTCTGCTTGTCGAGCTTGGGCAGTTCGTCCAGTTCCTGGAGCTTGCCATTGACCCGCGCCCTTACGAAGCCTTGCGCACGTAGCTCGTCGAATACGGCGAGATGCTCTCCCTTGCGCTCACGGATCACCGGCGCGAGCAGCATCAGCTTGCGTCCCTCCGGCAATGCCAGAACCTGGTCGACCATCTGGCTCACGGTCTGGGCTTCGAGCGGAATGTCATGATCCGGACAGCGTGGCGTGCCCACCCGTGCATAGAGCAAACGCAGGTAATCGTAGATCTCGGTGATGGTGCCAACCGTCGAGCGGGGGTTGTGCGAGGTAGACTTCTGCTCGATGGAAATCGCCGGCGACAGCCCTTCGATAGTGTCGACGTCGGGCTTCTCCATCATCGACAGGAACTGACGAGCGTAGGCCGACAGCGATTCGACGTAACGGCGCTGCCCCTCGGCGTAGAGCGTGTCGAAGGCGAGCGATGATTTGCCCGAGCCTGACAGGCCGGTGATCACGATCAGCTTGTCACGTGGCAGGGTCAGGTCGATGTTCTTCAGGTTGTGGGTGCGCGCCCCACGAATCAGGATCTTGTCCAAAACAGCCTCGCATGGCGGGCGAAAGCCCGAAAGTATAAGGCCGAGGCGAAAGGCGCGGCAAAGCGCGCGCCTGTGACGAGTCGGGGATGGCTGCTAGAATCGCCGCCGGTTCAACTAGCGAGATACTTTCCCATGCCGGATCCGTACAGCGAGCGCATGAGCGCCAGCGAAACCCGTGCTGCCGTCGGCCTCGCGCTGGTGTTCGCGTTCCGTATGCTCGGCATGTTCATGGTGTTGCCGGTCCTGGCGACCTACGGCATGGAGCTCAAGGATGCCACGCCCGCCCTCATCGGTTTTGCCATCGGTGCCTATGGTTTGACCCAGGCGGTGCTGCAAATTCCGTTCGGCGTGCTTTCAGACCGCATCGGGCGCCTGCCGATCATCTACTTCGGCCTGCTGATATTCGCCGTTGGTGCGGCCGTCGCGGCTATGTCCGACAGCATAGGTGGCGTCATCCTCGGGCGTGTGCTGCAAGGGGCTGGCGCGATCTCGGCAGCGGTAATGGCGTTGCTGTCGGATCTCACCCGTGAACAGCATCGTACGAAGGCGATGGCCATGATCGGCATGAGCATCGGGCTGTCATTCGCCGTGGCGATGGTCATCGGCCCGCTGCTGACCCGGGCGTTCGGTCTCTCCGGACTGTTCTGGACCACGGCGGCGCTGGCGGTGCTCGGCGCGCTGATCGTTGTCTTTCTGCCGCGCCCGCAGGCGCACATTCGCCATCGCGAATCGGGCGTTGCCCGCCAGGCCTTGGGCGCCACGCTGCGGCACCCGGAGCTGCTGCGGCTGGATTTCGCCATTCTCGCCCTGCATGCCGTGCTGATGGCCAGCTTCGTTGCGCTGCCATTGGCGCTGGTGGAGCAGGGCGGCCTGCCCCGTGAGCAGCATTGGTGGGTCTATCTGACGGCGTTGCTGGTCGGCTTCTTCGGCATGGTGCCGTTCATCATCTATGGCGAAAAGAAGCGTCGCATGCGGCGTGTCGTGCTGGGGGCGGTGGCCGGCCTGCTGCTGTGCGAACTGTTCTTCTGGCTGTTCGGCGACCGGCTGTGGACGCTGGTTGCCGGAATGGTCGCCTTCTTCATCGCGTTCAACCTGCTCGAGGCATCCTTGCCATCGCTGATCAGCAAGGTCGCCCCGGCGGGGGGCAAGGGCACGGCGATGGGCGTGTATTCGACCAGCCAGTTCCTCGGGGCTGGGCTGGGGGGCGTGCTCGGCGGCTGGTTCTACCAGCATGGCGGGCTGAGCACCGTGTTCATCGGTTGTGCAGTGCTCTGTGCGCTCTGGCTGGCGGTCGCGCTGGGCATGCGCGAGCCGCCTTACGTGACCAGCCTGCGGTTGCCGTTGTCCGGGCGGGCGCTGACCGACAGCGAGCTCGAGGCCCGGCTCCTGGCGCTGCAGGGTGTCGCCGATGTGCTCATCGTTGCCGACGAGGCGGCGGCCTACGTCAAGGTGGACAGCCAGCAGGTCGACCGCCAGGCGCTCGAGCGGCTGGTCGCCTGAGGCATCGTCGACATCGAACGGAGTGGCCGGAATGCTGGCTGCTTCCGGCTCCTTGGTTGGCCGGGGCAGGGCGGTAAGGTAACATTCGCGATCACTGGTCTCTGTTCCGCCGCCCGGGCGGAATGCGTTGGGGCCCCTTGAAACATTTCTTTTCCGAAGGAGTTACCCATGGCCAGAGGGGTGAATAAGGTCATCTTGATCGGCAACGTGGGCGGTGATCCCGAGACCCGCTATCTGCCCAATGGCAACGCGGTGACCAACATCACGCTTGCAACCACCGACAGCTGGAAGGACAAGCAGACCGGCCAGCTCCAGGAACGCACCGAATGGCACCGTGTCGTGCTGTTCGGCAAAGTCGCCGAGATCGCCGGCGAGTACCTGCGCAAGGGTTCGCAGTGCTACATCGAGGGCCGCCTGCAGACCCGTGAATGGGAAAAGGACGGCGTCAAGCGCTACACCACCGAAATCGTGGTGGACATGAATGGCACCATGCAGTTGCTCGGCAGCCGCGGCGGCTCCTCCGACGACGCGCCGCGCCAGCCGCGGCCGCAGCGTGAGCCCCAGCAGGCTCCGCGCCAGCAGGCCCAGCCGCAGCGCCAGGCAGCTCCGCAGCCTGCGCCGGACTATGACAGCTTCGATGATGACATCCCGTTCTAGGTCTGCTTGATGCGAATGCGCCTGTTGCTGTTGGGTGGAGGCAATGCCCTCGGGCAGGCGCTCATCCGTCTGGGGGCCGAAGAGGACATCGGCTTTCTCGCACCGCGGCCGCCAGCGCACGGTTGGGATGCGGCGAGCCTGACCCAGCTGCTGGACGACAACCGACCGGATGCGGTGATCAACCTCGCCTATTACTACGACTGGTTCCAGAGCGGGCAAGCGAGCGACGTCGCGTTGGCTGCTCAGGCGCGCTCGGTCGAGCGTCTTGCCGAACTCTGTCAGCATCACGACTTCATTCTTCTGCAGCCCTCCAGCTATCGCGTCTTCGACGGCGCGCGTACGACCGCCTACAGCGAGAAGGACGAAGTCGCGCCGCTGGATGTCCGCGGCCAGTCGCTCTGGCAGTTCGAGCAGAGCGTGCGCTCGCTTTGCCCAAGGCACGTGCTGTTGCGCTTCGGCTGGTTGCTCGACGACAGCAGCGATGGCTTGCTCGGGCGGTTCCTCAAGCGTCTTGAAAGCGGTGAGGCGATCCGGCTCGCCGATGACCGGCGCGGAAATCCGACGCCGGTGGATGATGCCGCGAGGGTCATCCTCGCCGTGCTCAAGCAGCTCGACTGCCAGGCGCCGTTGTGGGGGACCTATCATTACGGCGGTCATGAAGCCTCGACCCCGCTGCTGGTCGGTCAGGCTCTGCTTGCCGAAGCCAGTCGCTACCGACAGCTGACGGCCGACGTCCTGCAGCCGGCAGCCCATGCCGCTTGCGAGGATGCCGACGACGAACCCCAGCACGGCGTGCTCGCCTGCAAGAAGATCTTCAATACCTTCGGCATCAAGCCGCGCGCCTGGCGCGCCGGGCTGCCGAGCCTACTGGAACGCTACTACCGTCATGGCTGATCTGCCGATCCTGGTGACCGGGGGGGCCGGCTTCATCGGCTCCAACCTGGTCGATGTCCTGCTTGCCCGCGGCTATCGGGTTCGCGTGCTCGACAACCTCTCTACCGGCAAGCGCAGCAATCTGCCGCAAGACGACCGGGTCGAGCTGATCGTCGGCGATGTTGCCGATGCCGAATGCGTTCGGGGTGCCATCGAGGGATGTGGTGCGGTGGTCCATCTCGCCGCCGTGGCTTCGGTGCAGGCCTCGGTGGAGGACCCTGTCGGGACGCATCGCGCCAATCTCATCGGTACGCTCAATGTCTGCGAGGCGATGCGTGCCGCCGGGATAAGACGGGTCGTGTTCGCCTCCAGCGCCGCGGTGTACGGCAACAACGGCGAGGGAACCGCGATCGACGAAGACACGCCCAAGGCACCCCTGACGCCCTATGCGGCGGACAAGTTGGCCAGCGAGCATTACCTGGACTTCTATCGGCGCCAGCATGGGCTGGAGCCGGTGGTGTTCCGCTTCTTCAACATCTACGGGCCTCGCCAGGATCCTTCGTCGCCTTATTCGGGCGTGATCAGCATCTTTACCGAGCGTGCGCAGCGGGGCCAGCCGATCAGTGTCTTCGGTGATGGCGAGCAGACACGCGATTTCCTCTATGTCGGCGATCTGGTCGAGGTGCTGGTACAGGCGCTCGAGACGTCAGAAGTCGAGGTGGGTGCGGTAAACGTGGGGCTCGGCCAGACCACTTCGCTGAACCAGTTGCTGGCGGCGATTGGTGAGGTGCTTGGGCAGTTGCCGCCGGTGACTCATCTGGCTGCCCGGCCCGGTGATATCCGTCATTCGCGCGCGAACAACGCGCGCCTGCTGGCGCGTTATCGCCTTCCTCAGCCGCCGACCAGCATGCGTGATGGCCTGGCCCGTCTGTTGCGGCGATAACGCCTGGTGAAAACGCAAGAAAGGCGCCGATGGGCGCCTTTCTGCTGTCTGGGACGGCTAGGTTCGTCAGAACTTGTAGCCGAGGCCGACCATGTAGACGAAGGGGTCGACGTCTACATCGACCGTCACTTTAGCCGGGCCGGCATACGTGGTTCCCTCGGTTTCGATATCAATGTAGCGAACTTGAGCGTTTAGCATCACGTTCTCTGTCAGCATGTAATCCATGCCAACCTGAGCCGCCAAACCCCAGGAGTCCTTCATGTCAAGACCGCGGAAGCCAGCTGTTTCCGCCTCGCTGGTTAGCTTGTCATCGAAGAACCAAGTGTAGTTAATGCCGGCGCCAACATAGGGCTGGAATGCAGAGGTCTTTTCCAACGGATAGTAGACGACACTAAGGGTTGGGGGCAGATGCTTCAAGCTTCCCAATTTAGACGACGTGCCGCCTGCTTTCAGGCCAACGTCATGACTGAAAGGAGTCGCAGCCAGCAGTTCAAGGCCGACTTTGTCCGTCAGCATGTAGGCAAAGTTAAGGCCCAGCTGCGTGTCGCTATCCAGCGTTGCCTTAGCATCGATGGGCTGGCCGGCGACTTTTACATTCCCGCTGTCCTCATGCGGATCAACAGTAATCGCACCAGCGCGAACGATGATGTCCCCGGCCTCGAAGGCCTGGGCGAAGGGGGCGGCCAGCGCCAGGGCCAGCGCGGAAGCGGTGAACAGGGTCTTGCGCATAATGCTTGCTCCATGTGTGCGTAATTCGATGGGGCAATGGTAGGTGTGGCCGATTGGGGCTTTTTGACTTGGCTCAATGAAAACGGGGGGCCGTGCTGCGACCTTTTGCCCTGCTTGCTTTAGATCAATTTACTAATGATAATGGTTCTTCTTTGAGTTAAGTTCTCCTAGCAAGGATTCCCCATGTCGTCCGTCCTTCCCCGCCTGCTGGCGGTCGCCGTGCTGCCCTGTTGCGTGCAGTTCGCTGCGCCGCTGGTGGCTGCTCCACTCGATGCGGCGCTCGAAGAGAGTGAGCGTCTGTCCGAGGAGGCAGCCTCGTCCCAGGCGCGCATCGAGCAGCTCGACGATGCCACCCGCCAGATGCTTACCGACTATCGCAGTGCCGTGCAGCAGGCCGAGGCCCTGAAGGCTTATAACGCGCAGATGCGCGAGCTGACGGCGGCGCAGCAAAAGGAGCTCGAAGGCTACGGAAGGCAGCTACAGGGCATCGAGCGCACTCAGGAGGCCGTGACGCCGCAGATGAGTCGCATGGTGGAGGTGCTGGGGCAGTTCATCGAGGCGGATCTGCCGTTCCTGCCGGACGAGCGGGCCGACCGTCTGGCACAGCTCGAGGAGTTGCTGCCACGTGCCGATGTCAGCCTGGCGGAAAAGTACCGTCGCATTCTCGAGGCGTATCAGATCGAGAGCGATTACGGCCGCACCCTCGAGGCCTGGCGCGGCGAGCTGCCGGTCGAGGGCGGTTCGCGCAGTGTCGAGTTTCTGCGCCTGGGTCGCGTGATGCTCTATTACCAGACCCTGGATGCGCATGAGAGCGGCTGGTGGAATCCGGCGACCCGCAGCTGGGAGGTGCTCGACGGCAGCGCACGGCGCCCGCTGACCCAGGCGATCGCCATCGCGCGTCAGCAGCAGGCCCCGGCTTACCTGGAATTGCCGGTGAAAACCCTCGGTCGGGAGAGTGCGCAATGAGTCGTCTGTTTTCTCTGCTGGCGCTGCTGCTGCTGGCGCCGGTACTGGTGAATGCCGCCGAGCCGCTGAATCCCGATCAGTTGCTTGAGCGCATCCGCAGTGAGCGGGCCGCCGAAGCGAGCGCCATGCAGGCGCGCGAGCAGGCTTTCGTGCGTGACCGCGGCGAACAGGCCCGTCTGCTGGCACAGGCCAAGGCGGCGCTGGCCGAGCAGCAGGCCGAGGCCGAACGGCTCAAGGCCGAGTTCGACCGGCAGGAAGCGCTGCTTGCCGAGCAGGAGAAGTTGCTGGCCCAGCGCGTCGGTCATCTGGGCGAGCTGTTCGGTGTGGTCCGCCAGAGCGCCGGCGACATTGCCGGGCAGTGGCAGGACAGCCTTCTCAATGCCCAATATCCCGAGCGCCTGGCGCAACTGCGAGGGCTCGCCGAGAGCCGCACGCTGCCCTCGGCCGAGGATCTGGATGCGTTCTGGATGACGCTGTTGGAGGACCTGGCCGCCAGCGGTCGGGTCGAGCAGGTCAGCCTCCCGGTGGTTGGGGCCGACGGCCAGCGCAGCGAGCAGCCGGTGCTGCGCGTCGGTACGTTCTCGGTCTTCGGCCAGGATGACTTCCTGCGCTACGACGCCGATGCCGGTCAGCTGCTAGCACCGGCTCGGCAGCCTTCCGGCATGGGCGAAGTCGATGACTATCTGCGCAGCGATGAGGCGCTGGGTGTGCTACCGATCGACCCGAGCCGCGGCACACTGCTGGCGCAGTTGCAGCGCGAGCCGGATTTCTGGGCGCGCCTGCAGCAGGGCGGGCTGGTCGGCTGGGTCATTGTCGCATTGGGTGTGCTCGGCCTGTGCCTGGCGGGCTGGCGAATGGTCTATCTCAGTGGCGTCGGCCGCAAGGTCGCCAGCCAGATGCGCGAGCTCGAGCGGCCGCGCGACGACAATCCGCTCGGCCGCATCATTGGTGTGCTCGGGCCGAAGCCGCAGCTTGCGGACCTGGAGACCCTGGAGCTCAAGCTCGACGAGGCGATCCTGCAGGAAACGCCGCCGCTGGAGCGCGGCCAGCCGCTGCTCAAGTTGCTGACGGCTGTTGCGCCGTTGCTTGGTCTCTTGGGCACCGTGACGGGCATGATCGTCACCTTCCAGGCCATCACCCAGAGCGGTGGCGGTGATTCGCGGCTGATGGCCGATGGCATCTCGCAGGCGCTGGTAACCACCGTGATGGGCCTGGTGGTGGCCATCCCGCTGCTTTTCCTGCACGCGCTGCTGGCCAGTCGCAGCAAGGCGCTGATCCAGCTCCTCGAACAGCAGAGCGCGGGCCTGATCGCGCTGCACTTGTCGGGAACGCCTCGTCGTGACTGATCTGCACGGGCTCTGGCTGCGGCTGGTCGACAGCGGTCATCTGCTGCTCGACTTCATGGCCGCCGGCGGGGTCGTCATGTGGGCGCTGGCGGTGCTCTGCGTGCTGTACTGGACACTGGTGTTCGAGCGCCTCTGGTACATGCGCCGGGTGTTCCCGCGCTGGGTCGACGCCCGCCGCCAGGCCTGGGCCCGGTTGGCCAGCGAGCCCGGCACCTGGCAGCGCGCGGTACGCAGCGCCTGGCTGGCGCAGGCTCAGCAGCAACTGGCCGGGCCGCTGCGCCTGAGCAAGGCGCTGGTGGCGCTCTACCCGCTGCTCGGCCTGCTCGGCACCGTGACCGGGATGATCGCCGTGTTCGACGTGCTGTCGCTCAACGGTACCGGCAACCCGCGCGGCATGGCCGCTGGCGTCTGGCAAGCCACCCTGCCGACCATGGCTGGCATGGTGCTGGCCATCACTGGACTGTTCAGCCTGGCGCGCCTCGAGCGTATCGCCCGGCTGTCGCTCGACCGGCTGGCCGACCAGCTGCGTCACGATTGAGGAGTTGTTGATGCGTATGCGTCGCCATCATTACCAGCAGGACGAAGACACCGGCATCGACCTCACGCCGATGCTCGATGTGGTCTTCATCATGCTGATCTTCTTCATCGTCACCAGCTCCTTCGTCAAGGAGTCCGGCGTCGAGGTGCAGCGCCCGCAGGCCGATACCGCCAGCGCCCAGGACAAGGGCAACATCCTCATCGCCGTGACCGCCGACGGCCAGATCTGGATCGACAAGCAGCAGATCGACGTGCGCAGCGTGCGCGCCCATGTCGAGCGCATGCGCGTCGATCAGCCCGATGGTGCGGTCGTGGTGCAGGCCGACCAGGATGCACGCACCGGCCTGGTGGTGCAGGTCATGGATCAGGCGCGACAGGCCGGGGTCCGCGACGTGGCGCTGGCGGCCAGCACGGGAGCGCGGTAATGCGCCAGGGCTTGAGCCGCGCCGGCTTTTCGCTGCTGGCGGCCTGTGTGGTCACCGTATTGCTGTTCGCACTCATGCTGAGCATGGTCTCGCCGCCGCGCAGCGAAGTCAGCGACGAGCCCGTCGCAGTCGCCAACTTCGTCCGCATGGATGGGCGCAACCAGGAAGCCGCGACGCGCACGCGCCAGCAGGCGCCACAGCCGCCACAACCCAAGACGCCGCAGCCGCCGACGCCACCGACGCCGAGCATGGCGACGCCGGCGGCCAATCTGCCAAAGCTCGATCTCGATCTGCCGAACATCGATGCCGGTGTGTCGGTCGCCGCGGCACCGGCGCCGAGCTTGAGCGGCCTGAGCGCCGCTGCGGCCCCTGCGCCAGCCGCCACGGCACCCGCCGCCGCTGCCGCCGCCGAGGCGGGCGGGCAGCCGGGCGGGCCGGAACAAGAGGTGGTGCCGCTCAACGATGTTCGTCCCGAATATCCCTACCGAGCCCGGCAACGCGGGATCGAAGGGCATATCAAGCTGGCCTTCACCATTTCCCCCTCCGGCCGGGTGGAAAACATCCGCGTGCTGGAGGCTTCGCCGCGCAACGTCTTCGACCGCGAGGCGCGCCGGGCGGCGGCTCGCTGGCGCTTTGCTCCACGCACCGAGAACGGCGTGGCGGTTTCGCGCGAAGCCGTGAAAACCCTGCACTTCCGCCTGCAAGGAGAACGCTGAGATGCCTCGTCTGCTGCTCGTGTTGATCCTTACCTTCGCCAGTGCCGCCCAGGCGGCGCAAAGCATTGCACCTGGCGTATACAGCGCTCTGCAAGAGGCGCAAAGCGCTCAGCAGAGGGGTGACTATGGCGCTGCGCGAAAGGCGCTGCAGGGCGCCGGGGCCAAGCCTGGCAGCATCGAGCAGGCCCTGGTCTGGCGCAGCCTTGGCTACCTGGCCTGGGCGCAGGGCGATACCGCCGACGCCGTGCGGTGGCTCGACAAGGCGCTGGCCAGCGGCAAGCTCGACGAGCAGACACTCGCCGCCGAACGCGCCAACCTGGCGCGCCTGTATCTCGCCGAAGGCGACTTCGCCCGCGTCGTCAGCCTGTTGAAGGGGGCGGACCAGCAGGATGCCGATATCCTGCGCATGCTCGTGCAGGCATACCAGGGGCTCGGCCAGCATGCCAAGGCGCTGCCCCTGGCCGAACGTTATGTGGCGGCCAATCCGCGCGCCGAAGACGTCTGGCTGCAACTGCTGGTGGCCGGCAACGCCGAGCTCAAGCGCTACCCGGCGGCCGAGCGTTGGCAGCGCCAGCTGCTGTTGCGCCACCCAGACCAGCCGCGTAGCTGGCGCCAGTTGGCCGGGCTGCAGCAACTGGCCGGCGCCGACGAGCGGGCGTTGGCCACGCTGCGCACCGCCTACGCCAAGGGCCTGCGCTTCAGCGAGGCGGAGCTGGACAACCTGGTGCTGCTGGCCGCCGCAGCCGGTCAACCCTGGCAAGCCGCACGACTGCTGGACGGCATGCTCGACGCCGATCTGTTGCAAGGAAGCGCGACCCGCCGCGAGAGGCTGGCGCAGCTCTGGTGGCAGGCGCGCGAGCGCAGCACAGCGGCGGAACTGTACCGCGAGCTGGCGGCCCGGAGCGGCCAGGCGAAGCTGTGGATGAATCTGGCCCAGCTCGAACTCGAGCAGGCCCATTGGCAGGCCGGCCTTGAGGCGCTGCGCAAGGCTGAGCGTGCCGGGGCCGAGCGGCGCCAGGTGCGCGCCTGGCGTGAGTGGGCGGAGAGTGAGCTGAGCTTCGAGCGCGAGCGTCAGGTCGCCCGCACCAACTGAGCCACGCCCGCCGTTCAGGGCAGGTCGTAGGGAAAGATACGCTGCGCCTGCATGCTGTAGCCCGCTTCGGCCAGCTCGCTGCTGGCTGGCTCGACGCGCAACGGACCTTCGATCCAGAACGGTTGATAGAGTTGCTCTACCTTTACCCCTGGCTCGCTGGTGGCGTGGACGATCTGGTTCGGCGGCGGCGGCGGCACGTGAATGCAGGCGCCGAAATAAGGCACCAGCAGGAACTCCACGACGCGCTCCTGCTCACTGATTTCCAGCGGCACGATGTAACCCGGCAGACGCACCTCGAGGCCGTCCAGCGCCTGCACCACCGGCGCATTCGGGTGCTGTTGCGCCGCTGCGGGGCCATTCTCGGCGGCGAGTACATCGGCCAGTTGCGACAGGTCGTGCATCGCGGCCGGCGGGGCCGGGGGCGGCGCATCGGCCGGTACCAGTTCCGACCAACGTAGCTCGCGTATCTCGGCGGTCGCCCAGGACGACACCAGACACAGCAGCAGGATCGGCAGGGGTCTGTGCATGACGTTCTCAAAGGCGAATGGACAGGCCGTCGACGAGCGACTGCCGGTACGCGCGCCAGGCGGGTACGCCGCCCATCAGCACGGCGGCGCACAGCACCGCGCCGAGCAGCCGCCATTCATGCTGGCCGGGCCAGCGCAGGGGAACGTACAGGCCGTAGTGCGCCTGCAGCGGTCCCTGCGCCCCCAGTATCGCCAGATAGAGCAGCGCGACGCCGAGCAGCATGCCGGCGACTGCCAGCAGCAGGGCTTCGGCGACCAACAGCCCGGCGATATGCCAGGGGCGCGCACCGACCGAGCGCAGGATGGCCATTTCCCGGCGGCGCTCGTTGAGGCTGGTGAGGATCGCCGTCAGCATACCGACCAGACCGATCAGCACGACGAACAGCGAAATGACCAGCAGCGCCTGCTCGGCGGTTCCCATCAGGCTCCACAATTCCTGCAGCGCTACCCCGGGCAGCACCGCCTGCAGCGGTTCGCTGTGGTAGCCGTTGATCTCGCGCTGCAGGCCGAAGGTGGCAAGGCGACTGTCCAGGCCAAGGAGAAACGCGGTGATTTGCCGGGGCTGCAGCGGCAGCTCGCGCGCCTGCGCGGCACTCAGTCGCGCCGCACCCTGGGCCGGTACGCCATGACGCCAGTCGGCATGCAGCGCTTCCATGCCCGCCAGGCTGATGTGCAGCGTGCGGTCGACCGGTGTGCCGGTGCGCTGGAGAATGCCGACCACCTCGAAGGGCTTGTCGTCGTGCTGAAGCAGGCTGATGCGGGCGACGCCGTGCGCAAGCACCAGCGAATCGCCGAGCCGGTAGTTCAATTGCTGGGCAACTTCCGCGCCGAGCACCACTTCGAAGGGGGCCGTGGCGAACGGCCGCCCTTCAGCCAGAGCCAGCGGCTGTTTGCGCCCGTAGCGGTAATGCTCGAAATAGGCCAGGTTGGTACCGAGTACCCGGTAGCCGCGGTGCGAATCGCCTAGCGAAAGCGGTATCGCCCAGCGCACCCGCGGGTGATTGGCGAAGTGCTCGAAGCTCTCCCAGCGGATGTTGTTGGTCGCGTTGCCGATGCGAAATACCGAGTAGAGCAGCAGGTTCACCGAACCGGAGCGCGCGCCGACCACCAGATCGGTCCCGCTGATGGTGCTGGCGAAGCTGGTGCGTGCCTCGGTGCGGATGCGCTCGACGGCCAGTAACAGGCACACCGAGAGCGCGATGGCCATGACCGTCAGCAGGGCGGTGAAGCGGCGGTTGTTCAGGCTCGCCAAGGCCAGGCGCAACAGATGCAAGCTCAACTCTCCGTGATCGGGCGGGCCCGGTTGAGTGCCGGCAGCGACAGGCTGCGGTCGAACAGGCCCGCCAGGCTGCGGTCGTGGCTGACGAACAGCAGGCTGGCGCCGGCTGCACTGCATTCGTCGAACAGCAGGCGCAGAAAACTCTCGCGGCTGTCGGCATCCAGCGCCGAGGTTGGTTCATCGGCGATCACCAGTTCCGGCTGGCCGATCAGCGCACGAGCCGCGGCGACCCGTTGCTGCTGGCCGATGGAGAGCGAGTCGGCGCGGCGCTCGAGCAGCGACGGGGGCAGCCCAAGGTGCTCGAGCAGCCGGCTTGCGGCCTGCTCAGTACTGCCGTGTCGACCGCAGGCACGCTCCCGGCGCAGGCGCGAGAAGCCGCAGGGCAGGGTGACGTTGGCGCTTGCCGAGAGGAACGGCAGGAGGTTGAACTGCTGGAAGATGAAGCCGGTGTGATCGACCCGCCAGCGGTCGCGGGCTGCGGCGCCGAGGCTGGCCAGGTCGCGGCCGAGCAGGCGGACGTGCCCGCGGTCGGGCATATGCACGCCACCGACCAGGCCCAGCAGCGTGCTCTTGCCGCTGCCCGAAGGGCCTTCGAGAAACACCCGTTCACCCTGGTGCAGGCTCAGCTGCGGGATATGCAGCAGCTCGGTTTGCCCGGGCCAGGCGAAATGCAGATCGTGGATCTCGAGGACGGGCGGAGCCATGGCGTGTTCGGCGGGCATCGTCAGAACTCGAGGGTCGCCGCGCGCAGGCCCAGCTCCGCAGCACGCTGACCGCCGGGGCCGATCAGCTGCACACGCACGCGTTCGAGCCCGGGATAGCCGGCGAACAGCGCGCTGAGGTCCAGTTGCGTCAGTTTGGTCGGCTCGGTGCACAGGAGTCTGTAGCGCGCGAGGATGTCGCTATGGCCGTTATCGTCGGCCGCCCGCGAGGTGCCCTCGCGCTTGTAGCCGGCGTGATTGCTGCCCAGCAGCGAGCTGTCGATCTCCTGCTCACTGACGGCGCAGCCTGCCTGTGCCGGTATGCCGAACAGCCTTTGCGGCTGTTGCAGATCGCCACTCACGGCGGCAATGCGGCGTTCGTCCGGCTCGCCGGCCGGTGCGTGCTCGAACCCCAGCAGATTGATCGCCGGGCTGCGCAGCTCCAGGTCCAGGTGCTCGCTTTCGAACGCCACATCGAGCTCGGCAACACCATGTTCATGGGCGTGCAGCGCGGCGTGGGTGGCCGCGGCATCGTGCTCGGCTTGTTCCTGGGTCTGCTCGTGCGCCTGGGCCAGTACCGGCAGCAGGACGAGGGTCGAAAAGGCGATGAGCTGGCGCATGAAGGGCTCCGGTAGAAAAGCGTGCGTTACGTTATAACAACTATTGCTTGCGGCTGGCCAGATTTCCTGCGGCATGTGAGCATGAGGCGTTTCGCGCTTGGAGGCGGTCATGATCAGGATCAGCGGAAAGATCGGCGATTGGCCGGTCGACCTTGCCATCGAACTCGACAACGAGGATTGGGCGAATCTGGCCGCGGGCTTCGTCGCGGCGCAGCCCGCGGCTGCGGAGCAGGGCGGCGCGCGGCGACCGCGAGAGGATGCGCTCTGGCAGACCGCCCAGGAGCGCCTGCGCCAGGCCGGCATTCTCGAGGGCCCGCAACTCTTCGAGGAGCTGCGCGTGCTGGCCGGCAGCGAGCAAGCGGCCAAGCGGCTGCTGGTCAGGCTGCGGCATAGCGAGCAGGTGCAGGTCGAGCATGGGGCCGACGCCCCGACCTATCGCTGGATCGGCTGAAGCAGCTCAGTAGAGCGCCTGATACAGCTTGCGGCGGTACTGGCCGACCAGCGGGTGATCGTTGCCGAGCAGGTCGAATACCTGTAGCAGCGTCTTGTGCGCTACGCCTTCGTTGAAACTGCGGTTGCGCACGAACAACCTGAGCAGGCCATCGAGGGCGGCTTCGTACTGCTGTCGGGCGAGTTGCTGTACGGCCAGTTGATAGGTGGCCTCGTCGTCGCCCGGGTCCTGCGCCAGGCGCGACTTGAGCGCCGCTGGCTCCGGCAGGTCGTTGGCCTGGCGCAGAAAGGTCAGCTGCGCACGGGCGCCGGCCAGCGCCTGCTTGTGCTCGTCGCCCTTGACTGCAGCGAGGACGGTTTCGGCCTCGCCCAGCTCGCCGCGCTCGGCCAGGCAGCGGGCATAGAGAATCAGCGCCTCGGCGTTCTCGTTGTCCTCGCCAAGCAACTGCTTGAGCGTGTTTTCGGCATCGCCGATGCGGCCTTCGGCGAACAGCTCCCTGGCGCTTTGCAGCAGGTCGGCCTCTGGCGCCGGTGGCAGCTGCACGTGCGGTTCGAGCATCGCGCGGATCGCTGATTCGGGTTGCGCCCCGGCGAAGCCGTCGACCGGCTGGCCGTCCTTGAACAGCACCACCGTCGGCAGGCTGCGGATGCCGAAGCGCATCACCACGTCCTGCTCGATGTCGCAGTTGACCTTGGCCAGCAGCAGCTCGCCGGCATACTCCTCGGTGATCTTCGCCAGCAGCGGCATCAGCGCCTTGCACGGCGCGCACCACTCGGCCCAGAAGTCCACCAGCACCGGTTTGTGAAAGGAGTTTTCCAGCACCAGCTGCTCGAAGTTGGCGCTGGTGACATCGAAGATGAAGGGACTCTGGCTCATCGGAATCTCGTCGAGGGCGGGCAGGGAAAAGGCTGCAGGATGACATGGGGGCGCCGACGGCGCCATGCAAGTACTCGCGTCTTCGCGGGCGCTGGGCTAAGGTTGCGCCGGCCCGGCGCTGCCGGGCCACACAACCTTTCCTAGACCGGTGCGGCGATTGCAGTCGCGCGTCAAAAGGAGCTTCAAATGTCCTCGCTCTCCGCTTTTCGGGAGCGCTACCTCGTGCGTTTCTGGTCGCCGCTGCCGGCACTGGTCGCACTCGGGGTCGCCTCTGCCTATTACTTTGCAATCACGGGAACCTTCTGGGCCGTTACCGGCGAGTTCACCCGCTGGGGCGGCCATGTGCTGGCCTGGTTCGGTGCCCAGCCCGAGCAGTGGAGCTATTTCAAGCTGCTTGGCCTGAACGGCACGCCGCTCGATCGGGTCGACGGGGTGATGATCATCGGCATGCTGCTCGGTGCGTTGAGCACCGCGCTGTGGGCCAACAACGTCAGCCTGCGCTGGCCGACCAGCCGGCGGCGCCTGCTGCAGGGGCTGGTCGGCGGCATCATCGCCGGCTTCGGTGCGCGCCTGGCGATGGGCTGCAACCTGGCGGCGTTCTTCACCGGCATTCCGATGTTTTCCCTGCATGCCTGGGCCTTCATGCTCGCCACTGTGGCCGGCGCCTGGGTCGGCGTGAAGATCTGCCTGCTGCCCTGGCTGCGCACGCCGCTGCGGGTCGGTACTCAGGCCAGTGCGCTGTTTGCCGACCCTGAAGCGACCCGCCGGCGTGCCGGCCTGCAGGCGCGTATCGGTGTCGGCGTTGCGCTGGTGGCGGTGGCCTTTGCCGCCTGGCGTTTCGACGCCTCGCTGGTGCTGGGCATGGCGGTGCTGTTCGGGCTGCTGTTCGGCGGGCTGATCGAGCGTGCGCAGATCTGTTTCACCAGCGCCGCGCGCGACCTCTGGACCACCGGCCGCACCCGCGCGGCGTACGGCATCCTGCTCGGCATGGCCGTGGCATGCGTCGGTACCTTTGGCGCCATTGCGCTGGGGGCGAGCCCGAAGATCTTCTGGATGGGCCCGAACGCGATCATCGGCGGCGTGCTGTTCGGCATTGGCATCGTGGTCGCCGGCGGCTGCGAAACCGGCTGGATGTACCGCGCGATGGAAGGCCAGGTGCACTTCTGGGTGGTTGGCGTCGGCAACGTCATCGGCGGCACCCTCGTCGCGGTGTACTGGGACGCACTTGGCAGCACCCTGGCGCTGCCCTTTCCGAAGGTCAACCTGCTCGAGCGCTTCGGCCCCACCAGCGGGTTGATGCTGACGTTCGCCGGGCTTGCCGTGGCCATGCTGCTGGTGCACCTCAACGCCAAACGATTCCAACCGAAAAGGAGCTCGCTCGATGAGCCAGGTACCCGATCTCTCGCTTGACCTGCGAGGCGAACACTGCCCGTACAACGCGATTGCCACGCTCGAAACCCTCGAGACGATGAAGCCGGGGCAGTTGCTCGAAGTGGTGACCGACTGCTCGCAATCGGTCAACGGCATCCCCGAGGACACCCGCGCCAAGGGCTACGACTGCCTCGCGGTGGAGCAGCATGGTTCGCTGTTCCGTTTCCTGATTCGCGTACCCGCCTGAGTTCGCTCAGCTCGCGGCGGCCGCTGTGCTCCGGCGCAGCGGCCAGTGCCGCAACGGCCGATAACGCACGCCGCCTTCCTCCTGCTCCGACACATACAACGCAAAGGACTCGACCGGCCAGGCGAATGTCGGGGTCGTAGCGTGCCGGCGCTCGCCTGCCTGGCGCATCAATGTCAGATGCGGCAGGAAGGGGCGGTCGTCCACCGGCAGCCCGCGTTCGGCCAGGCCGGCGCGCAGCAGCGCGACAAGGTCGCCAAGCGCGCGCGGCGGCTGCTCTGGCGCCAGGCAAGTGAACCCCTTGCCGAGGCTGATCAGCCGGTCCAGGCGCAGCTCGAAGGCCTCGGCATGGATCGACTCGCCCAGGCGCGCGATCTCGGCCAGTGCGTCGGCCGGTTGCGCGCCGAGAAACGCCAGCGTCAGGTGCAGGTTCGCCAGCGGTACGGCGCGCCCGTCCAGGCCCTGCTCGTCGCGCCAGCGGCCGATGGCCTGTGCCTGGTCGGCCGGGCAGGGCAGGGCGAAGAACAGCCGCAGCGGGTCGTTCATGCTGCCGCCTCTGCGCGGCGGGCGTGGTAGAGGCTGACCCGGCGAAATTCCGCCGGTTCGGCGAGGTCCGGCCAGGTGCAGGCTTCGAGCATGCCAAGGCCCTGGTACAGCGGGTGGGCGAAGTCGCGCACCCGCGAGTCGGCCACCAGCGCCTCGCGGCCGCGGCTGAGAAACTGGTCGAGCAGCGGCAGGTTGGCGCGGTCGTAGAGCACGTCGGCGACGATGATCAGGTCGAAGCGATCGGCTTCGGCGAAGAAGTCCGCCGAGTAGCTCAGCTGAACCTCGTTCAGCGCGGCATTGGCGCGGCAGGCCGCCAGCGCCAGCGGATCGAGATCGCAGGCCACCACTTCGGCCGCACCCGCCTTGGCCGCGGCGATTGCGGCGACGCCCGAACCGGCGCCGAAGTCCAGCACACGCCGGCCACGCACCCATTCGGGATGCTCGGCCAGCCACTGCGCCAGGACCAGGCCGCTGGCCCAGCAGAAACACCAGTAGGGTGGCTCCTCGAGGATGCGCCGGGTTTCGTCTGGGCTGAAGGCGCGATCCATGTTCGCCGCATCGATCAGCCACAGCCGCAGATCGGTGCCTGGTAGCGTCTCGGCGGCCAGGCGTGCATCGCCGAGCAGGGCGGCCAGCGCCTGTTGCAGCTCGCGCGGCGGGGTCATGGCGCCGGCACCGGGCGCAGATCTCCGAGCGCCTGGCTGCCGGCGCTTTCGATGGGGATCGCCGGCAGGCGCATGATCAGTTGGCCCGCGCGGGTCACGCGGCCGCGCAGCTCGACCGTGCGTCCGGCCGGAAAGGCCTCGGGGTTGAACTGCAGGGCGAACGGCAGCGGCTCGCCCTGGCCTTGCAGCTGTAGCGAGCTGAGCAGGCGGTCGGGCTGGTCGCGGCGGTCGACTTCCAGCAGGGCCAGTTCGACCTGGCTGCCGGCCGGAACGCCGATCAGTCGGCCCTGCAGCTGGTTGAGGATGTCCGACTGCTGCACCGGCAGCTCGACCGGCTGCACCGGCGCCTCGCTCGGCTGGCTGCCGCAGCCGGCAACGGCAAGCAGGACGGCGCTGAAAAGGATGGGACGAAACGGCACGAAGGCTCCTCCGGCGGGGCAGTGGCAGGGCATACGGCATGGTACTGCGCCCTCGTTTGTCTTGCCTGGGCGATGCGCTAACATGGCGCTCCTCACACTCTGACCACGAATGTCACCATGCATTGTCCCTTCTGCAGCGCGCATGACACCAAGGTCATCGACTCCCGTCTGGTGGCCGAAGGCGACCAGGTCCGTCGGCGCCGCGAATGCCTGGCCTGCGGCGAGCGCTTTACCACCTTTGAAACCGCCGAACTGGTGATGCCGCGTCTGATCAAGTCCGATGGCAGCCGCCAGCCGTTCGACGAGGACAAGCTGCGTGCCGGCATGCAGCGTGCACTGGAGAAGCGCCCGGTGAGCGTCGAGCGCCTCGAGGCCGCGATCGGCCACATCAAGCACCAGCTACGCGCTACCGGCGAGCGCGAGGTCAAGTCGCGCGTGCTCGGCGAGCTGGTGATGGCCGAGTTGCAGAAGCTCGACGAGGTCGCCTACATCCGCTTCGCCTCGGTCTACCGCCGCTTCCAGGACCTCAACGAGTTCCGCGAGGAGATCGAGCGGCTGTCCTCGCGCGATCCGGGCAAGGCCTGATGCTGCCGGATCAGGCGTGGATGGCCCGCGCGCTGCAGCTGGCGCGCCAGGGCCTGTATTCCACCCACCCGAACCCGCGGGTCGGCTGCGTGATCGTCAAGGACGGCCAGCAGGTCGGCGAGGGCTGGCACGTACGCGCCGGCGAGCCGCACGCCGAAGTGCATGCCCTGCGCCAGGCCGGCGAGCAGGCCCGCGGCGCCACCGCCTACGTCACCCTGGAACCCTGCAGCCATCACGGGCGCACGCCGCCCTGCGCCGAGGCGCTGGTCGCCGCCGGCGTCGCCCGCGTAGTGGCGGCCATGCAGGACCCCAATCCGCAGGTCGCCGGGCGCGGCCTGGCGCTGCTGCGCAGCGTCGGCATCGAGGTCGCCAGCGGGGTGCTGGAGGACGAGGCGCGCGAACTCAACCGCGGCTTCATCAAACGCATGGAAAGCGGCCTGCCGTTCGTCAGCGCCAAGCTGGCGATGAGCCTGGACGGGCGCACCGCGATGGCCAGCGGCGAGAGCCAGTGGATCACCGGGCCGGCGGCCCGCGCCGAGGTGCAGCGCCTGCGCGCCCGCGCCAGCGTGGTGCTGACCGGCGCCGATACCGTGCTGATGGACGGCGCGCGGCTGACCGTGCGCGGCGCCGAGCTGGGGCTGGATGAGGCGCAGACGGCGCTGGCACTGTCGCGCCCGCCGCTGCGGGTGCTGGTCGATGGGCGCGGGCGGGTGCCGCTGGGCGCGCCGTTCTTCCAGGCCGGGCCGGCGCTGGTGGCTGCCGCCGCTTCGGTCGACGCCGCGCCCTACCGCGCTGCCGGCCACGAGCTGCTGACGCTTGGCGAGGGGCGCGTCGATCTCGCAGCCCTGCTTGGCGAGCTGGCCGCGCGAGGCGCCAACGAGGTGCTGGTCGAGGCCGGCCCGCGCCTGGTCGGCGCCTTCGCCGCGCAGGGCCTGATCGACGAATACCAGCTGTTCGTCGCCGCCAAGTTCCTCGGTTCTTCGGCGCGGCCGCTGCTCGAGTTGCCGCTCGAGCGCATGAGCGAGGCGCGCGAACTCTGCATCCGCGATATTCGCGCGGTAGGCGGGGACTGGAAGATCGTCGCAACGCCGAAGTAGAGGGCGCCGCGCCAGGCCGGGTGACCGGCGCGGGACACCGAATCGCTGCGTTTGGCTGCACCTTGTGCGCATTTGTGATAAAAACTCGCCCGGGCCGCGAGGCCCGACGTTCTCAGGGCGGGGCGAAATTCCCCACCGGCGGTGATGGCGCAAGCCCAGCCCGCGAGCGCTCGCCGCCTGATCGGCGAGGTCAGCAGATCCGGTGCGATTCCGGAGCCGACGGTCATAGTCCGGATGAGAGAGAGCGGGATGTTCAGGCGGCGCCGTTCGGCGGCGGGCCAGTCCCTGCGATCTGCATTGCCCTGTTTTTCACAAACAGGAGTTCACTGAATGCATTCGTTCCTCGGCCTCGACAGGGAGGCCACATGTTCACCGGAATAATCGAAGCGATCGGCAGCATCCGCGCGATGACGCCCAAGGGCGGCGACGTGCGCGTCTATGTATCCACCGGCAAGCTCGACCTAGCTGACGTCAAGCTCGGCGACAGCATCGCGGTCAACGGCGTCTGCCTGACCGCGGTGGAGCTGCCCGGAGACGGCTTCTGGGCCGATGTCAGCCGCGAGACCTTGGCGCGCACCGCCTTCGTCGACCTCAAGACCGGCAGCCGGGTCAACCTGGAAAAGGCCCTGACGCCTACCAGCCGCCTCGGCGGGCATCTGGTCAGCGGCCATGTCGACGGCGTCGGCGAGATCGTCGCCCGCGAGGATAACGCCCGCGCCGTGCAGTTCCGCATCCGTGCCCCGCGCGAGCTGGCCCGCTACATCGCGCTCAAGGGCTCGATCACCGTCGATGGCACCAGCCTCACGGTCAATGCGGTCAATGGCGCCGAATTCGAGCTGACCATCGTGCCGCACACCCTGGCCGAGACGATCATGGCCGACTATCGGCCGGGCCGTCGGGTCAACCTCGAAGTGGACCTGCTGGCGCGCTACCTGGAGCGCCTGCTGCTGGGCGACAAGGCCGCCGAGCCGAGTTCGAACGTCATCAGCGAAGCCTTCCTCGCCGAACACGGCTACCTGAACAAGTGAGACTGCCAGCATGGCCCTGAATACCGCAGAAGAACTGATCGAAGACATCCGCGCCGGCAAGATGGTCATCCTCATGGATGACGAGGACCGCGAGAACGAGGGCGACATCATCATCGCCTCCGAATGCGTGACCGCCGAGCACATCAACTTCATGGCCAAGCACGCGCGCGGCCTGATCTGCATGCCCATGAGCCGTCAGCGCTGCGAGCTGCTCAAGTTGCCGCTGATGGCACCGCGCAACGGCTCGGGCTTCGGCACCAAGTTCACCGTGTCGATCGAAGCCGCCGAGGGCGTGACCACCGGCATTTCCGCCGCCGACCGCGCGCGCACCGTACAGGCTGCGGTGGCGAAGAACGCCAAGGCCGAAGACATCGTCAGCCCCGGGCACATCTTTCCGCTGATGGCGCAGCCCGGCGGTGTGCTCGCCCGTGCCGGCCACACCGAGGCCGCCTGCGACCTGGCGCGCATGGCCGGCTTCGAGCCGAGCGGGGTGATCTGCGAGATCATGAACGACGACGGCACCATGGCCCGACGCCCGGAGCTCGAGGTGTTCGCCGCCGAGCATGACCTGAAGATCGGCACCATCGCCGACCTGATCCACTACCGTCTGCTGCACGAGCGCACCGTCGAGCGTGTTTCCGAGCAGCCGCTGGACAGCGAACTCGGCCAGTTCAACCTGGTGACCTACCGCGACTCGGTCGAAGGCGACGTGCACATGGCGCTGACCCTGGGGGCGATCCAGCCCGAGCAGCCGACCCTGGTGCGCGTGCACAACATGGACCCGCTGCGCGACCTGCTGATGGTCCGCCAGCCGGGGCGCTGGAGCCTGCGCGCGGCCATGGCCCAGGTCGCCGAGGCCGGCGCCGGCGTGGTGCTGCTGCTCGGCCATCAGCCCGGCGGCGAGCAGATCCTCGCCAACCTGCGCGAGGAACCGAAGACGCCGAGCACCTACAGCACCGTCGGCGCCGGCTCGCAGATCCTGCGTGATCTGGGCGTGCGCAAGATGCGCCTGATGAGCTCGCCAATGAAGTTCAATGCGATATCCGGCTTCGACCTGGAAGTTGTAGAATACGTCCCGGCCGAATAATCCAAGGCGCCGCGCAGACCGCGGCGCCTTTCGTTCTTTAAGAGATGAGAATTCACCCATGCCCCTGAAGACCATCGAAGGTACCTTCATCGCCCCGCAAGGCAAGTACGCCCTGGTAGTGGGCCGCTTCAACAGCTTCGTCGTCGAGAGCCTGGTCAGCGGCGCGGTCGATGCGCTGGTGCGCCACGGCGTTCGCGAGGACGACATCACGCTGATCCGCGCCCCGGGCGCCTTCGAGATTCCACTGGTTGCACAAAAGGTCGCCCAGCAGGGTGAATACGACGCCATCGTCGCGCTCGGCGCGGTAATCCGTGGCGGCACGCCGCACTTCGAATACGTCGCTGGCGAATGCACCAAGGGCCTGGCGCAGGTCTCCATGGAATTCGGTGTGCCGGTTGCCTTCGGCGTGCTGACCGTCGACTCCATCGAACAGGCCATCGAGCGTTCCGGCACCAAGGCCGGCAACAAGGGCGCCGAAGCCGCACTCTCCGCACTGGAAATGGTGAGCCTGCTCGCGCAGCTGGAGGCCAAGTGAGTCTGAACCGCGACGACAGCCAGGACGCCCCGCAGCCCAAGGCCAAGGGCAAGATCGCGACCCGCAGGGTTGCGCGCAGCCTGGCGATGCAGGCGCTGTACCAGTGGCACATGGCCGGTCAGAGCCTCAACGAGATCGAAGCGCAGTTTCGCGTCGACAACGATTTCAGCGGTGTCGACGGCGCCTACTTCCATGAGCTGCTCAACGGTGTGGCGCGCAACAAGGGCGATGTCGATCAGGCGATTACCCCGCACCTGGACCGCGCCCTCGACGAGCTGGACCCGGTGGAACTGGCGATCCTGCGCCTGTGCACCTACGAGCTGATGAAGCGCATCGACGTGCCCTACCGCGTGGTGATCAACGAGGGCATCGAGCTGGCCAAGACCTTCGGCGCCACCGACGGGCACAAGTTCGTCAACGGCGTGCTGGACAAGCTGGCGCCGTCCCTGCGCAGTGCCGAAGTGCGCAGCCAGAAGCGCTGAGGCCCGCGCCTTGCTGGGTGAGTTCGAGCTGATCCGCCATTACTTCGCCGCCGCGGCCTGTGCCAGGTCCGGCGGCGAAGTCGTGCTTGGCATCGGCGATGACTGCGCCTTGCTCCAGTTGCCGCCTGGCGAGCAGCTGGCGGTGTCTACCGATACGCTGGTCGCCGGCGTGCATTTTCCCGACGGCTGCGACCCCTTCCTGCTCGGCCAGCGCGCCCTGGCGGTGGCCACCAGCGATCTGGCGGCGATGGCCGCTGCGCCCATCGGCTTCACCCTCGCATTGACCTTGCCGTCGGCCGATCCGCTCTGGCTCGGCGAGTTCGCCCGCGGCCTCGACGAGATGGCACTGGCCTGCAGCATGCGTCTGCTTGGCGGGGACACCACCTGCGGGCCGTTGTGCCTGACGGTCACCGTGTTCGGTCGCGTCCCCGCGAGGCAGGCCCTGAGCCGGCACGGTGCACGGCCGGGCGATCTGCTCTGCGTCGGCGGTGTGCTCGGCGAGGGCGCGGCGGCCCTGCCGCTGGTGCTCGGCGAGCGAAAGGCCGAGCCGGCCGTGGCCGAGCACTTGCTGGCGCGCTACTGGTCGCCCGAGCCGCAGCTGGCCCTCGGCGAGGCGCTGCGCGGCAGGGCGAGTGCGGCGCTGGACATCTCCGACGGCTTGCTTGCCGACTGTGGCCACATTGCCCGCGCCTCGGGCGTGCGGCTGGTCGTCGAGCAATCGCGCCTGCCGCTGTCGCCGGCCGCGGTGGCACTGCTCGGCACGGCAGAGGCCGAGCGCTGTGCGCTGGCCGGCGGCGACGACTACCTGTTGGCGTTCACCCTGCCGCCCGCCGAGTTGCCCGCTTTGCTCGAAGCCGGCTGGCCGCTGCGGCCGATCGGCCGGGTCGAGGCGGGGCAGGGCGTGGCTCTGGTCGATACCGCGGGTGATGAAATCCGCGTCGCCGCGCATGGCTACACCCATTTCGGCTGAGTTCCGGCAGGCCGATCCGTACATAGAAAAGGACCGAGTCTTGAGCGAAATACACCAGGCCACCAGCGACGAAGTGCGTCCCGCGATATGGCGCAACCCCTGGCAGAACCTGGCTTTCGGCTTCGGTTCCGGGCTGATGCCCAAGGCTCCTGGCACCTGGGGCTCGCTGGTGGCACTGCTGTTCGTGCCGCTCTGGCAACTGCTGCCCGGCTGGGCGTACGCGGTGCTGTTGGCGGCGGGCCTGGTGTTCGGCGTCTGGCTGTGCGGCAAGGTGGCGCGGGACCTGGGTGTGCACGACCACGAGGGCATCGTCTGGGACGAGTTCGTCGGTATCTGGATCACCTTCTGGCTGGTGCCGGCCGGCTGGCACTGGCTGCTCGCCGGCTTCGTGCTGTTCCGCGTGATGGACATCCTCAAGCCCTGGCCGATCAGCTGGGTCGACCGCCATGTCGATGGTGGGCTGGGCATCATGCTCGACGACATCCTTGCCGGGGTGGCGGCCTGGGCGGTGCTGCAGGGGCTGATCGTCGCGCTGGGCTGATGATTGTGCGGCAGGTCGCGGCAGGGTAACTCTGCCTGACGGAAGATCGTGCCCCTGTTCCGACCGTGAGATGGATGACCATGCGCCGCGCCAACCTGCTGTTCGCCTGCCTGCTTTCACTGCTGCCTCCGGTTGCCCAGAGTGCCTCGAGCGTGCAGGTGGTCGGGTTGTTTCCCAATGCCGCAGTGCTCAATGTCGATGGCCAGCGCAAGCTGGTGCGCGTTGGCGGGCGAGGTCCCGGCGGCGTCGAGGTGGTCAGCGCCGATGCCCGTGGCGCGGTGCTTCGGGTCGACGGCGTCGAGCGTCGCTACGAACTCAGCCGTGAGTATTCCGGTGGCTATGCTGCGCCCGCACGCACGCAGCTGAGCGTGGCCAAGGGGCTCGGCGGCCACTACTGGGTGGCCGGTTCGATCGACGGCCAGCCGGTGCAGTTTCTCGTCGACACCGGCGCGACGTCCGTGGCGATCAACGAGAACCAGGCGCGCCGGCTGGGCATCGATCACCGGGTCGACGGCAAGCCGATGGTGGTGAGCACGGCGAGCGGCACGGCAAAGGCCTGGCGGGTCCATCTGAACCGGGTCAAGGTTGGCGCCATCGAGGTGCTTGGCGTCGAAGCGGTGGTGGTGCAGGGGGATGCGCCGACCGATGCGCTGCTGGGCATGAGCTTCCTCAACCGGGTCAGCTGGCGCGAGGAGCAGGGCATGCTCATGCTGGAATCGAAGCTGTAGGACGAGGCTCTGCGATCGACCGGCTGAATGCCCCGAACAGCATTCGGCCTACGCTCTGCCGCAGCGAGTTGATGTTACAATATCCGCTTTTCCGTCTCTGGGGTTCCGCCCGTGTCTGTCGTTTTCGTCGCTGCCTCCAAACTGCCGACGCCGTTCGGCGTGTTCACCATGCATGGATTTCTCGACCAGGATACGGGCAAGGAGCATGTTGCGCTGACGATGGGCGATGTGGCGGACGGCGAGCCGGTGCTGGGCCGTCTGCATTCCGAATGCCTGACCGGTGACGCGCTGTTCAGCCTGCGCTGCGACTGTGGTGCACAGCTGGAGGCCGCGCTGCAGGCCATCGCGGCCGAAGGGCGCGGCGTGCTGCTCTACCTGCGGCAGGAGGGCCGTGGCATCGGCCTGCTGAACAAGATCCGCGCCTATGAGCTGCAGGATGGCGGCGCCGATACGGTGGAGGCCAACGAGCGTCTGGGCTTCGCGCCTGACATGCGCGACTACGCCATCTGCCTGCCGATGCTCGAGCACCTGGGCATCCGCGAGATCAAGCTGATGACCAATAACCCGCGCAAGATGAAGGCGTTGCAGGGCTTCGGCATCCGCATTGCCGAGCGCAAGCCGTTGCAGATCGCGCACAACCCCTACAACCGCAAGTACCTGGCGACCAAGGCCGGCAAGCTTGGGCACCTGCTCGGCGAGATCCACCAGGGCGAAGCCGAGCAATCATGACGCGCGCACAATGGCGCCGCCGGCTGGTGCGCGACGGCTGGCTGCACATCGTGCTGCTGATCGTGCCGGTGCTGCTGCTCGGTCGCCTGCCGCCGCTGGCCGAGCAGGGCGCGCTGGTGTCGTTCGCACTCGGACTGGTCGGGCTGTTTCCCAGCCTGGGTCGCTTTACCGCCTTCAAGCACCAGCTGATCGCTACCGAGCAGGCGTTGGGCAGCGATCGCGAGGCCCAGGCCTGGGCCGATTTGCGCCGTGTTCGCCGCCGTGGCCTGCTGGTGGCATCGTTGCCGGGCTGGTCTGCCGCGCTTGGTGCGCTCTGCGGCCTGGAGCCCATCGCGCGGTTGCTGCTGGTCGGTGCCAGCCTGGTGCTGTTCCTGCTCTACCGCATTCCGCGCCAGCTCGCGTGAGGCGTCAGCGACCGTAGCTTTCGCTCTTGAACGGCACCTCGGCCACGCCGCGCCGCTGGTTGATCACCAGTGTCAGGGTAAAGCAGAAGTTGCACATCAGGTTGAGCAGCCGCGGCAGCAGCATGGGCACTTCGCGCCCCTCTTCATCGACCCGCACCAGCGCGCGGATGGCTTTTTTCGCCGCCGAGCGCGCCAGATGCAACTGCGGCACCGGCGCCGTGCCGCGCGGCAGGACGAAGCCGGTGAGCCGTTCGGCGACCTCGGCACGATAGTGCGCGAGCCGCTGCGTCAGCCAAGCGATGTGCGTTTCGTCGATCGCCAGCCGCCCGCGCACCGAGCCGTTGAGGTGGAAGGCCAGCGGCTGCAGCTGCTCGAGGTCGGCACGCAGGTCGGCCATCTCGTCCGGCAGGTCTGCCAGCACCGCCCCGATGTGCCCGCACAGCTCGTCGGTGATGACCTCGTAATCGCACAGGTAAGCGGTTTCGTAGATGAACGGATAGCAGAGTTCATCGAGATTCTTGCCGGGTTTCAGCGCCATGGGCTTCACCTCAGGGAGACGATGGGAGGGTGAACGTCGAGGTCGACCTTGACCTCGACGCCAAAGACCGCCTGCAGGTTGGCCTCGGTCAGTACCTCGGCGGGCGTGCCGGCGGCCTGCACGCGCCCGCCGTGGAGCAGGCAGAGGCGATCGCAGTAGCGCGCGGCCAGCGCCAGGTCGTGCAGGGCGACGATCACTCCGCGCTCGCCGGCGGCGTATGCGCGCAGCAGTTGCATGACGTTGCGCTGATGGAGCAGGTCGAGGCTGGCGATCGGCTCGTCGGCCAGCAGCAGCTGAGGCTCGCCCGCCAGCACCCGAGCCAGCCAGACGCGCGCCTGCTCGCCGCCGGAAAGGTGGTCGACGCGCTCGCCGAGCCAGGCACCGATGCCGGTCTGCTCGATGGCCCGGCCGATGGCCGCGGCGTCCCTGTCGTGCCAGGGCAGCCGGCCAAGCGCCACCACGTCGCTTACGCTCAGCGCCCAGGCGCTCTGGCAGGCCTGAGGCAGCAGGCCGATCCGTCTGGCCCGGGTGCTGGCCGGCAGCTGTCGCGCATCACGGCCTTCGAGTGCGACCTGCCCGGCATGGGTCTGGATGCCGGCCAAGCATTGCAGAACGGTCGATTTTCCCGAGCCGTTGGGGCCGATCAGGCCGAGCATCTGCCCAGGCGTTAGCGTCAGGTCGATGCCATGCAGGCGGCCGGGCACCGCCAGCTGTTTCGCGTCGATCAGCTCCATCGGTTGCGCTCCTTCCAGACCAGCCAGACGAACAGCGGTGTACCGAGCAGCGCGGTCAGCACGCCGAGCTTGAGTTCCCGGCCGGGCGGCAGCAGGCGCACGCCGATGTCAGCCAGGCAGACCAGCGTGGCGCCGGCCAGGGCTGCCGGCAGCAGCACTCGCTCCGGACGGTGGCGAACCAGCGGCCGCACCAGGTGTGGCACCAGCAGACCGACAAAACCGATGGCACCGGCTACCGCGACCGAGCTGCCGACCAGCAGGGCGACGCCGAGCACGATCAGGCGGCTGCCACGGCGCACGTTCAGGCCCATGCTCTCGGCCACCTGCTCGCCCAGACTGAGGCCGCTGAGCAGGCGCCGCTGGCTGAAGATCAGAGCGGCACCGGCCAGCAGCGCCGGGCCCAGCAGCGCCAGATGGTCGAGACCGCGCTCGGACACCGAGCCCAGCAGCCAGAACACCAGTTCCTGCATGGCGTAGGGGTTGGGAGCAAAGTTGAGCACGGTTGCCAGTGCGGCACCGGCAAGGGTGGAGATTGCCAGCCCCGCCATGATGACCATCGCAGGCCGGGCCCCGCCGGCCAGCGCCAGCATCAGCAACAGGGCCGCCAGTGCCCCGGCAAGGCCCGCCACGGCCGGGGCGGCGCTACCCAGCTGCGGCAGCAGGCCGAAGTAGAACACCGCAGCCGCGCCGAGTGCCGCGCCCTGGCTGGCGCCTGTCAGCGCCGGATCGGCCAGCGGATTGCGCAACAGCCCCTGCAAGGCGGCACCGCTCAGGCCGAGCGCAGCGCCAACGCCCAGGGCCAGCAGCGTGCGCGGCAAACGGATGTCGCCAATGACGATCGCACCGAGGCTGGCCTTGCCGGCCAGCCAGTCGCCGAGGCCGCCGAGCACCGGCACCGAGGTGGAGCCGAGGCTGAGCGAGAGCAGCGCGCTGGCGGCCAGCAGCAGCGCGAGCGCGGGAGTGACTAATCGAGCCATTGGTTGAGCTGTCCTATCAGATCCCACATCCACGGCCCGGGGCACTGCCAGCGCCAGTAGTCGGTGCTCAGCCAGGCCTTGGGCGCAATGGCCCGGCGCAGCGCAGGATGTTGGGCGAAGCTGTTGGCCAGTGCCCGCTCGGGGGCGGCGGCGAACAGGATGGCATCCGGCGGGTCGGCCACTATGGCCTCCAGATCGAGGCGGACGTGCCCGGACTGCCCGAGGTAGTTGCGCCAGCCGGCCTGTTCGATCAGCTGGTGCTCGAAGGTATCGCGCCCGGTGCCGATGCCGTTGGCACCGAGCAGCAGCAGGCGTGGGGCATCCGGTTCCGGCTGATGCGGCGCCGGGGGCGCCGTGGCGCGGTCCGGGTCCTGGCCGAGCAGTTCGAGTAGGCGACGCTCGTAGCCCTCGATTTCGGCCAGGGTGGTCGGCAGTGGAATGACTTCGACGCGTATGCCGAGCGCGCGCAGACGCTCGCGCAGGAGCAGGGCACTGTACTGGCCGACCAGCACCAGGTCCGGTCGCAATTCGACGAGGCGCTCCAGCGAGCCGTCATGCTCGGGCCAGTCACCGTCGAAAGCCGGCAACCGATAGCGCCGATGCATCGGCGAGAGTGCAGCGACCTGAGCAGGCCTGGCGTAGTGCGCCAGCGCCCAGTCCATGCACAGGTCCAGCGAGACGACCCGAGAGGGGGCCGCTTGCGCGGCCAGCGGGGCCAGCAGCGCGCCGAGCAGACAGCAAGCGTATTTCAGATCGCGCAGCACACGGCGAGCCCCGGTATCGACAGAGGCGGGAGCGTACCACTCCCGCTACGAGAAGAGTGGGCTACAGACATCCCACGTTTTTTAGAGAGCGGGAGACCAAGTCATGCCGAGCATGACGCTGAAAGGAGCTTCTTGGTATCCGTATTGTTCGCCGTCGTAGGTGTACAGCAGGCGGCTGTAGTCCTTGTCCAGCAGGTTGGCGAGTTTCAAATCAAAGCTAAGCTCGTCGCTGGCTTGCCAGCTGCTACGCAGGTCAAATACGCCGTGACCGGCGATTTCGGTGTTGTTTGCACTATCGCCATAGCTGCTGCTGACCGCACGCCAACTGGCGCCAACCGCTATTCGCCCGAAGTTGCGATCAATATCTAGGCTAAGAGTGCGCTTAGCGCGGTTCTGTAGGGTATGCCCGGTATCCCGGTTGCGTGGGTCTATAACGCTTAGCCCTAAGGTGCTCTGCCAGCCGAGGAGCTCCTGATGAAGGCTAGCCTCGAAGCCATTGATACGTGCGCGCTCAACGTTGTTCATAGTGCCTAAAAATGTCACTGGATCGCTTACGTAGGTGATGAGATTTCGGAAATCGGTGCGATATACAGAAGCCTCTATTCGAGTATCTGCGCTGATTTGACCGCGCCATTGCAGCTCGTAGCTACGTGACTTCTCCGGTGCGAGATCCGGATTCCCGACGTACCAAGCCTCGGCTGGCCAGTACAGGTCGGCGAAGGTGGGGACTCGGAAGCCTTCTGCGTAGGAGAGGATAATTTGATGATCTTTGTTAAGCGGCAGCGTCAGTGCGCCGTTGAAGGTATTCTCAGTACCGAACTGTTCGTTTTTGTCATGCCGCATACCCACTTCCGTGGAGAAGCCTTGCCCCTGGTAGCTATGTTGGACGAAAAGGGCGTGGTTCTTTCGGCTTGACTCGGTGAAGGAGTTACTGCTTCGAACTTTATCGTTCACATACTCGGCACCTAGGCGCAGCCGTTGGGTTTCGGTTAGATCCAATGTGTTGAGCCAAGTCACCGAATCGCGGTATGTGTTATTGACCGAGCGAGTTGTAGACCATTTCTCACGGTTTTCTTGCTTGTCCTCGCTGTGCCCCAGCTCGACGCGGCTGGTCCAATTCTCGTGCAGTTGCCCTTCCAAGAAGGCGCTTGTAGAGCTGACTGCAAAGTGATCGTACGGCAGTCGTCCCGGCGCTCCGGCGAATGAGTCGTCGATTTCTGTCTTGCCTCGTTGATCAAGTACATTCAAGCCAAGTTGCAGTCGGTCACTCAGGCGGTGGCTGATGCTTGCTGCCATCGAGCGGTTTCGGTACGCATCGTCGTCGCGGTCTGCTGGGGTTGACGTCCGGGTACGGTCGAATCCTTCGGTGTCCTCCAGTGCCGCGCTGAGATTGAACCGGGTTCGATCATCGCCGCCCGATAGACCGAGGCTTCGCTCCCAGGTGTTATTGCTGCCTCCAGCAACTCGCAAGTACGGGTTCAGTCCGGGGCCGTTGCCGCGCCGAGTGAACAGCTGGATGACGCCTCCCATGGCGTCGCTGCCGTAAAGCGCCGAGCGCGAGCCGCGAAGCACCTCGATTCGTTCGATCTGGTCGACCGACAGGTACTGTAGCCCAGCGATACCGGCCGTAGCGGAGTTCACACGGACACCATCGATCAGTATCAGCGACTGGGCAGTGCTGGTTCCGCGAACATATAGGCCGTAAAGCGCTCCCCGACCGCCATAGTTGGTGACCTGAACGCCCGGCACATGGGTCAACAATTCAAGCACGCTGACTGGGCGTAGGCGTTCAATATCAGCCCGGGTGAACACTGTGTTTGCCGCGCTACTTTCGGTGCGCTGTTCCACGTCACGGTTGGCGGTGATCAGGGTGTCCGACAGTTTGAGTGCCTCGTCGCGGGGCGTCTGGGCAAGCGCAATAGCCGGTAGGCTGGCCGCAATGGCCAGGGCGAGGGGGTTGAGCGATTTCATCAGGATCCTCAAAAGCGAAGGAAGACTTTTGAGGAGGGCAGGAACAAGCGCGCACGAGCGCGACGCTTGACGGTGCTGCCCTCCGCAACACCAGTCGAATCCGTCCAGGCCGGTCTCCGGGCTCTCGACTCGGCCCGCTCGCCTTCCCGTGCTGTGCACAGTGGCCGTTGAGCGGACTGCGATCGGCTGATCGCGGTCGATTACCGTTGCGGGGGCAGCGCCGGGTTTGCTCCTGCGAGCGCACCGGCTTCCCGTTTAATGCGGCCCCATGGGGGCACGCACACCTTGGCGGATAAGAAAAACGCGCGCACCTTACGGGGCGGCGCCGACAAACACAAGGTACAGGGTCAAGAAGCGAGGCCGCTGCCGCGGTTGCGCGCGCGGCCGTCCCTGGCGCATGCCTGCAGCGCTCGCGCATGCCGACAGCCGGCGAAGTTCGCGGTGGCGCCGCCCTGGCCTGTTAGAATCCGCGTCTTTTCATCCGCCCGTTGCGGCGCTGCGAGCCTGCCATGACCTTCGCCTCCCTCGGCCTGATCGAACCGCTGCTGCGGACCCTCGAAAGCCTTGACTACCACACGCCGACGCCGATCCAGGCCCAGGCGATTCCCGCCGTGCTCAAGGGCCGCGATCTGATGGGGGCGGCGCAGACCGGCACCGGCAAGACCGCCGGTTTCGCCCTGCCTGTGCTGCAGCGGTTGTGTACCGATGGGCCGAAGGTGATGAGCAATTCGGTGCGCGCGCTGGTGCTGGTGCCGACCCGCGAACTCGCCGAGCAGGTCTACCAGAGCCTGCGTAGCTACGGGCAGGACCTGCCCCTGCGCAGTTATGCGGTGTACGGCGGGGTCAGCCTCAATCCGCAGATGATGGCCTTGCGCAAAGGCATCGATGTGCTGGTCGCCACGCCCGGGCGGCTGCTCGATCTGTACCGGCAGAACGCGGTGAAGTTCGCCCAGCTGCAAATTCTCGTGCTCGACGAAGCCGATCGCATGCTCGATCTCGGTTTCGCCCGCGAGCTCGACGAGCTGTTCGCTGCACTACCGAAAAAGCGCCAGACCCTGCTGTTCTCGGCGACCTTTTCCGAGCCCATCCGGCAACTGGCCGGCGAGCTGCTGCGCGACCCGCTGTCGGTCGAGGTGAGCCCGCGCAATACCGCGGCGAAGACGGTCAAGCAATGGCTGGTGCCGGTGGACAAGAAGCGCAAGACCGAGCTGTTCCTGACGCTGCTTGAGGAGCGCCGCTGGACCCAGGTACTGGTGTTCGCCAGGACGCGCAAGGGCGTCGATGCGCTGGTCGAGGCGCTGGAACGGGCCGGCATCGCGGCTGACTCGATCCATGGCGACAAGCCGCAGCCCAGCCGTCTGCGCGCGCTGGAGCGCTTCAAGGCCGGCGAGGTGCGGATACTGGTGGCTACCGATGTCGCCGCCCGCGGGCTCGACATCCAGAGCCTGCCGCAGGTGGTCAACTTCGACCTGCCGATCGTCGCCGAAGACTACGTGCACCGCATCGGGCGCACCGGCCGTGCCGGCGCCAGCGGTGAGGCCGTTTCCCTGGTGGCCGCCGACGAGGTCGACCAGTTGGCCGCGATCGAGACGCTGATCGGCCAGGTGCTGCCGCGCCACGAGCTGCCCGATTTCATTCCCGAACACCGCGTGCCGGCTACCGCCCCGGGCGGCCAGGTGATCAAAAAACCAAAGAAGCCGAAAAAGCCCAAGGACGTGCCGGGCAAGGGCCGCATCCATCTGGGCAACTGGTTCGACGAGAACGAAAAGCCCAACGCCAAGCCGATCCGCAAGGTACCGAGCCTGGGAGGCAGGCCGGCGAAGAAGCCGCGCTGAACCGCGGGGTGGCAAGGGCGCGACCAACGGTCGCTGCAATCGCTTGGCAACTGATCCAGGTCTAGGCTGTTCGCATCCGCAAGGAGCAGATTCGAACATCCCAACCCTGGAGAGAAGCCTCATGCCTCAAACCATGAAAGCTGCTGTGGTGCATGCCTTCGGCGAGCCGTTGCGCCTCGAAGAAGTTCGGGTGCCGATGCCCGGCCCCGGCCAGATTCTGGTGAAGATCGCCGCCTCGGGCGTCTGCCACACCGACCTGCACGCCGCCGAGGGCGACTGGCCGGTGAAACCGGCGTTGCCGTTCATTCCCGGCCACGAGGGCGTCGGCCATGTCGCCGCGGTTGGCGCCGGCGTGACGCGGGTGAAAGAGGGCGACCGGGTCGGCGTGCCCTGGCTGTACACCGCCTGCGGCTATTGCGAGCACTGCCTGACCGGCTGGGAAACGCTCTGTGAGAGCCAGCAGAACACCGGTTACTCGGTCAATGGCGGCTACGCCGAATACGTGCTGGCCGATCCCAACTACGTCGGCCTGCTGCCGGACAAGGTCGCCTTCGAAGACATCGCGCCGATCCTTTGCGCCGGGGTCACCGTCTACAAGGGGCTGAAGGTCACCGGGGCGCGGCCCGGCCAGTGGGTGGTGATCTCCGGCATCGGCGGGCTCGGCCACGTGGCGGTGCAGTATGCGCGGGCGATGGGCCTGCACGTGGCAGCGGTGGACGTCGATGACGCCAAGCTGGACCTGGCCCGGCGCCTGGGCGCGAGCCTGACGGTCAACGCGCGCACCGAGAATCCGGTCGAGGTGATTCAGCGCGATATCGGCGGCGCCCACGGCGTACTGGTCACCGCAGTGTCCAACAGCGCGTTCGGCCAGGCCATCGGCATGGCGCGCCGGCACGGCACCGTCGCGCTGGTGGGCCTGCCGCCGGGTGATTTCCCGACGCCGATCTTCGACGTCGTGCTCAAGGCGGTGAGCATCACCGGCTCGATCGTCGGGACCCGCGCCGATCTGCAGGAGGCGCTGGATTTCGCCGGCGAAGGGCTGGTCAAGGCGACCATCCATACCGACACGCTGGACAACATCAACCAGATCTTCGATGACATGCGCGGCGGGCGCATCGAAGGGCGGATCGTGCTGACGATGTAGACGGGTGGCCCGGCCGCGCGGCCGGGCCACTCAGCGCGCGTCGAGCCAGCGCAGCAGGCCTTCGGCCGCGGCACGCCCGCTAGCGAAGCAGGCGGTCAGCAGGTAGCCGCCGGTCGGCGCCTCCCAGTCGAGCATCTCGCCGGCACAGAACACGCCGGGTACCTGGCGCAGCATCAGGTTCTCGTCGAGCTCGGCGAAGCGCACTCCGCCGGCGCTGCTGATGGCTTCGTCCAGCGGCCGTGGGCGTACCAGGGTGATCGGCAGGGCCTTGATTGCCTGCGCCAGAGCCTGTGGATCGGCGAAGGTCGCGGCATCGGTCAGCTCCCGCAACAGCGCGGCCTTGACCCCATCCAGGCGCAGCTGGCGATGCAGATGCTTGGCCATCGACTGCGAGCCGCGCGGCCGCGCCAGTGCGCGCGCGATCTGCTCGGCCGAGCGATCGGGCAGCAGGTCCAGTTCGATCCGGACCTGGCCGCTGCGGTTGATGGCCTCGCGAATCGGCGCCGACAGTGCATACACCAGGCTGCCCTCGATGCCGCTGGCGGTAAGCACGAACTCGCCGCGCCGCGGCGTGCCGCCAGGCAGCCGCAGGGTGACCGTCTTCAGCGGCGCACCGGCAAATCTTTCCCGGAGATGGGCGCTCCAGCCGGCGACCTCGAAACCGCAGTTGGTTGGCTGCAGCGCGGCGACGGCCACTCCGCGAGCCTCCAGTTGCGGTACCCAGGCGCCGTCCGAGCCCAGCCGTACCCAGCTGCCGCCGCCGAGCGCGAGCACGGTGGCCGTCGGGTGCAAGCGAAGCTCGCCCGACGGCGAGGCAATCCGCAGCGCACCCTGTGCATCCCAGCCCAGCCAGCGGTGGCGCGTGTGGATGCACACCCCGGCTTCGCGCAGGCGCTTGAGCCACGCCCGCAGCAGGGGGGCAGCCTTCATGTCGGTGGGGAATACCCGTCCCGAGCTGCCGACAAAGGTCTCGATGCCCAGTGCATGGATCCACTGGCGCAGCGCTTCGGGGCCGAAGCGCTCGAGCGAACCCTGCAACGCTGGCTGGGCCTCGCGATAGCGAGTGACGAAGTCGGCAAAAGGCTCGGCGTGGGTGATGTTCATCCCGCCGACGCCGGCGAGCAGGAACTTGCGCCCTACCGAGGGCATGGCGTCGTAGAGGTCCACCGTGCAGCCGGCGCGGCTGAGCACCTCGGCGGCCATCAGCCCGGCTGGGCCGCCGCCGACGATGGCGATGGAGGAGGCGGAATCGGCGCTCATCTGCAATGCTCTGAAAACGGAAGGCGCATTGTAGCGGGGCGAGGGCGTCGCGGCTGCGACGATGCGCCAGGCCGCAATGCTTGACCGGCCAGGACTCAGCCCCGATCCTTGCCGCCTTGTAGCGATTGGTTTCGAGGAAGCAGCAGATGAAAGGCCAGGCACCGGTAGTCGATTACCTCAAGGAGTTGCTGCGCGGCGAGCTGGCGGCGCGCGACCAGTATTTCCTGCACTCGCGCATGTACGCCGACTGGGGGTTCGAAAAGCTCTACGAGCGCATCAATCACGAGATGGAGGAGGAGACCCAGCATGCCGATGCCTTGCTGCAGCGGATCCTTTTTCTCGAAGGCACGCCGGACATGACGCCCGAGGCCATCCACCCGGGCCAGACCGTGCCGGAGATGCTGCGCAGCGACCTCGCCCTGGAATACCGCGTGCGCGAGGCGCTGGCCAAGGGCATCGCGCTGGCCGAGCAGCACAGCGATTACGTGACCCGCGACATCCTTGCCGCGCAGCTGCATGACACCGAAGAAGACCACGCCTACTGGCTGGAGCAGCAGCTCGGGCTGATCGACCGGATCGGCCTGCAGAACTACCTGCAGTCGCAGGCCTGACGCAGCCCCTGCGCGGTGCGCCCGGCGGAACCGTTTTCGCCGGGCAGGTTCAACATGCCAGCAGTCATGTCGAACCGTCGCACGGAGTCGCGCGCATGAAACAGTTCAAAGGATTCCTCCAGGGGACGGCCGTCTTCCTGGGCTCGCTGGCGTTGCTGTTCGGGGCCGCCTTTGCGCTCAATCTCGAACGCAGCTGGGTCTACCAGCTGATCAACGCCCCGCTGATGCTCGAACTCAGCGTGCTCAGCGCCTTGATCGTGCTGTTGCTGTGGACGGGGCGGCAGCGCAGCTCCTGAGCTGCTCAGCGATCACAGCAGCCGCCCGACTCCAGTTCGCTCAGGATCGGGCAGTCGGGGCGCTCGTCACCCGAACAGTGGTCGACCAGGTTCTGCAGGGTGTCGCGCAGTGACACCAGTTCGGCGATGCGCTGGTTCAGCGTCTCGATATGCGCACCGGCCAGCGCCTTGACGTCGGCGCTGGCGCGCTGGCGATCCTGCCACAGGGTCAGCAACCGGCCGACCTCCTCCAGTGAGAAGCCCAGGTCGCGCGAGCGCTTGATGAACGCCAGGCGATGCAGGTCGTCCTCGCTGTAGCGGCGGTAGCCATTGGCGCCGCGCCCGGCCGGGGCAATCAGCCCGATCGACTCGTAATAGCGGATCATCTTTGCCGACAGCCCGCTGCGGCTGGCGGCCTGGCCAATATTCATGGCTGCTCCCTCCGATCGCCGGTTGTATGGGTGTCCGGCTGCCAGCGCTTGAGCAGCAGGGCATTGCTGATCACGCTGACGCTGGACATCGCCATCGCCGCGCCGGCCACCACCGGGCTGAGAAAGCCAAGCGCCGCGAGGGGGATGCCGATCAGGTTGTAGACAAAGGCCCAGAACAGGTTCTGCTGGATCTTGCGATAGGTCCGTCGGCTGATGTCGAGCGCCGCCGGCACCAGTCGCGGGTCGCCGCGCATGAGCGTGATTCCGGCGGCGTGCATCGCCACGTCGGTGCCGCCGCCCATGGCGATGCCGACATCCGCCGCGGCCAGCGCCGGTGCGTCATTGATGCCGTCGCCGACCATGGCCACGGTGGCGCCGTCGCGCTTCAGCGCGGCGACGGTGGCGGCCTTGTCCGCCGGCAGCACTTCGGCATGTACATCGTCGATGCCCAACGCCTCGGCGACGACCCGCGCGCTGCCGCGATTGTCGCCGGTGATCAGGTGGCTTTGGATGCGCCGGCCGTGCAGCGCGGCGATCGCCGCGCTCGCGCCCTCCTTGAGGCTGTCGCCAAAGGCGAACAGCGCCAGCACCCGTGGCACCGGAGCACGTTCCAGCAGCCAGGACAGGGTACGCCCCTCGTCTTCCCAGCGGCGCGCGGCATCGGCCAGCGCGCCGGTATCCAGCCCGCTCTCGTCGAGCAGGCGGCGATTACCCAGCGCCAGTTCGCGGCCCTCCAGGCGCCCGGCGATGCCGCGTCCGGCAAGCGCCTGGCTGGCCTCGACGTCGGGCAGCGCGATGTCCAGCGCGGCACTGCGCTCGAGCACCGCGCGTGCCAGCGGGTGCTCGCTGCCGCGCTGCAGCGCACCGGCCAGCCGCAGCGCCTGGTGTTCGTCGCCCTCGGCGGCCAGGAGATGAACGATCTCCGGCTTGCCGGAGGTCAGCGTGCCCGTCTTGTCGAACGCCACGGCATTCACCGCATGGGCGACTTCGAGCGCCTCGGCGTCCTTGATCAGGATGCCGTGACGCGCGGCGACGCCGGTGCCGGCCATGATCGCCGCGGGTGTCGCCAGGCCGAGGGCGCAGGGGCAGGCGATGACCAGCACCGCCACGGCGTTGATCAGTGCGGTCTCCAGTGTCGCTCCGGCCAGTAGCCAGCCAGCCAGGGTAGCCAGGGCGATGAGCAGTACCGCCGGGACGAAGATCTGGCTGACCCGGTCGACCAGCTTCTGGATCGGAGCCTTGGCGGCCTGGGCATCCTCGACTAGGCGAATGATGCGCGCCAGGACCGTTTCGCCGCCGAGCGCTGTTGCCCGGACCAGCAGGCGGCCGTCGCCGTTGATCGCCCCGCCGGTGATGCGATCGCCCGGCTGCTTGTCCACCGGCAGGCTTTCGCCGCTGATCAGGGCTTCATCGGCCTGGCTGTTGCCGTCGATGACTTCGCCGTCCACTGGAAAGCGCTCGCCCGGCTTCACCACGACGATGTCGCCCAGGCTCAGGGCCGCGATCGCCACGTCTTCCTCATGGCCGTCGACCAGGCGCCGGGCGCGTTCCGGGCGCAGCGCCTCGAGCGCGCGGATGGCCGCGCTGGTCTGGCGCTTGGCGCGGCTCTCGAGGTACTTGCCGAGCAGCACCAGCGCGATCACCACGGCCGATGCCTCGAAATACAGGTGCGGCATCTGCCCGGCCGGCGCGATCCACCACTGGTACAGGCTCAGCCCGTAACCGGCACTGGTACCGAGGGCGACCAGCAGGTCCATGTTGCCGGCTCCGGCGCGCACGGCCTTCCAGCCGGCGACGTAGAAGCGTGCACCGAGCACGAACTGCACCGGCGTGGCGAGCAGGAACTGCAGCCAGGGTGGGAGCATCCAGTGCTGGCCGAACAGGTCGGCGAACATCGGGATCACCAGCGGTGCGGCCAGCAGCAGCGCCGCGATCACCGCCAGACGCTCGCGCTGCAGTCGCCGTTCCGCCGCCTGTGGGTCGGGCCGCTCGGCGCTCGTCAGTGCAGCCTGATAACCCGCCGCGCTGACCGCCTGGATCAGCTGCTGAGGGTCGAGCGAGGCAATGCTGCGCACCTGCGCCCGCTCGCTCGCCAGGTTGACCGTGGCGCTCAGCACACCTGACACCTTGAGCAGGGCGCGCTCGACGCGACCGACGCAGCTGGCGCAGGTCATGCCGCCAAGGCTCAGCTCGTGGTCGGCTTGTGCGACCGCGTAGCCGGCCTTGTCGACGGCCTGGACCAGCTGTTCGAGCGAGGCGGATTCCGATTCGACCAGTGCCTGCTCGTTGGCCAGGTTGACGTTCGCTGCGCGCACTCCCGGTACCTTGCGCAGGGCGCGTTCGATGCGCCCGGCGCAACTGGCGCAGGTCATGCCGATGACCGGCAGGGTGTATAGGGTCTGGCTCATGTGGACCTCCCGAGTCGACAGCTAGAGCTTTGACCTTAACCCTGTGGCAAGGTCAAGCCCCGGATGGCATAACGGCGCAGTTGACCTTGCCAGGGGGGCAAGGACGACAATCGCCGGACGCAACCGAACGGGAGGTGTCCGATGCACGTATTCAATGTGACGGGAATGACCTGCGCGCACTGCGAGCGCGCGGTGACCCAGGCGATCAAGGCACTCGATCCGCAGGCCCGCGTCGAGGTCGACCTGGCCGCCGGCACGGTCAGGGTCGAGGGTGCGCCGAGCGAGCAGCAGATCCGCGCGGCGATTGAGGAAGAGGGCTACCAGGTGCGCTGAGGTGCCGGCGGCCGCGCCTCAGCTGTCGCTGCCTGCGGCGACCGCCTGCCAGTCGCGGATCAGCCCGCGAAAGAGCGGGTCGACCAGGGCCGCGGTGTCGCCGATCGGGTCGAACAGGCTGTTGTCACGGGTCCAGTCGCTGAACAGGCCGACGATCATCGCATGCAGTGAGCGCGCCGCCAGGCGAGGCGTGACGCCCGGCAACAGGTAGTCCGCCGCCTTGCTGAACAGCGCCTCGCAGAGTTCGATGAACTGGTTGATGAATGCCTCGTGGCGCTCCTGGGCGTCGCGCAGCTCCTCGGTGAATTCGCAGCGGTGCAGCAGGATGGTGAACACCCGGCGCTTCTGCGGGTTGTTGCCCAGCGCATTGAGGCCCTCGCAGAACAGCTCGCGCAGCACGCGCAGCGCATCCACCGGGTCGCGCTGGCCGCAGCTGCCCAGGCGCTCGGCCATCTGCTCGGGGGGCAGGCGCACCTGGTCGAGCATCTCGTGGAACAGGTGGGCCTTGTTCTGGAAATGCCAGTAGACCGCGCCGCGCGTGACGCCTGCCTCGCGGGCGATCTGGTCCAGGCTGGTGTGTGCCACGCCCCGTTCGAGGAACAGGCGCTCGGCCGAGTCGAGGATGGCCAGGCGGGTTTTCTCGGCGTCTTCTTTGGTGCGACGCATCGACGTCTCCGGACAGCTGCGCCGGTCCCTTGGACCGTGAGCGGTCGTCGAGGGTATCCGGCGGTCTGTCGTTCTGCAGGTTTACAATCGGCGGTGTATGTAACAGCATCTTGCGCTTGTGTAAACGTCTGTGCGCCAGTTCTCGACGCACGCCGATCCGTTCCTGCCTGACGAGTGTGCGATGCCTCTGCCAATGCTCCTGATACTGGGCGCGCTCAGCGCCTTCGGCCCGATGGCCATCGACATGTACCTGCCGGCCTTTCCGGCGCTGGCGCACGCCTTCGGCACCGAGGTCGAGCAGGTGCAGCTGTCGCTGGCGGCCTACTTCGTCGGCCTGGCGCTTGGCCAACTGATCTACGGCCCGCTGGCCGACCGCTACGGCCGGCGCCGACCGCTGCTGGCCGGCGTTGCGTTCTTCACGCTGGCCTCGTTGGCCGCGACCCTGGCGCCTTCGCTCGAATGGCTGATCGCCGCGCGCTTCGTTCAGGCACTCGGTGGCTGCGCCGGCATGGTGATCTCGCGCGCGGTGGTGCGTGACCTCTGCGATCCGCTGGCCAGCGCCAAGGTGTTTTCCCAGCTGATGCTGGTAATGGGGCTGGCACCCATCCTGGCGCCGGTTGCGGGCGGGGCGTTGCTGGCCAGCTTTGGCTGGCAGGCGATCTTCGTCGTGCTGACGCTGTTCGGTGCGACCTGTCTGCTCGCGGTGCTGCGGGTCCTGCCCGAGACCTTTCCGGCCGACCAGGCGCCGGCACCGATCGGCGGCGCGCTGGGCAAGTACCGCGGGCTGTTCGGCGATCGCTTCTTCATTGGGCATGCGCTGACCGGCGGGCTGTGCATGGGCGGGATGTTCGCCTACATCGCCGGTTCGCCGTTCGTCTTCATCGAACTGTACGGCGTGCCCGCCGAGCACTATGGCTGGTTCTTTGGCATCAATGCGGCGGGCTTCATCCTGATGGCGCAGGTCAACGTACGCTTGATGCGCTGGCGCGGCCCGGAGTTCTGGGTGCGGCGCTGGGTCTGGTTCTACTTCGCCAGCGCGCTGGTCCTGCTGGGCATCGCGGCGGCGCGCCCGGCCGCGCTCTGGCCCTTGCTGATTCCGCTGTTCGGCTGCGTGGCATCGCTTGGCTGCTTGCTGCCGAACGCGACCGCCTGCGCCATGGCCGACCAGCGGGCCAACGCCGGCAGCGCCTCGGCGCTGCTCGGCAGCCTGCAATTCACCATCGCGGCCAGCGCGGCTACTGCCGTCGGTGCGCTGCACAACGGCACCGCCGTGCCTATGGCCGCGATCATCGCCGGCTGTGGCTTGCTGGCTTCGGGCGTCGCCTACGGCACGGCGCGCGCGGAAACCCGCTAGCGCCTTCAGCCTGCCTTGGGCAGGGCGTGCGGCTCGGCGATTCGGCGCTGCAGGGTGGCGACGAAGCGGCGGGCCTCGGCTTCACTGCGAAAGCTCACCCGCTGCGAATCGAGGCCGACCTGCCAGCGGTTGTCACCCGGGCGGGCCGGGCGAATGAAGATGTTCATGGCAATGACCCTCTCGGCTGTATCCGCCCGCCACCATAGGCCGGTTGCGGGCGGCCAGGCTTGACCAGGGTCATGCCGGTGCCTGCGTCAAAATGCCAGGCGGGCGTCCAGGCTGTTCTGCGCCAGGCGTCGGGCCTGCGCTTCGGTCATGCCCAGGGCGTCGTGCAGGGCGACGAAATTTTCCGTCACGTAGCCGCCGAAGTAGGCCGGGTCATCGGAATTCACCGTGACCTTCACGCCCTGTTCCAGCAGCGTGAGAATGTTGTGCTCGCGCATGTGGCCGAACACCTTCAGCTTGGTGTTCGACAGCGGGCAGACGGTCAGTGGGATCTGCTCCTCGATCAAGCGTGCGATCAGCCTGGGATCCTCGGCGGCACGCACGCCGTGATCGATGCGGCTGACCTTGAGCAGGTCCAGCGCCTCCCAGATGTACTCCGGTGGGCCCTCCTCGCCGGCATGCGCAACGGTGAGCAGACCTTCGGCGCGGGCCTTGTCGAACACGCGCTGGAACTTGCTCGGTGGGTGGCCGACCTCCGAGCTGTCCAGGCCGACGGCAAAGAACGCGTCGCGGTAGGGCAGTGCCTGCTCCAGGGTCTTGAACGCCGCTTCTTCGGGCAGATGGCGCAGGAAGCTGAGGATCAGCCCGCTGCTGATGCCGAGCAGTTCGCGGCCATCGGCGAGGGCGGCACTGATGCCGTTGAGGGCGGCCTCGAAGGGCACGCCGCGGTCGGTGTGGGTCTGCGGATCGAAGAAGGGTTCGGTGTGAACTACGTTCTGCTCTTCGCATTTCTGCAGATAGGCCCAGGTCAGGTCGTAGAAGTCCTGCTCGGTACGCAACACGTCGGCGCCGCGGTAATACAGATCGAGAAATTCCTGCAGGTTGTTGAAGGCGTAGGCCTTGCGTAACGTCTCGACGTCCGCCCAGGGCAGGCTGACGCCGTTGCGCTCGGCGAGCTTGAAAAGCAGTTCGGGCTCCAGCGAGCCTTCCAGGTGCAGGTGAAGTTCGGCCTTGGGCAAGTTGTTCAGCCAGTCGCGCATCGTCTCTGTCTCCTTCGTGATCGAGGCATTCTAGCCAGCCTGCCGGACCAGGGATATGCCGGGTGGCGGGGCCGCGGTCGTGCTCTGGAACGCGCTCGGCGCCGGCTGGTCATTTTTCATACAGTTGAGCGAAGGCCGCGTGCGCTGTGGGCTGGATAAATTACTCCCAGTTTTATCCACAACTTTTTCCACGAAAAACGGGCATAAACAGCGGTCAGTGTCACTCCAGTGTGATGGCTGCTTGATGGCACTGCTGACCGATGAAAAATTCAGCTAAATCAGCGAGTTGTGCGCCAAAGAGAAACGTCCGGTCGCATTTGCGCAAAAAATAGCCAGTTGGCCGGAAGCCGCACCGGCTCGGTCGTCCAGCAAGGCGTCCAAAGGTTATCCACAACGCAGCTCACAAAATCTGTGGGTCATCCTTGAGCTGCAGCGTGCTGCGGCCGCGGCTGACATCGGCCAGCAGCTTCTCCAGCGCAGTGATCTGGCCGGCCGGAAGGGCAAGCGCGAGCGTGGCGCCTTCGGCATCGAAGGTTTCGTGCTCGAGCAGCGCCTCGAACTCGCCAAGGCGCGCCTTGACCAGGGCCAGCTCGGCAAAACGCAGATGCGTGCTGGCTTGCCGACGCGCCACCAGCTCGATGCGCGCCGCTTGCTGCAGGCACCTGGCCGCCGTGCCGCCGTAGGCGCGGGCCAGCCCGCCGGTGCCGAGCTTGATGCCGCCGAACCAGCGTGTCACCACCACCACGACCCGATCGCAATCCTGGCCCTCGATGGCGCTGAGCATCGGCCGTCCGGCGGTGCCGCCGGGTTCGCCGTCGTCGCTGAAGCGATACTGCTGGCCGATCTTCCAGGCCCAGCAGTTGTGCGTGGCGCTGGGGTCGGCGACGGACTGGAGAAACGTCTGCGCCTGCTCGGGCGTCTGGATCGGTGCCGCCTTCACCAGAAAGCGGCTCTTGTTGATCAGCTCCTGATATTCGCAGGGACCGGCGAGGGTAAAGGGCATGGCGGTGAGGCGGTCTGGCGGGACGAGCCGCCATTGTAACGGCTGCATGGCGTGGCAGCGCGGCGGCCATGGGCGCCACTCGGTCGATCGGGCTGAACTTTGCATCGGGAGCCCTGCCCCTAGTCATGAGGGGCGGCGCTGACGCCACGGCGTGGCGCTGTCCGATGGCCTAACGACACGAGGGAGGTCCCCATGCTCAACAGCCGATACCAGGCCTGCATCGAAGCCTGTTCCAACTGCGCCATGGCTTGCGAAACCTGCGCGGCGTCGTGCCTGCGCGAGGACGACGTGAAGATGATGGCGCGCTGCATCGAACTCGACCGCGATTGCGCCGACATCTGCGCCATGGCGGCCTGCCTGATGACCCGCGACAGCGCTTACGCCGCGGCCTTCTGCAAACTGTGCGCAGAGGTCTGTCGCGCCTGCGCCGAGGAATGTGGCAAGCACGAGGCCGAGCACTGTCGCCAGTGCGCCGAGGCGTGTCGACGTTGCGCTCAAGAGTGTGAGCGCATGGCCGCCTGAGGTGGCTGCAGCATCACCAGGAGGCCGCACCGATGTGCGGCCTCTTCGTTCGGGCAGGTGTGCGGCGCGTCAGCGTTCGCCGCGCGCATCGCTGGAGCGGCAGGTGACTTCGGCGAACGGCCGATCAGGCGAATAGTCGCCGGGGACACGCTCGGTACGCTGGGTGTTGGGTGCGACGCTGAACACCGGCGGTGCGGAGGTATCCGAGCGGGCCTCGGCCGGCACGTGGAATTCGCAGGTGATCTGCTGGGCGGTGTTGTTCATCACTTTCACGGCACGTACGCCGAGCAACTCGCCGGCGATGGCATCGGTCTGTGCCGGCACGCCCATCGGACTGATCTCGACGTCCAGCCCGTTGAGGTGGGTGACCACCTCCGGCTGCGGCGTCTGCGCCAGGGCGAGGGGCGCGGTGATCATCAGGCCCCAGCCGGCCAGCAACTGCTTGGTCATGAATCTCTCCTCCGTGCATTGGTAGTGCTTAGAAGAGACCGGGCGGGCGAGGTTCGCCGATCGATCAGGCAAATGTGCAACGCTTCATTAGGCGCACCGGCGCACCGGCCGGGCTAGCCAGCCTTGCCCGGCTTGCGGATCTTCACGTACAGATCCTTGCCGCCGCTGCTGCCGCTGCCGCGCGCTTCCAGCTCGAAGCGCCTGGGTTGGGCGCGGATCAGGTCGCTGAGCTTTTTGCAGCCGTACAGACGCGGATCGAACGCCGGGCGCAGCTTGCTGATGTTCTGCCCCAGCGTGCCGAGCTGCACCCAGTCGTCCTCCTCGGAAATGTCGTCGAGCACCTTGGCAATGAAGTCGACCGGCACCGGCTGGCCTTCGAGCGAGCCGGGCGCCGGTTCGGCGGCGGCCTTGGGCTCGGGCAGGGCGATTTCGGCGGCCGCCTTCTCCACGCTCGGTGCCTGGGCAGCTCTGGCGTCGGGGCGAAGGATCTCGGTGTAGACGAACTTGTCGCAGGCCGACACGAACGGCGAAGGCGTCTTCTGCTCGCCGAAGCCATAGACCGTCAGGCCCTCCTCGCGGATGCGCGCGGCCAGGCGGGTGAAGTCGCTGTCGCTGGACACCAGGCAGAAGCCGTCGAAGCGCCGCGTATAGAGCAGGTCCATGGCATCGATGATCAACGCGCTGTCGGTGGCGTTCTTGCCCGAGGTGTAGGCGAACTGCTGGATCGGCTGGATGGAGTGGTCGAGCAGGACCTTTTTCCAGCTGCCCAGGTTGGGCTTGGTCCAGTCGCCATAGATGCGCTTGACGCTGGCCACGCCGTACTTGGCGATTTCCTCGAAGAGGCCTTCGACGATGGCTGCGGGCGCATTGTCGGCGTCGATCAGTACGGCCAGATGGCGTTGCTTGTTGAGCGGGCTGGGTTTGGCGGCCATGGTGCGTCCTTGAGGGGGCAATGCCACGACCATAGCGCCTGACGGGCGCGGCGGCCAGGTGTGGCGGAGGCCGACGCGAATCGCACCGGTCGCCCGCCACGGCCGACTATTGCAGGCCGCGCCGTTGCGCCGCCGGCCTCTCGGCGCGGCCTCAGCGCGCCGGGGTGACGCGCCAGATGGTGTTGGACAGGTCATCGGCGACGATCAGCGCACCGCGCGGATCGACCGTCACGCCGACCGGCCGGCCGCGCGTCTTGCCATCTTCGCTGCGAAAGCCCGTGACGAAATCGACCGGCTCCCCGCTGGGGCGGCCATTCTCGAAGCGCACGAACACCACCTTGTAGCCCACCGGGTTCTCGCGGTTCCAGCTGCCATGCTCGCCGATGAATACGCCGTCGGCGAAGCGCTCGCCCATCGCCGGCTCGGAGAAATCCAGGCCGAGTGCGGCGACATGCGAACCCAGGGCATAGTCCGGCTTGATCGCCGAGGCGACCAGGTCGGGCTTCTGCGGTCGGACGCGGTCATCGACGTTCTGGCCCCAGTAGCTGTAGGGCCAGCCGTAGAAACCGCCATCCTGGACTGACGTCAGGTAGTCCGGCACCAGGTCCGGGCCCAGTTCGTCACGCTCGTTGGCCACTGCCCAAAGCTGGTCGCTGCCCGGCTGGATCGCCAGCGCGGTGGGGTTGCGCACGCCGGTGGCGTAGGGTCGGTGCGCGCCGGTCTCGGCGTCGATCTGCCAGATCATCGCGCGATCGACTTCGGCTTCCATGCCGCGTTCGGTGATGTTGCTGTTGGAGCCGATGCCGACATAGAGAAAGCGTCCGTCGGGGCTGACGGTCAGTGCCTTGGTCCAGTGGTGATTGATCTCGGAAGGCAGGTCGGTGACCTTCACCGGCGGGCCGCTGGCCTCGGTCTGGCCCTCCTGGTAATCGAAGCGCACCAGGGCATCCTGATTGGCGACGTACAGGGCGCCATCGTGGAACGCCAGCCCGTAGGGCGCATTGAGGTCCTTGGCGAACACCTGGTTCAGCTCGTAGCGCCCATCGCCGTCGGCGTCGCGCAGCAGGGTCAGACGGTTGCCGCTCTTCACCGAGGTGGTGCCCTTGGCCTTGATGTAGCCGGCGATCACATCCTTGGGCTTGAGCTTTGGCGCGTTACCGCCACGGCCTTCGGCCACCAGGATGTCACCGTTGGGCAGCACGAGCGTCTGCCGCGGGATCTGCAGGTCGGTGGCGATCGCGCTGATCCGATAGCCTTCGGGTACCGTCGGTTTGTCGCCGTCCCAGCCGGCGGGGTCGGCGATCGTCATGCTCGGTAGCAGGCCGCGCTGGGGCTCGGGCAGCTTCGGGTCGGCGCCGTGCGCCTGGGTGGCGGTCTGGCTGCCATCGCCACAGGCGCTCAGCAGCAGGGCGGTGGTCAGGGCGGAAAGGGTCAGCGTCGTTTTCATGCGGCACCTCCCGCGCGCGCCTGGCCTAGGCCGACCCAGGTCGCCGCGCAGGCCAGCAGGGTGACGATCACCGACAGCACCAGCCCCAGGGGCATGGTGGCCCAGGCATCCTTGGCATGCTCGAGGGCATTGACGAAGCCGAGCAGCCAGGTGGCCAGCAACAGCGCCAGGTAGAGCAGCGCGCGTCCCTTCTCATGCGCGGCACGCACCAGGCCCGCCAGCGCGAACAGCAGGGCCAGGCCGCAGAACACCAGGCCGCCGGCAATCAGCCAGGACGAGAAGTTGCTCCACTGGATCTGGTAGCTGCGAAAGTAGGCGATGTCGCTCAGCAGCGCGCCGAGAAACAGCGGAACGGTGCCGGCCAGCAAGGTCGCGTGCAGCGGGTTTGGTGTGCTTCGGTAGACGTGCGGGGTGGTTGCAGTCACGTGGGGCTCCTCGTCGCTGGTCGGCCATGGCCGGCTGCCTTTTTGGAAGCTTGGCCCGCCAGGCACGCGCTGAATGTGCATAACGGGGGATCGTGATGCCGGGGGATAGTTCACCGCGAACGGCCCTTGCCGTGGTCGCCGCGGCGCACGGGAGGGGCTGTGTGAAGTGGCGTTGCCGCGCGCGAAGGCGGCTGCCGTGACGCCGCGGGCGAGGCTGGAAACGCGACCGCCCGGCAGGTGCCGGGCGGTCGGTATGGCGCGTGTGGCTCAGGCCTTCTTGACGAACTCGGACTTGAGCTTCATGGCGCCGATGCCGTCGATCTTGCAGTCGATGTCGTGGTCGCCATCCACCAGGCGGATGTTCTTCACCTTGGTGCCGACCTTGACCACCAGCGACGAGCCCTTGACCTTGAGGTCCTTGATCACGGTGACGGTATCGCCGTCCTGCAGCGTGTTGCCGACCGAGTCGCGGACCTGCTTCTCGCCCTCGGCGCTACCACCGGCGGCCTCACCAGGCGTCCACTCGTGGGCGCATTCGGGGCAGACCAACAGGGCGCCGTCCTCGTAGGTGTAGGGGCTGTTGCAGTTCGGGCAGGGCGGCAGGGTGCTCACGGGCGATACCTTCGATGGGGCTAAAAGGCGCGCATTGTATAGGGTTTTGCCCGCCGCCGGGCGACTCAGGCCGGTGTCGACTCCGCTTCGCCTTCGGCACGCAGGGCCTGGTAACGCTGTTCCAGTTCGCGGCGGATCTCGCGGCGCTGGTAGGCCTGGGCGAAGCGACGCTTCTGCTCGGGGGTCACCGGATTGAGCGGCGGGACCGAGACCGGCTTGCCGTCCTCGCCGAGCGCGACCATGGTGAAGAAGCAGCTGTTGGTATGGCGTACCGTCTTGCGCCGGATGTCCTCGGTGATGACCTTGATGCCGATCTCCATCGACGTGGTGCCGGTGTAGTTGACCGAGGCGAGAAAGGTCACCAGTTCGCCGACATGCACCGGCTGGCGGAAGATCACCTGATCGACCGACAAGGTCACGACGTACTGGCCGGCGTAGCGGCTGGCGCAGGCATAGGCGACTTCATCGAGGTACTTGAGCAGCGTGCCGCCGTGGACGTTTCCGGAGAAGTTCGCCTTGTCCGGGGTCATCAGTACGGTCATGGTCAGTTCGGCATGTCCATCGAGCGGCATGTTGTCGGGGCTCCTGGGGTGGTTCAGAGGGGCGCTACTTTAGTCGAATATTCACCGTCTGTATCGCCTTTTCTGGCTGTTTCGCTCATTGGCTGCTGTGTTCGTCAATGCGACAGAGGCGCGCAGGGGCGTTCGGGTGATTGAGGTGAACGAGGTCACAGTTTCGAGGCGCCCGGTGCGGTGATGGGCATTTCGTTGACCTGCGCCGGTATCCGGCCGGGTGCGGCCTTCTATAGTCGCGCGCCGGTACAGCCTCAGCTCAGGAAGGACCCATGCGGATTTTCGCCATTGCATTGCTCAGCTGCCTGACGGCCTTCGCCCATGCCGATGAAGGCCTCGCCAAGCGTTTCGCCCAGGTCATGGGCGACGAGGCGAGCCGCCAGCAGGCCTATGCGGCCGGCCAGGAGCGGGCCGTGTTCTGCACCTACTGTCACGGCGAGACCGGCAACAGCAAGCGCCCGCACATTCCCAATCTGGCCAGCCAGAACCCGCTGTACCTGTTCAACGCCTTCGAGAAGTTCGCCAGCGGCCAGCGCATCGACTACGTCATGTCGAAGCTGGCGAAGAACCTCACCCAGGACGACCGGGTGAACATCGCCGTCTACTTCAGCCAGCAGCAGGTCAACCCGGTCGCGGTGCCGGTGAGCGAAGGGTTGCGCAGTCGCGGCGAGACGCTGTTCCACAACACCTGTACCGGCTGCCACGGCCAGCATGCCGAAGGCATGGAGAATACCCCGCGCCTGGCCGGCCAGCCGGACGTGTACCTGCGCAAGGCGCTGAACCGCTTCCGCACCAACGACCCCAGCCGGGCGGGGTCGGTGATGATCGGTGTCGCGGCAAAACTCTCCGAAGAGGATGTGGATGCCGTTGCCGCCTACCTGTCGCGGTTGTCACTCGACGCTGCCGACGAAAAGGCGCGCATCGCCCGGATCATGAGCGCGGTCGCTCAGTAACGCTCGATTCGCGCCGGTGTGCGGCGCATCAGCACCTCACCATTGCGCACCGAGAGCAGGGCATGGCCCTGGGTGCGCAGCATCTCGTAATCGTCCGGCGCCGACAGCACCAGCAGGTTCGCCGGGCGCCCCACCTCCAGCCCGTAGCGCTCGCCCAGGTTCAGGGTGCGTGCGCTGTTGTCGGTGATCAGGTCCAGGCAGCGCTCGAGGTCTTCGTAGCCGAGCATGTGGCAGATGTGCAGCCCCGCCTCGAGGATGCGCAGGATGTTGCCGTTGCCCAGCGGGTACCAGGGGTCGACGATGGAATCCTGGCCGAAGCAGACGTTCAGCCCGGCGCGGTCGAGCTCGGCCACGCGGGTCAGGCCGCGGCGCTTGGGGTAGGTGTCGAAGCGGCCCTGCAGGTGGATGCTCTCGGTCGGGCAGGAAACGAAGTTGATCTTCGACAGCTTGAGCAGGCGGAACAGCTTGGAGCAGTAGGCGTTGTCGTAGGAGCCCATCGCCGTGGTGTGGCTGGCGGTGACCCGCTCGCCCATCTCGCGTACCCGCGCCTGTTCGGCGAGCACTTCGAGAAAGCGCGACTGCGGGTCGTCGGTTTCGTCGCAGTGCACGTCCACCAGGCAGCCCGTGCGTTCGGCCAGGTCCATGAGGAAATGGATCGAGCTGACGCCCTGGTCGCGGGTGTTCTCGAAGTGCGGAATGCCCCCGACCACATCGGCGCCCATGGCGATCGCCTCGGTCATCAGCTCGCGACCGCCCTTGAACGACTCGATGCCCTCCTGCGGAAAGGCGACGATCTGCAGGTCGATCAGGTGACGGGTTTCCTCGCGCACCTCGAGCATGGATTTGAGCGCCGACAGCGTCGGGTCGGTGACGTCGACATGCGTGCGCACATGCTGGATGCCGTGGTCGACCAGCATGTCGATGGTTTTCTTCGCCCGCGCCTTGGTGTCTTCGTGGGTCACCAGCGCCTTGCGCTCGCCCCAGCGTTCGATGCCTTCGAACAGCGTGCCGCTCATGTTCCAGGCCGGCTCGCCGGCGGTTAGCGTGGCGTCGAGGTGGATGTGCGGTTCTATGAAGGGCGGCACCACCAGGTTGCTGGCGGCGTCGATATCGCCCTCGCTGGTTTCGGCCGGCGCCTGCTGCGCAGTGATGGCGGCGATGCGCGCGCCGGCCAGTTCCAGGCGGTACAGGCCTTCGCGGCCGCGCAGGCGGGCGTTGACGATGTTCATCGAGCTTCCTCCAGGCGATTCGGGGGCGGGGGCGTCGGCGCGTGACGCCGACACCTCGCCGCAGCATACAACCCCTGGCGGCGTTCGGCAGGTGCCCGCCGGCGGCGCTCAGTAGCTCTTGTAGGGCAGGAACTTGCCCGAGAGCACCACGTGCACCCGGTCGCCCCGGGGGTCGTGCTCGCGCTGGATATCCATGGAGAAATCGATGGCGCTCATGATGCCGTCGCCAAACTCCTCGTGGATCAGTTCCTTGATGGTGCTGCCGTAGACGTTGACCAGTTCGTACCAGCGGTAGATCAGCGGGTCGGTGGGCACGGCGCTGGGCAGTGACCCCTTATGGGGCACGATCTGCAGCCAGGCGACCGCCTCGTCGGGCAGTTCGAAGAGCCGGCCGAGGGCTTCGGCCTGGGGCTTGTCGAAGGCCATCTGGCCCAGACAGCCGGCGGTGGTCCACTCCTTCGACTTGCCGATGGCTTCGGCGGCATGCGCCCATTTCAAGCCCTGGCGGACCTTGCTGGCGACGATCATGGCGGTCACCTGGTCGCGGCTGGTGATCATGGCAATACCTCTCTGGCTGGGATGCTCGGGGCCGCTGAATGCGGCGCTCGCAGCCGGAGGTTGCAGAGCGCGTGCCAGTCAGTCGTATTCGGCCGGCGCGTGCTCGCCGAGCAGGCGCCGCTGGCGCGGCGTGGCGGCGGCCAGTACCGCCGGGTTGAAGCTGAAGTGGAGATAGGGCGAGAACTTCTGCGCGACCATCCGCCGGCCGTAATGCACCTGCAACAGGTAGCGACTGCGGTCGGCGGTCCGGTTGCGGCTGCCGGCGTGCCAGAGGTCGCTGCGAAAGAACAGCACGTCGCCGGCGCGGCACAGCACCGGCTCGGCCTCGCGGCCGTGCCACTGCGTTTCGCCCGGGCGCGGCTTGCGCCCGGCGCGGTGGCTGCCGGGAATCACCAGGGTCGGGCAGAGGTCGGCGTCGATGTCGTCGAGGTAGAGGTGCGCGGTGCAGACCTGCATCGGCAGCTCGAAGGCCGGGTCGGCCAGCAGGCGTTCCGGCAGCTCCAGGGCCAGATAGTCGGCATGCAGCTCACCGCCGACGAAGCCCGGGCGGCTGCGCCAGGCGGTCTGGCCGATGACGTGGCAGTCGCTGCCGAGCGCCGCCTCGGCCAGCTCGATCACCCCCGGCAGGTCGAGAAAGGCCAGCCAGAACGGCTCGCGGTTGAACACGCACTTGTAGTGGTCGTCGACCATGCCCTGGTAGTCCAGGCCGACCGGCGTCAGCCGGTCGATGGCCGCGCGCAGCTCGCTGATCTGCGCCGGGGCAAGTACAGCGGGCAGCAGAACGAAGCCCTGATGGTGCAGGGCGGCGAGGAGTTCGCGGGTCTGGCTGTCCATCGGCAGGGTCCTGCGGTGGCTGGCTACCCGTTCAGCCTAGACCGGTTGCGCTGGCCGCTCAGGCATGGCCGAGATACCAGCGCCAGTCCTGTTCACCGACTTCGCCCATGAACTGCGCGTACTCGGCCTGCTTGATCGCCAGGTAGACCCGGTGGAAATCCTCGCCGAGCGCCTCGCGTGTCCAGGCTGAGTGCTCGAGATCGCCCAGCGCCTGGCGCCAGTCGCAGCCGAGCCGTTCGCCCGTCTGCGCGTAACCGTTGCCGGTGACCGGCGCACCGGGCTCGAGGCCGAGCGTGAGGCCCCGCAGCATGCCGTGCAATACCAGCGCGGCAGCCAGATAGGGGTTGGCATCGGCGCCGCAGATGCGGTGTTCGATATGCCGGCTGGCCGCCGGCCCACCGGGCACGCGCAGCGACACGGTACGGTTGTTGATGCCCCAGTTGCGCGCCAGCGGGGCATAACTGTTGGCCTGGAAGCGCCGGTAGGAATTGGCGTTCGGGCAGAACAGCGCCAGGCCGTCGGCCAGGGTGTCGAGCAGCCCGGCGACGGACTGGCGCAGCAGCGTCGCCGCGCCGTCGCCGTCGCCGTCGCCGCGCTCGAGCGCCTCGACCTCGCAGGCGAACAGGTTGCGGCCCTCTGCGTCGGCCAGGCTGGCGTGCAGGTGCAGGCCGCTGCCGGCCAGCTCGGCGAAGGGCTTGGCCATGAAGCAGGCCTGCAGCCCGTGGCTGAGCGCGACGCCGCGCACCAGGCGCTTGTAGCGTACGGCCTCGTCCATCGCCTGTAGGGCATCGTGGCGATGCTGCAGGGTGATCTCCAGCTGCCCCGGTGCGTACTCGGAAATCGCCGTGCGCACCGGCAGGCCCCCGGCTTCGCAGGCGCGGTAGAGGTCGTCGAGAAAGGCGTCGAGGCGTTCGAGTTCGAGCACTCCGTAGACCTGCGGTGCCTGCGGCCGCTCGCCGTTGGCGAAGGCCGCCGGCTGAGGATGGCCTGCGGCGTCGCGCTTGGCATCGAGCAGGTAGAACTCCAGTTCGGCGGCCATCACCGGGTGGTAGCCGGCGGCCTGCAGCCGCTCGATGGCGCGCGCCAGCACGTGGCGCGGGTCGGCCAGCGACGCCGGCAGGCCGCGCGCCGGGTGCATCGAAACCTGCACCTGGGCGGTGGCCGGCCGGCGCCAGGTCTGCAGCTGCAGGCTGCCGGGCAGCGGGAAGGCCCAGCAGTCGGCGTCGGCGACGTCCCACACCAGGCCGGTGGCGTCGACATCCTCGCCGCGGATGGTCAGGCCGAGGATGCTGCTCGGCAGCGGGCGGCCGTCGGTATAGATCGCACGCAGCTCGTCGCGGTGCAGGAGCTTGCCGCGCGGCACGCCGCAGGGGTCGATGATGAACAGTTCGATGCGTTGCACGTCCGAATGGGCGGCGAGGAAGGCATCGGCTTCCGCGAGATCGGCGAAGCGCATGGCTGAATCCTTTGGGCTACGGGGCGGTACCGTCGCTGGAAGATGGCTTTCCAGCGACGCAGGCGGAGCGTGAGCAGGCTTTCAGCGCCCGGGTGCGATGCCCGAAGGATAGAGCGCCATGCTCAGACCTCCCGCGCACCCGGCAGTGCGAGCAGTTCGCCGAGCCCGGTGTCGAGGGTGGCGAGCAGCCGGTCGACGTCCTCGGGACGGGTGTCCGGGCAGCACAGCGTCATGTTGTGGAACGGCGTGATGAGGATGCCGCGGTTGATCAGGTACAGGTGCAGGGCCATCTGCAGGCTGTCGTGGAAGGCCGCTTCGGCCTCGGCGCCGTTCTTCGGCGCGCTGGGGCAGAACTGGAATTCGCAGCGCGCGCCCAGCTCGCTGACCGACCAGGCCAGGCCATGCCGCGCGATCACCTCGCGCAGCCCCGCGGCCAGTCGGGCGGCAAGCGGCAGCATGTGCGCGTAGGCTTCGGCGGTCATCACCTGTTCGAGGTTGGTGCGCATGCAGTGCATCGCCAGGGCGTTGGCCGAGAGCGTGGTGCCCATGCCGCTGTGGCCATGGCCGTGGCTCATCTCGCTGGCATGCTGGCGGGCGATCTGCATGGCCTGCGCCATTGCCGCGCTGCAGCCGTAGACCGATGCCGGCACGCCGCCGGCCACGGGTTTGCCGAGGGTGAGGAAGTCCGGCTCGAGATGCCAGGCGCGGGTGCAGCCGCCGGGGCCGGTGGAAATGGTGTGCGTCTCGTCGATGATCAGCAGGGTACCGTGGCGACGGGTCAGCGCGCGCACCTGCTCGAGGTAGCCGGGCTCGGGCAGCACCATGCCGATATTGGTCATCGCCGGCTCCATCAGCAGCGCGGCGACGTCGCCCGGCGCCAGCGCAGCCTCGAGCGCGGCGAGATCGTTGAACGGCACCGCGCGGCAGGTCTTGGCCAGGTTGCGCGCCTGGCCGATCAGCCCGGCGCGGTGCACGGTCAGGCCTTCGCGGTAGCGCACCAGGGTGTCGTCGACGGTGCCGTGGTAGCAGCCGTCGATCACCAGCAGCATCTTGCGCCCGGTGATGGCGCGCGCCCAGCGGATGACGAAGCGGTTGGCATCGGTGGCGGTGGTCGCCACCTGCCAGTAGGGCAGGCCGAAGCGCTCGGCCAGGCGCTCGCCGCAGACCACCGCATCCTCGCCCGGCAGCATGGTGGTCAGCCCGCGCCCGGCCTGCGCGGCCAGGGCGGCGGCGATCGGCGCCGGCGAGTGGCCGAACATGCTGCCGGTATCGCCGAGGCAGAAGTCCACGTACTCGTGCCCGTCGACATCGCGAAAGCGCGCGCCCTGGGCGCTCTCGACGAACAGCGGCACCGGCGTCGACCAGTCGCTCATCCAGTGCATCGGCACGCCGGCGAACAGCGAGTGCCGGGCGCGTTCGGCCAGCGCCGCCGAACGCGGGTTGGCGGCTAGGAAGCGCTCACGCTCGCGCCGGGTGAAAAGGGAGACCGCCTGTTCGCCGATGCCGCTGGAGCTCATGATTGAACGCCTCGTAAAATTTTTCGCACATCTTTGAGGCGCCGAGGCGGCAAAGTCAATCGCTGTTTGCTCGCCCGCGGCATGCGGCTTTGCGCCTGTATTGGCCGGCCCGGTCAGCCCCCTGCGCCAACGATCTTCAGCCCGCTCTGCCCGTTGCCCTGGCGCTGTACCTGGATCTGCACCGGGATGCGTTCGTGCATCTCGGCGACGTGGCTGATCACGGCCACCTTGCGGCCCTGTGCCTGCAGCGAATCCAGCGCGTCCATGGCGATCTGCAGCGACTCGGGGTCGAGGCTGCCGAAGCCCTCGTCGATGAACAGCGATTCGATCCTGAGCTTGCTCGAGGCCATCGAGGCCAGGCCCAGTGCCAGGGCCAGCGAGACGAGAAAGGTCTCGCCACCGGACAGCGAATGCACCGAGCGCAGCTCGTCGCCCATCTCGGTATCCATGACCAAGAGGCCCAGCGGGCTGCCGCCGCGCTTGAGCCGGTAGCGGCGGGCCAGCTGGCGCAGCTGCACGTTGGCGTGCTGCACCAGCAGGTCGAGGTTGTAGGCCTGGGCGATCTTGCGGAAGGCGCCGCCGTCGCTCGAGCCGATCAGCGCGGCGATACGCCCCCAGCGCTGCATTTCGGCGCGCGCCTCGTCGATCTGCGCCAGCAGCGCCTGGCTCTGGCTACGACGCTTGTCGTCGTCGAGCAGTGCGGCGCGGGTTTCGGCGCAGCGCTGCTCGGCCTGTTCGCAGCGCTGCAGCTGTTCGGCATGTGCCTGTTGCAACTGCTCGGCTTCCGGCACCTCGGCCTGTTGCTGCTGGTGGCTGGCCAGGCGGGCGAGACAGCCGTCGAGTCGCTCGCGACAGCGGGTCAGGGTTTCGGCGTTCTGCTGCAGGCGCTGGCGCACCTCGCTCAGCAGTGCCTCGTCCATCTGCAGCAACTGGGCGAGGGTGGCGTCGTCCAGCGCCGGATGGGCGCTGCGCCAGGAGGCGAGTTCGACCTGCAGCGCCTCGCGCTCCTGCTGCAGCTCGGCGTGGCGCTGGCGGCAGCTCTGCTGTTCGCTCTGCAAGCGGGTCAGGCCGAGCCTGCCGTCGTTGAGTTGGCGGTCGATTTCGACCTGGGCCTGGCGCGCGGTCTGGATGGCCTGGTCCAGTTGCAGCTGCCAGGTACTGGCGCTGGGCTGCTCGCCGAGGCTGGTCTGCAGCGCCTGCCGGCAGGCCAGCAGCAGCTTCTCGCGTTCGGCCAGGCGTGCCTGACAGCTCGCCTGTTTCTCCTGGCGATGGCGCTGCTGCAGCTGTTCGTCGCTTTGGCGCTGCTCGCACTGGCGCAATTCCTCCGCGTGCTCGGCTTGCGCCTGCAGCTGCTGCAGGCGCGTGGCGATGTCGGCGTCCAGCTGCATAAAGGTCTGCGCCGGATCTTCGCGCCAGCGCTGCAGACGCTCGGCCGGCAGCAGCTCGGCGAAGGCCGTCAGCTCTGCGTCGAGCTGCTGGGCGTCGCGGGCGAGGGCATCGCGCTGGCGCTCGAGTTGCTGGGTCGCTTCGACGCAGGCCTCGCGCGCGGCCTGCCAGGCCTGCTGCAGGGCTTCGCTGCGCTGCTGCAACCCGAGCAGTTGTTGTTGCTGCCGGCTGGCATCGGCGATCTGCTGGTTCAGGGTCGCCACGCGGACTTCCAGCCAGTCCGCGCGCATTTCTTCGGGTTGGCGAAGCAGTTCGGCATGCGCTGGCAGGGCGTGCAGACGCGGGCCCAGCGTCTGTAGCTGCGCCTCGACTTCCACCTGCCGCTGCTGGCTCTGGCGCAACTGGGTGCTCAGCGCGACGTGGCGGTCGCGCAGTTCCTGCAGGCGCTGTTCCTGGGCCTGCAGCGCTTCGCGGGCGCGTTCGGCCTCGCGATCATCCTGCTGATCGAGGCCGGCGAGCATGGCATCGGCCGCATGCCAGGGGTGTTCCTGGCTGCCACAGACCGGGCAGGGCTCGCCCGGCACCAGCGCGGCGCGTAGCGCCTCGACATTCGCACTGCGCGCCAGGCGCTGGCGTTCGAGCAAGGCGAGGGTGACGTTCAGCGCCTGCTCGGCGGCGTCGCGCTCGGCGCGGACCTGTTTGCCCAGCGGCACCAGGCCGTCCAGCTCCGCCTGCTGGCCGGTGGTGGCATCGCTCAGTTCGCGTCGGCTGGTTTCGAGCCCGCGTTGCTGCGCCCAAAGCTCGCGCAGGGCCGCAGTTTCGCGCTCGGCCTGGCGCCATTGGTCCAGCTGCCCGTGCAGCTGGGCGAGCTGTTCGGCCAGGCCGACTTCGCTGCCGCGCTCACGTTGCAGAGCGTCCAGCGCCTCGCGGGCCAGGCTTTGCTGGTTTTCGGCGGCCTTGGCCCGCGCTTCCAGTGCCGGGAGTTCGCTCTGACCTTGATGCAGCCGTGCCGCCAGCTGCACGGCCTGTTGCAGGCGCGGGCGGTAGCCGTCCCAGGCGCTGCAGAGCGGTTGCAGCGCGGTGCTCTTGTCCAGTTGCTGGCTCAGCGCGGCGAGTTCCGCCGCGGCGCGCTGCTGGCGTTCGGCGAGCTGCGTGAGCGTCGCTGCGCCTGCAGTCACCTCGGCATCGGCCCGGGTGCTGTCCTCGCGGATAGTGGTCAGGTCGGCGTTCAGATGCTGCAGGCGTTCCTCTTCACGGCGCGCCTGGACGAGCCGCGGCTCGGCGTCCTGGCGCGCCTGTTCGGCCGAACGCAGTTGCTCGCTGGCGGCGCTGCATTGGCTCTGCAGCTCGGCCAGGCGCTGCTGCACGGCCTGTTCCTCATGCTGCAGGCGCGCCAGGCTGTCGTCGGCCTTGTCCAGCAGCGGGCCGAGATCCTGCAGGCGCAGGAAACGATGGCGTTGCGGCGCCAGTTGCTCGAACAGGTCGAGGATGCGCCGGGCCTCGGCGAGGCTGTCGCGCTCGTCTTCGGCGTCCTGCAGCTGCTGGCGTGCCGCTTCACGCTCGTTTTCCAGTCGCTGCAGTTCGCTGAGCCATTGCCGCTGGGCTTCCATCTCCTTGAGCTGCTGTTGCAGCTTTCTCAATTCTTCGAGCTGGGCCTGATGTTCGCGCTCCAGTACTTCACGCTGCTCGGGCTCCATTGGTTGCAGCCCACCGGCCTGCTGCTCCAGACGGGCGAGGCCTTCCTTCGCCTCTTTGGCGGCCTCGAAGGCGGCCTGGCCGAGGCGGCTGTAGAGGCCGGTATCGGTGAGCTTTTCCAGGAGGGTGCCGCGCTCGTTGTCATCGGCCTTGAGAAAGGCGGAAAACTCGCTCTGCGCCAGCAGCACGGCGCGGGTGAACTGGGCCAGGGTCAGCCCCAGGCGCGCTTCGAGCAGTTCCTTGAACTCGCGTTTCTTGCCACTGGCCAGCAGCGTGCCGCTGTCCAGGTCGGTAAGGCTCTGGCTGCTGGCCTGCAGGCGGCCGTCGATCTTCTCGCGGGCGCGCTTGACCTCCCAGCGCGCGCGGTAGCGGTGGCCGTCGACGCCGACGAAATCCACCTCGGCGTAGCCGCTGCCGCAGCCGCGACGCAGCAGGTTGCGTTCGTCGCCGCCGCCGATCTCGGCCTCCACGTCGGGGACCTTGTTCAACGGTGACACGCCGTCCAGCCGTGGCGTGCTGCCGAACAGCGCCAGGCACAGGGCGTCGAGAATGGTGCTCTTGCCCGCGCCGGTGGGCCCGGTGATGGCGAACAGCCCGGCGCTGGCCAGCGGTTCGGCGGTGAAGTCGATGACCTGCTCCCCGGCCAGCGAGGCCAGGTTCTTCAGGCGGATGGCGAGAATTTTCATCGGTCATCCTCCGCATGGGCGAACTCGACGCGTTGCAGCAAGGTGGCGAAATCGTCCAGCGCCTGTTCGTCCGCCGGGTTGCCGTACTGTTCTTCCCAGGCGCGGGCGAACAGTTCCTGCGGGGTGATCTGGTCGAGGCCGAGCAGCACTTCCGATTCCGTCTCGCCGCGCTTGCCGGCGTATTCGCTGGCGATGCGCACCAGCCGGCAGGCCTTGCCGGTTATCGCGGTTTCGATGCGCTGGCGCAGGTCTGGCAGCGGTTCGTCGAGCAGCACGCGTACCTCCAGCCAGGGCAAATGTTCGTCGAACAGGCCGGTGGGCGGCAGCGCCTCCAGCGCGGCGATCACCTCGGCCAGCGGGGCGCGGCCGATGCGGATCATTTCTACCGCTCGCGGCACCGCCAGACTGTCGACCTGTTTCAGGGCCTCGCCATCGAGCTCGACGAGCAGCACCTGATGCGGGTAGTTGACCTCGGCGAAGGACAGCGGCAGCGGCGAGCCGCTATAGCGGATGCGCGCCAGCCCGGCGACCTGCTGCGGCTTGTGCAGGTGGCCGAGGGCGACGTAGGCGATGGACTCGGGAAACAGGCTGGCCGGCAGGGCCTCGGCATTGCCGATGACGATATTGCGCTCGGACTCCTCCGACACCGCGCCGCCGGCCATGTGCGCATGGCTCATGGCAACCAGCGCCTGGCCGGGCTGGCGCACGGCCTCGGCGGCGGCGATGAGGCGTTCATGCACCTGGCGAATGCCGGCCATGTAGTCGTCGCCCAGTTCCAAGCCAGTGACCTCGGCCGGGCGCAGGAAGGGCAGGGTGAGACACCAGGCGGCGGTATCGCCATTGGCGTCGTGCAGCGGCACCAGCAGCCGCTGATGGTCGAGCTGGCCCTCGGCGACCCAGCTGATGCGGCCAACGGCATGGGCATTGAGGCGCTTCATCAACGGCGCCGGCAGCTCGATGCGCCCGCCCGAGTCGTGGTTGCCGGCGATCATCACGATGTCCAGCTGCGGGAGCTTTTCGTGGGCGCGGACGATGAAGTCGTAGAGGCGCTCCTGGGCCTTGAGTGGCGGGTTGACCGTGTCGAACACGTCGCCGGCGATCAGCAGGGCGTCGGCGCGGTGGACTACCAGCTGGTCGAGCAGCCAGGCCAGGAACTGCACGTGTTCGTGGTCGCGGTCCTGGCCGTGGAGGGTCTGGCCGAGGTGCCAGTCGGAGGTGTGGATCAGGCGCATGGGCTTTGGGCTCTCGTTGAGCGAAGGTGGGCGCGCCGTGACGTTGGGACGGGACGCAATTGGTTTGGAGATTTTGGTGGGGCGGAGCGCAATGCCCGGTGTCTGGGTGTGGCGCTTTCCATAGGGTGGAAAACCGCGCAGCGTTTTCCACCTTGTTGGGCGCCTATGCCTGCGAACGGCGCAGCGCTTTCCTCGGCTCGGGCTACAGGTTGCGCCTTGCACGGCGCGTCACTTTCTCTTGTCTCGCCAAGAGAAAGTAACCAAAGAGAAGGCGCCCCCTGCATCCGGGTCTGGCCGCTACACGACCAGACTTCCCTCACTCCGGCATTGCTCCGGGGGCACGTCACGAAGGGGCATCCCTGCCCCTTCGTTCCTCGCTCGGCGTCCATGCCTCGCGTCCCCCTGCACAACGCCTGCGTTCGGCCTCCTGAAGGGGAAGGAAGTCCGAGTTGCCTGAAGGATCGAAAGCCAGCTTCGCTCTGCTTTTCCATGCACACCCCAACAGGCGATATCACCCTTCCCCTTGCAGACGGCCGAGTGGAGCCAGCGCGCAGGGGGACGAGCGGCATGGATACCGCGAGAGGACTAGGCGTCCCCGCGATAAAGGGCCAAGGATGGCCCTTGTACGCCGGCCCCCGGAGTGCTGGCGGAAGGAGGGGAGTCCGGGGGCGAAGCTCCCGGACCCGGATGAAGGGGCGCGCTTTCTTTTGCTTACTTTTCTTTGCGCCGGGCGGCGATCCGCGTGCAAAGAAAAGTAAGGCGCCGTTCCAGGCGCAACCTGTAGCCCGAGCCGAGGAAAGCGCCACGTCAGCCACTAGCGTGCGCGCCACCCCCGGTGGAAAACGCTCTGCGGTTTTCCACCCTACGGCCTCTTCCGCGACTGGAAAAAGTGAGGCGCCGTACAAGGCGCACCCTGTGGCCGCTGCCGAGCCAAGCCAATCCCTCACGAGTACAACCACTCCTTCAACGCCTGCAGATTCCCCACCTGCAGCTGCTGCGCCGCCGCATTGGCCTGCACGGTGTTCGGGTCGATGCCGAAGCGTTGCAGCACGTACTGCACCAGGGCACCACGCGTCTCGACGGGCAGTTGGCCGTCGGCCATGCCGAAATCCACCTCGATGATCGCCTTCTGCGCCGGGCTCAGTCGCGCGTCCGGCTCGATCAGCACGGTCACCGGCGTGTTCCACGCCTCGTCCTGCTCGCGGGTGTGTTCGCTCACATCCATCAGGTCCGGCTCGCCGCGGAAGCGGCTGAGCACGAAGTCGCGGTACTCGCGGTTCTTCTCGCAATAGGCGCGCACGTGCCAGCGCATGCCGGTATAGACCAGGGTGTGCGGCGCCATCACACGGATTTCCACCGCGGGGTTGGCCAGCGAGACGTACTCGGTCTCCAGGCGCAACCCTTCGCGGCAGGCCTGCAGGATCGGCCGCAGCACTTCCGGGCGGATGCTGCGGTCCGGCACCTGCAGCACCTCGGTATGCGCGTAGGCCAGCGCCAGGCCTTCGATGTGCGGGGCACGCATGCGGTTCTGGTCGAGCAGGTGCAGGTAGGCGCTGGCGCTGCCATCGATGAACAGCGGACGGAAGTTCTTGGCCGGCTTGTAGCCCTTCAGATGGCGGTCATATGTCAGGTTTTTCGGCGCATGTTCGTTGAGGTAGGTGTTGATGTCCTTCGACGCCTGCTGGCGGCTGATGCCGAAGCTCTGCATCAGATGCCCCGTGGTCAGGCGGCCTTCCCACCAGGCGACGGTCTCGATCAGACGATAGCGGAGGGCGAGATCCCAGCGGATGTGGCTGATCGACTGTTTCCGTTTCATGCGCAACCTGCTCCAAAAGCTTACATGCCTCTGTCGGCATGCTCGACGTGTCGCGCGAAGCTACATATATTCCAGGTGCCTTTCAAGTCAACGAGAGCGAAGGAGGAGGCACCATGTTGCTGCAGGCTCTGGTGGTTTCGGTGCTGGCGCTGGTCGCCATGCTGTTGCTGGCCTGGTTCGCCTATGTCGAGCGCGAGCGCTAGCCAGCCGAATGCCGACCGGATGTGACAGGTTGAAGAATTCGCTGCATTTCCCGATGAACGGTCTGAATCTCCGAGCGTGGGGCATGGTCTTTGAGTCAGGCTAACCCGCACCGAGATGCTCCATGAAGACGTTGTCCCGGCATTTGGCTGAAAACTTCTCCTCGCAGTACAAGACGCGTGTCGAACCCCAACCCGACGGCTATCTGGTGGTTCACGTCGGCTATCCGATCAACGGAGCCGAGGCCACGCGGGTGATGACCGGTCGCCAGGTCCAGAACACCCTGCTGGTCGAAACCATCCTCGAAGACATTCGCAACGAGCTGGCTCGCGCCCACTGAGTCAGCCGGCCGGGCGCAAATGACGCCCCGGCGGCGGTAGCACGACACGCACCCGCAGCCCTCCGAGCGGGCCCTGCGCCAGTTCCCAGTCGCCCTGCCAGGCGGCGACGATGTCACCGACGATGCTCAGCCCCAGCCCGTGCCCCTGGGCGTTTTCGTCCAGGCGGCCGCCGCGCGCCAGCGCCTGCTCGCGGCGATCGGCGGGGATGCCTGGTCCGTCGTCGTCCACGTCGAGCACGTAGCCGCGCTCGTCGCGCGCGATGCTCAGCCGCACCTGGCCGGCGGCCCATTTGCACGCGTTGTCCAGGAGGTTGCCGAGCAGTTCGAGCATGTCCTCGCGGTCCCACGGCAGGCGGCAGCCCGGCGGTGCCTGCCAGCGCAGGTCGAGCCCGGGGCGGTGGATCGCCGCAAGCGTGTCGAACAGCGCCGGCAGCTCGGCATCACAATCGAAGTGCCCGCCGGGCAGCACCTCGCCGGCCAGGCGCGCGCGGCCGAGCTCGCGGCTGACACGCTGCTGGATCTGTCCCAGCTGCTCGGCCAGCGCCGCACGCAGCTCGGGGTGGGCCGCCAGTTCCTCGCGCTGTAGCAGGCTGGTCAGCACGGCCAGCGGCGTTTTCAACGCATGACCGAGGTTGCCCAGGGCATTGCGCGAGCGCTTGAGGGTTTCATCGGTGTGCTGCAGCAGGTGGTTGATCTGTTCGACCAGCGGCTGCAGCTCCAGCGGCACGTCGCCTTCGAGCTGCTGGCGCTGGCCCTGCTGCAGCTGGGCGATCTGCTGGCGGGCGCGCTCCAGCGGGCGCAGCGCCAGGCTCACCGCATAGCGCTGCAGCAGCACGAACACCAGCAGCGCCACGCCGACCAGGCCCAGGCCGCCCAGGCGCACCCGCGCGAAGCTGTCGAGAATCGGGCTGTAGTCCTGGGCGACGCTGATCACGATCGGCTGGCCCTCGCGTCGGTAATGCGCGGTATAGGCGAGCAGCCGCTGGCCCTGCGGGCCGGCAAGCAGCTCCGGCGCTAGGCCCGATGCATCCGGCCAGTCGGGGCTGGCGTCCCAGAGCGAGCGCGAACGCCAGGTGCGGCCCGGCAGTTCAATGCGAAAGTAGTGGCCGGAAAAGGCCCGCTGGTAACGCGGATTGAGCCGCTGGGTGTCGAGCTTCATGCCGTCGCTGCCGCGCACCACGGCCAGCAGCAGGCCTTCGGTTTCCTCGCGCAGGTCGGTCTCCAGGCTGCGTTGCAGCCCGCTCTCGAACAGCCAGAGGCTGGTCTGCACCAGCACCAGCGCGACCAGTAGCAGGGTGGCGATCAGCGCCAGGCTGAGGCTGCGCTGGATCGACTTCACGCCGCGCCGCCGAAGCGGTAGCCCTGGCCGCGGCGCGTTTCGATCAATTCGCGGCCGAGCTTGCCGCGCAGCCGATTGATGTGCACCTCGATGACGTTGGAGTCGCGCTCGGTTTCACCGTCGTAGAGGTGTTCGGTGAGCTGGGTTTTCGACAGCAGCTGCCCCGGATGCAGCATGAAATAGCGCAGCAGGCGGAACTCGCCGGCGGTCAGTTCGATGTCCTTGCCGTCCTTGCGGCAGCACTGGCGCGATTCGTCCAGTTCCACACCGCCAGCCTGCAGCAGCGGCTGGTTGGCCAGGCCGTGGGCACGGCGCAGCAGCGCCTGGATGCGCAGCAGCAGCTCCTCGGGATGGAAGGGTTTGGTCAGGTAGTCGTCGGCACCGGCCTTGAGGCCGTCGATGCGCTCGGCCCAGGAGCCGCGCGCGGTGAGGATCAGTACCGGGGTGGCGACCCCGGCGGCGCGCCAGGCGCGCAATACATCGAGCCCCGGTTTGCCCGGCAGGCCGAGGTCGAGAACGATCAGGTCGTAGGGCTCGCTGGCGCCCTGGTATTCGGCGTCGCGGCCATCGGCGAGCCAGTCGGTGGCGTAGCCCTGGCGGTTGAGACTGGCGATCAGTTCATCGGCCAGCGGCACGCTGTCTTCGACCAGCAGCAGGCGCATCAGTCTTCCTCATCCTTGATCAGGCGACCGTCGCGAGCATCGAATTCCAGCTCGCGGGCAACGCCCTGGGTGGTGAGCAGTTCGATTTCGTAGACGTAGCGGCCGTCTTCCTCTTCCAGCTCCGCTTCCAGCAGACTGGCCCCCGGATGGTGCTCAAGGGCGCGCTGGAGCAAGGCTTCCAGCGGCATGATGAGGCCTTCGCGGCGCAGCCGCAGGGCTTCGTCCTGATCCAGATCGCGGCTCACCGCCGGGGCGGCGGCGAGCAGCAGAACCAGTGGCAGCGTTACAAGAAGAGGGGCACGCATGGGTGGCCTTTAGTCGTCCTGGTGGTCCTTCAGCACTTCGCCGGTCTTGGCGTCGAGCTCGACGTCCCATTGCACACCTTTGTCGTCGCGCAATTCAAGCTGGTAGACGTAGCGGCCGTACTCCTCTTCCAGCTCGGTTTCCTCGATGGTGGCGCCGGGGTGCTTGGCCAGGGCCGCTTCGTTGAGCTTCTCGAAGGACTGGATGGTGCCGGCGTCGCGCAGCTTGAGCGCTTCGTCCGGACCGATGTCCTTAGCCAGCGCCAGGTTGGCGCCCAAGGCGAGGGTGGCGGCAGTGATCAGCGTAGTCAGTGTTTTCATGGTTCGTTTTCCTGTGTGGGTTTCGACGATTCACAGGTTACGAATCGCGGCTTACGCCAAGCTGAACGCGTCGAAACATTCACTGGCAGCAATAGAGGCGGGCGCATTGTCCAATACGCGTACGTCCACCTGTTTCAGGAGGTCTGTCATGAAAGCGCTTCATTGCATCACGCTGAGCCTGGCGCTGCTCGTTCAGCCTGCGCTGGCCGAAGATCTGCTCAAGCCAACGACGCCGGCGCCAACGCCGGATATCGACGCCGGGCCCGCCACGGAAATGGTCTCCGAGCCGGTCATCCGCGCCACCGGTACCATCGAGGCCATGGATCGCGAGCGGGGCGTGGTGACCATCGCTCATGGCCCGGTCCCGGCGCTGAAGTGGCCGGCTTCGACCATGCAGTTTCAGGTCAGAGAGCAGCAGCTCGAAGGACTTGAAGTGGGCGACGCGGTCCGCATCGGCTTCCAGAGCGAGGGCGACGAGGCGGCGATCGTCTCCATCGACAAGCGCTGAAACAGTCTCGATGCCCATGGCAGACGGGATGCAAGGAACCCTTGCTGATGGCGGGCTTCGTATTCTTTAGAAGCCGCGTTGCGGCTCGCATCGATGAAACATCAAGAGGATCACGCGCATGTATCACAAGAAACTGACCGCAGCTCTTGCCATCGCCGTTCTCGGAGGCGCCAGCGGCTTTGCTCTGGCGGACAAGCCGGGCGCTGACTGGATCACCCTCGAACAGGCTGTCGAGAAGGCCAAGGCCGCCGGCTACACCACGCTCCATTCGATCGACGCCGATAACAATTCCTGGGAAGGCGAAGGCACCAAGGCCGACGGCAAGACCTGGGAATTCAAGATTGACGGCAAGACCGGCGAAGTCACCCACGACAAGGAAGACTGATCGCCGCGGCCCGCTACGGCGGGCCTTGCAGCAGCCATCAGCTACCCTGGCGGCGCCAGTGCCGCCAGGGTTGATCTAAATACCTAATGCAGGTCACCGGCGCAGGCCGACCGGCCGTCAAAGCGCCTCCGGATCGGCTTCCGGCATGTCTTCCAATTCTTCGGAAACAACCTCGTCAGGCTCGGTACTCGACGCAGCGGCAGGCTCCGCCGCAATCTCTTCGCCGCGCATTTGCCGTGCCGCATTGCCCAGCGCGGTTGCCTCGTCGGTGCCTTGAGCAATGTCCAGCAGCGCGGCGTTGGCAGCCTCCCAGAACGAACTCATTTGCGGTGCCGAAGGCATTGGGCGACCGAAGGTGACGCCATCCATCGATATCCGCAGGTGCTCATCCGTGACCATGTCCCAGAAAAGCCGCTTGTTCAGCGGCACACCGATGGGCTTGTCGGCGTTCACTGTGCGCAGCCCTTCGCTATCCAATAGATAGCCTTCGATGAATTGCTTGGCAGCCGCGCCGTTCGGGCTTTGCGCGGCGATCATCGCGCCCATGACGCCAACGAAGGGGCGCGCCGGTTGACCGTCGACGGTGGGCAGGGGCGCGACACCGAAATCGACGCCGGCCCGGCGCAGCCCTTCCCATGACCAGGGGCCGGTTATCCACATCGCCTGTTTGCCTGCATGCATCGCCTGCTGTGCGGCATCGCCGGGCATCCCGCCTTGCGGCAGTACGCCGCTGTCGATGAAACGGCGCAACAGGCGGCCACCCGCCAGAGCGCCCGCGTTATCGATGCCGATATCTGCCGTGTCGTAGCTGCCATCTGGCTGACGCTTGAACACGTAGCCGCCGTTGGCTGCCAAGAGTGGCCAGCTGAAGTAGGCATTGGTGTAATCCCAGCCGATGGCTTTGATGCCGCGCTTGCCGAGCTCGCTATCCAGCGTCTCGATTTCTTCGAACGAGGACGGAGGGGCCGTGATCAGTGCCTTGTTGTAGAGCAGCATGATGGCTTCGGCGCCGACCGGATAACCCCAGGTCCGTCCGCCGTCGGTGAAGGCATCCCAGCCCACCGAGACCAGTGCTTCGCGCAATGCTTGCGGTGGCTCGACAGGGACGACCAGACCCTTGGCAATAAAATCGCCGAGGCGGTCCTGCGGCCAGAGGATGATGTCCGGCCCGCTACCGTTGCGGGCGGCTTCTTCGAATTTCTTCGCCAGATCGTCGGGATGTTCGACCCGGGCCGCAATGCCGGTCGCCTCGGTGAAGCGGGTCGCGACCTGTTGCAGGCCGCCGTGGCCTTTGTCGGCATTGATCCAGATGAGCAGTTTGCCCGGCTCGGCCGCAGAAACGTTCAAGCAGACGAGCAACGCCGGCAATAGGGCTGTGAGTGATTTCAAACGCATGGCTGGCCCCTGCTTCAGTAACGGTAACGTGAAATATCGGTGAGCATCCGCTCGGCCAGGGCATGCAGATCGTCGGCCTGGCTGGAGGTCTGGTTGGCGGTGCCGGTATTGGTTTCGCTCATCAAGGCGATCTTCTCCACCTGTACAGCGATCAGGTTGCTGGCGGCGCTTTGTTCGCGAATGGCATATGAGATTTCGGAGGCCAGCGCTACGGTCTGGGTCGAAGCGTTGCGGATCGCCTGTACCGCTACGCCGGTTTCCTCCGCTCGGCTGGCGCTTTGCTGGACCGTATGCACGGCTTGCTGCATGCGCTTCACCACATCGCTGGCGCCTTGTTCGATGGCCGCGACGATACCTGTAATCTCTGCGGCGGATTCGGCGGTGCGTGCCGCCAGTTTGCGTACTTCATCGGCGACCACGGCGAAACCGCGGCCCTGTTCCCCGGCGCGTGCGGCTTCGATCGCCGCGTTGAGGGCAAGCAGGTTGGTCTGCGCGGCGACATCGCCGATCACCCCGGTAACGGTGGAGATGCGCGTGGTTTCCTGTTGCAGGTTATGCACGCTCTCGGCGGTGCCGTTCACTTCTTCGGCAATCATGCCCAGGTCGTCAATGGTGCTTTGCACCACCGCGACGCCTTCGGCGGCACGGTTGCCCGCCTCGGTCGACAGCTTGGCGGCATCCTCGGCGCGTTCGGCCACATGGTCGATGCTGACGGTCATTTCCTCGACGCCGGCGGCCATCTGCGTCGCCGCGTCGGCCTGGGCGACGGAGCTGCCGGAGAATTCGTTGGCATTGACCCGCAGCACGCCGGCGGCACGGCCCACATCCTCTGCGTTCCTGGCCAGGTCGTTGAAGCTGCGCTGCAGGGCTTCGATCATGGTGTCGAAGGCCTGCACGGTCTGGCCGATCTCATCGTTCGAACGGGACCCGACGCGGCGAGTCAGGTCGAGCGTTTCACCGATGGTCATGACAGTCCGTCGCATCGCCTGCAAGGGCGACATGATCGAGCGGCCCAGGGTAAGGCCGAAGCCCATCATCACCACCAGCGCCGCCAGCACGATGCCCAGCAGAAGCCGGAACGATGTGCGGTAGGCCTCGGCAGAGGCTTGCTGGGTGGCATTAAGGGCGGTGGTGGCATCGGCGGAAAGCTGATCCGCCAGCTGCCCGGTGAGAATGGCGGCATCCTCGATGAATGGGCTTGAGGCCAGTTCCATTGCGGCCTCGGTCTGGTTCTGGCGTGAGCGGGCCAGCGCCGTCTCGCCGACGATGAGGTAGGCCTTGACCGTCTTGCGGAATTCTTCCAGCGCTCGGGTGGCTTCTTCCGAGTCGGCATCGGCAATGGCCCGTGCCAGATCCTCATCGAACTCACGGCCCTTGCGTTGCAACTCCTCATCGAGCGTTCGCTTACGCGCGGAATCGGGGTCGGCGATGTGCCGGAAGATGATGCCGCGCAGTTCCTGATAGCGGCCGGCAAAGGTCTTCGCATCCACCAGGCGCGGAACCTCATTGCTGGTGATATGCGCGACCGATGCGTCGAGTTTTCGTAGCTGGATCAGCCCCAGCGCGCCGACGGCGAACAGCGATAGCAAAGCGATCGACACCAGCGCGATCAGGCGAAGTTTGATGGTCATGCACGCCCCTTGAACCTATGTTGCGCGCCGCACAGGGCGACGACGGACACGAGGCTTTCGGCTATACAGGCGTTCTCTTGAGTCCTGATCGCCGGACGGTAAGCCGCAGCTCGGCGGGGGCTGACCGGTCGGCGCGTGGACGTGCCGACCGGCGCCGGCTCAATCCTTGTCCCGCGCCGGCATCACCTTGCTCATCACCTGCTTGACCGACTGCTTGATGATGCCGGCCTGGTTCGGGTCGCCGTGCAGCAGCGCGGTGGCGAACTTCTTGGCCTGCTCCAGCTTGATGTGCGGCGGCAGCGGCGGCACGTCGGGATCGGTCTTGAATTCGATCAGCACCGGCCGGTCGGCGGCAAACGCCTGATCCCAGGCGGCGGCGACCTGATCTTCGCGGTCGACGTAGATGCCCTTCAGGCCGATGGATTCGGCGAAGCGGTGGTAGGGCACGTTGGGGATATTCCGCGAGGCCTCGAACTTCGGATCGCCTTCCATCGCCCGCTGTTCCCAGGTCACCTGGTTCAGGTCCTCGTTATTGAATACGCAGCAGATCCATTGCGGGTTCTGCCACTCCTTCCAGTATTTGGCGACGGTGATGAGTTCGGCCATGTTGTTCATCTGCATCGCACCATCGCCCACCATGGCCACGACCGAACGCTCCGGATGGGCGAACTTGGCGGCGATGGCGTAGGGCACGGCGGCGCCCATCGAGGCCAGACCGCCGGATAACGAACCCATCATGCCGCGACGCAGCTTAACGTCGCGCGCATACCAGTTGGCGCAGGAACCCGAGTCGCTGGTGACGATAGCCGCATCCGGCAGGCGCGGCGACAGCTCGAACGCCACCCGCTGCGGATTGATCGGATCGGCCGCGACCATGGCGCGTTTTCCCAGCGTCTGGTCCCAGTCGGCTCGCCACTGCTCGATGTTTTGCCGCCAGCTACGCTCGGTCTTCTGGTTCAACAAGGGCAGCAGCGCGCGCAGGGTTTCCGCCGAATCGCCCTGCAGGTTCACTTCCATCGGGTAACGGATGCTGAGCATGTCCGCCTTGAGGTCGATCTGTACGCCCCGCGCCTGGCCTTCTTCGGGCAGGAATTCGGAGTAGGGGAAGCCTGAACCGATCATCAGCAGCGTGTCGCATTCGGTCATCAGCTTGTAGCTCGGCTCGGTGCCGAGCAGGCCGATGGAGCCGGTGACCCAGGGCAGATCGTCCGGTAACGCCGCCTTGCCCAGCAGCGCCTTGGCGACGCCCGCGCCGAGCTTTTCCGCTATGGCGATGACTTGATCGGTGGCGTTCAGCGCGCCGGCACCGACTAGAATTGCGACCTTTTCTCCGGCGTTGAGCACTTCGGCGGCGCGCTGCAAATCCGCCTCGTAGGGCACTACCTTGGGTTGGGTGAAACCGATACCGGAACGCACCGCGCCGTGGGCACGCGGCGGCTCGCTGTATTCCATCTCCTGCAGGTCGTTGGGCAGGATGATCGCGGTGACGGCACGCTGGCCCAGCGCTGTGCGAATCGCTCGATCGATCAGGTGCCGCACTTGTGCCGGTGCGGCTGCCTGCTGCACGAAGGCCCCGGCGACGTCCTTGAACATCGACGCCAGGTCGACTTCCTGCTGGTAATGCGCACCCATCGCCGTGCGCGCCTGCTGCCCGGCGATGGCCAGCACCGGCATGTGATCCATGCGCGCATCGTAGAGCCCGGTCAGCAGATGAGCCGCGCCGGGACCGGAGGTGGCGATGCACACACCGAGACCTCCGCTGAATTTGGCGTCGGCCGAGGCCATGAAGGCGGCCATTTCCTCGTGCCTTGCCTGGATGAAACGGATCTTCTCGTTGGCGCGGTTGAGCGCGCCGAACACACCGTTGATGCCATCGCCCGGATAGCCGTAGATGCGCCGAACGCCCCATTGGTAGAGACGTTCGATCAGGTAGTCGCCGACCGTCATCGCCATGGAAACCTCGTCTGAGCAGGGCTGAAAGCCATTCAGCCATAAGGGAAGGCTGGTCCACCGGAGGCGCGCTGGACGCGCTCTTCGCGGCCCGATGTCTACTCTGGACCGGACCAGGCGGCGAGGGTTTCCCACCGTGTTCGCGGCGAGCATCGTGTGGGCTGCAAGCGGGCTGTCGTGAACCGCGCGGGTTCGGCGCGAGAGCGGGTATCATCGGCGGCCCTGTTCCATCGCCGGCCGTTTTCGCACCATGTCCGCTTCCAACTCCCGCCCGAGCACCTTGCATCTGCCAGCCGGTGATTGGCGCACGGTGCTCGACTGCCTGTGCGATCACTTTCCCGCGATCGACCGGGCAACCTGGCTGGACCGCATGGCGCGTGGCCGTGTGCTGGATGCCCGGCAGCAACCGATCGGCCCGCAGCATGCCTACCGGGTCGGCCTGCGCATCCACTATTTTCGCGAGGTGCCGAACGAGACGCCGGTGCCGTTCGAAGAGCGCATCCTGCACGTCGACGAGCATCTGGTGGTGGCGGACAAGCCGCACTTTCTCTCGGTGATGCCGGCTGGCGAATACGTCAACGAAACCCTGCTGGCGCGGCTCAGCAAACGGCTGGGTAACGCCGATCTGGTGCCGATTCACCGTATCGATCGCCTCACCGCCGGGCTGGTGCTGTTCTCGGCCAACCGCGAGAGCCGCGACGCCTACCAGGCGTTGTTCCGCGAGCGGCGGATCGCCAAGCGTTACGAGGCGATCTGCCCGGCACTGCCCGGGCTCGAGTTTCCCCTGCGCCGGCAGCTGTGCATGGTGCCGGGCGAGCCGTTCTTCCTGATGCGCGAAGGCGACGGCGAGCCGAACAGCGAAACGCTGATCGAGGTGCTCGAGCGCCGCGACCATCTCTGGCGCTACGCCCTGACGCCGATCACCGGGCGCAAGCACCAGCTGCGTCTGCATATGGCGACCCTCGGCGCCGGCATCTGCAACGATCCCTTCTACCCGCAGCTGCTACCGCGCGAGGAGCGCGACCAGGACGATTACAGCCGCCCGCTCAAGCTCCTGGCGCGCGGCTTGCGCTTCCGCGATCCGCTGAGTGGTGAACCGCGCGAGTTCGAGAGCAGGCTGCAGCTGGCCTGGTAGCGCGCTACGCACCTTCGCCGCGCGGGCGAGTCTGATCGAGAAAGGCAGATCAGCTGGTGCATCCATGCCCGAAGGTCCATCCATCGTCATTCTCCGCGAGGAAGTCGCGGCGTTCACCGGTCAGCGCATCGAGCGCGCCGAAGGCAGTGCCAAGGTCGACAAGGCACGGCTGACCGGCCAGGTGGTGCGTGAATTCCGCAGCTGGGGCAAGCATCTGCTGATCGAGCTGGAGGATGTCTCCGTGCGCATTCACCTGCTGCTGTTCGGCAGCTACCGCATCAACGAACGCAAGGACTCCACGCCGCGCCTGAGCCTCGGCTTCGCCGACGGCGAGCTGAATTTCTATGCCTGTTCGGTGCAGTTGATCGAAGGGCCGCTGGATGCGACGTACGACTGGAGCATGGACCTGATGAGCGACGCCTGGAGTCCGCGCGGCACGCTCAAACGCCTGCGCGAACGCCCGCGGCTACTGGCCTGTGATGCGCTGCTGGACCAGACGCTGTTCGCCGGCTCCGGCAACATCATCAAGAACGAGGTGCTCTATCGCATCCGCGTGCACCCGCTGTCGCTGATCGGCGAACTGCCGCCGGCCAAGCTACGCGAGCTGGTGCGCGAGGCGCGCACCTACAGCTTTCAGTTTCTCGAGTGGAAGCGGGCCGGCGTGCTCAAGGCCAACTGGCTGGCGCATGGCAAGAGCACTTGCGTGCGCTGCCGAATCCCGCTGGTCAAGGCCAAGGCACTGGGCCGCGCCCGGCGCCGGGCATTCTTCTGCGAACGCTGCCAGAAGCGCTACGGTGATGCCACGCAGCTCAGCCCCGACGAGCCGAGCGCGGTGGATGAAGGGTAGGGTGGCGGCGGCGCAGCCTTTTCCACTCGGTTGGTTCGGCGCTGCCGGGTGCCTGGCTTAGGTGGAAAAGTGCTGCGCACGTTTTCCACCCTACGGCGGGCACGGCGTTGGAGCGCAGAGGGTCGGGCCAGGCAGGGGCTCGTAGGGTGGACAACGGCAACGCCTTGGCCACGCGGTTGATCCGCCGCCACCGAGTTGGCTCGCCGGGTTTCGGTGGAAAAGCTGCGCGTTTTCCACCCTACGGCGGGTTCGGCGTTGGAGCGCAGAGGGTCGGGGCAGACGGGGGGCTCGTAGGGTGGACAACGGCAGCGCCTTGTCCACGCGGCTGGTCCGGCGCCACCGAGTTGGCTCGCCGGGTTTCGGTGGAAAAGCCGCGCGTTTTCCACCCTACGGTGGGTTCGGCGTTGGGGTGCAGAGGGTCGGGGCAGGCAGGGGCTCGTAGGGTCGACAACGGCAACGCCTTGGCCACGCGGCTGGTCCGGCGCCACCGAGTTGGCTCGCCGGGTTTCGGTGGAAAAGCTGCGCGTTTTCCACCCTACGGCGGGTTCGGCGTTGGAGCGCAGAGGGTCGGGGCAGACGGGGGGCTCGTAGGGTGGACAACGGCAGCGCCTTGTCCACGCGGCTGGTCCGGCGCCACCGAGTTGGCTCGCCGGGTTTCGGTGGAAAAGCCGCGCGTTTTCCACCCTACGGTGGGTTCGGCGTTGGGGTGCAGAGGGTCGGGGCAGGCAGGGGCTCGTAGGGTCGACAACGGCAACGCCTTGGCCACGCGGCTGGTCCGGCGCCACCGAGTTGGCTCGCCGGGTTTCGGTGGAAAAGCTGCGCGTTTTCCACCCTACGGCGGGTTCGGCGTTGGGGCGCAGAGGGTCGGGGCAGGCAGGGGGCTCGTAGGGTGGACAACGGCAGCGCCTTGTCCACGCGGCTGGTCCGGCGCCACCGAGTTGGCTCGCCGGGTTTCGGTGGAAAAACTTCGCGTTTTCCACCCTACGGTGGGCACGGCGGTGGGGGGCAGAGGGTCGGGCCAGGCAGGGGGCTCGTAGGGTGGACAACGGCAGCGCCTTGTCCACGCGGTTGATCCGCCGCCACCGAGTTGGCTCGCCGGGTTTCGGTGGAAAAGCTGCGCGTTTTCCACCCTACGGTGGGTTCGGCGTTGGGCCGCAGAGGGTTGGGCCAGGTAGGGTGCCGTAGGGTGGACAACGGCGCAGCCTTGTCCACGCGGTTGGTCCGGCGCTACCGGGTGCCTGGCTTAGGTGGAAAAGTGCTGCGCACGTTTTCCACCCTACGGTTTCAGCGCAGCAGCGGCCTGAGCGCTTCGGCCAGCTGCGGGGCCATCGCCACGGCGTTGCTCTCGTGGGCGATGCAATCGGTGCTCCAGACGTGCTCGACGCCGGCGGCGCGGATGACCTGCAGCGCATCGCCGGCGAACAGTGCATGGGTCACCGCGACGTCCACCGAGGCGGCGCCGGCGGCGAGCAGCTTCTGCGCGGCCTCGGAAAGGGTGCGCCCGGAGCTGGCGACGTCATCGAGCAGCACCACGCGGCGCCCGGCGAACGGCAATTCGGGCAGGGCGATCTCGACCTGATGGTCGCCGTGGCGCAGCTTGTTGCACACGCCATATTCGAAACCATGCTCGGCCGCAGCCGCCTCGATCCATTGCCTGGCTTCGGCATCCGGGCCGATCAGCAGCGCGTCGGGGTGCCGCTCGGCGATCAGGCGCGCCAGCGCCGGCGCCGCGCAGAGGGTGACGGCATCGGCCAGCGGCACGGCCTCCTGCAGGGTCGCGACGCGGTGCAGGTGCGGGTCGACGGTGATCAGGCCGTCGAACTGGTCGGCCAGCAGCTGGCCGATCACCCGCTGGCTGACCACCTCGCCCGGGTTGAAGGCGATGTCCTGGCGCATGTAGGCCAGATAGGGCGTGACCAGGATCAGCCGCTTGGCGCCCAGGCGGCGCGCTTCGCCGGCCACCAGCAGCAGCTCGACGAGCTTCTCGTTGGGGTGGTCGAGGCCGCGGTAGAGCACCAGTTGCTCGGCCAGCGCCTGGCCCTCGGCGAGTGGCAGGCGCAGGCGCAGTTCGTCGTCAGGGAAGCGGTGGCGTTCGACCGCGGCGGCGGGCAGGCCGCAGGCCTCGGCCAGGCGCAGCGCGGCAGCGCGTTCGTCATCGAAATACAGCAGCAGGCTTTGCATCAGAACTCCACGAATACGGCCGGCACCTGATCGGCGCGGCCGAGGCTGACGCCATTGGCCCGCTCGGTGGCCTGGCGGGCAAAGGCGAGGTCGGCGGGAAAGTCCGCGTAGACGCGATAAAGACAGTCGCCCGTGTGCACCGGTTCGCCGAGCTTGCGCAGCAGGTCGACCCCGGCGCCCTGCACCTTGGGCGCGCCGGCCAGGTTGGCGATGCGCGCCAGCTGCAGGTTGTCGATGCCGGTGACCACGCCGTCGCGCTCGGCGAGCACGTCGAAGCTGAGCCTGGCCAGCGCCGGCTGGTTGTGGTCGAACGGACGTGCGCCCTGGGCGGCGATGATCGATTGCATCTTCTTCAGTGCGCGGCCCGACTCGAGGATGTCACGGGCGATGGCGTAGCCGTCGCCGCCGCGCACGTCCGGGTCGAACTCGAGCATACGCCCGGCCAGGCGCAGGGCCTTCTGCCGCAGGTCGTTGGGCGCGCGTGGGTCGTTCTGCAGCACGCGCATCACGTCGCGTGCCTCGAGCACCGGGCCGATGCCGTTGCCGATCGGCTGGCGGCCGTCGGTAATCACCACGTCGAGGGTCAGGCCCAGGCGCGCGGCGACGAATTCGAACAGCTTGCGCAGGCGCTGCGCTTCGGCCATCGAGCGGACCTTGGCGGTCGGGCCGATGGGAATGTCGAGCAACAGGTGGGTGGAGCCGGCGGCGACCTTCTTCGACAGGATCGAGGCGACCATCTGCCCGGGCGAGTCGATCGACAACGGGCGTTCGACGGCGATCAGTACATCGTCGGCCGGCGACAGGTCGCTGGTCCCGCCCCAGGCCAGGCAGCCGCGTTCCTCGCGGACCATCTCGCAGAGGCGCTCGAACGGCAGTTCGACGTTGGCCAGCACTTCCATGGTGTCGGCGGTGCCGGCCGGCGAGGTGATTGCCCGCGAGCTGGTCTTCGGGCAGAGCATGCCGTGCGCCGCGACGATCGGCACCACCAGCATCGAGGTGCGGTTGCCGGGGATGCCGCCGATGCAGTGCTTGTCCACCACCGGGTGCTCGCGCCAGTCCAGCTGGCGGCCGACGCGGATCATCGCGTCGGTGAGGAAGTACACCTCCTCGCGGTCCAGCTCGCCCTGGTTGCAGGCGACCACGAAGGCGGTCAGCTCGATCTTCGAATAGCGGTGCTCGGCGACGTCGCGCACGATCGCCAGGAAGTCCTCGCGGTGCAGGCGTTCGCCGGCGATCTTGCGGTGCAGCGCCGGGATCGACAGGGCCGGCTCGGCCTGGGCGATCGAGGCGGGCATGCCGGCCTCGGCGCCGAGCTGGGCGAAGGCGTCCTCGGACAGGCCCAGCTCGTCGCAGCCGACGATCGCGGGGTCGTCCACCAGGTTGAGGCTGGCCAGGATGCGCTTGCCGTTGACCCGCACCTCGACCTTGGCCAGCGCCTGGAAGCCTTCGGCACGGCAGGCGGCGCAGTCGCGGTGCAGGTAGGCGACGTTCTCGCGGTAGGTGTCGATGGCGACCCGGCGCAGCGCCAGGTGCACGGGCTGCAGGCTGGCGCTCGGGGTCTGGTTGGAAAGGCTGGTCATGGCGCGGGTCCGTTGCTGTCGTGGGGCGGCCGCGGGGCGGCTCCGGTGTTATGTAACGCCGCCGCAGCGGCTTGCCAAGCGCAGGGAAGCTTTTTGCCGGCTGGCCTTGTCCCACGTCATGTACCCGCCGCGCGCGATCGCCCGGCGTTCAACCGCTAACCATCGGAGAACCCATGCTCGATCTGGCGGCTGCATTCATCGCGCTGACGACCTTTTTCACCTACCTCAACTACCGCTTCATCCGCCTGCCGCCGAGTATCGGCGTGATGGTCACCGCGCTGCTGCTCTCGCTGCTTCTGCAGGGCCTGGCGGCGCTGGGCTTTCCGGTGCTGGAGGTGGAGGCGCAGGAGCTGATCCGCCAGATCGACTTCTCCGACGTGCTGATGACCTGGTTTCTGCCGGCACTGCTGTTCGCTGGTGCGCTGCACGTCAACCTCGACGATCTGCGTCACTACCGCTGGCCGATCGGCCTGCTCGCCACCGCCGGGGTGCTGCTCTCCACCTTCGTGGTCGCCGGCCTGGCCTATGCCATCGTCGGCGCGTTCGGCTGGCGCCTGGATTTCATCTACTGCCTGCTGCTCGGTGCGCTGATCTCACCGACCGACCCGATCGCGGTGATGGGCATTCTCAAGACCAGCGGTGCGCCAGGGCCGCTGCAGACCACCATCGTCGGCGAATCGCTGTTCAATGACGGCACGGCGGTGGTGGTGTTCAGCATCCTGCTCGGCGTGCTCACCCTGGGGCAGACGCCGACCGCTGGTGAGGTCGGCCTGCTGTTTCTCGAGGAGGCGGTGGGTGGAGTGCTCTTCGGCCTGGCGCTGGGCTTCGGGGTGTTCCTGCTCATGCGCCGTGTCGACGAGCACCAGCCCACGGTGATGCTGACCCTGGCGCTGGTCTTCGGTGGCTCGGCGCTGGCCACGCACCTGCACGTCTCGGCGCCGATCAGCATGGTCGTGGCCGGGCTGATCATCGGCAACCAGGGCCGGCGCAAGGCGATGGACGAGGATGCACGGCGCTATGTCGACGGCTTCTGGGAGCTGGTCGACGAGGTGCTCAACGCCCTGCTGTTCGCGCTGATCGGCCTGGAACTGCTGGTGCTGCCGTTCGGCTGGCTGCCGCTGCTCGCCGCCTTGCTGCTGGGCGCCGCGGTGCTGGCGTCGCGCTTCGTCACCGTGGCGAGCATCATCAACCTGCTGCGCCGGTTGCGCGGCGGCGACCGGCGCACCGGCCCCGGTGCGGTGCGCTTGCTGACCTGGGGCGGGCTGCGCGGCGGCGTCTCGCTGGCGCTGGCGCTGTCCTTGCCGCTCGGCGAACAGCGCGACCTGGTGCTGACGCTGACCTACCTGGTGGTGCTGATGTCGATCCTGCTGCAGGGGCTCACCGTCGGCCGCGTGGTCTGTGCGCTCTACGGTCGCCGCGCCGAGCCGGACACCGACGAGACGCACTGAGCGCGTTCAACTGCCGAGTCCCAGCTCGGCCATCTTGCGGTACAGCGTCGAGCGCCCGAGGCCGAGCGCGCGGGCCGCTTCGACCACGTTGCCCTGATGCTGCGCCAGGGCCGCGGCAATCAGCTCGCGTTCGAATGCCGCGCGGGCCTGCTGGAAGTCACCGACCGGCGCTGCATGGGGCGCGCCCGCGGTGGTTTCCAGCGGCTGCAGCCTGCCGAGCGCGCGACGGATGTCGGCCTCGCCGAGTTCGGCGCTGTCGGCATGCAGGGCGGCGCGTTCGAGCACGTTGCGCAGTTCGCGGATGTTGCCCGGCCAGGCGTGGCGGGCGAGCAGGGCGAGGCCATCGGGATGCAGCCCGTGGTCGCCGGGCAGCTCGTCGAGGATCGCCTCGCACAGCGCCGGCAGATCGGCCAGGCGTTCGCGCAGGGGCGGCACGCGGATCGGCAGCACATTGATGCGGTAGTAGAGGTCGGCGCGAAAGCTGCCGCGGGCGACCGCCTGTTCCAGGTCGATGGAGGTCGCGGCGATCAGGCGTACATCGCTCTGCAGCATCTCGTCGGAGCCGACCGGCTCGAACTCCTTCTCCTGCAGCACGCGCAGCAGCTTGCTTTGCAGGGCCAGCGGCATGTCTCCGATCTCGTCGAGAAACAGCGTGCCGCCCTGGGCGATCTGCAGCTTGCCTGGCCGGCCCTTGCGCGTGGCGCCGGTGAAGGCGCCCGGCGCGGTGCCGAAGAACTCGGCCTCCAGCAGGCTTTCGGGAATCGCCGCCGCGTTGATGCTGACGAACGGCTTGTTGGCCCGCGGCGAGGCGGCATGGATGGCATGCGCGAGCAGTTCCTTGCCGGTGCCGGTCTCGCCGAGCAGCAGCACCGGCGATTCCACCGTGGCGCTGCGCCGGGCGTGCCGTTTGACCTCCAGGCTCTGGGCACTGGTGCCGATGAAATGGGCGAAGCTGTACTTGGCCTGGCGCGCGCGCAGCAGCGAGCGGGTCGAGGCCAGTTCTTCCTGCATGCGTTGATAGCGGGTCAGCAGCGGCGACAGCGCGCGCAACTCGTCGAACAGGGCGAAGCCGATGGCGCCGATGATCTGCCCGGCGTCGTCGTGCACCGGCAGGCGCATGACCACCACCGGGCTGTCCGGCGTGTCGAGCATGTCCAGCAGCATGGGCTTGCCGGTGCTGACCACCTCGCGCAGCAGGCTGCCGGGAATCACCGTCTCGCAGGGCTTGCCGATCGCCTGCTCGGGGCTGTCGAGGCCGAAGCGGCGCGCGTAGCGTTCGTTGATCCAGACGATGTTGGCGTCGCGGTCGACGATGATGGTGCCTTCGCTGGAGTGCTCGAAGATCTCGAACAGCGAGCGGATCGCCAGCTGGCGGACGTGCGGGTAGTCCTTGAGGTTGTGGTTCATGCGGCTCCGTGCGCCCGCGCCGGCGACTCCGGCGCGGGCGCCTGGCAGGGTCAGGTGAGGAAATAGAGCCCGCCGGCGATCACCAGGCCGGAGAAGACCAGCGTCAGCAGGCAGTAGCCCATGATGTCACGCGCGCCGAGCCCGGCAATACCCAGCAGCGGCAGCGCCCAGAACGGCTGGATCATGTTGGTCCAGGCATCGCCCCAGGCAATCGCCATGGCGGTGACCTGCGGCGGCACGCCCAGCGCCGCGCCGGCCGGCAGCATGATCGGCCCCTGCACCGCCCACTGGCCGCCGCCGGAGGGCACGAAGACGTTGACCAGCCCGGCGCTGAGAAAGGCCAGCACCGGAAAGGTGTCGGCCGTCGACCAGGCGACGAAGCGGTCGGTGACCAGGCGACCGAGCGACAGCCCGGCGGCATTGGCGCCGACCATCATGCCCATGATCCCGGCGTAGAAGGGGAACTGCACGACGATCCCGGCGATGCCACGGATGCTCTCCTCGATGGCGCGCATATAGCGCTCCGGCGTGCCGTGCAGCAGCAGGCCGGCGAAGAGAAAGATCGAGATGACGATGTTCAGGCTCAGCGCCAGGCCGTTCTCGCTGAAGTAGCGGTAGAAGAACAGCAGTGCCAGCGCGACCACGACCAGGCCGAGGATGCGGCTGTCGTCCAGGCGCTGCACGGCGGTCTCGCGTGGCACCGCGTCGGCTTCCGGCTCCTTCAGCAGCGCCGGGTCGACCTGCTTCGGCTGCCTGGGCTGCATCGCCCAGTTGAGCAGCGGCAGGCCGACCACCAGCACGGCGATGATGATCAGGTTGTAGGAGGCGAACATGGTCTGGCCGACGTCGATGGCTTCGCTCAGCGCACCGCCGGTCATCTTCGCCAGGTCCGCGCCGCCGCTGGCCAGCGACAGCGGGATCGAGCCGGAAAAACCGCCGTGCCAGATGAGAAAGCCCGAATAGGCCGCGGCGACCAGCAGCGGGTAGTCGACGCCGCGTACCTGGCGGGCCAGCGCGCGGGCGAACACCGCGCCGATCACCAGGCCGAAGCCCCAGTTGATCCAGGAACCGGCCAGCGCCACCAGGGTCACCAGAATGATCGCCTGCCCGGGCGACTGCGGCACCCGGGCCATGCGGTCTAGCAGGCGATTGATCGCCGGCGCGCGGGCCAGGGCATGGCCGGTGACCAGGATCAGCGACATCTGCATGGTGAAGGCCAGCAGGTTCCAGAAGCCGTTGCCCCAGTGCTGCGCCATCGCCGTCAGCCCCTGGCCGGTGGCGAGCATCGCGGCGACCAGCACGATCAGCGTCAGCAGGATGGCGAAGACGAAGGGCGAGGGCAGGAAACGCTGCACCAGGTAGACGCTGGCGGCGGTTATTCTGTTGAGCATCGGAAGGTCCTCGTTTGTTGTTCTTGTCCATGGCGGGCGTGCCCGCTTCGGTTATTGAGTGCGGCGCGAGGATCGCCGTTCCCCGGGTTCGTCAAAGGTTCATGGCATGCGCGCACTGGCTTGGCTGATCGTCTCGACCGCTCTGCTCTGGGAGCTGCCGCCCGCGCTGGCGCAGGACCGCCTGGCGCTGCGCATCGGTGGGGAAACGCTGCGGGTGGAGCTGGCTGCCAGCGACCTCGCGCGCGCGCGCGGGCTGATGGCGCGCACCGAGCTGCCGGCCGACGCCGGCATGCTGCTGCGCTTCGAGCGCCCCGGGCGCCATTGCCTGTGGATGAAGAACACGCCGTTGCCGCTGTCGGCGGCGTTCATCGACGACGCCGGGCGGATCGTCGATCTGATCGACCTCGAGCCGCTGAGCACCGAGATCCGTTGCTCGCAAGCGCCGGCGCGTTATGCGCTGGAGGTGAACCAGGGCTGGTTCGCCGAGCACGCCATCGGCCCGGGCGCACGGGTGGAGGGATTGCCTGCGGACTAGCGCCGGCTCGCGCCGGCGCCGCCGCTCAGTAGCGGAACTGCCCGACCAGCGTTTGCAGGCCCACCGCGAGATGCGCGAGCTGGCTGCTGGCCTGCGCGGTCTGGCCGGCCGATTCGGTGACGCGATCGGCCACCTGATTGATGTTCACCACGTTCTGGCTGATTTCGTCAGCCACCGCGCTCTGCTGCTCGGCGGCGCTGGCGATCTGGGTGTTCATGTCGCTGATGCGGGTGACCGCGCCAGTGATGCCGCTCAGCGAGTCACCGGCCTGCTGGGCCTGGCGCACGCTGACCTCCACCTGGGCACGGCCCTGCAGCATCACCGCGGCGGAGTCGCGCGCGCCGGCCTGCAGCTGCTCGATCACCTGCTGGATTTCCACGGTCGACTGCTGGGTGCGCGAGGCGAGCGTGCGAACCTCGTCGGCCACCACGGCGAAGCCGCGGCCCTGTTCGCCAGCCCGCGCCGCCTCGATGGCAGCGTTCAGCGCCAGCAGGTTGGTCTGCTCGGCGACGCCGCGGATCACGTCCAGCACGGCGCTGATGCTCTGGCTGTCGGCCTCCAGGCGCTGGATGGCGGCAGCGGTACGCTCGACCTCGGCCGAGACGTTTTCGATCGAGCTGACCGTCTGCTGCACCACCTGCTGGCCCTGCTGGGCCTGCTCATCGGCGGCCTGGGCCGATTCGGCTGCCAGTGCGGCGTTACGCGCGACGTCCTGCACGGTGGCGGTCATCTCGTTCATTGCCGTGGCCACCAGCTCGATCTCGTGACGCTGTTGTGCGACGTCGCGGTTGAACTCGTCGGTGATCGCCGACATTTCCTCGGCCGCGGCGGCCACTTGCGTCGTCGAGCCGGCCACCTCGCTGACCAGCCGGCGCACCTTCTCGGCGAACAGGTTGAAGGCACCGGCCAGCTCGGCTACCTCGTTGCGCCCGCGCTGTTCCAAGCGCCGAGTGAGGTCGCCTTCACCGGCGGCGATGTCGCGCATCGCATCGACCGCGACCCGGATCGGGCTGACGATGCCGCGCGCCACCAGGGCCGCGACCAGCAGGCCGATGGCCAGCGCGATGCCGGCGACGACCAGTGCGGTGTTGCGCATCGAGGCCAGTGCATCGGCGTAGCGGGTGCGGTCCATCGCCACTTCCAGCACGCCCAGCGGCTTGCCGGAGAAGTCCTCGACCGCCGATACCAGAACCGCTACCGGCTGGCCGTCGGCCTCGGCCTGGAAGATCACGTCATTGCCGGCGAGCGCCTGGCCGCGCTGCTCATCGCTGACCAGGGCGCTGCCAAATGTGGTGGCGAAGGGCTTGAAGCTGCCGTTGGCCTCGCGCAGCACCAGGCCGACATCGACGTGGTAGCGCGCCTTGAGGGCGTCGAAGAACGCCTGGCCAAAGGACAGGCCGAACTCCACCGAGCCAACCGGCCGGCCCTGATGGCTGATCGGCACCAACCCGCGAATGCCCAGGCCGGCGACGCCGGACTCGACACCCCGCACCGGCGTCTGGCGGGCGTTGGTGTCGACGATGGTCTGGCGGATCGCGGAAAGATCGTCACCGAACTGCGCCGGCTTGTGCACGCGCAGGAAGGAGGTGGCCGGTGCCTTGTGGAACTGGAATTGGGTCAGGCCATAGTCGTTCGCCAGCATCGCATAGCCCGGCACGAACAGCACCGAGAGTCGTTCACGGTCATCGTCCGCCATCGCCTGCTGCACCTCGGGAATGCTCGCCACTAGGGCGGCGAGCCGCTCGGCGGTGAGGCTTTCGGCGGCGATGGTGCTGCTGACGTTGTCGAAGATGCCACGCAGCTCGCGGCGCTCGGCGTCGGCCAGCAGGCTTTCGAAGCGGCTGAAGAACAGGGCGGTCAGGGTCGTGACGGTGACGATCAGCAGCAGCACGATACTGATCGCGATGCGCTGTCCGATGCGGATATTGGCGAGCATGCTCTGGAACTCCCGGCAGTAGGAAGGCTGCCGATGGGCAATGGAAGGGTGGGGCGTCGAAGGGGCTGCCTGGGGCGACAGGCATCGCCCGTAATATCGACCGGCAGGGCCGGGACCTTAAATCTTTCCTACAAGCGGCAGCGGCCGCTCAATCCAGCGGCAGCTCCGTGGTCCGCTTCACCTCGCTCATGGCGATGTGCGAGTGCGCTTCCTGCACGTGTGGGCGCTGCAGCAGCTGGTCGCGCAGGAAGCGCTCGTAGCTGTCGATATCGCGCGCCACCACCTTGAGCAGGTAGTCCGACTCGCCGGCCATGGTGTGGCACTCCAGCACCTCGGGGTAGCCGACCACGGCCTGCTCGAATTCGTCGAGGTTGCTGCGCCCGTGAGCGGAGAGCTTGATGTTGACGAACACCGTCATGTTCAGCCCGAGCTTCTTCGGGTTGAGCAGGGCGACCTTGCGCTCGATCAGCCCTTCTTCCTGCATGCGGTGGATGCGTCGCCAGCAGGGCGACTGCGAGAGCTCGACCTTTTCGGCGATCTCGGCGGCCGACAGGTCAGCGTTGTGTTGCAGCAGGCGGAGGATCTTGCGGTCGACGGTGCTCAGCGGGGTCTGCATGTTCATTCCAGTTTTGTTGTTGTCGGCGAATCGTTCATGCAAGCGAACGTGGTTCTAGCGCAAAAGTAGAAAGAAAATCTCCCCTCGTCACGGCCAGACTGTAATCACGTGCCGGCGGGGCGATCCCCTGCCGCGAAAAAGGCGGGTGGCGCCGAACGCGACCACCCTGACTCCGATAACAACAAATTAGGAGCGCCCCATGTCTCTGGCCGAGATCCGTCTGGACGACAAGTACCGGCTTGCTACCGGTCATCTGTACCTCACCGGCACCCAGGCGCTGACCCGCTTGCCGATGCTGCAGCATCAGCGTGATCAGGCCCGTGGTTTGAACACCGGTGGCTTCATCTCCGGCTATCGCGGCTCGCCACTGGGCGGGCTGGACAAGAGCCTCTGGGAAGCCCGCGACTACCTCAAGCAACACGCCATCCACTTCCAGCCGGGCGTCAACGAAGAGCTGGCCGCCACCGCGGTGTGGGGCAGCCAGCAGACCAACCTGTTCCCCGGCGCCAGGTACGATGGCGTGTTCGCCATGTGGTACGGCAAGGGGCCGGGCGTCGACCGTGCCGGCGACGTGTTCAAGCATGCGAATGCGGCGGGTGTGTCGCCCAAGGGCGGCGTGCTGTTGCTGGCGGGTGACGACCACGGCTGCAAATCCTCGACGCTGCCGCACCAGAGCGAGCATGCCTTCATCGCCGCCTCGATTCCGGTGCTGAATCCGGCCAACGTTCAGGAAATCCTCGACTACGGCATCATCGGCTGGGAGCTGTCGCGCTACTCCGGCTGCTGGGTGGCCCTGAAGACCATTGCCGAGAACGTCGACTCCTCCGCTGTGGTGGAAGTCGATCCGCTGCGCGTGCAGACGCGTATCCCGGAAGATTTCGATCTGCCCGAGGACGGCGTGCACATCCGCTGGCCGGACCCGCCGCTGGCTCAGGAAAAGCGCCTCAACCTGTACAAGATCTACGCCGCGCGCGCCTTCGCCCGGGCCAACAACCTGAACCAGGTGACGCTCGATTCGCCGAACCCGCGGCTTGGCATCATCACCACCGGCAAGTCCTATCTCGACGTGCGTCAGGCGCTGGACGACCTGGGCCTGGACGAAGCGCTGTGCGCCTCGGTCGGCCTGCGGGTGCTCAAGGTCGGCATGAGCTGGCCGCTGGAACCGGTCTCGGTGCACGAGTTCGCCCAGGGGCTGGACGAGATTCTGGTGGTCGAGGAGAAGCGCAGCATCATCGAGGACCAGCTCACCGGGCAGCTCTACAACTGGCCCGTCAGCAAGCGTCCGCGGGTGGTCGGCGAGTTCGACGAGCAGGGCAACTCGCTGCTGCCGAATCTCTCCGAGCTGACCCCGGCGATGATCGCCCGGGTGATCGCCAAGCGCCTCGCGCCGATCTACACCAGCGACAGCATCCAGACCCGCCTGGCCTTCCTCGATGCCAAGGAAAAGGCCCTGGCCGCGCGCAGCTACAGCACCGTGCGCACCCCGCACTACTGCTCCGGCTGCCCGCACAACACCTCCACCAAGGTGCCCGAGGGCAGCCGCGCCTCGGCCGGTATCGGCTGTCACTACATGGTGCAGTGGATGGACCGGCGCACCGAGACCTTTACCCAGATGGGCGGCGAGGGCGTCAACTGGATCGGCCAGGCGCCGTTCACCGACACCCCGCACATGTTCCAGAACCTCGGCGACGGCACCTACTTCCACTCCGGCAGCCTCGCGGTGCGTGCGGCAGTGGCAGCCGGCGTCAACATCACCTTCAAGATTCTCTACAACGATGCCGTGGCCATGACCGGCGGCCAGCCCATCGACGGCGAGCTGCGCGTCGACCAGCTCAGCCGGCAGATCTTCCACGAGGGCGTCAAGCGCATTGCTCTGGTCAGCGACGAGCCGGACAAGTACCCGACCCGCGATACCTTCGCGCCGATCACCAGCTTCCACCATCGCCGCGAACTGGATGCGGTGCAGCGTGAGCTGCGCGAGTTCAAAGGCGTCTCGGTGATCATCTACGACCAGACCTGTGCCACCGAGAAGCGTCGTCGGCGCAAGCGCGGCAAGCTGGAAGACCCGGCCAAGCGCGTGTTCATCAATGCTGCGGTGTGCGAGGGCTGCGGCGACTGCGGCGAGAAGTCCAACTGCCTGTCGGTGCTGCCGAAGGAAACCGAGCTGGGCCGCAAGCGCGAGATCGACCAGAACGCCTGCAACAAGGACTACTCCTGCGTCGAGGGCTTCTGTCCGAGCTTCGTCACCGTGCATGGCGGCGGGTTGCGCAAGCCCGAAGCGGTGGCTGGCGGTATCGAGGCGGCGACCTTGCCCGAGCCGCAGCATCCGTCGCTGGAGCGGCCATGGAATGTGCTGATTCCCGGCGTCGGCGGCAGCGGCGTGACCACCCTCGGCGCGCTGCTCGGCATGGCCGCGCACCTGGAAGGCAAGGGCTGCACCGTGCTCGACCAGGCCGGTCTGGCGCAGAAATTCGGCCCGGTGACCACTCACGTGCGCATCGCCGCTAAGCAGAGCGACATCTACGCGGTGCGTATCGCCGCCGGTGAAGCCGACCTGCTGCTGGGCTGCGACCTGATCGTCGCGGCGGGCGATGAATCGCTGACCCGCCTCAACGAGCAGATCAGTAATGCCGTGGTGAACAGCCACGAGTCCGCCACCGCCGAGTTCACTCGCAACCCGGACGCCCAGGTGCCCGGCGCGGCCATGCGCCAGGCGATCAGCGACGCCGTCGGCGCCGACAAGACCCACTTCGTCGATGCCACCCGCCTGGCCACGCGGCTCTTGGGCGACAGCATCGCCACCAACCTGTTCCTGCTCGGCTTCGCCTATCAGCAGGGGCTGCTGCCGATCAGCGCCGAGGCCATCGAGAAGGCCATCGAACTCAATGGCGTTGCCGCCAAGCTGAATCTGCAGGCCTTCCGCTGGGGCCGTCGTGCGGTGCTGGAACGCGAAGCGGTGGAAGGGCTGGCGCGCCCAGTCGAGGTCGCCGAGCCACTCTGCAAAACCCTGGAAGAGATCGTCGACTGGCGCGTGGACTTCCTTACCCGCTACCAGAACGCCGGGCTGGCGCGCCGCTATCGCCAGCTGGTCGAGCGCGTGCGCGATGCCGATACGGCGGACGATCTGGCACTGTCCAAGGCCGTCGCCCGCTACTACTTCAAGCTCCTGGCCTACAAGGACGAGTACGAGGTGGCGCGGCTCTACAGCGAGCCGGAATTCCGCCAGCAGCTCCAGGCGCAGTTCGAGGGCGACTACAAGCTGCAGTTCCACCTCGCCCCGGCCTGGCTGGCCAAGCGTGACGCGGTTACCGGCGAGCCGCGCAAGCGCGAGCTGGGGCCTTGGATGCTCAATGTGTTCGGCGTGCTGGCCAAGTTCCGTTTCCTGCGTGGCACGCCCCTGGACCCGTTCGGCTATGGCCACGACCGCCGCGTCGAACGCCAGTTGATCAGCGAGTACGAGAAGACCGTGGACGAGCTGCTGGCCCAGCTCAAGCCGACCAACTACCGCACCGCCGTGGCCATCGCCGCGCTGCCGGAACAGATCCGCGGCTACGGCCCGGTGAAGGAGCGTTCCATCGCCAAGGCCCGCCAGCAGGAGAAGTTGCTCCGCGAGCAGCTGGCCAAAGGCGACGAGGTGCAGAGCGTACGGCTTTTCCAGCCGGCGGCCTGAGCGCCCCGGCGCTGGGCGCTCGTCGAGTCGGGCAGCGTTGTTCGGTGGGCTAAAGCCCACCCTACAGAACCGCCCGCGGCGACGAAGAGGCACTCGTAGGGTGGGCTTCAGCCCACCGGCAGGGCACGCAGCAGCGGCCCGTCACCCTGTTCGCCCAGGGCTAGATGAACCCGCCGGGCCCATCGCCCGGTGATACCGAACAAGCAGGCCCTGTCCGTGACAGGCCACCAGACAAACAAGAACGAGGTAACCCAATGTCCGTCTTCGCTCATCCTGACTTCGACCGCCATGAGCAGGTGGTCTTCTGCCATGACCAGGCGTCGGGTCTGAAAGCCATCATTGCCATCCACGACACGCGCCTCGGGCCGGCGCTGGGTGGCTGCCGGATGTTCCCCTATGCCAGTGACGACGAGGCCCTGCGCGATGTGCTGCGGCTGTCGCGCGGGATGACGCTGAAATCCTCGCTGGCCGGGCTCAAGCTCGGCGGCGGCAAGGCGGTGATCATCGGCGACCCGCATACCGGCAAGAGCCAGGCGCTGCTGCACGCCATGGGCGACTTCGTCGACAGCCTCGGCGGGCGCTACATCACCGCCGCCGACTCCGGCACCGGCGATGCCGAAATGCAGGCCTTTGCCCAGCGCACCCGCCATGTGGTCGGCGCCACGCCGCGCACCCTGCTCGACGGCAGCGTCGCCAGCGGCGACCCGTCGCCGTCTACCGCCTACGGCGTCTTCGTCGGCCTCAAGGAAGCGGTGCGCCAGCGCCTCGGTCGCGACGAGCTGACCGGGCTGAAGGTGGCGATCCAGGGCGTCGGCCATGTCGGCCTGGGGCTGGCGCGGCACCTGAAAGCGGCCGGCGCCGAACTGTGGGTGGCGGACATCTTCGATGCCAACGTCAAGCAGGCAATGGACGAGCTGGGAGCCAACGTGGTGCGCCCGCAGGACATCTACGGTCTCGACGTAGACGTCTTCGCGCCCTGCGCCATGGGCGGCATCCTCAACGAGCAGACCCTGGAAGTGCTGCGTGCCCCGGTGATCGCCGGTGCGGCCAACAACCAGCTGGCCAGCGCCGAGATCGGTGTCGAACTGCAGCGGCGCAACCAGCTCTACGCGCCGGACTACGCAATCAACGCCGGCGGCATCATCGACGTCTACTACCAGCGCATCGGCGGCAGCGCCGCGCAGATCGACAGCCATGTGCGCGCCATTGGCGACACCCTGCAGCAGATCTTCACCCGTGCCGCCGCCAGCGGCGAGCCGACCTCGGTGATCGCCGACCGCCTGGCGCTCGAGCGTCTCGACAGCGGCAGCCAGCCGGAGGCCCTGCGCTTGCACGCCTGATACCCCCGGGCGGCCGCACGGCCGCCCCCTTCCGTCACTTCGCCCGACCTGACAAGAACAACAAGCAGGAAACCGCAATGACCGAACCGTCCCGCCTCACTGCCGGCAGCTTCGCCGGCGCGTCCGCAACTGCCCGTTCCGCCTCCAGCCGTGGCCTCTGGTCCTCCCGCTGGGTGTTCTTCCTCGCCGCCACCGGCTCCGCTGTGGGCCTGGGCAATATCTGGAAATTCCCCTACGTGACCGGGCAGAACGGCGGCGGCGCCTTCGTGCTGGTCTATCTCGCCTGCATCCTGTTGATCGGCATTCCACTGCTGATGGCCGAGGTGATGATCGGCCGCCGTGGTCGGGCGAACCCTGATGGCGCCGTGGCGCGGTTGGCGCGCGAGGCCGGGGCCAGTTCGCGCTGGCGGGTGGTGGGCTGGCTCGGAGGGCTGACCGGCTTTCTCATCCTGAGTTTCTATCTGGTGGTGGCCGGCTGGGCGCTGGCCTATGTGCCGGCGACGTTCAGCGGCGGCTTCACCGGGGTCAGCGGGGAGGCCAGTGGTGCGCTGTTCGGCGCGCTGCTGGCGGACCCGCTGCGCCTGGTGGTCTGTGCCACGCTGGTGCTGGCGGCGACCATGCTGATCGTCGGCTTCGGCGTGCGCGGCGGGCTGGAGCGATCGCTGCGCTTTCTGATGCCCGGGCTGTTCGTGCTGATGCTGGTGCTGGTGGTCTACGCCGCCATCGAAGGCGAGTTCGCCCAGGCGCTGCAGTTTCTTTTCGTGCCGGACTTTTCTGCGCTGACCGCGCAGAGCGTGCTGGTCGCCCTCGGCCATGCCTTCTTCACCCTGAGCCTGGGCTGCGGCGCGATGATGGTCTACGGCTCCTATCTGCCGGAAGGCACCTCGATCGCCAAGACCTCGATTCTGGTGGCGCTGGCCGATACCGCGGTGGCGCTGCTGGCCGGCCTGGCGATCTTCCCGCTGGTGTTCGGCAACGCGCTGGAGCCGGGGGCCGGGCCGGGGTTGATCTTCGTCACCCTGCCGATCGCCTTTGGCCAGATGCCGCTGGGGCAGGTCGTGGGCGGGCTGTTCTTCGTGATGCTGGTGATTGCCGCGCTGACGTCGGCCATTTCGCTCTCCGAACCGAGCATCGCCTGGCTCACCGAGCGCTTCCGCATCAGCCGGACCAAGGCCGTGCTGGGCAGCGGCCTGGTGCTCTGGCTGCTGAGCCTGGGCAGCGTGTTCTCGTTCAACCACTGGGCGGACTACCAGCTGTTCGGCAAGACCTTCTTCGACAGCCTGGACTACCTCACCACCAATTGGCTGATGCCGCTGGGCGGGCTGGGCACGGTGCTGTTCACCGGCTGGGTGCTGCAGCGTCACGTGGTCAGCGAGGCCATCGGCATTCGCAACGCCGGGCTGTTCCAGGCCTGGTGGAAGCTGCTGCGCTACGGCACGCCGGTGGCCATCGTGCTGGTATTCCTCAACCTGCTCGGGCTGATCTAGCGCGACCTCGGTCGTCCGTGCAGAACGCGCCGGTGGGCTGAAGCCCATCCCGCAAGCATGCTGCGGGCTTCTCAGGAAGCCCTTTTGGTGGGCTCAGGTCCATCCATCGAGGCCGACGCCGGCCTTGGTGGGTGGGCTTCAGCCCACCTTTTTTATACGCGACGCCATTGCGCCAGATGACATGTGCGGCAGCTTGTCGCACCAGGCTGTCAGCTTTTCGTTACGCCTGGCAAGCCGCCGAGCCAGGCTTTTCAGCGAAAAACGCACTGTAAGGAAAACCTGACAGCGGGGATGGCGCCAGCCGCTTTCCGTGCCCGTAAACAGCATTGTTCGCCGCCCTGGCCTGGGGTGTGATGGGGCCAGCCAAGCCGTGCAACGGCAGTCTTCACAACAATAATCAGGAGGCGATATGAACGCCGTGAACAAGATCGAACAGCACAACCCCATCGGCACCGACGGCTTCGAGTTCGTCGAATTCACCGCGCCGAATGCCGAGGGCATCGAGCAGCTGCGCACGCTGTTCACTCAGATGGGCTTTACCGAAACCGCCAAGCACCGCTCCAAGGAGGTCTGGCTGTTCCAGCAGCACGACATCAACATCGTGCTCAACGGCAGCCCCACCGGGCATGTGCGCGAGTTCGGCGAGAAGCACGGCCCGAGCGCCTGCGCCATGGCCTTCCGGGTGAAGAACGCCGCGCAGGCCGCTGCCTACGTCGAATCCCAGGGCGCCAAGCTGGTCGGCAGCCACGCCAACTTCGGCGAGCTGAACATCCCCTGCGTCGAAGGCATCGGCGGCTCGCTGCTGTATCTCGTCGACCGCTACGGCGACAAGAGCATCTACGACGTCGACTTCGAGTACATCGAAGGGCGCACGCCGAACGACAATGCCGTCGGCCTGATGTGTATCGATCACCTGACCCACAACGTGCGTCGCGGGCAGATGGACGTCTGGTCCGGTTTCTACGAGCGCATCGCCAACTTCCGCGAGATTCGCTATTTCGACATCGAAGGCAAGCTGACCGGCCTGTTCTCCCGTGCCATGACCGCGCCCTGCGGCAAGATCCGCATCCCGATCAACGAGTCGGCCGACGACAAGTCGCAGATCGAGGAATTCATCCGCGAGTACCACGGCGAGGGCATCCAGCACATCGCGCTGTCCACCGACGACATCTACGAGACCGTGCGCCGCCTGCGCGCCAACGGCGTGGACTTCATGACCACCCCGGACACCTACTACGAGAAGGTCGATACCCGCGTGCCGGGCCACGGCGAGCCGCTCGACCAGCTACGCGAGCTGAACCTGCTGATCGATGGTGCGCCGGGCGATGACGGCATCCTCCTGCAGATCTTCACCAACACGGTGATCGGCCCGATCTTCTTCGAGATCATCCAGCGCAAGGGCAACCAGGGCTTCGGCGAGGGCAACTTCAAGGCGCTGTTCGAATCCATCGAGGAAGACCAGGTGCGTCGTGGCGTGATCAAGGCGGGCGAGTAAGGCGAGAACCGTAGGGTGGAAGACTGCGAAGCATCTTCCACGCGTCTGTGTCGGGCCGACCAACGCGTGGATGTGCTTTGCGACATCCACCCTACGCACCGGCACCCACCGCAGCGCCATTGAGATCACGCGGTATCACGAGGAGAGGCACATGAGCCGCAAATGGATCAGTTTCCCCATCCGCGAGGGTGAGACTTCGCGTCAGGCGCACTGCGATTTTCCGCAGGGCACCTACGAGCGCGAAATGGGCCGCGAAGGCTTCTTCGGCCCGGCTTCGCACCTGCATCACAAGCATCCGCCGACCGGCTGGATCGACTGGGAAGGCCCGCTGCGCCCGCACGCCTTCAACTTCAATCACATCCCCAGCGAAGGTGACTGCCCGCTGCAGGCGCCGTTGGCGCTGCACAACGCCGACGTCAAGTTGCGCCTGTGGAAGACCAACGGCGCCATGCGCCACCTGGTGCGCAACGGTGACGGTGACGAACTGCTGTTCATCCACGAGGGCGCCGGGCATCTGTACTGCGACTTCGGCCACCTGGAATTCCGCGACGGCGACTACCTGATGATCCCGCGCGGCACCGCCTGGCGCATCGAGGCGACAGAGCCGGTGTTCATGCTGCTGATCGAGAACACCGACGGCGCCTACCAGCTGCCGGAAAAAGGCCTGGTCGGCCCGCACGCGATTTTCGACCCCGCGGTGCTCGACCACCCCCGGCTGGACGACGCCTTCCGCGCGCAGCAGGACGAGAACCCCTGGCAGATCCGCATCAAGCGGCGAGAGCAGATCACCACCGTGACCTACCCGTACAACCCGCTGGACGTGGTCGGCTGGCACGGCGACAACACCGTGGTACGGCTCAACTGGCGTGACATCCGCCCGCTGATGAGCCATCGCTACCACCTGCCGCCGTCGGCGCACACCACCTTCGTCGCCAACGGTTTCGTGGTCTGCACCTTCACGCCGCGGCCGGTGGAATCCGACCCGGGCGCGCTGAAGGTGCCGTTCTTCCACAACAACGACGACTACGACGAAGTGCTGTTCTACCACCGCGGCAACTTCTTCAGCCGCGACAACATCGAGCAGGGCATGGTGACCTTCCACCCCTGCGGCTTCCCCCACGGGCCGCACCCGAAGGCACTGAAGAAGGCCAGCACCGACCCGGCGACCTTTGCCGACGAGGTGGCGGTGATGATCGACACCCGCCGCGCGCTGGAAGTCGGCGAGGCCGCCGCCGCCGTCGATGTCCCCGAATACGTCAACTCCTGGCGTGCGCCGGGCAAGGAATCCTGATGAAACTCGCAACCCTCAACCAGGGCCGCGACGGCGTGCTCGTCGTCGTTTCCCGTGATCTCGCCCGCGCGGTGAAAGTGCCGCAGGTCGCCGCCACGCTGCAGGCCGCGCTGGATGACTGGCAGTACTGCAAGCCGAAGCTGGAAGCGGTCTACCAGCGCCTCAACGACGGGCTGGAGGAGGGCGCATTCGCCTTCGACCAGACCGCCTGCCACAGCCCGCTGCCGCGCGCCTATCACTGGGCCGACGGCAGTGCCTACGTCAATCACGTCGAGCTGGTGCGCAAGGCGCGTGGCGCCGAGATGCCGGAGTCCTTCTGGCACGATCCGCTGATGTACCAGGGCGGCGCCGATGCCTTTATCCCGCCGCACAGCCCGATCCGCCTAGCCGACGAGGCCTGGGGCATCGATCTGGAAGGCGAACTGGCGGTGATCACCGACGACGTGCCCATGGGTGCGACGCCGGCCGAGGCGGCCTCGCACATCCAGCTGCTGATGCTGGTCAACGACGTGTCGCTGCGCAACCTGATCCCCGGCGAGCTGGCCAAGGGCTTCGGCTTCTACCAGAGCAAGCCATCGTCGAGCTTCTCGCCGGTGGCGGTGACGCCGGACGAGCTGGGCGAAACCTGGCGCGACGGCAAGGTGCATCGGCCTCTGGTCTCGCATATCAACGGTGAGCTGTTCGGCCAGCCGGATGCCGGCACCGACATGACCTTCAACTTCCCGACCCTGGTCGCCCACGCTGCGCGCACCCGTCCGCTGGGTGCCGGCACCATCATCGGCTCGGGCACGGTGTCGAACTACGACCGCAGCGCCGGCTCGTCCTGCCTGGCCGAGAAGCGCATGCTCGAGGTGATCGAGCACGGCGAGGCGAAGACGCCGTTCCTCCGCTTCGGTGACCGGGTGCGCATCGAGATGTTCGACGCCAGCGGGCAGAGCATCTTCGGCGCCATCGATCAGCAGGTGGAGAAATATGAAGGCTAGGGTGGGGGGCTTCACGCCCACCGCGCGGAACAGGCAGCCGGTGGAGATCGCTGCGCGGTTTTCCACCCCACGGCTCAGGGTGGTTCGCCATGTTGAAACTCTACGGCTACTGGCGCTCCAGCGCCGCCTACCGCGTGCGCATCGCGCTGAACCTCAAGGGCCTGGCCTATCGCCAGGTGCCGGTGCATCTGGTCAAGGACGGCGGCCAGCAGCACGCCGCCGAGTACCGCACGCTCAATCCGCAGGGGCTGGTGCCGCTGCTGGTCGACGAGTTCAACGGCGGCGCGCGCATCGCCCAGTCGCTGGCGATCCTCGAGTACCTCGACGAGGTGTTTCCGGTGCCGGCGCTGCTGCCGGACGATCCGGTGCGCCGCGCCCAGGTGCGCGCACTGGCCATGCACATCGCCTGCGATATCCACCCGTTGAACAACCTGCGCGTGCTCAAGTACCTGTCCGGCGAGCTCGGTGTCGACGACGAGGCGAAGAATGCCTGGTACCGGCACTGGGTCACCGAGGGGCTGGCGGCGGTGGAGGCGGGGCTGGAAGCCTTTGGTGACGAGCTGTCGCTGGGCCAGCGGCCCGGCTATCTCGAAGCCTGCCTGGTGCCGCAGGTGTACAACGCCCGCCGTTTCGACTGCCCAATGGACGCCTATCCACGTATCCTCGCGCGGGTTGCTCGCTGCGAGGCGCTGGAGGCATTCGCCCAGGCCGCCCCGGAGGTGCAACCCGACGCTGGCTGACTACCCACAACCTTGCGTGCCACTCCGCCATGCCACAAGCGCGGCGGGTTCGATCCGTCACAGATAAAAACAAGCAGGTGACGCATGACTCGTGAAAAACCGAAGAATCTCTGGCTGTCCCGCTGGGGCTTCATTCTCGCCGCGACCGGCTCGGCGGTCGGGCTCGGCAATATCTGGAAATTCCCCTACATCACCGGCGAGTACGGCGGCGGCGCCTTTGTGCTCATGTACCTGGTCTGCATCCTCGCCATCGGCATTCCGGTGATGATGACCGAGATCGCCATTGGCCGCCGCGGGCGCGGCAGCCCGATCGACGCCATCGCCCGCGTGGTGCGCGAGAACAACGGCAACCCGGCCTGGAAGCTGGTCGGCAGCATGGCGATGCTCGCCGGCTTCATGATCCTTTGCTTCTACGTGGTGGTCGCCGGCTGGGCCTTCGCCTATACGGTCAAGATGCTCGACGGCTCGCTCGCGGCGAGCAGCGTCGAGGGCCTGGCACAGACCTTCGAGGCGCACAACTCCAACCCCTGGGTGCTCGGTGGCTGGAGCGTGCTGGTGGCGCTGCTGACACTGTTCATCGTCGGCCGCGGCGTACAGGCCGGGGTCGAGCGGGCGTTCCGCTGGATGATGCCCGGGCTGGCGGTGATGCTGCTGGTGCTGGTCGGTTACGGCCTGACCAGCGGCGGCTTCGACGAGGGCTTTGCCTTCCTGTTCAGTTTCGATGCCTCCAAGCTCAGCGGTGAAGCGCTGCTGGCCGCCCTGGGCCACGCCTTCTTCACCCTCAGCCTGGCCTCCGGGGCGATCCTCACCTATGGCTCCTACCTGCCGGATGGCCAGTCCATCGCGCGCACCACCTTCATGGTGGCGATCGCCGATACCTGCGTGGCGTTGCTCGCGGGGCTGGCGATCTTCCCGGTGATTTTCGCCAATGGCATGAGCCCGAGCGCCGGGCCGGGGCTGATCTTCATGAGCCTGCCGCTGGCCTTCCAGCAGATGCCGTTCGGCACGCTGTTCGGCGTGCTGTTCTTCGCCATGGTGTCGGTTGCCGCGCTGTCCTCGGCGATCTCGATGATCGAGGCGACCGTCGCCTACCTCAACGAAAAGCACGGCATCAGCCGCGGCAAGGCCGCCATCGGCTCGGGGACGGTGCTGCTGGTGATCAGCCTGCTGGCGATGCTCTCGTTCAACGTTGGCGCCGACTGGAAGCTGTTCGGCACCACCCTGTTCGATGCCCTGGACTACCTGACCTCGCGCTGGATGATGCCGCTGGGCGGAATCTTCATGGCGGTACTGGCCGGCTACTGCCTGCGCGCCGAAATCATGCGCGACGAGCTGGAGCTGTCGCCGGCCGGCTACGCGCTGTGGCTGTTCATGGTGCGCTACGTCAGCCCGGTGCTGATCCTCATGGTCTTCCTGCATGCGCTCGGCTGGCTGGGCTTCGACCCGCTCGAGCGCTGGTACTGGATCGCCAGCGCCATCGCGTTGCTGACGATCGTCGGCGAAGGCTTTCGCCCGCGGGTGATGCCGGCCCTGGCCGGTCGCTGAGCCTGGTGCGTGACGAGCAGACGCCAGCCTCCGGGCTGGCGTTTTTTATGGGCGCGCGCCTCCGCTGCGGCGGTGGTCCTGGGCAAGCGCTTTGCGGGCGCAGGACGGCCGGCGGTCAAGTTCTGCCGAAAACAGCCGAAAACTTGACCGAGATCAACGGAATGCACCGTGCGCAGGATGCGAGCCCCGCTCAGCCAACCGGATGTTCCGCAAATGCCCAAACAGCTCAAGTTCAGCCACAAGATCCTGCTGGCCGCCTCGCTGGTCGTGGTCGTCGCCTTCGCGCTGTTCACGCTTTACAACGACTACCTGCAGCGCAACGCCATCCGCGCGAACCTGCAGAGCTATCTCGACGAGATGGGCGTGGTCACCGCCGACAATATCGCCAACTGGCTGTCCGGCCGCCTGGTGCTGCTCGAGAGCCTTGCGCAGACCGTCGCGCGCGACAACTCGACCGAACAGGTCGAAGCCCTGGTCCGCCAGCCGGCGCTCAGCTCGACCTTTGCCTTCAGCTACCTGGGGCGTGCCGACGGCGAATTCCTCGTGCATCCGCGCTTCGAGCTGCCGCCGGGCTACGACCCGCGCCAGCGCCCCTGGTACAAGGATGCCGTGGCCGCCGGCCGGACCACGCTGACCGAGCCCTACGAGGATGCGGCGACCAACGAGCTGATCATCACCGTGGCGACCCCGGCGCAGGCCGGCGGCCAGACCCTTGGCGTGATCGGCGGCGACCTGAGCCTGAAGGTGCTGGTCGACATCATCAACTCGCTCGACTTCAACGGCATGGGCCATGCGTTTCTCGTCAGTGCCGACGGCAAGATCCTCGTCCACCCGGACAAGACCAAGGTCAACAAGACGCTGAGCGAGCTCTACCCGCAGAACACCCCGAGCCTGACCAGCCGCTACGCCGAGGCGAGCCTCGACGGCAACGAGCGCATCCTCGCCTTCAGCCCGGTCGAAGGCCTGCCGTCGGTGAAGTGGTACGTCGGCATCTCGGTCGACCGTGACAAGGCCTATGCCAGCCTGGCCAGCTTCCGTACCTCGGCCTTTGTCGCCACGGCCGTGGCGGTGCTGTTCATCATCGCCCTGCTGGGCATGCTGATTCGCGTGCTGATGCGCCCGCTGACCGACATGGGCCGGGCCATGGCCAACATCGCCGAGGGCGAGGGCGACCTGACCCGCCGCCTGGCGGTGCAGTCGAACGACGAGTTCGGCCAGCTGGCCGGTGCTTTCAACCGCTTCGTCGAGCGCATCCACGGCTCCATCCGCGAGGTGTCCTCGGCGACCCAGCAGGTGCATGAAGTGGTCAACCTGGTACTCGCCGCGTCCAACTCGTCGATGGCCAACTCGGGCGAGCAGGCCAGCCGTACCAACAGCGTGGCCGCGGCGATCAACGAGCTGGGCGCCGCCGCGCAGGAGATCGCACGCAACGCCGCCGACGCCTCGCAGCAGGCCAGCGGCGCGAGCGGCGAGGCCGACGACGGGCGCCAGGTGGTCGAGCGCAACATCGCCGCGATGCGTGAACTCTCGGCAAAGATCAGCGACTCCTGCCGGCAGATAGAGACGCTCAACGCCAAGACGGTCGACATCGGCCACATCCTCGAGGTCATCAAGGGCATCTCCGAGCAGACCAACCTGCTGGCGCTCAACGCGGCCATCGAGGCGGCACGGGCCGGCGAGGCCGGGCGCGGCTTCGCCGTGGTCGCCGACGAGGTGCGCAGCCTGGCGCATCGCACGCAGAGCTCGGCACAGGAGATCCAGCAGATGATCGAACAACTGCAGGTCGATGCGCGGCAGTCGGTCACCACCATGACCGAGAGCCAGCGTCAGAGCGAAAGCAGCGTGAGCATCGCCGACCAGGCGGGCGAGCGACTGGTCGCGGTGACCCGCAGCATCGGCGAGATCGACGCGATGAACCAGTCGGTCGCCACCGCCACCGAAGAGCAGACTGCGGTGATCGAGTCGCTGAACATGGACATCATCGAAATCAACACGCTCAACCAGCAGGGCGTGGAGAACCTCGAGGCGACCCTGCGTGCCTGTGGCGACCTCGAGCGCCAGGCCGGCCGCCTCAAGCAGCTGGTGGACAGCTTCCGCATCTAGCGCGCCTTCCGTCCGGCCGCCGTGGAGCAGCGGCGGCCGGTTGCGGTCGAAACCTCTCAGGGCAACATGACCATGGGAGGTTTTTTCATGAAGGTACTGATCGTTCTCACCTCGCACGACCGCCTGGGCGATACCGGCAAGCCCACCGGCTTCTGGCTCGAGGAGTTCGCCGCGCCGTACTTCGTCCTGCGCGATGCCGGCGCCGACATCACCCTGGCCTCGCCCAAGGGCGGGCAGCCACCGCTCGACCCGAAGAGCGATGCACCTGACGCGCAGACCGAGGCCACCCGGCGCTTCAAGGAAGACGCCGAGGCGCAACGCGCGCTGGCCAGCACGCGCAAGCTGGACGAGATGTCTGCCGCGGACTTCGACGCGGTGTTCTTTCCCGGCGGGCATGGCCCGCTCTGGGACCTGGCGCAGGATCGCCACTCGATCGGCCTGATCGAAGCCTTCGTGCGGGCCGGCAAGCCGGTGGCCGCGGTGTGCCATGCCCCGGCGGTACTCTGCGAGGTGCGCGGGCCGGACGGCGAGTTCCTGGTCAAGGGGCGCGGCGTGACGGGCTTTACCAACAGCGAGGAGGCGGCGGTCGAGCTGACCGAGGTGGTGCCGTTCCTGCTCGAGGACCGGCTCAAGGCGCGCGGCGGCAACTACAGCAAGGGGCCGGACTGGGCGTCCTACGTGGTGGTCGACGGACACCTGGTGACCGGGCAGAACCCGGCCTCTTCGGAGGCCGCGGCCGACGCCCTGCTGGAGTTGCTGCGCGCCGGCTGATCAGCGTGCGGCCGGCCAGCTCAGGGCATCGGCACTGGCGCAGGCGCCGAACAGCGGCTTGCTGAACAGATAGCCCTGCATCAGCTCGATGCCCTGATCGGCCAGGCACAGGTATTCGTCAGCGGTTTCCACGCCTTCGGCGATCACCCGGATGTTCAGCTCGCGGCACATCTGCGTGACCCCGCGCACGATCGCCTGGCGCGAGCGGCTGGCGTCGATGCCGCGGATCAGATCCATGTCCAGCTTGATCAGGTCCGGCTGGAAGTCGGCCAGCAGGTTGAGCCCGGCGAAGCCGGCGCCGAAATCGTCGATCGCGGTGAGAAAGCCGATGCGCTGGTATTCGCGCAGGACTTCGGCAAGCCACTTGCCGTCGCTCACCTCTTCGCCCTCGACCGTCTCGAAGATGATCCGCTCGATCGGGAAGTCGTGCTCGCGCGCGGCCTGCAGCGTCGAGCGGATGCACAGTTCGGGGCGGTAGATCGCATTGGGCATGAAGTTGATCGACAGCCGGCTCTGCATGTCGAGCGCCGCAGCCGTGCGGATGGCCTCGACGCGGCAGGCCTGGTCGAAGCGATAGCGGTTCTCCTCGGTCACCCGCGACAGCACGGTCGGGGCCGGTTCGCCGGCCGGGCCGCGTATCAGCGCCTCGTGCGCGAAGACCTGGCGGGCCGCCAGATCGACGATCGGCTGGTAGGCATAGGCAAAGGCGAAGTCCAGCGGCTGGGCGTTGCGGCAGCCCTCGCAGGTGACAGGCTGGTCGGAGTCGCAGGCGGAGCGGCGGGGCATCGGTGTTCCTCGGGTGCTTGGCGGCCATTGCGCCTGAAGGGCCGCGCGATGACGGCAGCATAACGGCTGCCGGTCGCGGTGACGGTTACCTTCTGTTGTCGGCCGCCTCGGCGGCTTTCTTGACCACCCGGAGCGCTTGACCGAGGGCGCCGCGATGGCTGGTCAGTCAGCCTCGGCGGCCGCCCGGCCGACGCGACTCGCCAGTTCCAGCGCCTGAATCGTGCTGTATTGCGCATTGGTGCCATGGTTGGCCCCGGCATTGATGCGCAGGTCGACACGCAGGCCCGCCACCGCGGCCAGGCGCTGCGCCGTCTCGCGGGCGTTGCCGACCATGCGCCGTTCGGCCAGGTGCCGCTGGCGCGGGTCGCTCAGCGGGTCGCCAGCCTGCGGTTCCTCGGCACTGCCGGCGGTAATCAGCAGCTGCGCGCGAGGCGCGGCCTTGCCGGCGCGGCGCTCGAACGCGCTCAGGCGACGTTCGACAAAGCCCTGATACCACCAGATCGACGGGCTGGCGGCGACATAGCCGCTGAAGGCCTGCGGGCGCTCGAGCAGGGCGTAGAGGGTGAACAACCCGCCATAGGAGTGGCCGAACAGGGTCTGTCGCGACGGATCGACCCGATAGCGCGCGGCGATCAGCGGCTTGAGCTCGTCCTCGATGAACGCCAGGAAACGCTCGGCGCCGCCAGCGGGTGGCGCCAGGCGCCCGGGCAATCGCTGGCGGTCTGCGGCGTCGGGTGTGTAGTCCTCGGCCCGCGCCTCGAAGTCGTAGAGCTGGGTGTTCGGGTAGCCGATGCCGACCACCAGCACCGAGTCGCGTAGCGCCGGGTCGGGGCGAGCCTCGAGTGCCTGGGCCTGCAGCGCGAGCGTCGGGAACAGCGCATTGCCGTCGAGCACGAAGAGCACCGGGTAGCCCGCGGCGGGTGGCTCCTGCTGTGGTCGCGCCACGAAGATGCGGTAGTCGCGGCCGGTGTGCCGCGAATGCACGCTGCGCTGTTCGGTATGCGCCAGCGTCACCGCCTGCCAGGCCGGTGCGGCGTCCTCGGCTGCGGCGCCGCCGGCCCCGAGTGTGGCGAGCAGGGCCAGTACGAGGCGCCTCACGGGTGCGCCTCGGTCCGGGCCGGCAATGGGCCGTCGCGCCATTGGACTTCCAGCGCTTCGTCGCCGGAGAAGCGTTTGAGATGGTCGGCGATGACGAAGCGCAGGCGCCGCTCGGCCTCGCCGGCCTCGGCCTGGCAATCGATCAGCAGGCGCTCGGCTTCGGCGTGCATCCGGCATTCGCCAAAGGCGAAGGCGACCTTTGCCGCGGTTTCGTCGGCCCACACTTCGGCCTTGTGGGCGAAGTGTTTGTGCAGGCGCGTCATGTTGCGTGCGGCGCGCGGCGTGGGTACCTGGGCATGGAACTGGGGCATGCGTTGTCTCCTGTGCAGTACCGCCGGGCCTTCCGGCCGCGGCGGCACGGGCGGTCAGAACTGGTAGCGGGCGCCGACGCTGAAGCTGCGCGAGGGGCCGTAGAAGTTGAAGGTGCCGACGCTGCCGACCCGCGAGTAGTACTTGCGGTCCAGCAGGTTGTTCACGTCGAAGGTCGCGGTGAGCTGCTCGGTCACCGGGTAGGACAGCTTGGCATCGACCACGGCATAGCCAGGTGCGCTCAGGCGCGGGCTGCCGGCGCGTTCGATGTGAAAATCGCTCATCGCCGTGACGCCGCCACCAATGCCCAGGCCGCGCAGGCCGCCGCCGGGCAGGGTGTACTGGGTCCACAGCGAGGCCTGGTGCCGGGGCATCAGCGCGAACAGCGCGTTGTCGTCGCCGGCGAGGTTCTCGGTCTTCATGTAGGTGTAGCCGGCCAGCACTTCCCAGTCGGGCGTCAGGTAGCCGCTGATCTCGAACTCGCCGCCGCGGATGCGCGTCTTGCCGCTGGCTTCGTAGACGCCGCCGATCGGCACGCCGTTGGCGTCGATGGCACCGGTGGCGCGGTTCTCGTCGGTCAGCTGGAAGGCGCTGAGCCGGGCGTTGAGGTCGCCGCCGAAGTAGCTGCCCTTGATGCCCAGTTCGTACTGATCGCCTTCGCGCGGGTCGATGATGCGCCCGTCCGCACCGGCTTCGCTTTGTGGCTTGAATACCCGCGAGTAGCTGGCGTACAGCGAGTGCTGCGCATCCAGGTCGAACACCAGGCCGCCGTAGGGGGTGACGTAGCCCGTTTCGCTGACATCGCGGGCGGCACTGCTGTTGTCGCCTTCATAGCTGCTGACCCGCGCACCGCCGATCAGCGCCAGGCGTTCGATCGGGCGAAAGGTCAGCTTGGCGTAGAGCCCGGCCTCGCGCTCCTTCGTCTCGGTCGGCGTGCCGAAGCGGACGTCCGGCCGCGCGATGTCGGTCGGTCGATAGCTGGCGAGGTCGATCGGGCCGAGGTTGCCGCGCGCATCGGCCGTTTCGGTGTCGTAGCGCTTGTAGTCGGTGCCGATGACGAACTCGCTGACCTGCCCAAGCCATTCGAACGGCTGGCTGTAGTTGGCATCGACGGCGAGGGTGTCCTGCTCCAGGTCGCGTGCGGTGTAGGCCAGGCTGGTGGCTCCGCTGTTCACGTTGCGCGCGGTGAAGGCGTACAGGTAGTCGGTCGCGCGCCTGGAGCCGCGCACGGCGATGCGGCCGTAGCCGCCATTGTCGAAGCGATGGGTGAGTTCGGCCACGGCATCGGTGGTGCGACCGTCGAAGTCACCCCAGTCGGCGCCCAGGTAGGTCGAGCGGCTGAACGATTCGAGGCTGCCGTCGATGGCCGCCGGGTAGCCGTTGTGCGGGACGATGTCCTTGGTCTGGTGGATCAGCCCGAAGGCCAGGGTGGTGGCCTCGGTCAAGTCGATGTCCAGCGCGCCATAGAAGCTCTCGCTGGTGTTGGCGTTGTAGTCGACCTCGCCATTGGTGTCGGCGCGCGAGAGCACCGTGCGGCCGCGGATGCGCCCCTGCTCGTCGAGCGGGCCGGCGAGGTCGGCTTCAAGGTATTGGCTGTCCCAGCTGCCGTAGCGGCCGGTCAGGCTGCCCTGGAATTCGCGGGTCGGGCGCTTGCGCACCATGTTGACGATGCCACCCATCTCGCTGGTGCTGTTGAACAGGCCGGAGGGCCCGCGCATGACCTCGACGCGATCGAACGGCGACAGCGACGGCAGGGTGCCGTTGATGCTCGCCATCGGCGCCGGCAGGCCATCGATGTTGAACTCGTCGTACTCGTAGCCGCGCGCATAGATCGACGAGCGTCCGCTGTCGTTGGTCAGCGTGCGCAGGCCGGTGGAGTACTTGGCCAGGTCGTCGAGGTTCACGAACTGGCGGTCGCGGATGTAATCGTGGGTGTAGACGCTGATCGACTGCGGGATGTCGCGCAGCTCGGCCGGCGTCTTGGTGCCCACGGTGGCGGCGGGCACCGTGTAGCCGCCGCTCTGCTCGGAGGACGGCATGTCGTACAGGCGGTTGCCCTCGACGGTGATGCTCTCCAGCTGAACCGCATCGCCCGGCGCGGCCACGCCCTGGGCCAGCGCGCTCAGCGGGAAAGGCGCGAGCAGGCCGGCGAGCAGCAGGTGGCGGGAACGCTGGGCAAGGCGAAGCGGGCGGGTGCGTGTGTCCATGTGGCAGCTCCTGGTGCAGAGGGCGGGCAGGTTGGCGATTGCCTCGCTCTACAAATGATAACGATTTGCATCCGAGAATGACGGCGCGTAGTCTGCCACCAGCACCTTGCTCGAACCTTTGCGCGCGCAAACATTTGCTTTGCGCGGCCATACCGGGGACCGCCGCATGCAGCAGCCTGTACACCTGATCCGTCGCGATGAGCTGCCCGCCATGAGCCAGCCCGGCCTGCGCCTGGCGCGGCCGGATGACGATCGGCTGTTCTATGGGCGGGTGCAGTGGTTGCAGCTGCGCGACGGCCTGTCGCTGCACTGGTCCGATTACCAGGAGCTGCAGGATTTCGTCACCGAGAACCCGGTCGGGCCGCGGCTGTCGTTCGTGCTGTTTCTCGAGGGGCAGAGCGAGGTGCAGTACGGCGACCTGGCGCTGACCTTCGGCCAGCCCGATCGCCGCCGCCCCGAGGGCGTGGCGCTGGCGATGAACGAGCCGGTGCTGTTCCGCCGCCAGGCGCGACGTGGCCGGCGCATCCGCAAACTGGTGGTGAGCCTGACGCCGGAGTGGTTCGAGCGGGCCGGCGCGCAGGACGTGGCCGGCGGTGCGCTGCATCGCTTCATGCACAGCCATCTGGTGCCGCGGCGCTGGACACCTTCGGCACGCCTGCTGACCCTGGCCGAGCAGATGCTCAGCCCGCCGGGCTACGACCCGCTGCTCGAACGGCTGTACCTGGAGAGCCGGGCACTGGACATCGCCTGCGAAGCCTTGGGCAGCCTCGCCGAGCCGCCGCCCGCGCATGGCCTGCGCCCGCACGAGCACCTGCGTGTGCAGCGGCTGACCGAACTGCTCGACAGCGGCGCGGCGGACGACCTGTCACTGGCGGGGATCGCCCGTGAGATCGGTTGCAACGCCACGACGCTGCAGCGCCAGTTCCGGGCGCTGCGCGGCCTTTCGGTGTTCGAGTATCAGCGCCAACGGCGCCTGCAGCAGGCCCGCGAGGCGCTCGAACGCGACGGTGTCAGCGTCAGCGAGGCGGCCTGGCGTGCCGGCTACAGCAGCCCGGCCAACTTCGCCACCGCCTTCAAGCGCCAGTTCGGCGTCAGCCCGCGGCAGTTGCGCGCGCGCGTCTAGCCGGGGGGCGCCGCCCGCCGGTGGGCGCCGCGGGGGTCAGGCGACCACCCGGGCGATGGCGGCGGCCAGGGCATCGAGGCGTTCGGCATCGAGCCCGGCGACGCTGGCGCGGCCGCTTTCGACCAGGTACACCGAATGCTCGGCGCGCAGCCGGCGCACCTGTTCGGCGGTCAGCCCGGTGTAGGAGAACATCCCGCGCTGCTCGGCGATGTGCGCGAAGCGTTCGGCCAGGCCGTAGGGCATCAGCGCCTCGACCAGACCCTGGCGCAGGCTGGCGATGCGTCGGCGCATCGTTTCTACCTCGTCCTGCCAGATCTGCCGCAGCGGATCGTCGCTGAGGATGGCGGCCACCACCGCGGCGCCGTGTGCCGGCGGCGTCGACCACAGGCCGCGGGCCAGCGCCGCCAGCTGGCTGCGTACATCGAGTAGCCGCTCGCTGTCGGCGGCGAGCACGATCAGCCCGCCGGTGCGCTCGCGGTACAGGCCGAAGTTCTTCGAGCACGAACTGGTGATCAGCAGCTCCGGCAGCGTCTCGGCGAACAGCCGCACCGCCCAGGCGTCCTCGTCCAGGCCATCGCCGAAGCCCTGGTAGGCGAAGTCGAACAGCGGCAGCAGTTCGCGGCGACGCACGATGTCGAGCACCCGCAGCCAGTCGTCCTGGCTCAGGTCGAAGCCGGTCGGGTTGTGACAGCAGGCGTGCAGCAGCACCACGTCGCCGGGCGGAATGCGCTCCAGCGTGGCGAACAGGCCGTCGCGGTCCAGGCGGTTGTCGGCGCCGACGTAGGGGTAATGGCGCAGCGGCACGCCCGCCGCGGCGAACAGCGTTTCATGGATCGGCCAGGTCGGGTCGCTCAGCCAGAGGCTGCGCCCGGGCAGGCAGCGGGCAATGAACTCGCCGGCCAGGCGCAAGGCGCCGGTGCCCCCGGGGGCCTGGGTGCAACCGGCGCGCTCCTCGGTCAGCGCCAGCGCACGCGGGCTCAACACCAGGCGCAGCAACTGCGCGCCGAACAGGGCATCGCCGTGGCCGCCGATGTAGCTCTTGGTTTCTTCGCTGTCGACCAGGCGCTGCTCGGCCAGCTTGACCGCCCGCGGGATGGGCGTCAGCCCGCGGGCGTCCTTGTAGACGCCGACGCCCAGGTCGAGCTTGGCCGGGTTGGGGTCGGCGCGGTAGGCGTCCAGCAGGCCGAGGATAGGGTCGCCGAGCACGCGGGGTATCTGGCCGAAATGCATCACTTGCGGCCCTCGGCGCTGGCGGCGAGCTGGTCGGTGCGCGCGGCCATGATGAAGTCGTTGCGGTGCAGGCCGCGCATCTCGTGGCTCCACCAGGTCACGGTGACCTTGCCCCATTCGGTGAGCAGGGCCGGATGGTGGCCGACTTCCTCGGCGATGGCGCCGACCGCGTTGGTGAAGGCCAGGGCGTGGCGGAAAGTGCGGAACAGGAAGACGCGTTCCAGCTCCATGTGGTCGCCGCGTACCTCGATGTTCCAGTCGGGAATCTCGCGGATCAGCTCGGCCAGTTCTTCGTCGGATACCTTGGGCGCATCGGCGCGGCAGGCTTCGCATTGGGCTTGGGCGAGGGCGGTCATGGTGTCGGTCCCTTTGGTCTGTTGGGTGAAGGTCATTGGAAAGCCTAGGCGAATGGAAGGCCGTAGGGTGGACAACGCCGCAGGCTTGTCCACGCGTCGGGTTCGCTCCGCCTCGCTGTCGATAGATCGGGTTGCGGTCGGTGGATGAGCCTTGCGGCGTCATCCACCTACTGCTTGGTGGCAGCCGAATCGGCGCGTGGAAAACGCCTTGCGGTTTTCCACCCTACGCCGCCTTGGGCGGAAACTTCGGCTGGTGCAGGCCCAGGCGCATGGCCTGCCGGACCAGCGCCATGATGTCCTCGCGGGCCAGTTCGAACAGCCGGTGCAGGTCCGGCAGCACGAAATACAGTGGCTGCAGGATGTCGATGCGATACGGCGTGCGCATCGCCTCCAGCGGGTCGAAGGCCTGCTGCTCGGGTTCGTTGGACAGGCTGTAGAGCGTCTCCTTCGGCGAGGAGAGGATGCCGCCGCCGTAGATGCGCCGGCCGGCCGGGGTGTCGACCAGGCCGAATTCCACGGTCATCCAGTACAGCCGCGCCAGGTACACGCGTTCCTCCTTGCTCGCCGCCAGGCCCAGCTGGCCGTAGGTGTGGGTGAACTCGGCGAACCAGGGGTTGGTCAGCAACGGGCAGTGGCCGAAGATCTCGTGAAAGATGTCCGGCTCCTGCAGGTAGTCCAGCTCCTCCGGCGTGCGGATGAAGGTGGCCACCGGGAAGCGCTTGCTGGCCAGCAGTTCGAAAAAGGTCTGGAAGGGAATCAGCGCCGGCACGCGGGCCACCTGCCAGCCGGTGGCCCGTTTGAGCACACGGTTGACTTCGCCAAGCTGCGGGATGCGGTCGTTGGGCAGGGCGAGCTGGTCGAGGCCGTCGAGGTATTCGTCGCAGGCGCGCCCCGGCAGCAATTTCAGCTGGCGCTCGATGAGGGTGTTCCACACCGCATGTTCGCTGTCCGGATAATGGATGATGCCCTCGGCATCCGGTTCGCGGGCGACGTATCGCGTGGTTTTCATCTGACCTCCTGGCCCGACGCGGCAAGGCGCGTCTGTGAGGCAATGTTGTTGTTATCGGATGCCTCATCTGAACCCGCCAACGGAGCCTTGGGCAGCCCCGGCTGCGACAGCTTGCCGCAAGCATGGGGAGCATTTTGTAAAAAAATCATTACGCAACGGGCGAAAGCAGAACGAACGGCGCTGGCGGGCATCGAAGCCGTCAAATATTCTTGACGACAAAAGCGGCCCGCCGCGAAAAACAAGAAGGCCCATGCCATGCGTATCCGTGTGCTCTGCCAGAACCGTGTCGGCATCCTGCGCGACATGCTCAACCTGCTCGTCGATTACGGCATCAACGTCGCCCGCGGCGAAGTCGGCGGCGAGCAGGGCAATGCCATCTACCTGCACTGCCCGAACCTGATGAACCTGCAGCTGCAGGCGCTGCGGCCGAAGATCGAGGCGCTGCCCGGGGTGTTCGAGGTGCGCAAGGTCGGGCTGATGCCCAGCGAGCGGCATTCGCTGGAACTCAATGCGCTGCTCGGTGCGCTGGATTTTCCGGTGCTGTCGATCGACATGAGTGGTGCCATCGTCGCCGCCAACCGGGCCGCGGCGCAGCTGCTCGGCGTGCGCGTCGACGAGGTGCCGGGCATGAGCCTGTCGCGCTATGCCGAGGATTTCGACCTGCCGGAGCTGGTACGCAGCAACAAGGCGCGCATCAACGGCCTGCGCGTGCAGGTCAAGGGCCAGGTGTTTCTCGCCGACATCGCACCGCTGCAGTCGCAGCACGACGACAGCGAAGCCCTGGCCGGGGCGGTGTTGGCGCTGCACCGCGCCGACCAGCTCGGCGAGCGCATCTACAACGTCAGGCGCCAGGAGCTGCGCGGCTTCGACAGCATCTTCCAGAGCTCGAAAATGATGGCTGCGGTGGTGCGTGAAGCACGGCGCATGGCACCGCTCGACGCGCCCTTGTTGATCGAGGGCGAAACCGGCACCGGCAAGGAGCTGCTGGCGCGCGCCTGCCACCTGTCCAGCCCGCGCGGGCAGGCGCCGTTCATGGCGCTCAACTGTGCCGGGCTGCCCGAGTCGATGGCCGAGACCGAATTGTTCGGCTACGGCCCCGGTGCCTTCGAGGGCGCGCGCCCGGAAGGCAAGCTCGGCCTGCTCGAGCTGACCGCAGGCGGCACGCTGTTTCTCGACGGGGTCGGCGAAATGAGCCCGCGCCTGCAGGCCAAGCTGCTGCGCTTCCTACAGGACGGCGGCTTCCGTCGGGTCGGCAGCGACGAGGAGGTCTACCTCGATGTGCGGGTGATCTGCGCGACCCAGCAGGACCTCTCCGAGCTCTGCGCCAGCGGGCAGTTCCGCCAGGACCTCTACCACCGGCTCAACGTGCTGTCGCTGCACATCCCGCCGCTGCGCGAATGCCTGGACGGCCTCGAGCCGTTGACGCGCCACTTCATCGACCAGGCCAGCCGGCAGATCGGCTGCCCGCTGCCACGGCTGGCGCCGCAGGCGCTCGAGCGGCTGGCCGGCTATCACTGGCCGGGCAACGTCAGGCAGCTGGAAAACACGCTGTTCCAGGCGGTGTCGCTGTGCGACGGCGACACCATCGGCCCGGAGCACATTCGCCTGCCGGGCTACGGCGCGGCGCAGCCGCTCGGCGAATTCTCGCTCGACGGCGACCTGGGGCGGATCATGGGCCGTTTCGAGAAGGCTGTGCTGGAGAGCCTCTACAAGCAGCACCCGAGCAGCCGGCTACTGGGCAAGCGCCTCGGCGTGTCGCACACCACCATCGCCAACAAGCTGCGCGAATACGGCATCAGCGCCGGCGCACCTGGCGCACCGCACTGACCAGCGAATCCAGGTCGACAGGCTTGCGCAGGTGCAGGTCGAAGCCGGCGCTGCGCGCCTGCTCCAGCGCGTCTCGCGAGCCATAGCCGCTGAGCGCGATGGCCGGGGTGTGGCGGTTGAGCGATTGCGCACGGATTGCGCTGATCGTCTGGTAGCCGTCCAGCCCGGGCATGCCGACATCGGAAAGGATCACGTCGTAGCGGCTGGCGGCGCAGCGTGCCAGCGCCTCTTTGCCGCTGCCGGCGGTCTCGATCTCGGCGCCCTCGCTGCGCAGCAGGTCGTCGAGCATTTCCCGCACTTCGGGGCTGTCGTCCACCAGCAGGATGCGCACGCCCTGCAGTTGGCCGTTGTCATGGGCCAGGGGCTGGTCGCCGAGCTCCAGCTGCGCCTGCAGGTAGAGCGGCAGCCAGACGGTGAAGCGCGCGCCGCGACCGAGCCCGTCCGAATGCGCCTCGATACGCCCGCGGTGCAGCTCGACCAGCTGCTGCACCAGCGCCAGGCCGATACCCAGCCCCTGTCGGCCGCGCTGGCTGTGCTGCACCTCGGCCTGGCCGAACAGGTCGAAGACCTTGGGCAGGAAGTCTTCGCTGATGCCATGGCCGGTATCGCTCACCTCGAGCCGGGCGTGCTCGCCGTCGCGGCTCAGGCGCAGGCTGATGCGCCCGCCGGGCGGGGTGAACTTCCAGGCGTTGTTCAGCAGGTTCCAGACGATCTGTTCCAGCCGGGTCGGGTCCGCCTCGACGTACAGCGGCTCGGGGTTGTGGTCGCTGTCGAAGACCACGCCGTCGGCCTGGGTCAGCGGGCGAAACACCGCTTCGATGCCCTCGAGCAGCGCCTGGTAGTGCAAGGTGTCGAAGTAGAGCTTGAGCTTGCCGGTACGCAGGCGCGAGACGTCCATCAGGTCGTCGATGATGCGCGACTGGCTGCGCACCGCGGCCTGGATGCCCCTGGCGGCCTTGCTCAGCGCGGGCGATTGCTTGACCACCGGGGCGCGGATGATCAGGTCGCTGTTGAGCTGGATGAGGTTCAGCGGGTGCTTGAGTTCGTGAGAGAGCACGGCGAAGAACTGGTCCTTCTGCTCGCTGGTGCTCTGCGCATGCTCCAGACGGCTGGCCTGTTCGCTGCTCTGGCGCTTCTGCTCGGTGAGGTCGCGGGCGATCTTGGCGAAGCCCAGCAGGCGATCGCCGTCGAGCAGTGGATTGACCAGCCCGCTGCAGTATATCTGCTGGCCGTCCTCGCGCAGGTGCCAGCGCTCGTCCGACGCCGAGCCGTCTGCCAGGGCGCGCTGCCGCTCCTTTTGCGGAACGTCCTGCTGGCGGTCCTGTTCGCTGTAGATGCGCTCGACCGGCTGGCCGAGCATTTCGCCCTCGCTGAAGCCGAAGATGGTTTCAGCGCCGCCGTTCCAGCTGGTGACCCGGCCGTCCGGGTCCATGGTGATGATGGCGTAGCCGCGCATGCTCTGCGCCAGCCGGCGCATGTGGGCTTCGCCGGCACGCGCGCGGTCTTCGGCTTCGCGGCGGTCGCTGACGTCGATCAGGCTGAGCACCGCGCCGCAGGCCTCGCGACCGGCGCGGTAGGGCGCCAGCCGCGCCAGATACCAGCGGCCGTCCTGGTCGGGGACCTCGCGGCGCATCCGCACGTTGTGCGTGCAGACGCTGCGCAGGTGGTCGAACAGCTGTGGGTAGTCCAGGCGCCGCGCGATCCGCTCCAGGCTGCGCTCGATGTCGCCGGCGGCCAGCGCCAGCATCTCGCGCAGGCGTGGCGAGCACCATGTGACGCGCAGGTCGCTGTCGACCAGCAGGGTGGCGATATCCACCGCGGCGATCAGGTTCTGCAGCTCGTCGGCGCTCTGGCGGGTCTGTGCGAGCTGCTGGCGCAGCCGTTCGTTGGCGGCCTGCAGGTCGTTGTCGATTGCTGCCGGCAGGGGCGCGTCGCCCGCGAGCGAGGGCGCGGCGGCACCACGCGCCTGAGCGGTGGCCTGTAGCAACTGATCCTGGGTTTGCTGCAGCTCGGCTTCGAGCTGGCGCATCAGGCCGTCCTGCTGGTCCGGCGGGCTCGGCAGTTCTCGGCGCGCCTGGATCTCGTCGAACAGCACCAGCAGGTGATCGCTCTGGCCTGGCTCGACCGGGCGCACCGAGATGCTGACCCAGACCCATTCACCGTCGCGCAGCACATGCACGCGCTTGGCTTCGACGCTCTCGCCGCGGCGCACCGCATCGAGCAAGGCCAGGCGCAGTTCGAGGCGCAGCTCGGGCAGCACCAGCTGCGTCAGCAGCAGCGTGGGTTCGCCGGCCGGGTGGCGCAGATAACGGCCAGCCCGTTCGCTGACATGCAGGATCTGCCCGTTGCGATCGATCAGCATGGTGGCCGGCGTGTGCCGCTGCACGGCCAGGCGATGCGTCTCGGCCAGTGATGAGGGTTGGCCGGCGGGGGCCGGCCTGGTCTGGCCACCGCCGGTGTCGCTGGGCGCGCTGCACATGGCTGGCTGTTCTCCCTTCGGATCATCCCTACTGTAGGGACCGCTGCGCCGCTGGGCTGATGGGTGCCGTTCATCGCATCGCGGCGCTCAGCACTCGATGATGTTCACCGCCAGGCCGCCGCGGGCGGTCTCCTTGTACTTGCTCTTCATATCGGCGCCGGTCTGGCGCATCGTGCGGATCACCTTGTCCAGCGAGACGAAGTGTCGGCCATCGCCACGCAGGGCCATGCGCGCCGCATTGAGCGCCTTGACCGCCCCCATCGCGTTGCGCTCGATGCACGGCACCTGCACCAGGCCGCCGACCGGATCGCAGGTCAGCCCGAGATTGTGTTCCATGCCGATCTCGGCGGCGTTCTCGACCTGTTGCGGCGTACCGCCGAGCACCTCGCACAGCGCGCCGGCGGCCATCGAGCAGGCCACGCCGACCTCACCCTGGCAGCCGACTTCGGCGCCGGAGATCGAGGCGTTCTCCTTGTAGAGGATGCCGATCGCCGCGGCGGTGAGCAGGAAGCGCACCACGCCGTCCTCGCTGGCACCGGGCACGAAGCGCCAGTAGTAGTGCAGCAGCGCCGGGACGATGCCGGCCGCGCCATTGGTCGGGGCGGTGACGACGCGACCGCCGCTGGCGTTTTCCTCGTTGACCGCCAGCGCATAGAGGTCTACCCAGTCGAGCACGTTCAGCGCGTCGCGCAGGTTGGCTTCCGGGTGTTCGCGCAACTGGCGGTTGAGGGCGGCGGCACGGCGCGCCACCTTCAGCCCGCCCGGCATCACGCCTTCGTTGCGGCAGCCCGCGGCGACGCAGTCCTGCATCACCTGCCAGATGTGCAGCAGGCCCTGGCGCGTCTCGGCCTCGGGGCGCCAGGCGCCTTCGTTGGCGAGCATCAGCTGGCTGATCGACAGCGCGTGCTGCTGGCACAGGGCGAGCAGTTCGCCGGCGCTGCGGAAGGGGTAGGGCAGCGGGGTGTCGTCCTCGACGATGCGCCCGCCTTCGGCCGCGCTCTGGTCGAGGACGAAGCCGCCGCCGACCGAGTAGTACTCGCGGCTGGTCAGCTGCAGGCCGGCCTGATCGAAGGCGCGAAAGATCATGCCGTTGGGGTGAAAGGGCAGCGGGCGGCGGATGAAGGCCAGGCCGTCACGCGGATCGAAATCGATGCTCCGCTGGCCGAGCAGGCGCAGGCGGCGCTGCTCGCGCAGGGTCGCCAGGCGCGCCTCCACCGCCGTGGTGTCGACGCTCTCCGGCCGCTCGCCTTCCAGGCCGAGCAGCACCGCCTTGTCGCTGCCGTGGCCTTTGCCGGTGGCGCCGAGCGAGCCGTACAGCTCGACGCGCAGCGCGGCGACGCTATCGAGCAGGCCATCGTCGCGCAACCGTTCGGCGAAGCGCAGCGCAGCGCGCATCGGCCCCACGGTGTGCGAGCTGGACGGGCCGATGCCGATCTTGAACAGGTCGAAGACGCTGAGGGCCATGAGCTATGTCCGCCGAGAGGTTGTCTTGAGCCTAGCCGGTTCGGCGCGGCCGAGGGAGGGCGGTCATCGGCTGGCCGCGCTGCCGCCCCAGGGGTTGGCCTCGAGGCTGTTGTGCACGGCGGTTGCACCCTGTGCGGCTTGGCCGACCGCGACGCTCATCTGTTTGAGCCCGGGCACCACGTCGCCCAGCGCATAGAGGCCGGGCACGGAGGTCTGCTGATGGGCGTCGACCAGCACTGCGCCGCTGTCATCGCAGGCGACGCCGATCCCCAGCGCGAGGTCGGAGCGAAAACGCGCACCGAGGCAGGGGTAGAGAATGTCGAAGCGATGCACCTGGCCGGCCAGCGTGGTGACCTCGATGCCGCCGTCGCGGGGTTGCAGCCGCTCGATGCCATCGAACAGCAGGTGGATGTCGTGGTGGTTCGCCAGCGCCAGCGCAGCGTCGCGGGCCGCGCGGTCGCCGCCCGGGGCGATCACCGTGACGCGGTCGCTGAAGGTGCGCAGGAACGCCGCGTGGCCGATCGCGCATTCGGCGTCGCCGTACACCGCCACGTCATGGCCGTCGACCTCGTAACCGTCGCAGATCGCACACAGGCGCAGCGCCCCGCGGGCAATCGCCGCCTGGGCATCGGGCATCTCCGGCAGGGTGTCCTCGATGCCGGTGGCCAGGATCACCCGGCGGGCGATGCAGCTTTGCCCGGCGAAGCCGACACGAAAGCCCAGTGCGTGGCGCTCGAGCGAGTCGACCCGGCCGTCCTGCAGCTGCGCGCCGTAGCCCTGCGCCTGCTCGCGCAGGCGGGCCAGCAGCTCGCGGCCGGAGATGCCCGGCGGAAAGCCGGGGTAGTTGTGCGAGCGGGGAATCAGCGCCGCGCGGCTGCAGCCGGCATCGACGACCCGGCACGAGCGGCGGAAACGCGCGAGATAGAGCGCGGCGGTGAGGCCGGCTGGGCCGCCGCCGACGATCAGGCAGTCGACGTCGGCGCGCTGGCCGGGGTGATCTGGCAGGTTCATGGCGAAGTCCCGGGGTGGTGGCTTGAAGGCTGCAACAGTAGAAGCCCGCCGCGCGGGTGAAGTTCGACCGGCATGACCAAGTGAAACTGTCGGAAATGAGAGCTGGTTCGTCCTTCGAGCGTTGTCCTTTGCCGGGCGATCACCAAGAATTCCGCGCTCGCGCGCCGGCCTGCCTGCCGCGGCGCGACACCATTCCAACAAGACCGGCCGGCAGCCACGGCTGCCTGGAGCCGTCACGCCGTCAGGGGTGCCCGCTTCGGCGCTGCAGCCCACTTTCCAAACCATCGATGCGACGCGTGCTCACGAGGCGCGCAACCGCTTTTTTTGTCTCGGGGGCCACATGTTCAAGTCCTGCGTCACGGCAGCCATCGCTGCATTCACTCTTCTGGCCGGCCCGGCCATGGCGGCCGAGGGGCAGCCGATCGTCATCAAGTTCGCCCATGTGGTGGCCGACGATACGCCCAAGGGCAAGGGCGCGCTGCTGTTCCAGAAGCTGGTGCACGAGCGCTTGCCCGGCCAGGTAAAGGTCGAGGTCTATCCCAACTCCAGTCTGGTCGGCGACGCCGACGAGATGCAGGCGCTGCTCGATAACAAGGTGCAGATGCTGGCGCCCTCGCTGTCGAAGTTCGACAAGTACACCAAGCAGCTGCAGGTGTTCGACCTGCCGTTCATGTTCGACGACCAGGCGGCGGTGGACCGTTTCCAGAAGCGCGAGAAGAGCCGTGAACTGCTGCGTTCGATGGCATCGCACGGCATCTACGGGCTGGCCTACTGGAACAACGGCCTCAAGCAACTCTCGGCGACCAAGCCGCTGCACCTGCCGGGCGATGCCGCCGGGCTGGCCTTCCGCGTACAGCCGTCGAAGGTGCTCGAGGCGCAGTTCGAAGCCGTCGGCGCCAAGCCGGTGCGGTTGCCCTTCGCCGAGGTGTTCAAGGCCCTGCAGAGCGGCACGGTGCAGGGCGCGGAGAACCCCTGGTCGAACATCGCCAGCCAGAACATGCACAAGGTCCAGCCCTATATCACCGAGAGCAACCATGGCGTCTTGGCCTACATGCTGGTGACCAATTCCGAGTTCTGGCGCAGTGTGCCCTTCGCCGTACGCTCCGAGCTGGAGGGCATCATTTTGGAGGTCACGCAGATGGTGAATCGCGAAGCCGAGGCGCTCAACCAGCGCGACCGCGAGCGCATCCTGGCCAGCGGCAGCAGCAAGCTGATCAGCCTCAGCGATGCCGAGCGCCAGGCCTGGCGCGAGAAGATGCTGCCGCTGTGGCAGGCCTACGAGGCCGAGATCGGTGCCGATGTGATTCGCGCCGCGCAGATCGTCAACCGTCGCTGAATCCCTTCGCTGCAAACGCTCGGGTTACCCGGCGCGCTCTACGACTTGCCAGCCAGGCAGGTCGGCGAGCTGGGTGCGTCGCGGCGCTCGAGCGCCTCTTCCAGCCATTCGGCCAGCACCTGCGCGTTGTTCAACTGCTCGTCGCGTGCCGCATAGACCAGCGTCAGCACGCCCGTTTCCGCCGGCTCCAGCAGCGCCCACCAATGCTCCGGATGCGCCGCGAGTTCGCTGCGATAGCGCTGGCGAAACTCGTCAAAGCTCAACGCACCGGTCTTGAATGCCTGGCGCAGCGCCGTCGAAGGTGCGACCTCGCGCCGCCACTCGTCCAGCTTCAGGCTTTCCTTGCGGCAGTTGCGTGGCCAGAGGCGGTCGACCAGTACACGTTGGCCGTCGGCTGGGGTCGGTGGGTCGTACGCGCGGCGGCATCGAATCATCGGCAGGCTCCTGTGCTGGGTAATCTTGACAGTGGTCGTTTGAACCATTTTGGCGGGTTATAAAAACCCGTAAGCGTGAGGTCCTATTGACCACTAAATGCTTAACTCATTGATAAACAAGCCTATAAAAGGCGGCACGATTCATGACTGTTCTACTGCGCAATGTCACCAACTCTAGGAGCATGAAATGAAAAAGGCGATTGCAGCGGTAGTGGGTTCGATGATTCTGCTGACCGGCGCGGCGCGTGCCGACGAGGTTCTCGAAGTGCATGCGGACAACATGGTCGGCGGCGGTTTTGGCGGGCTCAGCGGCTTCATGCTCGGTGCGGTCGCCGGGCCGATCGGCGCGCTGGTCGGCGGTGGGCTGGGCTACCTGGCCGGGCAGGGCGTGCAGCAGGGCAGCGGCCTGGAGCAGACGCTCTACGTGGTGCGCCGGGACGACGGCAGCATCGACCGCATCCGCAGTTCCGATGGCGGCTTCCTGGTCGGCCAGCGCATTCGTCGTGACGGTGCACACATCACCGCGATGAATCCCTGAGCTGCCCGCTGTGCCTGCCGGGCTTTGCCTGCGCGGCAGCTTGCGGGATGATCCGCCCCCTGAACGGCCTTCGAGGAGTCCCTGATGAGTTATCCCCTGCTGCATGTGGTGCATCTGCTGGCGGCGATCTGCTTCATCGGCACGCTGTTCTTCGAGGTGGTGATCCTCGCGCGGGCCAAGCGCGAACTGGCGGCCGACAGCGTCCCGGCGCTGGATCGGGCTGTCGGCGCGCGTTCGCGGGTGGTGCTGCACTGGGTGGTGCTGTTCGTCTACGGCGCCGGCATCGCCCTGGCCTGGCACCATCGCCAGGCGCTGGCGGCGCCACTGGCAAGCAGTTTCGCCACGCTGCTGTGGCTGAAGATCCTGCTCGCCGTCGGGGTGTTTCTGAGCTTCGGCCTGGTCGCCGTGCTGCTGCGCCGCGGCGGCATGACACCCGAGCGTTACCGGGCACTGCACTGGGCGATCCTGGCGCAGATGATCGGCATCGTCGTTCTCGCCAAGGCGATGTTCTACCTGCACTGGTAGGTTGCGCACATAGCAGGCCTGCGCCAGGGCGTGATGACCTCGGTCAAGGGCGAAGCGGCTTTCGCAACGGTGATCGGCGGCGATTCAGCCGCTGCAGCCTCGTTGCGTCGGTGCCGCGGGCGGCTAAGGTGACGGCATCGTCCCGTCTCCGGAGCCTCACCGATGGATTTTGCCTACAGCCCCCGCGTTCAAGCGTTGCGCCAGCAGCTGCTCGCCTTCATGGATCAGTACATCGTGCCGCGCATCGGTGCCTGGCACGCCGAGGTCGATGCCGGCCACTACCCCGTGTCGTTCATGGAAGACCTCAAGGCGCTGGCACGCGAGGAGGGGCTGTGGAACCTGTTCCTGCCCTCGCTGCACGCCGACGAGCCGGGCACCGGGCTGAGCAACCTGGAGTACGCGCCGCTGGCCGAGATCATGGGGCGGGTGCCTTGGGCCTCGGAGGTGTTCAACTGCAATGCGCCGGACACTGGCAACATGGAGCTGCTGCACCTGTTCGCCAGCGACGAGCAGCGCGAACGCTGGCTCAAGCCGCTGCTCGAGGGGCGGATCCGCTCGGCCTTCGCGATGACCGAACCGGACGTGCCGTCCTCTGACGCGACCAACATCCAGACGCTGATCCGCCGCGACGGCGACAGCTACGTGATCAACGGCCGCAAATGGTTCATCACCAACGCCTCGCATCCCAACTGCAAGCTCCTGATCGTGATGGGCAAGACCGACCCGGATGGCGAGACGCATCGTCAGCAGAGCATGATCCTGGTGCCCTTCGATACGCCCGGCGTCGAGCTGGTGCGCAACATCCCGGTGATGAGCCACATCGCCCCGGAAGGCCACAGCGAACTGCTGCTGCGCAACGTGCGGGTGCCGGCGGGCAACCTGCTCGGCCGCGAGGGCGATGGCTTCATGATGGCCCAGGCGCGGCTCGGCCCGGGGCGCATCCACCACTGCATGCGCTCGATCGGCATGGCCGAGCTGGCGCTGGAATTGATGGTCGAGCGCGCCCAGGAGCGCAAGGCGTTCGGCAAGTACCTGCAGCAGTACTCGAACATCGGCGACTGGATCGCCGAGTCGCGCATCGAGATCGAGCAGGCGCGCCTGCTGGTGCTCAAGACCGCCTGGATGATCGACGAGGTCGGCGCCAAGGCCGCGCGCAAGGAGATCGCCATGATCAAGGCGCTGGTGCCACGCATGCATACCCGTGTGGTCGACCGGGCCATGCAGGTCTACGGCGCGATGGGCCTGACCCCGGATACGCCCCTGGCCGACATGTGGACCGGCGGCCGCGCTCTGCGCTTCGCCGACGGTCCGGATCAGGTGCATCTGCGCAGCATCGCCAAGCTGGAGCTCAAGGCCAGCGAGGACCGGCGCGGCGCCACCGCCGCCTACCTCACGCCCGGGCGCCACTGAGCCGGCCTTTCTGCGCAGCGGTTCACGCGCCGCCGCGCGGTCCCGATAACGTCACTCTTTTGGTCTAGGCTTGCCTCGGTAGAGTCATCTGCCGAGGAGTTTCGTTGACATGGCGCAATGGAATCAGACCGCTGGGACCGAGCTTGATTGCAATCAAGGGGGGAACGAGAGCCCCTCACCTACCATGCGGGGCACATCCCGTAGTGCAGTAGGTAACAGCATGAAAGCCCATCGTTTTTCCGCCCGCGGCGCCCTGCGAGCGTGGGGGAACGGCCTGGTGGTCCTCCTCGCGCTGATGATGTGCAGCTTCGGCCTCCAGGCACGCGAGTACGAAGTCGAGCGCCAGCGCATCGAGCAGGTCTTTCCGCAGGCCGAGGTCTCCGAACCCGAGGGCGAATACCAGGTGCGAACCCTGCGCAAGGGTGACGAAATCCTCGGCTACGCCTTCCAGACGATCAACGTCGTCGACATCCCGGCCTACTCCGGCAAGCCGATCAACCTCCAGGTGCTGCTCGATCCGCAAGGCACGATCAAGGATGCCTACGTGCTCGAGCACCACGAGCCGATCCTGCTGATCGGCATTCCCGAGCAGAAGCTGCACGACTTCACTGCCAAGTACCAGGGCGTGAAGGCCGACCAGCGCGTGGTGGTCGGGCATTCCAGCGACAGCAACGCAGTGACCATCGATGCCGTGACCGGCGCCACCGTGACCGTCATGGTGGTCAACGAGATCGTCATGCGCGCCGCCCACGAGGTGGCCGCCTCGCTCAAGCTGGTCGAGCCCGCCGCCGGCGGCCGCAGCAAACCGGCGACCGTTCGCGCCGACGTGTACCAGCCGGCCAGCTGGGCCGAGCTGACCGGCAACGGCGCGATTCGCCGCCTGCTGCTGACCTACGGCCAGATCGACGAGGCCTTCAAGGGCACCGAAGCCGAAGGCATCGACGAGGCCGAGCCGGACGAGAAGGGCGAGACCTTCATCGACCTGTACGCCACCGAACTCAACCCGCCGACCATCGGCCGCAACCTGCTTGGCGAGGCGCAGTACGCCGACCTGATGAGCACGCTCAAGCCGGGTGAACACGCGATCGCCGTGCTCGGCAGCGGCGACTACTCGTTCAAGGGCTCGGGCTATGTGCGCGGCGGCATCTTCGATCGGGTGCAGCTGCGCCAGTTCGGCAACATCATCAGCTTCCGCGATCTGGACTATATCCGCCTGTCGGACGTCTATGCCGAAGGCATGCCCGAGTTCCGCGAGATGGCGATCTTCATCATCCGCGAGCACGTCGCCTTCGACCCGGGCTCGCCCTGGTCGCTGGAGTTGCTGGTACGCCGCCAGACCGGCCCGGTGGCCGGGGTGTTCACCAGCTTCGAGCTGCCTTACCAGATGCCCGAAGCCTACATCGAGCGGCCGCAGCCGACGGCCGAGGAGCTGGCCGCGATCGAAGAGGCCAACCGGCCGATGTGGGTCAACATCTGGTACCAGAAGAGCTTCCAGATCGGCGTGATCGTCGCCGCCCTGGGCCTGCTGACGGTCATCCTGTTCCTGCAGGACAAGTTCACCCAGCACCCCAACTTCCTGCACTGGCTGCGCCGCGGCTACCTGATCTTCACCGTGGTGTTCATCGGCTGGTACGCGCTGGGGCAGCTGTCGGTGGTCAACGTGCTGACCTTCGTCCATGCCCTGTTCCAGGACTTCCGCTGGGAGCTGTTCCTCTCCGATCCGGTGATCTTCATCCTCTGGACCTTTACCGCGGCGAGCATCCTGCTCTGGGGGCGCGGCGTGTTCTGCGGCTGGCTGTGCCCCTTCGGCGCGCTGCAGGAGCTGATCAACGAGGCCGCGCGCAAGCTGAAGATCCCGCAGTACGAGCTGCCCTTCGCGGTCCACGAGCGGCTCTGGGCGATCAAGTACATCATCCTGCTGGTGCTGTTCGGCATCTCGCTGGAGTCGATGATGATGGCCGAGAAGGCCGCCGAGGTTGAGCCGTTCAAGACCGCGATCATGCTCAAGTTCGACCGCCAGTGGTGGTTCGTCCTCTACGCGGTGTTCCTCCTGGTCATCAACATCTTCACCCGCAAGGTTTACTGCCGCTACGTCTGCCCGCTCGGCGCGGCGCTGGCGATCCCGACCAAGCTGCGCCTGTTCGACTGGCTCAAGCGTCGCAAGGAGTGCGGCAGCCCCTGCCAGCTGTGCGCCAAGGAATGCGAGATCCAGGCGATCCACCCGGACGGCCACATCAATGCCAACGAGTGCCACTACTGCCTCGATTGCCAGATGACCTACCACAACGAGCACAAGTGCCCGCCGCTGGTGAACAAGAACAAGCGCAAGAAGCGCGAGAAGCCGGCCCCGGCCGACGCCAACCTGATTCCCGTCGTTGAAGTCGTTGAACCCTGAGTGCCCGCCGCCGGCGAGTCGCTCGCAACCAACACACCCCTGTGTTTGTGAGTCAAAAGGAGCAACACCCCATGAGTGACAAGAGCAAGAATCCAGAGACCCTGGAAAAGGGCGGCCTAAGTCGCCGCAGCTTCCTCGGCGCCTCCGCGATGACCGGTGCGGCCGTGGCTGCGACGGCCTTCGGTGGCGCGGTGATGACGCGTGAATCCTTTGCCGCCGCCGCCAAGGAAGCACGCTCCAAGATCGAAGTCGGCCCGGGCGAACTGGACGAGTACTACGGTTTCTGGAGCGGCGGCCACCAGGGCGAAGTGCGGGTGCTGGGCATCCCTTCGATGCGCGAGATCATGCGTATTCCGGTGTTCAACGTCGACTCGGCGACCGGCTGGGGCCTGACCAACGAGAGCAAGGCGGTGCTCGGCGAAAGCGCCAAGTACAAGAACGGCGACTGCCACCACCCGCACATCTCAATGACCGACGGCAAGTACGACGGCAAGTACCTGTTCATCAACGACAAGGCCAACACCCGCGTCGCGCGTATCCGCCTGGATATCATGAAGTGCGACAAGATCCTGACCGTCCCGAACTGCCAGGCCATCCACGGCCTGCGCCTGCAGAAGGTGCCGCACACCAAGTACGTGTTCGCCAACGCCGAGTTCGTCATCCCGCATCCGAACGACGGCAAGGTCTTCGACCTGCAGGACGAAAACAGCTACACGATGTACAACGTCATCGACGCCGAAAAGATGGAGATGGCCTTCCAGATCATCGTCGATGGCAACCTGGACAACACCGACGCCGACTACACCGGCCGCTTCGCCGCGTCGACCTGCTACAACTCGGAAAAGGCCTACGACCTCGGCGGCATGATGCGCAACGAGCGCGACTGGGTCGTGGTGTTCGACATCCACGCGGCTGAGAAAGCGGTCAAGGCCGGCAAGTTCATCACCCTCGGCGACTCCAAGGTGCCGGTGCTCGATGGCCGCAAGAAGGACGGCAAGGACAGCGAATTCACCCGCTACATCCCGGTGCCGAAGAACCCCCACGGCTGCAACACCTCGCCGGACGGCAAGTACTTCATCGCCAACGGCAAGCTGTCGCCGACCTGCACCGTGATCGCCATCGACAAGCTGCCCGACCTGTTCGACGGCAAGCTGAAGGACCCGCGCGACGCCGTGGTCGCCGAGCCGGAGTTGGGTCTCGGCCCGCTGCACACCACCTTCGACGGCCGTGGCAACGGCTACACCACGCTGTTCATCGACAGCCAGCTGTGCAAGTGGAACATCGAAGACGCCATCCGCGCCTACAAGGGCGAGAAGGTCAACTACATCCGCCAGAAGCTCGACGTGCACTACCAGCCGGGGCACAACCACGCCTCGCTGTGCGAAACGCGCGAAGCGGACGGCAAGTGGGTCGTGGTGCTGTCGAAGTTCTCCAAGGACCGCTTCCTGCCGACCGGCCCGCTGCACCCGGAGAACGACCAGCTGATCGACATCTCCGGTGACGAGATGAAGCTGATGCATGACGGCCCGACCTTCGCCGAGCCGCATGACTGCATCATGGCCCGTCGTGACCAGATCAAGACCAAGAAGATCTGGGATCGCAACGATCCGTTCTTCGCCGAGACCGTCAAGCGCGCCGAGAAGGATGGCATCAACCTGACCGCTGACAATAAGGTCATCCGCGACGGCAACAAGGTCCGCGTGTACATGACCTCGATGGCGCCGACCTACGGCATCAACGAGTTCACCGTCAAGCAGGGCGACGAAGTCACCGTGACCATCACCAACATCGACCAGATCGAAGACGTGTCCCACGGCTTCGTCATGGTCAACCACGGTGTGAGCATGGAGATCAGCCCGCAGCAGACCTCTTCCATCACCTTCGTGGCAGACAAGCCCGGCCTGCACTGGTACTACTGCAGCTGGTTCTGCCATGCCCTGCACATGGAAATGGTCGGCCGCATGATGGTCGAGCCCGCGTAACCCGATCGCCCCGGCTCAGGCCGGGGCGACTCGACCGAGGCGGCGCCAGTGGCGCCGCCGCACCGGAAAAGCCCGAAAGCCGAACAAGGTAACTGCAGTGCTCGTATCTCGGACCAACGGCAGATTCCACCTCCTGGCGCTTGTTGCGCTTCTCTTTCTCGGTGGCGGCGCCCAGGCGGCGCAGCCCCTGACGTCGCTGCCGCTCGAAGCGCTGGGCGACAACCACTGGCTGCTGCCGGCTGGCGAGCACCTGGGCCAGTTCCGCATCGACCAGCCGCTCAAGCTGCGCTGTGCGCCGGGCGCCGTGCTCGATGCCGGGGGCCAGGGCAATGCCCTGACCATTGCCGCCGCGCAGGTCACTGTCGAAGGCTGCAACATTCGTAACTGGGGCCGCGACCTTACCGCGATGAACTCGGCGATCTTCGTCGAGCGCAGCGGACGCGGCGCCATCCTGCGCGACAACCACCTCGAAGGAGCCGGCTTCGGTATCTGGCTCGACGGCACGGCCGATGTCAGCGTGCTCGGCAACCGTATCGAGGGCGACCCCAGCGTGCGCTCGCAGGACCGCGGCAACGGCATCCACCTGTACGCGGTGACCGGTGCGCGCGTCGTCGGCAACCATGTGCAGCAGACCCGTGACGGCATCTACATCGACACCTCCAACGGCAACCGCCTGGAAGGCAACGTGCTGGAGGACCTGCGGTACGGCGTGCACTACATGTTCGCCAACGACAACAGCGTGATCGGCAACGTCACCCGCCGCACGCGTACCGGCTATGCGCTGATGCAGAGCCGCAAGCTCACCGTCGTCGGCAACCGCTCCGAGCATGACCAGAACTACGGCATGCTGATGAACTACATCACCTACTCGACCATTCGCGACAACTTCGTCAGCGAAGTGCAGTCCGGCGACACCGGCGGTGACAGCATGATTTCCGGGGGCGAGGGCAAGGCGCTGTTCATCTACAACTCGCTGTTCAACACCATCGAGAACAACCACTTCGAGAAGAGCGCGCTGGGCATCCACCTGACCGCCGGCTCGGAGGACAACCGCATCGCCGGCAATGCCTTCGTCGGCAACCAGCAGCAGGTCAAGTACGTCGCCACCCGCACCCAGGAATGGTCGCAGGACGGGCGCGGCAACTACTGGAGCGACTACCTGGGCTGGGACCGCAACGACGACGGCCTGGGCGACGTGCCCTACGAGCCGAACGACAACGTCGACCGGCTGCTGTGGATGTACCCGCAGGTGCGTCTGCTGATGAACAGCCCCAGCATCGAACTGCTGCGCTGGGTGCAGCGCGCCTTTCCGGTGATTCGCTCGCCCGGCGTGCAGGACAGCCATCCGCTGATGGCCCTGCCGACGCAAAACCTCTTGAAACAGGAACCCCAGTCATGAGCGCCGTTGAAATCCAGGGCGTCAGCCAGCGTTACGGCAGCATGACCGTATTGCACGATCTGCATCTGAGCCTCGGTGAAGGCGAGGTGCTGGGCCTGTTCGGCCACAATGGCGCGGGCAAGACCACCAGCATGAAGCTGATCCTCGGCCTGCTTGCGCCAAGCCTCGGCGAGGTCCGTGTGCTTGGCCGCGCCCCGGCCGATCCGCAGGTGCGCCGCCAGCTCGGCTACCTGCCGGAGAACGTCACCTTCTACCCGCAGCTCAGCGGCCGCGAGACGCTGCGCCATTTCGCCCGGCTCAAGGGCGCGGCGCTCGGCCAGGTCGACGAACTGCTCGAACAGGTCGGCCTGACCCACGCGGCCGATCGCCGCGTCAAGACCTATTCCAAGGGCATGCGCCAGCGCCTCGGCCTGGCCCAGGCGCTGCTCGGCGAGCCACGCCTGCTGCTGCTCGACGAGCCCACCGTCGGCCTCGACCCGATCGCCACCGGCGATCTCTACCGGCTGATCGACACCCTGCGCCAGCGCGGTACCAGCATCATCCTCTGCTCCCATGTGCTGCCAGGCGTCGAGGCGCACATCAACCGTGCGGCGATCCTCGCCAAGGGCCGCCTGCAGGCGGTCGGCAGCCTGGCGCAGCTGCGTGCCGAGGCCGGCCTGCCGGTGCGCATCCGCGCCAGCGGCCTGGACCAGCGCGACCGCTGGCTCAGCCGCTGGCAGGAGGAAGGCCACAGCGCCCGCTCGCTGAATGAAACGAGCCTGGAGGTGGTGGCCTGCAACGGCCACAAGCTGGTGCTGCTGCGCCAGCTGCTCGGCGAGAGCGAGCCGGACGATATCGAGATCCACCAGCCGTCGCTCGAGGACCTCTACCGCTACTACATGGAGCGCGCCGGCGACGTGCGCGCCGAGGAGGGCAGGGCATGAACCAGGTCTGGAACATCGCACGCAAGGAGCTCAGCGACGGCCTACGCAACCGCTGGTTGCTGGCGATCAGCCTGCTGTTCGCCGCGCTCGCCGTTGGCATCGCCTGGCTCGGCGCCGCCGCGTCCGGGCAACTCGGCTTCACCTCGATCCCGGCGACGATCGCCAGTCTGGCGAGCCTGGCGACTTTTCTGATGCCACTGATCGCGCTGCTGCTGGCCTATGACGCGATCGTCGGCGAAGACGAGGGCGGTACGCTGATGCTGCTGCTGACCTATCCGCTGGGGCGTGGGCAGATCCTGCTCGGCAAATTCGTCGGCCACGGCCTGATCCTGGCCCTGGCGGTGCTCATCGGCTTTGGCTGTGCGGCGCTGGCGATCGCCCTGCTGGTCGAGGACATCGAGCTCGGCATGCTCGCCTGGGCATTCGGTCGCTTCATGCTGTCCTCGACGCTGCTCGGCTGGGTGTTTCTCGCGCTGGCCTACGTCCTGAGCAGCAAGGTCAACGAAAAGTCCAGCGCGGCCGGCCTGGCGCTGGGCGTGTGGTTTCTCTTCGTGCTGGTGTTCGATCTGCTGCTGCTGGCCCTGCTGGTGCTCAGCGAGGGCAAGTTCAGCCCCGAGCTGCTGCCCTGGCTGCTGCTGCTCAACCCGGCCGACGTGTACCGGCTGATCAACCTGTCCGGCTTCGAAGGCAGCAGCGCCATGGGCGTGCTGTCCCTGGGGGCCGACCTGCCACTACCCGGCGCCATGCTCTGGCTCTGCCTGCTGCTGTGGGTCGCCGTTTCACTGCTCGTTGCCTTCGCCGTGTTCCGTCGGCGCATGGCCTGATTCCTTGGGGGAACTATGAAAACCTTTCAGCAATTCGGCCTGGTTCTGCTGCTGGCGCTGGGGCTGGCTGCCTGCGGCGAGTCGCAGCAGCCGGCTGCAAGTCTCGATCCGGTAGCCTTTCACGACGGTGACGAATGCCACGTCTGCGGCATGGTCATCAGCGACTTTCCCGGGCCCAAGGGCGAGGCGGTGACGGCGGGCGGAGTGAAGAAGTTCTGTTCGGCCGCCGAGATGCTCGGCTGGTGGCTACAGCCGGAAAACCGCGGGCGCGACATGAAGCTCTACGTGCACGACATGGGGCGCAGTGTCTGGGAACAACCGGACGACAGCCATCTGATTGACGCAACCAGCGCCTACTATGTGATCGGAACGCCGCTCAAGGGCGCGATGGGTGCGGTGCTCGCCAGCTTCGCCGAGGAGGGCGCCGCGCAGAAGCTGGCCGCCGAACACGGCGGGCGCGTGCTGCGCTTCGAGGAGATCGACCAGGCCTTGCTCCAGCAGGCGGCGGCCATGCAGTATGGCGCGGCACATGAGGGCGCGATGCATGAGGGCGCGCACGGCGAGCACGCGGCGGCGTCGATGGGCCACAACGAACACGCCGGTCACTGACCGCAGTCAACGCAACGAGGTAGCAAATGATGGGTATCAGCATCTGGCAGCTTCTGATCATTCTTCTGATCGTCGTCATGCTGTTCGGCACCAAGCGCCTGCGCGGCCTGGGGTCGGACCTGGGCAGTGCGATCAGTGGCTTTCGCAAGTCGGTCAGCGAGGGCGACAGCACGCCCGCCGCGCAGGAGTCGGTGCGTCACGAGGTCAAGTGATGCGCAACCGCGCAAGGAAACGGGCCTTCATGGCCCGTTTTTTTTGCCGCTAGGCCGGGCGCGGCCCGCTCGGGTGGCCGGGAAAGCGGCTTGCAGGGGGCCAACCGTCACTTTTTCGCCGTCTCCGGGAAAAGCTGATTGCAATCAAGTCTGATCGGGGTAGTGAAGCGGTAGAAAGTAGCCATCGCCTCCGTCTTTGGAGGCACGCCCCGCCGAGCCGTCGCAAGCCGTCGTCCGGCGGCAGAACGTTTTCAGGAGGCCTGCAGTGCAAGTTGTCGACCGGCGAAAAGCCCTCAGTATCCCGCCCGTCTGGCGCCTCGCCTTTCGCCCGTTCTTTCTCGCCGGCGCGGTGTTCGCGCTGCTGGTCGTGCCGCTCTGGGTGATGGCCTGGACCGGTCTGTGGCCGGGCTTCCAGCCCACCGGTGGCTGGCTGGCCTGGCACCGTCACGAGATGCTGTTCGGCTTTGCCATGGCCATCGTCGCCGGCTTTCTGCTGACCGCGGTGCAAACCTGGACCGGCCAGGTGGCGCCCTCCGGCAAGCCGCTGATGGGCCTGGCGCTGCTCTGGCTGTCGGCGCGCCTGGGCTGGTTGTTCGGCCTGCCGCTGGCGCTGCTGATTCCGCTCGATCTGGCCTTTCTCTTCGCCGTCGCGGTGCTGATGGGGCGCATGCTCTGGGCCGTGCGACAGAAGCGCAACTACCCGGTGCTGGCGGTGCTCACGCTGATGATCGCTGCCGATGCGCTGGTACTGACCGGCATGGCGCGTGCCGACGATGCCCTGCAGCGCCAGGGTGTGCTGGCCGGCCTGTGGCTGGTCGCGGCCTTGATGGGGCTGATCGGCGGGCGAGTGATTCCGTTCTTCACCCAGCGCGGTCTCGGCTGGGTCGAAGCGATCAAGCCCTGGGTCTGGCTCGATGTGGCCCTGCTGGCAGGCAGCGCGTTGATCGCCCTGCTGCATGCCCTGGGCATCGCCCTGCAGGCGCAGCCGCTGGTAGGCGTGCTGTTGCTTCTGCTCGGCGCCGGCCACCTGCTGCGTCTCGGCCGCTGGTACGACAAGGGCATCTGGCGCGTGCCGCTGCTCTGGTCGCTGCATCTGTCGATGCTCTGGCTGGTGGTGGCCTGCTTCGGCCTGGCGCTCTGGCACTTCGGTCTGCTGGCGCAGTCGAGCCCTTCGCTGCACGCGCTGACCGTCGGCGCCATGAGCGGGCTGATCCTGGCGATGATCGCGCGGGTGACCCTGGGCCACACCGGCCGCCCGCTACAGGTGCCGACCGGCATGGTGCCCGCCTTCGTGCTGTTCAACCTGGGCGTTGCGGCTCGCGTGTTCCTCGCCGCGCAATGGCCGGTGGCCGGCCTCTGGCTGGCGGCGGCCTGCTGGTCGCTGGCCTTTCTCGTCTACGCCCTGCGTTACGCGCCGATGCTGCTCAGCGCGCGGGTCGACGGTCATCCCGGCTGAGCCGGGCGACAGTTTCCTTCCAAGTTCCCAACGCTGCGCCTGGCTCGAGCCCGGCGCCTGAGACTCGGCGTGCCGAGCAACGGAGAAAGAGATGAAAAGCGAGTTCCTCGATCGTCTGGCCGTGGTGACGGGCGCCAGTTCGGGTATCGGCCTGGCGCTGTGCGCGGCGCTGCTGCAGCGTGGCGCGCGAGTGCTGGCGATGTCGCGTTCGCAGGGTGGCCTCGGGCCGCTGATGGAAACCTACGGCGAGCGGTTGTGCTGGTTGTCCGGCGATGTGACGTCGGCTGAGGACCTGACGGCCCTGTGCCGGCGTGCCGCGGCGATGGGGCCGGTGGATTTCCTGGTGCCGAATGCCGGTATTGCCGAGCTGGCCGATAGCCTGGACGCGAGTGCGTTCGAGCGGCAATGGGCGGTCAACGGCGCAGGCGCGCTGAACACCCTGGCTGCGCTGCGCAGCGAACTGGCCAAGCCGGCCTCGGTGGTGTTCATCGGCACCTTTCTAACCCGTGCGAGCTTTCCCGGGCTGGCGGCCTACATCGGCACCAAAGCGGCGCTCGCCGCGCAAACGCGCACCCTGGCGGTGGAGTTCGCGCCGCTCGAGGTGCGCATCAACATGGTTTCGCCCGGGCCAACCGCAACCGCCATCTGGGGCACGCTGGGGCTGGCCGACGAGCAACTCGAGCAGGTCGCCGACACGGTGAGCAAGCGGCTGCTGCCGGGGCATTTTCTCGAGGCCGCGGCGGTCGCCAACGTCATTCTGTTTCAGCTGTCGCAGGGAGCGCGCGGTGTCTACGGGCAGGACTGGGTGGTGGACAACGGCTATACCCTGGCCTGAGGGGGCAGCATGTGGTTCAAGAGCAAGCAGATGGCACAGCGCCTGGAGCACGAGACCCGCGAGCGGCTTGCACGCGATGAGGCGCGCCAGGCGCGCATCGAGGCGCTGGAGCAGGAGCTGGATGACGCGCACCGGGTGATCGAGGCGCAGCGGCAGCAGCTCGCTCATCACCGCGGCGTGGCGGCCAATCTGGTGCGCTTCGGTAGCTCGGTGTCGAGCCTTGGCGATTCCTTCGAATACCTCGCTGCGCAGCTGGCGCACAGCCAGGACCGCGCCGGGCAGGTGGCCGAGGCGGCGCTGGCCAGCCGGCAGCAGTTCGGTGCCTTGCGTGGCGAGGCGCAGCGGATGGAGGACGGCCTCGATCAGGCCTCGCAGAAGGTACAGTCGCTGGCCGAGTGTTCGCGCGAGATCAACGGCATCGTCGACCTGATCAGCGGCATCGCCAGCCAGACCAACCTGCTCGCGCTGAATGCCGCAATTGAGGCCGCGCGCGCCGGCAGTGCCGGGCGCGGCTTTGCCGTGGTCGCCAGCGAGATCCGCAGCCTGGCGGAAAAGACCGCGCTGGCCACCGACGACATCGTGCGCAAGATCGGCGAGGTACAGGAAGAAATCCGCAGCGTGCATACGCACATCCGCTTGCAGGGCGAGAGCGCGCAGGGCTTCAACCACACCGCCGAGGAAGCGGTGCAGGCGATGGAACGGCTGCGCGAGCTGGCCGGGGCGATGCGCCGTAGCAGCGAGACCTCGGCCCTGCGCGCCGGCGTCGAACTGGCCAACCTTGACGAGTTGTCGCTCAAGTTCGTGGTCTATAACCACCTGCTCGGCAACGGCGAGCAGCCGCCGGAGCTGCCGAGCGAGCGCGATTGCCGCTTCGGCCGCTGGTACTACGGCGACGCCGACCGCCAGCTCAAGCTGTTCGATGGCTTCGCCCAGATCGAGCGACCGCACACCGCCGTGCACGCTCAGGGCCAGGCGGCGATCACTGCGTTCGGCCAGGGTGAGCTAGCCCTCGCGTTGCAGAGCCTGGAGCGCATGGAAGACGCCAATCTTCAGGTGATGCGCATCGTCAACGGCCTGCTCGATAGACTGGAGCAGGCTCCCGAGAGCGGGGCAGAGCGGGGCGAACGACAGTTGCTCGATGCTTGATTCAATAATATTGCTTACAAGGAGCAATAACATTCGTTAGATAAAAGTAAATCGCTCGGCTGACAATGGCCACCGCATCAAGGCGCGACACCCGGTCGCGCTTGTTCATGAACCGACTTCCACAGAGGAACGGCGAGTGAGTGCGTGCCGGTCAGTCGTTACCGCCCGGGCCTTGTGACGAGGCCACGCGGATCGCCGCCCGCGCCGCATCCGCTTGCGATAGCTATGAGCGAACCGCAGAGCACTCTCGAACCTGACTACAACTACCGCGTCGTGCGCCAGTTCACCCTGATGACCCTCGTCTGGGGCGTGCTCGGCATGGGCCTGGGCGTCTTCATCGCGGCCCAGCTGGTCTGGCCGCAGCTCAATTTCGGCCTGCCGTGGACCAGCTTCGGTCGGCTGCGCCCGATCCATACCAACCTGGTGATCTTCGCCTTTGGCGGCGGCGCGCTGTTCGCCTCGTCGTTCTACATCGTGCAGCGGACCAGTCAGGTGCGACTGGTCTCCGACCAGTTGGCCGCGGTGGTGTTCTGGGGCTGGCAAGCCGCCTGCGTGGCCATGCCGATCAGCTACGTGCTGGGCTACACCACGTCCAAGGAATACGCCGAAATGGAGTGGCCGATCGCGCTGTGGGTGACCTTTGTCTGGCTGCTCTACGGCTACCTGTTCTTTGCCACCGTGGCGCGCCGACGGATGCGCCACATCTACGTCGGCAACTGGTTCTTCGGCGCCTTCATCATCGTCACGGGCATGGTGCACGTGGTCAATCACGTGCAATTGCCGGTGTCGCTGCTCAAGAGCTACTCGGTGTATTCCGGCGCCACCGACGCGATGGTCCAGTGGTGGTACGGGCACAGCGTGGTCGGCTTCATCCTCTCGGTGGGCTTTCTCGGCATGATGTATTACTTCGTGCCGAAGCAGGCCGAGCGGCCGATCTACTCGTACCGGCTGTCGATCGTGCACTTCTGGGCGATCATCTCGATCTACATCTGGGCCGGCCCGCACCATCTGCACTACACCGCGCTGCCGGAGTGGGCGCAGAGCCTGGGCATGGTGATGTCGATCATCCTGCTGGCGCCGTCCTGGGGCGGCATGATCAACGGCATGATGACCCTCTCCGGCGCCTGGCATAAATTGCGCACCGACCCGATCCTGCGCTTTCTGGTGGTCTCGCTGGCGTTCTACGGCATGTCGACCTTCGAAGGCCCGATGATGGCGATCAAGACGGTCAATGCGCTGTCGCACTACACCGACTGGACCATCGGCCACGTGCATGCCGGTGCGCTGGGCTGGGTGGCGATGATCTCGATCGGCTCGCTGTACCACCTGGTGCCGCGCCTGTGGGGCGCCGAGCGGATGTACAGCGTGCGGTTGATCAATGCGCACTTCTGGCTGGCGACCATCGGCACCGTGCTGTACATCGCCTCGATGTGGGTCAACGGCATCACCCAGGGCCTGATGTGGCGAGCAATCAACGAGGACGGCACGCTGACCTATTCCTTCGTCGAGGCGCTCGAGGCCAGCCACCCGGGCTATGTGGTGCGCATGATCGGCGGCGGCCTGTTCGCCTCCGGCATGCTGCTGATGGCGCTCAACACCTGGCTGACGGTGCGCCATGCGCCGCGCGCCTCGGCCCCCGATGCAGAGCTGACCGCTGTGACTGCTTGATTTCCCCTCGCTACCCTTGTAGCTCCTGATGGTCCAGGGACGGACCTTTTTTACCCGGCTACGCTCCGATAGCCGGTGCTTCGTCTGACAAGAGCTTCCATGCAAGACAACCTGATCGACTGGTTCAAATCCTTCGTGCCCGCGCCGCTGAATGCGGCTCCCCGACTGTGGCTGCGCGCCGCCATCGGCATCGCCTTCGTCATGCCGCTGGTGTTTCTCAGTGACCGCTGGCTGGTCGGCACCGGGCTGGCGCTACAAGTGATCGCGCCGGTTGGCGCCTCCGCCGTGCTGGTATTCGTCGCCTCGTCGAGCCCCTTCGCCCAGCCCTGGTCAGTCATCGGTGGCAATCTGTTCGCCGCACTGATCGGCGTCTCCCTGGGGCTCAGTGGCCTGCCCAGCGTGCTCGCCGCGACGCTGGCCGGCGCGGCAACGCTGCTGTGCCTGTTCTCGCTGCGCTGCCTGCACCCGCCGAGCATCGCGCTGGCGCTGGTGGCCGCGGTGGGCAGCCCCGACCTGCACCAGCTGCACTTCGGCCTGCTCGGGCCGGTGATGTTCAACTCGCTGCTGCTAGTGACCTTCGCGCTGCTGTTCAACAACCTCACGGGCAATCCCTACCCCAAGGCGCGCCTGCCGCGCGAAAACGAGCACCACACCCGCGATCCGCGACCGGGCGAGCGGATGAGCTTCGTCCAGGATGACGTCGACCGGGCGCTGGCCGAATTCGGCGAGTACGTCGACATCACCCGTGACGACCTCGCCCGGCTGATCAAGCAGACCGAGAAGCACGCGTTGCGCCGCAGCATGGGCGAGGTCACCGCCGCGCACGTGATGTCGCGCGATATCTACTGGCATACCCCGGACACCTTTATCGAATCGGCCTGGCAGACCTTGCAGCAACATCGCCTGCGTTCGTTGCCGGTGGTCGAGGGCGACGATCACCGCCTGGTCGGCATCGTCACCCAGATCGACCTGCTCAAGCACTTCCACCCGCGCCCGGGGCGTTTGAGCTTCGGCCAGCTGAACTTCCTGCGCGGCACCAAGCTGCGCGCCATCATGAGTTCGCCGGTGGTTTCGGTAACCATGGACACGCACATGGTCGAGCTGGTCTACCTGCTGTCCGACCGCGGCCTGCACTGCCTGCCGGTGGTCGATGAACAGCAGCGCCTGGTGGGCATGATCACCCAGACCGATCTGATCGCCGCGCTGTACCGAAACTGGCTCAAGCAGCTTCCGGACTGAGTCGGCTCAGATCTCGTAGTACCAGCGCGACCAGTCGAAGTCGTCCAGCGCCAGCTCGCGTACCAGGCTGATCGCCTTGGCCAGCGCCGCCGAGCGGTTGGCACGGGAATAGACCAGGTACACCGGATGCGAGAATTCCGGCGCCTGCTCGACGCGCTTGAGTACGCCTTCGTCGAGGTAGCGCTGCACCACCCGCGTGCGGAAGTAGCCGCGCCCGCCGCACTGCACCAGGTACTGCAGCGCCAGCGGGCCGAGGCTGAAGGACATCGCGGCGCGGGTGTGCTCGGGCAGCGCCTGGTTGTGCTGCTTGCGAAACGCCGGGCCCCAGTCGACGTACAGGTACGGCTCGGGGTTGCGCGTCTGCACCACCTGGATGAGCTTTTCCTCGAGCAACTGTTCGACCTGCAGGCCCGGCCAGTACTCGGGCTGGTGCACCAGCGCGGCATCGAGCAGGCCGAGGTCGAGCTTTTTCTGCAGTTCCTCGTCACTCGCCACTTCGCTGCGCAGCGCATGGCTGGGTAGCGTCTCGCGCAGGCGCTGCACCCACGCGAGCATCAGCGGGTTGCACAGGCTGACCTCGGCGCCGAGCGTGAGCAACTGGTCGTACCCCTGCGGCAGCGGCAGGTCGCGGCGCGCAGCCTCCCAGGTCTGCACCAGCTGGTTGGCATAGGCGACGAAGCGTTCGCCATCGTCGGTCAGGCGCGCACCGGCGCGGTTGCGCACGAACAGCCGGCAGCCGAGCTGGCTTTCGAGGTTCTGGATGCGTGCGGTGACGGCGGTCTGGGTCAGATGCATGCGCTCGGCCGCGGCGATGAAGCTGCCGCCGCGAATGATCTCGAGAAAGGTGCGGGCGAGATCGATGTCCATGCGCATGCCTGTGTAATGAGGGGGGCCGCCATTGTAGCGGACGAGGCCGGTGCTGGCCCGCAACGGGCCGGCCGGGTGCAGCGGCGTGGCCGTCCGCACCCGGCAGCGGAACCGATCAGTGCGAGGTGCCTTCGGCGAACTCGATCTTGTTGCCGACGTTGTACTTGCCGGACGGCTTGTTCATCGGGATGCGCTTGATCTCCTCGAGCGTATTGGCGTCGTAGACGATCAGCGCGCCATCGGTGTCCCAGACGCTGAGCAGGGCGTAGCGGCCATCGTTGGTGAACTCGACGTGGGCGGCGTTCTTGCCCGGCATCGGCCGCAGGGTGTGTGCGACTTCCAGGGTCTGCTTGTCGATCAGGTGCACGGCGTCGTTGTTCGGGCCGAAGAACACGTCGGTCCAGGCGTAGGGCGAATTCTGTTGGCTGCGCATGAAGAAGCCCGGCCCTTCGGTGGGAATCTCCTTGATCAGCTTCCAGCTCTCGAGGTCGAGCACCGAGATCAGCCCCTTGCTGACGTTCGGCGTGGCGAACACCCACTTGCCGCCGCGCTTCCAGTAGATGCCCGAGCCCAGGTGCGGCATGCCCGGCAGCGGAATGTCGGTGACCGTGCGACCGCTGTCGAGGTCGATCACCTGGCCGCCCTTGGCCTTGCGTGAAGTCGCCAGCAGCTGGCCGTAGTCCGGGGTGAAGGAGAAGTCGTCGAGGTAGTCGGCCGCCTGGATGCGCCGCGGCACGAAGGTCGGCTCGCCGGCGTAGGACAGCTCCCAGGCTTCCTTCACGTCCTTCAGCGCGACGATGAAGCTCTCGCGCGGCGGCGCGGTGTAGACGGCACTGACCCGTGACGGCGTGCCGTCGGCCGCCACCGCCGGGATGTGCTTGACCAGCGACAGATCGCGCGCATCGAGCAGCACCAGGTTGCCCGGCAGGTAGTTGCCCACCAGCACCCAGCGACCGTCGTTGCTGACCGCCAGGTTGCGCGTGTTCAGCCCGGCGCGCACCTCGGCGATCATGGTCAGGTTGTTGAGGTCGTAGAGGCTGACCCAGCCATCGCGCGAGGCGAAGTAGACGAAGCGCCCGTCCGGCGAGAACTTCGGCCCGCCGTGCAGGGCGAAGTGCGACTGGAAGTTGGCGAGCTCCTCGAAGCGGTCGCCGTCGAGCACCCGCACGTGATGATTGCCGGCCTCCACCACGACGAACAGGTTCAGCGGATCGGCGCCGTGCTGCGGGGTCGTCGGCAGCGTGGCGACGTCCTTGAGAAGACGATGGCTGGCACGGATGTCGGCATCGCTCCAGGTCGGCGGCACGGCCGCGGGCTGATACAGGTAGCCGGTCAGCGCCTTGATCTGCTGGTCATCGAGCACGCCGGCGAAGGCTGCCATCTGGCTTGCCGGGCGACCGTTGCGAATGACCTTTTCCGCTTCGGCCGGCTTCAGTCGGCTCAGGCTCTCGGGCAGGAGCGCCGGGCCGGCGCCGCCCAGGCGGTTCTCGCCGTGGCAGCTCTGGCAGTGGCTCTGGTAGAGGCTATGGGCGTCGACCTCGGCCGCGGCGGCGCGTGGCACGGCCAGGTCAAGGGCGACAAAGGTGGCCGCTGGCAGCGCCGCGGCGACCAGCAGGGCAGGTATCAGTCGCATAGTGCCTCCTCGCCACGCAGGCGTGCCGGAAAGCTCACGCGGCGCTTGGCGAACAGTTCGACGACCCGGCCGATCACGGTCAGCGTCGGTGGTGTGAGCTGCTTCTCGTCGGCCATCAGCGGCAGTTGCGCGAGCGTGCAACGCACCACCTGCTGGTCGTCGCGGGTGCCGTTGCCGATCAGCGCGGCCGGCGTGTCGGCCGGCAAGCCGGCGGCGATCAGCTGGCGCGAGATCTCGCCAAGGGTGGACAGGCCCATGTAGAACACCAGGGTCTGCTTGGCATTGGCCAGGCTGCTCCAGGGCAGGCGCAGCTCGCCGTTCTCCTGCAGATGTCCGGTGATGAACTGGCAGGAGTGCGCCACATCGCGGTGCGTCAGCGGAATGCCGGCGTAGGCGGTGCAGCCGGCCGCGGCGGTGATGCCGGGGACGACCTGGCAATCGATGCCACGGGCGAGCAGATAGTCGAGCTCCTCGCCACCGCGGCCGAAGATGAACGGATCGCCGCCCTTGAGCCGCACCACGCGCTTGTTCGTGCGGGCCAGGTCGACCAGCAGCTGGTTGATCTGTGGCTGCGGCAGGCTGTGGAAGCCACTGGTCTTGCCGACGTAATGACGGCTGCAGCGCCCCGGCAGCAGGGCCATCAGGTCTTCGCTGACGAGGCGGTCGTAGACCACCGCGTCGGCCTGTTGCAGCAGGCTCCAGCCGCGCAGCGTGAGCAGGCCGGGGTCGCCCGGGCCGGCACCGACCAGCGCGACCTCACCGGGGGCAAGGGTGGCGCTCAGCGAGGCGGGAAAGGGGGTTGGCTGATCCATACGATCTCCTAGGTGCTCATCGGCTGCGGGGGTGACGCTGCGGCGTTCTGCGGCCGCTCGATCGGGTCAAATGGCGATGCTGGGAATGCGTTCGGGGCTCGGCAGGCCGATCTCCGTGTCGGACAGGTAACAGCCCGGGTCTTCGGCCCAGAGGTCGCCGGCGGCCCAGGCGCGGGTGCGGGTGTTGCCATTGCAGATCGCCAGCCAGCGACACTCGGCGCAACGGCCCTTGACCGCGCGCGGATGCTGGCGCAGCTGCTCGAGCAGCGGCTCGGGGCGCTCCAGCCAGATGTCGCGGAAGCGCTGCCGGCGCACGTTGCCGACGGTGTGCTGCCACCAGTAGGTGTCCGGATGCACGTCGCCGATGTTGTCGATGTTGGCGATGCCGCTGCCCGAAGCGTTGCCGCCCCAGGCGCGCAGCATCCGTTCAAGGCGTTCGGCGTGCTGCGGCAGGTTGGCCTCGACCCACTGCAGCAGGAGCACGGCGTCGGCATCGTTGTTGCCGCTGACGAAGTCGGTCTCGCGGCCCTGCAGCACATCGGCCCAGGCCTGCTCGAACAGCTGGCGCATGGCGTCGCGGGTCATCAGGTGGTGCGCGTCGGCCTTGCGGCTGCGCCGGCCGCGGCCGCTGTAGTTGAGGTGCGAGAGGTAGAACTTCTGCACGTCGTGTTCGCGCATCAGTTCGAGCAGGGCGGGCAGCTGCGGGTAGTTGTTCTGCGTCAGGGTGGTGCGCAGGCCGACGCGGATGCCGTGCTGTCGGCAGAGGTCGATGGCGTGCATCGAGGCGGCGAAGCTGCCCTTGAGCTGGCGCCAGTCGTCATGCACCGCTTCCAGGCCGTCGATGCTGATGCCGACGTAGTCGAACCGGGCCTGGGCGATGCGCTCGATGTTGTCTTCGTCGATCAGCGTGCCGTTGGTCGACAGGGCGACGAAGAAGCCCTTGTCGCGGGCGTAGTCGGCGAGCTGGAAGATGTCCGGGCGCAGCAGCGGCTCGCCGCCGGAGAGGATCAGCACGCGCACGCCGGCTTCGTGTAGCTGGTCGATCACGCCGAGCGCCTCGGCGGTGTCCAGCTCGTCGCGGAATTCGCTGTCGGCGGAGGTCGCGTAGCAGTGGCGGCAGGTCAGGTTGCAGCGACGCAGCAGGTTCCAGATCACCACCGGTGGCCGTGCCGGGCCGACGCTGCGGGCGCCGAGCACGCGCTGCTGCGGATTGGCGAGGGCGCGCAGGTAATGGCTGATTCTCAACATGGGCGATTCTCCTCGGGGAGCCCGGCGCTGAAGGTGCCGGGGGCGTACCCTGGTTGCGTGCAGAATCACCGACCTTGCGCGTGCTGATCCTTGACCGGAAACAATAAAAGGGGCCGAGCGGCGCGCGGCGCGACGAGCGCCAGGCTCAGCCCTGCGCCGGCAGAAGGGCGAGCACGCCGCCGGCCATCAGCAGCGGCCAGCCGAGCAGCAGCAGGCGCCACAGGCGCGGCGCGTGGCGCAGCTCCATGAAGCCCTCGGTGATCAGCCAGGCCTTGCCCAGTGCGGCGAGCATGACGGCAGCGGCGATCAGCAGGCCGGAGCCGCTGCCGCCGAGCAGCACGCTCAGGGTCGAGAGCCCGGCGAGCCCCAGCCAGCAACCGATCAGCGCCTTGGACGCGGACATCGCGGACCTCCTCAGTTGAGTACGTAGACCAGCGGGAAGAGCACTACCCAGATCAGGTCGACCATGTGCCAGTACAGCACCCCGGATTCCAGCCCGCTGTGGTCGGCGGCGGTATAGGCGCCGCGCCGGCAGCGCTCGGCCAGCCAGGCAAGGATCACCATGCCCAGCAGCACATGGAGGAAGTGGAAGCCGGTGAGGATCCAGTAGAGCGTGAAGAAGGTGTTGTGCTCCATGTTCAGGCCCAGCCCGGCAAGGTGGCCGTACTCCTCGAGCTTGAGCACCACGTAGACGCACGAACTGGCCAGCGCCGCGGCGAGCATCAGCGCCGCGCGCCCCTGGCGCCCCCGGCGCACCGCCTCGACCGCCAGGGCGGCGAGCAGGCCGGAAGTCAGCAGGCTCAGGGTCAGCGCCAGACCGATGGAGCTGTCCAGGGCCTGACGGCTTTCGGCGAACAGCGTCGGCTGGAGGCGCTGGGTGACGGCGAAGGCGACCACCAGAATGGCGAAGACGGTGAGCTCGGCGAGGATGAAGAACCACATCGCCAGGTCACCCGGCAGGCGCCGGGCGGGCAGGGCAAGGGACTCAGCCGAAGTGGACATCGACCACATCCATCAGCGCGGCGACCGTCTGCGGATCGTCCGACAAGGGCTCGGCGAGGCACGACAGGCAGGCCTCGCGCGGCGACATGCCGGCGCCGATCATCCGCGCGGTGAAGATCAGTAGGCGGGTCGAGGCGACTTCCTCCAGGTCGTGCTGCTCCAGGCGGCGCAGGGCCTGGCCGAGCTTGACCACCTGCGCCGCGAGCGCCGGTTCGACGGCGGCCTCGTTGGCGACGATGCGTTCTTCCTCGGCGGCCGACGGGTAGTCGAAGCGCATGGCGACGAAGCGTTGCCGGGTGCTCGGCTTCATGCCCTTGAGCAGGTTCTGGTAGCCGGGGTTGTAGGACACCACGAGCATGAAGCCGGGCGGCGCCTTGAGCGCTTCGCCGGTGCGCTCGATGAACAGCTCGCGGCGGTCGTCGGCCAGCGGGTGCAGCACCACGGCGGTGTCCTGGCGCGCCTCGACCACTTCGTCGAGGTAGCAGATGCCGCCCTCGCGTACGGCGCGGGTTAGCGGGCCGTCCTGCCACCAGGTGCCCTGCGCGCCGATCAGGTGCCGGCCGACCAGGTCGGCGGCGGACAGGTCGTCGTGGCAGGCCACTGTGTACAGCGGCAGGCCGAGGCGATGCGCCATGTGCTGCACGAAGCGGGTCTTGCCACAGCCGGTCGGGCCCTTGATCAGCACCGGCATGCCGTGCTGCCAGGCCTGGGTGAACAGCCGTTCCTCGTTGCCTTGGGGCTGGTAGAAGGGGATATCCGGCGTGCCAGCGGCGGTCGGGAATTCAGGCGCATTCACAGGCAATACCTCACTGCGGCGGTTGGTTATCTCGAAGCCCAAGCTACCGGTCCGACCCCGCGCTCTCAACCCATCCGCCGGCAAAGCTTGATCGTGGTCAAGTGCGACCGCGGTGCCGTCGCCATTCAATGCCGGCAACCGGCGCAACGCGCGCCATCCCCCGCGACAAGGCGTCACGGCAGGTGGGTACGGGGGGGTCTCTTGATTGTCGTCAAGCGCTGCCCGAATCGGCCCCTCATAGGATGCAATCGCACCACAAGTACCCGGGAACTGCTGCATCGCCGTCATTTAAGTACGAATCGCACGAAGCGATTCAGAGGGGATAACAGTATGAGAAAACCACTTCTGGCCGGATTCGTCGCCGGCTTCTCGTTGCTCGCGCTAGGCATCGCTCAGGCGCAGGACAAACCCGAAGAAAAGGCCGAGGCTGCCTACAAGAGCCAGGCTTCGGCCGTCGATCCTGCCAGCGCACAGGTCGTGCACTCGCCGGGCGCGCCGGACCTGACCGCCGCCGAATTCGAACAGGCCAAGGAAATCTACTTCCAGCGCTGCGCCGGCTGCCACGGCGTGCTGCGCAAGGGCGCGACGGGCAAGCCGCTGACGCCGGACATCACCCAGGAACGCGGCCAGGCCTACCTGGAAGCGCTGATCACCTACGGCTCGCCGGCCGGCATGCCCAACTGGGGCACGTCCAACGCGCTGACCAAGGACCAGATCACGCTGATGGCCAAGTACATCCAGCACACGCCACCGACCCCGCCGGAGTGGGGCCTGGCCGAGATGAAGAATTCCTGGAAGGTTCTGGTCAAGCCCGAGGACCGGCCGAAGAAGCAGATGAACGATCTGAACCTGCCGAACCTGTTCTCCGTCACCCTGCGTGACGACGGCAAGATCGCGCTGGTCGACGGCGACAGCAAGAAAATCGTCAAGACCATCGAGACCGGTTACGCGGTGCACATCTCGCGCATGTCCGCCTCGGGCCGCTACCTGTTCGTCATTGGCCGCGATGCCAAGATCGACATGATCGACCTGTGGGCGAAGGAGCCGACCAAGGTCGCCGAGATCAAGGTCGGCATCGAGGCGCGCTCGGTGGAGACGTCCAAGTACAAGGGCTACGAGGACAAGTACGCGATCGCCGGCTCCTACTGGCCGCCGCAGTTCACCATCATGGACGGCGAGACCCTCGAGCCCAAGCAGATCGTCTCGACCCGCGGCATGACCGTCGGCACCCAGGAGTACCACCCGGAGCCGCGCGTGGCAGCGATCATCGCCTCGCACGAGCACCCGGAGTTCATCGTCAACGTCAAGGAAACCGGCAAGGTCATGCTGGTCAACTACGAGGACATCAACAACCTCAGCTACACCACCATCGGTACCGCGCCGTTCCTGCATGACGGCGGTTGGGACGTCAGCCACCGCTACTTCATGACGGCGGCGAACAACTCCAACAAGGTTGCGGTGATCGACTCGAAGAAGCGCAAGATGGCCGCGCTGGTCGATGTCGGCAAGATCCCGCACCCCGGCCGTGGCGCCAACTTCGTGCACCCCGAGTACGGCCCGGTATGGGCCACCAGCCACCTCGGCGACGAGACCATCTCGCTGATCGGCACCGACCCGGACAAGCATCCGAAGAACGCCTGGAAGGTGGTCGAGACCCTCAAGGGCCAGGGCGGCGGTTCGCTGTTCATCAAGACCCATCCGAAGTCCAAGCACCTGTACCTCGATACCACCTTCAACCCGGACGCCAAGGTCAGCCAGTCCGCGGCGGTGTTCGACATCAACAACCTGGCCGCCGGTTACAAGGTCCTGCCGATCGGCGAGTGGTCGGGCCTCAAGGGCGGTGCCCAGCGCGTCGTGCAGCCTGAGTTCAACAAGGCCGGCGACGAGGTCTGGTTCTCCGTGTGGAACGGGCAGGAAGAGGAGTCGGCCATCGTGGTGGTCGACGACAAGACCCTAGAGCTCAAAACAGTGATCCGGGACAAGAGGCTGATCACCCCGACCGGTAAATTCAACGTCCACAACACTCAGTACGACGTTTACTGAGCCACTCCGGGGCGGGCCGTAGGCCCGCTCCACCTAGCCTTGAGGTAGTACTCATGAAGAAAGTTCTGCTCCCGATGCTCGCCCTGGGCGGCGCGCTCGCCCTCCAGCCGGCCCTGGCCCAGGATGGCGAAGCGCTGTTCAAGAGCAAGCCCTGCGCAGCCTGCCATAGCATCGACGCCAAGATCGTCGGCCCGGCGTTCAAGGAAGTCGCCGCCAAGTACGCCGGCCAGGACGGCGCCGCCGACACCCTGGCGCTGCACATCAAGAACGGCAGCCAGGGCGTCTGGGGGCCGATCCCGATGCCGCCGAACCCGGTGACCGAAGAAGAGGCCAAGACGCTGGCCGAGTGGGTCCTGAGCCACAAGTAAGCGTCCCGGAGGGCGTCATGAAAGTGTCCCGACATGCAGTAAAACGTCTGGGGCTCGCTGTGGCGTCCCTTCTCCTGATTCCTGCTGCCCTGGCCGAGCCCTCGGCCGAGCGCCAGACGCAGCTGGCCAACCTGCTCAAGCAGGACTGCGGCTCGTGCCACGGCCTGCGCATGACCGGCGGCCTCGGCCCGGCACTGACCCGCGCGGCCCTTGCCGGCAAACCCCGTGAATCCCTGATCGCCACCGTGACCTACGGCAGGCCCGGCACCGCCATGCCCGGCTGGCAGCCGCTGCTCGAAGAGCAGGAGATCGCCTGGCTGGTCGACCAGTTGCTCGAAGGATTTCCCCAGCCATGAAGCGTCCGACCCTGCTCGTCGCCGCGGCCAGCCTGCTGCTCGCCGCCTGTGCCCACCAACCGCCGCTGCGCGGCACCGGCGATCTCGGCGTGGTGGTCGAGCGCGCCACCGGCAGCCTGCAGATCATCGAGACCAGCGGTCGCAGCAGCCTGGCGCGCGTCGAGGGGCTCGGCGATCTGTCGCATGCCTCGGTGGTGTTCTCCCGCGATGAACGCTTCGCCTACGTCTTCGGCCGCGACGGCGGGCTGACCAAGGTCGACCTGCTCGAGCAGCGCATCGTCAAGCGCGTGGTGCAGGGCGGCAACAGCATCGGTGGGGCGATCAGCCAGGACGGCACGCTGATCGCCGTCGGCAACTACGAACCCGGCGGGGTCAAGGTATTCGACGCCGGCACGCTGGAGCTGGTCGCCGACATCCCCGCTACGCCGCTGGCCGATGGCAGTCGCAACTCGCGGGTGGTCGGCGTGCTCGACGCGCCCGGACGGCGCTTCATCTACAGCCTGTTCGACACCAACGAGACCTGGCTGCTGGACTTCAGCCAGGGCAACACGCCGCGGATCACCCGCTTCGACGACATCGGCAAGCAGCCCTACGACGGCCTGCTGACCCCCGACGGCCGCTACTACGTCGCCGGCCTGTTCGGCGAGGACGGCATGGGCAAGATCGACCTCTGGCATCCCGAGCGCGGCGTCGAGCGCATCCTCGACGGCTACGGCCGTGGCCAGGAAAAGCTGCCGGTCTACAAGATGCCGCACCTGGAAGGCTGGACGGTGGCCGGCAACCAGACCTTCGTTCCCGCCATTGGCCAGCATCGCGTACTGGTGATGGACTCGCAGAGCTGGAAGCAGACCGATGCGATCGACGTCGCCGGCCAGCCGGTGTTCGTCATGGCGCGGCCCGACGCGCGGCAGATCTGGGTCAACTTCGCCTATCCGGACAATGGCAAGGTGCAGGTCATCGACAGCGAGACGCACCAGATCATCGCCGACCTGGAGCCTGGCCCGGCCGTGCTGCACATGGAGTTCACCGCGCGCGGCGACCAGCTCTGGCTGTCGGTGCGCGACGGCAACGAGGTGCAGGTCTGGGATCCGTACCGGCTGGAGCTGATCAAGCGCCTGCCGGCCGAGAGCCCGAGCGGCATCTTCCTGACCAGCCGCGCCCACGAGACGGGACTCTGAGATGAACCTCGACGCCCTCAGCCGCCGCCTGATCGACCGTTTCCAGCACGGCATGCCGCTGTGCGCCGAGCCCTACCGGGCGATGGCCGAGGCGCTTGGCTGCAGCGAGGATGAGGTGCTGGCCTGCCTGCAACAGCTGCAAGCCGGCGGCGGGCTGTCGCGCATCGGCCCGGTGTTCGAGCACAGCCGTGCCGGCGCCAGCACGCTGGTCGCGCTCGCCGTGCCAACCGAGCGCCTCGAGCAGGTCGCCGAGCGCATCAATCGTTTTCCCGAGGTCAACCACAACTACCTGCGTGAGCATCGCTACAACCTCTGGTTCGTGCTCACCGGGCCGGACCGCACCCACCTTGACCGCGTACTCGCTGAAATCGAGGCCGATACCGGGCTGGTGCCGCTGGACCTGCCGATGCAGAGCGCCTACCGCATCGACCTGGGCTTTCCGCTGGGAGACTTGCCATGACCCTCACGCTCGATCATCCGCAGAGCCTGCAATTACGTCGGCTGCTCGAGGCCGGGCTGCCGCTGGTGTCGCGGCCCTACGCCTGGCTCGCCGAGCAGGTCGGCGCCAGCGAGCAGGCGGTGCTCGAGCAGGTGCGGCAGTGGAACGAGGGCGGCCTGTTCCGCCGTGTCGGCCTGGTGCTCAAGCATCGCGCGCTGGGTTTTCGTGCCAACGCCATGCTGGTGCTGGACGTGCCGGACGCGCAGATCGATGCGATCGGCCACCGGCTGGGCAGCGCACCGGGCGTCAACCTTTGCTACCAGCGCCCGCGGCGGCTGCCGCAATGGCGCTACAACCTGTTCTGCATGGTCCACGGCCGCGAGCGCGAGCAGGTTGAACGGCAGATCGAGGGCCTGCTCGCCGCGCAGGGGTTGAGCGAACTGCCGCACCAGTTGCTGTTCAGCACCCGCGCCTTCAAACAGTGTGGCGGGCGCTTTGCGCCGGCGGCGGAGCGTGCCCATGGATGAGCTCGACCGCCAGCTGATCAACCGCCTGCAACACGGCCTGCCATTGGTGCGCCAGCCCTGGGAGGCGCTGGCCGAGGAGCTCGGCAGCAGCTCGGCGACGCTGCGCGCGCGGGTGCAGGCGCTGCTCGAGGACGGCACCCTCACTCGCTTCGGTCCGATGTTCGACATCGAGCGCCTCGGCGGGGCCTTCACCCTGGCCGCGCTGTCGGTGCCAGAGCAGCGCTTCGAAGAGGTGGCCGCGGTGCTCGAGGCGATGCCCGAGGTGGCGCACAACTACCGTCGCGAGCACGCCTGGAACATGTGGTTCGTGCTCGGCTGCGCGACGCCCGAGGGGGTCGCCGAGACCATCGCGCGGATCGAGGCGCAGACCGGGCTGCCGGTGCTCAACCTGCCGAAGGAGAAGACCTACCATGTCGGATTGCATTTCGCCGTCTGATCAAGCCCTGGCGCAGCGCCTGGTGGCACTGACCGAGGCCGGCCTGCCATTGGTCGAGGACCCCTGGGCCTGGCTCGCCGGCGAGCTGGAAATCGAGGTGGACGAGGCGCTGGCACTGCTGCAGCGGTTGCAGGCTGCCGGTGCGATTCGCCGGATCGCCGCGGTACCCAACCATTACCGGCTGGGCTATCGGCACAACGGCATGACCGTCTGGGATGTCGACGACGCCGAGATCGAGCGGCTCGGTGCGTTGATCGGGGCGCAACCCTTCGTCAGTCATTGCTATCGTCGCCCGCGCCAGGACGGCTGGCGCTACAACCTGTTCGCCATGGTCCACGGGCGCAGCGCCGACTACATCGAGGCCTACCGCAACCAGATCCGCGCGTTGCTGGGCACGGCCTGTCGCGCCGACGAGATGCTGGTGTCCAGCCGCATCCTCAAGAAGACCGGCCTGCGGGTCGGTGCGCGGCGGGGCTGAGGGCGCGCGCAGAAGGGGGGCTTGCCCCCGTCACACCGGGCGAACCCTCAGCTCGGCGCCTCGTCGGCCGGATAGCGGCTGGCGTTCAGGCTTTCCTTCACCTTGCGCAGGTGCGGCTGGAAATCCACGCCGCGGCGTAGCGTCATGCCGGTGGCGAGCACGTCGAGCACGGTGAGCTGGATGATGCGCGAGGTCATCGGCATGTAGATGTCGGTGTCCTCCGGCAGCGGGATGTTCAGGCTCAGCGTGCTGGCCTGCGCCAGCGGCGAGCCGGCGGCGGTCAGGCCGAGTACCGAGGCACCGTTCTGCCGGGCAATGCGCGCCACTTCCACCAGTTCGCGGGTGCGTCCGGTGTAGGAAATGATCACGAACAGCTCGCCGGTGTGCGCCACCGAGGCCAGCATGCGTTGCATCAGCACGTCCGAATGCGCGGTGACCGCCAGGTTGAAGCGGAAGAACTTGTGCTGCGCATCCAGCGCCACCGAGGCCGAGGCGCCGAGACCGAAGAAGTGGATCTGCCGGGCCTGGATCATCAGGTCCACGGCACGGCTGACCAGCTGCGGGTCGAGGCTCTGGCAGGCGCTATCCAGCGAGGCGATGGCCGAGCCGAAGATCTTGCGGGTGTATTCCTCGGGGCCGTCGTCCGGCTCCACCGCCTGGCTGACATAGGCCGCGCCGCTGGCCAGGCTCTGCGCCAGCTGCATCTTCAGCTCCGGGTAGCCGCTGACCCCGAACGAGCGACAGAAGCGGTTGACCGTCGGTTCGCTGACCCCGGCGGTCTGCGCCAGCGTAGCGATGCTGAAGCGGGTCGCCTGCTGCGGGTTGCGCAGGATCACCTCGGCGACCTTGCGCTCGGCTTTGTTGAGGCCTTCGAGGCGGTTCTGGATCTGCTCGAGCAGGTTGTGAACGCGGTCCATGGGGGTCCTGATGGGCGGGCAAAGGGTTTTCTATGCTACTGAGCAGGGGGCAACGCGACCACAGGAAACTCTTCTCGGCAGAAATGTTGTTTTTATTACTACATCAGCCTTGAATAAGCCGGCCTCGCCGTGTATTCATAGGGTGGTTTTAGTAGAAGAACAAACATCATGACGCCATTATCTGTCGAACCCTGCACCCTGGCGCTGTTCGGCGCCCTCGGTGACCTGGCCCTGCGCAAGCTGTTTCCGGCGCTCTATCAGCTCGACCGTGCCGGCCTGTTGCCCGACGATACCCGCGTGCTGGCGCTGGCTCGCGAGAGCGGCGACCCCGCCGTGCACCTGGCGACGATCGCCGAGCACCTGCGCCGCCATGTGGCCGAGCGCGACCTCGACGAGGCCGTGCTGCAGCGGCTGCTGGCGCGGCTGGACTACCTGAGCATGGATTTTCGCCAGCGCGAGGATTTCGCCGCACTGGCCGACCTCGCCGGCCAGGCCGAACGCATCGTCGCCTTTTTCGCCACCCCGGCCTCCGTCTACGGCGCGATCTGCGCCGGCTTGGCCGAGGCGGGGCTGGCCGAGCGCACCCGCGTGGTGCTGGAAAAACCCATCGGCCATGACCTGGAGTCGTCCCGCGAGGTGAACGACGCGGTGGCGCGCTTCTTTCCCGAAGACCGCACCTACCGCATCGATCATTACCTCGGCAAGGACACGGTGCAGAACCTCATCGCCCTGCGCTTCGCCAACAGCCTGTTCGAGACGCAGTGGAACCAGAACCACATCTCCCACGTGGAGATCACCGTGGCCGAAACGGTCGGCATCGAAGGCCGCTGGGGCTATTTCGACCAGGCCGGCCAGCTGCGCGACATGGTGCAGAACCATCTGCTGCAGCTGCTCTGCCTGATCGCCATGGATCCGCCCAGCGACCTCTCCGCCGACAGCATCCGCGATGAGAAGGTCAAGGTACTCAAGGCGCTGGCGCCGATTGCGCCGGAGCAGCTCGGTCAGCAGCTGGTGCGCGGCCAGTACGTGGGCGGCAGCATCCTCGGCCGGCACGTACCGGGCTATCTGGAGGAGGAGAACTCCAACACCCAGAGCGACACCGAGACTTTTGTCGCGCTGCGCGCGGAGATCTGCAACTGGCGCTGGGCCGGCGTGCCGTTCTACCTGCGCACCGGCAAGCGCATGCCGCAGAAGCTGTCGCAGATCGTCATCCACTTCAAGGCGCCGCCGCACTACATCTTCGCCCCGGAGCAGCGCCAGCTGATCGGCAACAAGCTGATCATCCGCCTGCAGCCGCAGGAGGGCATCTCGCTCCTGGTGATGACCAAGGACCAGGGCCTGGACAAGGGCATGCAGCTGCGCAGCGGCCCGCTGCAGCTGAACTTCTCGGAAACCTACAAGAGCCCGCGCATCCCCGATGCCTACGAGCGTCTGCTGCTGGAAGTGATGAAGGGCAACCAGAACCTCTTCGTGCGCAAGGACGAAATCGAATACGCCTGGAAGTGGTGCGACCAGCTGATCGACGGCTGGCAGCGCGTCGGCGCGCCTCCCAAACCCTACGCAGCAGGCAGCTGGGGACCGGCTGCCTCGATTGCCCTGATCAGCCGTGACGGCAGGAGCTGGTATGACGATCTCTAACCTCAATCTCCCGGTGCAGACGCTCGGTTTCAGCCTCGGCAATGCCGAGCAGCTGGCCGGCGAACTGGCGCTGACCGTGAGCAACGCCCTGCGCGGCGCGATCGCCGAGCGCGGTGCAGCGACCCTGGTGGTCTCCGGCGGGCGCAGCCCGATCGCCTTCTTCGAGCGCCTGGCGCAGCAGGAGCTGGACTGGGCCAAGGTCACCATCAGCCTCGCCGACGAGCGCTGGGTGCCGGTCAGCCATCCCGACAGCAACGAAGGGCTGGTGCGTCGCCACCTCATGCAGGGCTCGGCTGCCGCGGCGCGCCTGGTCGGCCTGTACCAGAGCGCGGCAAGCCTGGAACAGGCTGCGGAGCGTGCCGATCCCGTGCTGGCCGAACTGCCGCCGATCGACGTGCTGGTGCTGGGCATGGGCGAGGATGGTCACACCGCCTCGCTGTTTCCCGACAGCCCGAACCTGGAAGCGGCGCTCGACCCGCAGGGTACGCGGCGCTGCCTGCCGATGCAGGCGCCGAGCGTACCGCGCCAGCGCCTGAGCATGTCCCTGGCGCTGCTGGCCAGCGCACGGCTGACCCTGCTCGCCCTGCACGGCCCGGGCAAGCTGGCCACGCTCAACCAGGCCCTGGCCGGCGAATCCTATGAAGCGATGCCGATCCGCGCCTTCCTCGCCCGTCCCCTCGAAATCTACTGGTGCCCCTGAGGCCGCAAGGAATCCCATGACTTCTACCCCAAGCATGACCGACAAGATCGCCCTGATCGACCAATGGTGCAGCGCCGCGCGCATCCTCCCGGTGATCACCATCGAGCGCGAGGCGGACATCCTGCCGCTGGCCGACGCCCTGGCCGCCGGCGGCCTCAAGGTGCTGGAAATCACCCTGCGCTCGGCGCTGGGCCTGAGTGCCATCCGCCTGCTGCGCGAGCAGCGCCCCGAACTGATCGTCGGTGCCGGCACCGTGCTGGATGCCGCCATGCTCGAGCAGGCCGAGGCTGCCGGGGCGCAGTTCATCGTCTCGCCGGGCAGCACCGCCGAGCTGCTGGATGCGGCGCTGCACAGCCCGTTGCCGCTGCTGCCGGGCGTGGCCAGCGCTTCGGAAATCATGCTCGGCTACGCCCGCGGTTATCGCCGCTTCAAGTTGTTCCCGGCCGAGGTCTGTGGCGGCGTCGCCGCGCTCAAGGCGCTGGGCGGGCCGTTCGGCAATATCCGTTTCTGCCCGACCGGCGGCGTCAATGCGCGCAATGCCAGGGACTACCTGGCGCAACCCAACGTGATGTGCGTCGGCGGCACCTGGATGGTCGACGCCAAGGCCGTGCGTGCCGGCGACTGGGCCGCCATCGAAAGCGCCACGCGCCAGGCCCTGCAGGCACTGGACGCTGCGCCGCCTGCCGAACTGCCGCGCGACTTCGACCTGCGTGCCGAGCGCGCCGAGCAGCGCGAGCTGTAGACCGTACGCCCCTGTTGCGGCAGGCGTGGGGCCTGCCGCATCCCGCCCCCTTACCGTGATCCGGAGGTGTTTCATGAGTACCGCGCGCCCGCTTGCCGAGCTGTTTCCCCGTCTTGAAGACATTCCCCAGGCCTACCGTCCTGACGCGCCGGTGGAGCAGCGTGAATACCTGGTCGACGGCGAGCTGCGGCAGTGGCCCGGCGCGCTGGCCGATGTGCGCAGCCCGGTATTCCTGCGCGAGGCCGACGGCAGCGAACGCCAGGTCGTGCTGGGCAGCACGCCGCTGCTCGATGCCGACGCCGCGCTCGAGGCGCTGGATGCGGCGGTCGCCGCCTACGACAACGGCCGCGGCGCCTGGCCGACCATGCGCGTGGCCGAGCGCATCGCGCATGTCGAGCGCTTCCTGGCGCGCATGCGCGAACAGCGCGAGGCAGTGGTCAAGCTGCTGATGTGGGAGATCGGCAAGAACCTCAAGGACTCGGAAAAGGAATTCGACCGCACCTGCGACTACATCGTCGACACCATCGACGCGCTGAAGGCGCTCGATCGCCGTTCCAGCCGCTTCGAGCTGGAGCAGGGCACGCTTGGGCAGATTCGCCGCGTGCCCATGGGCGTGGCGCTGTGCATGGGCCCGTACAACTACCCGCTGAACGAAACCTTCACCACGCTGATCCCGGCGCTGATCATGGGCAACACCGTGGTGTTCAAACCGGCCAAATTCGGCGTGCTGCTGATCCGCCCGCTGCTCGAGGCCTTCCGCGACAGCTTTCCGGCCGGGGTCATCAACGTCATCTACGGCCGTGGCCGCGAGACGGTCAGCGCGCTGATGGCCAGCGGCAAGATCGACGTGTTCGCCTTTATCGGCACGCACAAGGGCGCCGCCGACCTGAAGAAGCTGCACCCGCGCCCGCACCGCCTGCGCGCCGCGCTGGGGCTGGATGCGAAGAATCCGGGCATCGTCCTACCGCAGGTCGATCTCGACAATGCCGTGGAGGAGGCGGTGACCGGCGCGCTGTCGTTCAACGGCCAGCGCTGCACCGCGCTGAAGATCCTCTTCGTCCATGAGGACCTGCTCGATGGCTTCCTGGAGCGTTTCGCCGCACGGGTCAATGCGCTCAAGCCAGGCATGCCCTGGGAGCCGGGCGTCGCGCTGACGCCGCTGCCCGAGGCCGGCAAGGTCGATTACCTCAACCGGCTGCTTGACGATGCGGTGGCCAAGGGCGCGCGGGTAATCAACGCCGGTGGCGGCGAAGCGCACCAGAGCTTCTTCCAGCCGGCCGTGCTGAGCCCGGTCGATTCCTCCATGCGCATCTATCACGAAGAGCAGTTCGGCCCGCTGGTGCCGGTGGTGCCCTACCGCGACCTGCAGGAGGTGATCGACTACGTCACCGCGTCCGACTACGGCCAGCAGCTGTCGATCTTCGGCAACGACCCGCAGCAGGTGGGCCGGCTGGTGGATGCCTTCGTCAACCAGGTCGGCCGCATCAACATCAACGCCCAGTGCCAGCGCGGGCCGGACAGCTACCCGTTCAACGGCCGCAAGAATTCCGCCGAGGGCACGCTGTCGGTACATGACGCCCTGCGCGTGTTCTCCATCCGTACCCTGGTGGCGACGCGCTTCAACGAGGCCAACAAGGAGCTGGTCAACGACATCATCCGCGACCGGCGTTCCGGCTTCCTGACCACCGACTACATCTTCTGACGGAGCCTGCGATGGCCGCGCCCGTGCTCGCCCAGCCGCTGCTGCTGGGCATGATGCGCCTGCTGGAATACCCCGAACTGGGCGAACCCCAGGCGCTGCTGAGCTTTATCGAACGCTGTGTCGAGCGCGGGCTGACCGGCTTCGACCATGCCGACATCTATGCCGGCGGGCGTTGCGAGGCGCACTTCGGTGCGGCCCTGCGCCAGGCCCCCGGGTTGCGCCAGCACCTGCAGATCATCGGCAAGGCCGACATCGTGCCGGCGGCGCAGGACTGCTCGCGCTGGCGGATCAAGCACTACGACACCAGTGCCCGTTACCTGCGCCAGGCGGTCGAGGGCAGCCTGGCGCGACTGGGTGTGGAGCGGCTCGATGGTTTCCTGCTGCATCGCCCGGACCCGCTGCTGCAGGTCGACGAGGTGGCCGAGACGCTGAACGCACTGGTCGCCAGCGGCAAGGTCGGCTGGGTCGGGCTGTCCAACGCCGGCATCCTGCATTGCCAGGCACTGGGCCAGTGCGTGCCGCTACGCTGCAACCAGATCGAGCTGTCACTGCAGGCCCAGCACTGGGTGTGGGATGGCAGCCTGCATGCGTTGCAGGCTGCCGGCCTGCAGGTGCTGGCCTGGTCGCCGATGGGCGGTGGGCGCTTCGGTGAGCGCCTGTGCCGCGCACTCGATGAAGTCGCCGCCGATCTGGGCGCCACGGCCAATCAGGTGGCGCTGGCCTGGCTGCGCCAGCTGCCCGGCCGGCCGTTGCCGATCCTCGGCAGCCTGCGCTGGGAACGGATCGAGGAGGCGCTGCTGGGCGCCGAACTGGAGCTGGAGCGTCCCGCCTGGTTCTACCTCAGCGAAGCGGCCCGCGGGCACGCCGTGGCCTGAGGGCGATGTGCGCTGGGGCGTGGCCCGATCTGCCTTGCTGAGCCGGTCAGGGCTGGCGAAAGAAGCTGTGCAGTTCCCACCCTCGGGCTGCGCCGCGCGTTCGCGGCGGAGCGGGGCTTGTTGTCGCTGCCAAGCCGGTGTGCGTCAGGGCTGTTCGGTCGCTTGCAGGCTCAGCGGATAGTGCCGACGGCGCCAGGACTGCATCTGTGCGCCCTTGGCCAGGCGCGCGGCGATGTAGGCGAGGGTCGGCGCTATCGGCTTGCGCCCGCTGAGCATCGGCTCCAGGCGCGGGGTGAACAGCGCCCAGAAGCGCTTCATCTCCGGGATGTCCGGCATGATTTCACCGGCCTCGGCCGCCGCATAGGTGTGGGCGATCAGCGGGTCGTGACGCAAGGTTTCCATCAAGGCCAGGTTGGCCACCGCCCCCAGCGGCTTCTGCGCATTGATTCGCGCCAGGCCCTCGGCGCTGGTCAGGTAGTCCTCGATGAAGCGACCGGCCGCAGCCTTGTTCGGGCTGTTGCTGTTGATCGCCGCGGCGAGCACGCCGACGAAGGGCCTGCCCGGGCGTGCCGGGTCCGCGGTGGGAATGTTGCCGACGGCGAAGCGAATCCCGGCCTGCCGCACCTCGTTCCAGGCCCAGGGGCCGTTGATGATCATGGCCGTGCGCCCGGCCTTGAAGCCTTCCATCATGCTCTGGTAGGTCGCGGCGGGGTCGAGCAGCCCGTCGTCGAGCAGGCGCTTGATCGATTCCATGCCTTCGATGGCGCCCGGCGTGTCGATGCCGATGTCGGTGAGGTCGTAGCGGCCCTCGGTCTTGCGCAGGCTGTAGCCGCCGCTGCCGGCAATGATCGGCCAGGAGAAATAGAGGTTGCGGTAGTCCCATTCGATGGCGCGCTTGCCCTCGGCGCGCAGGCGGCGGTCGAGCGTCGCCAGCTCCGCCAGGCTGCGTGGTGGCTCGGCTACCAGGTCGCGGTTGTAGATCAGGCCGACCGCTTCGGTCGCCAGCGGGTAGCCGTAGCGCTGCGTGCCGACGGTCAGCGCCTCCCAGGCAAAGGCCGGGGCTCGCGCCAGTGCCGCCGGGCTGGGGTTGACCGGCGCGAGCAGGCCGTCATTGATCCACGAGCCGAAGCGGTCGTGGGCGAAGATGACGATATCCGGGCCCTGGCTGGTGGTGGCCTGGCGGTCGTACAGGGCGGCGAGATCCTCCGGGGTGGCCACCTGGACCGCCATGCCGGTGGCGCGGGTGAAGTCCCGGCCGATCTCGCCGACCGCCTGGTAGCCCTTGTCCGGGGTGATCCAGACGGTCAGCGTGTCGCGCTCCAACGCCGATGCGGGGGCGCTCAGAAAGGTCAGCAGGCTCAAGGCCTTGGTCAGGTTTTTCATGGTTGCGTCCTGCGTCGAGTCGGGGCGTCCACGCCGCCCCGGTGCGAGATCACTTGATCTGGATGCGCTCCAGCAGATAGGCCTTGGCGCCGGTATCACCGACGCGCGCCGCCTCGTCGGCCAGGCGCAGGGCGCGCTCGAGGTCCTGCTGAGTCAACGCCGCGTCGATCGCCTGGCGGTAGTAGGCCGAGGTTTCCGGCAGCACGCTGGGCGCCGGTACGCTCGGCAGGCGATTACCCATCTCGTGGCCGATGCTGTAGCCGGGCACATAACCCTTGGTCGCGCTCTGCTCGCCATCGCGGATCATCACCAGCTTGACCACGCCCACCGGCGAATGCCGGGCGATCGGATCGGGGATGCTCGGCGGCTCGTTGCCCAGCGCCTTGGCATAGGCCTTGGCCGGATGTTCGAGGGTGGTCTGGCCGGCCATCTGCGCCGTGCTGGTGTAGAGGATCAGGTAGCGCTCGTTGCCGGGGTGATCCGGCTGCGAACGGTCGATGCGCAGGCGCGCGTCGAGGCTGTCGCCCTTCAGCCCGGTCGGCGGCACGTAGGCGAAATCGTCGGCGTCGAGCAGGCGGGTCGGGCGCCACTGGCTGTCGAGCAGCATCGCGCTGGGCGCCAGTACGCTTTGCCCGGCCTGGCTGTACAGGCGGAGCTCGAACGAGGGCCCTTCGGCCGGTAGCGCGAAGGCGCGAAAGAAGCTCTTGCCGGTTTCGAAGGCGTAGGCCGGGGCCTGGCTATCGATCACCACCTCACCGCTGAAGCCGGGCGGCAGTGGTTCGAAGGGCATTTGCATGAGGTTCTCGCAGCACGACGGTGCCGCGGCCAGCGCCTGGCGGGCCTGTTCGACGGGCTGTTCCAGCGGTGCCGGGCTGGCGGTGAGGGCGTCGGCACGGCGCAGCGGCTCGCTGCTGCAGCCGACAAGGGTCAGGGCGAGCAGCCCGGCCGTTATCAAAGGCAAGCTGTGCATGGGATTCTCCGGAAAAAAACGCCCCGACCTGCCAGAGCCGGGGCCAAGACACCGCCTGGACGGTGGGAGCGAAAGGGGAGCGCCGCAGGCCGGCTGCGGCGAGGCGCGAACGGGCGCTGGCTTACCACCAGGCCTCGGCTTGCACGCCAAAGGTCAGGCCGTCGTCGTCGCCGGCGTCGATGGACTCGCTGGCCGCCTGATAGCGGCCACCGTCCCACTGGGCGTAGGTGGCGAACACGCGGATCTGCGGGCGTGCCCAGAAGCTGCTGCCGGCCGACCACTGCTGGGCCAGGGTGATCTTCTTCAGGTCGCGGGTGCTTTCGCCGTCGGCCTGCGGATCGACGCGGTCGTAGCCGAACTCCAGCGCGGTGCTCATCACGTCGCTCCACTTGTACACCGGGCGCACGCCGAAGCTGGCCCAGGTCTGCCCGGAGTCGTTGTCGAAGTCGCGGTCCTCGTAGATCTGCACGTACATCATCTCGATGTTGTCGCTCAGACCCACCACGCCCTGGTTCACCAGGCGCAGCATCGTGCCCTCGCTATTGCCGGTGCTGTTGCGCCCGCTGCTGCCGATGATGCCGTCGGTGCCGTACTGCAGGGCGAGCTTGTTGTAACCGCCGAACCAGTTGCTCTGGGTGTGCTCGAGGGTGACCAGATGGCCTTTCTGGTCCTCGTAGCCGGGATCGCGTTCCTGTTCGTCGGTGAGGTTGGCCTTGCCGTAGTCGTAGCCCAGCTCCAGCTTGCCGTTCGGGTTGACGTCGATCTCGGCCAGGCGGAAGTCGAGGGTGTCGTTGGCCAGGTTGGTGCCGGTGCCCGAGCCCTGATAGACCCAGTCGCCATCGGTGTTGCGGACCCAGGCCACACTCGCCTTGGCGAAGCCCAGGTCGATGTCCTCGATACCGGCGCCCGGGCCGGAGACGTCCCAGTAGTAGTAGTCGTTGATGTGCACGTCGTGGCGCTTGTAGTAGCGCTTGCCGGCCCAGATCGCCGCGCCCGGCAGGCTCGGGATGAGGTTCTTGCCGATCACGTGGAACTGGCGGATGGAGGTGGTGCCGGCCTCGTCGAAGGGGTTGTTCTCGCCGCCGTTGGTATCGGTGCCGGCCGCCTCCCAGTCGTTACCCTGGTCGGAGCGGTAGGCGATCATGCTGTCGACGTAAAAGCTCTTGCTGCCTTCGCTCCACACTTCCTGGCCAAGGCCGATCTCGGCGTAGGTTTCGCATTCGTTGCCCAGGCGATATTTCGCCGGCGCGTCGGCAGCCTGGAAGCAGGCCTGGTCGCCGCCGCCGGCCGTGGCGCCGACGCCGGAACGCAGATAGCCGTGGAAATCGACCGCCAGGGCCGGGCCGCCGACCAGCAGGGCGGCGAGGACACAGGCGGGTTTGAGGACGAACAGAGGGTGCGCGGTGTGCTTCATGACGGGTCCTTGTTTTTCTTGTTAATGCCGAACGATCACGCCGGCGCGGCCTGCTGCGGCAACGCCGGTCGGTGGCGCAAAGCCTCGGCGATGGGGCCGGGAGCGCCATCCTCCCGGCCAGAGATTTCGCTGGCGCAGGGCGAGGGCGTAATCGGGATGAATGCGGCGTAATCCCCGGGGCGGGGTCGCTACGGGTGGGGCGCAGATGATTGCCAGAGGCCTTCGGCCTGGCCATTACGCCGTCACATAGCCGGCGGGGGAGGTTGGTGGGCGTGTCACGCGGGGGCAGCCTGCCGATGCCGGTCCTCCACTGGCCGGCGTTCATCCTCGTCCGGCGCTTCGTCGCCGGTCATCCGAACAAGCACAAGAACCGGAGTATTGCGATGAGCCACACCCTGCGTGCCGCCGTACTGGCGGCGATCCTGCTGCCGTTCCCCGCCCTCGCTGACCAGGCCGGCAAGAGCCCGGCCGGCGTGCGCTACCACGGCGGCGACGAAATCATCCTCCAGGGCTTCCACTGGAACGTCGTCCGCGAAGCGCCCAACGACTGGTACAACATCCTTCGTCAGCAGGCCTCGACGATCGCCGCGGACGGCTTCTCGGCAATCTGGATGCCGGTGCCCTGGCGTGACTTCTCCAGCTGGACCGACGGCGGCAAGTCCGGCGGCGGCGAAGGCTACTTCTGGCACGACTTCAACAAGAACGGCCGCTACGGCAGCGACGCCCAGCTGCGTCAGGCCGCCGGCGCGCTCAGTGGCTCCGGGGTGAAGGTGCTCTACGATGTGGTGCCCAATCACATGAACCGCGGCTATCCGGACAAGGAGATCAACCTGCCGGCCGGCCAGGGCTTCTGGCGCAACGACTGCGCCGACCCGGGCAACTACCCCAACGACTGCGATGACGGAGACCGCTTCATCGGCGGCGAGTCGGACCTGAACACCGGCCATCCGCAGATCTACGGCATGTTTCGCGACGAGCTCGCCAACCTGCGCAGCGGCTACGGCGCCGGCGGCTTCCGCTTCGACTTCGTTCGCGGCTATGCGCCCGAACGGGTCGACAGCTGGATGAGCGACAGCGCCGACAGCAGCTTCTGCGTTGGCGAGCTGTGGAAAGGCCCTTCTGAATATCCGAGCTGGGACTGGCGCAACACGGCGAGCTGGCAGCAGATCATCAAGGACTGGTCGGACCGGGCCAAGTGCCCGGTGTTCGACTTCGCCCTCAAGGAGCGCATGCAGAACGGCTCGGTCGCCGACTGGAAGAACGGCCTTAACGGCAACCCCGACCCGCGCTGGCGCGAGGTGGCGGTGACCTTCGTCGACAACCACGACACCGGCTATTCGCCCGGGCAGAACGGCGGCCAGCACCACTGGGCGCTGCAGGACGGGCTGATCCGCCAGGCCTACGCCTACATCCTCACCAGCCCCGGCACGCCGGTGGTCTACTGGTCGCACATGTACGACTGGGGCTACGGCGACTTCATCCGCCAGCTGATTCAGGTGCGGCGCACCGCCGGCGTGCGCGCCGATTCGGCGATCAGCTTCCATAGCGGCTACAGCGGCCTGGTCGCCACCGTCAGCGGCAGCCAGCAGACCCTGGTGGTGGCGCTCAACTCCGATCTGGCCAACCCCGGCCAGGTCGCCAGCGGCAGCTTCAGCGAGGCGGTCAACGCCAGCAACGGCCAGGTGCGCGTCTGGCGCAGCGGTAGCGGCGATGGCGGCGGGAATGACGGCGGCGAGGGCGGCCTGGTCAATGTGAACTTCCGCTGCGACAACGGTGTGACGCAGATGGGCGACAGCGTCTACGCGGTGGGCAACGTCAGCCAGCTCGGCAACTGGAGCCCGGCCTCCGCGGTACGGCTGACCGACACCAGCAGCTATCCGACCTGGAAGGGCAGCATCGCCCTGCCAGCCGGCCAGAACGTGGAATGGAAGTGCCTGATCCGCAACGAGGCGGACGCGACGCTGGTGCGTCAGTGGCAATCGGGCGGCAACAACCAGGTCCAGGCCGCTGCCGGCGCGAGCACCAGCGGCTCGTTCTGACGACACGCCCGCCCGGCCTCGGCTACGCCTACGCCGGGCGGCTCCTCCCGACCCAGGGTGGGCAGGGAGGAGGCCGGCGACGGGCCGGGCCACCGATGCTGGCACGACAACCATAAAAGCCGTCGCGCTGCGCTGTCGTATCAGGAGCTGTTCATGTTGGCCCAGACCCGCTCGACCCCTTTCCGGCTTGGCTTCCTGGCCCGGCTGTACCTGCTGATCGCCGCGCTGGTGGCCTTGCTGATGCTGGTAGCCGGCACCAGCCTGGTTGCCATCGGCCGCCTGCAAGGCAATGCCGAGCAAATCTCGTCGACCGCGTCGCGTCTGCTGGTCAGCGAGAGCTTCTTCAGTGCGCTGCAGAGCCTGACGCAGAACCTTTCCGACGCCCTGGCCGAGGGCCGGCCTGACCAGCTCGACGGCTATGTCGGCCGGCATCGCACGCTGCAGGCCCAGGCCCTCGAGCTGTTCGCCCAGCTGGAGCGGGTGACGCCGGCACATGCCGAGACCAAGCAGCGCCTGGCGGCGCTGTTGCCGGAGCTCGACCGCCGCAGCCTGGCGCTGATCGATGCGCAGCGCGACCTGCTCGCGCGCGTGGGGCGCAACGCCGTCGCGCTGCGCGATCTGCAGCTGCAGTTCTCGCGGCTCAAGCAGGACCTGCTGCAGGCGCAGTTCGTGACTGGCGACGAGCTGGTCGCCTATTCCATCAAGCAGTTCATCATCCCGCTCGAGCAGGTCGAGGCGCTGCTGTTCGACGCCATCGGCGTGTCTTCGATCAAGGCACTCGATGAAGCCGGTGCGCAGATCGCGCAGCGGCTGCCGGCCCTGCAGAAGAAGCTGGACAACGTTCTCCTCGATCTGGAACCGCACCAGGACAGCCGTACCGATTACGCGCACAGCTTCCAGGCGCCGTTTGCCGCCATCGAGCAGCAACTGGCGGTGCCCGGCAATGGTGCGGTGGCGCAGTACTACGCCTGGCTGTCCGACCAGCAGGCCAACCGCGAGCAGAAACTGCAGCTCGGTCGGCTGCAGCACCAGGCACGCGAGGACATCGGCACGCTCATCGCCAGCGCCCAGCAGGCCAGCGACAGGCAACTGGGCCTGGCCGCGCAGACCTATCGTCAGGGTGTGGCCGGCCTCTTGGCGATGGCCGGGCTGTCGATCGCGGTGGCGCTGGCCATGGGCCTGTGGCTGGGGCGCACCATGCGCATGGCCCTGGCCGCCGTCAGCGGCAGCCTGCAGCACCTGGCCGACGGTGATCTGCGCGGCGGCTGCGAGTACCAGCGCGCGGACGAGTTCGGGCGTGTCGGCGACTGGGTCAACCGGGTCGCCGGTAGCCTGCGCGATGCTCTGGCCCAGCTCGGGCGCAACGCCGACGAACAGGACCAGATTGCCCGCCGCAATGCCCAGGCCTGCAGCCAGGCGCGTGCCGGGCTGGAGAAACAACGCAGCAGCATCGGGGCGCTCGCCGTCAGCCTGGCCGAACTGGAGACCAGTTTTGGCGAGGTGGCGCAGCATGCCGGCGAGACGGCCACGCGGGTCGGCAGTGTCGAGGCACTGACCCTGCAGGGCAGCCAGCGGATGGCCGCGACCCGCATCGGCACGCAAGCCCTGGCCGAGCAGCTGGAAACCAGCGTGGCCGAGATCGCCAACGTGGAGGCGGTGAGCGAGCAGATCGGGCAGATTCTCGATGTGATCCGTGCGATTGCCGAGCAGACCAACCTGCTGGCGCTCAATGCGGCGATCGAAGCGGCGCGCGCCGGTGATCAGGGGCGTGGCTTCGCGGTGGTCGCCGACGAGGTGCGCGGCCTGGCCCGGCGCACGGCGCAATCGACCGGCGAGATCCAGCAGCGCATCGAACGCCTGGCCCAGGGCATCGGCTCGGCGGTGCGTTCGGTGGAGGCCAGTCGCGCGCAGATGCAGGGCACCCTCGATCAGGTCGGGCAGGCCGATCGGCTGATGCAGGAAATCCGCAGCCAGGTCGAGCACATCGCCGCCATGTCGCGGGAAATCGATTCGGCTACCGGTCAGCAACGGCTCGCCGCCGAAGAGGTGTCGCGCGGCATGCATGCGATCGATGCCGCGGCCGAGCTGCACATGGACAGCGTCGTGGCGATCAGCGACAGCAGCGAACGTCAGGCGCGCATGTCCGCCGAGCAGCAGGCGCTCTGCGCGCGCTACCGCACCTGAGCGCGACCGGGCGGCGGCGACGGTCCGGCTGTCCCCGTCCGGCCTAGGCGCGCGGCACCTGCCAGCCGATGGCCTGCACTTCGGCGCGGCGCAGCTCGTCGAGCAGGGCGGCGCGTTGCGGGGCCCGCTCATGGGCCAGGGCGTCGGCGGCGAGCAGGTCGGCGTGGCGTGCGCCAACCGTTTCCCGGAGCCAGGCCAGGCGCTGCAGGGTTTGCGGCGTGCAGGTCTGGCCGTCGAGATCGTCGGCCAGATCGAGACGATGCGAGCGCCAGGCCTCGCGCAGGTAGAGCGCCTCGGCCGAGCCGGCAAGGGCGGTGCGCCAGCTGTCGATCAGCCGGTCCAGCCGTTCGAGCACGGCCGGACTGGCGCCGCGGCCGGCCAGTTCGGCCCGCCAGCGCCGGTAGCGGTCCAGGGCGATCGCCTTCTCCAGGCGGAACGCCGCCAGCGCCCGGGCGCTGCCGAGTGCCTCCTGGCCGAGCAGCCAGGCGAAGAACTGCCGCGTTTCGAAACGCTCGACCGGGTGGAAGCCCGGGCGGGCGAGGCCATCGCTGTTGAACTCGCGCAGCGGATCGAAGCGGTACAGGTAGCCAAAGTCGAACAGCCGGATGCGGCCGTCGTCGAGCACGTTGCCGGGGCACAGGTCCCACTCGAACAGGCCGGCGGAGGCGAGCGTGATGACGCAGTCGAACAGGTCTGTCAGGCGCGTTTCATCCCAGTCGCCGACGGCCTCGCCGTCGATCCAGGGCGACAGCAGCACGCCGTGACGAAAACTCCCATAGCAGGTATCGACGATCCCGGCGAGCGGCTCGGCCAGCTCGGGCCGGGCCTTCAGCGCACGCAGGTCGGCACGCCGCTGGACCTCGTTGAGAAACGAGGTCTGGCCATCGGCGTTCTGCACCAGGCAGCGCTCGCGGGCGCGTTTGAGCGTCCAGCTACGGCCGGCTGCTTCGATCCGGTAGACGTGGGCGGTGAGCCCGCCGGACAGCGTGCGACTGACATAGGGTTCGCTGCCGTCGGTGGCGACCAGCGTGGCCAGCGGCAGCGGGCAGTCCTGCGGCTGGCCGACTTGCAGTTCCGCTCCGCTGGCGACAAAGGCCAGCTGCGCCTGCTGGCGCGGGTTCAGGGTTGCGTTCATTGCGGGCTCCAGGCAGGGGGCGGCTGCGTCCCGGGCTGCGACCCGGGACGGGCGATTCAGGGGGTGAACGATGCACCGGCCTGCACGACGACGATGCGGTCGTCGCCCAGCGTGCGGGCGAAGGCATAGGGCTGGCCGGACGACAGCAGTCGATGCGTACCCGCGCCGATCGCCGGATGGCGCGCGCGGAACTGGCCTACCCGCTGCCAGTAATCGATCAGACCGGCGATCTCCGGGCGCTGGTGCTCGTCCCAGTTCATCGGGCTGCGTGTGCCCTGGAAGGGGTCCGAACCTGTGGGCCCGAAGGCGCGGGCGCTTTCGTCGCCGTAGTAGATCTGCACCGCGCCGGGCGCCAGCAGCAGGGCGGTGGCGAGCCCGCGCTGACGCGCCAGGTCACCCTTGACCAGTCTGTTGAACAGCGCGGTGTCATGCGACGAGGCGTAGCTCAGCAGGTTGTGCCCGGGCGTTTCGGCCAGGCGCCGGGCATAGTCGGCGTAACTGGGCTCGGCGGCAGCCAGGCAGTCGCTGGCGGCTACGGCCTGCTTCTGGAAGTCGAAATTGATCAGCGCATCGAAGCCCTGCTCGAGATAGTCGCTGGCCTCGGGGCCGTGACCGAACACTTCGCCGACCATCCAGAACGGCTCGCCGGCCATGGGGTCGTCCGGGTTGGCGCGGGCCCAGTCGGCGCGGGCGCGCTCGGCCGCCACGCGCAGCTCGGCCCAGGTCGAGGGTTCGACATGCTTGACGGTGTCGGCACGGAAGCCGTCGACGCCGAACTCGCGCACCCAGCCGGTCAGCCATTCGATCAGGTAGTCGCGCACCCGGTAGCCTTCGCGTGGCTCGGCGCGGGTCTGCGCCTTGTGCGCGAGAAACTCCGGCAGCGCGACGACCGCCTCGGATTCGGTGCGGAAATCCGGCAGGAAGGCCAGCGAGCCCTTGAGTGGATCGACCGTGGCACTGGGCGGCGTGTCGTAGTCGGCGATGCCCGCCCGTACCCAGTCGCGACCCCACCAGGCGGCCCAGCTCGGGTGCTCGTAATCCACCAGGTTGTGGTAGGCGTGCAGATTCTCGTGGGCTTCCGGCTGCCAGGTTGTCCACTGCTCGGGCAGGTACTCGGCCATGCCGTCGCGCAGGGCACCGAAGCCGAGCTGCTGCATGTCCTGCAGGGTCGAGTAGCCGGGATGGTTGAGCACCACATCGAACAGCACGCGGATGCCGCGGGCATGGGCCGCGCTGATGAGCGCGCGCAGGTCGTCTTCGCTGCCCATGTTGGCGTCGAGCTGAGTGAAATCCAGGGCGTAGTAGCCGTGGTAACCGTAGTGGCGGAAGTCGCCGCGATCACCGCCGCCGACCCAGCCGTGGATCTGTTCATAGGGTGCGCTGATCCACAGCGCGTCGACACCGAGGCTGGCGATATGGTCGAGGCGTTCGGTCAGCCCCTTGAGATCGCCGCCGTGGAAGGTGCCGATCTCCTCGGCGCCATCCGGTGCGCGGCCATAGCTGCGGTCGTTGCCTGGATCACCATTGGCGAAGCGGTCGGTGAGCACGAAGTAGACGATCGCGTTGCGCCAGTCGCGTGCGACCGGCTGCTCGGGCGCTTCGGCGCGTTCGAGCAGCAGCAGACCGTCACTGCCAGCGGCGGGCTGCAGCCTGACCCGGCCGTCGCGGACCACCGCCGTGGCGCCGGACAGCGCGTCGCGCAGGGTTTCGCCCTCGCCGAAGACCTCGCCAACCGCCAGTTCCACCGCGCCACCCTGCCACGGCTTGCAGACCGCGGTGGCTGCCACCGGCTCGGCGGCCTTGATCGGCACCAGGCGCAGGGCGGGTGTGATGCCGGTCTCGACGGTCAAGCGATAGCGCCCGGCGTCCGGCACTTCGAAGCGGTAGGCGCTGTCTTTGCCAAGCGGTTGGCGGCGGTAGGGCGCCAGGGTTTCGGCCGTGCCACCGGCGGTGGGCGCGCGCAATTCGAGTTCGCCGGCTTCGAGCTGCAGTTCGGTGGCGTAGCGCTGCGCTGACAGCGCCTGCCAGTGCAGCGGCAACGGCTGCGCGTCGAGGCGGGCAGTCAGCGACGGGGCCGCCAGGGCGGGTGAGGCCAGCGCGAGGCCGAGCAGCCAGGGCAGGGCAGGCAAGCGGTGAGTGTGCATCGACAGAGCTCCGTTGCGCTTTTTTCGCTACATTTGAGCCCCGGATGGCTGCAGGGTATAGGCGTAAGCCGCAGCGCGATGGCGTATTTCGCAGCGTTGCGTGCAGCGAACTACGCCCTGCCTCTACGCCCTGACCGCCCCCACCGGGGAGGATGCAGCAGGCGACATGCGCGCCGAGGATGGAACGACTGTCAGAGCCTCAGGCCGGCAGCAGGTGGAACAACTAATAAGAAGCCACGAGGAAAGCGAAGCATGAACAAGAAATTCTGGTGTATCGCCACCATCGGCCTGGCGGCCACCTTCAGCCTGCCACTGCCGGCCCTGGCGGCGATCGAGGAAGGCAAACTGGTCGTCTGGATCAACGGCGACAAGGGCTACAAGGGCCTGGCAGAGGTCGGCAAGCGGTTCACCGCCGAGACCGGCATCCCGGTGGAAGTGGCCCACCCGGACAGCGCCACCGACAAGTTCCAGCAGGCGGCGGCCACCGGCAACGGGCCGGACATCTTCATCTGGGCCCATGACCGCATCGGCGAATGGGCCAAGAGCGGGCTGCTCACCCCGGTCACGCCCGGCGCCGAGACCAAATCCGGCATCGCCGACTTCGCCTGGCAGGCGGTGAGCTACGACAACAAGCTCTGGGGTTATCCGGTCTCGGTCGAGACGATTGGCCTGATCTACAACAAGGCGCTGGTCCAGACGCCGCCGAAGAGCTTCGACGAGGTGTTCGCGCTGAACGAGAAGCTCGCCGCCGACGGCAAGCGCGCCATTCTCTGGGACTACAACAACACCTACTTCACCTGGCCGCTGCTCTCGGCCAAGGGCGGCTACGTGTTCGAGCAGCGCGATGGCGGCTACGACGTCAGCAACACCGGGGTCAACAATGCCGGCGCCAAGGCCGGTGCCAAGGTACTGCGCGAGCTGATCGACAAGGGTGTGATGCCCAAGGGCGCCGACTACAGCGTGGCCGAGGCAGCCTTCAACAAGGGTGACTCGGCGATGATGATCAGCGGCCCCTGGGCCTGGTCGAACATCGAGAAGAGCGGTATCGACTTCGGCGTGGCGCCGATCCCGGCCGTCGACGGCGAGCCGGGCAAGCCCTTCGTTGGCGTCGCCGCGGCCATGCTCAACGCGGCGAGCCCGAACAAGGACCTGGCCGTGGAGTTTCTCGAGAACTACCTGCTCCAGGTCGAGGGGCTGAAGACGGTCAACGCCGATGTGCCGCTCGGTGCGGTGGCCAACACCGCCTACATGCAGGAGCTGTCGAGCAACCCGCACATCAAGGCGACCTTCGAGAATGCGCAGATGGGCGAACCGATGCCCAACGTGCCGGAGATGGGGGCGTTCTGGTCGGCCATGGCGGCCGCGCTGACCAACATCAGCTCCGGGCGGCAGGAGGTTGACGCCGCGCTGGACGATGCGGCCAAGCGCATCACCCGATGAAGCCGACGCCGGCCGCCTGCATGGCGCGCCGGCGTGCACTACCCTGCCGATAAAGGTCCGTCTCCCGTGAATGCCCATGCCGAGTTGCCCAGCCCCGTCATGACCCGCCCGACTCTTCGCGGCTTGCCCCGCACCGGCCTGCGCTGGTTGCTCTGGCTGGCCTTCAATGCCTTCGCGCTGTATCTGGTGGTCGCGCTCTACGCCCAGGGGCAGATGGCCTTCGCGCTGCTCGGGCTGGTGGTGTGCGGGCTTGCCAGTTACCTGTTCATCAATCGCCGGCTGTATGCCCAGCGCTACATCTTTCCCTCGGTGGCGGGCATGCTGGTGTTCGTCATCTTTCCGCTGCTCTACACCGTGGGCATCGGCTTTACCAACTACAGCGGCACGCACCTGCTGAGCCAGGCGCAGGTCGAACGTTATCACCTGAGCCAGACCTACCTGGCCGGTGAGCGCTTTCGCTTCAGCCTGCACCACAGCCCCGAGGGCGAGCGGATGCGCGTGGACAAGGGCGAAGCGGGCGTTTTCGTCAGCCCACCGCTGACCGGCACGCCCGAGCCCGACGCGCCGCTGGTGCTGCAGCCACTGGAGTCGGCCGCGCCACTGGGCGAGGTGTTCTCGGTGCGCGACGTCATCCAGCGGCGCAAGGCGCTCGAGCAGTGGGTACTGCAGGCGCCCGACGGCAGCCTGCTGCGGCTCTACGGGTTGCGCGAGGTCGCCGCGGTGAAACCGCAGTACCGCCTGCAGAGCCCGGGTGTGCTGGTCGACACCCGCACCGGCGAGCGGCTCACCGCCGACCCCGAACGCGGCTTCTACATCGACGAGGCCGGTGAGCCCGTCGCCCCCGGCTTCACCAGCTTTACCGGCCTGGCCAATTTCGCCCGCGTGCTGACCGAGCCGAGCATCCGCGAGCCCTTCGTGCAGATCTTCGCCTGGACCTTCGCCTTCGCCGGCCTGACGGTGGTCTTCACCCTGGCCGTGGGGCTGGTGCTGGCCAGCCTGCTGCAATGGGAACTGGTGCGCGGCAAGGCCTTCTACCGGCTGATGCTGATCCTGCCGTACGCGGTGCCGGCGTTCATTTCCATCCTCGTGTTCCGCGGCCTGTTCAACCAGAACTTCGGCGAGATCAACCTGCTGCTCAACGGGCTGCTCGGCATTCGCCCGGACTGGTTCAGCGACCCGGCCCTGGCGCGCAGCATGGTGCTGATCGTCAATACCTGGCTCGGCTACCCCTACATGCTGCTGCTGTGCATGGGCCTGTTGCAGGCCATCCCGCGCGACCAGTACGAGGCCTCGGCGATCGACGGCGCCGGGCCGCTGGACAACCTGCTGCGCATCACCCTGCCGCAACTGATCAAACCGCTGATGCCGCTGTTGATCGCCAGCTTCGCCTTTAACTTCAACAACTTCGTGCTGATCACCCTGCTGACCCGCGGCGGGCCGGACATCATCGGCGCGACCACGCCGGCCGGCACCACGGATCTCTTGGTCAGCTACACCTACCGCATCGCCTTCCAGGACTCGGGGCAGGATTTTGCCCTGGCTGCGGCCATCGCCACGCTGATCTTCATCCTCGTCGGCGCCATGGCGCTGCTCAATCTCAAGCTGTCGAAAGTCAAGGTATAAGGAGACCGGCATGGCCATGGTGCAACCCAAATCCACCCGCTACCGGCTCTGGGCGACCCACGCGGCGCTGCTGGCCTTTGTCGCGGTGATCCTCTTTCCGCTGCTGATGGTGGTGTCGATCTCCTTTCGCGAGGGCAACTTCGCCACCGGCAGCCTGTTTCCCGACAACCCGACGCTGGAGCACTGGTCGCTGGCCCTCGGCATTCCTTACACCCACGAGGACGGCAGCGTGACGAACCCGCCGTTCCCGGTGCTGCTGTGGCTGTGGAACTCGGTGAAGATCGCCCTGGTGAGCTCGGCGCTGATCCTGCTCTTGTCGACCACCAGTGCCTACGCCTTCGCGCGCATGCGCTTCGCCGGCAAGGCGCCGATCCTGAAAAGCATGCTGATCTTCCAGATGTTCCCGCCGGTGCTCTCGCTGGTGGCCATCTATGCGCTGTTCGATCAGCTCGGCCAGTACGTCAGCTGGCTCGGTATCAACAGCCACGGCGCGGTGATCGTTGCCTCGCTCGGCGGCATGGCGCTGCACATCTGGACCATCAAGGGCTACTTCGAAAGCATCGACGCTTCGCTGGAGGAGGCCGCCATCGTCGACGGCGCCAGCACCTGGCAGGCGTTCTTCCACATCCTGCTGCCGATGAGCGTGCCGATCCTGGCGGTGGTGTTCATCCTCGCCTTCATCACCAGCGTCACCGAATACCCGATCGCCTCGGTGCTGCTGATGGATGTCGACCAGCTCACCCTGTCGGTCGGCGCACAGCAGTACCTCTACCCGCAGAACTACCTGTGGGGCGACTTCGCCGCCGCCGCGGTACTCTCCGGGCTGCCCATCACCGCCGTGTTCCTCTACTGCCAGAAGTGGATCGTCGGCGGCCTGACCGCCGGCGGGGTGAAGGGCTGACCGCCTGAGTTGAACGAGGCGCGAGACCGGAGCGCGGGAGCGGTGCGAACCGGTGCGCCAGACCATGACAAGAACAAGAACGTGAACAGGGAACCGTCCATGAATGCCGCGATGCCACCTCTGCTGCCATTGATTCCCACCAAGCTGGCGATCCCCATGCTGCCGCCGGGGCTGCTCGAGCGGCCGCGTCTGGACGAGTGGCTGCAGCGCCTGGGGCAAGTGCGTCTGGCGGTGCTGCATGCCGCCAGCGGCTTCGGCAAGACCACTCTGGCGGCGCAGTGGGCGCGGGCCTTCGACGGTCGGGTCGCCTGGCTGCAGCTGCACGCCAGCGACAACCTGGGGCTGCAGTTCGGCCGCTACCTGACCCAGGCGCTGGACCCGCAGCTGGACGCCGGCTGCCCCCTCGCCGTGGCGCTGGCCGAACAGGGCCAGGTCTCGCTGGACGCGCTGTTCACCCAGCTGCTGGCCGAGCTGCCGGGCGAGCACGAGGGCATCCTGCTGGTGCTCGACGAGTTCGAGGTGCTGCACGACCGCGAGCTGATCGCCGGGCTGCGCTTCTTCCTGCGCCACATGCCGAGCTGGATGACCCTGCTGGTGTGCAGCCGCCGGCTGCCCGAACTGGGCGTGGCGGAGCTGCGGGTCAAGCATCAGCTGCTCTTGCTCGACGCGCGCCAGCTGGCCTTCGAGGACGACGAGGTGCAGGCGCTGCTCGAACTGGGCGTGCCGGTGAGCATCAATCGCGAGCAGGTCGAACGCCTCAACCGGCGCATCGGCGGCTGGCCCTGCGCGCTGCAGCTGGCCCTGCAGGAGGTGCAGACCAGCCGCGGCATGGACCTGTTCCTGGAGAACCTGCAGCTCGGCCACCCGGACATCCGCGACTACATGCGCGAGCAGGTGCTCGAGGGGTTGCCCGATGACCTGCGCGGCTTTCTCGAGGCGACCTGCCTGCTCGAGCGCTTCGACGCCGCGCTGGCCGATCACCTGACCGAGGCCTGTCACGGCCGCGAGATGCTCGAGCGGCTCGAGCGCGGCGGCCTGTTCATCCAGCCGCTGGACAGCCTGCGCCGCTGGTACAGCTACCATCCGCTGTTTGCCGTGTTCCTCCAGGGCGAACTGCGCACGCACCAGCCGCAGCGGGTCAACCAGCTGCACCTGCGCGCGGCTTCCGCGCTGCTGGCCGAGGGCTTGCCGGAGGAGGCCGCGCGGCATGCGGTGCAGGCCGGCGAGCCGCAGCAGGTTGCCGAGATCCTGCAGCGCCATGGGCGCGCCTTCTACCGTCAGGGCCGGCTTGGGCTGCTGCAGCAGTGCCTGGAGACCCTGCCGGAGGCGGTGATCGCCGGCTCGCCGCTGCTCACCCTGCTGCAGGCCTGGGTGTCGCAGAATTCCTACCAGTTCGATCAGGTCGAGCGCTGGTTCAAGGCCAGCGAGCTGGCCCTGCACGGCAGCTGTTCCGAGCAGGACTGGGCGCGCATCGTCGGCGAATTCAATGCGGTGCGCGCGCAGCTGGCGATGAACCAGGGCGACGAGCAACGCGCCATCGCCCTGGCAGAGGAAGCGCTCACCTGCGAACCGCTGATCATGCGCACCTCGCGGGTGGCGGCGCTGTCCGGCCTGGCCGAGGCGCACTTCGTCCAGGGCGCGTTGCCGCAGGCGCAAAAGCAGTACGAGGAAGCCGAACGCCGCGCGCGGGAGATCAACGCCTCGCACCTGGTGGTCTGGAGCCTTGGCCAGCTGTCGGAAATCGCCATTGCCCAGGGCCATCTGCAGAAGGCCTACACCCTGCAGGAACGGGCCATCCAGTACATCGAGCAGCAGCGCTTGCAGGCCACGCCCATCGTCGAGTTCATCTACCGCGTGCGCGGCCAGGTGCTGCTCGAGTGGCACCAGCTGGACGCCGCCGAGCAGTGTGCGCTGCAGGGCATCCAGATTCTCGACGAGCTGGACGACCCGCGCTGGCGCCTGCAGAGCTATGCGCTGCTGGCTGGCGTTGCCTATGCCCGCGGCCAGCAGCACGCCTGTGCCGACTACATCGGGCAGATGCAGACGATGCTTGCCGACGATCGCTACCACATCGACTGGCTGGCCAACGCCCACGCGGTGATGCTCGCCTATTGGGATTCCAGCCAGGACCGCGACGCCATTCGCCAGTGGCTGGTCAGTGCGCCGCCGGTCAATGGCGGCGCCAACCACTTCTCCCAGCTGAACGCGCGCAACCACGCCCGCGCCTACCTGGCGCTGGGGCAACTGGACAGCGCGCTGCCGATCCTGCGCCAGCTGCTGGCCAACGCCGAGTGCCATGGCCTGGTGATGGACCGCAACCGCAACCACATCCTCCTGGCGCAGCTGCACTGGCTGCGCGAGGAACGCCAGCAGGCGCTCGACCACCTGCAGCGGGCCATGACCCTGGCCAGCGGCAGCGGCGCGATCGGCAGCTTCCTGCGCGTGGGCAAGCCGATCATCGGCATGCTCAAGTGCCTGTTGCACGAGCGCACCCTCGACGAGCCGGAGGCCCAGCGCGCCACGCGCCTGATCCAGCTGGCGCAGCAGCAGCGCGACTTCAGCCGCGCCATCCGCATCACCCTGGACGAGGCGGTTATCCAGGACATCATCAACCGCCCCGACGTGCCCGAGCTGATCCGCCGCTCGCCGCTGACCCGGCGTGAATGGCAGGTGCTGAGCCTGATCCACGCCGGGCAGTCCAACGAGCAGATCGCCGATCACCTGAACGTCGCGCCGACCACCATCAAGACGCACATCCGCAGCCTCTACCAGAAGCTCAACATCACCCACCGCAGCGAGGCGGTGCAGCTGGCGCGCGACCTGCTGAGCAAGATCCAGGGCGACTAGCCGCCGGTCGCCAACCCTGCGGGGCGCTCGCCAGGGAGGAGGAGGGCGGCGACCGGCTGTGGCACCTTCGAGGCTTCGCAAAAACGGAGGCGCCACGATGACGATGAGTGAAAAGCAGAAGATGCTGGCCGGCGAGCTGTACCGCCCCGGCGACCCGGAAATCCTCGCCGACCAGGCCGCGGCCAAGACCTGGATGGTGCGCTACAACGCGGCGCTGGCGGCCTCGCCGGACGAGCGTCGCGCCCTGCTGGCCGAGCGCCTGGCCTCGGTCGGCGCCGGCGCAGTGATCCGCCCGCCGTTCCACTGCGACTACGGCTACAACATCCACCTGGGTGAAGGCGCCTTTCTCAATTTCAACTGCGTGATTCTCGATGTGGTCGAGGTGCACATCGGCGCCGGCGCGCAGATCGGCCCGGCAGTGCAGCTCTACACCGCCGACCATCCGCGTGATTCCGAGGCGCGTCGCTCGGGCGTCGAGTTCGGCCGGCCGATCCATATCGGCCGCAATGTGTGGATCGGTGGCGGGGCGATCATCCTGCCCGGCGTGAGCGTCGGTGACGATGCGGTGATCGGTGCCGGCAGCGTGGTCACCCGCGACGTGCCGGCCGGCGCCACGGTGCTCGGCAACCCGGCGCGGGTGCGCTGACCGGCTCGCTGGCCCGCTCTACGCCCTCGCTCGGCGGGCCGCCTACGCCCGCCCTTTACGCCCGCACTGGCACGCCGCCGGAGGATGTTGCGACCGCTTGCCGCACCTAGAGTGGCCCTGTACTCACCGCTCACTCAAGGTATGTGGCATGTCCGAGCAACTTCAGAATTGGTGGCGTGGCGGGGTGATCTATCAGGTCTATCCGCGCAGTTTCTTCGACAGCAACGGCGATGGCGTGGGCGACCTGCCCGGCGTGCTGCACAAGCTGGACTACATCGCCAGCCTCAACGTCGACGCCATCTGGCTGTCGCCGTTCTTCACCTCGCCGATGAAGGATTTCGGCTACGACGTGGCCGACTACCGCGGTGTCGATCCGCTGTTCGGCACCCTGGACGACTTCGTCCGCCTGGTCGAGGCCTGCCACGAGCGCGGCATGCGCGTGCTGATCGACCAGGTGCTCAACCATTCCTCGGACCAGCACCCCTGGTTCGCGGAGAGCCGCTCCAGCCGCGACAACGACAAGGCCGACTGGTACGTCTGGGCCGATCCCAAGCCCGACGGCAGCGTGCCAAACAACTGGCTCTCGGTATTCGGTGGCCCGGCCTGGAGCTGGGACAGCCGGCGCCGGCAGTACTACCTGCACAATTTCCTCGCCAGCCAGCCAGACCTGAATTTCCATTGCCCGGCCGTACAGGAACAGCTGCTCGACGACATGGAGTTCTGGCTCAAGCTCGGGGTGGACGGTTTCCGCCTGGACGCGGCGAACTTCTACTTCCATGACGCCGAGCTGCGCGACAACCCGCCGAATCTGGAGATTCGCGAGGGCAGCATTGGCGTGCGCATCGACAACCCCTACGCCTACCAGCGGCACATATACGACAAGACGCGGCCGGAGAACCTGGATTTCCTTCGCCGTTTGCGGGCGCTGCTGCAGCGCTATCCCGGCGCCTCTTCGGTGGCCGAGATCGGCTGCGACGAGTCGCTGCGCACCATGGCCGCGTACACCAGCGGTGGCGACACCCTGCACATGGCCTATTCCTTCGACCTGCTCACCGAGCAGTGCAGCCCGGCCTACATCCGCCGCACGGTAGAGGGCATCGAGCGCGAGCTGGCCGACGGCTGGTCGTGCTGGTCCATGGGCAACCATGACGTGGTGCGGGTGATGACGCGCTGGGCGCTCAATGGCCGTCCCGACCCAGAGCGTGGCCGTTTGCTGATGGCGCTGTTGCTCTCGCTGCGCGGCAGCGTCTGCCTCTACCAGGGCGAGGAGCTGGGCCTGCCCGAAGCGGAATTGCGCTACGAGGACCTGGTCGATCCGTACGGCATCACCTTCTGGCCGGAATTCAAGGGCCGCGACGGTTGCCGCACGCCCATGCCGTGGGAGAGCGAGGCGCATCACGCCGGCTTTACCGGCAGCCAGCCGTGGTTGCCGGTGGATGATTCGCACCGCTCGCTGTCGGTGGCCGCGCAGGATGCCGACCCGCATTCGATGCTCAACTGCTACCGGCGCTTCCTCGGCTGGCGGCGCGAACAGCCCCTGCTGATCGAGGGCGACATTCACATGGTCTACCATGACGACGCCCTGCTGGTGTTCGAGCGCCGGCTGGGCGGGGAAGCCTGGCTCTGCCTGTTCAACCTCGGCGACCTGCCGCGCAGCTACGCGCTGCCGGACCGGGCCGTGCCGCTGATCGACGTACCGGCGAGCCAGGCCGAGTTCGACGGCGGCTATGCCCGGCTGCCGGCGCATGGCTTCGGCTATGTGCGGCTCGCGGATTGACGGCGTGCCGGCAGCGGTGGGCATGACCCGCCGCTGCCATCGAAACGAGTGCATCGCAGCAACGGAGAACAACAACGATGGCCAGTGTCACGCTGCGCGACATCTGCAAGAGTTATGACGGTACGCCGATCACCCGGCATATCGACCTGGATATCGAAGACGGCGAGTTCGTCGTCTTCGTCGGCCCCTCCGGCTGCGGCAAGTCCACCCTGCTGCGGCTGATCGCCGGGCTCGAGGACATCACCTCGGGCGATCTGTACATCGGCAACCAGCGCGTCAACGACCTGCCGCCGAAGGATCGTTCGGTGGGCATGGTGTTCCAGTCCTATGCGCTCTACCCGCACATGACGGTGGCGGAGAACATGGCCTTCGGCCTCAAGCTCGCCAGCGTCGACAAGCGCGAGATCGCGCGCCGCGTCGAGGCGGCCGCGGCGATTCTGCAGCTGGACAAGCTGCTCGAACGCAAGCCCAAGGATCTTTCCGGTGGCCAGCGCCAGCGCGTCGCCATCGGCCGCACCATGGTCCGCGAACCGAAGGTGTTTCTGTTCGACGAACCCCTGTCGAACCTCGACGCCTTCCTCCGCGTGCAGATGCGCATCGAGATCGCCCGCCTGCACCAGCGCATCCGCTCCACCATGATCTACGTGACCCACGACCAGGTCGAAGCCATGACCCTGGCCGACAAGATCGTCGTGCTCAACGCCGGCGAGATCGCCCAGGTCGGCCAGCCGCTGCACCTTTATCACTACCCGAAGAACCGCTTCGTCGCCGGCTTCCTCGGCTCGCCGCAGATGAACTTCGTCGAGGTGCGCGCCATCTCCGCCAGCCCCGAGGCGGTCACCATCGAACTGCCCAGCGGCTACCCACTGACCCTGCCGGTGGACGGCAGCGACGTCAGCCCCGGCGACCCGCTCACCCTCGGCATCCGGCCCGAACACTTCGTCATGCCGGAAGAAGCCGACGTCACCTTCCACGGCCAGATCGCCGTCGCCGAGCGCCTGGGCCAGTACAACCTGCTCTACCTCACCCTCGAACGCCTGCAGGATGTCATTACCCTCTGCGTCGACGGCAACCTGCGCGTCACCGAGGGCGAGACCTTTGCCGCCGGCCTGAAGGCCGACAAGTGCCACCTGTTCCGCGAGAACGGCGAGGCCTGCACTCGGCACTATCGGGAGCCGGCGATCTACGGGTGAATGGCCGGCCGGGTGTGCTCACGGTAGTGGGGCGCCCGGAAGGCAAGCGCGTCAGGCTGGAATTCCCGCTCGTGGGGACTCTGTAAAGCCGCATCGGTCTGCACACCTATCCGCCGGGTGGACAGGACCTTCGACCTGGGCCCGCGAGGAATCGGCGTAAACGGCATCGCACCAGGCGCGACGCTCACCCATGCGCTGAAAAAACGTGCTTACCGAGGACATCGAACGCCAGATGCTGGCGCATACGCCCATCCAATGTCAGGCGCCCCGCAGGATATGGCCAACGCGGCGCCCTTTCTTTGCTCACCTGCCGCGGCCTGGATCAGCGGCCAGAACCTCAGGGCTTCCGGCGGTGGGGTGCGGGAGCTGGGCTGAGCGCATCTGGGGGCGGCCACAACGCAGCGAGTCGCTTTACTGAGCCGTCATATCCTTACTTTGCTCCCGATCCTTGCCTCGCCATACTAGAACCCACTTATAGGGGCCACCATATCAACGATGGCCTCTGGATCTTTCAAACGTTCACCAAGGACGAATCGCATGTACGACCTGATCGGGGACATTCATGGTTACGCGTCGGCGCTTAAATGCCTCCTGCGCGAGCTGGGGTATCAGGAGCAGCAAGGCACCTGGCAGCATCCGGAGCGTAAGGTGATCTTCCTCGGTGACTTCGTTGATCGCGGGCCTGAGCAGGTCGAAACCGTCCAGATCGCCCGGCGCATGGTCGAGGCTGGCCACGCGCTAGCCGTCATGGGCAACCACGAATTCAATGCGGTTGCCTGGGCTACGCCTTGCACAGAACAGCCTGGGGCGTTCCTGCGCGTCCACTCCGATAAAAATCGCGAGCAGCACGACGCCTTCCTTGTTCAGATCGGGGAGGGTTCCCAAGAGCACTTGGACACGATCGAGTGGTTCAGAACGCTGCCCCTTTACCTGGAACTCGAGGGCCTGCGGGTCATTCATGCCTGCTGGCATCCCCAGCAGTTTGAGGCGCTGGCGCCTCACCTGGATCAGCAAATGCGGATTCGCATGGGCTCCTGGCCGGCAGTTTGCACTGACGGCAGCGAAGCCTTTGATGCAGTTGAAACCCTCCTGAAGGGGATGGAGATTCCGTTGCCGCCGGGTTTGCATTTCAAGGACAAGTACGGGCACCAGCGCTCCCGCACTCGCACGCGCTGGTGGCAAGAGGGCGAGCAGCTGACCTATCGTGACCTGGCGATGGTCCCGCCTTCTATCATCGAGCAGATCCCCCACGAGCCGGTGCCGGCCGAGCTGCAACCTGGCTACGACGGCAGCAAGCCGTTGTTCATCGGCCATTACTGGATGAGCGGCACGCCGGTGCTGATGACTGACCAAATCGCATGCCTGGATTACAGCATCGCAGGTGAGGATCCCAGTCGGGCCAAACTCTGCGCCTACCGCTGGAGCGGCGAGACTAGGCTGTCGGAGGAGAATTTCGTCTGGGTTGGACGCGAGGCCTGACAAGGCCTCGTCTTGGTTCGCAGAATTACAGCTAAGCCAGCTTAACCCTCCGCCGGCATTTCCCTGGGCTGCCTCGCGTGAATGGTCAGCGTTTTTCGGGCTAACGAAAGATCAACTCTGGTCAGCTCGAATAGGTGGTCGTCAAACGTCATCGCAGTAATGAAGTCTCCCGTCTCTGGATCGATCAGCGCGGTAATGTCTTGAGGTTGCATTCTCATGTCCGCGAGCTGAGCAGTGCTTTTTTCGAATTTGACACGGACCTTGATAGAGCCTTTGTTCGAAAAAGTCAGGTAGTACTCTTTGTATTTTCTGTCGCCAATCTCGTCTTCAAATCCCCATTCTGAATCTGCAGCTCGGAGGTCGGTAGATAGTTCGATTGATGCCAGAACAGGCGAAAGGTCGCGCCCGCCCGCCAGCTCAAGACCAAACCAATCTCGCAACGCTTTGTGCAGGGCCTGCGGGAGCGTGTAGCCATTCTCCAAGTACGTCACTGCGCCCGCTGCGACCCGGTCGTACTCGTCGAAGCAAGCGTTCTCCGCGCAACAAGTGTGCATTGGGTCGGCTTCGAACAAAGCCCTAGAAATCGTATTGGTTGTAGGCACGCCGCGCATAGGTATTCCGTCCTGTGGATGTGTCCGTCATTACACCCGAGGTACCGTAGCGGAGGAAACGCCTTTTCCGCTGCCTCACGCTCCTGTGCCAAGTTGCTTTACATGTACAGAAGCGCTTTCACTGGCATCGCTTAGGCATTTCCCTCTCAGAGTGTCCGGACTGCCGCAAAAGTTTACGTGTGCATCCTGACAGTGTTCACGCACCCGCTGGAGGGGCTTAATGTGCCTCCCAGCGCGGATTTGCATGCGCTCAGTCACATATCACCGGGTTAAACTCACCGGCTTTGTCGTATCTCCAGGAGCAGTAGCGTGAATACGGAAAACCATTCCCAGACGGCCGCTTTTCTCTGGTCGATTGCCGACCTGCTGCGCGGTGATTTCAAGCAGTCCCAGTACGGCCGCATCATCCTGCCGTTCACCCTGCTGCGGCGGATGGAATGTGTGCTGGAACCGACCAAGGAAGCGGTGATCCGTGAGTCCTATGCGCAGGAAGGCCGGCCTGATCTGGTGCGTGAGCGGCTGTTGCTGCGCGCGGCCGGGCAGCAGTTCTTCAATGCCTCCAAGCTGACCCTCGGCACGCTGTCCGACACCCAGACCGCTGCCGACCTGATGAGCTATGTGCAGTCCTTCAGCAAGGATGCCCGCGAGATCTTCGAGCACTTCCACTTTGAAGATTTCGTGCAGCAGCTTTCCGCCGCCAACCTGCTCTATCAGGTGGTGCAGCGCTTTGCTGCCACTGACTTGAGCCCCGAGCGCATCAGCAACTTCGGCATGGGCATCATCTTTGAAGAGCTGATCCGCAAGTTCGCGGAAAGCTCCAACGAAACCGCCGGGGAGCACTTCACCCCGCGCGATATCGTCCACCTGACCACCTCGCTGGTGATCACCGGCCAGGACGACAAGCTCAAGCCCAACAGCATCGTCACCATCTACGACCCGACGGCCGGCACCGGCGGCTTCCTCTCCGAGGGCGACGAGTACATCCAGTCCATCAGCCAGCAAGTCACCGTGTCGCTGCACGGCCAGGAGCTCAACCCCGAGTCCTACGCCATCTGCAAGGCGGACATGCTGATCAAGGGCCAGGACGTCACCAGCATCAAGCTGGGCAACACCCTGTCCGACGACCAACTGGCCGACAGTCGCTTCGACTTTATGCTCAGCAACCCGCCGTTTGGCGTGGAGTGGAAGAAGGTACAAAAGCAGATCACCGACGAGCACACAGAACAAGGCTTCAGCGGCCGCTTCGGCCCCGGCTTGCCGCGTGTGTCCGATGGCTCGCTGCTGTTTTTGCTGCATCTGGTCAGCAAAATGCGTGACCCGCGCGAAGGCGGCTCGCGCATCGGCATCATCCTCAACGGCTCGCCGCTGTTTACCGGCGGCGCCGGTTCGGGCGAGTCGGAGATCCGCCGCTACCTGCTGCAGAACGATCTGGTCGAGGCGATCATCGCCCTGCCCACCGACATGTTCTACAACACCGGCATCGCCACCTATGTGTGGGTGCTCTCCAACCACAAGGCCGCCGTGCGCCAGGGCAAGGTGCAGTTGATCGACGGCAGCCAGCACTTTGCCAAGATGCGCAAATCGCTGGGCAGCAAGCGCCAATACCTCACCGAGGCGCAGATTGACGAGCTGGTGCGCCTTTATGGCTGCTTTGAGCAAACCCCGCAGAGCAAGATCTTCCCGGTCGAAGCCTTCGGCTACCGCCGTATTACTGTCGAGCGCCCGCTGCGCCTGAACTTCCAGACCAGCCCCGAGCGCATCGCCAAAGTGCTGGAAGAAAAAGCGATCCACAAGCTCAACCAGCCAGCGTGTGCCAGCCTGCTGGCAGCCCTGCAGGCGATGGACGCCAGCCTGGTGCATCGCAACCGCGAGCAGTTCAGCAAACTGCTGAAAAAGGCCCTGAGCGCCCATGATCTCTTCCTCGGCACGGCAGAGATGAAGGCGCTGCTTAGCGGCTTAAGCGAGCGCGACCCAGAGGCGGATATCTGCATGGTCAAAGGCCAGCCGGAAGCCGATGCCGGCCTGCGCGACTTTGAGAACGTGCCGCTGGGCGAGTCGGTGTATGACTACTTTGAGCGCGAAGTGAAGCCCCATGTGCCGGATGCCTGGATCGACGAGAGCAAGCGTGATGAGCAGGATGGCGAGGTCGGCGTGGTCGGCTTTGAGATTCCCTTCAACCGCCACTTCTATGTATTCCAGCCGCCGCGCCCGCTGATTGATATCGACCGCGATCTGAAAGCCTGCACCGATCGCATCAAGCAGATGATCGAGGGGCTGTCGGCATGAGTTTTTCTGCCTATCCGCAATACAGGGACTCAGGGATCGAAACCCTCGGAGAAATTCCGAGCCATTGGGACGTGACGCGGCTTCCGTACGTGATTTTTGAAAATAATGCCGGCGAAGTGATTGATAAGAATTTCTGGGGCGACGGATCAGAACTTCTGTACACATGCGCCAAGCAGCCACTGCTCTCTGACTATAAAGATTTTCCAGACAGGAAAAGAACTGGGGCAAATGATCTACTGCTTACAAGGAATGGAACCCCGTATGTTCATCTTCCAAGTCAAGGAGCCATTTACTCCAACGTAGTTCAGCGAGTCAGCCTCATACCTGGCATGGATCGAAAATTTATGAGGTCCGCTTTAGATGTGGCTACACGTGATCTCGTGGGCTATGGAGTATCAATCGCAAGCTTCAACTATGAAATGTGGGCCGCACTTCGTATACCGCTTCCTGATTATGATGAACAAACCCAAATCGCCCGCTTCCTCGACCACGAAACCGCCCGCATCGACGCGCTGATCGAAGAGCAGCAACGCCTGATCGAACTGCTCAAGGAAAAGCGCCAGGCCGTAATCTCCCACGCCGTCACCAAAGGCCTCGACCCGACGGTGCCGATGAAAGACTCAGGCGTGGAGTGGCTGGGCGAGGTGCCGGCGCATTGGGAGCTAAGTTCCGTGAAGTATGTGGTTACGGGTATGGGACAAGGCTGGAGTCCTCAGTGTGACAATTACCCGGCTCAGGATGGGGAGTGGGGTGTATTAAAAGTTGGCTGTGTAAATGGTGGGAATTTTAATCCGGCTGAAAACAAGCGCCTGCCAGATGACCTAGAGCCAGATGCTGGATTGGCGATTCAGAAGGGCGATTTATTGATATCGAGAGCAAACACCAGAGAACTTGTTGGCAGTGCGGCTGTTGCACTCAGCGATTATCCTAGGCTAATGCTTTGCGACAAGCTCTATCGCTTGCGTTTGAGTGACGATAAAGTTGCTCCCGAGTTCTTGGCTCTATACCTAGGGTCAAGCGCTGCTAGGAGTCAGATTGAATTGGCTGCAAGTGGCGCAAGTGACTCGATGCAGAACATATCGCAAGCAGTAATTATGGATATGCATCTTCCCTTGCCGCCAGTTGGAGAGCAGAAGTCAATCTTACGACTCCTTGATGACATCCTGAAATGCTCCGATGAGCTAGTTGTAGAAGTCACTACTCAGCGGCACCTACTTCAAGAACGCCGCTCTGCCCTAATCTCCGCCGCCGTTACCGGCAAGATCGACGTGCGCGGCTGGCAGCCACCGGCCAGCAGCCAAGCCCCCGAACCCGCCGTAGCAGAGGCCGTGTAATGGCAGACAGCAAGGAAGCCCAATTCCAGCAAGACATCATCACCGCCATGACCGCCCAGGGCTGGCTCACCGGCCCGGCCAGCGGCTATGACCGGCGCACGGCGCTCTATACCGAGGATTTCTTGAGTTACTTCAAGACGGCTTGGCCCGAGCGTTGGGACAAGTTTGCCAAGGCCAACCCGAACAACCCGGAAGGCGTGCTGGTGCAAAAGCTGGTGCGCGAACTGGAGCAAAGCGGCACCCTGGAGGTGCTGCGCCACGGCTTCAAGTTGCCGGGGGTGAAGATCGAGGCGTGTAGCTTCAAACCCGATCACGGCATGAACCCGGACACCCTTAAGCGCTACCAGTGCAACCGCCTGCGCGTGGTGCCGGAGGTCTCCTATTCGCCGCACGTTAGAGAGGGCGAGTACAACCCACGGCTGGATCTGGTGCTGTTCGTCAACGGCATCCCCGTCGCCACGCTGGAGCTGAAAAGCGAGTTCAAGCAGAGCGTGGAAAACGCCAAGCGCCAGTACCGTTACGACCGCCCGGTAAAAGACCCGCTGACGCGCAAACCCGAGCCGCTGCTCACCTTCAAGCGCGGCGCGCTGGTGCATTTTGCCGTGAGCCAGGATGAGGTGGCGATGACCACCCAGCTGGCCGGCAAGGAGACCTTCTTTCTGCCGTTCAATTTGGGCAGCCTCGACGGTGGTGCTGGCAACCCGCCCGCGCCGGATGACAGCCAGTACGCCACCGGCTACCTGTGGCAGCGCCTGTTCCAGCCGGATGGCTGGCTGAAGGTGCTGGGCCGCTTCCTGCACCTGCAGAAGAGTGTGAAAGAGGATGCCGACGGCAAGCGCGTTACCAAAGAAACCCTGATCTTCCCGCGCTATCACCAGTGGGAAGTGGTGAACCGGCTGATCGAGACCACTCGCAGCGAGGGGCCAGGCAGGCGTTACCTGATCCAGCACAGCGCCGGCTCGGGTAAGTCCAACTCCATTGCCTGGACGGCGCACCAGCTGGCTTCGCTCTACGATGCCGAGGGGCAGCGCCTGTTCAACTCGGTGATTGTGATCACCGACCGCACCGTGCTGGATAAACAGCTGCAGGACACCATCTACCAGTTCGAGCATGCTCAAGGGGTGGTTAAGTGCATCACCCGCGATATCGGCAACCAGAGTAAATCCGAGCAGTTGGCCGAGGCGTTGGCCGAACAGACGCGCATCATCATCGTTACCATCCAGACCTTCCCGGCGCTGTTCGATGCGTTGGATAAATACCCGAAGCTGGCCAGTGGCCGTTATGCGGTGATCGCTGACGAGGCGCACTCCTCGCAGACCGGCTCATCGGCCAGCAAGCTCAAGCAGATCCTTGGCAGTGATGCTGTTGTTGGAAAAGAAGGGGAAGGCGAAGAGATCAGCGCCGAAGAGCTGCTGGACGCCGCCGTGGCCGCCCGTGCGCCCAACGAGCGCATCAGCTACTACGCCTTTACCGCCACCCCCAAGGCCAAGACCCTGGAGCTGTTCGGCCGCCCGGCCAACCCGGCATTGCCGGCCAGTAGCGACAACAAACCCGAGGCGTTCCACCTGTATTCCATGCGCCAGGCCATTGAGGAGGGCTTTATCCTCGATGTGCTGCAGAACTACACCACCTACAGCACCGCCTGGAAGATCGCTCACCCGGACGGCGACGACGAGGAAGTGGACTCGAAAAAGGCGCGCATGAAGCTGGCGCGTTGGGTACGCCTGCACCCGTACAACATCAGCCAGAAGGTGGAGGTGATCGTCGAACACTTCCGCGCCAATATCCGCCACCTGCTGGGTGGCCAGGCCAAGGCGATGGTGGTGACCAGCAGCCGGCAAGAGGCGGTGCGTTACCAGCTGGCGGTGCAGGCTTACGTCAAGGAAATGGGCTACAACGATGTGCACCCGCTGGTGGCCTTCTCCGGCAGCGTGCTGCCGGATGAGGTGATCCCCGAAGAGGTGACGGAAAGCAGCAGCCTGCTCAACCCCGGCCTGAACGGGCGTGACTTGGCGCAGGCCTTCGACACCCAGGACTTCAATGTGATGATCGCCGCCAACAAGTACCAGACCGGCTTCGACCAGCCCAAGCTGTGCGCCATGTACGTCGACAAGAAGCTGCAGGGCGTGGACTGTGTGCAGACGCTGTCGCGCCTGAACCGCACCTTCCCGGCCAAGCAGACGTTCATCCTCGACTTCTTCAATGAGCCGCAGGATATCCTTGATGCCTTCCTGCCTTATTACACCAAGGCAGAGCTGAGCGACGTCACCGACCCGCAGATCATCTACGACTTGCAGAAAAAGCTCGATGCCGAAGGGATCTATCACTGGCAGGAGGTCGAGGCGTTCGCCCTGGCCTTCTTCGACCCGAAAGCGGCCGCCAGCAAGCTCAGCTACTACTGCCAGCCGGCCAAGGAACGCTTCGCCAAGCGTTACGCCTTCAGCGTCGAATCGCGCCAGCAGGCGCTGGATTACAAGCGCACCGCCGAAGCCAACGGCGACAGTGCGGGGCTGAAGAAAGCCGAGCACGCGCTGAAGGAGGCCGGAGAGCAGGTTGATCAGCTCGACCTGTTCCGCAAGAACCTGCAGAGCTTTGTGCGCCTGTATGAATTCCTTTCGCAGATCGTGCCTTATGAGGATCGCGAGCTGGAACAGCTCTGCGTGTTCGCCAAGCACCTGCACCCGTTGCTGCGGGTCGACCGCCTGCAACAGGACGACGTGGATGTCGGCGAGCTGCAGCTGACCCATTACCGTCTCAGCAAGCGCGCCGAGCACCAATTGCGTCTAAGCGAGGAGGGCGGCGAGTACACCCTCAAGCCTGGCAGTGACGTGGGCAGTGGAAAGCCACACGATCCGGAGAAGAAGCGGCTGTCGGAAATCATCGATGCGCTGAACGATATCTTCGGTGCCGAAGTCAGCGATGAAGATCAGCTGCACTTTCTCACCGGCATCGCCGAGCGCATCAGCCGCCAGGAAGATGTGATGGCGCAGGTGAACAACCACTCGGTAGATCAAGTGATGCACGGGCTGCTGCCAAAACGGGTAATCGATACCGTGCTGGACGCTATGACTGATCACGAGAAGCTCTCGCTCGAAGTGTTGGATAACGAGACCAAGAGCCGGGCGTTTGCGTTGGTGATCTACAAGATGCTGAAGGTGCTGGCTGGCGGGGATCGCTCGTCGACCGGCTTGTGAAGTTCGTTTCAACTACACAGCGCTCAGGAGTAATGCTCAGGATGGCAATTCCGGATTTTCAAAGTGTGATGCGCCCGGTGCTGCAGGCGGTTGGCGACGGCGTGCCGTTGCCGCTTAGCGCCCTGCGCGTGCGCATCGCCGATGTATTCCAGCTGACGGAAGAAGAACGCAAGGAACGGCTGCCTTCGGGGAATCAGACCGTGATGAACAACCGGGTGGGCTGGGCCAGAACCTATCTGAACAAGGCTGGCCTGCTGAAGATCCCGAACAAAGGAATGGTGCAAATAACCGACCGGGGGCGGGAGGTGCTTGCAACTGGACCGGAGCGAATCACCGTGAGCTGGCTGAAGCAGTTTCCGGAATTCGCCGATTTCCATACGGCTAAACCGCAGGTGACAGATGCCGCTGCCGTTGTAGACGGTGATCTAGCCGAAACCACACCGGATGAGCAGTTGGCCGAAGCCTATCAGGCGTTGCAGCAATCCCTAGCCGACGAACTGCTGGCGCAGGTTCGGGCTGCTACGCCGAGCTTCTTCGAGCAGGTAGTCGTCGATCTGATGATCGCCATGGGCTACGGTGGTTCGCGAAAGGAGGCCGGCAAAGCGACTCAGCTCACCAACGACGACGGTATCGACGGCATCATCAAGGAAGACAAGCTCGGGCTGGATGTGATCTACCTGCAAGCCAAGCGCTGGGCCAACACCGTGCACCGCCCGGAGATCGACAAGTTCATCGGCGCACTGACGCGAAAGCGAGCGCGCAAGGGCGTATTCATCACCACCTCGGACTTTTCTACTGGCGCGAAGGATGCGGCGCGCGGTCTGGATATCAAGGTCGTATTGATCGACGGCATCGAGCTTGCCCGCCTGATGGTCGAACACAACCTCGGCGTGAGCATCAAGCACGTGTATGAGGTCAAGCAGATCGACAGCGACTACTTTTCCGAGGAGTGACCACGCCTGCGCTGTGAGGGCCGGCGCGAACGTGGTTAGTGTCGCCCAGCCTGCCCGCAAGATTGCCGGTGGAGATTCAGGCGCGTGTCGAGGCGCAGGGCTGCTTGCTGAGACCTTCGACCATCTTTCGACACCGCAAAGAAAAGCCCCGAGAATCGCAAGATTCTCGGGGCTTCGTGTTTGGTGGAGCCGGGGGGATTTGAACCCCCGTCCGCCAGCTCTCCGCTATTGGTTCTACATGCTTAGCCAGATCTACTGAGTTAACTCCGCGCCGCCCGATTGGCAGGGTGCTTGGAGCGAGCTGTATGAGATTTAGCCGTTACGTCTACAGCGAACTTGGCGGCGATCCTGTTCTATCTGACGGTCATTTCGGGTTTACAGGCATCCCCTAGTGACCGCTGGAGCCGAAGCTACCAGATGAAGGTTAGGCGGCTAGCGCGTACCCTTCGTAGTTGTCGTCGTTGGCAACTATAGGTTTGCAACAGTTTATTTACGAGTTCTGTTACCAACTCGGCATGCCCCTCAAGTTTCGTTACCGGCGTCGAATCCTAATCGGCCCCTGGTGAAGCTTGTGGTGCTTCAGTGGCTGCGGAGTCTACTAGGGTGATTTGGGCTTGTCGATCATTTTTTAGCCATGCTGGTTAAAAAGTGATCAGTGCGCGGCCGGGCCGGTGCAAGCCGGCCCGGGCCGCCTTTCTTACTGGCCGGCGCCGGAGCCGGAGCCACTGGTGCCGCCGCTGCCGCTGCTGCCCGGGCCCTTGAGTTCCTGTAGCGCCTTGGTGCTGTGGGCGATGCAGGCTTCCTTGTCGCCAGCCTGTTGCGCCTGTTTGGCCTTCTGGGTCAGCTCCTCGACCTGGCTGCGCGCCGGCTCGCCGAGAGTGACGGTGTTGGTCGCCATGTTGTTCTCGATTTCCTGCAGGTTGATCGCGCACAGATCGTCTTCGGCAAAGACGGCAGGGCTGGCCAGCAGGGCGGCTGATGCGAGCAATACGTGGATCTTCATTGTGGGTCCTCCAGTCTTTTGGACTTCCCGGTCCGCCAGGCGTACGGGTGAGCAGCGGCACCGAGTCGAAGCGAACCCGTCACGGGCTCTGAAATTCCGACTGCGATTGCGCTTGAGCGTTCATCGAACTGCCACAAACGAAACGGCCCGGCTTGGTGGCCGGGCCGTTGGGCCACTCAGGCAGGTGTCGCCATCTTTGGCCGGCTGGTCCGGTCGACCAGATAGACCAGGCCGTGGTAGTCGATCTCACCATGGCGCGACAGGCCGATCTCGCAAGTGCGGCTGGTGGAGATGCCTTCGTCGCAGATCTGCACGGCATTCTTCAGGCTGCGCAGGGCATGCTCGTTCAGCTCCGGCGTGGTGAAACCCTTGTCGCCGGCGAAGCCGCAGCAGTGGATGCCTTCAGGCACCACGACTTCCTTGGTGCAGTGGCGGGCGATGTCGATCAGCGCCTGCGCCTCGCCCAGGTGCTGGGTGCTGCAGGTGACGTGCACGGCGATCGGCTTGTCCTGCGGGACGAAGTCCAGTTTGTCGAGCAGGTGCGTGCGGATGAAGCGCACCGGGTCGTACAGATCGAGGCGCTGATCGGTCAGGCCCTGGACCAGGCGCAGGGTGCAGGGGCTGGTGTCGCAATAGATCGGGTCGAGCCCGCCGCGGCTGGCCTTGAGCAGCGCGTCGAGCATTTCCTGGCGCTTGCGTTCGCCCTGCTCGGCATAGCCCTTGGAGGCAAACGGCTGGCCGCAGCACAGGTCGTTCAACTGTTCGGGGAAGATTACCTGGTAGCCGGCCTTTTCCAGCAGGCTGCGGGTCTTGTCGAGTAGCGGCTCCTGTTCCTGATCGCGCGCGGCCGGGCCCATGGCGCGGGATACGCAGGCGGCGAGGTAGACCACGCGCGGGCGCTCATCGGTGGGCGACGCCTTGGGCAGGTTCAAACGTTGCAGCGGCTGCGGCGTAGCCGGCGTCCACTGGGGCACACGGCCCTTGCTGGCGCGGGTCATGGTCGCCGACAGCTTGGCCAGGTTGCGCGTACCCATGATCAGGTGTGCGCCGTTGGCCACATGCAGCATGAAGCGGGTGCCTTGCACGGCGGTGGCGAAATGCTCGGCCAGCCAGTTGGCGGTACCGGTTTTGTTCGCCTCACGGCCGCGCAGCTTGCGAACCAGATCGCCGGTGTTGATGCCGACCGGGCAGCGCTGGGCGCAGAGGCCGGTGGCGGCGCAGGTGTCGACGCCGTGGTAGTGGTAGAGCCGCTCGATTTCCGTGGTGTCGACACCGGCGCGCTTGCGCGCCTGGATGTCGCGCCAGATGACGATGCGCTGGCGTGGCGTCAGGGTCAGCCCGTTGGACGGGCAGACCGGCTCGCAGAAGCCGCACTCGATGCACTTGTCGACGATCTCGTCGGCGGCCGGCAGCGGCTTGAGGTTCTTCAGGTGGATGTCCGGGTCTTCGGAGAGCACCACGTCCGGGTTGAGGATGCCGGTGGGGTCGAGCAGGCGCTTGATCTTCCACATCAGCGCATAGGCCTCGCTGCCCCATTCCAGCTCGACGAAGGGCGCCATGTTGCGCCCGGTACCGTGCTCGGCCTTGAGCGCGCCGCCGAACTCGACGGCGACCAGCTGCGCCACTTCGCCCATGAAGGCCTCGTAGCGGGCGACCTGGGCCGGATCATCGAAGCCCTGGGTGAAGACGAAGTGCAGATTGCCCTCCAGCGCGTGGCCGAAGAGGATCGCTTCGTCGTAGCGGTGCTTGTCGAGCAACTCGATCAGCCGGTTTACACCTTCGGCCAGGCGCTCGACGGGGAAGGTGACGTCCTCGATGATCACCGTGGTGCCGGTCTGGCGCACCGCGCCGACTGCCGGGAAGGTGTCCTTGCGGATCTTCCACAGCTGGTTGTAAACGACCGGGTCCTCGCTGAAATCGACCTGCTTTTCCACCGGGAAGTGCGCGATGGAGGCCATGATCTGGTTGATCTGCTCATGCAGCAGGGTCTGGGTTGCGGCGCGCGACTCGATCAGGAGCGCGCAGGCGGTCGGCGACAGCTCCTTCACCCACTCGGGCATGCCGGCCTTGTGCTCGACCGAGCGCAGGCTGCGGCGGTCGAGCAGCTCCACGGCCGACACCGGCTGCTGCTTGAGCACCGGTACGGCGAGGCAGCAGTTCTCCACGTCGGGGAACACCACCAGCGCGCTGGCCTTGTGCGGATGGTCCGGCACGGTGTCGTAGGTCACCGCGCTGATGAAGCCCAGCGTGCCTTCGGAGCCGACCATCAGGTGGTTGAGAATGTCCAGCGGCTCGTCGTAGTCGACCAGCGCATTGAGGGAGAAGCCGGTGGTGTTCTTCAGCCGGTACTTGTGGCGGATCTTCGCGGCCAGTTCGGTATTGGCGCGGGTTTCGCGGCCGAGTTCGGCCAGTTGCTCGAGCAGAGCGGCATGGCTCTGGCGGAACGCCGCGACGCTGGCGGCATCCTCGCTGTCGACCACGGTGCCGTCGGCCAGCACCACGCGCAGGCCGGCGAGGGTCTTGTAGCTGTTCTGCGCGGTGCCGCAGCACATGCCGCTGGAGTTGTTGGCGACGATGCCGCCGATCTTCGCCGCGTTGATCGAGGCCGGGTCGGGGCCGATCTTGCGCTGGAAGGGTGCGAGCACGGCGTTGGCGTTGGCGCCGATCACGCCCGGTTGCAGGCGGATCTGCTCGCCGCCGTTGCGAATCTCGCGGCCGTTCCAGTTGTCGCCGAGGACGATCAGTACCGAGTCGCTGATCGCCTGGCCGGACAGGCTGGTACCGGCGGCGCGGAAGGTCACCGGCACGTTCTCGGCATGCGCCAGCTTGAGCAGCCTGACCACTTCGGCTTCGGATTCGACGCGCACCACCAGCTTGGGAATCAGCCGGTAGAAGCTGGCGTCGGTGCCGAAGGCGAGGGTGGAAAGCGGGTCGTCGAAGCGGCGCTCGACCGGGATCAGGCGCTCGACTTCGCGGAGGAACGCCGCCGGCAAGGGCGCACGTTCGAGCTGGGCGGCCGCGTTCATGCGTCCTCCAGGATCAGCAGGACCAGATCCTTCGGCCCGTGGGCGCCATAAGCCAGCACCTGTTCGATGTCAGCGGTTTTCGACGGGCCGGAAACCAGCAGGGCATTGGTCGGCATGCCGGCGGCCCACTGGAACTTCTGCTGGATCTCGTAGAAGTTGTCGTGGATTTCGCTGGCCTTGAGGATGGCGAAATGCACCGGCGGCACCAGGCTCATCAGGCGCGGCTCCTCGCGGGTGGGCCACATGATCAGGCTGCCGGTGGAGGCGATGGCGCCGAGGGTGCCGGTGAGGCTGGCCGGGGTGTCGTTGAACAGCTCGTCCTTCCAGTCCTCGACCGGGCGGTCGTAGGCCTTCAGCGTCGGCAGGCCTTCACGACCGGCGCAATGCGCGGTGAAGCGCTGGCCGTACGGCGTGGTCGGGGCGATCAGCAGGCTCGGCAGCTGACGGTCGTGCAGCAGCTGCTCGAGCAGGGCGGGCCAACCGGCGTCGGTGGTCAGGTGGATTTCGGTGTGCACCGCTTCCATCAGCTGACGCAGACGAGCGATACGCTGTTCCGGCGCGTAGCTCCAGGGCTGGGTGACCAGCGACTCGTCGTAGTCATCGACGATCGGCGTGGTGCCCTCCAGGCTTTTTTTCAGCTTGGCGAGAATGTTGGCCTTGGCGCTCATCGCTTGCCCTCCAGGTGTTCCTTGGCCAGCTCGTGCAGCGAGCGGGCAGCCGGTTTCGGTGCGCTGTGGTTCTGCGTCCAGGGGCCGATGTTCGATGGCGTCAGGGCGCGCAGGCGTGTGGCGAAGAAGCCGAATACGCGGTACAGCGTCGGGCTGGTGTTGAGCAGGCGCCAGCCGGCCCAGATCAGCCGTTCCTGCCTGGAGTACTTGCTGCCCTGGCCGCGCATGACCTTGTGCGGGTCGTCCGGCGCCTTGACGTTTTCCTCGCGCAGGCGGCGCAGGAGGGTCGGAATCGGAATCTTCACCGGGCAGACTTCGCCGCAGGCGCCGCACAGCGACGAGGCGCTGGGGTGATCCGGCACCTTGTCCAGGCCGACCATGTGCGGGGTGATGATCTTGCCGATCGGCCCGGGATAGACCTCGCCGTAGGTGTGGCCGCCGACGCGGGTGTACACCGGGCAGTGGTTCATGCAGGCGCCGCAGCGGATGCAGTTCAGCGTTTGGCGCAGCTCGCTGTCGGCGAAGGCCTGGCTGCGGCCGTTGTCCAGCAGGATCAGGTGCACTTCCTGCGGGCCGTCGAGCTCGCGCGCCTTGCGCGGGCCGGAGATCATGTTGACGTAGGTGGTGATCGGCTGGCCCAGCGCCGAGCGAGTCAGCAGCGAGAGCAGCGGGACCACGTCGCGCAGGTTCTCCACCACCTTTTCGATGCCGGTGACGGCGATATGCACCGGCGGCACGGTGGTGCTCATGCGGCCGTTGCCCTCGTTCTCCACCAGCAGCAGGGTGCCGGTCTCGGCCACCGCGAAGTTCACCCCGGAGACGCCGATATCGGCCTCGAAGAACTTCTGCCGCAGCGTGCGGCGACCGATCTGAATGAGTTGGTCGACGTCCTTGGTGTACTCCACGCCGAGTTTCTCGTGGAACAGGGACGCGACCTGGCCGGCGTTCTTGTGGATTGCCGGCATGATGATATGAGAAGGCTTCTCGTGGTCGAGCTGGACGATGTACTCGCCCATGTCAGATTCCAGGCATTCGATGCCATGGCCGTCGAGGAAATGGTTCATCTCCATCTCTTCGCTGACCATCGATTTGCCCTTGATCACTTGTCGCGCCTCGTGAGCGCGGGCGATCTCGAGGACGATGTTGTTCGCCTCGTCTACCGTCTCCGCCCAGTGCACTTTCACACCGTTGCGGGTCAGGTTGGCTTCCAGCCGCTCGAGCAGTTCGGGCAGCTTGGACAGTGCGCGAGCGCGGATATGGTTGCCCATCTCGCGCAGCCGCTCGCGTTCGTCGGCATCGCTGAACGCCGCGGCGCGCTTGGTCATCAGCGAGTCCATGGCGGTGCGGAAGTTGCGCCGCAGCTGCTCGTCCTTCAGCGACTTGCGCGCGCGGGCGCGGAAATCCGGATCGCCGGCGTTTTCGATCTGAATCGCGGGAATACGCTGTTCGGCGTTCATCGGGCACCTCCGGTGCGTTGCCAGAGGAAGCTCGCCAGGTGCTGGCCGCGCAGGGCTTCACGCTGCTTTTCCAGCGAGCCGTTGATGTTCATCAGGCAGCCGCAGTCGGCGCTGACCACCTGGTGCGCGCCGGATTCCTTCAGCGCACGGGTCTTGTCCAGCACCATGGCGCCGGAGATATCGGGCATGCGCACGCTGAAGGTGCCGCCGAAGCCGCAGCATTCGCTCTCGTGGTCATGCTCGACGCGCTCGACCTGGCCCAGCTGGGCGAGCAGGGCGCGGCCGTGCAGGTGGGTATTCATTTCGCGCCGAGCCGAGCAGGAGGTGTGCAGGGCGACCTTGGTCGGCGTGCCGGCATCCTTGAACTCGACCTTGCAGACATTGAGCAGGAACTCGGCCAGCTCGAAGGTGCGCTCGGCCAGCGCCTGGGCCTTCTTCAGCGTGGCCGGCTCGTCCTTGAACAGGTCCAGATAGTGGTGGCGCAACATGCCGGCGCAGGAACCGGAAGGGACGACTACCGGCCAGTCGTTGGCGAACAGCTCCAGCTGCGCACGGGCGACCTTTCGCGCCTCGTCGGTATAGCCGGTGGTGTAGGCCGGCTGGCCGCAGCAGGTCTGACCCTGCGGGTAGTGCACGGTCAATCCTTCGCGCTCGAGCAGGCGAATGGCATCCAGGCCAGCCTCGGGATAGAACAGATCCACCACGCAGGTACCGAACAGGTAAACCTGGCTCGGCTTGGCAGGATATTCGCGTGGTTTGGGCAGCGGCGGCGCGACGCGGGTGGCGTTCGGCGCGGCGTTGTAGAAGAGTTCGCTCATCGGCTTGGTCTCCGGGTGGGCCCGGTTATCCGCAAACTGCGGGAGGTTGAAGCGCTCTTGCCCCGCATGGGCGGGGCAAGGTTTCACGGTTGTCTTACTTACCGACCAGCGGGTCGGTCACGCCCATCACGTAGATCGCGATCAGGCCGATCGCCCCCGTGAACAGTACGTAGTACAGCGTAGGCCAAACGGTCTTGCGCAAGGTCTGCCCTTCGCGGCCGAGCAGGCCAACGGTGGCGGATGCGGCAACCACGTTGTGGATCGCCACCATGTTGCCGGCGGCGGCGCCGACGGCCTGGATCGCAACGATCATCGCGCCGGAGATGCCGAGGTTGGTGGCCACGCCGAACTGGAACTGGCTGAACATCATGTTGCTGACGGTATTCGAGCCGGCCAGGAAGGCGCCCAGCGCACCTACCGTCGGTGCCAGCAGCGGATAGACGCTGCCGACGCTGTCGGCGACATAGCGCGCCATGGTGATCGGCATGCTGGCCAGCTCGCCGGCATTCACGCCGGAGTTGATCAGGATGCGCACCATCGGCACGGTGAACAGCAGTACGAAGCCTGCGCTCAGCAGCACGCTGGAGGATTCCTTGATCGCTGCGCCCAGCTCGCGGGCCTTCATGCCATGCAGGAAGAAGGTCGCCAGAACCACCAGGACGAGAATGCCGCCCGGCAGGTACAGCGGCTGGATGCTGGCGCTGACGCCGGCTTCGCCGAGCAGGTCGTTGAAAGCGATGTTCCAGGCCTTGAGCAGGTTGCCGACGTCGGGGAACACACGGCTGATCACCAGCAGCGCGCCGACCAGTACGTAGGGCAGCCAGGCACGGAAGGTGCTCATCGGGCGGGCAGCCAGGTCCTCGAGTTTCATTTCCACGCTGCCCAGCCATTCGCTCGGCCAGTCCTTCGCGTCGGCGAAGTCCCAGGTGCGCTTGGGTACCAGAAAGCCCATGCGCGCCGCGGTGGTGACGATGCCCAGGCCAATCAGGCCGCCGAGCAGGGAGGGGAATTCAGGGCCGAGGAATACGCCGGTGGCGACGTAGGGCAGGGTGAACGCCAGCCCGGCGAAGATCGCGAACGGCAGCACTTCGAAGCCGGCCCTCCAGCTCTTTTCCTTGCCAAAGAAGCGGGTCAGCATCAGCACCATGATCAGCGGCATCACGGTGCCGACGATGGCGTGGGTGATCGCCACGCTGCTGGTGATCTGCTGCAGGTAGGCCTGCCAGCTCGAACCTTGCTCGACCAGCTGGGCGCCGATGGTGGCGGTATCCAGGCCGCTGTTGACGCCGACGATGATCGGCGTGCCGACCGCGCCGAAGGACACCGGCGTGCTCTGGACCAGCATGCCCATCAGGACCGCAGCCATCGCCGGGAAGCCGATCGCTACCAGCAGCGGCGCAGCAATCGCCGCCGGCGTACCGAAGCCCGAGGCGCCTTCGATGAAGCAGCCGAACAGCCAGGCAATGATGATGGCCTGGATGCGGCGGTCAGGGCTGACGGTGGTGAAGCCGGCACGGATGGCGGTGATGCCGCCGGAATGCTTCAGGGTGTTCAGCAGCAGAATCGCGCCGAAGATGATCCACAGCAGGCCGATGGTGATGACCAGGCCTTGCAGCGTGGAGGCGAGGACCCGGTTGAAACTCATGTCCCAGACGAACAGCGCGACAGCGGCGGTGACGACGTACACCAGCGGCATCGCCGTGCGGGCCGGCCAGCGCAGGCCGATCAGCAGGACAGCGGCGAGCAGGATCGGGGAAAAGGCAAACAGGGCGAGCATACCTGTCGACATGTCAGACCTCCGCCGTCACGTTGCACGATTGATAGCCCGGCAGGGCCGCGGGAAGACAGCTGAGCAAAAACGGCATGGAGGATCCTCTTTTTGTTTGATGCTCGTTTTGTAAATTGGTAATACCAATTCTCGGCAGAGAATGGCCAGCGTAAGAGTTCGCTTGTCAATGCGTCAATGAGGCCTGCATAGACTTTGGTCGCAGGGTGGTGTCTTGCGGGGGCTGAGGGCGCTCGCTAGTCTGGCTGCCTATATAGTGGTCAAACCAATCGAGGCATGAATGGAAGTGGGAATGGTGCGCCAGCGGCGGCTGGCTGATGGCATCGTGGCGCAACTGGAGACGATGATTCTCGAGGGCACGCTCAAGGCGGGTGAGCGCCTGCCGGCCGAGCGCGTGTTGGCCGAGCAGTTCGGCGTCTCGCGTCCGTCGCTGCGCGAGGCGATCCAGAAGCTGGCGGCCAAGGGCCTGCTGGTCAGCCGGCACGGCGGCGGCACTTTCGTCGCCGAGTCGCTGGGCTCGACCTTCAGCGACCCGCTGCTGCACCTGCTGGAGAACAACAGCGATGCTCAGCGGGACCTTTTGGAGTTTCGTCATACGCTCGAAGGCAGCTGTGCCTACTACGCGGCGCTGCGCGCCACCGAGGTTGACCGCCAGCGCCTGACCGAAGCCTTCGAAGCGCTACAGGACTGCTATGCGCGCGAGGGCAAGGTCACCCGCGCCGAGGAGGGGGCGGCCGACGCCCAGTTCCACCTGGCGATCGCCGAGGCCAGTCACAACGCCGTGCTCCTGCACACCATCCGCGGTCTGTTCGATCTGCTCAAGCGCAACGTGGTGACCAACATCGGCGGAATGTATGCGCTGCGCGACGAAACGCGCGACATGCTGATGAGCCAGCACCGCGAGCTCTATGAAACGATCATGGCGCGGCGGGCGAACGAGGCGCGCGATGTGATCCATCGACACATCAGCTATGTGCAGGAAGTGCTGGCCGAGGGACAGCAGGAAGCGCAACGTCTGGCCCGGGCGCAGCGCCGGCATGGCGAGCGGGGCCTCGCGGCAGGTGTGAGGAGCTGAGGCGAGCGAGCAGGGCGGACGCGGTCAGTCGTCCTTGCCCTTGCTGCGAATGGCGCGCTGGATTTCCCGGTCGGAGTCGCGCTCCTTTGCGGTGTGGCGCTTGTCGTATTCCTTCTTGCCCTTGGCCAGGGCGATCTCGCACTTGATCATGTGCTTCTTCCAGTACAGCGACAGCGCTACGCAGGCGTAGCCCTTCTGCTGCACGGCACCGAACAGCTTGCCCAGCTCGCGCTTGTGCAGCAGCAGCTTGCGGGTACGGGTCGGGTCGGCGATCACGTGAGTGCTGGTGCTGGTCAGCGGGCTGATGTGCGCGCCCATCAGCCAGGCCTCGCCATCCTTGAGCAGCACGTAGCTGTCGACGAGCTGGGCCTTGCCGGCGCGCAGACTCTTGACCTCCCAGCCGGCGAGCACGAGCCCGGCTTCGAATTTCTGCTCGATGAAGTAGTCGTGTAGCGCTTTCTTGTTAAGCGCGATGGTCCCGGGGGACTGCTTTTTCTGTTTGGCCATAGGGCGCGCATTATAGGCAGTCGCGCTGCGGCTGGCGACAGCTCGCCGCGTTGGCGTGAACTTGAGGCGATCCGGTTAATCCCGGACAATGCTGCAACTTGTTTCAGGCGTCGGGTCTTCGGCGCCTTGCCTGACGCTGACCGGCCGGCCGGCGCTCGCACCTGAAGTAGAAGGTCCGCATGACGACGCACATTCAACGCTCCGCGCTGCTGCCTTACCCTGCGCAGGCCCTGTTCGACATGGTCAACGATGTGGCGAGCTATCCCCAGTTCCTGCCCTGGTGTACCGCCACCGAAGTGCTGTCCAGCAGCGACACGCACATGCAGGCGAGCATGACGGTGGGCAAGGCCGGGCTGAGCCAGCGCTTCAAGACGCGCAACGATCTGGAGCCGGGCAAACGTATCGAGATGACCCTCGAAGAAGGGCCGTTCAGCCATCTGCACGGCATCTGGGAATTCAAGGCGCTGGGGGAGCAGGCCTGCAAGATCAGCCTCGATCTGCGCTTCGATTACGCCGGCCCGGTGGTGAAAATGGCGCTGGGGCCGTTGTTCACCCAGGCTGCCAATACGCTCGTCGATGCGTTCTGCGAAAGGGCCAAGCAGCTTTATGGATAAGCCTGTTGCCATCGAAGTCGTCTATGCGCTGGCCGACAAGCAGCGCTTGCTCCGGCTCACCGTGCCGCAGGGAACCAGTGTGCGCCAGGCGGCGTTGGCGTCCGGCATGCAGGCGCATTTCCCCGGGCTGGACCTGGCCGCTGCGCCGCTTGGCATTTTCGGCAAGGCAGTGCCGAAGCCCGACGAGCGGCTGGTGGAGGAGGGCGATCGTGTCGAGATCTATCGACCGCTGATCGCCGACCCCAAGGAAGTCCGCAAGCAGCGCGCCGCGAAGGCGGCGAAGAAGCAGGCCGACGCCGCCGAGCCGGACACGGCCGGCTAAGCGGCCAGCGGCAGGCTTCACGGCGACCATGCGGGCCGGTTGCCCGGCCCCTGGCGCGCCGATCAGGGCATGACCACTTCGATGACGCCATTGGCATTCAGGGTGATCTGACGGCTGCCCGCTTCGATCTCCGGCATGGATTCGGCATCCATCATCGCGGCCTTCATGCGTGGCCCGCGCAGCGGCTGGAAGTTGCCGCCACCGTCGAGGCTGAGACTCACCAGCCGGTAATCCTTGCCGCCCAGTGCCTCGGTAGCCAGCTGGGCGCGTGCGCGGAACGCCGCGACGGCCTCCTTGAGCAGGGCGTCTTCGGTCTTCTGGGCAACGGCATCGGAGACGCTGAACTGCATGTCGGCCATTTTCAGGCTTTGCATCAGATCGGCGGTCAGCTTGGACAGCGCTGCGAAGTCACCGCTTTCCAGGCGGATTTCCGCACGCTCGCGCCAACCGACTATGCGTTGGCCCTTTTCCTCGTAGACCGGATAACTGCTGCGATTGCCCTGGCTGACCGTCACGCCCTTGGCCTGCCGCGCCCGTTGCAGCGCCTCGTTCAGCGTGCGGGTCGTCTCGCCCGCCAACTGCGCCGGATCGCTGTGCTGGCTTTCGGTGTAGAGCGTGACCTGCATCCGGTCGTGCGGCACTTCCTGGCTGACCTCGGCACGCAGCGATACCTGGTTGTAGCGCTGGTCGTCGGCCAGGGCCTGGGCGCTGGCGAACAGACTCAGGCATGCCAGCAGGGTCATGCTGTGAGAGACTCGCTTGAACATTGGTTGCTCCTCGAACGGACAAATAAGGATAAGAGCGATGAATGTAACCGGCTCTGGCCGTTTGCACAGTGATTCCGTGCGTCCTGTTGCCGCACGGGAGTCGGCGAATTGGCGGCTTCGTTATACTCGCCGGATCCTTGGAGATTCCATGTATTCGTCCGTTCAGCTGCTGTCGGCCAGCCGCGAAAACCTGCGGCTCCTGATCCTGATCAGAATCCTTGTGCTCGCCGCGCAGTCCGGTGCGGTGGGCATCGCCTATGCGACGCAGTTGCTGCCCCTGCCCTGGTTGGCGCTCGGTATCACCCTGGGGCTGTCGGCGCTGCTCTGTGTCGGCACGGCCCTGCGGCTGCGGGGCCCATGGCCGGTCACCGAGCTGGAGTATGCGGTGCATCTGGGCTGCGACCTGCTGATCCACAGTGCCTTGCTGTACTACTCCGGCGGTTCGACCAACCCCTTCGTTTCCTATTACCTGGTGCCGCTGACCATCGCGGCGGCGACCTTGCCCTGGCTGTACTCGATCGTGCTTTCGGGCTTCGCCCTGGCCGGCTACACCGCGATGCTCATCTGGTACGACCCGTTGCTGCTCGAGCCTGCCGAGCGCGCCACGTTGCAGGTGTACGGGATGTGGCTGAGCTTCGCCCTGGCGGCGGCGCTGATCACCTTCTTTGTCGCGCGCATGGCCGAACAGCTGCGGCAGCAGGCCCAGCTGCAGGCCCAGCGGCGCGAGGAGAGCCTGCGCGACCAGCAGCTGCTGGCGGTAGCGACCCAGGCTGCCGGCGCAGCGCACGAGCTCGGTACCCCGTTGGCGACGATGAGCGTGCTGCTCAAGGAGTTGCGCCAGGAATACAAGGAACCGCAGCTCAACGAGGATCTGGGGCTGCTGCAGTCGCAGGTACAGCTGTGCAAGGAAAGTCTGCAGCAGCTGGTGCGCGCTGCCGAGGCCGATCGTCGCCAGGCCGTTCAGGAACAGACCGCCAAGGAATGGGTCGACAGCGTGCTGCAGCGCTGGCATCTGATGCGCCCGGAGGCGACCTATCGCTTCCAGTGCCTGGGCAAGGGCAGTGCGCCGCGCCTGATGCCGGCGGCCGATCTCAGTCAGTCACTGCTCAATCTGCTGAACAACGCCACCGATGCGTCCCCGGATGATCTGGACATTCGTCTGGATTGGGATGCGCAGTGGATCAAGCTGACCATTCGTGACCACGGTGCCGGTGTCCCGCTGGCGATCGCCGAGCAGATCGGCCGGCCCTTCATCACTACCAAGGGCAAGGGCTTCGGCCTCGGGCTGTTTCTCAGCCAGGCCAGCGTGACCCGTGCTGGCGGTACCGTGAAACTCTACAACCATGAAGAAGGTGGCACACTGACCGAGCTGCGCCTGCCGCACGGTATGCTGCGCAGCTGACTTCAGTCGTTCAAGCGGAGGAATAGACATGACCGACGAGTTGCAGCAAGAGGGCGAGGAGCAACCTCATCTGCTTCTGGTGGATGACGATCCGACATTCACCCGCGTCATGGCGCGGGCCATGAGCCGCCGCGGTCTGCGCGTGAGCATCGCCGGTTCGGCGGACGAGGGGCTGGCGATGGCTCGCCAGGACGTTCCCGATTACGCGGTGCTCGATCTGAAGATGGACGGTGACTCGGGGCTGGTACTGCTGCCCAAGCTGCTTGAAGTCGATCCGGAAATGCGCGTACTGATCCTTACCGGCTATTCCAGCATCGCGACGGCGGTTGAGGCCATCAAGCGCGGTGCATGCAACTATCTGTGCAAGCCGGCCGATGCCGATGATGTGCTCGCCGCGCTGCTATCGCAGCATGCCGACCTCGACAGCCTGGTGCCGGAAAACCCGATGTCGGTCGATCGGCTGCAGTGGGAGCACATCCAGCGCGTGCTCAGCGAACACGACGGCAACATCTCCGCTACGGCGCGCGCCCTCGGCATGCACCGGCGGACCTTGCAGCGCAAACTGCAAAAGCGCCCGGTACGCCGCTGAGCCGAACCGCCGTCGAGCCCACGGAGCCGCTGGTGCCGTGGGCCGGATGCTTTAACATGCCGGGTTTCGCTCGATCCCAGGCCCCGGCATGTCTCTTGTCCTCCAGACCCTGAACGTCACCGCTCCGGTTTTCGCGATGCTCTTTCTCGGCGTCGTCCTGCGCCGGCTGGGCTGGATCGACGCCGCCTTCATCAACACGGCGTCGGCATTGGTGTTCAAGGCAACGATGCCGACGCTGCTGTTCATCTCCATCATCGAGGCCGACCTGAGTGCTGCGCTGCAGCCGCGGGTGTTGATCTACTTCGCCCTGGCCACGTTGGCGACGTTCTTGCTGGCCTGGGGCTGGGCAATGCTGCGCTGCCCCCGGGCCGACCGCGGCGTCTACGTGCAGGGCGCGTTTCGCGGCAACAACGGCATCGTCGGCCTGGCCCTGGCCAGCAGCCTCTATGGTGATTACGGTCTGTCGCTCGGTGGGGTGCTGGCGGGCCTGGTGATTCTGCTCTACAACAGCCTTTCGGCGGTGGTGCTTGCGATCTACAACCCCGCCGGGCGGACCGATGTGCGTTCCATTCTCGGCAGTATCCTGCGCAATCCGCTGATCATCGGTGTGGTGGCAGCCATGCCGTTCGCCTACTGGCAGGTCGCGCTGCCCGGCTGGTTGATGACCAGCGCCGGCTACTTCGCCAAGATGACGCTGCCGCTGGCGCTGATCTGTATCGGCGGCACCCTGACCCTCGAGGCGCTACGCGAGCGCAATGGCATGGCGCTCAGTTCGAGCCTGATGAAGATGGTCTGGCTACCGCTGGTTGCCACGCTCGGTGCCTGGGCGTGCGGTCTGCGTGGCCCTGAGCTGGGCATCCTGTTCCTCTATTTTGCCAGCCCGACGGCAGCGGCCAGTTTTGTCATGGCCCGCGCGGTCAATGCCAATGCCCAGTTGGCGGCCGCGATCATCGTGATCACCACGCTGATCGCGGCGCTGACGATCAACCTCGGTCTGCTGCTGTTGCGCTGGCTCGGCTGGATCTAGCCGGGCCAACGCCTGCAGCGGGCCGGGGTCAGGCCTGCTGGCGCTTCCAGGCGCGTGCGGCGATCACCAGGATCGTGACCGCCGTCAGCGGCAGCACATAGCCGAGCATGGCTTCGCCAAAGGTCTCGGCGAATGGTCGGCCGGTGTTGGCCAGCACCAGGTAGGCGGTGTAGGCGATGTAATAGCCAAGGAACAGCAGGCCTTCCCAGCGGCGGATGCAGTAGCCGGCGAAGAAGATCGGCAGACAGGCCAGGGCGACGCCGATCATCACCGGGAAATCGAATGCCAGCGCGGCATCGGACACCTTGATCAGCGTTGGCGAGACCAGCGAGGCCAGGCCCAGCACGCAGAGCAGGTTGAAGAGGTTGCTGCCGACGATGTTGCCGACCGCAATGTCGCGCTCGCCGCGAATCGCCGCCAGGATCGAGGTTGCCAACTCCGGCAGCGAGGTGCCGATGGCGATCACGGTCAGGCCGATCACCAGCTCCGACAGGCCCAGCGCCCGGGCCAGGGCCACGGCGCCCTCGACGAGGAAGTTCGAACCGGTCACCAACAGGACCAGGCCGGCGATCACCAGGCCGGCGTTGATCAGACTGGCATGCGGCTTGGTCGTTTCCTCGAGGCCGAACTCCTTGGCGAACTCGTCGTCCGCCGGTGCGTTGTTGCGCCGGCTGCTGACGATCAGAAAGCCCGTGTAGGCCACCACGCAGAGAAACAGCACGGCGCCGTCGATGCGGCTCAGCGCGCCATCCCAGGCCAGCGCATAGGTCAGCAGGCTGGCGCCGATCATGAGCGGCACGTCCAGACGGATCAGCTGGCGCGAGACCACCAGCGGCGCGACCGCGGCAGTCAGGCCGAGAATCAGCAGTACGTTGGCGATGTTGCTGCCCACGACGTTGCCAATGGCAATGTCGCCGCTGCCGTTCCAGGCTGCCTGGACGCTCACCGCCGTTTCCGGGGCGCTGGTGCCAAAGGCGACCACGGTCAGGCCGATGATCAGCGGCGAGATACCGAACTGGGCGGCCAGGCGCGCGGCGCCGCGAACCAGTACCTCGGCGCCGGCCACGAGCAGCACCAGGCCTGCGGCGAGGTAAACGAAGGTCATCAGGGTCATCGAAGGCTCCGAAGAGTAGGAAATCAGTGCCGGCGTCGCCAGGCGCGCAGAAAGATCACGGTTAGGGTCACGGCGGTCAAGGGCAATACGTACCAAGTCATTGCATGGCGGAACAGGTCCAGCGCGCCGAGACCGACCGCGAAGAGCACGAGATACAGGCAGTAAGCCAGGTAGTAGGCGAAGAACAGCAGGCCTTCCCAGCGGTTGATGCGGTAGCCCGAGAAAAAGATCGGCAGGCAGGCGGCGAACACCGCCAACATGACCGGGAAGTCGAATGCCAGCGCGTTGGGTGAAATCGACAGGCCGGCTGGCGAGGCCAGCGCAGCCGAGCCCAGCACCAGCGTCAGGTTATAGACGCAGCTCCCGATGGCGTTGCCGACGGCGATGTCGCGTTCGCCGCGCCAGACGGCCAGCGCCGAAGTGGCCAGCTCCGGGAGGGAGGTGCCGACCGCGACCACGGTCAGGCCGATCACCAGTTCCGAAAGGCCGAAGGCGCGGGCAAGTTCGGCCGCGCCTTCGATCAGCAGTTTCGAGCCGCCGATCAGCAGGCCGAGGCCGATCAGGATAAGAACCAACTGGCGCACCCGCCGAGGCGCCTTGGCGCTAGACGCGTCGCTCGGCTCGCGGGCAGTGTGGTTCTCGCGCCAGGCGGCGACGACCAGAAACGCCGTGTAGACGACCAGGCTCAGCAGCAGTACGACGCCTTCGGCCCGGCCCAACTGGCCGTTGCGCGCCAGCAGATAGGTCAGTGCGCCGGTGCCGAGCAGCACCGGAACGTCCAGCCGTATCAGCTGACGCGAGACATGCAGCGGGGCGATCATGGCGCACAGGCCAAGCACCAGAAGGATGTTAGCGATGTTGCTGCCCAGCGCATTGCCGACGGCCATGTCGCCACGCCCGGACAGGGCCGCCTGCAGGCTGATGGCGGTCTCCGGCGAGCTGGTGCCGAGGGCGACGATCGTCAGGCCGACGATCAGAGGCTTCACGCCGAGGCCCAGCGCCAGCCGCGATGCGCCGCGCACCAGGGCTTCGGCGCCGACGAAAAGCAGGGTCAGGCCAGCGACGAGATAGGCGAGAACTAGCGGTGACACCAGGTGCTTTCCCCCGTGAGCTGCAACGCAGCTGAGCCGGCCGCCGGCTGCCGGTTCATGGCAGGGTTTCGAGGCGAACCGGCGCGATGCCATCCTCGATCATGCCGAGCTGTGCGGCCGCCGCGCGCGACAGGTCGATGATGCGGCCACGGCGGTAGGGGCCGCGGTCGTTGATGCGGACGACGACTTGGCGGCCGTTGTCGAGGTTGGTAACCCGCACGCGCGTGCCGAAGGGCAGGGAGCGATGCGCGGCGACCAGCGCCTGTTGATCGTGCGCCTCGCCGCTGGCCGTCTTCTGGCCATGGTGCATGCGGGCGTAGAACGAGGCCTTGCCGCGCTGTGTGAAGGGTTGCCGCTGTTCCTGCCCTTGCTTGTCCGGCGCAGGCGCCGATGGGCGCTCGGCGCAGCCGACGGCCAGCAGGGTGAACAGCAGGAGGGTCAGCAGCCGACCGTTGAACATCTGGGTGATCCTTGCCTCGCGCAGGCTGCAGTGCCGCCGTCACCGAGAGGCGTTGGCGGCACGGCCTTGGATGGCAGCCGGCCGCCCCGGGCGGCCGTCTGTTCTGCTCAGCCTTCGAGTTTTTTCTTCAGCAATTGGTTCACCTGGCCGGGATTGGCCTTGCCCTTGGAGGCCTTCATCGCTTGCCCGACGAAGAAGCCGAACATCTTGCCGCGCTTGGCTTCGTCGCTGGCGCGGTACTGTTCGACCTGGGCGGCATTGGCAGCCAGCACCTCGTCGAGCATCGCCTCGATGGCACCCGAGTCGGTGACCTGCTTGAGCCCCTTGCTCTCGATGATCGCGTCGGCAGAGTGGCCTTCGCCGTTGGCCAGGGCCTCGAAGACCATCTTGGCGATCTTGCCGCTGATGGTGTCGTCCTTGATACGCAGGATCAGCCCGCCGAGCTGCTCGGCGGATACCGGCGACTGCTCGATCTCCAGGCCGTCCTTGTTCAGCAGGCTGGACAGCTCGCCCATCACCCAGTTGGCCGCCAGCTTGGCGTCACCGCAGGTCTGCTGCACCTGCTCGAAGTAGTCGGCGAGCTCGCGGCTGGCCGAGAGCACGCTGGCGTCGTAGGCTGAGAGGCCGAACTCGCGTTCGAAGCGCTCGCGCTTCTGGGTCGGCAGCTCCGGCAGTTCGGCGCGAAGACGTTCCAGATAACTGCGCTCGATGACCACCGGCAGCAGGTCGGGGCAGGGGAAGTAGCGGTAGTCGTTGGCTTCTTCCTTGCTGCGCATGGAGCGCGTTTCGTCCTTGTTCGGGTCGTACAGGCGGGTTTCCTGAACGACCTGGCCGCCGTCCTCGAGCAGGTCGATCTGCCGCTGGATCTCGTGGTTGATCGCCTTTTCGATGAAGCGAAACGAGTTGACGTTCTTGATCTCGGCCCGGGTACCGAAGGCGGCCTGGCCCTTTGGTCGCACCGAGACGTTGCAGTCGCAGCGCAGCGAGCCTTCGGCCATGTTGCCGTCGCAGATGCCCAGGTAGCGCACCAGCGCATGGATCGCCTTGACGTAGGCGACCGCCTCCTTGGCCGAGCGGATGTCCGGCTCCGAGACGATCTCCAGCAGCGGCGTGCCGGCGCGGTTGAGGTCGATGCCGGTCATGCCGTGGAAGTCTTCGTGCAGGCTCTTGCCGGCGTCCTCTTCCAGATGCGCACGGGTGATGCCGATGCGCTTGACCGTGCCGTCTTCTAGGGTGATGTCCAGATGCCCCTTGCCGACGATGGGGTGGTCCATCTGGCTGGTCTGGTAGCCCTTGGGCAGGTCCGGGTAGAAGTAGTTCTTGCGCGCGAAGACGTTGCGCTCACCGATCTCGGCGTCGATCGCCAGGCCGAACATGCAGGCCATGCGCACGGCGTTCTCGTTGAGCACCGGCAGCACTCCGGGCATGCCCAGATCGATCAGGCTGGCCTGGGTGTTGGGCTCGGCGCCAAAGGTGGTGGCGCTGCCGGAGAAGATCTTCGAGCGGGTGCTGAGCTGGGCATGAATCTCCAGCCCGATGACGGTTTCCCATTGCATCATCTGTTTCCTCAGAATCCGGCCGGAGCGCGGGTGTGCCAGTCGGTGACCTGCTGGTACTGGTGCGCGACGTTGAGCAGGCGGGCCTCCTGGAAGTACGGCGCCAGCAGCTGCACGCCGACGGGCAGGCCGTCGATGAAGCCGGCCGGCATCGACAGGCCGGGAATGCCCGCCAGGTTGGCGGTGATGGTGTAGATGTCTTCGAGATAGGCCGAGACCGGGTCGGCGTTTTTCTCACCGAGCTTCCAGGCCAGGTTCGGGGTGGTCGGCCCGAGGATCACGTCGACTTCCTCAAAGGCGCTGACGAAGTCGTTCTTGACCAGTCGGCGGATCTGCTGTGCCTTGATGTAGTAGGCGTCGTAGTAGCCGGCCGAGAGGGCGTAGGTGCCGACCATGATGCGGCGCTTGACCTCGTCGCCGAAGCCCTCGGCGCGCGAGCGCTTGTAGAGGTCGGTGAGGTCCGCCGGGTTCTCGCAGCGGTAGCCGAAACGCACGCCATCGAAGCGCGACAGGTTGGAGCTGGCCTCGGCCGGGGCGATCACATAATAGGAAGGGATCGCGTGCTGCGTGTTCGGCAGGCTGATGTCCTTGACCGTGGCGCCGAGCTTCTTTAGTTCCTCGACTACGGCCAGCACTGCGCTGGCGATCTTCGGGTCCAGGCCCTCGCCGAAGTACTCCTTCGGCAGGCCGATGCGCAGCCCGGTCAGCGGCCGGCCCAGCGCGGCCAGATAGTCGTCGAGCGGCTGATCGACACTGGTCGAATCCTTCGGATCGAACCCGGCCATGCTGCCGAGCAGCAGGGCGCAGTCCTCGGCGCTGCGCGCCATCGGGCCGCCCTGGTCGAGACTCGACGCGTAGGCGATCATGCCCCAGCGGGAAACGCGGCCATAGGTGGGCTTGAGGCCGGTGAGGTTGGTCAGCGCGGCGGGCTGGCGGATCGAACCGCCGGTGTCGGTGCCGGTGGCGGCGGGCACCAGGCGCGCGGCAATCGCGGCGGCCGAACCGCCGGATGAACCGCCCGGTACACGCGACAGGTCCCAGGGGTTCTTCACTGCACCGTAATGACTGGACTCGTTGGCCGAGCCCATGGCGAACTCGTCCAGGTTGGTCTTGCCCAGGGAGACCACACCAGCGGCTGCGAGCTTCTCGACCACGCTGGCGTCGTAGGGTGCGGCGAAGTTGTCGAGCATCTTCGAGCCGCAGCTGGTGCGGATGCCCTTGGTGCAGAACAGGTCCTTGTGCGCGATGGGCGCGCCGAGCAGGGCGCCATTCTCGCCGGCAGCGCGGCGGGCGTCGGCCGCGCGGGCTTGTGCCAGAGCCAGTTCCTCGGTGACGGTAATGAAGCTGTTGATCTGCGGATCGAGGCGGGCGATGCGGTCCAGCAGACCGCGGGTCAGCTCCTCGGCGGAGAACTGTCGCTCGTTCAGGCCGCGAGCGATCTCGGCAAGGCTCAGTTGGTGCATGTCGGCTTCCTTTATCACTCGATGACCCGCGGGACCAGATACAGGCCGTTCTCCACCGCCGGAGCGATGGCCTGGTAATCGTCGCGATGGTTCGCCTCGGTGACCTCGTCGGCGCGCAGGCGCTGAGTCGTTTCCAGCGGGTGGGCCAGTGGCTCGACCCCGGTGGTGTCGACTGCCTGCATGCGGTCGATCAGGCCAAGGATGTTGTTCAGCGTTTCGGTAGTGCGGGGCAGGTCGTTCTCGGCCAGGCCCAGGCGGGCCAGGTGAGCGATCTTTTCCACCTCGGAGCGTTCAATCGCCATCGGGTCTCTCCAGCGCAAAGCGAATCGGGGGCGAAGCCTGCCGCGCGGCCTCTGGAGGGGCGGCAACAGGGCTTTCGGCATCCGGCAAAGGCGGCAATGGTACATGCCGGAGCGGCTTCCCGGTAGCGCGTGGGGCGGGACGTGGCGCAGCGGCAGATGCGCTTTTCGCCGATTGGTGCACACCCGCTCGGCGCTGCGCCGAATCGCGCCTTGCCCTGACCTGATGCCGTTGTTAGAGTTTGCGGCAATTTTTTCCCCACGCGTTTGCCCCAAGGGCCCTTCTCCAATGTTCAAGAAACTGCGTGGCATGTTTTCCAGCGATCTGTCGATCGACCTGGGCACTGCCAATACCCTTATTTACGTGCGCGATCGCGGCATCGTCCTGGACGAGCCGTCGGTGGTCGCCATTCGCAGCCACGGCAATCAGAAAAGTGTCGTGGCTGTCGGCACCGAGGCCAAGCGCATGCTGGGCCGTACCCCGGGCAACATCAACGCCATCCGCCCGATGAAGGATGGCGTCATCGCCGACTTCAGCGTCTGCGAAAAAATGCTGCAGTACTTCATCAACAAGGTGCATGAGAACAGCTTCCTGCAACCGTCGCCGCGCGTGCTGATCTGCGTCCCGTGCAAGTCGACCCAGGTCGAGCGTCGGGCGATCCGCGAATCGGCACTGGGTGCGGGCGCGCGTGAAGTGTTCCTCATCGAGGAACCGATGGCGGCCGCCATCGGCGCCGGGCTGCCGGTCGACGAGGCGCGCGGGTCGATGGTCGTCGACATCGGCGGCGGCACCACCGAGATCGCGCTGATCTCCCTCAACGGTGTGGTCTACGCCGAATCCGTGCGCGTCGGCGGCGACCGGTTCGACGAGGCCATCGTCACCTATGTGCGCCGCAACTACGGCAGCCTGATCGGTGAATCCACCGCCGAACGCATCAAGCAGGAAATCGGTACGGCCTTCCCCGGTGGCGAACTGCGCGAAGTCGATGTGCGTGGCCGCAACCTGGCCGAAGGCGTACCGCGCAGCTTCACTCTGAATTCCAACGAGGTGCTCGAGGCGCTGCAGGAGTCGCTGGCGACCATCGTCCAGGCGGTCAAGAGCGCACTGGAACAGTCGCCGCCGGAGCTGGCCTCGGACATCGCCGAGCGCGGCCTGGTGCTGACCGGCGGCGGCGCGCTGCTGCGTGACCTCGACAAGCTGCTCGCGCAGGAAACCGGCCTGCCGGTGATCGTCGCCGAGGAGCCGCTGACCTGCGTTGCGCGTGGCGGTGGCCGAGCGCTGGAGATGATGGATCGTCATGCCATGGACCTGCTCTCCACCGAGTGAGTCCCGCAGTCGTTTCCCGGCGACAAGCCGGAGGGCCGCCCCGCGACCTTCCGGCTTGTCGCGTTTTGGTATCTAGCCCGGCATCCGTGAGGTATCGATATTAAGCCGCTCTTCGCCAAAGGACCTTCGCTCGGTGTGCGCCTGCTGGTGCTGACCGTGGTTTGCGTCGCGCTGATGGTGGTGGATGCGCGCTTCGATACGCTCAAGCCGGTACGCAGCCAGCTCGGGCTCGCCTTGACGCCGTTCTACTGGCTCGCCGACCTGCCGGTGCGCGCCTGGAACACCGCGACCCAGCAGCTGACCAGCACCAGCGAACTGATGGCCGAGAACGAACGGCTCAAGGCCGAGGCACTGCTGATGCAGCGCCGCCTGCAGAAGCTGGCCATGCTGACCGAACAGAATGTGCGTCTGCGCGAATTGCTCAACTCGGCGGCGCTGGTCGATGACCGCGTGCTGGTGGCGGAGCTGATCGGGCTCGATCCGAACCCCTTCACGCATCGGCTGCTCATCGACAAGGGCGAAAAGGACGGTGTCTTTCTCGGTCAGCCGGTGCTCGATGCCAGCGGGCTGATGGGGCAGGTGGTCGAGGTCATGCCCTATGCCGCGCGCGTGCTGCTGATCACCGACGTCACCCATAGCATCCCGGTGCAGGTCAATCGCAATGGGCTGCGCGCGATCGCCGTAGGTACCGGCGACCCGGACTACCTGGAGCTGCGCCATGTCGCGGACACCGCCGACATCAAGGAGGGTGATCTGCTGGTCAGCTCCGGGCTGGGTCAGCGCTTTCCCAGCGGCTATCCGGTGGCCCAGGTGAAGGAGGTGGTGCGCGACTCCGGCCAGCCATTCGCGATCGTCCGTGCGACCCCCACTGCAATGCTCAACCGCAGCCGCTATCTGCTCCTGGTGTTCAGTGATGCGCGCAGCCCGGAGGAACGCTCGGCGGCTGCGGCGCAGGCCGAAGTCGAGGCCGAGGCCGGGCGTCGCGAAGGGGGGGGCGGCGATCAGCCAGCGCCTGCGCCTGAGGCGAGCCCGGCTGAAACCGCGGCCGAACCGGTCGAGGAGGGTGCGCAGCAATGATCGTGCGCCCGCGCAATGGCTGGGTGATCTGGCTGACCCTGATCATCGCCCTGGTACTCAGCATCGTGCCGATGCCGGCCAGTGCCGAGCTTGGCCGCCCGCTGTGGCTCGGCATGGTGATCGCCTACTGGGCGCTGGTGCTGCCGCATCGTGGCGGCATGGGCGCGGCTTTCTGCGCCGGGCTCGCGCTCGACGTGCTGGCCGGCACGCTGCTTGGACAGAACGGCCTGCCGCTGATTCTGGTGGCCTTTCTCGTGCTGAGCCTGCAGCAGCGCCTGCGCATGTTTCCGCTCTGGCAGCAGAGCATGGTGCTCCTGGTGGTACTGGGTATCGCACAGCTGGTGCAGTTGTGGCTCAACACGCTAACCGGCAACCGGCCACCGACGCTGCTGTTCCTGATTCCGGTGCCGATCAGTGCGCTGCTCTGGCCGTGGCTGTTCGTCGCGCTGCAGTGGCTGCGCCGGCGCTTCGACGTCGCCTGAGGCGGGCGCTCCCGTTCCGCTCCGGCGGTGTCGCGGATTAGGCCGGGCCTGGCTTGCGCCGCGCTTTTCGTCACTGCGCCGATATGCGACTCTGCGGCTTATTTGCACAAGGACCAGGCATGGGCGCGCTGTTTCTCGCCTCCGCATCACCCCGTCGCCGTGAACTGCTACAGCAGATCGGCGTCCCGTTTTCCTTGCTAGCGGTCAGCATCGACGAAACCCCTCAGCCCGGCGAGTCGCCCGAGGCCTACGTGCAGCGCCTGGCATTGGGCAAGGCGCGGGCCGGCCTGGCGCTTCTGGATCACACGAACGGCTGCGTGCTGGGGGCCGACACCAGTGTCGTTCTGGATGGCCGCATCCTCGGCAAGCCGGCCGATCGGGACGAGGGGCTGGCAATGCTGCTGGCCTTGTCCGGACGCAGCCACCGTGTGCTGACTGCCGTTGCGCTGGCGCAGCACGATCGCCGCGAAGTGCGCCTGGTCGCCAGCGAGGTCGAGTTTCGCCCGATCAGCCGTGCCGAGGCCGAGGCCTACTGGGCCAGTGGCGAGCCATGCGACAAGGCTGGCGGCTACGGTATCCAGGGCTGGGGCGCGGTATTCGTCAGCCGGCTGTCCGGCAGCTATTCGGCGGTCGTCGGCCTGCCGCTGTGTGAGACGGCCCAGCTGCTCGATACCTTCGGTCTGCCACGCTGGTGCCAGGCCGCGACATAGAGCCTGCCCGGCACCGCGCCGGCAGTTAGAATGCCCTGCATCAAGCCCTTTTCCCTTGCACTCGCCCCGGACATAACAATGAGCGAAGAAATCCTGATGAACATCACGCCGATGGAGTCGCGCGTGGCGGTGGTGGAAAACGGCGTGTTGCAGGAGGTGCATGTCGAGCGCACCCAGCGGCGCGGGATCGTCGGCAATATCTACAAGGGCAAGGTTGTGCGTGTGCTGCCGGGCATGCAGGCGGCGTTCGTCGACATCGGCCTGGACCGGGCCGCCTTCATTCATGCCTCGGAAATTTCCAGTCGCGAGGGCAATGCGGTCGAACCGATCAATGCGCTGGTGCATGAAGGGCAGAGCCTGGTGGTCCAGGTGACGAAGGACCCCATCGGCACCAAGGGCGCGCGGCTGACCACGCAGCTGTCGATTCCGTCGCGCTATCTGGTGTACATGCCGCGCACCAGCCACGTCGGCATTTCCCTGCGCATCGAGGACGAGGGCGAGCGTGAGCGGCTCAAGCAGGTTGTCGCCGAATGCGTCGCGGCCGAGGGTATCCAGGAGGCCGGCGGGTTCATTCTGCGCACCGCGGCCGAGGGCGCCGGCAAGGACGAGATCCTCATGGACATCCGCTACCTGCGCCGGCTGTGGGAGCAGATAGCCGGGCAGATGAAGACGGCCTCGGCGCCTTCGCTGATCTACGAGGACCTGGCACTGGCGATGCGCACCTTGCGTGACCTGGTCAACCCACGGATCGAGAAGATCCGCATCGATTCGCGCGAGAATTTCCAGAAGGTCACCCAGTTCGTCGGCGAGCTCATGCCCGAGCTGGGCGACCGCCTGGAGCACTACCCGGGCGAACGGCCGATCTTCGACCTGTATGGTGTCGAGGACGAGATCCAGAAGGCCCTCGAGCGCAAGGTGATGCTCAAGTCCGGCGGCTACCTGATCATCGACCCGGCCGAGGCGATGACGACCATCGACGTCAATACCGGCGCCTTTGTCGGCCATCGCACCCTCGAGGAGACAATCTTCAAGACCAACCTCGAGGCGGCCACGGCGATTGCCCGCCAGCTTCGGCTGCGCAACATCGGCGGCATCATCATCATCGACTTCATCGACATGGAAGACGAGGAGCACCGCCGCCAGGTATTGCGCACGCTGGAGAAGCAGCTCGAGCGCGATCACGCCAAGACCAACATCATCGGCATCACGGAACTGGGCCTCGTGCAGATGACCCGCAAGCGGACCCGTGAAAGCCTCGAACAGGTGCTGTGCGAGCCCTGCCTGGCCTGCCAGGGGCGCGGCAAGCTGAAGACCGCCGAAACCGTTTGTTATGAGATCTTCCGCGAAATCCTGCGCGAAGCCCGCGCCTATCAGGCCGAGGGCTATCGGGTGCTGGCCAACCAGAAGGTCATCGACCGCCTGCTCGACGAAGAGTCGGGCAATGTCGCCGATCTCGAAGCGTTCATCGGCCGCTCCATCAAATTCCAGGTCGAAAGCATGTACTCGCAGGAGCAGTACGACGTGGTGCTGCTCTGAGCGGGTGCGGCATGTCCCTTGAACGAAGAGACCGCTGGAGCCGGACCGCATGAAAGGGGCCGCGGGATTGCTTGGTGGACTGTTGCACCGCCTGTTCGGCGTCACCGCCGGCCTGCTGATACTGGCTGCGCTGTACGTCGCGCTAGGCCGGCAGCTGGTGCCGCTGGTGGCCGAGTACCGTCAGGACGTCGAGGCTCGGGTCGAGCAGGCGATCGGAATGCCCGTGGCCATTGGCCGGCTGGAAGGCGCCTGGCAGGGCTTCGCCCCGCAGATGCTGGCGCATGATGTGGTGCTTGGCGACGGTGCCGCCGCCGTGCGGCTGGATCGGCTGATCCTGGTCCCCGACATCGCCGAATCGCTGCTCGCGCGCCAGCCGATACTGCGTTCGCTGACGCTCGTGGGGCTTCACCTTGGCCTGGTGGAAGGCCGCGATGGCGGCTGGGCGGTCAAGGGGCTGCCGCAGCGCAGCCAGGGTCCTGCCCCGGATATCGAGCGGATCCTGCGCGGGCTGCAGGCGGTGCATCTGCTGGCCCTGGAAGACAGTCAGGTCACCTTCGAGCCCGCCGGTGGGCCAGTAGCGACGCTCAGCTACGTGGCGCTCGCGCTGCGCAGCAGTGCAGATGACTGGCGCCTGGATGGACGTACTGTACTGCCCGACGGACAGACGCTGAGCCTCGCGCTGCGCGCGCGCGGGAACGCTTCAGCCTGGCGCGAGGCTGAGGCCGACCTGTACCTGAGCCTGCCACAGAGCGACTGGGCCGCCTGGCTGCCGAAGCGCTCCGTCGGCGACTGGCAACTGCAGGCTCTGCAGGCCGGTGGCGAGCTCTGGGCGCGCTGGGAGCGGGGTGGGCTGGCGCGCGCTGCGGCGCGTCTGAACGCGGCGCACCTGGTCGCTGGCTACCAGGCGCGTGCATCCGTGGTGCTCGACGATCTGGCGGCCGATCTCTATGTCGACCGGCAGGCCGATGGCGACTACCGCCTGCAGGCCGAGCGCTTGTCGTTCGACCTCGGGGAACAGCGCCTGGCAGAGACGCGCCTGGTCGTTCAGCGCGGTGCGGCTTCCGGAGACTGGGCGCTGCGTATCGATCGTCTGCAGGTCGCGCCGCTGGCAGCTCTGGCGCAGGCGCTGGCACCGCTGCCGGAGGCCGGGCTGGAAACACTGAACGCGCTTGCGCCGCAGGGCACGCTGCAGGATGTGCGGGTGGCGTTTCGCCCCGGACGAAGCGATGAGGAGCGGCTGCGCTATTCCGCTCGACTCGATGACATCCGCATCGGCGACCATCATTGGATTCCCGCGGTAGAGCACGCCTCCGGTACGGTGAGTGGTACCCAATACCGGGGGCAGTTGCGCCTCGACAGCCGAGACTTCAGCCTGCAGTTGGCACCGCTGTTCCCCGAAGCATGGGCGTATCGCCAGGCGCGCGGAACGCTTTCCTGGCGGCTCGACGAGGAGGCCCTGACCCTCGTTGGCTCGGCGCTGCAACTGGAAGGTGAGGAGGGGCGCCTGGCCGGCGACTTCCTGATCCGCCTGCGACGCGACCCGGCGGCCGAGGACTATATGGACTTGCGCGTCGGGCTCAGTGACGGTGACGCGCGTTTCGCCGGTAAATACCTGCCGAGCCGCTCGCCGGCATTGAGCCCCGCCCTGAAGGATTGGCTGGAGCAGGCCATCCGCGGCGGCACCATCGAACAGGGCTATTTTCTCTATCAGGGCGCGCTCAATCGGGGTGCGCCCGCCGAAGCGCGAAGCATGGGTCTGTACTTCAAGGTGCACGACGCGGAGCTGGCGTATCGGCCGGGCTGGCCGGCCCTGCGCGGCGGCCGGGGCGAGGTACTGATCGAGGATTCCGGGATACGGGTTCGTCTCGCGGAGGGGCAGATCCTCGACAGTCAGGTGCGCGACGTTCGCGCCAGCATTCCGCGTGAGGTCGATGGGCCGCTGCAACTGGCGATCCAGGGGGCCGTCACCAGCAGCGTGGCCGATGCGCTGACGCTGTTGCGCGATGCACCGATGGGAACGCAGGCGCTGTTCGCCGGCTGGCAGGGTGAGGGGCGCCTGGAAGGCCAGCTGGACCTGCAGATCCCGCTGGCGCAGGGCGGCAAGCCACGGGTGGCGGTCGACTTTCATAGCGAAGAGGCGCGGTTGAGCATTCCGCAACCCGCGCTGGCCTTCGACCAGCTGAGTGGCAGTTTCCGTTACGACAGCGAACGTGGATTCAGCGCCGAGCGCTTTTCGGCGCAGGCCTTCGGCCGTTCAGTGCGCGGTCGTGCGGTTGCTACTGGAAGCTCCGGCGCGCCCTCGACCCGCATCGAAGCGCAAGGCAGCATCGCGCTCGAGCGGTTGGCCCAGTGGCTCGGTATCGAGCAGCCATTGCCCATCAGCGGCGAGCTGCCCTACCAACTGCGACTCGGGCTCGATGGGGCCGACAGCCTGCTGCAGATCGATTCATCGTTGCTCGGCGCCAGCATCGATCTGCCGGCGCCCTTCGGCAAGGCTGCGGGCGTGCGCCGCGACACTTCGCTGCGCATGACTCTGCAAGGGCCGGAGCGGCGCTATTCGGTGCGCCATGGCGAGCTGGCTGCGCTCAATTTCGCCGCACCGGCCGAGGATTGGCGCCAGGGCCGCGGCGAACTCAGGCTGGGCCCGGGAGCAGCGGTATTGCCAAGCCGCAGCGGCCTGCGTGTGAGGGGGCGGCTGGACCAGCTCGAACTGCAGGCCTGGCAGGCGGCACGCGAGCGCTATCTGGCCGATGCAGGCGGAGCTGCGCCAGCGGGCGGCCTGCTACGGGGAGCCGAGCTGCGGATCGAGCGTTTCCAGGGCTTCGGCACCGACATTGCCGGGCTGGATGTCGATCTGCAGCGGCTGACCGGAGCCTGGTCGCTGGGGCTTCAGAGCGACACGATCAGCGGGCGGCTGGAGCTGCCGGATGCGCCGGGCGCGACACTGACGGCGGACCTGCAGCAGTTGCGCCTGCCTGCGGCGAGTCCGCAGGCCGATGGCGGCGACCGGCCTGACCCGCTTGCGGCAGTCGACCCGGGCAGGTTGCCGCCGATGGACATCCGTATCGCCCAGGTCTGGCAGGGAGACGCCCGCCTGGGGCCTTGGGCGCTGAAGCTGCGGCCGCGCGAAAGCGGCGTGACGTTCTCGGACGTCGACCTCGAGCTCAAGGGGCTCAAGCTGCAGGGCAGCGGCAGTTGGGCCGCCGGACGCACCCGTTATCAGGGCCGGTTGTCGGGCAGCAACCTGGCCGACGTGCTGCTCGCCTGGGGCTTCGCACCGTCGACGACCAGCGAAAGCTTTCGCCTGGATGTCGACGGTAGCTGGCCTGGCTCGCCGGCCTGGTTTGCCCTGTCGCGCTATTCGGGAACCCTCGAGCCGCGGCTGCGCAAAGGCCAGTTCGTCGAGTTGGAAGGCGGAACGCAGGCCCTGCGCGTGTTCGGCCTGCTCAACTTCAACTCGATCGGCCGGCGCCTGCGGTTGGATTTCTCGGATCTGTTCGGCAAGGGCTACAGTTACGACCGGTTGACGGGGTCGCTGGTCGCGCGCGATGGCGTATACCGCACGGAAAAGGCGGTGACCGTCAGCGGCCCCTCGAGCAATCTCGAGCTCAGCGGTACGCTCGACATGGTCGCCGACCGCATTGACGCCAAGCTGCTGGTGACCCTGCCGGTGAGCAACAACCTGCCGCTGGCGGCGCTCATCGTCGGTGCGCCCGCCGTCGGCGGCGCCCTGTTCGTCTTCGACAAGCTGCTGGGTGACCGGGTCGCGCGCTTCGCGAGCGTCCAGTACAACGTCGAGGGGCCCTGGCAGTCGCCGCGCATCACCTTCGACAAACCCTTCGAGAAGCCCGAGTGAACGGCCGTCCGGTCGGGCATTCCAAATCACTAGCTCAGTCGTCGTCCGTGGAGTGCGTCATGTCGATCGCAGTCATCCAGATGGTCAGCCAGGCGGATATCGCCCGCAATCTGCAGACTGCTCGCGAGCTGCTCGCCGAGGCCGCCGAAGCTGGCGCGCGGCTGGCGGTGCTGCCAGAGAACTTCGCTGCGCTCGGTCATCCGCAGGTGCCTGCCATTGCGCGCGCGGAGGCCGAGGGGCTGGGGCCGATCCTGCCCTGGTTGAGCGCAGTCACGCGGGAGTTCGGTTTGTGGCTGGTGGCCGGCACCATTGCCTTGCCGCCCGACGGTGCGCCAGGCGCCAGGCCCTATGCCTGTTCGCTGGTGTACGACGACCAGGGGCGTCGCGTGGCGCGCTACGACAAGCTGCATCTTTTTGATGCCGAGGTGGCTGATAGCCGCGCAAGTTACCGCGAATCGGACGATTACGCCGCAGGCGAGCGGCTGGTCGTGGTCGATACGCCTGTCGGCCGGCTCGGCTTGTCGGTCTGCTATGACCTGCGTTTCCCCGAACTCTACGGCGCTCTGCGTGCCGCCGGGGCCGAGCTGATCGCCGCGCCCTCGGCCTTTACCCAGGTAACGGGCGAGGCGCATTGGCAGGTGCTGATCCGTGCCCGGGCCATCGAAACCCAGTGTTACCTGCTCGCCGCGGCCCAGGGTGGCGAGCACGCCGGCGGGCGCCGCACGCACGGGCATTCGGCGATCGTCGATCCCTGGGGCCGGCTGCTGGCTGAGTGCGAGCGCGGCGCCGGCGTGCTGGTTCGCCCGCGCGATGCGGCTGAACAGGCCGCGCTACGCCAGCGCATGCCGCTGGCCAATCACCGACGATTTTCTGTACCGTGCCTGAGCACGGCGAATGTGGAGTGACTATGAGCGATTGGCTGTTACCTGTAACCGAACGACTGCTGACGCCCGGTGGGCTCGGCCTGGATGATCTTCCCGGCCTGCTCGGAGAGCTGGCCGGGCCGCGCATCGACGCCGCGGACCTGTATTTCCAGGATCAGGTGAGTGAGTCCTGGGTGCTGGAGGATGGCATCGTCAAGGAGGGCGGCTTCCATCTCGAGCAGGGCGTCGGTGTTCGGGCGCTGTCCGGCGACAAGACAGGCTTTGCCTACAGTAATGCGATTGGTGCCCAGGCGCTGCGCCAGGCCGCGCAGGCGGCGCGCTCGATCGCCCGCAGCGGTGAGCAACAACGCGTTGAAGTGTTGTCGAAGGCCGCCTTCGCGCCGCTCTATGCGCATGCCAATCCGCTGGATGGCATGAGCCGCGCCGACAAGGTGGAGCTGCTCAAGCGCGTCGACCTGGCGACGCGTGCGCTGGACCCGCGCATCACTCAGGTCACGGTAAGCCTGGCCGGTGTCTGGGAGCACATTCTTGTCGCCGCGCTCGACGGTTCGCTGGCCAGCGACATCCGCCCCTTGGTGCGTTTCAATGTCAGTGTGATCGTCGAGCAGAACGGCCGGCGCGAGCGCGGCGGCCATGGCGGTGGCGGGCGGACCGGATACGACTTTTTCCTCCAGGAGGATCGGGCCATGGGCTATGCGCGCGAAGCGCTGCGCCAGGCGCTGGTCAACCTCGAGGCGCTTCCGGCGCCGGCCGGTACGTTGCCCGTGGTGCTCGGTCCCGGTTGGTCGGGGGTGCTGCTGCACGAAGCGGTAGGACACGGCCTTGAAGGCGACTTCAACCGCAAGGGTAGCTCGGCCTACAGCGGGCGCATCGGTGAGCGGGTGGCTTCCTCGCTATGCACGATCGTCGATGACGGCACGCTGGCCAATCGCCGGGGTTCGCTCAGCGTGGATGACGAAGGCACGCCGACACAGTGCACCACCCTGATCGAAAACGGCGTGCTCAAGGGCTATATGCAGGACAAGCTCAACGCTCGCCTGATGGGCGTCGCGCCGACCGGCAACGGCCGTCGCGAGTCTTATGCGCACCTGCCCATGCCACGCATGACCAATACCTACATGTTGGCCGGGCAGAGCGAGCCGGAGGATATCATCCGCTCGGTGAAGCGGGGCATCTATTGCGCCAACCTGGGCGGCGGCCAGGTCGACATCACCAGCGGCAAGTTCGTCTTTTCCACCAGCGAGGCCTACCTCATCGAGGACGGTCGCATCACCGCGCCGGTCAAGGGCGCAACCCTGATCGGCAACGGCCCGGAGGCCATGAGCCGCGTTTCCATGGTGGGCAATGATCTCGCGCTGGACAGTGGCGTTGGAACGTGCGGCAAGGATGGCCAATCCGTGCCGGTCGGCGTCGGTCAGCCGACCCTGAAAATCGATGGCATCACCGTGGGCGGCACTGGCGCGTGAGCGGGGGCGGTGTGCGGCGGCCTATTTCAGGCCGCGCTTGAGCTCGTCCAGTTCGCGGATGTACTTGAACACCTTGCGCGCGGCGGCCGGCGGCTTGTTGTGCGCCGCCTCGTGCTGGGCATGGCGGATCAGGCTGCGAAGGTGCTGGCGGTCGGCGTCGGGGTATTCGCTGACGAAGGCGTCGAGGACCTCGTCGTTGCCGGCGATCAAGCGATCACGCCAGCGCTCCAGTGCATGGAATCGCTCGTTGTACTGCCGTGTCGAGGCGTCGACCTGGTCGACCAGCGCGAGAATCGCGTCGACGTCCTGGTCGCGCATCAGCCGGCCTATGTACTGGATATGGCGCTTGCGAGCGATATGCGCCTTGTGCTTCGGTGCATCGGCCAGGGCCTTCTGCAGGGCGTCGCTGAGCGGCAGGCGTGCGATCAGCTCGGGCTTGAGGGTGGTCAGCCGCTCGCCGAGCTCCTGGAGTGCCAGCAGTTCGCGCTTGACCTGCGATTTGCTTTTTTCACCGAGATCGTCGGTGTCGGAATAGTCAGACATGAAAGGGTCCAATCGAGACGTGCGGGCCATGATAGCAGCAGCTCGAACAGGCGAGTGCCCGTTCCCGGGCTGCCAAGATGAATGCTTGGGAGTGCTTATGAGCGAAGTTGAAGGGATCGGGCCAGCGGCGCTGCCCGGCTTGCAGGACAAGGTCGCGCAGATCATCGGCGAAGCCCGCCGACAGGGTGCCAGCGCCTGCGAGGTATCGGTGTCGGTCGAGCAGGGGCTTTCCACCACCGTGCGCCGTGGCGAGGTCGAGACCGTCGAGTTCAATCGCGACCAGGGCTTCGGCATCACGCTGTATGTCGGCCAGCGCAAGGGCTCGGCAAGCACCACGGGCAGCGGTGACAGCGCCATACGCGAGACCGTTGCCGCGGCACTGGCCATCGCGCGTCACGCCTCGGAGGACGAGTTCGCCGGACTGGCCGATGCGTCGCTGATGGCCCGTGAGGTTCCCGATCTCGATCTCTACCACCCCTGGGACATCGCGCCGGAGCAGGCGATCGAGCAAGCCCTGGCCTGCGAAGCGGCAGCCTTCGCCGCGGATCCGCGTATCCGAAATGCCGACGGCACGAGCCTGAACACCCACCAGGGCGCGCGTGCCTACGGCAATAGCAACGGCTTCATCGGCGGTTATTGCAGCACGCGGCACAGCCTCAGTTGCGTGATGATCGCCGAGGCTGACGGGCAGATGCAGCGGGACTATTTCTACGACGTCAACCGTCAGGGCGATGCGCTGCTCGATCCTGCACAGATCGGTCGCCGCGCCGCCGAGCGGGCGGTACAACGGCTCGGCGCGCGCCCTGTACCCACCTGCGAAGTACCAGTGCTGTTCTCCGCCGAGCTCGCGACGGGGTTGTTCGGCCATTTCCTGGCCGCGATCTCGGGGGCCAATCTGTATCGAAAGGCGTCCTTTCTCGAGGGGGCGCTGGGCCAGACACTGTTCCCCGACTGGCTGACGCTGGATGAGCGGCCGCACCTGCTGCGAGCGCTCGGCAGCGCAGCCTACGATGGTGACGGCCTGGCGACCTATGCCAAGCCCTTCGTCGAGCAGGGCAGACTGCTGTCCTATGTGCTGGGCACCTATTCCGGCCGCAAGCTGGGTATGCCGAGCACCGCCAATGCGGGGGGCGTGCATAACCTGTTCGTCAGTCACGGCGAAGCGGATCAGGCGGCGCTGATTCGCCAGATGGGCCGTGGTCTGCTGGTCACCGAGCTGATGGGGCAGGGGCTCAATCTGGTGACCGGTGACTACTCGCGCGGCGCCGGCGGCTATTGGGTCGAGAACGGTGAAATCCAGTTTCCGGTGCAGGAGGTAACGATCGCCGGCAATCTGCGCGACATGTTCCGTCAGATCGCCGCGGTCGGCTGCGACGTGGAGACGCGCAGCAATGTTCGCAGCGGTTCGGTACTGATCGAGCGGATGACGGTTGCCGGCAGTTGAATGCCGTGTCAGTAGCGGTCCGCGCTGCTGTGCGGCGCGGTGGCTACTCGCCTTCTTCGAAGTAATCCTCGATGAGTGCGACCAGCGCGCTCATCGCATCCTGGTCCTGCTCGCCCTCGGTACTCAAATGTACGGTGGTGCCCTTGCCGGCGGCGAGCATCATGACCGCCATGATGTTCTTGCCGTCCACCAGGCTGGCGGCGTCACGACCGATGCGCACGTTGCAGGGGTAGCGTGTCGCCACGCCGACGAACTTGGCCGCGGCACGCGCGTGCAGGCCGAGCTTGTTGATGATGGTGATTTCGCGCGTGGGCATCGGTCTGGCTGGTCCTAGAGGTCGCGATGGCGAACCTGAAGATTCTTGAGAGGCTCCCGTAGCGCCTGTCCGAGACGCTCGGCCAGATAGACCGAGCGGTGGTGGCCGCCGGTGCAGCCGATCGCCACGGTGACGTAGGCCCGGTTGCTGGCGGCGAAGCGTGGCAGCCATTTGCTCAGGTAGGCGTGGATGTCCTGGAACATTTCCTCGACATCGGGCTGGACGGCCAGGTAGTCGATCACCGGCTGGTCGAGGCCGGAAAAGTCGCGCAGCTCCGCCTTCCAGTACGGGTTGGGCAGGCAGCGAACGTCGAACACCAGGTCGGCGTCGACCGGCATTCCGCGCTTGAACCCGAACGACTCGATCAGAAATGCGGTACCGGGCTCCGGCTTGTTCAGCAGTCGCAGCTTGAGTGCATCGCGCAGCTGATAGAGATTCAGGTGCGTGGTGTCGACCTTCAGGTCGGCATGGTCGGCGATCGCCGTCAGCAACAGCTCTTCATCGCGAATGGCTTCGGCCAAAGAGCGGGTTTCGTTCGTCAGCGGGTGACGGCGGCGGGTTTCGGAAAAGCGCTTGAGCAGGGTTTCGTCGTCGGCGTCCAGATACAGGACGTCGCATTGAATGTGCCTGCCCCGGACTTCCTGCAGCAACTCCGGGAAGCGTCTGAGCTGGCTCGGCAGGTTTCGCGCATCGATCGAGACGGCGACCTGCGGTTGCAGCAGTTCGGTGTGTAGCAGGGCGCGCTCGGCGAGTTCCGGTAGAAGTCCCGCCGGCAGGTTGTCGATGCAATAGAAGCCGTTGTCCTCGAGTACATCCAGTGCCGTGCTTTTCCCCGACCCCGAGCGGCCGCTGACGATGATCAGGCGCATCACGACAGCCTCTGGCCCACGCTCCGGCGTGCGGAGCGTTGGAGGCTCCGTCGACGTGGCGTCATGGTTGGATGGCTCGCAGTCACCAAACTTCTCTCCTCATGCCGCACTCAATGCGAATGCGGCCGCGAGCGGGCATCAGGCCCCGCTCTGAACGTCGACGACCACCTGATAGAGGCTTTCGCTGGTCTGCGCTTGGCGCAGGCGCGCGCGGACGTCCTCCCGGTCCAGCATGCTGGCGATCTGGCGCAGCAGCTCGAGATGCTCGTCGGTCGCAGCCTCGGGCACAAGCAGAACGAACAGGAGATCGACCGGCTCGCCGTCGATCGCGTCGAAGTCTACCGGTGCATCGAGGCGCAATACCGCACTGACCGGCGAGGTGCAGCCGGCCATGCGACAGTGAGGAATGGCAATGCCGTTGCCGAAGCCCGTGGATCCGAGCTTTTCGCGAGCCACCAGGCTTTCGAAGATGGTCTGCGAATCCAGGTCCGGAATATCCTGGGCGACCACCTTGGCGATCTGTTCGAGTACGCGTTTCTTGCTGCCGCCCGGGACGTTCACCAGCGAACGTCCGGGGGTCAGGATGCTTTCGAGTCGGATCATGTCGATTAGCGGGCAACGACGCCCTGGGAATGGTCGAGCTGCTTTTCCTTGTGCTTGATCAGCTGACGATCAAGCTTGTCGACCAGCAGGTCGATGGCGGCATACATGTCTTCGTGTTCGGCATTGGCCACAACCTCGCGCCCGGCGATATGCAGCGTGCCTTCGGCTTTCTGCTTGAGCTTTTCAACCTGCAGGAACACCTGAACGCTGATGATGCGGTCGAAGTGGCGCGAAAGCCGCTCGAACTTCTCCTCGACATAGCTGCGCAGGGCATCAGTCACTTCCAGATGAAGACCGCTGATGTTGATTTGCATACTGCTTCTCCTTGTTGCTTTCCGCAGAAGAGGCAGACCTCGGTCTGCCATCCAAACCTTCCGAACCAGCCGTGTTCGTCTACAGTCGCTTTCGCTCACTTGACGGCGCGATACCCAGTGATTCGCGATATTTCGCCACGGTACGACGCGCTACCTGAATGCCTTGTGCCTCCAGTAAACCAGCGATCTTGCTGTCGCTCAATGGCTTTTTCGGGTTTTCCGCGGCAACCAGTTTCTTGATGATCGCGCGGATCGCCGTCGACGAGCATTCGCCGCCTTCGGTTGTGCTTACGTGGCTGGAGAAAAAGTACTTGAGCTCGTAGATGCCGCGCGGCGTATGCATGTATTTCTGTGTCGTGACGCGCGAAATGGTCGACTCGTGCATGCCGACGGCTTCGGCGATGTCATGCAGGACCAGGGGCTTCATTGCCTCTTCGCCGTGCTCGAGAAAACCGCGCTGATGCTCGACGATCTGGGTCGCCACTTTCATCAGGGTCTCGTTGCGGCTCAGCAGGCTCTTGATGAACCAGCGCGCCTCCTGCAGCTGATTTCGCATGAACGTGTTGTCGGCGCTCGTATCGGCTCGCTTGACGAAGCCGGCGTACTGCGGATTGACGCGCAGGCGCGGCATGGCTTCCTGATTGAGCTCGACCAGCCAGCGGCCGTTGTGCTTACGCACGATGACATCCGGGACGACATACTCCGGTTCGCTGGCTTCGATCTGCGAGCCGGGCCTGGGGTTGAGAGATTGCACGAGTTCGATGACCTGGCGCAGCTCGTCTTCCTTGAGCTTCATGCGACGCATTAGAGCGCTGTAGTCGCGGTTGCCGAGCACGTCGAGGTAGTCGCGGACCAGGCGTTGCGCTTCGGCAAGCCAGGCGGTGTTCGACGGCAGCTGGCGCAACTGCAGCAGCAGGCATTCGCGCAGATCGCGGGCTCCGATACCGGCAGGCTCGAACTGCTGTACGCGGTGCAGAACGACCTCGATCTCGTCCATCTCCACATCGAGTTCCGGGTCGATCGACGCGAGAATGTCTTCCAGGCTTTCTTCCAGATAACCCTGGTCGTTGATGCCGTCGATGATCGAGGTGGCGATCAGGCGATCGGTATCGCTCATCGGCGTGAGATTGAGCTGCCAGAGCAGGTGGGCCTGAAGGCTGAGGCCCGTCGGGGTGCGCGTGGTGAAATCCCACTCGTCATCGTCGCTGGCCGGCAGGCTGCTGGCGCTGGTCTGGTAGATATCTTCCCAGGCGGTATCGACAGGCAGCTCGCTGGGAATTCGCTCGCTCCATTCGTTATCGTCCAGGCTCTCGGCCGAGTGGCTGGTCTCTTCGTAGCGGCTGTCGAGAGCAGGCTGGTCGTTGTCTCCGGTGCTGCTCCCCGCTTCGCTGGCTTCGGCCATCGGGTCGGCGCCGTCGTAGTCGTCGCCGTCCTCCTCGCGCTCGAGCATCGGGTTGGAATCCAGGGCCTCCTGGATTTCCTGTTGCAGATCCAGCGTTGAAAGCTGGAGCAATCGAATGGCTTGTTGCAGCTGAGGCGTCATGGTCAGCTGCTGGCCCATCTTCAGGACTAGCGATGGTTTCATGGCAGAGGACTTCGAACCTTTGATGCCGGCGCTGGTGCGCCTGTTCCTAATCGCTGGCGCGCGTTGCGCCGCCGGGAAAGCAAATTATATGCCTACCTGCGAAGCCCTTGCCTAGGCCTGGTTGTCGTTTAATCCGTTAAAAAGGGGCTCACAGGCGGAATTCGTGGCCCAGATAGACTTCCTTGACCAACTGGTTGGCCAGAATCGTCTCGGCATCGCCTTCGGCGATCAGTCGGCCATCGTTGACGATGTAGGCCGTCTCGCAGATATCCAGGGTCTCGCGCACATTGTGATCGGTTATCAGCACGCCGATGCCCTTGGCCTTGAGATGGTGGATGATCTGCTTGATGTCGCCGACCGAAATCGGGTCCACGCCGGCAAAGGGTTCGTCAAGCAGGATGAACTTCGGCGACGTTGCCAGCGCGCGAGCGATTTCGACGCGTCGGCGTTCGCCGCCGGACAGGCTCATGCCGAGGCTGTCGCGGATGTGGCTGATATGAAATTCCTGCAGCAGCGCTTCGAGCGCCTGCTGGCGGCCGGCGCGGTCGAGATCCTTGCGCGTTTCGAGAATGGCCATGATGTTGTCGGCCACCGAAAGCTTGCGAAAGATCGATGCTTCCTGGGGCAGGTAGCCGATGCCGGCACGCGCCCGGCCGTGCATTGGCAGGTGGGTGACGTCCTGCTGATCGATCAGCACGCGTCCCTGGTCGGCGCCGACCAGGCCGACGATCATGTAGAAGCAGGTGGTCTTGCCTGCGCCGTTGGGGCCAAGGAGGCCCACGATCTGGCCGCTCTCGATGGACAGGCTGACGTCACGGACGACCTGGCGGCTCTTGTAGCTCTTGGCCAGATGCTGCGCTTTGAGTACGGCCATTACTGCGCCTGCTCTGCTGGCTGATCCTTCTTGCGCGGCTGGATGACCATGTCGACACGCGGACGCGGCGTGGTCACTTCGGCATTGCTCGCGCGGCCCGCGTTGACGATCTGCCGGCGGGTGTCATAGACGATCTTCTCGCCTTCGAAGGTATTGCCTTCCTGGACGACCTTCGCCTGGTCGATCAGCACGATGCGCTCGTTCGCGGCGAAGTACTGGATGGTCAGGCCGTAAGCCTTGACGATGTCCTTGTCGACCGCCGGCTTCTGCTCGTAGTAGGCGGGCTTGCCGATCGAGGTGAATACCTCGACGTCGCCATTCTCGTTCTGGGTGATGGTGACGGTGTCACCAGTGATCTTCATCGTGCCCTGGGTGATGACCACGTCGCCACGATAGACCGCGACGCCCTGTCGGTCATCCAGTTCGGCGGTATCGGCCTGCACGCGAATCGGCTGATCGCGATCCTCGGGAAGTGCCCAGGCGGAGCTGCCGAGCAGATAGGCGCTCAAACCGAGCAGGAGGGGAAGGGTCTTAACGCAGCTCATGCTGGCCTCTTACGTTGGACAGCAGGAGCATCCTGCCGTCATCCAGGTACGCTTTCATTCCATTGGCGGTGGTAACACCGTTGGCGGCGTCGATTCTAACGGCTTGGCGGGTTTCGGCGTAATCCTTCTCCGGCCACACCGTCATGCGGCTGGTGGTCACGACGGTCGGGCGTCCCTTGGCGTCGGTGCGCTCGACGACCACGTCATCGATGAGTTCGACCTGTTCGCCGCCAGGCGACACTTCGCCTCGCTCGCTGCGCACGTGCCACGGAAGCTCCGTGCCGCGATAGGCCAGCAGGTCGGGACGGGTAAGCAGGCTGACGTCGCTCGCCTTGATGTGCTCCATGCGCTCGCTGCGTAGTTCGTAGTGGCGCTTGCCGCCCGGCTGATACTGCACGGTGCGCGCGTTGACCACGTAGAAGTCGATGCTCGGCTCTGTCGAGGTCGCCTGCACAGGCTCCTGCATGAAACTCTCCGGGCGGATGTTCCAGTAGCCCACGGCCACCAGCAGCGCGGCGATGACGCCCAGCAACAGCGGGAAGCGCAGCTTTTGCAGCATGGTGTTCCTCTCTATAGGTAGGCGGCCTGTGCCGCCTCGAGATTGCCCTGTGCCTGGAGGATAAGCTCGCAGAACTCGCGCGCTGCCCCTTCACCACCACGCGCCTGGGTCACGCCATGCGCGTGTTGGCGCACGAAGGGATCGGCACTGGCCACGGCCATGCCCAGGCCGACGCGGCGAATCACCGGTAGATCCGGCAGGTCGTCGCCCAGGTAGGCGACCTGAGCATAGTTCAGCCCCAGCTCGCCGAGCAGCTCATCGAGTACCACGAGTTTGTCCTCGCGACCCTGATAGAGATGCTGGATGCCCAGGTTCTGCGCGCGGCGCTCGACCACCGGTGTCTTGCGGCCGCTGATGATCGCGGTACGCACGCCGGAGTTGATCAGCATCTTGATGCCGTGGCCGTCGAGCGTGTTAAAGGTCTTGAACTCGCTGCCATCGGTCAGAAAGTACAGGCGACCATCGGTCAGTACGCCATCGACATCGAAAATGGCCAGGCGGATCTGGCGGGCGCGTTCGAGCAGGTCAGCTTGCATCACAGTACTCCGGCGCGCAGCAGGTCGTGCATGTTCAGTGCGCCAACCGGGTGGTCGCTGTCGTCGACCACGACAAGCGCGTTGATCTTATGGTCTTCCATGATCTTCAACGCCTCGGCGGCCAGCATGTCGGGCGTAGCGGTCTTGCCGTGAACGGTCATTACCTGGTCGATCAGCGCCTGCTGGAAATCGATGCCGCGGTCCAGTGTGCGGCGCAGGTCGCCGTCGGTGAAGATACCGGCCAGGCGCCCGTCGTCTTCCAGGACAACGGTCATGCCCAGGCCTTTCTGGGTCATTTCCAGCAGTGCGTCGCGCAGCGCCGTGCCGCGCTTGACGCAGGGCAAGCGGGCGCCGCTGTGCATGACATGTTCGACTTTCAGCAGGAGTCGCCGGCCCAGCGCGCCGCCGGGATGGGAAAAAGCGAAGTCTTCTGCGGTGAAACCACGGGCCTCGAGCAGGGCGATGGCCAGCGCATCGCCGAGCACCAGGCTGGCGGTGGTCGAGGAGGTTGGCGCCAGGTTGAGCGGACAGGCCTCGGCCGCGACGCTGGCGTCGAGATTCACGGCTGCGGCCTTGGCCAGTACCGACTCGGGCTGCCCCGTCATGCTGATCAGGGTGATGCCCAGGCGCTTGATCAGCGGCAGCAGTGTGACGATCTCGCTGGTGGTGCCCGAGTTCGACAGGGCCAGGACCACGTCATCACGGGTGATCATGCCCATGTCGCCGTGGCTGGCCTCGGCGGGATGGACGAAAAAGGCGGCGGTCCCCGTGCTGGCCAGGGTGGCGGCAATCTTGTTGCCGATATGGCCGGACTTACCCATGCCTACCACCACTACGCGCCCCTTGCACTCGAGGATCAGCCGGCAGGCATGTTCGAAACGTTCGTCGATGCGCTGCTTCAGCTGTTCGACTGCTTCGATTTCCATGCTGATGGTGCGAAGGGCGGATTCGATCAGGCGGGCTTGCTTGGGCATGGTCGTTTGCGCTGGCAATGAAAAGCCGAGGAGTATAACGCTATTCGCGAGCATGCTCATGCAAAAGTCACCCGGCTCCGCCCGCGTCGTTCGCGGACGGACAGCAAGCTTTTGCAACGGGCTGCGCTATGCCGCGTGTTGGGACGGGCGAGGGGCGGTGCTATAGTGCGCGCCGCCGAAAGGTCAGCGCACAACGTATCCCCTGTCCATCGGGGGCCGTCTGAAGGAAGCGGGCGGTTTGCAAGGAGACCAGATGAGCGCCAGCAATGCCTACGCCGTCGAGCTGAAGGGAGTGACCTTCAGGCGCGGTGAGAGGGCCATTTTCGATAACGTCGACATCGTTATTCCCAGAGGCAAGGTCACGGCCATCATGGGGCCGTCCGGCTGTGGCAAGACAACGCTGCTGCGATTGATCGCGGCGCAGCTGATGCCCAGCTCCGGCGAGGTCTGGGTGGCCGGTCACAACCTTCCCAAGCTATCGCGCAGCGAACTGTTCGACATGCGCAAGCAGATGGGGGTGCTGTTCCAGAGCGGCGCGCTGTTCACCGACCTCGATGTCTTCGAGAACGTCGCGTTTCCGTTGCGCGTGCACACCAGCCTGCCCGAGGAGATGATCCGCGACATCGTGCTGATGAAGCTCCAGGCTGTCGGCCTGCGTGGCGCCGTCGAGCTGATGCCGGATGAACTCTCCGGCGGCATGAAGCGTCGCGTGGCACTTGCTCGCGCCATTGCGCTGGATCCCCAGATTCTGATGTACGACGAGCCATTCGCCGGCCAGGACCCGATCGCAATGGGTGTTCTGGTGCGGCTGATCCGCCTGCTCAACGATGCGCTGGGTATCACCAGTATCGTGGTTTCGCATGATCTGGCCGAGACGGCCAGCATTGCCGACTATATCTACGTGGTCGGCGACGGCCAGGTGCTTGGTCATGGTGTGCCGGCCGAACTGATGGAGTCGGATAACCCGCGTATCCGACAGTTCATGCAGGGCGCGGCCGATGGCCCCGTGCCTTTCCATTTCCCGGCGCCGTCCTATGCCGAAGATTTGCTCGGAGGTGCCGATGCGTAAGCGCTCGATGGCCGAGCAGGTTCGCCTGCTCGGTCGTGCCGGTATGGACGTGGTGGCCGCGCTTGGGCGCTCGAGCCTGTTTCTCGGGCATGTGCTCCTGGGGCGCAGCGGGTTGCGCAACGGCTTCGGCCTGCTGGTGCGTCAGTTGTACTTCGTGGGCGTGCTTTCGCTGGCGATCGTGGTGGTTTCCGGGCTGTTCATCGGCATGGTGCTGGCCCTGCAGGGGTACAACATCCTGACCAGTTACGGGTCCGAGCAGGCTGTCGGCCAGATGATCGCGCTGACGCTCCTGCGCGAGCTCGGGCCTGTGGTTACCGCGCTGCTGTTCGCCGGGCGTGCCGGCTCGGCGCTGACAGCCGAGATCGGCAACATGAAATCGACCGAACAGCTTTCCAGCCTGGAGATGATCGGCGTCGATCCGCTGAAGTATGTGATTGCTCCGCGGCTCTGGGCCGGCTTCATTTCCCTGCCGCTGTTGACGTTGATCTTCAACGTGGTCGGCATCTGGGGAGGAGCCATGGTCGCCGTGGACTGGCTGGGAGTCTATGAGGGGTCCTTCTGGGCGAACATGCAGAACAGCGTCGACTTTCACTCCGACGTGTTCAACGGCATCGTCAAGAGCGTGGTCTTCGCCCTCGTGGTGACTTGGATCGCGGTATTCCAGGGTTATGACTGCGAGCCCACTTCGGAGGGTATCAGTCGCGCCACGACGCGCACTGTCGTCTATGCCTCGCTGGCCGTTCTCGGGCTGGATTTCATTCTGACCGCATTGATGTTTGGAGATCTCTGATGCGTATCCGCACACTGGAAATGGGTGTCGGGCTGTTTCTGCTCGCCGGGCTGCTGGCGCTGCTTTTGCTGTCGCTGCGCGTCAGCGGTCTGACCGTCAGCAATGCCGATACCTACAAGCTCTACGCCTATTTCGACAACATCGCCGGGCTCACGGTACGGTCCAAGGTGACCATGGCTGGTGTGACCATTGGCAAGGTCACCGCGATCGATCTCGATCGCGACACCTACACTGGTCGGGTGACGCTCGAGATTCAGAACGATGTGAACATTCTGCCGGTCGACTCCACTGCATCGATCCTCACGGCAGGCCTGCTTGGCGAAAAGTACATCGGCATCAGCGTGGGCGGTGAAGAAGATGTGCTCGGCGAGGGCGATACGATTCGCGACACTCAGTCGTCGTTGGTCCTCGAAGACCTGATCGGCAAGTTCCTGCTCAACTCGGTAAACAAGGAATAAGGAGTGCAATCCATGTTGACTGCTCTGCGTCGCGGGCTGCTGGTGCTGCTCGCGGTTCTGCCACTGTTCACCCAGGCGGCGGCCAGCCCGCACCAGGTCATCCAGCAGACCACCGACAAGCTGCTGGCCGACCTCAAGGCCAACAAGGATCGCTATCGCCAGGATCCGGCCGCCTTCTACGATGCGCTGAACGAGATCCTCGGCCCGGTCGTCGATGCCGAAGGCATTTCGCGCAGCATCATGACGGTCAAATACGCGCGCGGCGCCACTCCGGAGCAGATGACGCGCTTCCAGGAGAACTTCAAGCGCAGCCTGATGCAGTTCTATGGCAATGCGCTGCTGGAATACAACAACCAGCAAATCCGAGTGCTGCCGCCATCCGGCAAGCAGGACGACAAGCGAACCAGTGTGGCCATGGAAGTGGTCGGCCGTCAGGGCGAGGTCTATCCGGTGTCCTATACGATGGTGAATCAGGGCGAGTGGCGCGTGCGCAACGTGATCATCAACGGGATCAACATCGGGAAGTTGTTCCGCGATCAGTTCGCCGACTCGATGCAGAAGAACGGCGGTGATCTGGACAAGACGATCGACGGCTGGGCCGAGGTCGTGGCGCGTGCGAAGGATACTCCCGCTGGCCAGCAGGCTGCAGGCGATGAGTGAAGGCCGCATCGAGCGCGGCGGCAATGGCGAGCTGCGCCTGAGTGGTGAGCTGGATCATCGCAGTGGGGCGGCCCTGCGGGAGCAGGGGCGGGCGCTGATCCAGGCGTCGAGTGGCGGCGTGCGGCTCGACTGCTCGGGTGTCGAGCGCTCCAACAGCGTGGGGCTTTCGTTGCTGCTTTCGTTCATGCGCGATGCGCGTGCGGGCGGACAGGCGATGCAGGTGGTTGGCCTGCCGCAGGAAATGCGCGACATCGCCAAGGTGTCCGGGTTGGATGAGGTCCTGCCGCTGGGCGAGCAGGCTTGAGAGATGGAGCGGGCATGAAGCTGAACTGGGCGGAACGGATGCGAGAGCGGCTGCATGTCCTGGCCGAGGCGCTGGGCAACCTGCTGGTCGAGGCCTTTCATTATCTGGCGCTGTTCGCTATTGGCGCGGCTACGGCATGGGCCGCACTGATGGCGTTTCTGGATATGGTCGACAAGGGCAGCGCGAGTGTCGACGACATCCTGCTGCTGTTCATCTACCTAGAGCTCGGTGCGATGGTCGGGATCTACTTCAAGACCAACCACATGCCGGTTCGCTTCCTCATCTATGTCGCGATCACCGCGCTGACGCGGCTGCTGATCTCCGACGTTTCGCACCACCATCGCCCGGACATGGGAGTGGTCTACGTCTCCGGGGCGATTCTGTTGCTGGGGCTGGCGGTCTTTGTGGTGCGCTATGCCTCGTCACGCTTTCCCGCGCCGCAGGCCGACAGTGCCCGGCCTGCACAGCCGCGACCGATGTCGCCCGCGCATGGCGATGCTGTCGACTGATCGGCGGATGCGGTCCGCCGGGCGGGGTTCGCAGCTTCGGGCGTTTTTTGTATGATGGCCGGCCCGTGCGCCCAAGCGCCGATCGAGGTTGAACATGCAGGCCCTAGAAGTGAAGAATTTCCTGGAAGAGAAGATTCCGGGAGCCCAGGTAGAAGTCGAAGGCGAAGGCTGCAATTTCCAGCTGAATGTCATCAGCGATGAGTTGGCTGCGCTCAGTGCGGTCAAGCGCCAGCAGCAGATCTACGCGCACCTCAACCCCTGGATCGCCGATGGCAGTATTCACGCCGTTACCATGAAGTTCTTCAGTCGCGACGACTGGGCCGCTCGCGGCTGAGCGCGGCGGCCATTCGCACAGACAGCTTTGGCGCCAGGCAAGCCGTGGCGCCTTTCGACGGGGTCTCAGGCCTGCGGGCTACGGAATACCATGGATAAATTGATCATTACCGGCGGTGTACGCCTCGACGGCGAAATCCGCATTTCCGGCGCGAAAAACTCCGCGTTGCCCATCCTTGCCGCGACGCTGCTCGCCGATACCCCGGTCACGGTGTGCAACCTGCCGCACCTGCACGACATCACCACGATGATCGAGCTGTTCGGTCGCATGGGCGTGCAGCCGATCATCGATGAAAAGCTCAGTGTCGAGGTCGACGCCAGCAGCATCCGCACGCTGGTCGCCCCTTACGAGCTGGTCAAGACCATGCGCGCCTCGATCCTGGTGCTGGGGCCGATGGTGGCTCGCTTCGGTGAGGCCGAGGTCGCGTTGCCGGGCGGTTGCGCGATCGGCTCGCGGCCGGTCGACCTGCACATCCGCGGGCTCGAAGCCATGGGCGCGCATATCGAAGTCGAGGGTGGCTACATCAAGGCCAAGGCACCGGCCGGCGGCCTGCAGGGCGCGCGGTTCCTGTTCGATACGGTCAGCGTGACGGGCACCGAGAACATCATGATGGCGGCCGCGCTGGCCAACGGGCGCAGTGTGCTGGAGAACGCCGCACGCGAGCCGGAGGTGGTCGATCTGGCCAACTTCCTCAACGCGATGGGCGCGAAGATCAGCGGTGCCGGCACCGACACCATCGTCATCGAGGGCGTCAAGCGCCTGGGTGGCGGGCGTTACAGCGTCATGCCTGACCGCATCGAAACCGGCACCTACCTGGTGGCTGCCGCCGCGACCGGTGGTCGCGTGCGCTTGAAGGATACCGATGCGACCCTGCTCGAGGCCGTGCTGCACAAGCTGGTCGAGGCGGGTGCCCATATCGACACGGGCAGCAACTGGATCGAGCTGGACATGAAGGGTAAGCGGCCAAAGGCCGTGAACGTGCGTACCGCACCCTACCCGGCGTTCCCCACCGATATGCAGGCTCAGTTCATCGCCCTGAACGCCGTCGCCGAAGGTACCGGCACGGTGATCGAGACGGTCTTCGAGAACCGCTTCATGCACGTCTACGAGATGAACCGCATGGGTGCGCAGATTCTCGTCGAGGGCAATACGGCCATCGTGACCGGCGTCGATCACCTGAAGGGTGCGCCGGTCATGGCCACCGACCTGCGCGCCTCGGCCAGCCTGGTGATCGCCGGCCTGGTCGCCGAGGGTGATACGCTCATCGACCGCATCTACCACATCGACCGTGGCTACGAGTGCATCGAAGAGAAGCTGCAGTTGCTCGGAGCGAAGATTCGCCGCATCCCGGGTTGATTGCCGTGGCCCGCCTTGCGCGGGCCTTTGAGCGGGCCGCCAGGCTTCGCAGGATTCAGAAGGATTCATCCATGCTCACCATTGCGCTGTCCAAAGGCCGCATCCTCGACGACACCCTGCCGCTGCTGGCAGAGGCGGGCATCGTACCGACCGAGAATCCGGACAAGAGCCGCAAGCTGATCATCCCTACCACTCAGGACGACGTGCGCCTGCTGATCGTGCGTGCTACGGACGTGCCGACCTATGTCGAGCATGGTGCGGCCGACCTCGGCGTGGCTGGCAAGGACGTGCTCATGGAGTACGGCGGACAGGGGTTGTACGAGCCGCTGGATCTGAAGATCGCCAATTGCAAGTTGATGACCGCTGGCAAGGTCGGCGCGGTCGAGCCCAAGGGGCGGCTGCGTGTCGCCACCAAGTTCGTCAACGTGGCCAAGCGTTACTACGCACAGCAAGGTCGGCAGGTTGAAATCATCAAGCTCTACGGCTCGATGGAGCTGGCTCCGCTGGTCGGCCTGGCCGACAAGATCATCGACGTGGTCGATACGGGCAACACGCTGCGAGCCAACGGCCTCGAGCCGCAGGAGCTGATTGCCACCATCAGTTCGCGCCTGATCGTCAACAAGGCTTCGATGAAGATGCAGCACGCGCGCATCCAGGCCCTGATCGAGGCCTTGCAGGCCGCCGTCGAGCGACACCACGCCTAACGTCTTACGCCGCATTCGGCTATCCGACCCATAGCCGAAAAGCGCAGGCGCCGCCCCGGCCTCCTTGGTACTCTAGGCGGCCTGTACGGTCGGCGCGCCAGATCCTGCGGCGCCGGGCGTCCGGTCATGGCAAGGCCATGGCTGCCCCGATGCCCGACCGCTATCCGAGCCGTTTCATTGCTAGCCAACCACGAGGCCCGTCATGACCGCTTTCAACGCTGTGCGTCGACTCAACGCTGCCGATCCCGATTTCGCCCGGCAGATGGACCATCTGCTGAGCTGGGAAAGCGTGTCCGACGACGCGGTCAACGGCCGCGTGCTGGAGATCATCAAGGCCGTGCGCGAGCGCGGTGATGCAGCGCTGGTGGAGTTCACTCAGCGCTTCGACAATCTGGAGGTCGCCGACATGGCAGACCTCATCCTCGCGCGCGAGCGTCTGGACCTCGCACTCCAGCGCATCTCGCCCGAGCAGCGTGCGGCGCTCGAGGCCGCGGCCGAGCGGGTGCGGGCGTACCACGAGCGGCAGCGTCAGGACTCCTGGAGCTACACCGAGGCCGATGGCACCGTGCTCGGGCAGAAGGTCACGCCGTTGGACCGCGCAGGGCTCTACGTGCCCGGCGGCAAGGCTGCCTATCCGTCCTCGGTGCTGATGAACGCGATCCCGGCGAAGGTCGCCGGCGTTCCCGAGGTGGTCATGGTGGTACCGACGCCGCGCGGCGAAGTCAACGAGCTGGTGCTGGCTGCAGCTGCGCTGGCGGGCGTCGACCGCGTCTTCTGCATCGGTGGTGCGCAGGCGGTCGCCGCGCTTGCCTATGGCACCGAAAGCGTGCCGCCCGTGGACAAGATCGTCGGGCCTGGAAATATCTATGTCGCTACGGCCAAGCGCCATGTGTTCGGCAAGGTGGGGATCGACATGATCGCCGGTCCGTCCGAGATCCTCGTGGTCTGCGATGGCAAGACCGATCCGGACTGGATCGCGATGGACCTGTTCTCCCAGGCCGAGCACGACGAGGATGCCCAGTCGATCCTGGTCAGCCCGGATGCGGCCTTTCTCGACCGCGTCGCCGAGAGCATCGAGCGTTTGTTGCCGACGCTCGAGCGGGCGGACATCGCACGCACCTCGCTGAGTGCACGCGGCGCGCTGATCGCGGTCGCGGACATGGCGCAGGCCATCGAGGTGGCCAACCGAATCGCTCCGGAGCACCTGGAGCTGTCGGTCGAGAATCCGGAGCAGTACCTGCCGCAGATTCGCCATGCCGGCGCCATCTTCATGGGTCGCTACACCGCCGAGGCCCTGGGTGACTACTGTGCCGGCCCCAACCACGTGCTGCCGACTTCAGGCACCGCCCGGTTCTCTTCGCCGCTGGGTGTCTATGACTTCCAGAAGCGCTCGTCGATCATCCATTGCTCGGCCGATGGCGCATCGACCCTCGGCAAGGTCGCTTCGGTACTCGCGCGCGGCGAGTCGCTGACCGCCCATGCGCGCAGTGCCGAGTATCGAATCAAGTAAGTCGGGGGCGCGGTCACAGGCCGTGCCACCGAGGTCACCTGGCGGAGATCGCTATGCGCTTTCCGCCTCATGCCAAGTAGATCGACGTCGAGGAGAGAAGGGCGATGAGCAAGTTCTGGAGCCCCTTCGTCAAGGACCTGGTGCCCTACGTGCCGGGCGAGCAGCCGAAACTGAGCCGGCTGGTCAAGCTGAATACCAACGAGAACCCCTATGGCCCTTCGCCGCTGGCCCTCGAGGCGATGCGTGCGGCGATTGGGGATGAATTGCGCCTGTATCCGGACCCCAACGGCGAGCGCCTGAAGCAGGCGGTGGCCGATTACTACGGCGTGACGCCCGCCCAGGTGTTTGTCGGCAATGGCTCCGACGAGGTGCTCGCGCACGCTTTTCATGGCCTGTTCCAGCACGGGCGGCCGTTGCTGTTTCCCGACGTGACCTACAGCTTCTACCCGGTCTATTGCGGGCTTTACGGCATCGAGTATGAAACCGTTGCGCTGAACGAGCAGTTCGAAATCGATGTCGCCGACTATCAGCGTCCGAATGGCGGCATCATCTTCCCCAACCCGAATGCGCCAACCGGCTGCCTGCTGCCGTTGGCGGCGATCGAGCGCCTGCTCGCCGCTAACCCTGATTCGGTGGTGCTGGTGGATGAGGCCTACGTCGACTTCGGCGGGCAGACCGCCATCTGCCTTGTCGACCGCTATCCGAACCTCCTGGTAACCCAGACCTTGTCCAAGTCGCGTTCGCTGGCTGGCTTGCGTGTCGGGCTCGCGGTAGGTCACCCCGACCTGATCGAGGCGCTCGAGCGGATCAAGAACAGCTTCAACTCCTACCCCCTGGATCGCATCGCTCTGGCTGGCGCGACGGCCGCATTCGAGGATCGGGCCTATTTCGAGCAGACTTGCCGGCAGGTGATCGAAAGCCGTGAGGCGCTGGTGGCCCGGCTTCAGGCCTACGGCTTCGAGGTGCTGCCTTCGGCGGCCAACTTCGTGTTCGCCCGGCATCCCGCCCATGATGCCGCTCGCCTGGCGGCCAGCCTGCGTGAGCAGGGAGTGATCGTGCGGCATTTCCGCCAGCCACGCATCGAGCAGTTCCTGCGCATCACGATCGGTGCACCGGAGCAGAACCAGGCGCTGCTCGAAGCGCTGGAGTCGGCACTCGCCTGAGTCGCTGCGGCTCGGTTTCACCGGGCCGCATGCGCGCTTACTCGCTGGCTGGCGCGGGAGGAGGGCGCATCCCGACCTCGGCGGTCAGGGTCAGCGGTTTACCGTTGCGCAGAATGTCGATATCGATCTGGTCGCCCGGGCGGGTACGCGCGACCTGGTTCATCGAGGTGCGGCCGTCGCTGGCTTGTTCGCCGTCGATGCTCAGGATCAGATCACCTGGCTGCAGGCCGGCGCGATCGGCTGGGCCGTCGCGATATACGCCTGCCACGACGATGCCGGGGCGTCCGGCCTGACCGAAGGATTCGGCCAGTTCCTGAGTCAGCGATTGCACTTCGACGCCCAGCCACCCGCGGATCACCTGGCCATGGTCGATGATCGACTTCATCACTTCGAGTGCCAGCTTTACCGGGATGGCGAAACCGATTCCTTGCGAGCCGCCCGATTCGGAAATGATGGCGGTGTTGATGCCGATCAGGCTGCCCTGCGCGTCGATCAAAGCCCCGCCCGAATTGCCGCGGTTGATCGCCGCATCGGTCTGGATGAAGTCTTCGTAGGTGTTCAGGCCGAGCTGGTTGCGCCCGGTAGCGCTGATGATGCCCATGGTCACCGTCTGTCCGACGCCGAAGGGGTTGCCGATGGCCAGGGTCACGTCGCCAACGCGAATGCTGTCGGAGTGGCCGACGCTGATGACCGGAAGGTCGGGCAGGTCGATCTTGAGGACCGCCAGGTCGGTCTCCGGGTCGCTGCCGATGACGCGGGCGAGTGTTTCGCGGCCGTCGCGCAGCGCCACGACAATCTGCTCGGAGTTGGCCGTAACGTGGTTGTTCGTCAGCAGGTAACCCTCCGGGCTCATGATCACTGCCGAGCCCAGGCTCGACTCCATACGCCGCTGGCGAGGCAGGCTGTCGCCAAAGAAGCGCTGGTAGACCGGGTCCTTGGCCAGAGGTTGCTGCTGTGCTTTCTCGACCAGCTTGGTGGTGTACAGGTTGGCGACCGCCGGTGCTGCGCCGCTGACGGCGGCGGCGTACGAGTTGGGGCCTGGGGGCGGCAGGTTAAGGGCGGGGCGTTGTAGGGTAAAACTCTCACTGCTGCGCCCTACCAATGCCGGATAGCGCTCGATGATCAGCAGGGCGACCAATAAGCCGACCAGCAGCGGCCAGCCGAAATAACGCAGGGCATTGAGCATCTGGGTGGTCCGGAGAGGTTGCGGGGGCCAAGGACGGCCCTTTAAGGTGGCCGCATTATACGAAGCTCTCGACGAAATGCAGCTTTGGCAGCCTGCCAAAGGCTCGAGGGCGTATCGTTTCCTAGCTGCCGAGGTTACGCATGCCCGTTACGCTGCACGCATTGGTCGCCGAGTGCGATCGCTATCTGAACGTCGCCCGGATCGCCGACTATTGCCCCAATGGTCTGCAAGTCGAGGGGCGTGCGGAGGTCCGTCGTCTGGTCAGCGGCGTAACGGCCAGCCAGGCGCTGCTCGACGCGGCGGTCGACGCAGGGGCGGACGCGGTGCTCGTTCATCATGGCTATTTCTGGAAGAACGAAGACGCACGCGTCATCGGCATGAAGCAACGGCGTCTGCGCACCCTGTTGCTCAACGAGATGAGCCTGCTGGCCTACCATCTTCCGCTGGACCTGCACGCCGAGGTGGGCAACAACGTGCGCCTAGGCCATGAGCTGGGGTTGCAGGTGGAAGGGCCACTCGACCCGAGCGACCCGCGCTCGATCGTCTTTCATGGCACGCTGGCACAGGCGCAGACGCCAGAGGTATTCGGCGAGCGCATCCAGGCTGCACTCGGTCGCGAGCCGCTGGTGATTCCGGGTGATCGCCCGATCCGGAGGGTGGCCTGGTGCACCGGCGGCGCCCAGGGCTATATCGAGCAGGCCGTTGCTGCCGGGGTGGATGCCTATGTCACGGGTGAAGTCTCCGAACAAACGGTGCACGTGGCGCGCGAGAACGGCCTGAGCTTTTTCGCCGCGGGGCACCATGCCACCGAGCGCTATGGCGTGAAAGCGCTGGGTGACTACCTTGCTCAGCAGTTCGGCATCGAACATCGCTTCATCGATTGCGATAACCCGGCCTAGCGCAAACGGCCGGCCTGCTCGGCATAAATCTATAACGTTAAGGTCTAATCGCGGGCTCTGATAGAGCATTAGGGCGTGGTAGAGTGGCCGCGTCCAAACGGCCGCTGGCCGTCAATTGCCCCGTCGTGAGTAGCCATGGTCGATAAACTGACGCATCTGAAACAGCTCGAGGCCGAGAGCATCCACATCATTCGCGAGGTTGCCGCCGAGTTCGACAACCCGGTCATGCTCTATTCGATTGGCAAGGACTCGGCTGTCATGCTCCATCTGGCCCGCAAGGCCTTTTTCCCTGGCAAGCTGCCGTTTCCGGTGCTGCACGTCGACACTCGCTGGAAGTTCCAGGAGATGTATCGCTTCCGCGAGAAGATGGTTAGCGACATGGGGCTGGACCTGATCACCCATGTCAATCCCGATGGCGTGGCTCAGGACATGAACCCCTTCACCTACGGCAGTGCCAAGCACACCGATGTGATGAAGACCGAGGGCCTCAAGCAGGCGCTGGACAAATATGGCTTCGATGCCGCCTTTGGTGGCGCGCGCCGTGACGAAGAAAAGTCGCGCGCCAAGGAGCGCGTCTATTCCTTCCGCGACAGCAAGCACCGCTGGGATCCGAAGAATCAGCGCCCGGAGCTGTGGAACGTTTACAACGGCAAGGTGAAGAAAGGCGAGTCGATCCGCGTGTTCCCGCTTTCCAACTGGACCGAGCTGGACATCTGGCAATACATCTACCTGGAGCAGATCCCGATCGTGCCCTTGTATTTCGCCGCCGAGCGCGAGGTGGTGGAACTCAACGGCGCTCTGGTGATGATCGACGACGAGCGCATCCTTGAGCACCTGACGCCAGAGCAGAAGGCCGGCATCAGCAAGAAGATGGTGCGTTTCCGTACCCTTGGCTGCTATCCGCTGACCGGTGCGGTGGAGTCCACCGCCACCACGCTTCCGGAGATCATTCAGGAGATGCTCCTGACCCGGACGTCCGAGCGCCAGGGCCGTGTGATCGATCACGATCAGGCTGGCTCGATGGAAGAAAAGAAACGCCAGGGCTACTTCTAAGGATCCCGCATCATGTCTCACCAGTCCGATCTGATCAGCGAGGACATCCTCGCCTACCTGGCTCAGCACGAGCGCAAGGAACTGTTGCGTTTTCTCACGTGCGGTAACGTCGATGACGGCAAAAGCACGCTGATTGGCCGTCTGCTGCACGATTCCAAGATGATTTACGAAGATCATCTAGAGGCTATCACCCGTGATTCGAAGAAGGTCGGCACCACGGGCGACGATGTCGACCTTGCGCTGCTCGTCGATGGCCTGCAGGCCGAGCGCGAGCAGGGCATCACGATCGACGTGGCCTACCGCTACTTCAGCACCGCCAAGCGCAAGTTCATCATTGCCGACACCCCTGGCCATGAGCAGTACACGCGCAACATGGCGACCGGTGCTTCGACGTGCGACCTGGCGATCATCCTCGTCGACGCCCGCTACGGCGTGCAGACGCAGACGCGCCGGCACAGCTACATTGCCGCGCTGCTGGGCATCAAGCATATCGTCGTCGCCATCAACAAGATGGACCTGATGAACTTCGATCAGGATGTGTTCGAGAAGATCAAGGCCGACTACCTGGCATTCGCCGATCGCATCGAGCTCAAGCCGTCGTCGCTGCACTTCGTGCCGATGTCGGCGCTGAAAGGCGACAACGTGGTCAATCGCAGCGCGCGCGCGCCCTGGTACGAAGGGCAGTCGCTGATGGAAATTCTTGAAAGCGTCGAGATCGCTGGCGACCGTAATTTCGACGACCTGCGCTTCCCGGTGCAGTACGTCAATCGTCCCAATCTGAACTTCCGCGGATTCGCCGGCACGCTTGCCAGCGGCATCGTGCGCAAGGGCGACGAGATTGCCGTTCTGCCTTCAGGCAAAACCAGCCGAGTGAAATCCATCGTCACCTTCGACGGCGAGCTGGAGCAGGCAACCCCGGGTGAGGCCATCACCCTGACGCTGGAAGACGAAATCGACGTATCGCGCGGTGACATGCTGGTGCACGCCGACAATCGCCCCCGTGTTGCCGACGGCTTCGAGGCCATGCTCGTCTGGATGGGCGAGGAACCGATGCTGCCGGGCAAGAAGTACGACATCAAGCGCGCAACCAGCTATGTGCCAGGCTCGATCGCCAGTATCACCCACAAGGTGGATGTGAATACGCTTGAGAAAGGTGCGGCGAGTAGTCTGCAGCTCAACGAGATCGGCAAGGTCAAGGTCAGCCTCGATGCGCCGATCGCCCTGGACGGTTATGCGCAGAACCGCACCACCGGTGCGTTTATCGTGATCGACCGGCTGACTAACGGTACGGTAGGCGCCGGCATGATCATTGCCGACCCGGTTGCCCATGTTTCAGGTGGCCACCACGGCGCGCTGGCTCACGTTTCCACCGAAGAGCGTGCTACCCGTTTCGGCCAGCAGCCGGCGACCGTGCTGTTCACCGGCTTGTCTGGCGCGGGCAAGAGCACCCTGGCCTACGCGGTTGAGCGCAAGCTGTTCGATATGGGGCGTGCGGTTTTTGTTCTCGATGGACAGAATCTTCGTCACGACCTGAACAAGGGGCTGCCGCAGGACCGTGCCGGACGCGCCGAGAACTGGCGGCGTGCCGCTCAAGTCGCCAAGCAGTTCAACGAGGCCGGGCTAATAACCCTGGCGGCCTTCGTTGCGCCCGACGCGGAAGGCCGCGAACAGGCCAAGGCGCTGATAGGCGGCGATCGCCTGATCACTGTTTATGTCCAGGCATCACCGCAAACCTGCCGCCAACGCGACCCGCAGGGGCTGTATGCGGCGGGAGGCGATAACATTCCAGGCGAGTCGTTCCCTTACGATGTGCCGCTGGATGCGGATCTTGTGGTCGATAGCGAAGCTTCGCCGCTCGAGAAGGGAGTAGGGCAGGTTATCGATTTGCTGCGTCGTCGCGGTGCCATCTGATTGCTTCGAGCGCACAAAAAAAGCCCCGCATTTGCGGGGCTTTTTATTTGGAGAGCCAAATGGCTTGGCGTTGATAGCGAGCCAATTAGGAGGCCTGTTCGAGGATGCGAAAAAACACGGTTTCCAAGGAGACTGCTGGTTGAACGGCGAGCAAGTGGCCGCCGGTATTACCCAGCTGCGCGATAGCGGCGGGTAGCTCGGCCTGCTGCAGTTCGCATTCGTACTCGCCAGGGCGCAACGATATACAGGTCGGGGTGAGCGCTTGGTCAGCCTGGTAGCGAAGCAGGAAATAACTGGCTCGCTCTGCCGCCAACTCGCGCGGCGAGCGAACGGTCAGGAGCTGGCCCTTGTTGATGAAGCCGAAGCGATCGGCGATACGTTCGACGTCGTGCAGTACATGGGACGTAAAGAAAATGGCCCCACCCTGCTTCTTGTAGTCGTTCAGAATATCGACCACATCCTTGCGCCCCACCGGATCCAGCCCGGACAGCGGCTCATCGAGAATGAGGAGACGTGGCTGCACGACCATCGCATGCGCGAGCGCCGTACGCTGCACGTTGCCTTTGGAAAGCTGCCGGATTCGCCGCTTGGCATACTCTGCGATGGAAAATCGTTCGAGCCACTGCATGCACCACGCATCGGCATCGCTTCGCTTGATGCCATACATCGAAAGACCCATGCGCAGAATCTCAAGCGGGGTGAACTGGTCATACAGCGCCGGCGCCTCGGGGACATAGGCGAGGCCCTGGCGTGCCTCGGCCCGATGCGCATCAACGCCGTAAAGCGTCACCTTCCCTCGGTAGTCGTTGATGATGTCCAGCATGATCTTGATCGTGGTCGACTTTCCCGCCCCGTTAGGACCAACGAAACCGAACACCTCGCCGTCGGAAAGGCTGAAGCTTACGTCGCGAACAGCCTGTACCTGTTTGCCCTTGGCCTTGAAGGTGTGGCTGACACTCTGAAACTCAACAGCAGCGCTCAAGGCTGTTCCTCCAGTCCGGCGATCTTCAGTTTCTTCAATTCGATGCGCCCGTTACGGAGTTCATAGCCAAGGCGCAGAGGATCAATCGGCAGTTCGGCCAACAGTCCGGCGGTGACCAATTGTTCGAGTTCGGATAACGCGCCGTGAGCCGCTTCATAGCGCTGCTGGGCCGCGCGTAGATCAATCAGGCCCTGCAGGCGGATGACCCGTTTATCAAGCATATCTCGCAGTTTCGGATCGGCTGCCGCATCGCGTTGCTGGGTCAGGTAGTTCAGAGCAAGACGCTCATCGGCGAATCGCTCCGACCTGAGCATGATCGCCAATTTCCGCATGGCTGCGGCATTGTGGGTGGAGCGGCTGGCGCCTATTTCCAGAACTCGCGCGGCTTCATCATTATTGTGCTGGAAGAACGCAAGGTTTACGCCGTAAAAGAAAGCTGGGAACTCGTCCCAAAAACGGCATTGGAGTGCAGCACGCAAGACCTCATTACCTTCATCGACGGCGCCTCCCCATGTCAGCAAGCCGTTGGCTAAGTAGTAGTTGTCTTCGTGGCAGGCATTGAGGCGGGCGACTTCACGCTGGGCGCGGATTAAATAGCCGGTATCCACGCCACGCTCGTCCATGCCGGTTGCAGCGAGGCGAATGGCTTCCAGATCTGCTGCGAGAAAGCGATCGCCGCTATGCAGCATTATAAGCAGAGGGGCGGGAATGACCACCCTGTCGCTAATGGGAGGAGGGGAAACCGCAATGGAACTCCCAGCGCGCCAACTCGCGACGCTCGCAAACAGAGCGAAAGCTAAAAGGGCGATGGTGAGTGGTCGATGGTGGTCCTGCATTTCAGGCAAAACGCTTGCGCTGCAGGGCCCAGACCGCGAGGCTAAGGAGGCCGACAGTATAAGTTAGGCTGGATAGAACGAGCCAAGGCCAGTCGGCCGGTAAAAAATCTGTTCGGCCGTACAGGGTGATCATTCTAATGTCTAGTGCGCCTAGGTCAGGCAGTAAATACCTAAGCAATCTTATGCTGAAAAGATAAGTCTCCGCGTCTGTCACAATGCCGTAGTTACGTGTCAGCAGTTCAATTACTGATCCAAACGAGCGAGCAATCATTACGAAACCTAGCGTGCCTACCAATACGAGGCCTGGCGTTGAGGAAATCACGGCAAGCAGCACCGCGACGGAGATTACTACCAGTAGGTCTAGGCCTATGAATAAAATTGTAATCAAGAAAGGCGAGCCTAATGCTGGTTGTGTTCCTTGTGTATAAGTCTGCATTTTTAGCCAGACGAGTAATGCCAGAATCGCTGAGGTTCCAATTAGAAGCAAAGTTGTGAGTAGAGCGATGGAAATGAAGCGTCCAAGTACAACGCTACGCCGGGGAACAGGGTAAGATAACGTGCTAAGAAAATACCGCCGGTCGAATTCGCGAGACAGCAGTTCCTGTGTCAGCAATACAGTTACTAAGGGAAGCAACAATCGGATAGTCGATATCCCGACATCTAGGGCTGTGGTCGCGGGTTGGCGTCCGCTGAACTGTGCGGATAGAGTTGCTGCAATTAACATGGCTAGCAACGAACCGCCCGCTAGCCAGCCGAATTGAGCGCGTATAGCCAGACGGAGACCACATCTAATGTTTTGGAGTATTAGCATAGCTAGCAAGCCGTTAAATCCTGCTGGCAAGTGGCGCATTAATAGCGCTCGGCAAGGTGTTCCAATCGGCCTTGGAAGGCTAAACTGAAGCTAAAAGCACATCCCCTCGCTTAACGATGAGGATGTGCTGGTGGGATTTGCCTAGCCGTAGTGCAATCAGTTCTCTAGGCGTTCCGCAGCTGTAGATTCAGCGACTGTGCTTGTACAGGCACCTGCTTCCGGATAGAGAGATACAACGGTGCCTTGGAATGTTGATCCAGTCGCCACGGCCGGTCCTTTCGCAGTGCGGTACACCTTTGGGTTCTGCGAAACAAGGGTGCCCGGAGGGGCGGTGGGGTCACTAGACGGCACTAGTACTTCTACTTCCCGAGCGGTGGTGCGGCCCGCAGTGTGGCAGCCACCGATTGCTATTCCGGTCGCGTTACAAGAAACACCAGCAACCACTCCAGTAGATAGGTTGATCTGCACGTTCTCATTCAAGAGATTGGGGCAGTCGGTCATTTTGAGCGAGCCAGTCTGATCAAACGTTACAGCTGATGCGAAACCAGAGGCCAGCATGGCGGTCAACGCAAATGCGATTTTCTTCATTTTAATCTCCATGCAGGTCTTAATTGAGGGAAGAAATAATTGCAGTGGTGTTATTTTTTACGTCGGCAACGGACGTTGTGTCATTCGCCTTGGCACGATATTCATTAAACTGGGGGATCGCAATGGCTGCCAGAATGCCAATGATCGCTACGACGATCATCAGTTCGATCAGTGTGAAACCTTTTTGCTTCTTGATGGATTTCATACAAAAGCTCCTTTGTTGGTGAGGTCGTTGGACCTGTGGACCACACAGCAGCTTCCATGCCACTGCGCTGCGCTGTGATTGGGTGGTTATGTCGCTTTGTGCGTTAGCTCACGCCTTGCGTCGCGTCGACTGTTAATGCCTGGCCATATAGAGCCGCACGGCACCTACTGTCAGGACCTATCGGGCGCTATTTTCTTTCAAGGGGACCGTTTCGGTAGCGTGACAGATGCTTGCACGTATATACGCGGCGGCCATGCTGGGTTTTTTTGTCCTCAAGTGACAAAAAATGCCACTTCGCTTTGCGTCGTTTGGCTCGCCCCTCAAACTGCGTTATAAGGCGGCGGTCTTCCCGCTCTGGCAGATCACGCTATGAACGAAAACGCACCTCTTGGTGGTTTGGCTCGCCAGCTTGTACTGGTAGGCCAGCTCGATGAAAAGGCGGCGCAGCAGGCTCAGCAGCAGGCCCTGCGCAACCAGGTGCCTCTGGTGAGTTGGTTGGTACAGAACAAGCTGGTCAAAGGGCGGGTGCTCGTTGACATCGCTGGCGAGCAGTTCGGCGTGCCGTTCTTCGATCTGAGCGCGCTAGACAGGGATTCGCAGCCAAAGGACCTGGTCAGCGAAAAGCTGGTTCGCCAGCACCGCGCATTGCCGCTTCAGCGGCGCGGCAACAAGCTTTATGTCGCCGTGTCGGATCCGACCAATCATCAGGCTATCAGCGATATCCAGTTCAACACCGGCCTCTCCGTCGAAGCCGTACTAGTTGAGGACGACAGGCTCGGCGAGGCGATCGAGAAGTTTTTCGAGTCGGCGACTTCCTCCCTCGATGGGTTGACCGATTCCGACTTGGACGGCCTGGATATCGAGGTTGCGGGTGAGGCCAAGGAAGACGATGCAGCGCATAACGAGGCCGACGATGCGCCGGTGGTGAGATTCGTCAACAAGATGCTGCTGGATGCAATAAAGGGCGGCTCATCAGATTTGCACTTCGAACCTTATGAAAAGAGCTATCGGGTTCGTTTTCGTACGGATGGCATGTTGCATGAGGTTGCCCGCCCGCCAGTTCAGTTGGTCAGTCGCATTTCCGCACGGTTGAAGGTGATGGCCAGTCTGGATATCGCCGAACGACGCAAGCCCCAGGATGGGCGCATCAAGATGAAGGTGTCGAGCACCAAGTCCGTCGATTTCCGGGTGAACACGCTTCCGACCCTGTGGGGCGAAAAGATCGTCATGCGAATCCTCGACTCGGCGAGTGCCAAGATGGGCATTGATGCGCTGGGCTACGAGGATGACCAGAAGGAGCTGTACCTGAACGCCCTTAAGCAGCCGCAAGGAATGATCCTCGTTACGGGGCCGACCGGTTCCGGCAAGACGGTTTCCCTTTACACCGGCCTGAACATCCTCAATACGGTCGACGTGAACATCTCAACGGCCGAGGATCCGGTGGAAATCAACCTCGAGGGGATCAATCAGGTCAACGTTAATCCCAGGCAGGGCATGGACTTCGCACAGGCCCTGCGTGCGTTCCTGCGCCAGGACCCGGACGTGATCATGGTCGGTGAGATTCGCGATCTGGAAACTGCCGAGATCGCGATCAAGGCGGCACAGACCGGCCACATGGTGATGTCGACGCTGCATACCAATAGTGCGGCAGAGACCCTGACGCGGTTGCGCAACATGGGAGTGCCGGCTTTCAACATCGCGACCTCGGTGAACTTGATCATTGCTCAGCGGCTGGCGCGAAAACTTTGCCCGAGCTGCAAGGCGGAAGTTGATGTGCCGCGTGAGGTATTGCTCAAGGAGGGCTTCCCGGAAGCTCGGATAGGCACCTTCAAGCTCTACGGGCCGGTTGGTTGCGACAGTTGCAAGGGGGGCTACAAGGGGCGTGTCGGTATTTATGAAGTGGTTAAAATCACGCCCTCGCTGCAGCGACTTATCATGGAAGAAGGAAATTCCATCGATATCGCACTTCAGGCGCGCAAGGATGGCTTCAACGACCTGCGCACCTCTGGCTTGGTCAAGGCCATGAATGGCGTAACCAGTCTGGAAGAAGTCAACCGCGTCACCAAGGATTAACCATGGCGGAAAAAGCGTTGAAAACCAGCGTGTTCACCTGGGAAGGAACCGACAGGAAAGGCGGCAAGGTCAAGGGTGAGCTCGCCGGGCAAAGCCCGGCTTTGGTCAAGGCGCAACTGCGTAAGCAGGGCATCAATCCGCTCAAGGTTCGCAAGAAAGCGGTGTCCCTGTTCGGCCCCGGTAAAAAGATCAAGCCGATGGACATCGCTCTGTTCACTCGGCAAATGGCGACCATGATGAAGGCCGGCGTGCCGCTGCTGCAGGCTTTCGACATCATTGGCGAGGGCTTCGACAACCCCAACATGCGCAAGATGGTCGATGAGGTGAAGCAGGAAGTCGCTGCTGGTAACAGCTTCGCTGGTTCGCTGCGCAAGAAGCCGCAGTATTTCGACGATCTGTATTGCAACCTGGTCGAGTCCGGGGAGCAATCGGGTGCCTTGGAGACGCTGCTGGATCGCGTGGCGACCTACAAAGAAAAAACCGAAGCGCTGAAGGCGAAGATCAAAAAGGCGATGACCTATCCAATCGCGGTAATCGTCGTGGCGGTCATTGTGTCGGCGATCCTGCTGATCAAGGTCGTTCCGCAGTTCGAGAGCGTCTTCGAGGGTTTTGGTGCTGAGCTGCCGGCCTTTACCCAGATGGTGGTCGGGCTGTCGCGCTGGCTGCAGGAGTGGTGGTATCTGGTTCTGTTCGCTGCCTTCATCGCGGCGCTGGTCTTCAAGCAGGCATACCAGAAGTCGGAAAAATTCCGGGACGGATTGGATCGGGCGATGCTTAAAACGCCGATCGTAGGCGACATCGTATATAAGTCGGTAGTCGCTCGTTATGCGCGGACCCTTGCTACGACCTTTGCAGCGGGCGTTCCGCTGGTCGATGCGCTGGAGTCCGTGGAGGGGGCGACGGGAAACGTTGTATTTCGGCGCGCCGTGGCAAAGATCCGCGCGGATGTCTCGGCAGGTGTGCAGCTCAATTTTTCCATGCGTACCACGGGGGTATTCCCAACGATGGCGGTACAAATGGCTGCCATTGGTGAGGAGGCGGGGTCGCTCGATGAAATGCTCGACAAGCTGGCCAGCTTCTATGAGGCGGAAGTCGACAACATGGTAGACAACCTGACCACGCTAATGGAGCCGATGATCATGGCTGTTCTTGGGGTCCTGGTTGGCGGCCTGATCATTGCCATGTATCTGCCGATTTTCCAGCTAGGTTCGGTCGTCGGATGACAGCGATGAGCTATCTGGCCAGCCACGAGCTGGCCTTTGTTTTGTCTGCGGCTTTGCTTGGATTGCTGGTTGGCAGCTTTCTCAATGTGCTGATTTATCGGCTGCCGGTGATGATGCAGCGGGAATGGCGCGAGCAGGCGAGGGAGTACCTTTCGCTCGAGCCTGAGCCTGTCGGGCCGCGATTCAACCTTTTGCTGCCTGCTTCTTCCTGTCCGCACTGTGGCCACTCTATCCGTCCCTGGGAAAACGTCCCTCTGGTGAGCTGGGTGCTGCTGCGCGGGCGCTGTTCGGCATGTCGAGCAGGTATCAGTGTCCGTTATCCGCTGGTGGAGCTGGCTTGTGCGCTGCTTTCGGGGTTCACGGCCTGGCACTTCGGCTTCACCTGGCAAGCCGGGGCGATCCTGCTGTTGGGGTGGGGGCTGCTGGCCATGAGCATGATCGATATCGATCACCAGTTGCTGCCAGACTCGCTCGTGCTGCCTCTTCTCTGGCTCGGCCTGATCTGCAACCATTTCGGCCTGTTCGTTGCGCTCGGCGATGCGCTTTGGGGAGCTGTCTTCGGCTACCTCAGCCTGTGGGCGGTGTACTGGCTATTCAAGCTCGTCACTGGCAAGGAAGGTATGGGCTACGGTGACTTCAAGCTTCTTGCGATGATAGGGGCGTGGGGGGGATGGCAGGTGCTGCCGCTAACCATCCTCCTGTCATCGCTGGTCGGCGCCGTAATCGGCACGATTTCACTGAGATGGCGGAATGCGGCTGCCGGCACGCCTATCCCGTTCGGCCCGTACCTGGCGATCGCCGGCTGGATCGCGCTGGTGTGGGGGCAGCAGATCACCGATCGCTATCTGCAGCTTGCCGGCTTCTGAAGCGGGTCCCCTCGTCCTTCGCTTGCTCGCTTGCCTAACCTGGGCAAAGCGGGTACTACTGCGCGCCATAATTAAGGGCGGAGATGTGAATCGGTGAAGCCTTGGGTCCTTGGTCTTACCGGCGGAATAGGTAGTGGCAAAAGCGCTGCCGCGGAGCGCTTCGCCGAGTTGGGCGTGCATGTGGTCGATGCCGACCAGGTGGCTCGATCGGTGGTCGAGCCGGGGGGCGCGGCGCTGGCGCAGATCGTCGATCGATTTGGGGTGCCGATCCTTGCATCGTCCGGTGAGTTGAATCGTGCTGCGCTGCGCGAGCGGATATTTACTTCCGTGGAAGATCGGCGCTGGTTGGAGCGCCTGCTGCATCCGCTGATTCGTCAGGAAATCTGGGCTAGCCTGTCACGGGCTGAGTCACCTTACGCAGTGTTGGTGTCCCCTTTGCTGGTCGAGTCGAGGCAGCATGAGCAGGTTGATCGCGTGCTGGTGATAGATGTGCCAGAAGACCTGCAGCTTCAGCGGGTGCTGGCCCGCGATCAGGTTTCCGAGGATCAGGTGCGAGCCATCCTGGCCGCTCAGGCGCGGCGCGAAGATCGTCTCCGTCATGCCAATGATGTGCTGGTAAATGACCGAGACCTGTCATGGCTGCGTCAGGAGGTTGACCGGTTGCACGATCGTTATCTGCAGTTGCGAGGAGCTGGAGAATGAATGCTAGGACTGTAGCCTGCCCGACCTGTGGTGTGCCGGTGCAGTGGGAGGCGCAGAGCCGTTATCGCCCCTTTTGCTCGGATCGCTGCAAGCTGATAGATCTAGGTGCCTGGGCTGCTGAGGAGCATGTGATTCCGGGAAATCTGAGCGAAGACGACCTGCTTTCCGAGGATGTGCCACCCAGTGTTCATTGATCTGGTGGGGATGGGTCGTCCTTGTGCTCATCGCTGCGCCAGGGCGCCTGCAGGTATCGGGTGCGATTGAAGGTTTCCAGCCAGTCGGGGCAGAACACCACGAGCGCCGTGACGGCTGTGCCATTGATGAAGGCTTCGGGAAACATCACCAGCCATATGTAACCGGCAAAGTCATTCAGCCAGGGCGGCATCGGGTATCTACCATCCACGAGGAGTAGCGCGAGCGACGCCAGGATGCAAAGCAGCGCTGCGAGTGCCGCGGGAAAGAAGCCAGAGCAGAAAATATAGACGAACAGGTTCTTCGGCTGGGCTCGTTCGACAAGAATGGCGCAGCCTTCGGTGACCAGGATCGGGATGAGTACCAGCAGTACCCCGTTAATTCCTAGCGCTGTCAGCTGCTGATGTCCTGTCGCAACCAGGCCCAGTTGTGCGGCGAACGCGGCCAGCATTGCCAGCGGCCAGTCGAGCAGCAAGGTGGCGGCTGTCAGTCCAATGAAATGAAACGACAGGCCTGATTCGAAATCCCTTCGAACCAGCCATAGCAGGAAGATCGCCAGCATGGTGCCGAATACCAGGTGCTGGCGGCGCGTGTCGCTGAACAGCTCCACCCAGGGGGTGCGCAAAGCTGCCCAGCACAGGGCTGCGAAATAGAGCAATCCGCCAGCGAGGAGAGTGCTCGGAGCGAGCAATTGTGCAGCGATCAAGGCATAGCTCTCCTGAGTGATGGCAAGCGTAGCGAAAAGACTGATGAAAGGCGGCCGAAATTGTTTCGGGTGCGGGTGCGTTGTTCAAGCCCGGTTGAAAGCCAAAGATTTCGCGGTATCTGCAGGCTAAGCGGGTTGCTATTTTGCGATTAATCCGGATAATTCGCCGGCCTGTCGATAGGGGATGCCTAGCCTGTCGGCAACTTGGTAGGGATGCCTAGCCTACCGATACCACTGCCGTGGCGGACGCGCTGACCCGAGCCCCCGATAGCGTCTGGTTCCGGCTGTCCCTGGCTTGCCAGGGTAAGCACCATTCAGTAATATCCGCCGTCTTATTTTTCAGGGCGGCCCCTGAGGCTATAACGAATGAAGACTTTTACTGCTAAACCGGAAACCGTCAAGCGCGACTGGTTTGTCGTCGACGCTGCCGGCCAGACCCTGGGTCGTCTGGCAACCGAAATCGCCAGCCGTCTGCGTGGCAAGCACAAGCCCGAGTACACTCCTCACGTTGATACTGGCGACTACATCGTCGTGATCAATGCTGAGCAGGTCCGTGTCACCGGTGCCAAGGCATTCGACAAGATGTACTACTCCCACTCCGGTTTTCCGGGCGGCATCAAGTCGATCAACTTCGAGAAGCTGATCGCCAAGGCCCCTGAGCGTGTGATCGAGACTGCGGTCAAGGGCATGCTGCCGAAGAATCCGCTGGGTCGCGACATGTATCGCAAGCTGAAGGTGTACAAGGGTGCCGCGCATCCGCACTCCGCTCAGCAGCCCCAAGAACTGAAGATTTAACGGGATAGTTCATTATGTCGGCGACTCAAAATTACGGCACTGGCCGTCGCAAGACTGCAACCGCGCGCGTTTTCCTGCGTCCGGGCACTGGCAAGATTTCCATCAACAATCGCGAGCTGGATAACTTTTTCGGCCGTGAGACCGCGCGCATGGTTGTGCGTCAGCCGCTGGAGCTGACCGATACCACTGCCAAGTTCGACGTCTACGTCACCGTTCTGGGTGGCGGCGTTAGCGGTCAGGCGGGTGCGATTCGCCATGGTATTACCCGTGCGCTGATCGAGTACGACGAGTCCCTGCGCAGCCCGCTGCGTAAGGCGGGTTACGTGACTCGCGATGCTCGTGAGGTCGAGCGTAAGAAAGTGGGTCTGCGTAAGGCGCGTAAGCGTCCGCAGTACTCCAAGCGTTAACGAACGCTTATCAGAAACGCCCAGCTCCGCAAGGATCTGGGCGTTTTTTTTAGCTGCTCGAAAAGTGTTGCTGCGACAGCGTGTCGCGTGCTGGAGGCCCCGGTTTTGCTGGCTCGTAGGTCTGTTTGTCACAGGCTATTACCTTGTCATCGTCGGGGGTTTTCTTTAACATTTGGCGAATTTTTCGCGGCCCAAATTTACGTAGTACTGCCTGCGTCCAGCAGGTCATAAGAAGCTGATGGGAGACGACTGAATGAGCAATGACGGCGTGAATGCTGGCCGGCGTCGCTTCCTTGTGGCCGCCACTTCGGTGGTGGGTGCTGCAGGAGCGGTGGGTGCCGCGGTCCCGTTCGTGGGATCGTGGTTCCCGAGTGCCAAGGCCAAGGCAGCCGGTGCACCGGTAAAGGTAAATGTCAGCAAGATTGAGCCTGGCCAGCAGATGGTGGCCGAATGGCGCGGTCAGCCGGTATTTATCGTGCGCCGCACGGACGAGGTTCTCCAGAATCTCGAAAAGGTGGCTCCCCAGGTTGCGGATCCTGATTCCAAGGCTTCGGTGCAGCCTGAGTATGTCAACCCTCAGGTGCGCTCCATCAAGCCGGAGCTGCTCGTGGTAATCGGTCTGTGCACCCACCTCGGGTGTTCCCCGTCGTTCCGGCCAGAAGTCGCACCGCCTGATCTGGGGCCGGACTGGCTGGGTGGGTACTTCTGCCCCTGCCATGGCTCGAAGTACGACATGGCCGGCCGTGTTTACAAGGCTCAGCCTGCGCCCCTGAACCTGCCCGTGCCCCCGCACTCGTACGAGACCGATAGCGTCATCATTATCGGTGTGGACCAGGAGAAAGCCTGATGAGCAAGTTCATGGAATGGGTTGATGCCCGCTTCCCCGCCACGAAGATGTGGGAAGACCATCTGTCCAAGTACTACGCCCCGAAGAACTTCAATGTTCTGTATTTCTTCGGCTCCCTGGCCCTGCTTGTACTGGTCAATCAGATCCTTACCGGCATCTGGCTGACGATGAGCTTCGAGCCCAGTGCCGAAGGCGCCTTCGCGTCTGTCGAATACATCATGCGTGACGTGGAGTACGGATGGATCATCCGTTATCTGCACTCGACCGGGGCTTCGGCCTTCTTTGTCGTTGTCTATCTGCACATGTTCCGCGGTCTGCTCTACGGCTCCTACCAGAAGCCGCGTGAGTTGGTCTGGATCTTCGGCATGATGATTTACCTGGCGCTGATGGCCGAGGCCTTCATGGGCTACCTGCTGCCTTGGGGGCAGATGTCCTACTGGGGTGCACAGGTAATTATTTCCCTGTTCGGGGCGATTCCGGTCATCGGTGATGACCTGACCCAGTGGATCCGCGGCGATTATCTGATCTCCGGTATCACGCTGAACCGCTTCTTCGCACTGCATGTCATCGCTCTGCCGATCGTGATTCTTGGCCTGGTTGTGCTGCATATCCTGGCCCTGCATGAAGTGGGTTCCAACAACCCGCTCGGTGTCGACATCAAGAAGACCAAGGACGAAAACGGCGTGCCGCTCGATGGCATTCCTTTCCATCCTTACTACACGGTGAAAGACATCGTTGGCGTGGTGGTGTTCCTGTTCGTCTTCTGCGCCATCGTGTTCTTCTTCCCTGAGATGGGCGGCTATTTCCTGGAGAAGCCGAACTTCGAAGTGGCCAACGCATTCAAGACCCCGGCTCACATTGCGCCTGTCTGGTACTTCACTCCGTTCTACGCGATCCTGCGCGCCGTTCCGGACAAGCTGCTGGGCGTGATTGCCATGGGTGCTGCGATCGCTGTGCTGTTCGTGCTGCCCTGGCTCGACCGTAGCCCGGTCAAGTCGATGAAATTCAAGGGGTGGATGAGCAAGATCGCGCTGCTGGCGTTCTGCATCTCCTTCCTCATTCTCGGCGTGCTTGGCGTTCTGTCTCCGACGCCTGAGCGCACTCTGCTGGCGCGGATCTGTACGGTCATCTACTTCGCGTACTTCATCCTGATGCCGTTCTATACCAAGCTCGAGAAGACCAAAGTAGTTCCGCAAAGGGTGGCTGGCTGATGAAAAAGCAATTTGCTGCATTGATTCTTGCGCTGGTGCCGGCCTTTGCGTTTGCTGCCGGTACCGAAGCCCACTTGGACAAGGTCGAGATCGATCTGACCGATAAGGCTGCTATGCAGGATGGTTTGCGCACGTTCAGCAACTACTGCATGGGCTGCCACAGTGCGCAGTACCAGCGCTACGAGCGTGTTGCCAAGGACCTCGGCATTCCGGAAGAGGTAATGCTGAAGAACGTCGTCTTCACTGACGCGAAGATCGGCGACCACATGAAGATCGGCATGAAGCCCGAGGACGCCAAGGGGTGGTTCGGTGCGGCACCGCCGGATCTGACCCTGGTCGCGCGCGTGCGTGGTAACGACTGGCTGTACACCTATCTGCGGAGCTTCTACGAGGATCCTGCTCGTCCCTATGGCGTGAACAATACGGTTTTCCCCAATGTGGGTATGCCGCATGTGTTGGCGCCGCTGCAGGGGCGTCAGGTCCTGCCCGCCCACTTGCCCGAAGGGGAAAGTGTTGCGTGCAAGCAGGTGCAGGTTACCGAGGATGGTCGCAAGCAGTTCGATCCGCTCACGGGTACGCCGATCACCCACGAAGATTGCAGCCAGCTGACCGTCGTGCCCGGCACCGGGGCGCTGAGCGAGGCCGAGTACAACGAGAAGATCAAGAATCTCGTGACATTCCTGGCTTACTCGGCCAATCCGGTGAAGTTGGAGAGCCAGCGCATCGGGACTTACGTCCTGCTGTTCCTTGTGGTGTTCTTCGTCTTCGCTTACCTGCTCAAGCGAGAGTACTGGAAAGACGTACACTGACGTCGATCCGTCGCAAGCGGTACCTAAGCGCGCGCCCTCATGGGCGCGCGTGTTTTTTTGGTCATCGAAATACGGGAGAGAGGCGATGGCTGCTGCCAATCGGTTGATCTGCTATTCCGATCCTAGCGATCACTATTCTCACCGCGTCCGCCTGGTTCTGGCGGAGAAAGGCATCGGTGTCGAGGTCGTGAACGTGTCGCCGTGCGATTGCCCGGCCCAGTTGGCGGAAATCAATCCGTACTCGAGCGTGCCAACCTTCGTCGATCGTGATCTCGTGCTCTACGAGTCGGGCGTCATCCTTGAGTATCTGGAAGAGCGATACCCTCATCCGGCACTGTTACCTGCTTATCCAGTAGCACGAGCCAATACCCGCCTACTCCTGCATCGAATTCAGAAGGATTGGGCTGCACTTGCAGATATTGTCCTGGATTCGCGTACGCCGGAGGCTGAGCGTAGTGCGTCGAGAAAGGTGTTGCGCGAGAGCCTGATCGGCGTTTCGCCTGTCTTCGCGGAAAAGCCATTTTTCATGAGCGATGAGCTCAGTCTGCTGGACTGTTGTTTGTTGCCCTTGCTGTGGCGATTGCCCAAACTGAACATCGAACTGCCGCGACAGGCCAGGCCGCTTCTGGAATACATGGAGCAGGGCTTTGGCCGGCCGGCCTTCCAGGTGAGTCTATCCGAGGTTGAGCGCAGCATGCGCTAAGAGAGGCAGCCAATGAATTCAAGTCGCCCCTATCTGGTGCGTGCGCTCCATCAATGGATTGTCGACAACGATTGCACTCCGCATCTATTGGTCGATGCGGATGTGCCGGGCGTGGTGGTGCCCGCCGGCTTCGTCAAGGATGGTCAGATCGTGCTGAACGTGTCCCCCAGTGCTGTACGTCAGCTGCAGATGGGTAATGACGCCCTGACCTTCGAGGGGCGTTTTGGTGGCGTGTCGCACTCGCTGATCATTCCGTTCGCCGCGGTGATGGCGATCTATGCGCGCGAAAACGGACAGGGGATGGTTTTCGAGATCGAGCCGACGCCACCAGAGGATGATGATGGTGGCGACAAAGTGGCTGATGCCAAGGATGACGGAGCTGCCCGGCCGACAGGGCGGCCGAGCCTGAAAGTCGTCAAGTGAGATTTGCGGCGGCTGGCAGTGCTGCCGCCGCCTTCAGTCGATGTATTCGAACAGTTTGACGATGCGTTGCACACCGGCGACGCCTTGGACCAGCGACGTGGCACGTGCGCCCTCTTGGCGAGTCACCAGGCCTAATAGGTAGACGATCCCGTTTTCAGTGATCACCTTGATACGTGAGCCGGGCACGGTGTTGTCAGCGAGCATCTGGGTTTTGATCTTGGTCGTCAGCCATGTGTCATGGCTGCGGGCGAGCGCCGATGACGGCTGTAGAACCTGAAGCTCGTTATGCACGCGCTTGACCCGTTGCACCGAGGATGCAGCCTGCTCGGCCATCTGCTTCAGGTCGTTGCGTGGAGTCTGGCCTGCGAGCAGAACGACGCCGTTATAGCTGGCGACAACGATATGTGAGCTCTGATCGAGATCCGGGTGGGCTTTGGCAATGTTTACCGCTGCCTTGGTCTCGATCAGCGAGTCATCGATCGTGCTGCCGATCGTGCGCGTTCCGCGGTTATCGGCTATCGGTTCGTCACGTGCGGCTGTCAGCACCGAGCTGCAGCCGGCAAGCGTCAAGCACAGCGTCGTGGCGAGCGCGCGAAGCAGAAGGGGGGTCATTCCTCACTCCCGAACAGTTGGTTGTCGATCAGGTCGCACAGGCAGTGGATGGTGAGCAGGTGTACTTCCTGGATCCGTGCCGTCACCTTTGCCGGCACCCGGATCTCCACATCTTCAGGTAGCAGAAGTGAGGCCATGCCGCCGCCGTCTCGGCCGGTAAGGGCTACCACCACCATTTCCCGGTCGTGGGCAGCCTGGATTGCTTGGATCACGTTCGCCGAGTTGCCGCTGGTAGAGATGGCGAGCAACACGTCGCCGGGCTGGCCCAGTGCACGGATCTGCTTGGAAAAAACCTCGTTGTAGCTGTAATCGTTGGCGATCGAGGTCAGTGTCGAGCTGTCGGTAGTCAACGCAATAGCCGGGAGGCTAGGGCGCTCCCGCTCGAAGCGGTTGAGCAGCTCGGAGGAGAAGTGCTGAGCGTCGCCAGCCGAACCGCCGTTGCCGCAGGTGAGGATCTTGCCTTCGCTGAGTAGCGCATTGACCATCACCTGCCCGGCTTGCTCGATGACTGGCGCAAGGACTGCCATGGCTTGTTGCTTGGTTTCGATGCTGGCTTGAAAGAGCTGGAGAATTCGAGTTTGCATATCCATCGGATCAACCTTGGGTATCGGGCGAGCGGGGTGTCGTATGGTTGGCGGAGGGGGCTGAAAACGCTAGCAGTCGAAGGCGTTGCGGATCCAGTTTAGCGAGGCATGACTGCCTTCCGGGCCTATGGCGACCACATCGAAGCGACAAGGGTGCGCTGCCCAGCGCGGCTCTTGGAGAAGGAAGTGCTGTGCCGCACGGACCAGCTTCTGTCGCTTTCTCGCGTCTACGCTTTCGATCGCGCCGCCCCAGGCGGTATGTCGTCTATAGCGAACTTCGACGAATACTACTGTATCGCCCTCAAGCATGACCAGATCGAGCTCGCCGCTGCGGCACAGCCAGTTCTGTGCCAGCAGCCGCAGGCCCTTGCCACGCAGATGGTGGCAGGCTAGTGCCTCCGCGGAGCGTCCGCTGCTCCGGCGGTCAATCATGGTCGGGCCGTCTCCGGCAGGCGCTCGACCTGTCCGTCACGGAAGCGCGCCCAGGGGAGCGCGCGCTCGATGCGTTGCTGATCACCGAGTGAAAGATAGCCGGACAAACCATCAAGGCGAGTGTCTGGAATCGCTACCAGCTGCCCCAGGCGCGGAGCCAGGAGATAGGCGTCTGCGCCCATCGCGTAGAGCCGGCCAAGGCTACCTGCGGCCTGCGGCCACTGTTGTTCGACTTGCTGGCGCAATGGCTGCTCGGGCTCCAGGAGCCACGGGGTCTCGGCAAACTGAATGCCCTCTAGGTCGAGATACTGGGTGCGATTGAGGGTTGCCGAGTGGACGTGCGAGGTCGCATAGACGGGCAGATCCCCCGCGTACTGGAATATCAGCGTGGGGCGGACCTGCTGTGCTTGCTGAGGCGTTGCGGCCAGGAATATGAAGTCGACGTCCTGGCGACGGGAGGGTTCGGCGGCGACGGCCTGGTTGGTACTGTTTTGCAGGCGCTGAGCGCGTGACTCGCTGGCCCGAAGCTGTAGCAGGTCGGCGATCTGATTGGCGAGCTGGACCGGTTCGGCCAGCGGCTCCGCGGCTACGGTCGTGCCGCCGAGCGATTGCCAGCGCTTGTTGAATGCGTTCAGTACGCGTGCCCCCCACTCCCCGCGAGGCGCTAGTGCGATGGCGCGACGATGGCCGTCGGCCCAGGCGCGATCGGCCGCTTCCCGTGCTTCGTCTTCGGCTGCAAGGCCAAACTGGAAAAGCTGAGGGGGCATTTGCTGATCGGCTTCGCTGTAGTTCAGGGCGAGGGTGGTGATTGGCAGGCTGCTGCGGCTTGCCAGTTGACGGACCAGATCCTTTTCCAGCGGGCCGATCACCAGTTGTGTGCCCTTGGCCAGGGCCTGCTGGTAAAAGCTGTCGAGTGACGGTTGCGCTGTACTGTCGTAGAGGTCGATTTTCAGCTCGGGCTGGCCGGCCTGGCGGGCTTGCAGATGAGCGGCAAGAAAGCCGTCGCGCAGTGCCTGGGATACGTTGGTCAGCGGCCCCTGCATCGGTAGCAGCAAGGCGATGCGGGTTAGGGGCTGGTCGGCCAGTTCAAGCAGCTTCACTAGTGAAGTGGGTAGCTGTTTGGCGGCGGGGTGCTGTGGATGGGTGGCGATCCAGTCGTCGATCGCTCGCTGCTGCTGGCTGATCATGCCGGCTTGCTTCACTGCGGCGGCCAATGACAACCAGCCGGCCAGATCCTGGTCGGCTTCGGTGGCTTGGCGCAGCTCGTCCTGTGGAATTTCCGCCACGAGGGTCCAGATGTGTTCGTGGTTTTCCTGGCCGGCCGTGCCGCTGAGCAACGGGGCGATGAATACGCGCTCGCGAGCGGCGGCCAAGAGCTGCCCTTGTCCTTCAAGGGCCTGGGCGCGGGCGGTCTGGCTGCGCACCTGCTGTTCCACCGGCAATTCGCCGAGGCGAGCGAAGGCCGGGTGGTTGAGGGCCTGCAATGCTTTGTCCGAGTTGCCGGCCGCCAACTCGACCTCGGCCAGCAGGGTGCTGGCGAACATTTGTTGTGCCGGCGTCAGTGAGTCGATTGGGATCAGCTGCAAGATGCTCCGCGCTTGCGCGAAATTGCCTTGCTTGAGGCTCTGGTCTGCCGCGGCCAGTCGCAGAGCGGCAGCCTGTTCCGCGTCGCTCTGCTTGGCCTGCTCGAGCAGTTGCTGTGTAGTGGCCTGTGGTGTGCGCGGCAGTTCGCCCAATGCAGGTGCGCGCGACCCGGCGCACGCGGCGACAAGGATCGCCAGGCTGATGATTAGGATTGAGCGAAGACAGGCCAGCATTTGGTCGTTCCTGAGGCAGTGGCAAGGTCAGTCGAAATCGTTTGGGCAGGCGATGCGCCGGTCCGATGCGAACGGATGGGGCGTGACTGCGACCGATTGTACCCAAGCACCGGCCTGGCGGCGACGCTGCGGCGGCTGATCGGGCTACAATGCCAGTTTTTGTGATCGAGGTAAGGCTGTGACTGTCAGCGAGACGGCAAATTCCTCAGGTGGGACGCTCTACGTAGTCGCTACGCCGATCGGTAATCTCGAGGACATCAGCGCCCGCGCGCTGCGAATTCTTCGTGAGGTGTCACTGATCGCCGCCGAGGATACCCGCCACTCGGCTCGCCTAATGGCTCACTTCGGTATCGGTACCCCGCTGGCAGCCTGTCACGAGCATAACGAGCGTAGCGAAGAAGGTCGCTTTCTGGGGGTGCTCGGTGATGGCAAGGATGTTGCGCTGATATCCGATGCCGGCACGCCGCTGATTTCCGATCCCGGTTTCCGCTTGGTGCGGGCTGCGCGCGCTGCGGGTTTTCGGGTCGTGCCTGTGCCAGGAGCTTGTGCCTTGATTGCAGCGCTGTCTGCCGCCGGCCTTGCCTCCGATCGCTTTGTGTTCGAGGGCTTTCTGCCTGCCAAAAGTGCCGCTCGACGTGCTCGGCTGCAGCTACTGCAGGAGGAGCCGCGCACGCTCATCCTTTATGAGGCGCCGCACCGGTTGCTCGACTGCCTCAGCGATCTGGCCGAGATTTTCGGTGAGGCGCGCCCGGCTGTGCTGGCGCGCGAGCTGACCAAGACCTATGAGACGCTCAAGGGGCTTGCGCTGGGCGAGCTGCGGGATTGGGTTCAGGCCGACCCCAATCAACAGCGCGGCGAGTGCGTGTTGGTTGTTGGTGGCTGGGAGGCGCCGGAGGGTGACGAGGCAGTCGATGCGCAGACCTTGCGTGTACTCGATCTGTTGCTTGGCGAGCTGCCGGTCAAGCGGGCGGCCGCGCTGGCCGCGGAAATTACAGGCGTGCGCAAGAATCTGCTCTATCAGCTGGCGCTCGAACGCAAATGAACGCAGCGGCGTGCTTGCGATGCCTGGCATCGGCGAGTACCCTGCGCGGCGGAGAGTCGATCGGACAGTCGCTGCTTCGAGCTGCTGCGGTAGCTGGAAGGGGAGGAAAGTCCGGGCTCCATAGGGCGAAGTGCCAGGTAACGCCTGGGAGGCGTGAGCCTACGGAAAGTGCCACAGAAAACAACCGCCTAAGCGCTTCGGCGCCGGTAAGGGTGAAAAGGTGCGGTAAGAGCGCACCGCACGGCTGGCAACAGTCCGTGGCAAGGTAAACCCCACTTGGAGCAAGACCAAATAGGGACCCTTCGGCGTGGCCCGCGCTGGGTCCGGGTAGGTTGCTAGAGGCAGTCAGCGATGGCTGTCGTAGAGGAATGACTGTCCTCGACAGAACCCGGCTTACAGATCGACTCTCCCCCTCTTTCCGCTCTATCCAGTCGCTCAGACATTGCCAAAAGTTCTTGCTCTTAATAAAGCACTTTAAGTTTGACGGCCAAGATGGCTCTCCTGCTCTGCTTAATAGTTTCCTGCGCTCGTCAGTTTTCCGTTGTTTCTTCCTGATCATTCCTAAATTGCCGCTCCGTAAGGCTTTTTCCCGCTAGGCGTGCCTTGACGGTGGGGCAGCCGCATTTCTATAGTGCGCACAAGTGGTAGAAAGTGGGATGAAGTGGGTAGATATGGGCATGGATAGCTAATTCAGGGGAAGCAGCCGTGTTTCGCGGAGCGAATGCCATCAGTCTCGATGCCAAAGGGCGGCTAGCGATGCCCAGCCGGTATCGTGACGAGTTGCTTTCGCGTGGAGAGGGCCAGCTGATCGTCACCATCGATGCCGTCGATCGTTGCCTCTGTATCTATCCCTTGCCCGAGTGGGAGCTGATCGAAGCGAAGCTGCGCGAGCTGCCCTCGCTGCGTGAAGAGACTCGCCGCCTGCAGCGCCTGCTCATTGGCAACGCCGTGGATGTCGAGATGGACGGCAGTGGACGTGTGCTGGTGCCGCCGCGTCTGCGCGAGTACGCGCGGCTGGACAAGCGCGCCATGCTGGTCGGTCAGCTCAACAAATTTCAGCTGTGGAACGAAGACGACTGGAACGCGGTTTCTGACGCGGACCTGGCGGCCATCAAACAACCCGGCGGTCTGCCGGAAGAACTACGTGACCTAATACTGTGAGCCAGATCAGCGACCTGCGACATGTTACCGTGTTGCTCGACGAAGCCGTCGCGGCGCTGGCTGTGCGTCCGGATGGCCGTTATATAGATGGCACCTTCGGGCGCGGCGGGCATAGTCGCCTGCTCTTGCGAATGCTTGGGCCTGATGGCCGTTTGCTAGGGTTCGACAAGGATCCAATGGCAATCGCCACGGGACAAGCACTAGCGGCCGAAGACGGCCGCTTTGTCGTTGTGCAGAGAAGCTTTGCCGAGCTTTCCGACGAGCTGCGTGAACGCGGCTGGATGGGCACGGTCTCGGGCGTCCTGCTTGACCTGGGTGTGTCCTCCCCGCAACTCGATGATCCGGATCGCGGCTTCAGCTTTCTCAGCGACGGCCCGCTCGACATGCGCATGGATCCGACCCGTGGCGTCAGTGCGGCGCAGTGGCTGGCGGACGCGTCCGAAGACGACATCGCGAGGGTCTTCAAAGAATACGGTGAGGAGCGCTTCGCCAAGCGTATGGCGCGGGCAATCGTCCAGCGGCGTGGTGAGGCGCCGTTCACGCGCACCGCAGACCTGGCCAAGGTCGTCACCGATGCCAACCCGGCCTGGGAGAAAGGCAAGAATCCCGCGACGCGCGCCTTTCAGGGGTTGCGCATTTTCATCAACAACGAACTGGGTGATCTGGAGCGCGGCCTCGATGCGGCGCTCGAAGCGCTTGAGGTCGGCGGGCGGCTGGTGGTGATCAGTTTCCACTCCCTCGAAGATCGCATCGTCAAGCAGTTCATGCGCCGACATGCCAAGGGTGAGGCGGACAAGCTGCCGCGCGACCTGCCTATCATTCCGAAGGCCTTCGAGCCTCGCCTGAAGCTGCTCGGCAAACCGCAGTACGCGTCGGACGAAGAGGTGAAGGCCAACCCTCGCTCGCGCAGCGCCATCATGCGAGTCGCGGAGAAGCTGCGATGAGCCGCGCGCGCGCCACCATGCCCCGCGGGGGGCTGCTCATGCTGATCCTGTTCGTCGGCGTTTTGCTCTCAGCGATCGCGGTCGCCTACACGGCCCATTGGAATCGTCAGTTGCTGAACGAGCTGTACGCCGAACTCAGCGTGCGCGACAAGACGCAGGCCGAGTGGGGGCGCTTGATTCTCGAGCAGAGCACCTGGACGGCGCACAGTCGCATCGAGGCGCTGGCGACCGGTCAGCTGAAGATGCATATCCCGGCTGCGGCAGACGTGAGATTGGTGGCGCCATGAGGCTCGACGGCGCGCGCTACCCCTGGCGCTTTCGCTTGGTCCTGGCCCTGCTGGCACTGCTGGTGGGCGCGCTCGCCTGGCGGATCGTCGACCTGCAGGTCATGGATCAGGCGTTCCTGCAGGGGCAGGGCGACGCTCGCAGCGTTCGGCATATTCCGATCCCTGCGCATCGTGGGCTGATCACCGATCGCAACGGTGAGCCTTTGGCCGTCAGCACCCCTGTCACCACGCTGTGGGGCAATCCGAAAGAACTGCAGGCTGCGCGTGCGCGCTGGCCCGAGCTGGCAAAGGCGCTGGGTCAGGATCCGGCCGTATTGACCGCAAGGCTGCAAGAGCAGGCCTCGCGCGAATTTACCTACCTGGTGCGCGGGCTGACGCCTGAGCAGGGGCAGGCAGTGCTGGATCTGAAGATCCCCGGCGTCTACGCGCAGGAGGAATTCCGCCGCTTCTACCCGGCCGGCGAAGTGGCTGCGCACCTGGTGGGCTTCACCGATATCGACGACCGTGGCCGCGAAGGCATGGAGCTGGCGTATGACGAATGGCTCGCCGGCGTACCGGGCAAGCGGCAGGTGCTCAAGGACCGTCGCGGCCGTCTGATCAAGGACGTTCAGGTCGTCAAGAACGCCAAGCCGGGCAAGCCCATGGCCCTGTCGATCGACCTGCGCCTGCAATACCTGGCCCACAGCGAGCTGCGCAACGTGATGCTCGAGCACGGTGCCAAGGCCGCGAGCATGGTCATCATCGATGTGAAGACCGGCGAGATCCTGGCCATGGCCAATCAGCCGACCTACAACCCGAACAACCGACGCAACATGCAACCGGTGGCGATGCGCAACCGGGCGATGATCGACGTGTTCGAGCCCGGCTCGACGGTCAAGCCGTTCTCCATCGCCGCGGCGCTGGGTACCGGCAAGTACAAACCCGAGTCGGTAATCGACACCATGCCCGGCTGGCTGCGTATCGGTCGCTACACCATTCGCGACGTGTCGCGCGGCGGCCTGCTCGACCTTACCGGCATCCTGAAGAAGTCCAGCAACGTCGGCATCAGCAAGATCGCCCTGGATATCGGGCCTGAACCGGTCTATGCGGTCATGCAGCAGGCCGGTTTCGGCCAGGATACCGGCCTCGGCTTTCCCGGCGAGCGCGTCGGCAACCTGCCCAATCACCGCAAATGGCGCGATGCCGAGACGGCTTCGCTGGCCTATGGCTATGGTCTGTCGGTCACGGCCGTGCAGCTGGCTCATGCTTACGCCGTGCTTGGCAACAAGGGTGTGAACGTACCGCTGTCGCTGCTGCGTCTGGATCGGCCGGTCGAGGGCGCTCAGGTGATCAATCCGGAGATTGCCGGGACCGTGTTGAAGATGCTGCAGGCTGTCGTCGAGGAAGAGGGCGGTGGTGGTACCCGGGCCCAGGTGCCGGGTTATCACATCGGCGGCAAGAGCGGCACGGCCAAGAAGATTTCCGGTACCGGTGGCTATACCCAGAGCGCCTACCGCTCGTTCTTCGCGGGTGTCGCGCCGGTCACCGACCCGCGTATCGCCGCCGTGGTGGTGGTCGATGAGCCCAGTACCGGCGGCTACTACGGCGGGTTGGTCGCGGCGCCGGTATTCGGCAAGGTCATGGCCCGGGCGCTGCGTCTGATGAACATCGCTCCTGACAATCTGCCGCCGCCTGCCCCCGTGCAGACGGCGGATGCCGCTCAGAGCAAGGGAGGGCGCGGCTGATGTCCATGTCTCTGAATCATCTGCTGCCGCAGGCGGCTGCCGATGTCGTGGTGCGCGAGCTGACGCTCGACAGCCGCAAGGTGCGCCCCGGTGACCTGTTCTTCGCGTTGCCCGGGCTGCACAGCGATGGGCGCACGCACATCGCCGATGCTATCGACCGTGGCGCGGCAGCCATCGTCTATGAGGCCGAGGGCGCTGAGGTGCAGACCAGTACCGCCGCCGCCTTCGTCCCCGTGCGCCATCTGGCCGAGCAGCTTTCGGCGATCGCCGGCCGTTTCTACGGAGAGCCGAGCCGCAATCTGCGGCTGGTCGGCGTCACGGGTACCAACGGCAAGACCAGCGTGAGCCAGTTGATCGCCCAGGCGCTCGATCGGCTCGGCGAGCGCTGCGGCATCATCGGTACGCTTGGCACGGGTTTTCATGGCGAGCTCGAACTGGGTCGCCACACCACCCCCGATGCCATCGGCGTGCAGGCTGCGCTTGCCGGGCTGAAGCAACGTGAAGCGCGTGCCGTCGCCATGGAGGTTTCCTCCCATGGACTGGACCAGGGGCGCGTCGCAGCACTGGCTTTCGATGTGGCGGTATTCACCAATGTGTCGCGCGACCACCTCGATTATCACGGCAGCATGGACGCCTATGCCGCAGCCAAGGCGCGTCTGTTCGACATGCCTGGGCTGAGCTGCTGCGTCATCAACCTCGACGATGCCTTTGGTCGCCAGCTGGCCGCGCAAGCACGCGAGGCGCGCCTGATCACCTACAGCCTCGAGGACCCGGCGGCGACTTTGTATTGCCCGGATGCGCGCCTGGACGACGAGGGCATCCATGCTCGCCTGGTAACCGCGCAGGGCGAGCGCATCCTGCGTAGCCCGCTGCTCGGGCGCTTCAATCTGAGCAACGTGCTGGCGGCGGTCGGCGCCTTGCTGGGCATGGACTATCCGCTGGATGAAATTCTCGAGGTGCTGCCGCTCCTGCAGGGCCCTGCTGGCCGTATGCAGCGCCTGGGCGGCGCCGAGCTTCCGCTGGTGGTAGTGGACTACGCACATACGCCGGATGCCCTGGAGAAAGTGCTCGAAGCGCTGCGCCCCCATGCGCACGGGCGTCTGTTGTGCCTGTTTGGCTGCGGCGGCGATCGCGATCGCGGCAAGCGACCGCTCATGGCGGCGGCCGCCGAACGGCTGGCCGATGTCGTATTGGTGACCGATGACAATCCGCGCAACGAAGCGCCGGAACAGATCTTTGCCGACATTCGCCAGGGCTTTTCCGATGCGGCTGCGGTGAGCTTTCAGCATGGTCGTGCCGATGCCATTGCCGCGGTGATTGCGGCCAGCCGGGGCGACGACGTGGTGCTTCTGGCCGGCAAGGGCCATGAGGACTATCAGGAAATCCGTGGCGAGCGGCTGCCGTTCTCCGACCTGGAAGAGGCGCAGAAGGCGCTTGCGCGTTGGAGGGCATCCCATGCTTGAAGCGATGCGTCTCAGTGAGCTGCTCGCGCCCCTGGCGGGTCGCCTGGTCGGCACCGATGTCGCCTTCGACTCGGTCAGCACGGACAGCCGTGCCATTCAGCCCGGCCAGCTGTTCGTCGCCCTGAGCGGCGAGCGCTTCGACGGGCACGCCTACCTGGCCGATGTGGCCGCCAAGGGCGCAGTGGCCGCGCTGGTGCAGCGAGAAATAGAAGGCGCGGGCCTGCCGCAGTTGGTGGTCGCTGACACCCGCCTGGCACTGGGTCAGCTGGGCGCGTTGAACCGCGATCGCTTCAGCGGTCCGGTCGCTGCGGTCACCGGCTCGAGCGGCAAGACCAGCGTGAAGGAAATGCTCGCAAGCATCCTGCGCGCGGCGTTCGGCCATGACGCCGTACTGGCGACCCGGGGCAACCTGAACAACGATCTGGGCGCGCCGCTGACACTGCTGGAGATCGGTGCGCAACACCGCAGTGCCGTAATCGAGCTCGGCGCCTCGCGGGTGGGTGAGATCGCCTATACGGTGGCGCTGGTGCGCCCGCAGGTCAGCATCATTACCAATGCCGGTACTGCTCACGTGGGCGAGTTCGGCGGGGTCGACAAGATCGTCGAAGCCAAGGGCGAGATCCTTGACGGGCTTGGCGAGGGCGGTGTCGCCGTACTCAACCGTGATGACAAGGCCTACCCCGTATGGGCGGCACGAGCAGCCGGGCGGCGCATCCTCGGATTCGGCCTGGAGAGTCCTTTGGCCGACTTCACCGCGGGCCTGATCGGCCATGACGAGCGCGGCTGCCCCAACTTCACCTTGGCCGGGCCGAGTGGCACTGCGCGGATCCAGCTGAACCTGCTGGGTCGTCACAACATCGCCAACGCGCTGGCCGCCGCCGCCGCGGCGCATGCGCTGGGCGTGGCGCTGCCCGCCATCGTCGATGGCCTCCAGACCCTTCAGCCGGTCAAAGGGCGAGGTGTGGCCCAGATGCTCGGCAACGGCGTGCGCCTGATCGACGACAGCTACAACGCCAACCCGGCGTCCATCTGCGCCGCCATCGACGTGCTGAGCGGTTTCGCTGGCCGGCGGCTGCTGGTGCTCGGCGACATGGGCGAGCTCGGTGAATGGGCCGAGGAAGGCCATCGCGAAGTCGGCGCCTACGCGCGCGGCAAGATCGATGCGCTGTACGCGGTCGGTCCGCTGATGGCGCATGCCGTTGCCGCCTTTGGCGTCGGTGCTCGGCATTTCGCCGACCAGGCCAGCCTGATCGAGGCGCTGCGCGCCGAGCAGGGAAGTGCCACCACTTTATTGATCAAGGGTTCGCGCAGCGCGGCGATGGACAGAGTCGTCGTCGCGCTGGGCGGACCGGCCATGGAGAAACATTGATGCTGCTGTTACTCGCCGAGTACCTGCAACGGTTCCACACCGGGTTCGGGGTGTTCCAGTACCTGACCCTGCGCGGGATTCTTGGCGTGCTGACCGCGCTGGTGCTGTCGCTGTGGATGGGCCCCTGGCTGATCCGCACCTTGCAGATCCGCCAGATCGGCCAGGCGGTGCGTACCGACGGGCCGCAATCGCACCTGTCCAAGTCCGGCACGCCGACCATGGGCGGCGCGCTGATTCTCAGCGCCATCGCCATCAGCACCCTGCTGTGGGCCGATCTGGGCAATCGTTATGTCTGGGTGGTCCTGGGCGTGACGCTGCTGTTCGGCGCCATCGGCTGGGTCGATGACTATCGCAAGGTCATCGAGAAGAATTCGCGTGGTCTGCCGAGCCGCTGGAAGTATTTCTGGCAGTCGGTGTTCGGTCTGGGCGCCGCGGTGTTTCTCTATATGACAGCGCAGACGCCGGTCGAAACCACGCTCATCCTGCCGCTGTTGAAGAATATCGAGATCCCGTTGGGCATCGGTTTCGTCGTGCTCAGCTATTTCGTCATCGTCGGCGCGAGCAATGCGGTAAACCTGACCGACGGGCTGGATGGCCTGGCAATCATGCCAACGGTGATGGTCGGCGGCGGTCTGGGCATCTTCTGCTACCTGTCGGGGAACATGAATTTCGCCGACTACCTGCTGATTCCGTACGTCCCCGGTGCCGGCGAGCTGATCGTCTTCTGTGGCGCACTGACGGGCGCGGGACTGGGCTTTCTCTGGTTCAACACCTACCCGGCGCAGGTCTTCATGGGTGACGTCGGCGCCCTCGCGCTGGGCGCCGCGCTGGGCACCATCGCGGTGATCGTTCGCCAGGAAGTGGTGCTGTTCATCATGGGCGGCGTGTTCGTCATGGAAACCCTCTCGGTGATGATCCAGGTGGCGTCGTTCAAGCTGACCGGCAAGCGCGTGTTTCGCATGGCGCCGATCCATCACCACTTCGAACTCAAGGGCTGGCCCGAACCGCGGGTCATCGTGCGCTTCTGGATCATCACGGTGATCCTGGTGCTCGTCGGTCTGGCCACGCTGAAGCTGAGGTGAACGACGTGCTCATCGCATCCGACCAGTTCCGCATCGTTGTCGGCCTCGGCAAGAGCGGCCTCTCCGTGGTTCGCCATCTGGCGCGCCGCGGTCTGCCGTTTGCGGTGGCCGACACGCGCGCCAACCCGCCGGAGCTGGCCACCCTGGCCGCGCAGTATCCGCAGGTCGAGGTGCGTTGCGGCGAGCTGGACGTCGACTTCCTCTGCCGCGCCAGCGAGCTGATCGTCAGCCCCGGGTTGCCGCTCAGCACGCCCGCACTGCAGGCGGCCGCCGCGCGCGGTGTGAAGCTGTCCGGCGACATCGACCTGTTCGCCCGGGAAGCCAAGGCACCGATCGTTGCGATCACCGGCTCGAATGCCAAGAGCACCGTGACCACGCTGGTCGGTGAGATGGCGCTGGCGGCAGGGCGGCGTGTCGCGGTTGGCGGCAACCTGGGTACGCCAGCGCTGGATCTGCTGGACGACAGCGTTGAGCTCTACGTGCTCGAGCTGTCGAGCTTCCAGCTGGAAACCACCGAATGCCTGAACGCCGAGGTGGCGACCTGCCTGAACATCAGCGAAGACCACATGGACCGCTATAGCGGCCTGCCGGCCTATCACCAGGCCAAGCACCGCATCTTCCGTGGCGCGCGTCAGGTCGTCGTCAATCGTGATGACCTGTTGAGCCGCCCGCTGCCCGTCGAGGGCGTCGCGGTCTGGACCTTTGGCCTGGGCCAACCGGATTTTCGTGGCTTCGGTCTGCGCGACGAGGCCGGCGAGCGCTGCCTGGCGTTCCAGTTCGAGACGCTGATGCCCGTGCGGGAGCTGAAGGTCCGTGGTGCGCACAACCAGTCGAACGCACTCGCCGCGCTGGCGCTCGGCCACGCGGTCGGTCTGCCGTTCGAGGCGATGCTCGAGACGCTGCGCCGTTTTGCCGGTCTGCCACATCGCTGCCAGTGGGTCGGTGAACGCGGTGGCGTCGCCTATTACGACGACTCCAAGGCCACCAATGTCGGCGCGGCCTTGGCTGCCATCGAGGGGCTGGGCGCGGATATCCCGGGCCAGTTGGTGTTGATCGCCGGCGGCGATGGCAAGGGCGCCGACTTCGGCCCTCTGCGTGCGCCGATCGGCCGTTATTGTCGGGCGGTGGTGTTGCTCGGCCGCGACGCACCGCGCCTGGCCGAGGCGCTGCAGGGCGCCGTGGCGCTGCTGCCGGTGGCTTCGCTGGACGACGCCGTCAAAGCAGCTGCAGACGTGGCGCAGCCGGGCGATGCCGTGCTGCTGTCGCCGGCCTGCGCGAGCCTGGACATGTTCCGCAACTTCGAAGAACGCGGCCGGTTGTTCGCCGCAGCGGTGGAGGCGCTCGTCTGATGCTCGCCTTCCTGCGCAACGCCTCATCGCCGCTGTTCGGTCGCCGTCTGGTCGACCTGGACTTCCCCATGCTCGCCGGCTGCCTGGCGCTGCTGGGGCTGGGCCTGGTGATGATCACCTCGGCGTCCTCGGAAGTCGCGGCGGTCAATTCGGGCAATGCGCTGTATCACATGGTGCGCCACCTGGTTTACGTGGCCCTCGGCCTGGGAGCCGCGCTGCTGGTCCTGCTGGTGCCGGTCAATACCTGGCAGCGGCTCGACTGGATGCTGCTGCTCGCTGCGTTCGGCCTGTTGATCCTGGTGCTGATTCCCGGGGTCGGCCGCGAGGTGAACGGTTCGATGCGCTGGATTGGCTTTGGTGCCTTCAACGTGCAGCCTTCCGAGCTGGCCAAGGTCTTCGTGGTGATCTACCTGGCCGGTTATCTGGTGCGCCGGCAGGCCGAGGTGCGCGAGAGCATGTGGGGCTTTGCCAAGCCGTTTCTCGTGTTGCTGCCGATGGCCATGCTGCTGCTGCTCGAGCCGGACTTCGGTGCCACCGTCGTCATGATGGGGGCGGCAGTGGCCATGCTGTTCCTCGGTGGCGTCGGCCTTATTCGCTTTAGCTTGCTCGTGGTGTTCGCCGTGGGCGCGGTGTTCATCCTGGTGCAGACCCAGGAGTATCGCCTGCAGCGCCTGATCACCTTCACCGATCCCTGGGCCGATCAGTACGGTGCCGGCTACCAGCTGACGCAGGCGCTGATCGCCTTTGGCCGCGGCGAGTGGTTCGGCGTCGGCCTGGGCAACAGTGTGCAGAAGCAGTTCTATCTGCCCGAAGCGCACACCGACTTCGTCTTCTCGGTGCTGGCCGAGGAGCTCGGTATGGTTGGCGCGCTGGCGACCATCGGCCTGTTCGCCTTTGTTGGCGTACGCGCGCTCTACATCGGCCTGTGGGCCGAGAAGGCCAAGCAGTTCTTCGCCGCTTACGTGGCCTGGGGCATCGCCTTTCTCTGGCTGGGGCAGTTCCTCATCAATATCGGTGTGAATGTCGGCCTGCTGCCGACCAAGGGCCTGACGCTGCCGTTTCTCAGCTATGGCGGCAGCTCGTTGATCGTGACCTGCGCGAGCATGGCCCTGCTGCTGCGCATCGAATGGGAAAGCCGCACGGTTCTGGGCAGCGAGGAGGTGGAGTTCAGCGAGTCGGACTTCCATGAGCCTGCACTCGGCAAGGAGGCTGCCCATGGCCGCTAACGTGCTGATCATGGCTGGTGGCACCGGCGGCCACGTGTTCCCTGCGCTGGCCTGTGCCCGCGAGTTTCAGGCGCGCGGTTACAGCGTGCACTGGCTGGGTACGCCGCGCGGCATCGAGAACGAACTGGTGCCCGCCGCCGGCTTGCCGCTGCACCTGATCCAAGTCAGCGGCTTGCGCGGCAAGAGCCTGACGGCCCTGCTCAAGGCGCCGCTGCAGCTGGTCCGCTCGCTGCTGCAGGCGCGGCGGATCATCCGCGAACTGAAGCCCGTCTGCGTGCTGGGCCTGGGTGGCTACGTCACCGGCCCGGGCGGCCTGGCCGCACGCCTGGCTGGCGTGCCGCTGATCATCCACGAGCAGAATGCCGTCGCCGGAACGGCCAACCGCAGTCTCGTGCCGCTGGCCCGCCGGGTCTGCGAGGCGTTCCCGGATACGTTCAAGGCCAGCGCCAAGCGCCGTACCACCGGTAACCCGGTGCGCGAAGAGCTGTTCCTCGAGACGCCGCGCGATTCGCTGGTCAACCGCCGGCCGCGTCTGTTGGTCTTGGGCGGCAGCCTTGGCGCCGAGCCGCTGAACAAGCTGCTGCCTCAGGCCCTTGCGCGGGTGCCCGCGCAGTTGCGTCCGGAGGTGTTCCACCAGGCCGGCAAACAGCATGCCGAACTCACCCAGGCACGCTATGCCGAGGCCGCGGTAGAGGCCAGGGTCGCGCCTTTCATCAAGGACATGGCGCAGGCCTATGCCTGGGCCGACCTGGTGATCTGCCGTGCCGGTGCCCTGACCGTCTCCGAACTGGCGGCCGCCGGGCTGCCGTCGTTCCTGGTGCCGCTGCCGCATGCCATCGACGATCACCAGACGCGCAATGCCGATTACCTGGCCAGGGGCGGCGCTGCCGTGCTTCTGCCGCAAGCCAAGACTGACGCTGCCGGCCTTGCCGGGCAGCTAGAAGAGGTACTGATGCACCCGGAAAAACTAAAGGCCATGGGCGTTGCTGCACGTCAGCTGGCGCGGCCGGATGCGACCCGTCGGGTCGTCGACATCTGCCTGGAGGTGGCACATGGCTAAGTCACCTGCTGCGGTGAAAGCCGAGGTCCGGCGCATGCGCCGTATCCGTCGCATCCATTTCGTCGGTATCGGCGGGGTCGGCATGTGCGGAATCGCCGAGGTATTGCTCAACCTGGGTTACGAGGTGTCCGGCTCGGACCTCAAGGTGTCGGCCAGCACCGAGCGTCTGCAGAGCTTCGGTGCGCAGATTTTCATCGGCCATCAGGCCGGTAACGTTGCCGGTGCCGATGTGCTGGTAGTGTCCAGCGCGATCAATGCTTCCAACCCCGAGGTGGCGCTGGCGCTCGAGCAGCGCATTCCGGTAGTGCCGCGCGCCGAGATGCTTGCTGAGCTGATGCGTTATCGCCATGGCATCGCGGTCGCCGGTACCCACGGCAAGACGACCACCACCAGCCTGCTGGCCTCGGTATTTGCCGCAGGTGGGCTGGACCCGACCTTTGTCATCGGTGGCCGGCTCACGGCGGCCGGCACCAACGCGCAGCTGGGCAGCAGTCGCTACCTGATCGCCGAGGCCGACGAGAGCGACGCCAGCTTCCTGCACCTGCAACCGATGGTGGCCGTGGTCACCAATATCGATGCCGACCACATGAGCACCTATGGCGGCGACTTCGGCAAGCTGAAGAAGACCTTTGTCGAGTTCCTCCATAACCTGCCGTTCTACGGTCTGGCGGTGCTCTGTGTAGACGACCCGGTAGTGCGCGAGATCATCCCGCAGATCGGTCGTCCGACCACGACCTACGGCCTGAGCGAGGATGCCGACGTGCGCGCCATCGACATCCGCCAGGAAGGCATGCGCACCCATTTCACCGCCTTGCGCGCCGGCCATGAGCCGCTGCAGGTTTCGGTCAACATGCCGGGTACGCACAACGTGCTCAACGCGCTGGCCACCATCGCCATCGCCAGTGACGAAGGCATCGATGACGAGGCCATCGTGCGCGGGCTGTCGCAGTTCGAAGGGGTTGGCCGCCGCTTCCAGGTCTACGGCGAGCTGCCGATCGACGACGGCAGCGTGATGCTGGTCGACGATTACGGTCACCACCCGCGCGAGGTCGCGGCGGTGATCAAGGCGGTGCGGGGCGGCTGGCCGGAGCGGCGCCTGGTGATGGTCTATCAGCCGCATCGCTTCAGCCGTACGCGCGATCTTTACGACGACTTCGTTCAGGTCCTGGCCGATGCCAATGTCCTGTTGCTGATGGAGGTCTACCCGGCCGGCGAGGAGCCGATACCCGGCGCCGACAGCCGCCAGCTCTGCCACAGCATCCGTCAGCGCGGCCAGCTCGACCCGATCTACGTCGAGCGCGGCGTGGACCTGGCGCCGGTCATCAAGCCGTTGCTGCGTGCCGGCGACATCCTGCTGTGCCAGGGCGCCGGCGATATCGGCGGCGTTGCCCCGCAACTGATGAAAAGTCCCCTGTTCGCTGGCGCCAAGCCGGCCGCGAGGAAGAATCCATGAGCGCCCTGCAATCGACCCGCAACCCGCAGTCCTATGGCCGCGTTGCCGTGCTCTATGGTGGGCGCAGCGCCGAGCGCGAGGTCTCGCTGAAGTCGGGTGCCGCGGTGCTGGCTGCCCTTCGCGAAGCTGGCGTCGACGCGTTCGGCATCGATGTCGACGAGCATTTCCTCGAGCGCCTGAGCCAGGAGCGCGTCGATCGTGCGTTCATCGTGCTGCACGGCCGTGGCGGTGAGGACGGCAGCATGCAGGGGCTGCTCGAGTGCGCCGGCATTCCTTACACCGGCAGCGGCATCCTCGCTTCGGCGCTGGCGATGGACAAGCTGCGCACCAAACAGGTCTGGCAGAGCCTCGGCCTGCCGACGCCACGCCATGCGGTGTTGGCCAGCGAAGAAGACTGCAAGCAGGCTGCCGAAACGCTGGGCTTTCCGCTGATCGTCAAGCCGGCGCACGAGGGCTCCAGCATCGGCATGGCCAAGGTCGGCGGCCTCGCCGAACTGATCGCCGCCTGGCGTAATGCAAGCGCCTACGACGCGCAGGTGCTGGTCGAACAGTGGATCCAGGGCCCGGAGTTCACCATCGCCGTGCTGCGCGGCGAGGTGCTGCCGCCCATCGGCCTGGGTACGCCGCACACCTTTTACGACTACGACGCCAAGTACCTGGCCTCCGATACCCAGTACCGCATCCCTTGCGGGCTCGATGCGGCCAAGGAGGCGGAGCTCAAGCAACTGACCGCACGCGCGTGCGAGGCGGTCGGCGTCAGTGGCTGGGCGCGCGTGGACGTGATGCAGGACGGCCAGGGTGAGTTCTGGCTGTTGGAAGTGAACACCGTACCGGGAATGACCGACCACAGCCTAGTGCCGATGGCGGCACGCGCGGCCGGGCTGGATTTCCAGCAACTGGTGCTGGCCATTCTCGAAGCAAGCTACGAGGCAGGGAACTGAGCATGATCACCACGCTCCGCCACACGCAACCAGGGAGCGGCCGCACCTCGCGCAAGCCGATGCCGCGTGGTGCGAGCCGCCTTGTCGAACCCAAGCCGCTCGCTTCGCGCCTGCCACGGCCGAATCTGAGCGGGCTCAAGCGGGTCATCTGGCCGCTGCTGCTGGTGGGGCTGGCGTTCGGCCTCTACGAGCTTGGTCAGCGTCTGATGCCGTATGCCGACCGGCCGATCGCCAAGGTCAGCGTGCAGGGAGAGCTGAGCTATGTCAGCCGCGCCGCCGTGCAGAAGCGTATCGCCCCGTTCGTCGAGTCGAGCTTCTTCCGGGTTGATCTGGACGGCATGCGCCACGACCTCGAACAGATGCCCTGGATCGCCCACGTCGAGGTGCGTCGCGTTTGGCCCGACCAGGTGCTGATCCGGCTCGAAGAGCAACTGCCGATCGCCCGCTGGGGCGAGGAGGCACTGCTGAACAACAACGGCCAGGCCTTCGCGCCGAATAACCTCAGCAATTATGAACACTTGCCGCAATTGCATGGTCCGAAGCGGGCTCAGCAGCGGGTGATGCAGCAGTACCAGATGCTCAGCCAGATGCTCCGGCCGCTCGGTTTCTCGATCGCCAGCCTGGAGCTGCGCGACCGGGGCAGCTGGTTCCTGACCACCAGCCAGGGCATCGAGTTGCTGCTGGGGCGTGATCATGTTGTGGAAAAGATGCGCCGCTTCAGTGCGATTTACCAAAAGGCACTGCAGGCGCAGGGCGAGAACATTGCAAGGATCGATCTGCGTTACGCCAACGGCCTGGCCGTGGCGTGGCGAGAGCCGCTCCCGACCGCGACGGAAACGACCGTCGCCGTGAAGAATTGAGGAACCAGAGAACATGGCTAGCGTGCAAAGCGGCAAGATGATCGTCGGCCTGGATATCGGCACTTCCAAAGTGGTGGCGCTGGTAGGCGAGGTAACGGCGGACGGCGAACTGGAAATCGTCGGCATCGGTACGCACCCCTCCCGTGGATTGAAGAAGGGCGTGGTGGTCAACATCGAATCGACCGTGCAGTCGATCCAGCGCGCCATCGAAGAGGCGCAGCTGATGGCCGGCTGCCGCATCCATTCGGCGTTCGTCGGCCTGGCCGGCAACCACATCCGCAGCTTGAACTCCCACGGCATCGTGGCGATTCGTGATCGCGAAGTCAGCACCGCCGACCTGGAGCGCGTTCTCGACGCTGCACAGGCCGTGGCGATTCCAGCTGACCAGCGCGTGCTGCATACGCTGCCGCAGGACTACGTGATCGATAACCAGGAAGGCGTGCGCGAGCCGCTGGGCATGTCCGGGGTGCGCCTCGAGGCCAAGGTCCATGTGGTCACCTGCGCGGTCAACGCTGCGCAGAATGTCGAGAAGTGCGTACGCCGCTGTGGCCTGGAAGTCGACGACATCATTCTCGAGCAGCTGGCCTCGGCGCATGCCGTGCTGACCGACGACGAGAAGGAGCTGGGCGTTTGCCTGGTGGACATCGGCGGCGGTACCACCGACATCTGCATCTTCACCGAGGGATCGATCCGTCACACCGCGGTGATCCCGATCGCCGGCGACCAGGTCACCAACGACATCGCCATGGCGCTGCGTACACCGACCCAGTACGCCGAGGAAATCAAGATTCGCTATGCCTGTGCGCTGGCCAAGCTGGCCGGCGCTGGCGAAACCATCAAGGTTCCAAGCGTCGGTGATCGGCCGCCGCGCGAGCTGTCTCGCCAGGCCCTGGCCGAGGTGGTCGAGCCCCGCTACGACGAGCTGTTCACCCTGATCCAGGCCGAGCTTCGCCGCAGCGGCTACGAGGACCTGGTGCCGGCTGGCATCGTGCTGACCGGCGGTACCGCGAAAATGGAAGGAGCAGTCGACCTGGCCGAGGAGATCTTCCACATGCCGGTGCGCCTGGGCGTGCCGCATACGGTGAAAGGGCTGAGCGACGTGGTCCGCAACCCGATCTATTCGACCGGCGTCGGGCTGTTGCTGTACGGGCTGCAGAAGCAGGCCGACGGCGTGATCGTGCCGGGCGGCAGCAGCAGCTACGCCGACGAAAACAAAACATCTGTTCTGGACCGGCTCAAGAGCTGGATCCAGGGCAATTTCTGAGCAACGCGCAGTAAATCAAAACTAGAAAGCTGGAAGGAGAGAGGGAAATGTTCGAATTGGTAGACCATACCCCACAGAGCGCAGTCATCAAGGTCATCGGCGTTGGTGGCGGCGGCGGCAATGCCGTCAATCACATGGTGCGCAACAACGTCGAAGGCGTGGAGTTCATCTGTGCCAATACCGACGCGCAAGCGCTGAAGAAAATCGAGGCCCGTACCGTGCTGCAGCTCGGCTCGGCCATCACCAAGGGCCTGGGCGCCGGGACCAACCCGGAGATCGGCCGTCAGGCTGCAATGGAGGACCGTGAGCGTATCGCCGAAGTGCTGCAGGGCGCCGATATGGTGTTCATCACCACCGGCATGGGCGGCGGCACCGGAACCGGTGCGGCGCCGATCATCGCCTCGGTCGCCAAGGAAATGGGCATCCTGACCGTCGCCGTGGTCACCCGTCCGTTCCCCTTCGAGGGGCGTCGCCGCATGCAAGTGGCCGACGAGGGCATCCGTGCGCTGTCCGAATGCGTCGACTCGCTGATCACCATTCCCAACGAGAAGCTGCTGACCATCCTCGGCAAGGACGCGAGCCTGCTGTCCGCCTTCGCCAAGGCTGACGACGTGCTCTCCGGCGCCGTTCGCGGCATCTCCGACATCATGCAGCGTCCGGGCCTGATGAACGTCGACTTCGCCGACGTCAAGACCGTCATGGGCGAGATGGGCATGGCGATGATGGGTACCGGCAGCGCCACCGGCCCGAACCGTGCGCGCGAGGCCACCGAGGCGGCAATCCGCAATCCGCTGCTCGAGGACGTCAACCTGCAGGGTGCACGTGGCATTCTGGTCAACATTACCGCCGGTCTGGACCTGTCGCTCGGCGAGTACGCGGCGGTCGGCGAGATCATCGAGGCGTTCGCCTCCGACGAAGCCACCGTCAAGGTCGGCGCGGTGATCGATCCGGATATGCGTGACGAGCTGCATGTGACGGTGGTTGCTACCGGCCTCGGTTCGCGCCACGACAAGCCGGTCAAGGTGGTGGATAACACCGTGCAGAGCGTTTCCGCCCCGGCTGCGGCGCCCGCGCCGCGTCAGCAGGAGCAGGCCGCGGTCAACTACCGTGATCTGGAGCGCCCGACCGTCATGCGCAACCAGGCCCATGCGGCTGCGACCGCCGCCAAGCTGAACCCGCAGGAGGACCTGGATTACCTGGACATTCCGGCCTTCCTGCGTCGCCAGGCTGATTGATTTAGGTTATTGGCGCTATGTGTGTGATTAGTATTCAGCAAAGGTGGCATCTGCTATTATCGCCGCCACTTGTTGAAAATTATTCGCAACTAGTGCTAGCGAAGCGAAGGCCATGATCAGACAACGCACCCTCAAGAACACCATCCGCGCCACGGGCGTGGGCCTGCATTCGGGCGAGAAGGTCTATCTCACCCTGAAGCCGGCGCCTGTGGATACCGGAATCGTGTTCTGCCGTACCGACCTCACTCCGCCCGTCGAGATACCGGCGCGGGCAGAGAATGTCGGCGAAACCACCATGTCCACGACGCTGGTCAATGGCGACGTCAAGGTCGACACCGTGGAGCATCTGCTATCGGCGATGGCCGGGCTGGGAATCGACAATGCCTATGTCGAGCTCTCCGCTTCGGAAGTGCCGATCATGGACGGGAGCGCAGGGCCTTTCGTATTCCTGATTCAATCCGCCGGCCTGCAGGAGCAGGACGCCCCGAAGAAGTTCATCCGCATCAAGCGAGAAGTGTCCGTCGAGGAGGGCGACAAGCGCGCGACCTTCCTGCCGTTCGACGGCTTCAAGGTGAGCTTCGAGATCGATTTCGACCATCCGGTGTTCAAGGGACGCACCCAGACCGCCAGCGTGGATTTCTCCAGCACTTCCTTCGTCAAGGAAGTGAGCCGTGCGCGGACCTTCGGGTTCATGCGCGACATCGAGTTCCTGCGCTCGCACAACCTGGCTCTGGGCGGCAGTGTCGAGAATGCCATCGTGGTGGACGAAAACCGTGTGCTGAACGAAGACGGCCTGCGTTACGAGGACGAGTTCGTCAAACACAAGATTCTCGATGCCATCGGTGATCTTTATCTGCTGGGCACCAGCCTGATCGGCGAATTCCGCGGCTATAAATCCGGCCACGCGCTGAACAACCGTCTGCTACGCACCCTGATGGCCCAGAAGGATGCGTGGGAGTTGGTTACGTTCGAGGATGCACAGACCGCACCGATCTCCTACATGCGGCCGGCAGCAGCCGGTTAAGCAACACCTCTCTTCCTAGTTTTTCAAGCCACCTTCGGGTGGCTTTTTTTTTTACCCTGGGCTAGCGCTTGGAGGGCGAGCGGGGTGGGTCACGCTCCGCATCGTGCGAAGCGTGAGGCTGCGATCAGTTCATGCCGTCGAGCAGGCCCGCGAGGTCGTCGGCATGCTCTTCTTCCTGCGCGAGGATGTCTTCGAAGATGCGCCGTGTGGTCGGGTCCTTGTCGCCCAGGTACTGCACGATCTCGCGATAGCTGTCGATCGCAATGCGCTCGGCAACGAGGTTTTCGAAGACCATGTCGCGCAGGCCGTTACCCTCGGCATATTGCGCATGTGCGCGCTCGCTCAGCCCGTCCGGGTTGAAGTCCGGTTCACCGCCCAACTGGACGATCCGTTCGGCAAGGCGGTCGGCGTGTTCCTGTTCCTCATTGGCATGCTCGAGGAATTCATCGGCGGCTGCGCTCGATTTGAGGCCGGTCGCCATGTAGTAGTGGCGCTTGTAGCGCAGGTAGCAAACCAGTTCCGTTGCCAGTGCTTCGTTGAGCAGGCGAATCACCACATCGCGGTCGGCGGAGTAGGTTTCGGTGACTGCACCGTTCTCCACATGCTGGCGCGCACGTTCGCGCAGGGTTTGCTTGTCGCTCAGTTGTACGTAGCTCATCAGGCTCTCCTTGAGTTATGCGGGCTGTGCTCAGCGATCGAAGCCCGCTAGTTCTGATTGGCTCCCGGGCGGAAAGTTTTGCCCACCGCCTGCTCCGGTTCCGGTTCGGCCGGGTCGCCCACCGGAACCGGTTCACCAGGGTCGTCGCGCTTGGGCGCTGGCGGCTCGGGCAGGTCTGGGCGATTCATCGACTCAGCGCCTCGATCAGCTCGTCCTTGCGCATCTTCGAGCGGCCCCGAATGTCCTTTTCCTGTGCCTTCTTCATCAGCTCATCGCGCGTCATGTCGGTCAGAGAGGTGCTGCCCGATCCCGAATTGCGGCGTGCCGAGCCCTTGTTCGGTGACTCGCCCTTGCGCGACTTGGCTGCGCGGTCGGCCGAGTCCTTGCGATCGGCGCGCTTGGCGGTCTCGCTTTTCTTGCGGCCCGAGCCGCCGGCGCGTTCGCCACCGCCGGATTGTTTGTTCACCGTGGCCCAGGCGCGAGCTTCAGCCTCGCTCTCCGAGACGCCGCGATCCTCGTAGCTTTGCTCGATGTGTTCGGCTTTGCGCTGTTGCTTGTCGGTGTACTTGGACTTGTCACCGCGTGGCATGGGGTCACCTCCCGCCTGCTGGTCTGCCGGCCCCGCCTCAAGGGTGCGAATGCGGCGGGTCTTCGCTGTTACGACTGCGGCGGTCGCGACTTCGTTCGGCAGTGGCCGAGCGCGCCGCACGGCGATGTCTGGCGGCACGCCGGGCCGCGTGGCGCTCGAGAATCGGCATGGTACGGAACACGGCGAGCGCCAGCAGCGAGCTGAGCACGGCGGTGGCTTCGTGCCCCATGCCTGCCGCAACGCCAATGGCCGCGGTGAGCCAGATGCCGGCGGCAGTGGTGAGGCCTTTGACGTCCTCGACCGAGCTGCCCTTGAGGATGGTGCCCGCGCCGAGAAAGCCGATGCCGGTGACGATGCCCTGCATGACGCGCGAGACATCCTCCTTGGGGACGCCGGCTTGCAGCGGGACGAGTACGAATAGCGCGGCACCGAGGGCCACCAGCATGTGTGTACGCAGCCCGGCGGCCTTGCGCTTGAGTTCGCGCTCGTAACCGAGCAAACCGCCGAGCGCGGCGGCGACCAGCAGCCGGGTGCTGACCCGTGCGACTTCCCTGAGGTCAGGAAGGTCGGAGAATTCGGCAGAGACGGTGCCGAGAAGGGTATGCCAGGCATCCATCGGAGATTCCTCTGGGTGGCTTTCCCTTATGGAGTCGCAGCGGGCTCCGGGCGTTCGCTACGGGCCCACCTCGAAGCGCAGCATGCCGATCATCTGGCCGGCCTCGGTGACGACTCGCACTCGCCATTTGCCTTCGACGTCGGCCGGGAAATTGCGCTTATGGCTCCAGGCGCGGTAGCCAGCCTCCCGCCCACCGCTGATCTCCAGTGCGATGCGATCAACCTGGCGGCCCTCGTGCAGCCATTCATGGTAGATGCGCTCCTTCAGGCCGCGCGGGGCATTGATCGCGGTATAGGCATACAGCCCGCTGGCGCGCAGCTGCGCGCTGCTCAGCTGGCGAATGCTGCGCCCCGGCTCGCGCCGTGCGTCGTCCAGCTGGGTGGTCACGGCGACCTCGGCGAGCCATAGCGTCGCTGGTGGTACCCAGGTGCGTCCGAACCAGCCGGCGCCGGCAACCAGTATCGTGACGCCTGCCAGGGCCAGCAGGTTGCGCCAGCTCCGCCCCGGGAAAAGCTCCAGCAGGCTCGGAAGGGCCAACACCACGGCGACGGCCAGCGCCAGGCGGTAACTCTGCGGTGTACTCAGGTGCAGGATGATCGGCAGGGCGGTCAGGAGCACGGCAAACAGCGTCAGCGCGTGGAAGCCCAGGTACAGCCAACGCCGCGGGGCCAGCCAGCGGTAGTACAGCGGGTCGATCAGCGAAATCAGGGCGGCGACACCAAGCAGCCCGGTGAACACCGCCTGGCCGCTGTTCCAGGTGGTGGTGATGATGTAGAAGGGCACGATGAAGAACAGCGTCTCCTGGTGCACCATCTGCGTCGCGTAGCGCAGCAAGGGGCGCGGCACCGACCAGCCGAAGCGGCGGCGCAGCTGCTGACGCAATGTGTTTTCCAGCACCAGCCAGATCCAGCTGATGAGCATGACCAGAGCAATGACCTTGGCCAGACCTGCCTGGCGCTCGACCAGCAGGAAGCTGGCGACGCCGGAGGCGAAGCCGAATAGCGCGATCAGCCCCGGATAGCGCTGGGCGAGGCGGGTGCCCAGTTCGATCAAGGGCAGCAGGCGGGTCTTGAGGGACATCAGCGGAGACGGCGGTGGTGTGGACGCGGCGCAGTATCCGCTACCGCGCCGGCGAACGACAGCTTCACTCGTGCGTCTTCTGCGGCTCGGGCATGGCCGAGGAATGGTGACTGGTGATCAGCCATTGCTCCTGCTCGGGAAACCACTTGTAGGTGAAGGTGTAGCGCGCCTGCACCTTTTTGCCATCGGCAAAGCGAAAGGTGTACAGGCCGGCATCGAGTGCGGTGTTGCAGTCGATCTGAATCATCCGCGAATCGATGTTGCCGCGTGGCTGGCCCGCCATGAAATGGCGAAAGTAGTCTGCCTTGGCGTCGGCGCTACGGCGCGGGGTATTGGACAGCGTCGGCAGCAGCAGCGAGTCCTGTGCATAGGTGTCGACGACGTTCTGTGGATCGCCGGACTGCAGGGCATCGTTCCAGCGCACGAACAACGCGGCGATGTCCTTATCCGCGACCTTCTGGCAGGTTTCGGTTTCGGCAAGGGTCATGCTCGGGGCGAGCAGGGTGAAGGCGCAGACGAACAAGGGGCGGTTGAACATGGGGGACTCCAGCAGAAGGTGGGCGAGCTCGACGCGGGGCCGAGCCCTCTAGGACCACCATGCAAGCGCTCCATTTCAGTGCGCCGATCAATGGAGGCCGGCGTCCGCCAGCGCCTGGCTGACCTGGCCATAGGCGTGGGCCTGACCCCGATCGAGGCGGACGAGGGGCAACTCGAGCACGTTGAACAGCTGTTCGAGAAACGGATCTTGCGGCGGCTCGAGCATCACGCCGCCTGCCGGTGCGAGGTCGGGGCGCCTCAAGAGGAGGAAGTCCACGCGGCGCTCGGCGATCCGGTTGCGTGCCTGGTACCAGGGCGTCCGTCTCGGTACCACAGTGATCTCGACGAGATCCGCCAGCGGCATGCCGGGCACGACCAGATAGCGCTCGCCAAGCTGGCGCTGCAGCAGCGCCAGCAATTCGCGCTGCGTTTCATCGAGCAGCGTCGGGCGTAGACGGTAGGGAAACTGCAGCGCCGGATGGTTGTACTGGCGTTGCTTGATCCAAAGCACCAGCGCAAAGCAGACAAAGGTGACGACGGTCAGGGCCAGCCAGTTCATACGAGCACTCCGTATTGCGTACTGCAGTGGAGTTCCCGGTGGGCGATAGGTTCGTTATCCCCAATAGCTGTGATTCGTTCTGTGCATAACCGCTGGAACAGTCGCTGCAGGCGCCGATCCGCCTGGCTTTGCGCGGGGCGATCATTTTTTGTCCGCTGTGCAGCATGCCAGAGCTGGAGTTATCCAGCGTTGCTGTGGGTCGTATTGTGGATAATTCTGGGATGAACCACTGCAAACCCCGCCAGCCGTGGCTGCGGCGAGGTTGCTCGGTTTTTGATCAGCGCCTGCTCAGGAGGGCTCGCGCTCGCTCCACTTGGCTGTGACCGTTGGTTGCCAGGCTCGCAGTCGTTCGAGCAACGCATCCGGAGTATCGCCGCGCTGCAGCATTTCACGGTACTGCGGGCGGACGAAGGCTTCGGCTACCAGGTGGTCGAGAAAGTGGCTGAGCTTGGCGTAGAAGTGGTTGGTGTCCAGCAGGCCCATCGGCTTGGCATGGTAGCCGAGCTGCCCCCAGGTCCAGACTTCGAACAGCTCTTCCAGTGTGCCCAGGCCTCCGGGCATGGCGATGAAGGCATCCGCCAGCTCGGCCATGCGCGCCTTGCGCGCATGCATCCCGTCGACGATTTCCAAGCGCGTGAGGCCAGGGTGGCCTATCTCGGCATCCTTCAGGCTCTGCGGAATGATGCCGATGACCTCTCCACCGGCAGCCAGCGCAGCGTCTGCGACCACGCCCATGAGGCCGACCGCGCCACCACCATAGACAAGCGTGATGCCCTGCTCGGCCAGGGTCCGGCCCATTGCCGCTGCCGCTTCTCGATAAACGGGATCGGTTCCCGTGCTGGCGCCGCAGAACACACAAATCGAACGCAAGACCATCTCGAACTCCGGAGGCTGTAAAAGCGCTGAGGGTAGCGTTCCGGGCTGAGCGGGCCAAGCGCTCCCCGCCTAGCCGATGCCCATCGCCGTGCAGGCGTAGTCGGCAAGCAGGCGCTCGAGCAACAGTAATCGAACATGGCATTTCTCCTTGTGACGCGAAGAGCCTAGCGCGCCTGCGAATCCACTGCCGGTTGCTTTCTTCGATCGGGGCGATAGCCATTTTGTCCAGGTTTTCGGTGGGGCGTTCTGTGGATAACCCTTTGACAGGTTGCCCCGATGCAGAGCGTGCGCGGCCTATGGCCACTTGGTCGTTTTTTGCTCAGGCACTCGGCGGGCTCGTTCCACGCGCGTTCTGGCGGTCGCAGCGCAGCCATGGATGCGGTTATCCTCAGAAGCTGTCAATGGTTCTGTGGATAACCTTTGGAGCGAGGCCGCCAGAACAGGCAGGCCGCGCCTTGTAGCGAGGCGATCATTTTTTGAGCGGCACCTGCGCTTATGCTGCGGCATTCATTACAGAGCGCCTCGTTGTTGCGCTGCGCCGGCTCGCCGACACTGGAATCTCGTTCGGATAACAAAAAGGGAGCCCGCTATGTCGCAAGCCATTCGCTTCGAAGATAAGGTCGTGATCGTCACCGGCGCCGGTGGCGGCTTGGGTCGGGCGCACGCGCTGGCATTCGCCCGGCACGGCGCCAAGGTGGTGGTCAATGACCTCGGCGGCAGCGCCCAGGGCGAGGGTGCCAACAGTCGTGCGGCCGACCGCGTCGTCGAGGAGATACGGCAGGCCGGTGGTACGGCCGTCGCCAACCATGACTCGGTGACCGAGGGTGCACGCATTGTCGAGCAGGCGCTCGACAGTTTCGGCCGGGTCGATGTGGTGGTGAACAATGCCGGGATCCTGCGTGACAAGACCTTCCACAAGATGGAGGACGCCGACTGGGATCTGGTCTACCGCGTACACGTCGAAGGCGCCTACAAGGTCACCCGTGCAGCCTGGCCGCTGATGCGCGAGCAGGGCTACGGGCGGGTCATCTTCACGGCCTCGACATCGGGTATCTACGGCAACTTCGGCCAGTCGAACTACGGCATGGCCAAGCTTGGCCTGTACGGTCTGACCCGGACGCTGGCGCTAGAGGGGCACAAGAACAACATCCTGGTCAACGCCATCGCGCCGACAGGCGGGACGCGCATGACCGAGGGGCTGATTCCGCCGCAAGTGTTCGAGCAACTCAAACCCGAGCTGGTCAGCCCGCTGGTGGTTTACCTGGCCAGCGAGCAATGCCAGGAAACGTCCGGCCTGTTCGAGGTCGGTGGTGGCTGGATGGGCAAGGTACGCTGGGAGCGCAGCCTTGGCGTGGGGTTCGATCCGCACGGTGGGTTCGACGCCGAGGATGTTGCGGCGAACTGGCAGCGCATCTGCGACTTCGAGAATGCCGCGCATCCGGCCGACAACCTCGAGGCGCTGAAGGAAATGATGGCCAACTTGCAGAAGCACGCCTGATCGTCAGGCCTGCGTCGGCTCCTGCAGCAGGCGCAGCGCCTTGATTCGCGCCTGCTGCAGGTCGCGCACGTGGTACAGGTGCCCGGCCAGGCGATGGATGCCGGCGCGGCGCAGCTTCAGGCGCACTCGGGCATTGCTGCCGCTGAGGATCAGCACCACCCCGAGCCGGCGATAGTCCACCAGCACGTTCTCCAGCGCCGCCAGCGCCGTCATGTCCAGCAAGGGGACGGCGCTGATGTCGACGATGACCACCCGCACGTCCGGATTGAAGCGCCGCAGCGCGCTCAGCGCCTTTTCCGCCGCACCGAAGAACAGCGGCCCGCGGATGGCGTAGGCGGCAACGTGCGCCGGCATGTCCTGCAGCAGGGCCCGCTGTTCACGGGACAGGGCGCCGGTGTCGGTCAGCTCGCTCATGCGCTTGATGAACAGGCCCGCGGCCAGCAGCAGGCCGACGCCAACCGCCAGCACCATGTCGAACAGCACGGTCAGTGCCAGACAGGTCAGCAGTACCAGCACGTCGCTGCGTGGCGCAATGCGTAGCACATGCAGTACGTGCGGGGCCTCGCTCATGTTCCACGCCACCATCACCAGCAGCGCGGCCAGCGCCGCCATCGGCAGGTAGCTGAACAGCGGTGCCAGCCAGAGCATCGCCAGCAGCACCACACCGGCATGAAGGATTGCGGCCATTGGCGAGAAGGCACCGGCGCGCACGTTGGCCGCCGTGCGGGCGATCGCCGCGGTGGCGGTGATGCCGCCAAACAGCGGGGCGACCAAATTGCCGATGCCCTGGCCAATCAGCTCGCCGTTGGGTTCGTGGTTGCTGCCGGTCATGCCGTCGGCCACCACGGCGCACAACAGCGACTCGATCGCCCCGAGCATGGCAATGGCAAAGGCCGGGCCGAGCAGCTGATGGAACAGCTCGTAGGAAAGCACCAGCGCAGCTCCGTCCGGCCCGGGTAGATGCCAGGGCAGGACCGGTGCAGGGAGCTGGGGCGGAATGCCGGGGTAGGTCTGGCCTCCGAGTTCATAGCTGAACCGCTCGCCGAGCGTGGCGACCGGTAGGCCGGCGGCTTCCAGCATCAGGCCGGCGACCGCGCCGAGCGCCAGCGCCACCAGATGGCCGGGAATCTTCGGTACCCAGCGTGGCCAGAGGATCAGCACCGCCAGGCAAATCGCCGCTACCAGGGCGTCGCCGAGATTGGCTCCGGGTAGCGAGCGCGCCAGCAGCAGGAGCTGTTCGACGTAATGCTGCGGCTGGCCGTCCAGCTCCAGGCCGAGCAAGTCCTTGATCTGTAATGTGGCGATGACCACGCCGATGCCGGCGGTAAAGCCGAGCGTCACCGGGTAGGGGATGAACGCGATCAGGCGCCCGGCACGCAGCAGCCCGAGGGCGATCAGGATCAAGCCGGCGAGCATGGTGCACAGCAGCAAGCCGCCGATGCCGAACTGCTGGGTGATCGGCAGCAGAATGACGACGAAGGCCGCCGTCGGTCCCGAGACATTGAAGCGCGAGCCCCCGGTCAGCGCGATCAGCGGGGCGGCGACCAGCACCGTATAGAGACCATGCTGCGGCGGTACACCCACCGCGATCGCCAGCGCCATGGCCAGCGGAATGGCAATGATGCCGACCGTCAGCCCCGCGCTGACGTCGCCACGCAAGGCGCTGGCGGTATAGCGCTGTCGCAGAGCCTGGCGAAACGCGGCGAACAACGGCGGTGCCCTCATGTCGAAACGCTCCGTGTCTGACTGCGCATTGGCGAGGCCCTTGGCGGCTTTTTCATGGATGTTAACGCCACTTTCCCGATGGACGATCGAGTACGACCTTGGTCGCAAGCGGCCACCTTGCGTTGAGCACACCGGCCGCGAGGAGTAAACTGCCGCCCCCGTGAGAATCCCGTGGAGCGCAGAAGCGATGCGTAAAGACAAGAAGCAGGTGATTGGCGAAGAGATTGGCGACGAGTCGATCAAGCTGTTTCTCGAGCCGGAACCGGCTGACGATACGCCTGCTTCGCTGCACAAGCTGATCAAGGCCTACCGTGGCCTGCGTATCGATGATTTCGAGCGATTCATCACCTTCTTCATCGAAGCAGGCTATGACCTCGAGGCACGCGACGCCCAGGGTAACGATTTCATCGATCTGGTCGCCGATCAGCGCCATGCGCGGCCATATATCGAGGCAATCGAAGCCGCTCGCGGCTGACACGGCCGACTGCAAGACCGCACCACGAAGTCCGCGACCTGGCGAGCCGTGACCCCAGGTGGCGACTGCAAGATTCGCAAATCGTTTTTCGCGCTGCAGCGCGTCGTCGAGCGCAGGGCATGGCCCGCTCCGGCGTGACGGGCGAGGGAAGGGGGCCAAAAGCCGACCTTCCGACAGCTGGCAGGCGTGCTTGCGCCTGTTTTCGAGCACTGGTTCTCGAACAGCGGTGTGGAAACCATCCTCCGTTTCCGACCGTCTGGCTGGTGGGGTTCACGTGGCTGCACACCGTGGTCGCGACAGTTTAATGCTGTGATTCTGGAGAACGCGTTAATGACGCAACACGATAGCGAAGCAGTGGATCTGGTGTTGGTGGGGGCCGGCATCATGAGCGTGACCCTCGCGGTACTGCTCAAGGAGCTCGACCCCGGCATTCGGCTGGAAATCGTCGAGCAGCAGGAATCCGGAGCCGTGGAAAGCTCCAACCCGTGGAACAATGCCGGCACCGGTCACGCCGGGCTCTGCGAGTTGAATTACACCCCCGAGGGCAAGGACGGCACGATCGACATCGCCAAGGCTGTCCATATCAACACCCAGTTCGAGGTTTCCAAGCAGTTCTGGGCCTACCTCGCCGGCCGCGAAGGCTTCGGTTCCCCACGCGACTTCATCAATCCTGTTCCGCACCTGAGCTTCGTACGCGGCAGCAAGGATATCGCCTATCTCAAGAAGCGCTTCGAGGCGATCACCCAGCATCACGCCTTCGCCGACATGACCTACAGCGAGGACCGCGCCACCCTCGCCGAGTGGATGCCGTTGATGATGCCCGGACGCGATCCGAACGAGCCGATTGCCGCGACCTATGCCGCGAACGGGACGGACGTCAATTTCGGCGCCGTGACCAACCAGATGCTCGGGTATCTGAGCAAGATCGGCGGCGTCAAGGTGTCGTACAACCAGAGAGTCACCGGCCTGGCACGCAACGCCCAGGGCTGGAAGGTCGACATCAAGAACACCCAGAGCGGCGGTTCGCGTGAAGTGCAGGCCGGCTTTGTGTTCCTCGGCGCTGGCGGCGCGGCTCTGCCGTTGCTGCAGATGTCGGGCATCGAAGAAGGGCGCGGTTTCGGTGGCTTCCCGGTGAGCGGCCAGTGGCTGCGCTGCGACAACCCCGAGGTGGTCGCCCAACACCAGGCCAAGGTCTACAGCCTGGCCGCGGTAGGCGCCCCGCCAATGTCGGTGCCGCACCTGGACACCCGAGTGGTCGACGGCCACAAGTCGTTGCTGTTCGGGCCCTATGCCGGGTTCACCACCAAATTCCTCAAGCGCGGCTCGTTCCTCGACCTGCCGCTCTCCGTGCGGCCGGGCAATATCGGCCCGATGCTCGCGGTAGCGCGCGACAACATGGATTTGACTCGCTACCTGATCAAGGAAGTGATGCAGTCCATGGAAGATCGCCTGGACACGCTGCGCGGCTTCTATCCGCAAGCCAAGGCTGAAGACTGGCGCCTGGAAATTGCTGGTCAGCGCGTGCAGATCATCAAGAAGGATCCGAAGAAAGGCGGCATTCTGCAGTTCGGGACCGAGCTGGTTTCGGCAAAGGATGGCTCGATCGCCGCACTGCTCGGTGCGTCGCCGGGCGCATCGGTTACCGTGTCCATCATGCTCGATCTGCTCGAGCGCTGCTTCCCCGAGCAGTACCGCTCCGAGGCCTGGAGCCGCAAGCTGGAGGAGATCTTCCCGGCGCGCGAAGACGTTCTGAAGAAGGACGCCGTGGCCTATCGTGAGGTGAGCACGTTGTCGGACAAGCGCCTTGGCCTAATCAGCTGACGCGGGTCTCGCGCTGTTGCAAAAGCCGCCTGGCACTCAGCGTGTCAGGCGGCTTTTTCATTGCGTGTTCGTTATGTGCGCTCAGCCAACCAAAGCGTCGTCGGGCAGGCGCTGCCCGATCCAGCCGAGGTGCGCGTGGGTCACTTCGCGCCAGGCGGCTGCGGCAGGCCGCTGGCTGGCCGTCAGCAGCATCTGGCAACAACCGGAGGCATCCAGAAGCGCGAAGTGGCGTCGGGGGCGTCGGTGCAGCAGTGGCAGCAAGCGCATGAGCGCGGTCTCTTGAGGCTCTGATGGCTGCGTTATGCCACGCCCGGGTGACAAAGGCGTGACTGGACAGCGCCGTCCGTCGGTCACTGTCGGGGGGCTGCGGCGATGGTTATACTGCCGCCCATTCCTCGTCCAACTGGAGAAGACAGCATGCTGCAACGCCTGGTGTTCGGCCTGTTTACCCTGTGTGCCCTGACGCTGACCGGCTGTGCCCTCAGCCCCCAGCAGCTCGATCCAAACCCCAAACTCACCGGGACGATCAATCCGGTCGGCCAGGGCCAGCCGGTGGTGGTGAGGGTGGTCGATGGGCGTTCGTCGCCCGCTCTCGGCACGCGCGGCGGGCTCTATCCGGAAACCAGTTCGATCATCGTGCCGGCGGACAAGCTGCTGCCCAAGCTGCAGGCGCAGACCGAGGCGGCGGTCAGGCTGCTTGGTTTCACCCCGTCGGCCAATGCCTATAACGCGCCGCAGCTGACCCTCACGCTGGCCGAGCTGAAGTACCAGTCGCCGAAAGAGGGGTTGTACGTCACCGAGGCCAACATCGGGGCGACCCTGCGCGTGGATGTGCAGAACGGCGGCCGCCGTTATAACGGGCGCTATGGGGCTTCGCTCAATCAGCGCTTCGGCATGGCGCCCAACGAGCAGACCAACACCAAGCTGGTCAGCGACGTCCTGAGCGATGCGCTGAGCCGCGTATTCCGCGATCAGAACATTGGCCAGCTGCTGGCACAGTAAGCACGGTCGAATGAAAAAGCCCGCCATTTGGCGGGCTTTTTTGTTGCGTCGCGATCAGCGCACGCCGGAGTTGCGCAGTGCGGTCGGCGTGTACTGGTTCGAGTTGGCCTTGTAGTTGTAGGTGTAGGGATTGCGTTCCTCGTTCTTCATGCCCATCACCAGATACCGGCCGGAGACCAGGTCATACAGGGTTTCCATCGAGTACAGCGGCACCTGCACATTGTAGATGTACTGGCTGTGTGCTTCGGCTACCCGCCACAGCGTACCGCGGCCATCGTAATGATCGATCTCGGCGGCCTGCCAGGTGTCCTCGTCGATGAAGAAGTGGCGCTTGGCATAGATATGGCGCTCGCCCGGCTTGAGCGTCGCCTCGACTTCCCATACGCGGTGCAGTTCGTAGCGGGTCAGGTCCTGATTGATATGGCCGGCCTGGATGATGTCTTCGTACTTGTGCTTGGGCGAGTCCAGGCGATAGGAGTTGTAAGGGATGTACAGCTCTTTCTTGCCGATCAGCTTCCACTCGTAGCGGTCCGGCGCACCGTTGAACATATCGAGGTTGTCGGAAGTCCGCAGGCCGTCGGCGGCGGTGCCCGGGCCGTCATAGGCAACCTGCGGCGCTCGGCGCACGCGGCGTTGACCGGCGTTGTAGATCCAGGCCATGCGCGGCTCCTTGACCTGGTCCAGGGTTTCGTGGACCAGCAGCACGTTGCCGGCCAGGCGCGAGGGCTCGGTGACCTGCTGCTTGAAGTAGAACAGCACGTTACCGTGCTTCTCCGGTGAGTAGTCGCTGAGGCTGTCGGTGTAGACGACCTCGTCGACGAATTTCACCAGGTTGAAGCTGCCGTTCACCTGCGGTGTGGCCTGGGCGATGACACGGCGGGCCGAACCGCCGCGGTAGCGGGTGATGTGGTTCCAGACCACCTCGAGGCCGTCCTGCGGGATCGGGAAGGCGATGGCGGTATCGAAGCCTTCGAGGCCGTTGCCGCCCCGTACCAGCTTGGCGTTGCGTGCGTTGTGTGCGGCAGCCTCGTAGATATGGGCCGGCATCGCGGCGCTGCGGCGCGTCTCGTAGACGGGCAGGCGATAGGTGTCGGGGTAGCGCTTGAGCATGGCGATCTGACCTGGGGTCAGGTTGTCCTTGTACTGCTCGTAGTTCTGCGCGGTGATGGTGAACTTCGGTTGATCACCGGGGAACGGGTCGCCGACGAAGCCGTTGTCGTCGACTGCCGCGGCGTCAATCGGCAGGCCTCCGGTCCAGGCCGGGATGGTGCCGGCGGCATTGCCGGCCTGTTCGGCGCCGATGGGCGTCAGGCTTTGGCCGAGCTTGGCGGCCTGATCCTCCGCTACGGCTGCCATGGCGCTGCTGCCGAGCAGTGCCAGTGATAGGGCCCCCAGGCTAAATAGCTTGCTTGTCATTGTTCTTATTCCTGTCTCCATGAATGGCGGGTTCCGCGCACCTGCCGATCGTTCGGTCGGTGCCGGCGGCGGTGCTCGTGTCGAGACCACCGTGCCCCTCGTCGATCTAATACAGCCTGCCGCTCTCCGGCTTGCATGGCTCTAGCTCGCTAGTTCGAGGTGTGCCGAGGGTGCCGTCGAGGCCGAAGCGCCGTCAAGGTCATACGGGTAAGGCTTGGATATCACCGTTGCGAATGGCACTTTCGCCCTTCGCTCCGTCGGAAACGCCGCGCGCTGCGCCGGCCGCTCCGGTAGACTCCGCTCGCCCGTCATGCGGGCCTCTCGATCGACCCCCTGAAGCGGAGGTAAAGATGTCGCTGCAGGCGCATTTCTCGCAGGTTCCGAACCTGGCGTTGATTCTCAATATGCTCGCGCTGCTGAGTGCCTTCACCGGCGGCTGGCTGCTGCTGGCAACCCGTTGGCGCGTGTTGCAGGCCAAGGCGCGCCAGGCCGGCGCAAGCGTGCCGGCGCTCCCCAGCCCCGAAGTGCAGCTCAACCAGGTGTTCTATCGGTTCGGTTTCGCCGGGCTTGGCCTGGCCCTGCTGTTCTCCTGGGGCAGTCGGCTGCTCTGACGACCGCCGCGCGGCTAGAGTGCCAGGCCGGTCTTCAGTCGGTACTGGTTGCGCACCGGGTTGGCGTACTGCTGAATCAGATACGGCTGTTGCACGCTCGGGCAAGCGGCCAACCGCCGGCCCCATTCAGCCTTGGCCCGCGCCACCTCTTCGGCCTCGAACAGGCTCTCGGCCGTCGGCACCTGCAGTGCGTCATCGCGCTCTTCCCACATCGCATAGGCCAGGTAGTGAACCGGGAACAGGCGATAGTTGCCGAGGATCTGCCGATCGAGCTCGGCGGCCAGCTCCTTGGCATCCTCGGGAATTCGCTGCATCGGCGCGCCAAAGGCGAGGTGAACCCGTCCCTTGTAGCCGGTGATGCCCAGCGCAATGCTGGCGTCGTCCTCGCCGGGCGCCTTGGTGTAGCTGCCGGTGGTGGCCCGGATGTACAGCTCCCGAGCCTTGGCCTGGTCGCATGGGTCGTATTCGTAGCTGATCGAGACGGCCGTCGGGCGCAGGGCGGCCAGCGCCTCGGCAAATGGCTCGTCCTTGCGGCTCATATGCAGCATCTTGAGAATTGCCGAGTCGGTGCGATCGTCCCCGTCCTTGGCACGGCCCTCCGCCTGGGCGATCCATACCGATTCACCGTCCTGGCGGATCGAATGATTGATGTAGGCCGACAGCACCTGGTAGGCCGCCAGCTTCTCGCGGCGCCCGCTGATGGAGCGGCGCACGATGAAGCTTTTGTTCAGGCGCATCAGGTCGCTGACGAAGGGGCGCTGCAGCAGGTTGTCTCCGATGGCGATGCGCGGGGTGCGCAGGCCGGCGTGGTAGACCGCGTAGTTGACGAACGCCGGGTCCATCACGATATCCCGGTGGTTGGCCAGGTAGAGGTAGGCGCGGCCTTGCTGCAACTGGTCGAGCCCCGAATAGGTCACCCCGTCGGTGGCGCGCTCGATGGTGCGATCTACATAGCTCTCAATGCGGTGTTGCAGAGCGTCGACCGAATCGATATCGGCGAATTCACGGTGCAGCCGCTTGGCGATCATCGGTTTGAGCGCCCAGCCCAGCGCGCCGGCCAGGCGCGGGAAGCGGAAGTGCGCAAGCACGTCGAGGAACTCGCGGTCGGCGAAAAGCCGGTTCATGACGGCCGGTACTTCGGCGTCGGCATAGGGGCGGATGGCTTCGAATTCGTCCATCATGTTCTCGTAAAGGAGGCGGAGGCGGCTGGCATGACGCGACGCCACGCCGCGCGCTGACGAAACGGGGCGCGGCAGCCGCACGGGAACCGCGGTCAGCGGCTCAGGTCTTTCGGTCACCCGGAGCGCCGGGCGAAATCAGGCGGCGATTATAACGATAAGTTACGCGGAGGCGCCGATGCTGGAAGTGCAGAATTATCAGTGTCCCTATTGCTGGGAAACGGTCGAGGCGGTGCTCGATCTCAGTGGCGGTGATCAGCAGTACGACGAGGATTGTCCGGTGTGCTGCCGCCCGGTGGTCTTCCTGCTGGAAACCGACGGTACCCGCTGGCAGCTCAGCGTGCGTAGAGAGGACGACTGATGCAGCGAATCTACGAGCCCTGCGACCTGCTCGAGGCGCAGGTGCTGATCGGCATGCTGGAGGCCGAAGGAATCGGCGCGTACATTGCCGGCGGCCATCTGCTCGGTGCGATGGGCGAGCTGCCTGCGCTCGGGCTGCTCGGCCTGCTGGTCGAGGATGACCAGGCCGAACGGGCACGTCAGCTGATCGCCGCGTACAATGGCGCCGAACCGCTGCCCGGCGACGAACCGGAAAGCTATCCCGGTGAACTGATCTGTTGAGTCGTGTATGTGTGGCCGCTTCGCCCTGTTCCGTTGGAATGCGGAATTCTCTGCAATCCCCGGCTTTCCTGCTGACCAGCAGCCACACTGGAGCCTTGCGCCGGGCGCGCAGGTGCTGCTGTTGCGCAGCGCGGCAGGCGGGCTGCGACTCGACCGGGTGCGCTGGGGGCTGACGCCGGCCTGGCTGACCGACTTCACTCGCACGCCGGCGCAGGCACGCTCGGAAACGCTCGCCGAGCAGCCGATGTTCCGCGAGGCCTATCAGCAGCGTCGCGGCCTGCTGCCGGCCAATGGCTTCTACGAATGGCGCGGACGCGTGCGCAAGCGGCCGTACTGGATGACCACCGAAGACTCGCTGATCTACTTCGCGGCGCTCTGGGAGCGTTACCCGGTTCAGGGCCAGGAGTACCTGAGCGCGGCCGTGGTCACCTTGCCGGCCGCCGATCAGCGCAGGCCGCTGTTGCTGTCGGGGGCAGCCTGTGCCGAATGGATCGACCCGCAGACACCCGAGCAGCGCCTGCGTGAGCTGCTGAATAGCCCGCAGCCAGCCTTGCGCGAGCGACCGCTGGCGACCTTCGTCAACGATCCGGCGCTCGATGCGCCCCAATGCCTGACGCCAGTCAACTGAGCGGCCTGCCGCGGCCCGGGTGCGCAGCGGTTGTCTGCTCGCCGGGCTGGCTCTAGGATACGGGCGGATCTTCCGGAGTACCGCCCATGCCCAAGCGCAACATTCTATCCGTGCTGGTCGCCGCCTCGCTGATGGCCGGCTGCCAGGCTGTCAACACGACCAGCGGCGGGGCCGTAGGCGTCGAGCGCAAGCAATACATGTTCAGCATGCTCTCCACTGAGCAGGTCAACCAGATGTACGCGCAGTCCTATCAGGAAACGCTGAGCGAGGCGGCGAGCAAGGGCGCGCTGGAGAAGAACAGCGCCATCAGCAAGCGCATCAACGCCATTGCCCAGCGCCTGATCGCCCAGGTCGGCGTGTTCCGACCCGATGCGGCTCAATGGGACTGGGATGTAAACGTGATCGACAGCGAAGAGCTGAATGCCAACTGCGGGCCCGGCGGCAAGATCATCTTCTACACCGGCCTGGTGGAAAAGCTGAACCTGACCGACGACGAGATCGCTGCGGTCATGGGGCATGAAATCGCGCATGCCTTGCGCGAGCATGGCCGTGAGGCGATGTCCAAGGCCTACGGCGTGCAGATGGCCACTCAGCTGGGCTCGGCCTTTGGTGTCGACGCGGGCAGCCTGCAGCTGGCGAACATGGGCGTTGAATACCTGATGACACTGCCCAACAGCCGCTCCAACGAAAACGAGGCGGACCTCATCGGGCTGGAACTGGCGGCACGTGCCGGTTACAACCCCAAGGCTGCCATCAGCCTGTGGCAGAAGATGTCGTCCGCCGGTGGCTCGGCCCCGCCGGAGTTCATGAGCACCCACCCCTCCTCGAGCAGCCGTATCGAGGCGCTGCGCAATACCGTGCCGAAGGTGATGCCCCTTTACGAGCAGGCCCGCCGCTGAGGCGGGACGTTTTGCCTAGAGTGTGGAAAGGCCGTCGCCGAGCGCGCTGTGCAACCCCAGTTGCAGGCGCGCGTTCTCCAGGTCGAGCAGGGTACTGACGTCCTCGATTTCCCCGGCGGAATTGAACGTCCATAGCGAAATCGCCGCGACGGCCAAGATCTTGTCGTTGGCCGGGCAGCCCAGCAACGGGCGGGTGAGGGTGCCCATCACCGTGCAGGTGGTGACGACCCGATGGCCTTCGCACAGGCATTCATCGACCACCACTTCCAGATCGGGAACGGCGTTGCGCACGTCGCGCACCAGTTCAGCGAAGCCGGCCGCGTTGAGCGGTTGCCCGCCTACCGAGCTCTTGTAGCTGAAATAGCGGCTCTGCAGTTGCTCGGAAAGAGCCAGGCGGCCTTTGTTCCAGCTCAGATCGATATGGGTACAGACTCGTTTCTTGCGTCCATCCGCCGACATGCAGCCTGATCTCCTCGAACGCTGGTAGGCACTGCGATCAGCACTCTACCAGCTGGCTTCGTCGGCGGATTTGCGCTGGGTATCAGCTTGAAACGATACCGCTCATGCTGACCGCCTCGTACGCTGCATAGATTGCCAGCACGGCGAACGCGGCCGCTGCGACCCGGCGAATCAGCGTCAGGGGCAGGCGGTCGGCGGCGAAGTGGCTGGCCAGCACCACCGGGACGTTGGCGATCAGCATGCCAAGGGTCGTGCCGATCACGACGAGGACCAGTTGCGGATACTGAGCTGCCAGCATCACGGTGGCGACCTGAGTCTTGTCGCCCATCTCGGCGATGAAGAACGCGATCAGCGTGGCGAGGAAAGGACCGTAGGCGCGGCCGAGCCGGGCGTCATCGTCATCGAGCCGGTCGGGAATAAGCGTCCAGACGGCGACAAGGGCAAAGCTCAGGGCGAGAATCCAGCGCAGCATCACGGGCGACAGCAGATCGGAGACGATGTTGCCGAGCAGGCCGGCAGCGGCATGGTTGGCCAGGGTGGCGACGACGATGCCCCAGATGATCGGCCAGGGGCGGCGATAGCGGGCGGCCAGGAGCAGGGCGAGGAGCTGGGTCTTGTCGCCAATTTCCGCCAGGGCAACGATGAAAGTAGGGACTGCGAGGGCTTCCAAACGGCATTCCTTGAGGGCGGGTCGAGATGATCACCATGGCACGCACCGCCTGCCCGCCCGGGTCAGGAGTACATGCCATGGGTCTTGTCAGACAGCGCCGCAGATGCGGTTCGGTCGCATACGCCATGGTCTGTGGACCAAGTGTGTTGACGCATGCCAGGCGTGCGCTTGCGCGCGCCTGAGACTACTCCCCCAGAGGACGGCGGCGAGTTTGCCGAACTGCTCGCCGTCGCGCAACCCTTGGTCGGAAAGCGGCCCTCCGCTCAGCCCTTGCGAGCCTGGTAGATGCGGAAACCATCGGCTTCGGCCAAGGTGTGGCAGGCGCCTAAACTGGCTTCGATCAGCGGCCGATAGCGCAGGAAGGCGTTGGCCACCAGACGGATTTCGCCGCCCGCGCGCAGGTGTTCGCCGGCTTTCGCCAGCAGCGCTTCGCTGGCCGCATAACTGGTGTGTACACCCTGGTGGAAGGGCGGGTTGCTGACGATCGCGTCCAGCTGCCGGGGCGCGGCATCGATGCCGTCACCGGCCAGCACTTCGCCTTGCAAACCGTTTGCGGCGAGGGTCAGCTCGCTGCTGCGGACGGCGAAGGCGTCGACATCCAGCAGCACCAGTTCGCTCGCGGGATAGCGGCGCTTCAACACCGCACCGAGAACGCCGGCGCCACAGCCGAAGTCCAGCACGCGGCCTGGCGGCAGGTCGTCCAGATGTTCCAGCAGCAGCGCACTGCCACGGTCCAGGCGGCCATGGCTGAACACGCCCGGAAGGCTGACCACCTCGAGCGGCCCGTCGGCGAGTTCGAGCCGGTAGTGCCGGGCCAGCCGGGCCAACTCCGGTGCAGCCGGCGCCTGGCTGACTTCGACTTGCCAGAGCTGACAATGCCGTGCGTTGTCCAGTTTTCGCGGCCGGCCGAAGGCCGCCAGCTGTTTGCCGGCGCGCTCGATGCCGCCGCGCTTCTCGCCGACGATGTAGAGCGGCCGACCGTGCAGGCGGGCTGCGAGTGCCTGCTGCAGATAATCGGCCAGCTCGCGCGACTTGGGGAGAAACAGCACGGCTCCGGCCAGATCCTCATCCGGGGCCTCGGTGCCGAAGTGGCAGCGGCCTTGGTAGCGCGCCTCCAGGCGTTGCCAGTCGCCGGCGTGCCAGGTCCAGCCGCGGGCATCGACCAGCCGGCCCAGCAGGTCGTCGGCGGGCAGGCCGACCAGCAGCAGTTGGCCGGTGAACAGCTCGGCCTGGCGCAGCAGAACTTCGCTTCGAGGGTCCATGATGCCTCCCTGAAAAGCCGCGCAGCTTACCAGTCCGGATCGCTGTGCCGACAGTCAGCCGACCTGGCGCAGCGGTGTGCCAGCAAAGAAAGCCGCGGCGTTTTCGGCCATCTGCTCGACAATGCGCTGTCGCGCTTCGCGGCTGCCCCATGCGCTGTGCGGCGTCACGATCAGGCGCGGTATGTCGGTGGCCAGCAGCGGGTTGTCGTCCTGCGGTGGTTCGCTGGTCAGCACGTCGGTGGCCGCGCCACCGAGGTGGCCTGTGCGCAGCGCGTCAGCCAGGGCCTGTTCGTTGACCAGGCCGCCGCGCGCCGCGTTGATCAGAAAGGCCCCCGGTTTCATCATGCGCAGCTCGCGCTCGCCGATCAGATCGCGCGTCTGTTCGGTGAGCGGACAATGCAGGGTCAGGGCATCGACCTGCGGCAACAATTCGTCGAGGTCGAGCCGCTCGGGCCGGGCGGGGCGCCCGGGCAGATTGCCGACCAGGACCTGCATGCCGAACGCCTCGGCCAGGCGTGCCACCGCGCTGCCCAGCTCGCCATGGCCGAGCAGCCCGAGCTTCTTGCCGGCGAGCTCGACGATCGGGTAGTCCAACAGGCAGAACTGGCCGCTCTGCTGCCAGCGGCCCTGGGCGACCGCCACCTGATAATCCGGAAGGCGGGTTGCCAGCGCCAGCAGCAGCGCCAGCGTATGCTGCGCGACCGTCGGCGTGCCGTACGCCTGGCAATTGCACACGGTTATGCCCAGTCGACGGGCGGCAGCCAGGTCGATGTTGTTGACGCCCGTGGCGGCGACCAGAATCAGCTTCAGGTCAGGGCAGGCGGAAAGCGTCTCGTCGCTCAGCGCGACCTTGTTGACGATGGCCACCTGGGCACCGCGCAGTCGCTCGACGATGTCCTGTGCTGGGGTCTGCTCGTAACAGTCGAAGGTCTCGAAGGCATCGCGCAGGGCGGAGAAATCCAGGTCGCCCTGGTCGAGCGGGGCGAGGTCGAGAAAGACGGCGCGTTTTGACATCAACTGTACCTTTTCGGATCGGGCGGGGCGGATCGACAATGCCCCGAGCAGGTTTCTAGCGGAGGTGATCGTGTATTGGATGGAATTTCTGACAGTCGCTCTGGTGCATCTGCTGGCCGTCGCCAGCCCCGGGCCGGATTTTGCGGTGGTGGTGCGCGAGAGCGTCACCCAAGGCCAGCGAGCCGGGTTGTGGACCGCGCTTGGCGTGGGCAGCGGCATCTTCGTGCACATCGCCTATTCGCTGCTGGGCATCGGCCTGATCGTCTCGCAGTCGATCCTGCTGTTCAACCTCTTCAAGTGGCTGGCTGCCGGCTACCTGGTCTATCTGGGCTGGAAGGCGCTGCGCGCCAGGCCGCAACTCGAGGCGGCGACGCTGACGGCGGGCCCGGTACCGACGCGGCGCGCGCGTCAGGCGTTCACCGTGGGCTTTGTCACCAACGGTCTGAACCCGAAGGCCACGCTGTTCTTCCTGTCGTTATTCACCGTGGTTATCAGCCACGATACTCCGCTGGCAGTGCAAGCCGGTTACGGGCTATATCTGGCCTGCGCCACGACGCTCTGGTTCTGCCTGGTGGCCTGGCTGTTCAGCCGGGACCGCGTGCGAGCAGGCTTCGCACGCATGGGGCACTGGTTCGATCGTGTGACCGGTGCCGTACTGATCGCGCTCGGCGCACGCCTGGCGCTGAGCGAGATCGGCTAGCACGCAGACGCATCCGGAAATAATCCGCCGGTTTGCCCTGGCGCGGCCCGTTCTAGAGTGGCGTTACAACTCCAACAAGAAACAGGAAGCCGTCATGTTGCAGACCCGCGTGATCAAGCCCGCCGCCAATGCCTATCCGTATCCTCTGCTGATCAAGCGCCTGCTGTTGTCCGGGCTGCGCTATGAGCGAACCCGTGAAATCGTCTACCGCGACCAGCTGCGCTTCGACTACCGCACGCTGAACCAGCGCATCGCGCGCCTGGCCAATGTGCTCACGGCGGCCGGCGTCAAGGCGGGGGATACGGTGGCGGTAATGGACTGGGACAGTCATCGCTACCTGGAATGCATGTTCGCCATTCCGATGATCGGTGCGGTGGTGCACACCATCAACGTGCGCCTGTCGCCCGAGCAAATCCTCTACACGATGAACCATGCCGAGGATCGTTTCGTCCTGGTCAACCGCGATTTCGCGGCCCTCTACCAGGGGATCGCCGGGCAACTGACCACGGTGGAGAAGACCCTGCTGATCAGCGACGGTGAGGCCGGCGAGGCGCAATTGCCGGACTGCATCGGCGAGTACGAGAGCCTGCTTGCTGCAGCGTCGCCCGAATACGACTTCCCCGACTTCGACGAGGACTCGGTCGCCACGACGTTCTACACCACCGGCACCACCGGCAATCCCAAGGGCGTGTACTTCACCCATCGTCAGCTGGTGCTGCACACCCTGGCTACCGCGGTCACCGTCGGCTGCCGCGAGAATCCGCGGCTGATGGGCTCGGGCGACGTCTACATGCCGATTACGCCGATGTTTCACGTGCATGCCTGGGGCTTGCCATACGTGGCCACCATGCTTGGCCTCAAACAGGTCTACCCGGGGCGTTACGACCCCGAGTTGCTGATCGACCTGTGGCGCCGCGAAGGCGTGACCTTCTCGCATTGCGTGCCGACCATCGTGCAGATGCTGCTCAACGCCAAGGCCGCGCAGGGCGCCGATTTTGCCGGCTGGAAGATCACCATTGGCGGCAGCGCGCTCACCCGTGGCCTCTACGACCTGGCCAAGGCGCGCGGGATGGAGCTGATCGCCGCGTATGGCATGTCCGAAACCTGCCCGCTGATTTCCGGCGCGCACATCAACGACGAACTGCTTGCCGCCGATGAAGAGGCGCGCATCCAGTTTCGTCTCAAGGCCGGCGTCCCGGTCGTGCTGGTGGACGCGGCGATTCAGGCACCCGATGGCAGCTTCCTGCCAGCCGATGGCCAGTCGCAGGGCGAGCTGGTGCTGCGCGCGCCCTGGCTGACGCAGGGCTATTTCAACGAGCCGGAAAAGAGCGAGGAGCTCTGGGCCGGTGGCTGGCTGCATACCGGCGATGTGGCGACGCTCGACGAGATGAGCAACATCGACATCCGTGACCGCATCAAGGATGTGATCAAGACCGGTGGCGAGTGGATTTCCTCGCTCGCCCTTGAAGGGCTGATCAGCCGGCACCCTGCTGTGCGCGAGGTCGCGGTGGTCGGCGTGCCGGATGAGCGCTGGGGCGAGCGGCCGTTCGCACTGCTCGTGCTGGGCGCCGGCGAGCAGCTCGATGCGCGTGGGCTGCAGCAGTTTCTCGAGCCCGCGGTAGCCGAAGGTCTGATCAATAAGTGGGCCGTACCCCAGCAGATCGCCGCGGTCGCGGAAATTCCCAAGACCAGTGTCGGCAAGCTCGACAAGAAGCGCATCCGCAGCGACATCGCCGCCTGGACGAAGGCGGGCTCGGCCCAGGTGTCGTCTCTGTAGCGCGTCACGGCCAGGCATCGGGCGGGCCTGGCCGGCGGCTCGTCGGTGCGCGCGGGCGCCGACCTGCTGCAGGCGGCGAGCTGGCTATTGAAACCAGCGTCGGCCGCCGCCATTTTCATCGGCAATTCCGCTCGCTTCAGGATCCGCCATGCACACCGCCACAGCCGCGCTCATCCGCGAGACCTTCCCCGTCGGCCCTTTGCAGTGCAACTGCACGATCATCGGCGATCCGCTGACCGGCAAGGCCCTGGTCGTCGATCCGGGCGGCGACCCGGAGCGGATCATGGCGCGGCTGGAGGCGCTCGGGCTGCGGCTGGTCAGCATCATCCACACCCATGCGCATCTGGACCATTTTCTGGCGTCCGGACAAATGAAGGAGCGAACCGGTGCCACGCTGCATCTGCACAAGGACGACCAGTTCCTCTGGGACAACCTCGAGCTGCAATGCCGCATGTTCGGCGTGCCCTACACGCCGGTGCCGGCACCGGATCGCTGGCTGTCCGACGACGAGGAGCTGGCCTGCGGCTGCGGGGTGGCGTTGCACACGCCCGGGCATACGCCGGGTTCGATGAGCTTCTGGTTCGCCGATGCCAAGCTGCTGATTGCCGGTGACACCCTGTTTCGCCGCGGCATAGGCCGGACCGACCTGTGGGGTGGCGATTATTCGACCATCGAGCGTTCCATCCGCCAGCGCCTTTATCGCCTCGACGAAGACGCCACCGTAGTGACCGGGCATGGTCCCGACACCTGCCTGGGCGAGGAAATGCGCGAAAACCCCTTCGTCCGAGCCTGAAAGGGCCGAAGCGTGGCACACCGCGCGGCCACCTGCGGTAGCGGGTGGTAAGCTCTGGGCCTGGCCGGTGCGTTGTGTGCCCGGTCTGATCATCGAAGGACATAGGAACGCGTTATGAAGACCCTGAGCAAGTTTTCCGCCATGGCAGTAGGCGTCGCGCTGCTGGCAGGCTGCACCACCAACCCTTATACCGGCGAGCGCGAGGCGGGCAAGGCGGGCGTCTACGGCGGGATTGGCGCCGTCACCGGCGCGGTCATCGGTGCAGCCACCTCGAGCAAGAAAGACCGCACCAAGGGCGCGCTCATCGGGGCGGCGGTGGGTGGCGCCGCAGCGGGTGGCTACGGTTATTACGTCGACACCCAGGAAGCCAAGCTGCGGCAGACGCTGCAGGGCACCGGCGTTCAGGTGCAGCGCAACGGTGACAACCTGACGCTGATCATGCCCGGCAACATCACGTTCGCCAGTAATTCGGCGGACATCTCCAGTTCCTTCTACCCGACCCTCAATTCGCTGGTGCAAGTGTTCAAGGAGTTCAACAAGAACGGCGTCGAGATCGTCGGTCATACCGACAGCACCGGCTCGATGCAGCTGAACCAGGATCTGTCCAATCGTCGCGCGCAGAGCGTGGCGGCCTACCTCACCGCCAATGGTGTCGCAGCGTCGCGTATCTCGGCATTCGGTGTTGGGCCGAACCAACCGATCGCCAGCAACGACACCGCCGCGGGGCGCGCGCAGAACCGCCGCGTGGAGATCAATCTCCGTCCGCTCTGAGCGTTTTGACCTGGCGAGGCTAGGGCAGGCCTCGCCGGTGACGTGAAACAGGCGTCAAATATCCTTCAGGCTGCGCTTTTTCTATGGAACCTCTCCGCACGCTTCGACTCTCAAACGGTTGAAGCACGCCAGTAGTGGCGCAGAGGAGGTCGAATGGAAGATCGTCCCGCTTTCCATTCCCGCAAGCCTTGGCTGCCGCTGCTCGTCACGCTGGCGCTCATGGCGGGGCTGGGTGGCTGGATCGGCTGGCAATGGCATGCCCAGGAAAGCCGAACCCGGATCGAGCAGGAGCAGCGTTTCACGTTCGCGGTCGACGACATCGAGCAGACGCTGCGTGCGCGCATGCGCGCCTACGAGATGGTGCTGCGCGGCATGGCGGGGCTCTACGCCGGCAGCGCCGAGCTGCATGCCGAGGAATGGGGGCGAGCCTCCGACCAGCTGCAACTGCAGGACTTCTATCCCGGTATCCAGGCCGTGGCACTGGCCCGCTACGCCACCCGCGAGACGATCGTCCCGCTGGTCGAATCGATCCGAGCTGGCGGGCGCCCCCTGTTTCGCATCTATCCGCAAGGCCTGCGCGACGAGTACCTGTTCGTCGAGCACATCCACCCGACCGACTGGCGCAATCGGCGGGTGATGGGCTTTGACATGTTCAGCGAGGCGACCCGGCGCGAAGCGATCGTCGCCGCACGCGACAGCGGCAACCCGGTGCTCACCGGCCCCCTGCGCCTGAAGCAGGAAACCGAGCAGGATGTGCAGAGCGGCGTGCTGCTGTACTTCCCCCTGTACCGGCCGAACTCGCCGATCACTACCGTGGAAGAACGCCGCCGCGCCTTCTTCGGCACCATGCATGGCGCCTTTCGCCTGACCGACCTGATGGAAGGCATCCTCGGTTCGCGTAGCGACAGCCTGCTGCTGCAGTTGTTTGATGCCGGCAACCCAGAGGTGCCGCTACTGGCCGGGCGTGGCGGCATCGACCCGAACGCGCGCTTTCAGCGCACGCGCAACATCTACATGTACGGCCGCAGCTGGCAGTTGAAGGTCGCCAGTACGCGGCAGTACGAGGCCGCCGCGCAGCGCAGCTCGCTCGGCTTCAACCTGCTGCCGACGCTGGCCGCGGCCATGCTGTTTTCCCTGCTGGTCGGCGGCTATCTCTATCTTCGCGAGCGGGCCTTGCGCCAGAGCGAGGCCGCAAGCCTGCTCGCCCGCGAGCGGGAGGCGCGTTTTCGCCAGCTGATCGAACAACTGCCGGTAGCCACGCTGCTATGCAACGCCAGCGGGCGAATCGAGCTGGCCAACCAGAGTGCGGCGAACCTCTTGGGCAGCAGCACGTCGCTGCTCGCCGGCGAGCGTGCCAGCCGCTACCTGCCGGAGCTGACGAGCAGCGACTCGGCGTCGCTGCGGGTGACGGCGACCCAGCAGGAAACCCAGGCAATTCGCGAGGACGGCAACCCGATTCCGGTGGCGCTCAGCCAGACCAGCTTCAAACAGGACGACGCCCTGTTCTATGTGGTCAACCTCGTCGATCTGCAGGCGCGCAAGCGCGACGAGGAGCGCTTTCGCAATGTCGTCGAAGCCTCGCCGAATGCCTTCGTGCTGGTCGACAGCCACGGCGTCATCGTCATGGTCAATCGCCAGACCGAGCTGCTGTTTGGCTACAACCGCCAGGAGCTGCTCGGCCAGGCCCTGGAAATTCTCCTGCCCGAAGCCACCCGCGAGGCGCATCGAGGGCTGCGCCAGGCCTTCAGCGAACATCCGGAGCCGCGGCGCATGGGTAGCAACCGCGAGCTGTTCGGCCGTCATCGCGATGGCAGCCTGTTGCCGGTGGAGATCGGTCTGTCGCCGCTGCGCAGCGGCGACGAAGTCCTGGTGCAGGCGGTGATCATCGACATCAGCCATCGCAAGGCGGCCGAGCGGCGGCTGCGCGACCAGGCCGACCAGCTGGCGGTGGCCAACCGTTACAAGTCCGAATTTCTCGCCAACATGTCGCATGAGCTGCGCACACCGCTCAACAGCATCCTCATTCTCAGCGATCAGCTGCGGCAGAACGCTCAGGGCAACCTCAGCGAAAAGCAGGTGCGCCACGCCGATATCATGCATCGCGCCGGCCACGACCTGCTGCAGATGATCAATGACGTGCTCGACCTGGCCCGTATCGAATCCGGCCACATGCAGCTCAGTCTCGAGCCGGTCGACCTGCGGCAATTGCTCGACGAGGCGCAGGCGGCGCTCGGGCCGATGGCGGCACAGAAGGGCTTGACCCTGACCACGACGCTCGAGCCTGGCGCACCGATCAGCCTGGACAGCGACCGGATCCGTCTGCAGCAGATCCTGCGCAACCTGCTCACCAATGCGCTGAAGTTCACCGAACGCGGGCGCGTCGAGGTGAAGATTCGCTGCAAGGAAGGCGCCGCTGCGCACGAATGCGCGGTGCTGCAGATCGTCGTATGCGACACCGGGATCGGCATTCCTGCCGAGGAGCAGGAACGAATCTTCCAGGCGTTCCAGCAGATCGACGGCTCGATCAGCCGCCAGTACGGCGGCACCGGGCTGGGGCTGGCCATCACGCGGCAACTGGTCGAGGTGCTGGGCGGCCGCATCGCGGTCGAGAGCGAACCGGGCAAGGGCTCGTGCTTCAGCGTGGAGTTCGGGCTGCCGCGCCATACGCCCAGCGCCCCCCGCCCGGAGCGCGCCCCGCTGATCTCCCGGCAGGAGGGCGCGGCGCCCGGCGTGTTGATCATCGAGGACGATGCCGACTTCGCCTCGGTGGTGGCCGAGGTCGCGCACACCCATGGCTTCGCCCCGCTGGTGTGCGCGGACGGCGAGCAGGGTATCGAAGCCTTGCGCCATGGGCGTTTCGCCGCGGTGATCCTCGACATCCTGCTGCCGGACGTCAGTGGCTGGGAGATCTACCGTCAGTTGCGCAACGATGAGCGTCATCAGCGCATGCCAGTGGTGATCATTTCCTGCGTGCCGCAGCCGGGCGAGTGGCACGACGACCTCGGGCGCTATCTGATGAAGCCGGTTTCGCAGGCCTCGCTCGAGCGGCTGTTCATCGAACTCGGCCGGCGTGAAAGCAATCCGCTGCGCCTGCTGCTGGTCGAGGCCGATCCGCGCCGGCGTGCGCAGCTACGTGATTATCTCGAGCGGCTCGGCTACAGCGTCAGCGTTACCGGCACCAGCGAGGCGGCGAGGCTGGCCTTCGCCGAACGCGCCTACGGCGTACTGGTCGTCGACTATGAACTCCCCGATGCACAGGGAAGCGATCTGCTCGATGCGCTCGATCGGCTACGGCCATTGAAGGAGGTAAGGGTGGTGGTACTGAGTGAGACGGCTCCCGATGCAGCGCAGCTTTCCCGGCTGCAGCGCTATCCCGTGACGCTTTTATCGCGCGCGGACGAACTGCAGGCGCTGGGCGAAGCCCTGAACGTGCACGGACATTCACAGTTCATGTCGGCCGAACGCAGCGTCGCGTTGGGACAGCGCGTGCTGCTGGTCGACGAGGACGTGCGCCTGCTGTACTCGCTGACCGGGGACCTGGATACGCTCGGCCTGCAGGTGGAGGCGGTCACCGGTCCCGGCGAGGCGCTGCAGCGCTTCGATGACGGCGCCTTCGATCTGGTCATGATCGACATGAGTCGGGCCGAGAGCGAAGCTGCAGAACTGCCGCGCCGGCTGAAAGAGGAGCACGCCTGCCAGGTCCCGGTGATTGCGCTGCTGGCGCAGCCCGACGAGGCCGCGCGTGCCCTGGCCGGCGGAGCTGATGCCTGGCTGGCCAAGCCGGTCACCCATGAGGCGCTGCTGTCGGTGTTGGAGCAGAGCCTCGGGCTGCGGAGACCGGGTATCGATGAGGAGGAGTAACGTCTTGCGTCCTGCCAATCCGCTAAGCGCCCAGCCGGGGCGCAGCCATTGCCTTGCTGGTATGACGGTCGGGCCGGCGGAGCTGCTGCCATGGCCGTGACCCAGCTCAAACCGCAGGCGCGGCGACGCACCCTGCTGGTGGTCGATGACCGCGAAGCCAACCTGGTCGCCATGGAGGCGCTGCTGGGCGATGGCGACTGGCAGGTGCATGGCGTCAGCTCCGGCGAGGCGGCGCTCAAGGCGCTGCTCGAACTGGATGTCGAGCTGGTGCTGCTCGACGTGCAGATGCCCGGCATGGACGGCTTCGAGGTGGCGCGGCTGATGCGGGCCAACCCGCACACCCGCTATACGCCGATCATCTTTGTCTCGGCCATTGCCCACACACGCGAATCGGTCCTGCGCGGCTACGCGACTGGCGCGGTGGATTTCGTTCTCAAGCCCTTCGATCCGCAGGTACTCAAGCACAAGATCAACACGCTGCTCGCCCACGAGCACAATCGCCGCGACCTGCAGCTGCTGTCGCAGCAGCTCGACAGCGCCCGCGCCTTCAACGCTTCGGTGCTGAACAACGCGGCCGAGGGCATCCTGGTGGTCGGCGAGGACGGCATCATCAGCTTCGCCAACCCGGCCATCGCGCAGATGCTCGAGTCCCGCGTCGAGGCGCTCCAGGGCACTCCGCTGCTCGAGCACCTGGCTTCGCCCGAGGTCGGCGGCCCCTGGCGTGACACGGAGTTCTACCGCCAGTGGCGGGCGGGGGCCACTTATCGCCTGCACGAGGCGCAACTGCACAAGGCCGACGGCGGCCACCTGCCGGTCGCGCTGTCCTGCTCGCCGCTGCCACGCCAGCAGCGCTCGATGGTGGTGCTGGCGCTGGACATGTCGGTCGTGCGCAACCTGCACGTTCAACTCGAGACCCAGGCGGTCACCGATTCGCTCACCGGGCTGCTCAACCGCCGAGGCTTCCACCAGGCGCTGGAGTCGGCGCTGGCGCGGGTCGACCGTAACGGCAAGGGCATGGCCGTGCTCTATATCGATCTCGATGGCTTCAAGCGCATCAACGATTCGCTGGGGCATGACGCCGGCGACGAGATTCTCTGCCGGGTCGCGCGCATGCTTGAGGCTTGCATGCGCCCGTACGACATCATCGCCCGCATGGGCGGCGACGAATTCACGGCGTTGCTCGATTCGCTCGACCATCCCGAAGATGCGGCCAAGGTCGCCGAAAAGCTGATCGACCTGATTTCCGTACGGCACACCATCGAGGGGACCGAGGTCACGTTGGGTGCGAGCATCGGCATTGCGCATTTTCCGGACTGCGGCAAGCGCGTCGACGAGCTGCTGCGGTCGGCGGACATGGCCATGTACGAGGCCAAGCGCGCCGGCCGGCGCCAGTATCGGTTCTTCTCGAACGAGATGAACGGCCGCGCGCACGCCCGCCTGACCATGGAGGAAAACCTGCGCAGTGCCATCGAGTGCAATGATTTCGAACTCGTCTACCAGCCGCAGATCATGCTGGGCGACGGCCGCCTGCGCGGCTTCGAGGCGCTGCTGCGCTGGCCACGCGCCGACGAGCCGGTGGCTCCCGGCGTGTTCATCCCGCTGCTCGAAGAGACCCGGTTGATCGAACGGGTCGGGGAGTGGGTGTTGCGCGAAGGGTTGCATCAGCGGCGCGAATGGCAGTCGCTGTTCGATGACGAGCTGATCCTCAGCCTCAACGTCAGCCCGGTGCAGTTTGCCCGCACCGGGCTGCTGGACAACCTGCGTCGGCTGATCGACGACTACGGCCTCAACCCGGGCCAGCTGGAAATCGAAGTCACCGAAGGCACGCTGATGCAGGACATCGAGCAGAGCTGCGACAAGCTCCGGCAGTTGCGCCAGCTCGGCGTGCGCGTGGCGATCGACGACTTCGGCACGGGGTACTCGTCGTTGGCCTACCTGCGCAACTTCGAGCTCGACACGCTGAAGATCGACCAGCTGTTCATCGCCAATATGCTCGACTCGCCGCGCGATGCCGCGGTGGTCAGCACCATTATCGACCTGGGCCGCAACCTCGGCCTGGAAGTCATCGCCGAAGGCGTCGAGAGCGAGGCGCAGCGGGACTGGCTGATCGACAACGGCTGCGACGTGATGCAGGGCTATCTGGTGTCCCCGGGCCTGGAGCCGGCCCGGGCCACCCAGTTCTCGCGTCGGCTATCGTGGGGCGCACGTTAGCACCGGGCCTCAGGCGGGCGGGAATTGCCGGTGCAGCTCGACCAGCTGGGCGTCCTTGGCCTGCCAAAGCGCGTTGACCCACTGCTGGAAAGCCAGGCGATAGGCGTCATCCTGATCGTAATTGCGGCCGATGAACTCTTCCGGGATGGGCTGCGACTCGAGACGCAGCACTACCTTGCGAATCCGGCCGGCCAGCAGATCCCAGAACGACGGTCGGCCGTCAGGATAGTGAATGGTGACGTTGATCAGTGCGCTGAGCTGCTCACCCATCGCATCGATGACAAAGGCGATGCCGCCGGCGCGCGGCCGCAGCAGATGGCGGAACGGTGACTGCTGCTCGGCGTGCTTGGCCGGAGTGAAGCGGGTGCCCTCGAGGAAGTTGAACACCGACACCGGGTTGGTGCGGTAACGCTCGCAGGCGCGGCGGGTCGTGGCCAGGTCCTCGCCGCGCTTTTCCGGGTGCTTGGCCAGGTATTCCTTGCTGAAGCGCTTCATGAAGGGGAACTCCAGCGCCCACCAGCACAGGCCGATCACCGGCACCCAGATCAGCTCCTGCTTGAGAAAGAACTTGAGGATCGGCATGCGGCGGCTGAGCTGGTACTGCAGCACCAGAATGTCGGCCCAGCTCTGGTGGTTGCTGGTGACCAGGTACGAGTGGCGCATGTCGACCAGCTCGCGGCCTTGGACGTCCCAGTCGATGTCCCGTGCGAGGTCCATCCAGAAGCTGTTCACCGCCATCCAGGACTCGGCGATCCAGTGCATGCCGTAGCGCAGCGTGCGCTGGACCGGGGCAAAGGGCAGCACCAGCTTGAGCAGGGCGAGGGCAAACAGCGGCCAGCACCAGAACAGGGTGTTGAGCGCGAGGAGTAGAGCGGAAAGCACGCCGCGCAGCGGCGCGGGAAGAAAGCTAAGCATGGCTGGCTCGTCGATACGGCTGAGTCGAGTCGCCAAGAGTAGCGATTATGCAGGCATCTGTAACTATTTGAAGTGGCAGTAAAAAGCCCGCCCATATGCGGCGTGGGCGGGCTTTGCTGGCGCGTGCGTCAGGCTTTCTGACTGGCCGCCTGAAGCGCGGTGAGCGCGATGGTGAAGACGATGTCCTCGACCAGGGCGCCGCGCGAAAGGTCGTTCACCGGCTTGGCCAGGCCCTGCAGCATCGGGCCGACGCTCAGGCAATTGGCGTTGCGCTGAACGGCCTTGTAGGTGGTGTTGCCGGTGTTCAGATCGGGGAAGATGAACACCGTTGCCTGGCCAGCCACCTTGCTGTTCGGCGCTTTCTGACGGCCGACGCTGAGCACGCTGGCCGCGTCGTACTGTAGCGGGCCATCGATCGCCAGCTGCGGTGCGCGCTCCTGGGCGATGCGAGTGGCTTCGGCGACCTTCTCGACCTCGGCACCGCTGCCGGAGCTGCCGGTGGAGTAGCTGATCATCGCCACGCGCTGCGGTACGCCGAGGGCGGCGGCCGACTCGGCGCTCTGCAGGGCGATTTCCGCCAGCTCGGTCGCGTTCGGGTTCGGGTTGACGGCACAGTCGCCGTAGACCAGCACCTGATCGGGCAGCAGCATGAAGAACACCGAGGACACCAGGCTGTAGCCCGGCGCGGTCTTGATCAGCTGCAGAGCGGGGCGAATGGTGTTGGCCGTCGTGTGCACCGCGCCGGAAACCAGGCCGTCGACCTCGTCCAGCGCCAGCATCATGGTGCCGAGCACCACGGTGTCCTGCAGCTGCTCGCGGGCCTGGTCGGGCGTCAGGCCCTTGGCCTTGCGCATTTCGCACATCGGCTCGACGTAGCGGTTGGCGATGGCGTCCGGATCGAGGATTTCCAGGCCGGCCGGCAGCTTGATCCCCTGCTCGCGGGCAATCGCCTCGACCTCGGCCTGCTTGGCCAGCAGTACGCAACGGGCGATCCCGCGCTCCTGGCAGATTGCCGCGGCGCGAATGGTGCGCGGCTCGTTGCCCTCGGGCAGCACGATGCGCTTGTTGGCGTCCTGAGCACGCTTGACCAGCTGGTAGCGGAATGCCGCAGGCGACAGGCGCAGCTCGGTGCGCGGCACGCTGCAGCGGGTGTGCAGGAACTCGGGGTGCAGATGGCCGGCGATGTAATCGGTCACGCGGGTGGCGCGTTCGACGTCGTCGGCCGGGGTTTCCTTGTTCAGCGCGAACAGGCTGGTGGCCGTGTCGTAGGAGCCGGTGGTCACGGTCATGACCGGCAGGCCGCCGTCGAGCGCCGCCTTGCACAGCTCGAGGATGCGCGGGTCCGGCGCGAAGTCGCTGCACAGCAGCAGACCGGCCAGCTTCACGCCGTTGAGCGAGGCCAGGCTGGCGGCCAGGATGATGTCGTCACGGTCGCCCGGCGTCACCACCAGTACGCCCGGCTGCAGCAGCGGCACGGTATTGGGCACGGCGCGGGCGCAGAGGACGATTTTCTTCACCCGGCGCTGGTCGGCTTCGCCGGCATGCAGGACCTGCGCGCCGAGCAGTTCGCCGATGTCGCGTGTGCGCAGCGCGTTCAGCTCTTCCTCGAAGGGGATGGCACCGAGCAATTGGAAGTCGGCGCTGCCCAGCAGCGGCAGGTGCTCCTTCAGGCGCTCGATGAAGGCGGGCACGCCGTCGTCACTCTTGACCTTGTTGAGGATGACGCCGAGCACTTTCGGGTCCTTGGCGCCGCCGAACTGCTGCGCCTGGATCTCGATGCGTTCGGCCATGCGCTTGAGGCTGTCCTTGCCCTGGGCGGCGATGAGGATGACCTCGGCGTCCAGGCTCTTGGCCAGGTGGGTGTTGATCTGCGAGGTGTAATCGGAGGTGGTGGTTGGCACCATGCCCTCGACGATCACCACGTCTTTGTCCAGCGCGACCTGCTGGAAGCGGCTGACCACGTCCTCGAGCATGAGGTCGAGTTCGCCGTTGGCCAGCTGGCGCTCGACCTGCTCGAGCGCCAGCGGCTCGGGGGATTTCAGCGACAGGGTGTTCTCGACGAGGATGCAGGAACGCTCACGGCCCTGGTCGACGGGAAACGGCTGGGCGATGGGCTTGAAGAAGCCGACCTTCAGGCCGGCCGCCTGCAGCGAGCGGATCAGGCCGAGGCTGATGGAGTTCAGACCACCGCCGAAACCGGTTGGGGCAAGAAACAAGGTGTGCATGGGATCTCCTTCAGGGAGCTAAAGGCTCAGTCTGCGCAAAGGCGGGCACGTCACCGGCACCGCATCGGGGGGCGGCGGCATGCGCGGCGCTAACAAGGCAAAACCCGGCACCCTCGAGAGGTGCCGGGTCGGAACTGCGGAGCGCTGCTTGCGCCGGCTCAGGCATCGAGCAGGGCAAGGGTATCCAGGGCGATCTGGCGCTCTTCATTGGTCGGCACCACCATGACGCGCGGGCTGCCCGCCGTCTGGATCTCGCCAGCGACGCCGCGGGTGCAGCGGGCGTTGGCTTCGGCATCGAGCTTGAAGTTGAACAGCTTCATGTGCTCCAGGGTGCGCTCGCGGACCGCAGCGGAGTTCTCGCCGATGCCGCCGGTGAACAGCAGGCCGTCGAGCTTGGGCAGGGCGCAGGCCATGCCGGCGAGCGACTTGGCCAGGCGGTAGCAGAACACCTCGAACGCCAGGGTGGCGCCGGGGTGACCGGCCTGACGGGACTCGGCCAGGGTGCGCATGTCGTTGGAGAGCCCCGACAGCCCCTTCAGGCCGCTTTCCTTGTTGAGCATGTTGTCGATCTTGGCCAGATCCCAGCCCAGCGTCTTGTTCAGGAAGTTGTGCAGGCTCGGATCGACGTCACCGCTGCGGGTGCCCATCACCAGACCTTCCAGCGGAGTCAGGCCCATGCTGGTGTCGCGGCTCTCACCGTTGACCACGGCGCAGGTCGAGCAGCCATTGCCCAGGTGGGCGACCAGCCAGCAGCTGTCTTCAACCGGCAGGTTGGTCATCTCCGCGGCGCGCTTGCTGACATAGCGGTGGCTGGTGCCGTGGAAGCCATAACGGCGCACGCCGTGGTCGGTGTAGAGGAAGCCCGGGATCGCGTAGCGATAGGCGTGCTCCGGCATGCTCTGGTGGAAGGCGGTATCGAATACGCCGACTTGTGGCATGTCGGGGAACAGGTTGATCGCCGCGTGGATGCCACTGAGGTTCGCCGGGTTGTGCAGCGGGGCCAGCTGGATGTTCGCCTCGATACCGGCGAGCGTCTCGTCGTTGAGCAGGCAGGAGGCGAAGAACTTTTCGCCACCATGGACCACGCGGTGGCCGATGCCGTGCAGGTGCCCGCCAGCGGCGTCTTCAACGCGCGGCAGGATCTGAGCCAGGGCGGCCTGGTGATCGGCATTCGGGACTTTCACGCTTTCCTTGCCGGCGGCGCTTTCGAAGTGGATGACCGCTTCCGGGCTGCCGATGCATTCGGCGAGACCTTGCAGCGGAAAAGTGGCTTGCGCCTCATTGACCAGGGCGAACTTGATCGACGAGCTGCCGCAGTTAATCACCAGGATGTTACGAGCCGACATCGGTGGTCCTCAGTGCTTGAATGTTATTGAAATAAGCGGACGTTGAGTCATGTGCCCGGGATTCTTGCATAGCCCTACAAAAAGCGATGCCATCCAAAGGTTGTAGGCAGGGGCGTCGATGGCAGCAGTCCGCGGCGTTTTGTCAAGCCGTGACGGTCCCACTCATCAGTCGTCGGTTCGCAATTGCGCCTGGGCGCGGTTAGACTTTGACGTTCATCCACTCATGCAATTAAAGGTTTCGCTCATGCTGATTGCCGCTAACAAGGCTGTCTCAATCGACTACACACTCACCAACGATGCCGGTGACGTGATCGACAGCTCCGCCGGCGGCGCGCCGCTGGTCTACCTGCACGGAGCAGGCAACATCATCCCGGGCCTGGAAAAGGCGCTGGAAGGCAAGCAGGGCGGTGACCAGATCCAGGTCACCATCGAGCCCGAAGACGCCTACGGCGAGTACAGCCCGGAACTGGTCGCCACCCTCAACCGCGCCATGTTCGAGGGCGTCGACGAACTGGAAGTCGGCATGCAGTTCCACGCCTCGGGCCCGGACGGCGGCATGCAGATCGTCACCATCCGCGAGCTGGACGGCGACGACGTGATCGTCGACGGCAACCACCCGCTGGCCGGTCAGCGCCTGAATTTCGAGGTCAAGGTGGTCAACGTGCGTGAGGCCAGCGAGGAAGAAGTCGCTCATGGTCACATCCACGGTGAAGGCGGCCATCACCACTGATGGGTAGCCCGCCAGCGGGCGGGCCGCCAGTCGTGCGGGTCAAGGAGGCGTTCCGGTTGCGACCGGAGCGCCTTTTTCGTGAGGAGGGAGAATCATGAGCGCATTTCACCAACTGGTATTGCCGGCCCTGGGCGGCGGTGAGCTGCCGCTGTCGCAGTACGCCGACCGGCTACTGCTGGTGGTCAACGTCGCGTCGCATTGTGGGCTGACCCCGCAGTATGCAGGCCTGGAACAGCTGTACCAGCGTTATGCCGGACGCGGGCTGGTGGTGCTGGGCATTCCCTGCAACCAGTTTGCCGGCCAGGAGCCGGGCAGCGACGAGGAGATTCGCTCGTTCTGTTCGCTCAACTACGGCGTCAGCTTTCCGCTCAGTGCCAAGCTGGAAGTCAATGGCCCGCAACGGCACCCCCTTTATCGCCTGCTGGCCGGCGAGGGCGCGGATTTCCCGGGCGATATCACCTGGAACTTCGAAAAATTCCTCGTCGACACCGACGGCCGCGTGCTGGGGCGCTTTTCGCCGCGTACGGCGCCGGACGATCCGGCACTGATTCAGGCGGTGGAGAGTGCGCTGCGCTGAAGCGTGCATCGCGCTCGTGGTTGCCGCTCGATAGATCTGGCTGATGGTCGTAGGCCGCCGATGCCGGCGGCCATATGCTCGCTTCCGAATAGCCGACCGGCCGCGCCTCCGGCGAGGTGGCGTGCCGGCGCGGTGAACGACACGAATCAAGGAGTCGATGCATGACCGCTAACGTACAAGCCCTGTTTCAGCCCTTCGAACTGGGCAGTCTTCGCCTGCCCACCCGCGTGGTGATGGCGCCGATGACCCGTTCGTTCTCGCCCAACGGGGTGCCGACCGACGCGGTCGTCGACTACTACCGCCGCCGTGCCGCAGCGGGCGTAGGGCTGATCATCACCGAGGGCACCACTGTCGGGCATGCTGCTGCCAACGGCTATCCGCAGGTGCCGCGCTTCTATGGCGAGGACGCCCTGGCCGGCTGGAAGCGCGTGGTCGACGCGGTGCATGCCGCCGGCGGGCGCATCGTGCCGCAGCTCTGGCATGTCGGTAACGTGCGGCGCCTGGGCACCGAGCCGGATGCCAGCGTGCCGGGGTACGGGCCGATGGAGAAGTGCAAGGATGGCAACGTCGTCGTGCACGGCATGACCCAGCAGGACATCCGCGACGTCATCGGCGCTTTCGCGCAGGCGGCGCGCGATGCCAAGGCCATCGGCATGGATGGCGTCGAGATCCACGGCGCCCATGGCTATCTGATCGACCAGTTCTTCTGGGAGGGCAGCAACCAGCGCACCGACGAGTACGGTGGCAGTCTGGCCAACCGTTCGCGCTTTGCCGTCGAGCTGGTCCAGGCGGTACGTGAGGCGGTGGGGCCGGACTTCCCGATCATCTTCCGCTTTTCGCAATGGAAGCAGCAGGACTATACGGCGCGCCTGGTGCAGTCGCCCGAAGCGCTCGGTGAGTTCCTCGCGCCGCTGGTCGAGGCGGGCGTGGACATCTTCCACTGCTCGACGCGTCGTTTCTGGGAGCCGGAATTCGAAGGCTCGGATCTCAACCTGGCCGGCTGGACCCGCCAGTTGACCGGCAAGCCCACCATTACCGTGGGCAGTGTCGGTCTGGACGGCGAGTTCCTGCAATTCATGGTCAAGACCGACAAGGTGGCCCAGCCGGCCGGTATCGAAGGGCTGCTGGAGCGATTGAACAAGGCCGAATTCGACCTGGTGGCGGTCGGGCGTGCGCTGATCTGCGATCCCGAGTGGGCGGTGAAGGTGCGCGAAGGGCGGATGGAAGAGATCCTGCCGTTCAGCCGCGAGGCGCTGAAGACGCTGGCGTGAGGAGAGACCGGGGGATTTCGGCGCATCTGCCATTCCCGACCCTCTAGTCTTCGCCCGGCCCCGCATACTGGTCGGATTCGGTGGGTGACCTGGAGCTTACCTACCGCTCGCCGTTCGCCCGGAAGAACAGCCGGGTGCCGGTCTGCGCCGGCGGTGGGTGGGAACTGTTTGGCAGGCTTCCACCTATGGCGCGGAAGGCGGCGTCGTTCCACTTCGCGGACCCTGCCGATCCAGCTGTCGCGCCGGCCCCCCTTCCTGCACCCAGAACAGCGTGGCCCCGGCCACTGCAGCCGGCATGATCAACAGGTTGAGGCCTGGTACCAGCAGCGCGGCGTAGGTCGCAGCGCCAAAACTCAGGCTCTGCCAGCGGCGCTGGCGCAGCCAGGCGAGCATCTCGCTCCAGCCCAGCTTGTTGTTGTCCGCCGGGTAGTCGATGTACTGCACCGCCATCATCCAGACGCCAAACAGCAGCCACAGGGGCGCGGCCGCGAGATTGAGCACCGGGATGAACGAGAGAACCAGCAGCGCCAGCGCACGCGGGGCGAAGTAGAGGAGCTTGCGCGCCTCGCGTGCCAGCGTCCGCGGCAGCATGGCCAGCAATTCCGCCCAGCTGAAGGGTGGCGAGTTGTCTTCGCCGCGCGCGACGACCTCGACCTTTTCGGCCAGAAAACCGTTGAACGGCGCGGCGATCACGTTCGCCAGCAGGGTAAAGGTGAAGAACACCATGAGCAGCAGCAGCGCGACGAACAATGGCCAGATCAGGTATTCGAGAAAGGCCAGCCAGTCGGGCAGGCTCGGCATCAGGGCATCGAGCCAACTGTCGAAGCGGCTGGCGGCGAAGTAGATCAGCCCGCCGAACAGCAGCACGTTCACGGTGACGGGCAGGATCACGAACAGGCGCAGCCCCGGGCTGAGCAACAGGCGCAGGCCCTGTTGCAGGTAGTGCGGGCCGGACAGGACGGCAGAAGGCATGGCGGACTCCAGTACATGGCGCATGCCCGATAGCACGAGGCTATGGCGTTCATGCAGCCTTTGAATTTCCGCGCGACGGGCGTGCTCGGTAGCCTTCGCGGTGTTGCTTTCCCTGGGGCATCCGATCCCAGAGCCTTCCCCTAGTGCCTGGATGCCCCTTTTTTATACAGCTGCTCGGCGCAGCCCGTCGCGCGCGAGGCTCACTTGCGGGTCAGCGGCTCGGCATCGAAGCGCACGCCCGGCAGACCGGTATCCATCAGTGCGCGGATGTTGCGGTGGTCGTCTCCAGCCGGGTTGGCCAGCACCGACTGGTAGTGCTCGCCGAAGGCGAGCAGGGCTTCCTCGGTGGTGAACTGCTCGAGCAGTGCCAACCCGAGCGTCTTGCAGGAGCCTTCGTTTTCGCCGGCGGCATTTTCCGCGGCGCCGTTGATGAAGCGGCTGGGCGTGTAGTCGTAGTTCGCCGCGATAAAGGCCAGGGTGTCGGCGAAACGGTGGTTGCGGTTGCGCAGGCTGGCGCGGAAATCCTTGAGGTTCATGGCTTGTGGGTCTTCTCGAAGGCGGCTTGTTGTTCCGGCGACGCTTCCTTCTGGTAGCGCTTTTTCCATTCGGCATAGGGCATGCCGTAGACCTCTTCGCGGGCCTCATCGAGGCTGACGGCCAGCTCCAGATCGTCGGCGGCCGCCTTGTACCACTTCGACAGGCAGTTGCGGCAGAAGCCGGCGAGGTTCATCAGGTCGATGTTCTGCACGTCGGGACGGCTGCGCAGATGCTGGACCAGACGGCGAAAGGCGGCGGCTTCGAGTTCGATACGTTGTTGGTCGTTCATGTGAGCATTGTTCTCGGCGGTGGCTGAGGTGGCCGGATCATAACCCTGGCTCCTGGTAGCGGCCAGCGCTGCCAAGGCCTGGGCGGTTCAGTCTCGGTGCCCGGCTAGCGTGATCGACACCGATTCGGCGAAGCGCAGCGCATGGGGCTTGTCGACCTCGACCTCGGCATAGCGCACCTGCGGATAGGCCATGACCAGGTCGAGGATTTCCTGGGTCAGGCGCTCGAGCAGGGCGAAGCGGTTGTCCTCGACATGGCGAATGATCGCCTTGGTGATGGTCCGGTAGTTCAGCGCGTGGTCGATGACGTTATCGCGAACGGCGTCGGCCGCCGGGTAGAGCATGGTGAGATTGATCAGCACGTCCTGCTTGTTGTTGATCTCTTCTTCCTTGATGCCGATGTAGGTGCGCAGGCGCAGATCCTTGACGCGGATGCGCGCCATTCCAGGCTCGAGACGGGGCATGAGGGCTCCTCGATCAGATCAGGTGGCGGCCACCATTCACCCTGAGGGTGGTGCCGGTGACATAGGGATTGTCGAACAGATAGCGCAGGCTCTGGTAGATCACCTCCGGCCCAGGCTCGATGCCCAGCGCCGACTTGGCCAGCGCCTTGCGGCGGTAGGCTTCATCGTCGTCAGGGTTGAACTGGATCAGCGCCGGGGCGATGCCATTGACCTTGACCGCCGGCGCGAGGCTGGCGGCGAAGGACAGGGTCAGGCTGTCCAGCCCGGCCTTGCTCGCGGCATAGCCGATGTGCTTGCTGCTGCCCTTGCGGGTAACGTCGTCGCCGATGTGCACGATGTCCGCCGGGCCGCCGTGGCGCAGCAGATCTGCACAGTGCAGGTTGATCAGGTAGGGCGCCAGCATGTGCACATGGAACATGCGCTCGAACACCTCGGCTTCCTGGCCAGGCGTTTCCGCCGCCCAGTCGGAGGCGTTGTGAACGATTGCGCGCAGACCGCCAGTGTGGCCGCGCAACGCGTCGATGAAGGCGAGGATGCCGTCGCGGCTGCTGAAGTCGGCCGGCAGGGCCAGTGCGCCGCGCTCGCGCAGCCGCTCGACGCCTTCGCGCGCCTGGCGATAGGTGATGATCACGGGCTGGCCGTCATCGAGCAGGCGCCCGGCGCAATGCAGGCCGATGCGCTGTCCGGCACCGGTGATCAACACGGGAAAGGGCGTTGTGCTCATGCGAAGAACCTGACTCGACGGGGCCGGTGGTCAATCGCACCGGCAGGGGCCAGGCAGCTTACACCAGATCGGCGGGTGCCTCCGACAGCGGGTCGGCGTGCAGCCGCTTGTGCTGTTGATAGAGGAAGTGGCGGATGCGCTCGGCATCCTTCTGCCCGGCGAACTCCACCTCGTAGGCAGCCTGGCCGTCCTTGAGTTCGCGCACCCGCCGCGCGTCGATTTCCATCGGTGCATCGTCGGGCAGGGCCAGCTGCAAGTGGAAGCTTTTTGGTGGCTTGCGGCGGCTGTCGGTTTCCACCAGCAGGCTGTGCGAGGACAGTTCGCGCACCTGCAACGCGCTGGGCTCGCCGCCACGTTCGAGCAACGGCAAGGGTTCGTCCAGGTGCAGGCGCCAGGCACGCGGCGTCGGGCCCTGTTCGTAGATGACCGGCGGTGACAATTGCAGGTTGAGGCTGTGCAGCTCGTCTTCGCGGATGCGCAGCGGAAAGGACATGCGGAAATCGCCGCTACGGGCCTCGAGCGTCAGCTCGGCTCGCGCGGCAAGCTGCAGCAGCAGCTCGTTGGACTTGGCTCCCCCGTCGACGCGAAAGCCGGTCGGTCCTTCGCCGTTGCTGGCGCCACGCAGCATCAGCTGGCGAATGAACGCCAACTCATCTTCGGTCAGAACCGTTTCATCGGTCATGTCGATCTCCTCCGCTGGCGGAGCAACCGCCGGATGCCGGGCCATGACTGCAAGGTGCCATCGCTGGGGCTGCGAGTGGACCTCCTGTGCTGAGTAAAGTTCCTTTCCGACCGTTTTGCTCGGTCATGCCGCGCTTGCGGCATAATGCCGAGCTTTGTTCGACGGAGTCCGCCCATGAAAGTCGCCATTCTTTCCGGCAGCGTCTACGGCAATGCCGAAGATGTCGCCCGCCACGCCCAGCGCCTGCTGAGCGAAGCCGGTTTCGAGGCCTGGCACGATCCGCGTGCCCAGCTGGACCAGCTGTTGGCCTTTGCACCGCAGGCCCTGCTGGTGGTGACCTCGACCACCGGCATGGGTGAACTGCCTGACAGCTTCGTCCCGCTGTATTCCGCGCTGCGAGATCGGCTGCCGGATTGGCGCGGCATGCCGGGTGGCGTCATCGCGCTGGGCGATGCCAGCTATGGCGATACCTTTTGCGGGGGCGGCGAGTTGGTGCGCGAGCTTTTTGTCGAACTCGGCGTGCGCGAAGTGCAGGACATGTTGCGGCTCGATGCCAGCGAGACGGTCACGCCCGAGGCCGACGCCGAGCCCTGGATCGCCAGCTTCGCCCAGGCTCTGCGCGCCTGACCCGAGCGGCCAGCAGCCTGGCTGCCAGGGCCACTATCGGCACGCAGCTCCGTAGCTAGAATCAGCGCACCGATAATGACAACAAGAGGTGCGCCGTGACTGTTCTACATACCTTGCCATCGCTCAAAAGCCAGGTCAGTGCCGCCGAATGGCAGACCCGCGTCGACCTGGCTGCCTGTTACCGGCTGGTGGCCCTGCACGGCTGGGATGACCTGATCTTCACCCACATCTCGGCCAAGATTCCTGGCACCGAGCATTTTCTGATCAACCCCTACGGGCTGATGTTCCACGAGATCACCGCCTCGAACCTGGTGAAGATCGATCTGGCCGGCAACCGCCTGATGGACGGCCCCTACGATATCAACCCGGCCGGCTACACCATTCACAGCGCTATCCATGAGGTGCGCGAGGATGTTGCGTGCGTGCTGCATACGCACACGGCCGCCGGTGTGGCGGTGTCGGCGCAACGACAGGGCGTGCTGCCGATCAGCCAGCAGTCGCTGTTCGTCCTGTCGAGCTATGCGACCCACGGCTATGAGGGGGTGGCGCTGAATCATGACGAGAAGGCGCGCCTGCAGGCCGATCTCGGCGAGGCGTCGTTCATGCTGCTGCCCAACCATGGTCTGCTGACCTGCGGCGGCAGCATCGCCGACACCTTCCTGATGATGTTCATCTTCCAGCGCGCCTGCGAAATCCAGGTGATGGCGCAGAGTGGCGGCGCCGAGCTGGTGGCCATCCCTCAGCAGATCCTGGCCGGGGCCAAGGCAATGGCCGCTGGCGTGACCCGCTCGCCGAACGGCATGGGTGGCGCGCTGGCCTGGCCGGCGCTGCTACGCAAACTGGACGCCCAGAGCCCCGGCTACGCCGAGTGAGCGGCGGTTGCGGCGAAACGCTGCAGCTGTGGGTAGAACGCGTGGAAGTCGGCGCTGAGCGGGCGGTAGAGCCGCTCCAGTTCGGCCATCGCGCCAAGCAGGCCTTCCGGGCGTGACAGCCGCCGGCTCATGCCGTGCAGCACCTGCTCGAGCACACCGAATTCGCGGTAGCTGCCGAGCCAGTCCTGCGCGGCCATGCGCGGTGCGATGAGGCCGAGCTTGCCAGGCAGTTCGGCCTCGGCAGCCAGCACCCGGTAGACACGGTGGGTGAACTGGGCGAGCGGCTCGTCGCTGAACTGCGGCCAATGCGTGGCCAGGCAGTGGTCGAAGAACAGGTCAACGAGGATGCCGGCGTAGCGGCGCCGATCCTGCGCGAAGCGTGCCTTGGCGGCGAGTACCTGGGCATGGCTGTCGGTAAAGGCATCGATGCGCCGGTGCAGGCGAATGCCGGCTTCGACCGCTGCCGGCCATTGGCCACGCAGCGGCCCCTTGACGAAATCGCCGTAGAGGCTGCCGAGCAGGGCGTCAGGTTCCTGGCCGCCGAGATGCAGATGAGCGAGGTAGTTCATCGCTGCAGCTTAGCCGATGTCCCGCTCAGGCTGCCTGGGCTAGCGGGCGTTCGGCGCCGAACAGCGCCTCGGCGATGGCTCCGTGCGCCAGCGCGGCGAGTTCGCTGCGGGAGCGGCCAGCGCTGACGATCGGCGGCAACAGCAGGACCTCGACCTCGACGGTGCCATGGCGCAATAGCCGGAAGAGGTGCGCGGGCAGTTCATCGTCGTCGATGTAGGGCGTGATCCGGTCAGGGCGGCCGTCGCGGCGGTAACGCAGCGCCACCGGCTGGATGGCAGCGCCGCTCACCACCGCAGCCTCCAGCAGGCGCGGATGAAAGCGGCGCAATCGCGAGCCGTCGGTCGAGGTGCCCTCGGCAAATATCAGCAGGCTCTGGCGTCCGGCCAGGCGCTCGGCCAGCTGCTCCCCGACCCGCCGGCTATCGCCCGCGCCACGGGAGATGAAGGCTGTGCCTGCCTGCCGGGCCAGATAGCCGAGCAGGGGCCAGCGCGCGACCTCCTGCTTGGCGAGAAACGATAGCGGCGCCACGCCGCCCAGCACCGGGATATCGACCCAGGAGATGTGGTTGGCCAGCCACAGCATCGGCTGCTCGGCAGGCTGGCCGATGACGCGCACGCGCAACGGAAGCGCGGCGGTGACGCGGCCGAGAAAGCGCTGCGTCAAGCATTGGCGCACAGCGGCCGAGGCGGGGCAACCGAGCCGCTCCCGACACGCCAGCCCGGCCGCGGTCAGCAGGCCGGCAAGCAGCACCGGGGCCAGCCGAAACAGCCTGGTGCACAGCCTGCCGGTGCTCATACCGCCGCCTTGAAGTGACGCGCATAGCGTGGGCAGAGCTCCTCGCGCTTGAGCAGGACGAACAGGTCGGCGACCTGGAATTCCGGGTCCCAGCAGGGCTCGCCACAGATCTTCGCGCCCAGCCGCATATAGGCCTTGAGCAGGGGCGGCAACTGCGCGGTGACGTTGCCCGGTACTGCGATCTCCGGCAGGGGCGTCATCGGCTCGGCGTAGAGCAGGTCGGTGCTCAGGTGCGTGTCGCGCAACGTCTGCATGATGGCCTGGGCCTGCAGGCCGCCGTCGCGCATGGAGACGCTGGCGCAGCCGATCAGATAGCGGTAACCGCCGCGATTGAGCGCTTCGGCCAGTTCGGCCCAGAGCACGCCGATCGTTGCGCCGTTGCGGTAGCCGGGGTCGACGCAGGTGCGGCCGATTTCCAGCACCGGGGCGTCGAGCCGGTCCAGCCCGCGCAGGCGGAACTCGCCCTCGCTGTAGAACCGCCCAAGCCGCCCGGCGGCATCGCCGTCGAGCAGGCGCGTGGTTGCGACCAGGCGACCATCGCGGCCGTCGCGCACGCCGAGGTGCCGACAATGCGGGTCGAACTCGTCGGCATCCAGCCCGGTGGCCGCGCCGGGCAGGCTGGCGCCGAACTCGCTGGCGAATACGCGGTAGCGCAATGCCTGCGCCTCGCGAAGGGCGCCGGGGTGGTCGAGATACTCGGCCTGTAGCGAGCGCAGGTTGCGAGAGGGAATGGCGCTGACACTCATGCGGACCTCCTGTTGCCCCGGCGGGGCGGTGTTGGCAAGCTGCCGGGAGCGTCTGTCGCGCCCCTTGTGCTGACGGGCCCAAACTAGGCCAGGCGGGTGTCGGGCACGTGACGAAGCGGTGATGCTTGGATGACGGCGCGCTCGACTCGAGGCGAGACAGAGGAGCAAGCGATGTTCTGGAATGACCTGCTCGGCCCGGCGCCGCCACCGGCGGAGGTCGCCAACCTGCGCGGCTGGTTTGCCGAACTGCAGAGCGCTGCGGGTGCCGACAGCTTCAGGCTGGCGTTGATCGGCGGGCGACGGTCGGCGACCCCGGGCCTGGCGTTTCTCGCCGGTTATCAGGCCGCCTTGCGGGCCCTGTGGGGCGAGGCCCCGGACGGCCTGGGCGCCCTCTGCGCCACCGAACAGCGGCAGCTCTCGCCGGCCGGCATGCAGACGCGCCTGGCGGCCGGCTGCCTGTCTGGCAGCAAGGACTTCGTCACCGCGGGCGATGCGGCGCAATGGCTGCTGGTGCCCGCGCGCAGCGAGGCAACCGGCGATACGCCGCGGCTGGCGTTATGTCTGCTGCCGGCGGCCGGTGCCGGCGTGCAGCTATGTTCCGGTCCGGCCTTGCCGGTCGTGCCCGACATCCCGCACGCCCGCTTACGGCTCGACAGGGCCCCTTGCCAGGTGTTGCCGGGCGATGGTTGGGCCGATTACGTCAAGCCGTTTCGTACCCATGAGGATATCCATGTGCTGGCTGCGCTCGGCGCCTGGCTCTATGCCCGTCTGCTGCCGGCCGAGGGGCCGCAGGCAGCCTCTGTATCCCTGGCCGCCTTGCTCGCCAGCCTGCGCGAGATCGCCCGATTGCCGGCCGCCGCGGCCGACACGCACCTGTTGCTGGCCGGAGCCATCGAGCAGTTCGCCGTCCTGCAGGACAGGCTGGCGCCGTGTCTGCCTGCCCGACTGGCTGCTGAATGGCAACGCGACCGAGCGGTCCTGGGGATCGCCCGGCAGGCGCAGGGGCGCCGTCTGTCTCGGGCGTTACAGAGGCTGGGCATCGAGTCGGTCGCTCAGTGCGGGCCGGACTAGGGCGAACTCTTTGCGTGCCTCAAGGGTCTGGGTAATCTAGCTGCGCCGCGCGCAGGGGCCATACGAAAAGCCCCTGCCTGCGGCGATCACCGGATCGATCCAGACAAGGGATTTCATGTCACTGTGCCGTGGTTCGGCTCGCTTGCCGCATAGCTTCATGCCCTTCACGCCATTACCGGAGCGCCGCCCATGATGCTGGCCGGCGAGGTGCTGCCCTGGCGTGAAGGCAATCGCTTCCATCTGCTGGTAGACGGGCCGAACTTTTTTCCTGCGATGCTCGATGCGCTGGCGCAAGCCGAGCGGACCATCGACCTGGAGCTCTATCTGGTCGAGGACGGGCGTTGCCTGGACCGGTTGCTGAGCGTTCTGCTGGCGGCGGCCGAGCGGCGTGTGCGGATTCGTTGCCTGTTCGATGGCTTCGGCTGCTTCAAGCTCGGCCAGCGCAACCGCGAACGGTTGGCCAGCGCCGGCATCGAAGTGCGGTTGTACAACCCGCTGGAGCTGCGCCTGCGGTTCCGCAACCTGCACCGCGACCATCGCAAGATCGTGCTGATCGACAGCGAGACCGTGTTCATCGGCGGTACCGGCGTGACCGACGATTTCTGGGACCCGGACAACCCGCGCCAGCACTGGCACGAGGTCATGGTCAAGGCCAGTGGCCCGGTGGTGCAGGACTGGCAGCGGCTGTTCGATAGCCAGTGGGCATCCTGCCTGACCCGGCGCCGTATCTGGCACCTGCCACAGCCGAGCCGTGCGCCGCGTATTCCGCTGCGCCCGGAGGCCTCGCAAGGCATGGGCCGGGTCGCCTACGCAGCCGCGCGTCAGCACAGCGACGTGCTGCACAGCCTGCTGCGCAAACTGCACCGCGCCGAGCAGCGCATCTGGCTAGCCACACCTTATTTCCTGCCCACCGGCAAGGTGCGGCGGGCGCTGATCCGGGCGGCGCGCCGGGGTGTCGATGTGCAGTTGCTGCTGACCAGCCGCAACACCGACCACCCGCCGGTCCGCTACGCCGGGCAACGCTTCTATCCGCGCCTGCTGCGCGCCGGTGTGCGGATACACGAATATCGACCACACTTCCTGCACATGAAAATGGTCATGGTCGATGACTGGGTCAGCGTCGGTTCGTGCAATTTCGACCACTGGAACCTGCGCTGGAACCTCGAGGCGAACCTGGAGGCCATCGACCCGGCGTTCACCGATGAGGTGACGCGCTGCTTCCGGCAGGATTTCGACGAGAGTCGCGAGGTGACACTCCGGCGCTGGTACGCTCGGCCACTGCATGTGCGGCTGTATCAGCGCATGTGGGGCTGGCTCGACCGGCTGCTGGTCAATATCTTCAACCGCGGGGGCTAGAGGCGTCGCGGTCGCGCCACGGCGCGATTCTGGCGGCTCCGGCTGTCGCTGCATCACCACTGGCGCTTACCCAAGGAGCTTTGCATGGCTGCCAAGAACATCCTGATGCTGGTCGGCGATTACGCCGAAGACTACGAGACCATGGTGCCGTTCCAGGCGCTGCAGATGGTCGGCCACTGCGTGCATGCCGCCTGCCCGAACAAGAAGGCCGGCGACAGCGTGCGTACCGCGATCCACGATTTCGAGGGCGACCAGACCTACAGCGAGAAGCCGGGGCACAATTTCGCGCTCAATACCGACTTCGAAGGCCTGCGCGCCGACGACTTCGACGCGCTGCTGATTCCCGGTGGGCGTGCGCCGGAATATCTGCGCCTGAACGAAGAGGTGTTGGCGTTGGTTCGTGCCTTCGACGCGGCTGGCAAGCCGATCGCCGCCGTCTGTCATGGCGCGCAACTGCTGGCGGCCGCGGGTGTGCTCAAGGGCCGTGCCTGCAGTGCCTACCCGGCCTGCGGACCGGAAGTGAAGCTGGCCGGCGGTGATTACGTCGACATCCCGGTCGACCAGGCCCACACCCAGGGCAACCTGGTCACGGCGCCGGCCTGGCCCGCTCACCCGGCCTGGCTGGCAGCCTTTCTGAAGCTGCTCGGTACGCGAATCGAACTGTAGAAACGAAAACGCCCGGCGACTGCCGGGCGTTTTTTTGCACCTGGGCGGTTACTTCACTTCGACCGCGAGCGACTCGGCGATCTTGTGCTGCCAGAGTGCCGGACCGGTGGTGTGCACCGATTCGCCCTGGGTGTCGACCGCCACGGTCACTGGCATGTCCTGCACCTCGAACTCGTAGATGGCTTCCATCCCGAGCTCTTCGAACGCCAGCACCTTGGACTTCTTGATCGCCTGGGCGACCAGGTAGGCGGCGCCGCCGACGGCCATCAGGTAGACGGCCTTGTTGTCGCGGATCGCGTCGATCGCGATCGGGCCGCGCTCGGACTTGCCGATCATGCCCAGGAGGCCGGTGCTCTCGAGGATCTGGCGGGTGAATTTGTCCATCCGCGTCGCGGTGGTCGGGCCGGCCGGGCCAACCACTTCGTCACGCACCGGATCGACCGGGCCAACGTAATAGATGAAGCGGCCCTTGAGGTCCACCGGCAGCTCTTCGCCCTTGTTCAGCATGTCGACCATGCGCTTGTGCGCGGCGTCGCGGCCGGTGAGCATCTTGCCGTTGAGCAGGATGGTCTCGCCCGGCTTCCAGCTCTGCACTTCTTCCGGGGTAATGGTGTCGAGGTTGACGCGGCGCGCGCTCGGGCCGGCTTCCCAGACGATTTCCGGGTAGGCGTCCAGCGGCGGCGCTTCCAGGCTGGCCGGGCCGGAGCCGTCGAGCACGAAGTGCGCATGGCGGGTCGCGGCGCAGTTGGGGATCATGCACACCGGCAAGGAGGCGGCGTGGGTCGGGTAGTCCATGATCTTGACGTCGAGCACCGTGGTCAGGCCGCCCAGGCCCTGAGCGCCAATGCCCAGCTGGTTGACCTTGTCGAACAGTTCCAGGCGCAGCTCCTCGATGCGGTTCTGCGGGCCGCGGGCCTTGAGCTCGTGGATGTCGATCGGGTCCATCAGGACTTCCTTGGCCATCACCGCGGCCTTCTCGGCGGTGCCGCCGATGCCGATGCCGAGCATGCCCGGCGGGCACCAGCCGGCGCCCATGGTCGGCACGGTCTTGAGCACCCAGTCGACGATCGAGTCGGACGGGTTGAGCATGGCCATCTTCGACTTGTTCTCCGAACCACCGCCCTTGGCGGCCACATCCACCTCGACTTTGTCACCCGGGACGATGGAGTAATGGATGACGGCCGGGGTATTGTCCTTGGTGTTCTTGCGGGAACCTGCCGGGTCGGCCAGGATCGAAGCACGCAGCACGTTGTCCGGGTTGTTGTAGGCGCGACGTACGCCTTCGTTGATCATGTCGTCCAGACTCATGCTGGCGCCGTCCCAGCGCACGTCCATGCCGACCCGGACGAACACGGTGACGATGCCGGTGTCCTGGCAGATCGGGCGATGCCCGGTGGCGCACATGCGCGAGTTGATCAGGATCTGCGCCATGGCGTCGCGTGCAGCCGGAGACTCTTCCCGAAGGTAGGCTTCATGCATCGCCTGAATGAAATCGACGGGATGGTAATAGGAAATGAATTGCAAAGCGTCGGCGACGCTTTGAATCAGGTCGTCTTGCTTGATCACGGTCATGCAGCGCGTCCTCTAGGCGGGGCGGGTAGCGAGCGCGACGGCACGGATGACGCGCTCAGGTAAAAAAACGCGCGGCAGTATACCGCGTCGTACAGTCCGTAACACGGCTGAACCAGGAGAGAGAAATGCAGGCCAAGGTCGGCGACAGGGCTACCAGCGAGCGCGGTGCAGCGGCGCACCCGGATGGAGCGCGATGAACATGGGGCGTAACGAAAGGGATCAGGTCGCTCTGCAGCAGCTGGTCACCAAGCGATTCGCCATGGCGGCGGGCACCTATGGCTTGGCGCTGATGCTCACCTGGCTGACGGTTGCCGCGGGGTTTTATCAGGCCTCGGTGCAGAGCGCCGTGATCTGTTCGGCGTTGATCGTGCTCAGCCAGCTCGGCTTTTTCTGGATGTTCCAGAGCGGTCTGAACCTGAAGTTCAAGGACCCCAGCCTGACCGAGCTGCAGGTCACCGTGGCGCTCATCTGGCTCACCTACTTTCTCGCCAACCTGGGCGAGGCGCGCGGTTCGCTGCTGATTCTGTACCTGCTGGTGCTGATGTTCGCGGTGCCGCTGCCGCCGAAGATTTTCATGCGATACGCGGCGCTCGCGTTCGCCAGTTTTCTCGCGGTGACGCTCACCGATCTGCTGCTCGAACGGTTGCACCGGCCGGAGCTCGCGCTGCTGGAGGGCGCGGTGCTGCTGGTGGCGCTGGTCTGGATGTGTCTGTTCGTCGGCCATATCTACCGGTTGCGCCAGCGCATGCGGCAACGACGGGTAGCCCTGCAGGCGCACCAGGACACCTTGCGCGGGATGATGCGCCAGCTCGAGGATCTGGCGTCGACCGACGAGCTGACCGGGCTGTTCAACCGTCGCCACTTCCTGCGCCTGGCCGAAACCCAGCTCAACCGCTTGCGCCGCGGGCACCAGATCGGCCTGGCGTTGATCGACCTCGACTATTTCAAGCGCATCAACGATCGGCACGGACATGCCGCAGGTGACCGCGTCCTGCAGACATTCGCCGCGGTATCGCGAGCCTGCCTGCGCGACGGCGACGTGCTGGCGCGGTATGGCGGCGAAGAGTTCGTGTTGCTGTTGCCGGACACCGACGCCGAGCAGTTCGCCGGCTGTTGCGAGCGCCTGCGCGAGGCATTCGCCCAGGCCGAACCGCTGGACAGCACGATTGCGCGCGGCGAGCTGAGTCTGTCCATCGGGCTGACCTTGATGGAGGCGGGCGACGGGCTCGATGAGGCGCTGCAGCGCGCCGACGAGGCGCTGTACCGGGCCAAGCGCGCCGGGCGCAATCGTTGTGAAACCTCTTGGGCGGCCAGCGATGCCTGAACTGAGTTGCCGCGGCCGTCGCTGGCAGGTCGAGGAGGGCGCCAATCTGCTCGACGCCCTGAATGCCGCGGGCATGGCCGTGCCCTACAGCTGTCGTGCCGGCAGTTGTCACGCCTGTCTCGTGCAATGCACGTCCGGCCAGCCGGAGGACGCGCAGCCCCAGGCGCTGGATTCCGAACGTCATGCGCAGGGTTGGCGTCTGGCCTGCCAGTGCCGGATGGCTGGTGATCTGGCCGTTACGTTGTTCGATCCGCTCGTCGATGGCGTGCCTGCTACCGTGCAGAGCTGCCACTGGCTGGCCGGTGAGGTCCTGCAGCTGCGTCTGCAACCGGCGCGACCGCTGCGTTATGCCGTTGGTCAGCATCTGCTGCTCTGGCTCGACGGCGTGGCGCGTCCGTACTCGTTCGCCAGCCTGCCGGACGAGGATACAGCTCTCGAATTCCACATCGACTGCCGCAAGCCGGGTGCGTTCGCTGACGCGCTGCGCCGGGTCAGGGTCGGCAGCCGGCTGGCGCTTGGCGAGCGGCACGGCGGTGCGTTGCACTACGATCCGGAGTGGGTTCGCCAGCCGTTACTGCTGTTGGCTGCCGGCACCGGTCTGGCACCGCTCTGGGCGATATTGCGCGAGGCTCTGCGCCAGGGCCACGAGGCGCCGATCCGCCTCATCGCCGTGAGCCACGCTGAGCATTACTTCGCCGCTCCCCTGCAGGCGCTGGCCGAACGCCACCCGGACATCGAGCTCAGTCTGCTGACCACCTCCGAATGGGGCAAACGGCTCGGCGCGCTGCGCATCGCCTCGCGTGGCGAGATTGCCTTGGTCTGTGGCGGCCCGGGGTTCGTCGAGGCCGCAAGCCGGCGACTGTTTCTCGCCGGGCTGCCGCGCCGGCAGCTGTTCAGCGACTGCTTCGTCGGGCGCAACGAAGCCCCGGCATAAAAAAAGGGGCTCCGTGGAGCCCCTTTTTCTGCGCCTCGCGATCACATCAGCGAATCGCCGACGCGCAGGATCTTCATGGTGTTGGTGCCGCCAGTGGAGTCGTGGTAGCTGTCGCCCTTGGTCAGGACCACCCAGTCGCCCGGCTCGACGATGTTGCGCTTGACCAGCTCGTCTACCGCCGCCTGGCTCACCTTGTCGGCCGGCAGTGCGGCCGGGTCGAAGGGGATGGTCTGCACACCGCGGAACAAGGCGACACGCGCCTGGGCATCGCGGTGCGGAGTGAAGGCGAAGATCGGCACCGAGGAGCGGATGCGCGACATGATCAGCGTCGTGTAGCCGCTTTCGGTCAGGCTGATGATCGCCTTGACGCCGGGGAAGTGGTTGGCGGTGTACATCGCCGCCAGCGCGGTGCTTTCGTCGCAGCGGCTGAAGCTCTGCCCCAGACGATGACCGGACTTGATGCTGGTCGGGTGCTTTTCCGCGCCGACGCAAACGCGGGCCATCGCCTTGATCGCCTCGACCGGGTATTCGCCGGCAGCGCTTTCGGCCGAAAGCATCACGGCATCGGTGTAGTCGAGGACCGCGTTGGCTACATCGGACACCTCGGCGCGTGTCGGCATCGGGCTGTGGATCATCGACTCCATCATCTGCGTCGCGGTGATCACCACCTTGTTGTTGCGACGTGCATGCAGAATGATCTTCTTCTGGATGCCGACCAGCTCGGCGTCGCCGATTTCCACACCAAGGTCGCCACGCGCCACCATGACGCCGTCACTGGCGCGGATCAGCCCGTCGAGGGCCTCGTCGTCGGCGACCGCTTCGGCGCGTTCGATCTTGGCGATCAGCCACGCCTTGGAGCCGGCTTCGTCACGCAGGCGCCGGGCCAGCTCCATGTCTGCCGCATCGCGCGGGAAGGAAACCGCCAGGTAGTCGAGTTCAAGGTCGGCTGCGAGCTTGATGTCGGCCTTGTCCTTGGGCGTGAGCGCCGGAGCGGTCAGGCCGCCGCCGCGACGGTTGATGCCCTTGTTGTCCGACAGCGGGCCGCCGATCAGCACCGTGCAGTGCAGTTCGTCGGCGGTGGCGTTGTCCACGCGCATCACCACGCGGCCATCGTCGAGCAGCAGTTCGTCACCGATGCCGCAGTCCTTGACCAGGTCCGGATAATCGATACCGACCACCTCCTGGGTGCCCGCGTCGCGCGGATGGGTCACGGAGAAACGGAACTGGTCGCCTTCCTTCAGCTCGATGCGCTTGTCGGTGAACTTGGCGATGCGGATCTTCGGCCCCTGCAGGTCGCCGAGCAGCGCCACGAAACGACCATGCCGGGCGGCCAGTTCACGGACCAGGTTGGCGCGGGCGCGATGCTCTTCCGGCGAGCCGTGCGAGAAGTTCAGGCGGGCAACGTCCAGGCCGGCGAGAATCATTTTCTCGAGCACGTCCGGCGAGCTGCTGGCCGGGCCGAGGGTGGCGACGATCTTGGTGCGACGCAGGGTCATTCATAGGCTCCTTCTTCTGATGAGCGGCAGGCTACTACGCTGTTTTGCTGTAGTCATCGTCAGCGGGCCACTACCCTTTTCCGCTGTCGCCTGCCTGCAGTTCCGCCATCGACGGCCGATAAGCCGGCACGGAGGACATCTCATGCGCATCCTGATCATTCTCGTGTTTGCCCTGACCAGCGCCGGCTGCAGCAGCCGGCATGCCCTGGACCGTTACCTGGACGAGGCCTACGGCCGTTATCAGGCCGGCGATTGCGGCGGCGCGCAGCTGGCGCTTTCGCAGGCCGAACGGCTCAAGCGAGTGCGGCCGGGCGTACAGCCGGAAATCTCGCTGTTGCGCGGCCAGTGCCTGGAGCGCCAGGGGCTGTTCGTCGATGCCGCAGAGACCTATCGCTTCATCCAGGCTCAGTACCCCACCAGCGAATATGCCTATCGAGCCGCGGCTCGGCTGGAGACGCTGCGTCAACTGGGGCACTATCACCCCGGTGAACAAGCGGTTCCGCATCCGGTCGCGCGCTGACCGGTCGGCCACGGCCTCCAGGAGGGAAGCATGCGTAGCTGGGTTCTGATCCTTGCGTTGTCGCCGGTGCTGGCGCAGGCGCAGATCTATCGCTGGACGGACGAGCAGGGCCGGGTGCATTTCAGCCAGCAGCCGGTGGCGGGTGCGACGCCGGTCGAGGTGAAACCGCAGGTGATCGAACGTGACGCCGCAACCCTCGAGCGTGAACGGCGCAGCGAGCGCTATTTCGATGCGCGTCGCCAGGAAAACCGCCAGGCCGCGGCCAGCGCCGCTGCCGAGCGTGCCGAGCGCGAGCAGGAATGCACTGTGCTCGAGGAGCGACTGGCGCGGCTGCAGCTCGGCGGACGCTACTTTCGCAACAATGCAGAGGGTGAGCGGGTCTACTACAGTGAGAGCGAAATAGAGGCAGCACGACGTCAACTGGCCACTCGCATCCAGCAGCGCTGTCGCTGACGGATCGTCCCGTGGCCGCGGTGCGCCGTAGGCCAGGGATTCGATGACATGAGCAACCAGCGTCGCATTCAACGGCATCAACTGCCGTACTACCTGAATGTCTTCAACCGCTACACCGACAGGCCGTTGGGCTTCATCGGCAATCTCTCCGAAGGGGGGCTGATGCTGATCAGCCGCTATCCGATGATGCTGGCGCAGCGCTTCGAGATGCGCCTGAAGGTGCCCGGCCAGGACAGCAAGATCCATTACGTGGATTTCAGCGCCATGAGCCTCTGGTCACGCGAGGATGTCACGCCCGGCAGCTACGACACGGGGTTCGCCCTGATTACCCCGTCGCCGGAGATTCGCGACATGATCGATGCCCTGCATCACTACTTCAGTTTCCGCCCCGGCGCCCTGGGGCCATTCGTTCCGCCGTCCGGTGCTTCGACCGACAAGGGCTGCTGCCAAGGCGTCTAGCGGTGACTCAGAGCGCGCCGGCGCGTTTCATCGCCAGGTAACGTTGCACCAGAGCCGGCCCCAGCTCCGCCGGGCGTGCCTCGACGATCGGCACCCGGCGTGCCTGCAGGCTGCGCAGCTGTGCCTGGCGCGCATGGGTGTAGGCCACCGTGCCGCAATAGGCGAGTGCATCGTCGTATCGCTCGACCGGCTGTTGGCGCAGTTGTTCGAGCACCTCCTCGCGCAGGCTCGCGAACATCACCCGATGCCGTTGCGACAGGCGTGCCAGGGCCGGCTGTAGCTGATCATCATCCTCGTCGCGCAGATTGCTGATGAAAATCACCAGGGCCCGACGTTTCTGATGGCGCAGCACCCTGTCGACTGCGTCCAGGTAGTCCGCCGGCTGCAGGCTGCAGCTGGCGTCGTACAGGCTGTCGAGCAGGATGCCCAGTTGCCGGCTGCCCTTGCCGGGCGCGACGAAGCGCGGTGTCTCGCAGGCAAAGGTGCCGACGCCGACGGCGTCACCCTGGCGCAGCGCGGCATAGGCCAGCAGCAGGCTGGCGTTGAGCGCATGGCCGAAATGCGAAAGGTGGTCTTCCTGGCTGCGCATCCGGCGCCCGCAATCGAGCATCAGCAGTACCTGCTGGTCACGTTCGTCCTGGTATTCGCGGGTGATCGGTGCGTGCATGCGCGCCGTCGCCTTCCAGTCGATCTGGCGCAAGGTGTCGCCGTCGCGGTACTCGCGTAGCTGATGGAATTCGAGCCCCAGGCCCCGGCGCGGCTGCGGATGCACACCCAGTCGGGCGAGCCATTCCTCGAGGCCGCGAAAATCGGCGCCGTGCAGCCGGGTGAAGTCCGGGTACACGCGGGCTTCGTCCACCCGCGGCAACAGGCGCCGGCTGCGCCAGAGGCCGAATGGACTGCGCAGGCTGATCTCGCATTGCTCGAAGCGCATGCGCCCGCGCTGCTCGGGGCGGATGCGGTAGCGCAGCCGGGCCGCGCCGTGTGCGTCGAGGGTCAGGGCCTGTGGTTGCCCGGCGAAATCGAGACCGGCCGGAGGGTGATCATGCACCTCCACGCGCAGCGCGCGAGGTTCCACGGAGGCCAGGTTCAGTTCGACCTCTGTCCAGCGTCCCAGTGCCAGCCGGGCGGGAAGCGAGCGGCTGCAGCGCGGTGACGCCAGCCGCGTCAGCCGCAGTGCATCCACCAGCGCGATGCCCGCCAGCGCCAGCGACGCCCCCCACCACAGCAGGTGCCAGTGTTGGCCCGGCGAGCGTTCCAGTGCTTCCAGGGCGCCCAGGGCGATGCCGGCTGGCAGCAGGGCGCCGAGCGCCGCGAGCAGGCTTCGGGTCGGGTTCAGAAACTGGCGCATGGGCGCGACTCGGTCGTCACGCACGCGGTGCTGCGACCTGGTCGAGCAGCTGGCGCAGCAGCTGGTCGGTCGTCAGCCCTTCGATTTCCAGCTCCGGTGCCAGCCGGACGCGATGGCGCATCACCGCCAGGGCACAACGCTTGATGTCATCCGGCGTGACGAAGTCGCCGCCGCGAAGCAGAGCCCGAGCGCGGCCGCCACGAACCAGCGCGATCGACGCGCGCGGCCCCGCACCGAGCGCGAGGCCGGGCCAGTCGCGGGTGGCGCGAGCCAGGCGTACTGCATAATCGAGCACCTGGTCGTCCAGCGGCAGGTCGGCAGCGATCTTCTGCATCGCCAGGAGGTCGCGCGCCGAGAGCCGTGCCTGCAGCGCGCTGACGTCAAGGATGTCGGCGCGGGCCGAACGGGTGACCTGGCGTACCAGGGTGAGCTCCTCGTCCGCCGCGGGGTAATCCATGCGCAGCATGAACATGAAACGGTCCAGCTCGGCTTCCGGCAGCGGATAGGTGCCTTCGTGCTCGATCGGGTTCTGCGTGGCCATGACCATGAACGGCTGGGGCACGGGCAGCGCGCGGCCTTCCAGGGTGACCTGCCTTTCCTGCATCACTTCCAACAGGGCGGCTTGGGTCTTGGCCGGCGCACGGTTGATTTCGTCGGCCAGCAGCAGGTGCGTGAAGACCGGGCCGCGGCGCAGCTTGAACTGCTCGCTGCCCAGGTCGTACACGGCATGCCCGGTGACGTCGCTGGGCATCAGGTCAGGGGTGAACTGGATGCGCGCGAACTCGCCGCCGAAGCAGCGCGCCAGGGCACGCACCAGCAGCGTCTTGCCGAGCCCGGGGACGCCCTCGACCAGCACGTGGCCAGCCGCAAGCAGGGCAGTCAGCACGCCCTCGATCACCTCGTCCTGGCCGATCACCGCCTTGCGCAGTTCCTCGCGCAGAGCTCCGGCGAGCAGAGTGGCGCGCTGACGCGGCGTCTGGGCGACGGGGGCCTCTTCGGCAGCGTAGGTGGGTTGGCTATCGGATTCGCTCATAAGGCATTCCTGAGTCGTTGCAGGGATTCGACCTGCCGGGTGAAGTCGACCGCACCGCGGCGGCGGGCATCGTCCAGGCGCATGGCCTGCTCGACGGCCTCGAGCGGCAGCCGCGAAAGCTGGGCCAGTACCTGATGTTGCGCTGTCTGCTCAAGCTGCTCGAAGCCGGGTTGCAGGTGCGTGGCGCGCTGGGCAATGTCGTGCTGCAGGGTTTCGAGCAGTGCGCGTTCGCCACAGCGCCGCCGGACAAAGGCGGCGCTGGCGTAGAGATGCTCCTGCAGGCGCCGGCGCCGGGGGGAGGGCGCGGGCAGCGCCGGCCCTTCACGACGAGCCAGGTACCACAGGCCAAGCACCAGCAGCAGAGCCAGGGCGAGCAGCGCTTCGGGGAAATGACGCAGCAGCGCATCCAGCAGCCCTGTCGGCTCGCTGCGCTGGACGAGGGTGACCCGGGTGTTCTGGGTGAGGTAGGCGAGTAGCCAGGCGTGATCGTATTCGGCGATACGGTCGTTCTGCCAGATCCAGGCATCGGTCAGCACCGTGACCAGGCCCTGCCCGTGCCTGAGCTGCAGCATGTGCGTGGCCGCTGCGCTGTTGGCCCAGGCATGCGCACGGTTGCCGGCGTCGTAGAGGTGGAAGTCGGTATCGAAGGCCAGGTAGGCCGGACGATTCTGCCCTTGCAGGAACAGGCGGGTCAGTTGCGGGTCGTGCTCGGGGTCGCCCGGGTCGGCATGCGGATCGCCTTTGCCAGCGTCTTTGGCCTCGCTCTGGTACTGCTGCAGCCCGAGCCCGTCGAGCAGAAGATCGCCGCTGCGGCCCGCGGTTTCGTCCCAGAGGCGCTCGGCAACGAACACCAGATGCCCGCCGTGCTCGGCCCACTGCAGCAGGCGCTCGCTCTGCCGTGCGGTCAGCTGGCTGCGGTCGGCCAGATACAGCAGGGTGTGAGCCTGTGTCGGCAACTGGTCCGGACGGCCCGCCCCGCCGAAACGTTCGACTTCGATCCCGGACTCGCGCAGAAACAGCTCGGCGGCGAGATACGGATTGCGCCGGGCTTCGGCCGTGGGCCCCTTGTCGACGCTCTGTTCGTAGAACTGCAGCTGCGTCGCGACATACGGCGCGAGCAGGGCCAGGGCGGCAAGGGCGAGGTAGATCGGCAGCCGACGCTTCATGACGGTCGCGCGCCTTCGAACAGGGCCCGCCAGCCGCCGCAGAGCTGGTCGCGTGCGTCAGCCCCGATAGGCAGGTGGCCGTAGGCCAGGCGCAGCCAGTGCCGGGTGAGCGTGTCGGTGTAGGCTCTCAGTTCCGGCGCGCCGAGGGTCTGTACGCATTGCAATACTTCGGCCTCGGTATGGGCGGCATGCAGCGGCAGGCCGTAGTCGTGCAGCAGGCGGCTGAGCAAGGCGCGGTAGAGCAGGCTGACGGCGGCGCGCGGGTGTTCGGCCCAGAGCTGCTCGGCCTCGCCGGCAACGTCGTCCGGCAGACTCTGCGGGGCGATCTCCAGGCCGAGCAAGCGTTCCGGGCCGGCCGCCGCAGTATTCGCTGGTGGGCGCCAGCCGAACACGCGCAGCCACTGGCGGTACCTCCAGGCCAGCGCGGCAACCCCTAGTACCAGAAGCGTCCAGAACAGCACCTCGACGACAGTCGCCAACTGCTCGGCGAACGGACGAAGCCCGCCGAGCGACCAGTGGTCGAGCCAGCCCGTCGAAGGGGACTGGGGCTCATCGCCGAGGCGCCAGCGAGTCACCGTCTCGTGCTGGTGGAACGGTGGTTGCTCGAGCAGCGCCTGAATCCGCTCGCTGGCGGCGTCGCGGCTCAGCGGGTCGTCGGCCGGGCTCGCCAGCGACGGCGCCGCAGGACTGTCGTCGGCCTGCGCGCGATCGGGCGCGCCGGCCAGGCACAACGAGAAGGCCAACGGCGCGAGCAGCAGGCCAGGCAGCAATCGCTGGCGCAAGCGCCGGAAGCTCAGTTCGATATCCCAGGCCTCGAGCCGGGTGCGGCGGTTCAGATAGAGGCTGAAGCCACAGGCGACGTAGATCGGCTCCCAGATGATCAGCCCGAGCACGTACAGCAGGTTGGACAGGTGCTCCAGCCAAAGCCAGTCGTGATCGCCCAGCAGCAGCTCCTGCCAGCTCAGCTGTTGCAATGCCTGAGATGGCAGTAGCAACAACAGCAACGCCGCCAGCCCCAGCCAGAGCAGCCCTTCGAGGTGGACGCCGACCAGGGTCAGCCAGCGCGCCGTACGCGCGCTGTGGCGGTGCAACGTTGCCAGGCGCCGGCTTCGCTCGCGTCCGGCTAGCTGTTCGAGCTGTACGACTGGCAGATCGAAACTGCGCGTCATGCTCAGGCGGCGCCAGGTCAGGCTGGGCAACCACTGGTGACGCAGCAGGCCGGGCCAGGCACGCAGGCTCTGGCGCAAGCTCGGGGCCTCGCCGAACAACGCTTGCGAGAGCACATGCAGCGGCAGGCGTTCGAACAGCGGCTTGAGCCACCAGAACAGCAGCACGGCAACGCCGGGCTGCTCCCAGAACGCCAGGCTGAGCAGCACGAATATCGGCAGGGTGATCGAGGCCCAGCCGGCGAGCAGCACGAATGCATGGCGACGGGCCAGAAGCGTGCCGATATCCAGCGCTTCCCAGTTGCTGCGCGGTCGTACCGCCATGGTCGTTTCAGTCAGGCGCATGGCGGCTCCGTCCGGCCAGGCAGAAGTACAGCAGCACCAGCAGCCAGAGCGCGGCACCCACGGCGAATTTCAGGGCCGGGGCGGGGTAGGTCATCGACGACCAGTAGGCTTCGATGAACGCGGCCAGCAGCAGCATCAGCATGGCGCCGGCCACCAAGCGTACGCTGATGGCGGCCGCCTGGCGCAGGGCCTCGCTTCTGGACCGCCGGCCCGGCGCGATCAGTGCCTGGCCCAGGCCGAGGCCGGCGGCACCGGCGAGCGTGATGGCCGTCAGCTCGAACGCGCCGTGGCCGATGACAAACGACCAGAACGGCAGCTGATAGCCGATGTTGCCCAGATGGCCGGCGACCGTGCCGATGACCAGACCGTTGTAGACGAGATAGAACAGGCTGCCGAGGCCCAGCAGCAGGCCGCCGGCGAAGGTCTGAAAGGCGATGCCGATATTGTTCATCACATAGAAGCCGAACATCGCCCAGTCGTCGGCCGAGCCGCGCTCACCGAAGCGCCCGAGGCGGGTGGCGTCGGGATCGTACATCGCCTCCATGTCGGCAACTTGTTCGGCGGGCAGCACGGTGAAGACCAGGTCCGGAAACAGATGCACCAGCCATCCGCTTATCAGCAGCAGCCCGTAGAAGATGCCGCTGGCCAGCAGCACGCTGCGGCGCTGGCGGCGCACCAGGGCCGGGAAGCCAGCAAGGACGAAGCCCAGCAGGCGGCCGGGCAGGGGGCTGCGATGTCGGTAGAGCTGCCGGTGCCCGGCCAGCGCCAGCTGGCGCAGACGTGTCAGCAGGCCTTCGCTGTAGCCGCGGCTGGTGGCTAGCGCCAGCTGCTGGCAGAGGCGGCGATAGGCGCTCGGAAAATCCTGCAACGCTGCCGATCGCCGCTCTCCGGTCTGCGCCAGGCGCTTGGCGAAGGCCTGCCACTGCGCTTCGTGCGCGGCCTCGAACGCAGCCTGACGCGTACTGCCGAACAGCAGCCCGCTGGCGATCCCCTCCAGCTGCTCGCTGGCCTGCCCCGCCGAGCAGCCGAGCGGCTCTGCCAAGAGTGCGGCCAGCTCGCGGCGCCGCTCGCCGGAGAGCTGGTCGCCGCGCTCGGCGAAGGCAATGATCGCGCGCCGCTCGTCCTGCTCGAGCGCCACGGGGGTTTGCAGCGGTGCCGCCTGGAAAGCTGCACGGGGCTTGGCGGGGCGGTCGCGGTAAACCACCAGCGTTCCTGCGGCGATGTCGCCGAGTCGCCGGAACTGTGGATGAGCCAGGCACGAGAGCGCGCCGAGGAAGTAGCCCAACGGCAGCATGTCGACGAAACGCAGCAGGTTGCGCGTCAGCGATGCCGCCCAGCCGACCGGCGTGCCGTCATCGTGGATCACCTCGAGGCCTAGCCAGAGCTTGCCGGGGGTGCGGCCCTGGTTGAACACCTCGAACAGCACCATGTACCACCACTGGACGAGAAACAGGCACAGCGCACCGAGGCCGATGCCAAGCTTGCCGAGCAGGCCGAAGCCGAAGAACAGGGCGAGCAGGATCAGCCCGCGCAAGGCCAGGTCCACGGTAAAGGCGAGCGCACGCGGAATCAGCCCCGCCGGACGCAGCAGCAGGTCGATGCCCTCGGGCGTCTCTACCCGGTAGCGGTTGTCCAGCACCGGTTGGGAGCAGGCTGCGGTCAATGGAAAGGCTCGATCGTAAACAGCGAGCGACGATGCTATGCGCAGCTTTCGCTGGCGGCAATCGTCACGCCCGCCTTGATGCGAAAGGGCGCGCACTATCGGCCGTGCCGGTTTGCTCCGGTATTCCGGGCTGCTGCTAGACTGCCGCGCCTGACGAGGAGGGACGCGCTTTGGAATCGAGCATTTTCTGGTACGACTACGAAACCACCGGCATATCGCCCCGTTGCGACCGGCCGTTGCAGGTGGCCGGTATCCGTACGAACGAGGCGCTCGAGGAAATCGGCGAGCCACTCAACCTCTTTTGCAGGCCGTCGGACGATATCCTGCCGCACCCGGCGGCGTGCCTGGTCACCGGCATCACCCCGCAGGTCCTCGAGCGCGAGGGACTCTGCGAGGCCGAGTTCATGCATCGATTGCATCAGGAGCTGGCGCAGCCCGGTACCTGCGGCGCCGGCTACAACAACCTGCGCTTCGATGACGAGATGACGCGCTACAGCCTGTATCGCAATTTTTTCGATCCCTATGCGCGCGAGTGGCAGGGCGGCAACAGCCGTTGGGACCTCATCGACCTGGTGCGGACCGCTTACGCGCTGCGCCCGGAAGGGCTTCAGTGGCCGCAGGATGAGGGGCGCGTCTCGTTGAAGCTCGAACGGCTCACGGCGGCGAACGGGCTCGAGCACCTGCATGCGCACGACGCCCTGTCCGACGTGCGCGCGACCATCGCTCTGGCGCGCTTGATTCGCGATGCACAGCCGCGGCTGTACGACTACCTGTTCCGGCTGCGGCGCAAGCATGCGGTGCTCGACCAGATCGAACTGTTCAAGCCGCTGGTGCATGTGTCCGGCCGTTTCTCGGCTCAGCGACACTTCATGGCCGTGGTGCTGCCCGTGGCGTGGCATCCATCCAATCGCAACGCCTTGATCGTCTGCGACCTGCACGCCGATCCCTCGCCGTTGTGGGACGAATCAGGCGAGACCCTGCGCAGGCGCCTTTATACGCGCCGCGAGGAGCTTGCCGAAAACGAGCTGCCGACGCCGCTCAAGCTGGTGCATGTCAATCGTTGCCCGGTGCTGGCGCCATTGAGCGTATTGCGGGATATCGACATTCAGCGCCTGCAGCTGGACCTGCCGCTTTATCAGCGCCGGGCGCAAATGCTCTGTGAACGCCGCGAACAATGGCAGGGCAAGTTCGCTGCGATATATGCGCAGGAGGGCTATGAACCCTGTGAAGACCCGGAGCAGCAGCTCTACGATGGTTTTCTCGGTGAGCGCGACCGTCGGTTATGCGAACAGGTTCGCCTGGCAACTGCCGAGGAATGCGCAGGCCGCCAATGGATGTTTGATGACATACGCCTTGGCGAGCTTTTGTTTCGGTATCGGGCCCGCAACTTTCCGCAAAGTCTCAGCGAACAAGAACGGCTGCACTGGCACGACTTCTGCCGTCACCGCCTGTTGCAACCCGAATTCGGAGCGCCCAATACGCTGGCCCAGTTTGAGCAGACGTTGGGTCAGTTGCTGGAGCAGGCGACACCGGAGCAGGCCGTTGTTTTGCAATGCTGGCGCGAGCATGCGGCGCAGTTGCAAAGCCGCTATGGCCTGTGAAGCAATAAAAAGCCGCGCCCGATTGCTCGCTGGCGCGGCTGCGGTACTTCCGTAGCGGATTAACCGAGTACGGTGGACCAGCTTTCGACGGTGTCCGAACCCCACTTGGCCTTCCACTCTTTCAGCGTCTTGTGGTTGCCACCCTTGGTTTCGATCACTTCGCCCGAGTGCGGGTTCTTGTACTGCTTGACGCGACGAGCACGCTTGGGGGCCGGAGCGGCCTTTGCCGCGCGCTGTACCTTGCCGGCTTTTGCAGCGTCCGGATCGAGCAGGGCGATGATGTCGCGCAGCGACTTCTGATACTCGCCCATGAGTTCGCGCAGTTTGCCTTCGAACTCGAGCTCCTTTTTTAACTTGTCATCTGCCGAGAGGGACTTCAGGCGCTCCTGAAGTTCCTTGATGGCCTCTTCCGTTGCGCGGTATTCGCTGATCAGGGACATTTTGCTTCCTTGGATATAGGTTGTACGCAAGTGGGTGAATCATAGTCGGCGGTTTCAGGCAAAGTAAATATAGTTGAGCCCGTTATTTTCGAATGAAGTCGTAACAAAGCCGTTATTCGCTCGATATGTTTCCGGTTATTGGCTGTTGGGCTTTGTTCAACGGCCCCATCGTTTTCTCTGCACTCGGCTCGCGCCTCGGTCATGGCGAACTTAGTGAAACTTGGCTGCACACGGCATTTTGTCAGGGTTGTTCGTCCGTTCTCAGCAAGCATACGCACACGGGCGGTGGGTTTATTTCGCCAATGGCCGCGCTTTTGCCGGCTGAGCTAGAATGCCGCGTTTCCATGCGAGCAGGAGTTTTCGGATGCGCACTTTCAGGCTGGTTATCGCCTGTCCCGATGGCGTTGGCATCGTTGCCAAGGTCAGTAACTTTCTGGCCACCTATAACGGCTGGATCACCGAAGCCAACCATCACTCCGACCATCAGAGTGGCTGGTTCTTCATGCGCCACGAAATCCGTGCGGACTCGCTGCCCTTCGACCTGGACGGTTTTCGCCAGGCCTTTGCACCTATTGCGCGTGAGTTTTCGATGGAGTGGCGCATCACCGACTCGGATCGCCGCAAGCGCGTCGTGCTCATGGCCAGCCGTGAGTCGCATTGCCTGGCCGACCTGCTGCACCGCTGGCATAGCGGCGAGCTGGATTGCGACATTCCCTGCGTGATCTCCAACCACGACGATCTGCGCAGCATGGTCGAGTGGCATGGTATTCCCTATTTCCATGTACCGGTCGAAGCGGGGCGCAAGCAGGAAGCGTTCGCCGAAGTGGCAAGCCTGGTGCGCGAGCACCGCGCGGACGTCATCGTGCTGGCGCGCTACATGCAGATCCTGCCGCAGGAGTTGTGCGAGGAATACGCGCAGCGGGTCATCAATATCCACCACAGCTTCCTGCCGTCGTTCGTTGGCGCCAAGCCGTATCACCAGGCGTCGCTGCGCGGCGTGAAGCTGATCGGTGCGACTTGCCACTACGTTACCGAAGAGCTGGATGCCGGCCCGATCATCGAGCAGGACGTCGTGCGCATCAGCCATCGCGACACCGTCGAGGATATGGTGCGACTGGGCAAGGACGTCGAGAAGATGGTGCTCTCGCGCGGCTTGCGCTATCACTTGGAGGATCGCGTGCTGGTCCACAGCAACCGGACGCTGGTCTTCAATTGACGGCTGGGTATCGATGAAGCATCCACTCGACCAGGCCACCGCCGAGGCGCCACCGATCATCGGCAGCGGTTGTACCCAGCGCTACGATCCGCAGGCGCTGGACGAGCGCCTGGGAACCGACTTTCCACAGGCAGCCGAACTCTGGGAAGCCTTGCAGGCGCAGCGCAGGCGCGAGGCCGAGTGACCTGCGCACGCTCTGATTAGGGGGATGACATGGATACAACCGATAGCCTGGTGCTTGGCGCAGAGTCCTCGGGGCAGGCCAATACGCACCTGCTGCGTCTGGCCAACCGCCATGGTCTGATCGCCGGCGCCACCGGCACCGGCAAGACCGTGACACTGCAACGGCTCGCCGAGCAGTTCAGCGATGCCGGCGTCGCGGTGTTCGCCGCCGACATCAAGGGTGATCTCTCCGGGCTCGGCGCTGCCGGCCAACCGCAGGGCAAGATTGCCGAACGCATCGCCAGCATGCCCTGGTTGGCGCACCACCCACAGGCCTATCCGGTCACACTGTGGGACGTGTACGGGCAGAGCGGTCATCCGTTGCGCACTACGCTGAGCGAGATGGGGCCCTTGCTGCTCGGCAACCTGCTGGAGCTGACCGACAGCCAGCAGGCGGCGTTGTATGCGGCATTCAAGGTCGCTGACCGCGAGGGCCTGCTGTTGCTCGACCTCAAGGACCTCAAGGCGCTGCTCGGCTATCTGCGCCAGAGCCCGGCGGTGCTCGGCGAGGATGCGGCGCTGGTTACCGGCGCCTCGTGCCAGGCGCTGTTGCGGCGGCTGGCAACGCTCGAGCAGCAGGGCGCCGAAGCGTTGTTCGGTGAGCCGGCACTGCAGCTTGAGGATCTGCTCGCACCGGCCGCCGACGGGCGAGGCGGTATCCATCTGCTCGATGCCTCGCGGCTGGTGCACGAAGCGCCAAAGGTCTATGCGACGTTCCTGCTCTGGCTGCTGGCCGAGCTGTTCGAACAACTGCCGGAGCGCGGCGATTCCGATCGGCCGTTGCTGGTGCTGTTCTTCGACGAGGCGCACCTGCTGTTCGGCGATACGCCCAAGGCGCTGCAGGAGCGGCTGGTGCAGGTGGTGCGGCTGATTCGCTCCAAGGGCGTGGGCGTCTATTTCGTCACCCAGTCGCCGGCGGATCTGCCCGACCCGGTGCTCGCCCAGCTCGGCCTTCGCGTGCAGCATGGCTTGCGCGCATTCACCACCCGTGAGCAAAAGGCGCTGCGTTCGGTTGCCGATGGCTTTCGCCCCAACCCCGAGTTCTCCGCGCTCGAGGTGCTGACCCAGCTCGGCATCGGTGAAGCGCTGGTCGGCGGGTTGGAGCCCAAGGGCATGCCGGCTGTGGTACAGCGGGTCTTCGTGGCGCCGCCGCAGTCGCGTGTCGGCCCGCTGAGCGAGCAGGAGCGCACGGCTATCCTGGCGCGCTCGCCGCTGCGTGGGCGCTATGAGCGGCCGATCGACCGTGAGTCGGCCTACGAGATCCTGGCGGCTCGTGCGCAGCAGGCGGCCCAGCGAGCGCCCGAGACCGATACCGGGCCCGCTCGGTCGAGCGAGCTTGGCGATCAGGTCGGCGAGTTCGCTGGCAAGGTGATCCGAAGTGCGCTTAACCAGGCGGCTAGCCAACTCGGCCGTCAACTGGTGCGCGGCCTTCTAGGCTCGCTAATGGGGCGCAAGCGCTGAAGCATCGCGGCTGCGCCGGTCAGGTTTGCGGCGTGGCGTCCTCGTCCGCGGAACGATCCTGCTCCATTTTGCGTAGCTCTTGCTGAAACGCTTGCTCCTGCACGCTGGGCTTCTTGCGCCAGGGTTTGCGTTCGGGCGCGGCGTGAGCGGCATAGGTCGTCACTTCGCCACCATAAATGTCCTGGTAGCGCTGCGCCTGGCGCTCCAGCTCCTTGCGTAATTCTTCCTTAGTCACTTAGCGGATCCTGTCTCTCACTGCGGTAAATCGAGAAATGCGGCCAGTCAGCTACCGAAGGCGGCGTGCTCGGGCCATGCGCTTGTAGCGGCCCGACATGCGAAGCCCGCTCATGCAAGCGACTGGCCATTATGCGCAACCCGGGCATGGCTGACAAAAAAGAGCCCGCGACAGGCGCGGGCTCGTTCAGGCGGGTCGATCAGCGCGCGACGTTCGCTTCTGCGCTCTGCTCGGCGCGGCCATAGACGTCGTCGAAGCGCTCGATGTCGTCTTCGCCGAGGTAGCTGCCCGACTGGACTTCGATGATTTCCAGCGGAATCTTGCCCGGGTTGGCCAGCCGGTGGACAGACGTCACCGGGATGTAGGTGGACTGGTTTTCGGTCAGCAGGAAGGTCTTTTCGTTGCAGGTCACCTGCGCGGTGCCGGACACCACGATCCAGTGCTCGGCGCGGTGGTGGTGCATCTGCAGCGACAGGCTGGCGCCAGGGTTCACGCAGATGCGCTTGACCTGGAAGCGGCCGCCCATGTCCACCGAGTCGTACCAGCCCCATGGGCGGTAGACGGCGCAGTGATTCTGGGTTTCGCTGCGCTCGCGCGCGTCCAGCTTGGCGACGAGCTTCTTGACGTCCTGCACCTTGTCCTTGTGCGCAACCATGGTCGCGTCCTTGGTTTCGACGACGACCACGTCCTCGAGCCCGAGCACGGTCACCAGCTTGTCGGTGGCGTAGATCAGCGAGTTGCGGGTGTCCTCGGCGATGACGTCACCCTTGAACACGTTGCCGTCGTCGTCCTTGCTGTGCACGTCCCAGATCGACGACCAGGAGCCGACATCGCTCCAACCCGCCGACATCGGCACCACGCAGGCCAGGTCGGTCTTCTCCATGACCGCGTAGTCGATGGAGTTGTCCGGGCAGCAGGCGAAGGTCGCCGGGTCGATGAGAATTTCCTCACCGTTGCGAATGCTGCGTTCCAGCGCCGCCCAGCAGGTGTCATAGATATCCGGGTCGTGCTTCTTCAGCTCTTCGAGGAAGACGCTGGCGCGGAACAGGAACATGCCGCTGTTCCAGAAATAGTCGCCTGATTCGACGTAGCTCTGGGCGCGCGCTTCGTCTGGCTTCTCGACGAACTGGCTGACTCGCTCGATGCCTTCGGGCAGAGTGCCGCGGCGCTGCGGGTCGCACTTGATGTAACCGTAACCGGTTTCCGGGCGAGTGGCCGGTACACCGAAGAGCACCATCTCGCCGTTTTCCGCGGCATTGGTGGCCAGCGCCAGCGAGCGCTGGAAGGCTCGTTGATCTTCGATCACGTGGTCGGCCGGCAATACCAGCAGCAGTTCGTCACGGCCTTCTTCGGTGAGCTTCATCGCGGCCATCGCGATGGCCGGCGCGGTGTTGCGGCCGAACGGCTCGAGCATCAGGCCCTGAACGCCGAGTTTGCGCGCCGCCAGCTGCTCCTTGACGATGAAACGGTGCTCTTTGTTGCACACCAGCAGCGGCTGTTGCATGCCCTCGAAAGCCAGGCGCTCCACGGTTTGCTGGAACAGCGTCTGCTCGCCGGTCATTGCGAGGAACTGCTTGGGGAACAGCTTGCGCGACAGGGGCCAGAGCCTGGAGCCGTTACCGCCTGAAAGGATTACCGGGATCATGTTGCTTCTCCTGAAACGTGTACGAAGGTCGTTCTGCTTGTTCGTCGGCACAGCAGCTGTACCGAATGGCTGAAGATCAGCGAGCGCCGGGCAAAGCGAGGCCCGTGGGCGCGACTGACCGCTCCCCCGAGGCTCATGCCCCGATTGCTGAAACCTGCCGGTACTGGCTAGTCCGCAGATGGCCAAACGGCTCCCGACGCGCGGAAGCGGTGGCGCTGGCAGTAGGAAGAAGCCATCCGGATACCGTCTGGATGGCCGTGCGGGCTGGGCGTCGTCGACGAGGAACGGCTGCCGTCGACTTGTTGTGATCGGGTTGCCTGCCGCACTTGCGGATCGGAGGCACAGCCCCGTGGGCTGTGCGCTTGGCTGGAGCGGCGGTGGACATCCTCGCCACTGCCGCTCGCCGTGACAGCGCTGCTGTCGTTGTCCGTACGCCACGGGCACTTGCCGGGCGGTCATTTATCAAGACCCTGAGCACTTTCATGTGCGACGTCCCTTTCCGGTCTGGAGTTGGTACGCGCTTATGATTGTGCTGCCCGAGAGTTAGTTCCCCGTGGGCGAACCATTGATCGGCGAGATTTCGACAGTGTCGATGGGCCGCCTCCGGGGCTGCTCGCGGCAGCGGCAGCCCAGAGCGGTTTGGTGGGACGGTTGCCTCAGGTCGGCGGGTTGTCGCGCAGGAAGACCAGACGGTCGGTGGAGGAGTGCGCCTCACTGTAGCGATAGCCGTCGTAATCGAACTGCAGCAACTGCGCCGGATCGCTGATGCGTTGCTTGATCACATAACGCGCCATCAGACCCCGGGCTTTCTTGGCGTAAAAACTGATGATCTTGTACTGGCCGTTCTTCAGATCCTTGAAGTCGACATCGATCACCCGGGCTTCCAGCGCCTTGCGCTTCACGGCACCGAAATACTCGTTCGAGGCGAGGTTGAGCAGCACTGCGTCACCCTGCGCGGCGAGCGCCTCGTTGAGCCATTGGCTGATGCGCTCGCCCCAGAAAGCGTAGAGATCCTTGCCGCGGGCGGTAGCCAGCCTGGTGCCCATTTCCAGGCGATAGGGCTGCATGAGATCCAACGGCCGCAGCACGCCGTACAGCCCGGAGAGCATGCGCAAGTGTTGCTGGGCGAAGTCGAAGTCGTGCTCGCTGAAGTCGTCGGCGTTGAGCCCGGTATAGACGTCACCCTTGAACGCGAGCAGCGCCTGCTTGGCATTGTCGGGGGTGAAATCGGCATTCCAGCTTCCGAAGCGGGCGACGTTGAGTGCGGCCAGCTTGTCGGACAGGTGCATGAGTTCGGCAACCTGTGCCGGCGAGTACTCGCGCAGCTGGTCGATGAGCAGCTGTGCTTGATCGAGATGTTCGGGCAGCGTATGGCGCGGGGTCGAGGGAGGGGTGTCGTAGTCCAGAGTCTTGGCTGGTGAAATCACCATCAACATCGAATTGCTCTCGTTCCTTTGGATGTGCCGCGATTCTAGGCGTGAATCCCAATGCGCCTCCAGCTATCGCAGCCATTGATGGCGGTTGACCTTGCCCCTGGGGCAAGGCGCAAGCTTGTTGCACACATTGAGGAGGTGACATGAGCGCGTGTGATCATTCCAATTGGCACCCTGACCATGACTATCGGCCGCTCGAGCAGGGCGCCGAGCGTCAGACCTGGCTGGTCGCTGCGCTGACCGGCGTGACCATGCTGGTGGAGGTGGCGGCCGGCTACCTGTTCAACTCGATGGCCTTGCTCGCCGATGGTTGGCACATGGCCTCGCACATGGTCGCGATAGGCCTGGCCGCGCTCGCCTATCTGCTGGCGCGGCGCTACTCGGGGGACCAGCGCTTCGCATTCGGCACCTGGAAAATCGAGGTGCTGGCCGGTTTCTCCAGTGCGCTGCTGCTGGTGGTGGTCGCGCTGACGATGATCGGCGAGTCGCTGGCGCGCTTCTGGTCGCCGGCGCAGATCGGCTTCGACGAGGCAATCGTCGTCGCCATCATTGGCCTGCTGGTCAACCTGGCTTCCGCCTGGCTGCTGCATGAGCGTCACGAGCATGCGCACGCGGGGCACGGCCATCAGCATGCTCAGGACCACGACCACGACCACGACCACGACCACGACCACGACCACGACGCGGGCAAGCGGACTACCGGCGGGCGCGACCTGAATCGGCACGCCGCGTTCGTACACGTGCTCACCGATGGCCTGACTTCGGTGGCTGCCATCGTCGCCCTGCTCGGCGGCAAATTTTTCGGCTGGAGCTGGCTGGATCCCGCGATGGGCGTGATCGGCGCCGTGGTCATTCTGGTCTGGGCCAAGGGCCTGCTGCGTGACACCGGCAAGGCATTGCTGGATCGGGAGATGGACGACCCGCTGGTGCACCAGATTCGTGCGGCGCTCAAGGCGGTGCCCGATACCGATGTCACCGATCTACACCTGTGGCGTGTCGGACGCGCACAGTACAGCTGCATTCTCAGCGTGGTCACCCACCAGGACTACACGGCAGACCGCTACAAGCGGGAGTTGGCACGCTTCGCGCAGGTGGTTCACGTGACGGCCGAGGTCAACCGCTGCGCGGAGCCCGGCCATCGTTCAACGGGCGATTTGTCCGCGGCGCACTGAGGGGAAAGACGCCGGCGAATCGAAAAGTCATTTGCCTGTCATATGTTTTGCGTTAGAACGAAATCCAGACCGCCGAACCCTGCGAAACAGGTGGCGGCCACTGGGTGGCCCCGAGCCCACCGGCGCCCAACGTCCGCTCACCCTCGTCGTCGTACGGCGGTCACCTCCGACGGAGCATTCGCATTCCGTCGCCGCTACTACGACGAAGGTGATCGGTATGGATGATTACGGTACCTCCCGCGCGACCCAGCCCACCCTGTACGTGCTCGACACGAACGTCCTGATCCACGATCCAAACGCCTTGCTCAACTTCCAGGAGCACCAGGTCGCGATTCCCATGACCGTGCTCGAGGAACTCGACCAACTGAAGACCGGCAAGCACACGGTCGCGGCCGAATGCCGACAGGCCATCCGGCTGATCGACCGTTTGCTCGGCAGCGCCTCGCCCGAGGAAGTCGAGGCAGGTGTACCGATCCAGCGCGGCAAGGGTGGGCCTTGCGGCAGCCTGTCGATCCTCATGAGCCGACCGGGCCAGGCCAACGGCCTGCCGGAAGACCTGAACGACAACAAGATCATCAATCTGGTCGTCACCCTCAGCAAGGAACGCCCCGGGCTGCCGGTAGTGCTGGTGACCAAGGACATCAACATGCGCCTGAAGGCGCGGGCCTGCGGCGTGGCCGCGGAGGATTATCACACCGACCAGCTGGTCGACGATGTCGGCCAGCTGTCGCGCGGCTATCACAGCCTCACCGGCTCGTTCTGGGACCGGGTGAGCACCGTCGAGACGCAGCAGGGGCACGGGCGCACCTGGCACCGGGTGCAATTGATCGACAACCTGCCGGCCGTGCACATCAACGAGTTCGTGCTAGACGAGCAAGGGTTCGTCGGCTGGATCAAGGGCATCGAGGGCGATGAACTGCTGTTGCTGGACCTGCACCAGGAGCCGCTGCTGCATCAGGAAGCCTGGGGGCTGCGCCCGCGCGACATCCACCAGGCGCTGGCGCTGTACGCGCTGCTCGATCCGGATATCCATCTGGTCAACCTGTCCGGCGCCGCCGGCTCGGGCAAGACCATCCTGGCGCTGGCGGCGGCCATCGAGCAGACCGTGGTGAGCAAGCGCTACCGGCGCATCATCGCCACCCGCAGCGTGCAGGGGCTCGACGAGGACATCGGCTTTCTGCCGGGCACCGAAGCCGAGAAGATGGAGCCCTGGCTTGGGGCCATCACCGACAACCTCGAGGCGCTGCACATGGATGACGAGAACACCCACGGCAGCATCGACTACATCCTGCAAAAGGTCCCCCTGCAGTTCAAATCGCTGAACTACATCCGCGGGCGCAGCTTCCAGCAGAGCCTGATCATCATCGACGAATGCCAGAACCTCACGCCGCACCAGATGAAGACAATCATCACCCGCGCCGGCAATGGCTCGAAGGTGGTCTGCCTGGGCAATCTCGCGCAGATCGACACGCCCTACCTGTCGGCGACCAGTTCGGGGCTGACCTACCTCACCGAGCGTTTCAAGGACTTCCCGCATGGCGTGCACATCACCCTGCAGGGCGTGCCGCGCTCGATCCTCGCCGAGTACGCCGAGGCCCACATGTAGGAGGGGCGGCCGGAGCTAGAGGCCGGCTCGTCGGCCTCCAGCTTCGGCCTTCCAGCTGCGTTACACTGCGGGCTTTCCCAGCCAGCAGGACTTTCCATGCTCACCCATCTCGATTTTCAGGGCCGCGCCAGCATGGTCGACGTCACCGACAAGGCCGTCACCGCGCGCGAGGCCACGGCGGAGGCGCGCGTGCGCATGCTGCCCGCCACGCTGCAGCTGATCCAGCAGGGCGGCCATCCCAAAGGGGATGTGTTCGCCGTTGCTCGCATCGCCGGCATCCAGGCAGCGAAGAAAACCCATGAGCTGATTCCGCTATGTCATCCGTTGCTGTTGACCAGCATCAAGGTCGAACTGGCGCCCGAGGGCGAAGACTGCGTGCACATCCGCGCCGTCTGCAAGCTCGCCGGGCAGACCGGGGTGGAGATGGAGGCCCTGACTGCCGCCAGCGTGGCCGCGCTGACGATCTACGACATGTGCAAGGCGGTGGACAAGGGGATGGTCATCGAAGGCGTGCGACTGCTCGAGAAGCGCGGTGGCAAGAGTGGACACTGGCAGGTGGAATCATGATTCAAGTGCAGTTCTATGCCCGTTATCGGGAAACCCTGGGCAGCGATGGCGAAGAACTCGACTGGGACGAACAGCTGACCTGCGTCGATGCGCTGCGCCAGCGGCTGCTTGCCCGCGGAGGTGCCTGGGAGCTGCTCGCCGAGCGCAATCTGATGTGCGCGCGCAACCAGGAACTGTGCGGTCTGGACGAGGCGCTGGAAGACGGCGACGAAGTGGCGTTTTTCCCGACCGTTACCGGAGGCTGAAATGAGCGTACGAGTCCAGCAAGCGGCCTTCGATCCCGGGGCCGAGCTGAATGCACTGCATGCGGCGAACCTGGGCATCGGCGCGGTGGTCGGTTTCGTCGGCTACGTGCGCGACTTCAATGACGGCCACGAGGTGGCCGGCATGTTTCTCGAGCATGCCCCGGGGATGACCGAAAAGGCCTTGCAGAAGATCGTCGCCGAAGCCGAGCAGCGCTGGCCTTTGCTCTGCTGCGACGTGCTGCATCGCGTCGGGCCGCTGGAGCCTGGCGAGCCGATCGTTTTCGTCGGCGTGGCCAGCGCGCATCGCGAAGCGGCGTTCGATGCCTGCCGCTTCGTCATGGATTACCTGAAAACGCGCGCGCCGTTCTGGAAGAAGGAGGCTACCGCTGAAGGCCCTCGCTGGGTCGACGGGCGTGAAAGCGACCAGAGTGCTGCGCAGCGCTGGAAGCACGACTGAGCAGGGCGCGCTCAGCTGAAGGTGATGTACATCTTGAAGGCGAGGGTGGAGAACATGGTGAGCACGCCGGCCGCCAGAATCGCCACGCCCCATTGCTGATCGCGGAAGTTGTAGCCGACGCACAGCAGGACGAAGCCAGTGGTTATCAGCAAGATCAGCCAGTCGAGATGCTGCATGTCGTATTCCTTGTTCAAGCATGACGCGATGAGGCAACTCTAGCCTGTGGCAGGCTGCGCCGCGCTGACCTGCATCACTGCGGCCGGACGCGGCGTATGGCCTCAGCGCTGCCGCGGCACTGGCGCGAGCAGTTCGGCGGGCGGCATCTCGCAGTGGATCTTGCGGCCGATCAGTTCTTCGATTGGCGGCAGGGCGAAGGCGTCATCCTCGCCGGCAAAGCTGATCGACGTGCCGCTGGTGCCCGCGCGGCCGGTACGCCCGATGCGGTGCACGTAATCGTCCGGCACTTCCGGCAGGGTGAAGTTGATCACGTGGCTGATGCCCTCGACGTGGATGCCGCGGCCGGCGACATCGGTAGCCACCAGAACGCGGATCTTGCCCTCGCGAAAGCCCTCGAGCACCTTGATGCGCTTATGCTGCGGCACGTCGCCGGACATCTGCGCCGCGCTGATGCCGTCCCGCGTCAGGCGCTCCTCGATGCGGCGTACCTCGTCCTTGCGGTTGGCAAAGACCATCACCCGCGTCCAGTCGTTCTGGCTGATCAGGTTGTAGAGCAGCTTGTACTTGTCGCTCGACGCCACGGCATAGACGTGTTGTTCGACGGTCTCGCTGGCGACGTTCTCCGGCTCGATCTCGACGATTGCCGGGTCGACGGTCCATTGCCGGGCCAGGTTCATCACGTCATCGGTGAAGGTCGCCGAGAACAGCAGGGTCTGGCGCTCGCCCTTCATCGGGGTCTGGCGAATGATCTGGCGGACCTGGGGGATGAAGCCCATGTCGAGCATGCGGTCGGCCTCGTCGAGCACCATCACCTCGACCATGTCCAGGTGCACCTCGCCGCGCTGGTTGAAGTCCAGCAGGCGGCCGGGGGTGGCGACCAGGATGTCGCAGAACTTCGCTTCGAGCTGCTTGAGTTGCTTGTCGAAGTCCATGCCGCCGACAAAGCTCATCACGTTCAGCTTGCAATACTTGGTCAGCGCCTCGGCATCCTTGGCGATCTGCACCACCAGCTCGCGAGTCGGGGCGATGATCAGCGCGCGTGGCTCGCCCATGTAGCGTTCCTTCGGCGGCGGCGTCTGCAGCAGCTGGGTAATGGTCGAGATCAGGAACGCCGCGGTCTTGCCGGTGCCGGTCTGCGCGCGGCCGATGGCGTCGCGACCCTTGAGGGTGAACCCCAGCACCTGCGCCTGGATTGGCGTGCAGTAGCTGAAGCCCTGGTCATGAATGGCGTGCATCAGCTCGGGGGCGAGCCTGAAATCGTGGAAGCGGGTCTTGCCCTCGGCGGGCTCGACGACGAAATCCTCGGGCTTCCAGAGCGTTTCGCTGGGTGCCGGTTTGGGCGCGCGCTTGCGGCGTGGCTTGCTGGCGCTCTTGGTGCTGGGTTCGGTCGGTGCCTTGTGCGGTTCGGGTTGCGCTGCGGCTGGCTGCGGCGCAGTGGCGGGCGTACTGGCGCTTTGCTGCTCGCCTTCGCTCTTGCCAAGCATTTTCTTGAGTGCCTTGAGCACGATCGTCTCTTCTGTCAACGGGAAAGTTGGCCGGAGTTTAAAGCAAGACGCCCGAGCGGGCGAAGCATTGCGCCATCGTCCGGCCGTCCGGTCAGCCGCAGAGCTGGTTGCGTCCGCCCTGCTTGGCCTGGTACAGCTCCCGGTCGGCACGCTCGATCAGGTCGGCCAGGCGGTCGGCGGGTTGCCAGACCGCCAGGCCGATCGAAACCGTCACGCCAGGCAGCCGGCCGATCGGGCTGGGAATGCTGCGGACCTGCTCGATGGCCTGGCGCAGCCGCTCGCCGATCGCCCGGGCGTCCTCGGCTGCCAGTTCGGGCAGCAGGATGGTGAACTCCTCGCCGCCATAGCGCACCAGACAGTCCTTCGGCCGCAGCTGTGCAGCCAGCGTACGCGCAACGAGCGAGAGCACGAGATCGCCCGCGAGATGGCCATGGCTGTCGTTGTACTGCTTGAACCGATCGACATCGAGCATGAGCATGCACAGCGGGCTCCCCGCCATGGCACAGCGCGTGCTGTCGCGCTCGAAGGCGTGTTCCAGCCAGCGTCGGTTGAATACGCCGGTGAGCATGTCGACGTTGGCGTTGTGCTCGCTGTCGACGATCAGGCGATCGCTCAGGCGAACGCGCTCGCAGAGCAGCAGGGCCAGGTTGTGCATCAAGTGCGGGGATTCGCCGAGCACGCCGATGTGCCTCGAATGCAGGCGCAGCAGCGTACAGGGTTGGTTCGCGACGACGTAGACCGTCGGTGGCAGGTGGTCGACGAAGCTGACCTCGCCGGCGCAATCATTGGTGTCGATGACTCTGAGTGGCTGGCTGTCGAGCGAGTCGACATACACCGTCAGGCTGCCTTCCAGAACCATATAGAGGTGGTGATTGGCCTTGCGCGGGCTGAGCAGGGTTTCGTCTGCCTCGACGGTGCACAGCTGGCACTGCGCGAGCAGCTTGCGCACGTCGTCCGCGCCGGCACCGTGCAGCAGGCGCAGCCGCTCCAGGCTCGCCGGGTCTACCGGCTGGTCGACGATCTTCATGGTGCTGCCCGCTGACTGCGTGGCTGCGTCTGGCCCTGCATGGCAAGCGGTCCTCCGCTGCAATGTCTGCCGGGCGGCGGATCGATAGTCCCTTCAGCTTCCGCAGTTGGCTGTGCGTTCAAGCATAGCCGACCTGCAGGCGGTGGCGATCAGGCGAGGCGCTGGGCCAGCCAGGCGCCGATGTCGAGGATCTCGTCGGGGCGCACTTCGTGGGCCATCGGATAGTCACGCCACTGCACCGTGAGGCCCGACGCGGCGAGGCAATCGTGTGCAGCACGCCCCATGGCCATTGGCACGACGTCGTCGAAACGGCCATGCAGGCAGAACACCGGCACGTCTCGCATGCCCGGCGCCGGTTCGAGCTGTTCCGGGAACGTCGGCGCATAGGTCGATAGGGCCAGTACGCCGCCGAGCGGGCCTGGCCAGCGCAGGAACGCGGTATGCAGCACGACGGCGCCCCCCTGGGAAAAGCCGGCCAGAAAGATGCGTTTCGGATCGATGCCGGCATCGCGTTGCGCTTCGATCAGGTCGATCACCTGCTGTGCCGAAGCTTCCAGCTGCGCCTGGTCGATGGCGCGTGCGGGGCTCATGGCGAGGATGTCGTACCAGCTCGGCATGCTCCAGCCGCCATTGATACTGACCGGGCGCGTGGGGGCCTGCGGCAGCACGAAGCGGGTGCTGTCCAGGTGCTGCTGCAACGCTTCGGCGACCGGCTGGAAGTCGTAGCGGTCGGCGCCCAGGCCGTGCAGCCAGATGACACAGGCGTCGGCGTTGCGTGAGGGTTCGATGATCAGAGGATTGCTCATGAGGGCTCCAGTTCGGGGCGAATCGCCTCATCCTGGGGCGCGGAAGAGGCGGATGGAGCGAGATTAACCGCTCCCGGCCCCCCGCTGCACCCGCAGAGCCGGGAGATGCGGCCGTGCATGCGTGGCTGGTACGTCGCTTGCTATCTCAGGATGGCAAGCCGACATCGGTCGTCAGGTTGCCGAACGGTGGTGGGCGACTAGACTCAGGGCTGGCTCCGCAACGAAGCGGCCATTGGCCGTGTCGGCAGCAGACCCAGCCCCCGAGAATAAAAAAGCAAACTGGAGGTTTCGATGACACGGGTGAAATCCACACTGGCCGTGCTTGGCGCAGTAGCGCTGGTTGGCGCGAGCGGGCTGACCCATGCGGGGGCGACCCTGGACGCGGTGAAGAAGAAAGGCTTCGTGCAGTGCGGCATCAGCGACGGGTTGCCGGGCTTCTCTTACGCCGACGCCAAGGGCCAGTATCAGGGAATCGATGTGGACGTCTGCAAGGCCGTTGCGGCGGCGGTCTTCGGCGATGCCGGGAAGGTGAAGTTCAGCCCGTTGACCGCCAAGGAGCGTTTCACCGCGCTGCAGTCCGGCGAGGTCGACGTGCTTTCACGCAACACCACCTGGACCAGTTCGCGCGACGCCGCGATGGGGCTCAATTTCACCGGCGTGACCTACTATGACGGCCAGGGTTTTCTGGTCAACAAGGGCATCGGCGTGAAGAGCGCCAAGGAACTGGATGGGGCGACCGTCTGCATCCAGGCCGGCACAACCACCGAGCTGAATCTCTCCGACTACTTCCGCGCGAACAACCTCAAGTACACCCCGATCACCTACGACACCTCGGACGAAAGCGCCAAGTCGCTGGAGTCGGGCCGGTGCGACGTGCTGACCTCCGACCAGTCGCAGCTCTATGCCCAGCGCATCAAGCTCGCCAAGCCCGACGACTACGTGGTGCTGCCGGAGGTGATCTCCAAGGAACCCCTCGGCCCGGCGGTTCGGCAGGGTGACGAGGAGTGGTTCGATATCGTGCGCTGGACGCTGTTCGCCATGCTCAACGCCGAAGAGCTGGGCGTGACCTCGACCAACGTCGAGCAGATGGCCAAGACCACCAAAAATCCCGATGTGGCGCGCCTGCTCGGCGCCGAGGGCGAGTACGGCAAGGATCTCAAGCTGGCCAACGACTGGGCCGTGCAGATCGTCAAGCAGGTCGGCAACTACGGCGAGGTGTTCGAGCGTAACGTCGGCAAGGGCAGCGAGCTGAAGATCGAGCGCGGCCTCAATGCGCTGTGGAACAAGGGCGGGCTGCAGTACGCGCCGCCGGTGCGTTGACCGACCGGCCGGCGAGGCCGGCCGCTTCAGGGATGAGCGCTGCCGCGGCCGCTCGGCTCCGGCAGCGTATCCAGAGGGTTCCCGATGCGCACCGATGGTTCTTCGCGGCGGGTAAGCGGCTCGCTGCTCACCGACCCCCAGGCACGCGCCTGGCTGTTCCAGGTTCTAGCCGTCCTGGCGGTCGTCGCCTTTGGCTGGTTCCTGTTTCACAACACCCAGGCCAACCTGGCCCATCGCGGGATCAATTCCGGGTTTGGTTTTCTCGACAATTCTGCCGGCTTCGGCATTCCGCAACACCTGATCGATTACAGCGAGAGCGACAGCTACGCTCGTGTGTTCTGGATCGGGTTGCTCAATACCCTGCTGGTCAGCGTCATCGGTATCCTGCTGGCCACGCTCATCGGTTTCGTGCTCGGCGTCGCCCGGCTGTCGCCTAACTGGCTGATTCGGCAGCTGGCCACGCTGTACATCGAGACGTTTCGCAACATCCCGCCGTTGTTGCAGATCTTCTTCGTCTATTTCGCCGTGATCGGCCCGCTGCCCGGCCCGCGCGACAGCCTGAGCCTCGGCGACGTGGTCTTCGTCAACAACCGCGGGCTGCAATTGCCCGCACCCAGCGCTGACGAGGGCTTCTGGGCGTTCTGGCTGGCCCTGTTGCTGGCGATCGGGCTCTGCGTCGCGCTGGCGCGTTGGGCGAAGATCCGACGCGACGCCACCGGCCGGCGCTTTCCCCTGTTCTGGACGGCGTTGGCGGTACTGATCGCCATCCCCTGGCTGAGCACCCTGCTGTGGGGCAGCCCGTTCCAGTGGGACGTGCCGCAGTTGCAGCGCTTCAACATCCGGGGTGGCTGGGTGGTGATTCCCGAGCTGGTCGCCATTGTCGCGGCATTGTCGATCTACACGGCCGCGTTCATCGGTGAGACCGTGCGCGCCGGGATCCAGTCGGTCAGCCATGGACAGACCGAGGCTGCCGCATCGCTGGGACTGCGGCCGGGACAGCTGCTGCGGCTGGTGATCATTCCGCAGGCCTTGCGAGTCATCGTGCCGCCTCTGACCAGCCAGTATCTCAACCTGGCGAAGAACTCCTCGCTCGCCGCGGCCATCGGCTATCCGGACATGGTGTCGCTGTTCGCCGGCACGGTACTCAACCAGACCGGCCAGGCCATCGAAACAATGGCGATCACCATGAGCGTCTACCTGGCCATCAGCATCAGCATTTCGCTGTTGATGAACTGGTACAACAAGCGCATCGCGCTGACCGAACGGTAGGGGCGATATGACCAGGCATGTCTTCAAGCCCGACCTCCCGCCGCCTGCGCGCCAGCTTGGCGTGCTGGGCTGGTTGCGGGCGAATCTGTTTTCCAGTTGGCTCAACGGGCTGCTCACGCTCGTCGGGCTGTATCTGATCTGGCTGGTGCTGCCGCCGCTGCTCGACTGGGCGATCTTCAGCGCGGACTGGGCCGGCGATGCGCGTAGCGACTGCAGCCGCGAAGGTGCCTGCTGGGTTTTCGTGCGCGAGCGCTTCGGCCAGTTCATGTACGGCTTCTATCCGGTGGAAGCGCGCTGGCGGGTCAACATGGCAGTGTGGCTGGCGATCGTCGCGGCAGCGCCCTTGTTCATGCGCTGGTTGCGGCACAAGGCGCGCTATGGCCTGGCCTACCTGCTGGTCTATCCGCTGCTGGCCTTTTGGCTGCTGCACGGCGGGTTGGGGCTGATGGTCGTGCCGACCAGCCAGTGGGGCGGCTTGATGCTGACAATCGTCATCGCCGCGGTGGGCATCGCGGGCGCGCTGCCGCTGGGCATCCTGCTGGCACTGGGGCGGCGTTCCGACATGCCGGCGATCCGGGTGCTCAGCGTGACCTTCATAGAGTTCTGGCGCGGCGTGCCGCTGATCACCGTGCTGTTCATGTCTTCGGTCATGCTGCCGTTGTTCCTGCCCGAAGGCATGAACCTCGACAAGCTGCTGCGCGCGATGCTGATGGTGATCTTCTTCGAGGCCGCGTACATCGCCGAGGTGGTGCGCGGCGGCCTGCAGGCGATCCCCAAGGGGCAGTACGAGGCCGCCTCGGCGATGGGGCTGGGTTACTGGCGGATGATGGGGCTGGTGATCCTGCCGCAGGCGCTGAAGCTGGTGATCCCGGGCATCGTCAACACCTTCATCGCGCTGTTCAAGGACACCAGTCTGGTGATCATCATCGGCCTGTTCGACTTCCTCAACAGCATCAAGCGCGCCACCGCGGACCCCGCCTGGCTGGGCATGTCCACCGAGGGCTACGTGTTCGCCGCACTGGTGTACTGGCTGTTCTGCTTCGGCATGTCGCGCTATTCGATGCACCTGGAGCGCAGGCTGGACACCGGCCATCGAAATTAGGAGAGAGCAATGAGCGAACCCAGCGTACAGGCCGGGGCGGCTGTGCAGCCGATCATCCTCATGGAGGGCGTGCACAAGTGGTACGGCCAGTTCCATGTCCTCAAGGACATCAACCTGAAGGTACGCCAGGGCGAAAGAATCGTGCTCTGCGGGCCGTCGGGTTCCGGCAAGTCGACCACTATCCGCTGCCTGAACCGGCTGGAAGAGCACCAGCAGGGGCGTATCGTCATCGATGGCCACGAACTGACCAGCGATCTCAAGCAGATCGAAGCGATTCGCAGCGAGGTCGGCATGGTGTTCCAGCACTTCAATCTGTTTCCGCACCTGACCGTGCTGCAGAACTGTACGCTGGCGCCCATGTGGGTGCGCAAGATGCCCCGTCGCGAAGCCGAGGAAGTAGCCATGCACTACCTCGAACGGGTGCGTATTCCGGAGCAGGCGAGCAAATTCCCGGGCCAGCTCTCCGGCGGGCAGCAGCAGCGCGTGGCGATCGCCCGGGCGCTGTGCATGAAGCCCAAGATCATGCTGTTCGACGAGCCCACCTCGGCGCTCGACCCGGAAATGGTCAAGGAGGTGCTCGATACCATGATCGGGCTTGCCGAAAGCGGCATGACCATGCTCTGCGTGACCCACGAGATGGGTTTCGCCCGCACCGTCGCCGACCGGGTGATCTTCATGGACAAGGGCGAGATCGTCGAGCAGGCCGAGCCCGAGGTGTTCTTCACCAATCCCGAGAGCGATCGCACCCGCCTGTTTCTCAGCCAGATTCTGCACTGACACGCCGGAGCAGGGCGGTCGGCGGTCGCCTGCCGGAAGCCTGCAGCTTGCCCTTAGCCTCGTCTGTCGTCATGGGCTAGAATACGCGCCCCCGACTGCTCCCCTCTTCGAGGCTGTTCCGACGATGTTGATTCTGCGCGGCGCTCCCGCTCTTTCCGCCTTCCGTCATGGCAAGCTCCTGGCCCAGTTGACCGAGAAGGTCCCTGCGGTAAGCGGCCTGTACGCCGAGTTCGCCCACTTCGCCGAGGTCAGCGACGCGCTCGGTTCGGACGAGCAGCAGGTGCTGGCACGTCTGCTCAAGTATGGTCCCAGCGTCCCGGTGCAGGAGCCGAGCGGCCGGCTGTTCCTCGTGGTGCCGCGCTTCGGCACCATCTCGCCCTGGTCGAGCAAGGCCAGCGACATTGCGCATAACTGCGGCCTGAGCAAGATCCAGCGCCTGGAGCGCGGCATCGCCTACTACGTAGCCGGCGCGCTGTCCGACGCCGACGCCCTGGCGGTCGCTGCGGTGCTGCACGACCGCATGACGCAAGTGGTGCTCGAGCGCTTCGAGCAGGCCGAAGGGCTGTTCAGCCATGCCCAGCCGCGCCCGCTGACCGCGGTGGACGTACTGGCCGGCGGTCGAGGCGCATTGGAGAAGGCCAACGTCGAATTGGGGCTGGCCTTGGCCGACGACGAGATCGACTACCTGGTCAAGGCGTTCAACGAGCTGGGGCGCAATCCGCACGACATCGAACTGATGATGTTCGCTCAGGCCAACTCCGAGCATTGCCGGCACAAGATCTTCAACGCCAGCTGGGACATCGACGGCCAGAGTCAGGACAAGTCGCTGTTCGGCATGATCAAGAACACCTACGAGATGCACCGCGAAGGCGTGCTCTCGGCCTACAAGGACAACGCCGCGGTGATCGTCGGCAATGTCGCCGGGCGCTTCTATCCAGCCCCCGCGACCGGCGAGTACGTGGCGAGCCAGGAGCCGGTGCACATCCTGATGAAGGTGGAGACGCACAACCACCCGACCGCCATCGCTCCGTTCCCCGGCGCCTCCACCGGCTCGGGCGGCGAGATCCGCGACGAGGGCGCCACCGGTCGCGGCGCCAAGCCCAAGGCCGGCCTGACCGGTTTCACCGTTTCCAACCTGAACATCCCCGGTTTTCTTCAGCCCTGGGAGAAGCCCTACGGCAAGCCCGAGCGTATCGTCACGCCGCTGGACATCATGATCGAGGGGCCGCTGGGCGGCGCCGCGTTCAACAACGAGTTCGGCCGCCCGGCGCTGACCGGCTACTTCCGTACCTTCGAGCAGACCGTGCAGACGCCGCGGGGCGAGGAAGTGCGTGGCTACCACAAGCCGATCATGCTTGCCGGCGGCATGGGTAACATCCGCGACGAACATGTGCAGAAGGGCGAAATCTCGGTCGGCGCCAAGCTGATCGTGCTCGGTGGCCCGGCCATGCTGATCGGCCTGGGCGGCGGCGCGGCGTCTTCGATGGCGACCGGCACCAGTTCGGCGGATCTGGATTTCGCCTCGGTGCAGCGTGACAACCCGGAAATGGAACGCCGCTGCCAGGAGGTCATCGATCGCTGCTGGCAGCTGGGCGATGCCAACCCGATCAAGTTCATCCATGACGTCGGTGCCGGTGGCCTGTCCAATGCCTTCCCGGAACTGGTCAATGACGGCGGCCGCGGCGGCCGCTTCGAGCTGCGCAACATCCCCAACGACGAGCCGGGCATGGCGCCGCACGAAATCTGGTGCAACGAATCCCAGGAGCGCTACGTGCTCTCGGTCGATGCGGCCGACTTCGAGCGCTTCAAGGCCATCTGTGAGCGCGAGCGCTGCCCCTTCGCGGTGGTCGGCGAGGCCACCGAAGCGCTGCACCTAACGGTGGCCGACAGCCACTTCGGCAACAAGCCGGTGGACATGCCGCTTTCCGTGTTGCTCGGCAAGGCGCCGCGCATGCATCGCAGCGCCGAGCGCGAGCCGGCGCTGGGCGATGACTTCGATGCGACCAAGGTCGTGCTGGGCGAGGCTGTCGAGCGGGTGCTGCGTCACCCGGCCGTGGCGAGCAAGAGCTTCCTGATCACCATCGGCGATCGTTCGATCACCGGTCAGGTGGCGCGTGACCAGATGGTCGGCCCCTGGCAGGTGCCGGTGGCCGACTGCGCCGTCACCGCCACGAGTTATGACGTGCACACCGGCGAGGCGATGGCCATGGGCGAGCGCACGCCGCTGGCGCTGCTCGATGCTCCGGCGTCCGGGCGCATGGCCATCGGCGAGACCATCACCAACCTGGCGGCGGCGCGCATCGGCTCGCTGTCCGATATCAAGCTGTCGGCCAACTGGATGGCCGCGGCCGGTCACCCCGGCGAAGACGCTCGCCTGTACGACACCGTTCGCGCGGTCGGCATGGAACTCTGTCCGCAGCTGGGCATGACCATTCCGGTGGGCAAGGACTCGATGTCGATGAAGACCCGCTGGCAGGAGCAGGGCGCCGAGAAGAGCGTCACCTCGCCGCTGTCGCTGGTGGTGTCCGGCTTCGCGCCGGTCGGTGACATCCGCAGCACGCTGACCCCGCAGTTGCGGCTGGACAAAGGCGCCACCGACCTGATCCTGATCGACCTCGGCCGCGGCCAGAACCGCATGGGCGCCTCGATCCTCGCCCAGGTCTACGGCCAGCTTGGCCGCCAGGCGCCTGACGTCGACGATGCCGAGGACCTCAAGGCCTTCTTTGCCGTGCTCCAGGGGCTCAACCAGGACGGCCTGCTGCTGGCCTACCACGACCGTTCCGATGGCGGCCTGCTGACCACGCTGCTGGAAATGGCGTTCGCCGGCCATTGCGGGCTGAAGCTGGCGCTCGATGGCCTGGTCGACAGCCCGGAGGAAGTGCCTGCGCTGCTGTTCAACGAGGAGCTGGGCGCGGTCATCCAGGTGCGTCAGGGCGACACGGAGATCGTGTTGGGGCAATTCAGCGCGGCGGGCCTGGGTGACTGCGTCGCGGTCATCGGCCAGCCGACGAACAATGGGCATGTCGCCGTTCAGTTGGCCGGCGACGAGCTGTACGCCGGCGAGCGTCGCCTGCTGCAGCGCCAGTGGGCCGAGACCAGCTACCGGATTCAGCGGCTGCGCGATAACGCTGACTGTGCCGACCAGGAGTTCGACGCGATCCTCGAAGAGGAAAACCCCGGCCTGCATGCGAAGCTGACCTTCGATGTGAACGCCGATGTTGCGGCGCCCTATATCAAGAAAGGCGTGCGGCCGAAGGTGGCGATCCTGCGCGAGCAGGGCGTCAACGGCCAGGTAGAGATGGCCGCTGCGTTCGATCGCGCCGGCTTCGCGGCAGTCGATGTGCACATGAGCGATATCCTGGCCGGCCGCATCCAGCTCGACAGTTTCAAGGGGCTCGTCGCCTGCGGTGGTTTCTCCTATGGCGACGTGCTTGGCGCCGGCGAGGGGTGGGCCAAGTCGATCCTGTTCAATGCCCGCGCGCGCGACGGCTTCCAGGCGTTCTTCGAGCGTGGCGACAGTTTTGCGCTGGGCGTGTGCAATGGCTGCCAGATGATGAGCAATCTGCACGAGCTGATCCCTGGCAGCGAAGTCTGGCCGCATTTCGTGCGCAACCGCTCCGAGCAGTTCGAGGCACGGGTGGCGATGGTGCAGGTGCAGGATTCGCCTTCGATCTTTCTGCAGGGCATGGCCGGTTCGCGCCTGCCGATCGCCATCGCCCACGGCGAAGGCCATGCGGAGTTCGAAAGCGAGGAGGCGATGCTGCAGGCCGACCTTTCCGGCAGCGTGGCCCTGCGTTATGTCGATAACCATGGCAAGGTCACCGAACGTTATCCGGCCAACCCCAACGGCTCGCCGCGCGGCATTACCGGCCTGACCAGCCGTGACGGTCGGGTGACGATCATGATGCCGCACCCAGAGCGGGTGTTCCGCGCAGTAACCAACTCCTGGCGCCCGGACGAGTGGCAGGAGGATGGCGGCTGGATGCGCATGTTCCGCAATGCGCGGGTGTGGGTCGACTGATCGCGCAAACGAGGGTAGAGAAGGCCTGGCTGCAGCTATGCACCGGGCCTTCTTTTTGCGTGCCTGCTGTGGGCGGCAGAACCGTGGCGGTGCAGACGCGTCTTAACTTTGAATTGACGCACTCTGCGCCAGGAAGGCGCAGTGGCACACTGCCGCTTCCGGTAGTGCTGCCGGCCTGACCAGGCAGCTGGAGATAACGATGTACAAGCTCTGTTTCTACGTGCCCGAGACCCACCTGGAGAGTGTCAAGGCGGCTGTCTTTGCCGCTGGTGGCGGGCGGGTCGGTCGTTATGACAGCTGCTGCTGGCAGGCGCTGGGGCAGGGGCAGTTTCGACCGCTAGCGGGCAGCCAGCCGTTCCTGGGCAGCGAGGGGCAGGTGGAGCAGGTCAAGGAGTGGAAGGTGGAAATGGTCGTGGGAGACGAGCTGATTCACGACAGCGTGAAGGCGCTCAAGCGCGCCCACCCCTACGAAACGCCGGCGTTCGAAGTCTGGCGACTGTCCGATCTGCAGTTCTGACCCGCCGGTCAGGGGCGGATCTCGATCAGCGTGCCGTTTCGCACCAGCTGCCAGATTTCTTCCATGTCGTCGTTGCGAAGCGCGATGCAGCCCTCGGTCCAGTCGAGCGTGTGGAAGAACCACTCGGGGTATTCCTCGTCGAGCGGCGTACCGTGCAGCATGATCATGTCGCCGGGCGGCACTCCCTTGGCTTGTGCATGCGCCAGATCTCGGGCGTTGGGATAGGAAATGTGCATGGCCAGGTTGTACTTGTCGCTGGTCTTGCGCCAGTCGATCCAGTAGAAGCCTTCCGGCGTGCGCATGTCGCCCTGCTGTTGCTTGGGGCCGCTGGGTTGCTTGCCGAGCGATATCCGGTAGCTCTTGAGGGGCTGGCCTCGGCTGAGCAGTTGCAATTTGCGCTCGGATTTGACCACCAGAACCTTATCGATGGCCGGGCTCTGCAGGCTGGGAGTGGTATTGGCATGCGAAAAGACCGAGAACAGCAGGCAAAGAACGGCAACGGACCAGCGCATCGAAAGTGTTCCTGAGTTCGAACTGCATCAGGCCTGGGGGCGAGCGCTGCTTAGTGGAGGCATGCTCTCGTTGCGTACCGGGAAGGCCTGCAGTACCCGGTCGGCGAAGTAGCATTCTAGGGTACGGCCCACGGTGGGAAAAGCTAGCTCTGACCAGGGAATGTCATCCTGTCGGAAAAGCCTCACGTCGAGGCTTTCGTCGCCGGGGGAGAAGCGTGGCTCGGCCAGCTCGGCACGAAAGAACAGGTAGACCTGATTGATATGCGGCAGGTCGAACAGCGTATAGAGCTGTAGTCGATGCACCACGGCGCAGGCTTCCTCGAGCGTCTCGCGGGTCGCCGCCTGCTGCATCGTCTCGCCGTTTTCCATGAAGCCGGCCGGCAGCGTCCAGTAGCCTCGGCGAGGCTCGATGGCGCGCCGACAGAGCAAGACCTGCTCCTGCCAGACGGGCAGGCAGCCCGCGACGATGCGCGGGTTCTGGTAATGAATGGTCTGGCACTCCATGCACACGAAGCGCGGGCGGTTGTCGCCTGCCGGGATTTGGCTCGCTACCGAGCCGCCGCAATGGCTGCAATAGTTCATGGTCAATCCTGTTGGCGGGCCTGTGCGGCGGTGCAAAACGCCGTCGGCGCTGGAGCCTTCGCCAGGCTTGGGCGGCTGCCGCTTTCATGCCATGATGCCAGTCAAAGACGAAACGGGAAGAGTATGCTCGACATTATTCTCCAACGGGTGCGCGACCACTCCCCGCACCTCCTGGAGCCAGAGGGTCGTCTGCCGGAGGCGGCAGTTCTGATGCCGATCACGCGCAGCGAGGACCCGGAGCTGGTCCTGACGCTCAGGGCCAGCGGCCTGTCTACCCATGGTGGCGAGGTCGCCTTTCCCGGTGGGCGACGCGATCCTGAGGACCGCGATCTGGTTCACACCGCGCTACGTGAAGCCGAAGAGGAAGTAGGGCTCGCGCCAGGCATGGTCGAGATCGTCGGGCCGCTGAGCAGTCTGGTCTCGGTGCATGGCATACATGTCAGCCCTTATGTCGGCATCGTGCCGGACTATGTCGAGTATCGCGCCAACGATGCGGAAATCGCGGCAGTCTTTTCCGTTCCGTTGAGCTTCTTCTGCGAAGACCCGCGCGAAGTGACGCATCGTATCGATTACCAGGGCCAGGCCTGGTATATCCCTTCCTACCGTTATGGCGACTACAAGATCTGGGGGCTCACGGCGATCATGATCGTCGAGCTGGTCAACCTCGTGTACGACGCGGGTATCGAGATGCGTCGAGCGCCGGCCAGCTTCATTGATCTGCGTGGCCGCCCGAGCAGCTGATAGCAAGATCACAAGAAGAACAGAGGAAGCACCCGTGAAATACCGTCTGGGACAATCGCAAGTCGAGGCACACCCGCAGAGCTGGGTGGCGCCCAACGCAACGCTGATCGGCAAGGTGCAGCTGGATGCTGGCGCCAGCGTCTGGTTCAACGTGGTGATGCGTGGTGATAACGAACTCATCCATATCGGTGAGAACAGCAACGTGCAGGATGGCAGCGTGCTGCACACCGATATGGGGCATCCGCTTAGCCTGGGGACCGGCGTGACGGTTGGCCACAAGGCGATGCTGCACGGCTGTGTTGTAGGCGATTACAGCCTGATTGGCATCAACGCGGTGATTCTCAACGGCGTGCGGATCGGCAAGCACTGCATCATCGGCGCCAATACCCTGGTGCCCGAGGGCAAGGAAATTCCTGACGGCTCTCTGGTGATCGGCTCGCCTGGCAAGGTTGTGCGAGCGCTGACCGACGAGCAGAAGAAGATGCTCGAAGCCAGTGCCGCGCACTATGTGCAGAACGCGCAGCGCTACGCGCGCGATTTGGCGGAGCAGGGCGATTGATCACTGAGCGGCGCCCTGTCGCTTCGCCGTGCGTGAGCATTTGCGCACTGGACGAGCAAGACATCTGCATCGGCTGCCAGCGCACGGCGCTGGAGATAACCCGCTGGGGACAGATGAGCGATGACGAGCGGCGCGAGGTATTGCGCCGCTGCGATGAGCGGGCCCGGATCGGCGGCCAGCTCCTGTGACGATGCGCCGGCTGGCGCCCAAACGAGAGAACGCAACATGCCCCGAATTGGCACCCCCTTGTCGGCCAGCGCCACGCGCGTCCTGCTATGTGGCTCCGGAGAGCTTGGCAAGGAAGTGGTCATCGAGCTGCAGCGACTCGGCGTCGAAGTGATCGCCGTCGACCGCTACGCCAACGCTCCGGCGATGCAGGTCGCCCACCGCAGCCATGTGATCGACATGCTGGACGGAGCCGCCCTTAGAGCGGTCATCGAGCTGGAAAGGCCGCACTACGTCGTGCCGGAAATCGAGGCCATCGCCACCGCGACGCTGGTCGAGCTGGAGCGTGAAGGCTACACGGTGATTCCCACCGCCCGTGCCGCGCAGCTTACGATGAATCGCGAGGGAATCCGCCGCCTGGCGGCCGAGGAGCTTGGCCTGCCGACCTCGCCTTACCGTTTTGCCGACAGCCTCGAAGAGTGCCGCGAGGCGGTGCAGGCGCTGGGCTTTCCCTGTCTGATCAAGCCGGTGATGAGCTCTTCGGGAAAGGGGCAGTCGGTGCTGCGTGGTAATGACGATATCGATCGCGCTTGGGAATATGCGCAGGCCGGCGGTCGCGCTGGCCGCGGCCGGGTCATCGTCGAAGGCTTCATCGACTTCGACTACGAGATCACGCTGTTAACGGTGCGCCATGCTGGCGGTACGAGCTTTTGTCTGCCGGTCGGGCATCGGCAGGAGAAGGGCGATTATCAGGAGTCCTGGCAGCCGCAGCCGATGTCGCCCGGCGCCCAGGCCGAAGCCGAGCGCATTGCGCTGGCGGTCACCGAGGCGCTGGGTGGGCGTGGGGTCTTTGGCGTTGAGCTGTTCGTCAAAGGCGACCGGGTGTGGTTCTGCGAGGTGTCGCCACGACCGCACGATACCGGCCTGGTGACGCTGGTTTCGCAGGATCTATCCGAATTTGCCCTGCACGCCAGGGCCATTCTCGGCTTGCCGATCCCGGCGATACGTCAGCTGGGTGCTTCGGCTTCCGCGGTGATCCTGGCCGAGGGTGAATCGTCGGCAGTCGCCTTTGCCGATCTCCAGGCGGCCCTGGGCGAGGCGGATACCAGTCTGCGCTTGTTCGGCAAGCCGGGCGTCAGTGGTCAGCGGCGCATGGGGGTTGCCTTGGCGCGTGACGAATCGATCGAGCAGGCGCGTGCCAAGGCCAGGCGGGTAGCCGGAGCGGTGAAGGTAGAACTCTAGGAAGTCGGCCGTGTACTGGCGGGCCTGGGTTAAGCGTCTTCGGGCTCGGCTGGAGGATGCTCGGCCGGCCAGGCTCGCACGCTTTTCACGCGATTTTCGGCGGCCTGCAGGATTTCCATGCGGTAGTTGCCGATCTGCAGGCAGATACCACTTTCGGGCATCTGCTCCAGGGCTTCGGTGATCAGGCCGTTCAGCGTCTTGGGGCCATCGCAGGGCAGTTCCCAGCCGAGCGCACGGTTGACCTCGCGCAGGTAGGCGGCGCCATCGATCACCAGTGTGCCGTCGTCCTGCGGATGAATGTCGGGGCTGCGCAAGCTGTCCTGATTGCTGAATTCGCCGACGATTTCCTCGAGGATGTCCTCGAGCGTGACGATGCCCAGTACGTCCCCATACTCGTCCACGACGATCCCGATGCGTCGCTTCTCCTTTTGGAAGTTCAGCAGTTGGGTCGACAAGGGGGTGCCTTCGGGAATGAAGTAGGGCGTCAGGCACGCCTCGAGCAGGTTGTCCTTGTTCAGTTGGCTCTGGCTCAGCAAACGTGCGATCTGCCGCATGTGCACGATGCCTTCGATCTGGTTGATGTCCTGACGGAACACCGGCAACCGGGTGTGCGATGTGGTGCGCAACTGGCCAAGGATGGTTTCCAGGTCGTCCTCGAGGTCGATGCCGGCCACCTCGTTGCGCGGAATCATGATGTCGTCGACCGTGACGCGTTCCAGATCGAGAATGCCCAGCAGCATGCTCTGGCGGTTGACCGGCAGGGCGCTGCCGGCCTCGCGGACGACGCTGCGCAGCTCTTCTGTGGAGAGGCTGTCGCTGCCCTTGCTGGTCGGGTCGATGCCGGTCAGTTTGAGCATCCCGTTGCTGATCCAGCCGAGCAGGGCGACCAAGGGGTAGAGCAGCTTCTGTAGCAGGCTCAGTGGCAGGCTGACCGGATAGGCGATCAGGTCCGGACGCAGGGCGGCAAAGGTCTTCGGAGTGATTTCGCCGAAGATGAGCAGGGCAATGGTCAGGCCGATAGTGGCAATGGCGATACCGGCCTCGCCCCAGAGCTGCATGGCCAGCACGGTGGCGATGGACGAGGCGAGAATGTTGACGAAGTTATTGCCGACCAGAATCGTGCCGAGCAGTCTATCCGGGCGCGCGAGCAAGTCGGTCACCCGGCGAGCGCCGCGGTGTCCCTCTTTGGCCAGATGCCGCAGGCGATAACGGTTGAGGCTCAGCATGCCGGTCTCCGAGCTGGAGAAGAAGGCGGAGCAGAGCAGCAGGAAGACCAGCAGACCGAACAGGAAGCCGGGGTGTAGATTTTCCACGGACAGGGCCTTGGGCTAGATGTGCAGGATGAATTCGCGCACCAGCTTGCTGCCGAAATAGGCAAGCATCAACAGGCAGAAGCCCGCCAGCGTCCAGCGAATCGCCTTGTAGCCGCGCCAGCCGAGTTGGTGCCGGCCCCATAGCAGCAGCCCGAACACTACCCAGGCGATGACCGAGAGCAGTGTCTTGTGCACCAGATGCTGGGCGAAGAGATCGTCGAGAAAGATCCAGCCCGAAAGCAGCGATGCGCTGAGCAGCAGCCAGCCCGCCCAGAGAAAACCGAACAGCAGGCTTTCCATCGTTTGCAGGGGAGGGAAGTTGCGGATCAGGCCGGACGGGTGCTTGTGCTTGAGGTGATGGTCCTGCAGCAGCAGCAGCAGCGATTGAAACACCGCGATGGTCAGCATGCCGTAGGCAAGGATCGAAAGCAGGATGTGCGCCAGTATGCCCGGCTCCTCGGCAATGGCCGGCGCCGTGCCTGAAGGCGCGAATTGGGCGAACAGCACCGTCAGGCAGCCGAGCGGGAACAGAAGTAGCAACAGGTTCTCGACCGGCATTCGATAGAGTGCCAGGAGAATCAGCAGGATGACCGCGGCGGCGATCAGGCTGGAGGCGTTGAAGAAATCCAGATGCAGGCCACTCGGTGAGAGCAGTTGCATGAACAGGCTCAGGCCGTGAGCCATCAGGGCAAGAGCGCCCAGGGCCAGCAGCAGCGATCTGCTGGGGAGGGCACGGCGTGCCAGGCGCATGCTTTGGTAGCCCGTGGCACCGGCATAGAGAAGAGCGGCGGCGAGGCTCGGCAGCAGAGGGTGCATAGAATCCGGTTGCGAACTCGAAAGGCCGTGAGTGTGGCACAAACACCCTGACGGCAAAAGCCGGCCTTGTGCCGCTGGCGCCGCAAAAGCTGTCGGCGGGGTACCGGCCCACGGCTTTACGCTTCTATAATCGCCGCCTTCACCACACCAGCGTGGAATGGCTCATGTTCGAAAACCTAACCGATCGCCTGTCGCAAACGCTTCGCCATGTCACCGGCAAGGCGAAGCTGACCGAAGACAACATCAAGGACACCCTGCGCGAGGTGCGCATGGCGCTGCTCGAGGCTGATGTCGCCCTGCCGGTGGTCAAGGAGTTCGTCAACAAGGTCAAGGAGCGTGCGGTCGGGACCGAGGTGGCCAAGAGCCTGACACCGGGCCAGGCCTTCGTGAAGATCGTGCGCGCGGAGCTCGAAGAGCTGATGGGTGCGGCCAACGAGGACCTGGCGTTGAACGTGGCGCCACCGGCCGTGGTGCTGATGGCCGGTCTGCAGGGTGCGGGCAAGACCACGACGGTCGGCAAGCTGGCGCGCTTCCTCAAGGAGCGCAAGAAGAAGTCGGTGCTGGTGGTCTCGGCCGACGTCTATCGCCCGGCAGCGATCAAGCAGCTGGAAACCCTGGCCGGTGAAGTGGGTGTGACCTTCTTTCCGTCCGATACCAGTCAGAAGCCAGTGGATATCGCCCAGGCGGCGATCCGCGAGGCGCGGCTGAAGTTCATCGACGTAGTGCTGGTGGATACCGCCGGTCGGCTGGCGATCGACGCCGAGATGATGGACGAGATCCAGGCGGTCCATGCCGCGATCAAGCCGGCCGAGACGCTCTTCGTGGTCGATGCCATGACCGGACAGGATGCGGCCAATACGGCGCGCGCCTTTGGCGAGGCGCTGCCGTTGACCGGCGTGGTGCTAACCAAGGTAGATGGTGATGCGCGGGGTGGTGCCGCGCTTTCCGTACGCCACGTTACCGGCAAGCCGATCAAGTTTCTCGGTATGGGCGAGAAGAGCGATGCGCTCGAGCCCTTCCATCCCGATCGGATCGCTTCGCGCATTCTAGGTATGGGCGATGTGCTCAGTCTGATCGAGCAGGCCGAGCAGACGCTGGATCGGGAAAAGGCCGAGAAACTCACCAAGAAGCTCAAGAAGGGCAAGGGCTTCGATCTGGAGGATTTCCGCGATCAGCTGCAGCAGATGAAGAACATGGGCGGCCTGGGCAGCCTCATGGACAAGTTGCCAGCAATCGGCGGTGTGAATCTCTCGCAGATGGGCAATGCCCAGGGCGCAGCGGAAAAGCAGTTCCGGCAGATGGAGGCGATCATCAACTCCATGACGCCGGCCGAGCGGCGCAATCCCGATCTCATCAGCGGCTCGCGCAAGCGGCGGATCGCTCTCGGGTCCGGTACCCAGGTGCAGGACGTCGGGCGTTTGATCAAGCAGCACAAGCAGATGCAGAAGATGATGAAGAAGGTCACCGGCAAAGGCGGTATGACCAAAATGATGCGCGGCCTGGGCGGCATGATGCCCGGCGGCGGCATGCCGAAGTTCTGACTTTGACCGTGCCGGACACCTCTCGCGAGGCCCGGCGGAAAAAGCCATTTGCAAAAGCTCGCATAATCCTTAAAATGTGCGGCCTTTCGGGCCTCGGGCCCTGTTTCAAGATTGCTGTACCGACCCTACAGGAACGATGTTCACATGGTAACTATTCGTCTCGCCCGTGGCGGCTCCAAGAAGCGCCCGTTCTACCACCTGACCGTGACCAACAGCCGCAACCCGCGTGACGGCCGTTTCGTCGAGCGTATCGGCTTCTTCAACCCCGTCGCTACCGGTGCCGAGGTGAAGCTGTCCGTGAATCAGGAGCGCGCTTCTTACTGGCTGAGCCAGGGTGCCCAGCCGTCTGAGCGTGTTGCTCAGCTGCTGAAGGAAGCTGCCAAGGCCGCTGCCTGAATCACATGAGCGAGACGTCTGCCCCGGCCGAAGACCTGCTGGTCATCGGCAAGATCGTGTCGGTGCATGGCGTTCGCGGTGACGTGAAGGTGTACTCCTTCACCGATCCGATCGATAACCTGCTGGACTACCACAGCTGGACGCTACGGCGAGGCGAGGAAGTCAGGCAGGTGCAGGTCACCAAGGGAAGAGTTCAGGGCAATGTCCTGGTCGCCAGCCTAAAGGGTGTCGGCGACCGCGACGTGGCACGAGACTACGTGGATTTCGAGATCTGCATTCCGCGTGATCTGCTGCCCGCCCTTGATGAGGGTGAGTACTACTGGCACCAGCTTCAGGGGCTGAAGGTGATCGATGCGCTCGGGCAGTTGCTCGGTGTGGTGGATCATCTGCTCGAGACCGGTGCCAACGACGTTCTGGTGGTCAAGCCTTGTGTCGGCAGCCTGGACGATCGTGAGCGACTGCTGCCTTACACCGATCAGTGCGTACAGCAGATTGATCTGGTGGCCGGGGAGATGAGAGTCGACTGGGACGCGGATTTCTAAGCTCATGTCCGCGCTGCGTGTCGATGTCATCAGTCTGTTCCCGGAGATGTTCGCTGCTATCCGTGACTACGGCATTACCAGTCGCGCGGTGAAGCAGGGCTTGCTGGAGCTCAAATGCTGGAACCCTCGAAGCTACACCGAGGATCGTCATCAGACAGTGGACGATCGCCCGTTTGGCGGTGGCCCGGGGATGGTGATGAAAATCAAGCCGCTCGAGCTGGCGCTGGCGGATGCCAGGCAAGCCGGCGGCATGCAGGCGAAGGTGATCTATCTGTCGCCGCAGGGGCGCCAGCTGAAGCAGGCTGACGTTCGCAGGCTGGCCGAGGAGAAGTCTTTGATTCTCATCGCTGGCCGCTATGAAGGTATCGACGAGCGCTTTATCGAGGCGCACGTGGATGAGGAATGGTCGATCGGGGATTACGTTCTGTCCGGCGGCGAGCTGCCGGCGATGGTCCTGATCGATGCCGTGACCAGGTTGCTTCCCGGAGCCCTGGGGCATGCTGATTCCGCCGAGGAGGATTCGTTTACCGACGGCCTGCTCGACTGCCCGCACTACACGCGTCCTGAGGTGTATGAGGGTAAACGTGTTCCTGAAGTGCTACTCAGTGGCAATCATGAACACATCCGGCGCTGGCGTTTGCAGCAGTCCCTGGGGCGAACCTGGGAACGCCGTGTCGATCTTCTGGATAGCCGCTCGCTTTCTGGGGAAGAACAAAAGCTGTTGGCGGAATATATCCGTCAACGGGACGATAGTTGACTTAACGTATCGATGGCAGCCGCAGACCGGCCTGCCTTAGGAGCACAGCATGACCAACAAGATCATCCAGCAGCTCGAAGCCGAGCAGATGAGCAAAGAAATTCCGGCCTTTGCCCCCGGCGACACCGTTGTTGTCCAGGTGAAGGTCAAGGAAGGCGAGCGCCAGCGTCTGCAGGCGTTCGAAGGCGTCGTGATCGGCAAGCGCAACCGCGGTCTGAACAGCGCCTTCACCGTGCGCAAGATCTCCAGCGGCGTGGGTGTCGAGCGTACCTTCCAGACCTACAGCCCGCTGGTTGACAGCATCAGCGTCAAGCGTCGCGGTGACGTGCGCAAGGCCAAGCTGTACTACCTGCGCGATCTGTCCGGCAAGGCCGCGCGCATCAAGGAAAAGCTGTCCTGATCGACGCCTCTTCCAAAAAAAGCAGCCTTCGGGCTGCTTTTTTTTAGCCTTCTGTTTTACTGCGGTGCCGCCCAGTCTTTCGTAGAGCCGTCGCCTTGCCGATGACGGAGCGGTGCGATAGAACGCCAGCCTTCTGGGGCCACGTCAAAGGTAAACATGTCCGCGCCGGGTCACCCTCTCATCGATCGCTTTCTCGACAGTCTCTGGCTGGAAAAGGGCCTGGCAGACAATACTCGGGCCTCCTATCGGAGCGATCTGGCTCTGTTCAACGGTTGGCTGGAAGGCCGCGGCATCGAGCTGAGAAACGCAGGCCGCGAGGCAATTCTGGATCACCTGGCCTGGCGGTTGGAAAACGGCTATCAGGCGCGTTCCACCGCACGCCTGTTGTCCGGGTTGCGTGGCTTCTACCGTTACCTGTTGCGCGAGGGGGACATTGCCGTCGACCCGACGCTGCGGGTCGAGCTTCCGCGTGTCGGGCGGCCGCTGCCCAAGGCGATCTCCGAGGCGGATGTCGAGGCGCTGCTAGCGGCGCCCGATATCGACGACCCTCTCGGCTTGCGCGATCGCGCCATGCTGGAAGTGCTCTATGCCTGCGGCGTGCGGGTCTCGGAGCTGGTCGGCCTAACCCTGGAACAGGTCAGTCTGCGCCAAGGCGTTCTGCGCGCCTTTGGCAAGGGCCGCAAGGAGCGTCTGGTCCCCCTGGGCGAGGAGGCGCTTGCCTGGCTTGAGCGCTATCTGCGCGAGGCGCGTGGAACGCTGTTGGCAGGCCGTCCGTGCGATGCGTTGTTTCCCAGTCAGCGGGGAGAGCAGATGACTCGGCAAACGTTCTGGCATCGCATCAAGCTACACGCTCGCACGGCCGGCATCAGCACGTCCATTTCGCCACATACGCTACGGCATGCCTTCGCCACGCATCTGCTGAACCATGGGGCAGATCTTCGCACGGTGCAGATGCTGCTCGGGCATAGTGATCTATCGACAACGCAGATCTATACGCACATCGCGCGTGCACGCCTGCAGGCGCTGCACGCCATGCATCATCCGCGCGGCTAGCGACCTGCGCAGCATTTCGCGAAGCTGCGCTGTGGTAGGCTTGGAAGCCTTTGCCAAGCGCTGTTCCCAGGAGTATTTCATGCGCGCATTCTCCCTTGCTGCGGTGGCCTTTGGCCTGTTTGGCAGCGTTGCGTTCGCTGCCGAGCCCGAGCAGGCCATTCGCCAGAGCCTGCAATCGCTGCAGCCGGACATGCCGATCGAGTCGATCGCCGAAAGTCCGCTCTCGGGCATCTACCAGGTGCAGCTGACCGGTGGCCAGCAGCTCTATGTCAGCGCCGATGGCCAGTTCGTGTTGCACGGCTATCTTTACCAGTTCCAGAACGGTCAAGCGGTCAATCTGACCGAACAGGCGCAGACGAAAGCGATCGCCAAGCAGATCGACGCGATTGCCAAGCAGGATATGGTCGTGTTCTCCCCGGCTGCTGCCAAAACGCACATCACGGTGTTTACCGATACCGATTGCGGCTATTGTCAGAAGCTGCACAGCGAGGTGCCCGAACTCAATCGGCTCGGAGTCGAGGTCCGCTACGTCGCCTTCCCGCGTCAGGGCATGGGCAGTCATGGAGCGCAGACGCTCGCCAGCGTATGGTGTGCCAAAGATCGACAGGCAGCGATGAACCTGGCCAAGGCACGCAAGGAGGTTCCGCCAGCCAGCTGCGACAATCCTGTCGCCGAACAGTATCAACTCGGTCAGCGTATCGGTGTTCAGGGAACGCCCGCGATCGTGCTTGCCGATGGGCAACTGATTCCGGGCTACCAGCCTGCCGCCCAGCTCGCCGAACTCGCCCTTCGCGCGGGCAAGTGAAGGCGCTCTCGTGATTTGTCCAGCTGAGCGAAAGGCCGCGCAATTGACTAACGCGGCCTCCCTTCGTAATGTGCGAATCCTTTTGCGGCTGGGGGCTCCAGCCGCTTCGCTGTGAATGGGGAGTTCAGCTTGAAACCGGTGAAGATTGGCATCTGTGGGCTGGGGACCGTCGGTGGCGGTACCTTCAATGTGCTCAAACGCAACGCCGAGGAAATCGCTCGCCGCGCCGGGCGAGGCATCGAAGTTGCCCAGATTGCCACTCGCCACGCCAATCCGCGGTGCGATACCGGCGATACGCCGATCACCGACGATGTGTTCGCCGTCGCTGAAAATCCCGAGATCGATATCATCGTCGAACTGATCGGCGGCTATACCCTGGCCCGTGAGCTCGTGCTCAGGGCCATCGATAACGGCAAGCATGTGGTGACCGCCAACAAGGCGCTGATTGCCGTGCACGGCAACGAGATCTTCGCCAAGGCCAGCGAGAAGGGCGTCATCGTTGCATTCGAGGCCGCGGTAGCAGGCGGTATCCCGGTCATCAAGGCGATCCGTGAGGGGTTGGCAGGAAACCGCATCAACTGGCTGGCCGGCATCATCAATGGCACCGGCAACTTCATTCTCACCGAGATGCGCGAGAAGGGGCGTGCCTTCGAGGACGTGCTCAAGGAAGCTCAGGCGCTGGGCTACGCCGAATCCGACCCGACGTTCGATGTCGAGGGGATCGATGCCGCGCACAAGCTGACCATCCTGGCCTCGATTGCCTTCGGCATCCCGCTGCAGTTCGACAAAGCCTATACCGAGGGCATCACAAAGCTGACCACCGCTGACGTCAACTATGCCGAGGCGCTGGGTTATCGCATCAAGCATCTGGGGATGGCCCGGCGCACCGAGGCAGGTATCGAACTGCGCGTGCATCCGACGTTGATCCCGGCCGACCGGCTGATCGCCAACGTAAACGGCGTGATGAATGCGGTGATGGTCAATGGCGATGCGGTGGGCAGCACGCTCTACTATGGTGCCGGTGCCGGCATGGAGCCGACCGCTTCGGCTGTTGTCGCCGATCTGGTCGATGTCGCGCGTGCGCTGACGACCGACCCGCACCATCGTGTGCCGCACCTGGCCTTTCAGGCTGACGCCTTGTCCGATCATCCGATCCTGCCGATCGGCGCCTGCGAGAGTGCCTACTATCTGCGCATCCAGGCCAAGGACCATCCGGGCGTGCTGGCGCAGGTGGCGACCATTCTTTCCGAGCGCGGCATCAACATCGAATCGATCATGCAGAAAGAGGCCGAGGAGCAAGATGGCCTGGTGCCAGTGATTCTGGTCACCCATCGCGTGGTCGAGCAGCGAATCGACGATGCGATCGCCGCGCTGGAACACCTCGAAGACGTGGTGGGCAAGGTCGTCCGTATCCGCGTGGAACAGCTCAACTAAGACAGCAGCCGTCGGCGTCAGGCTCCTGTCGCACGGGCTCAACCAAAGGTTTGAACAATGCGCTACATCAGCACCCGTGGGCAGGCACCGGCCCTGAACTTCGAAGATGTCCTGCTCGCCGGGCTGGCCAGTGACGGTGGTCTCTACGTACCGGAGAACCTACCGCACTTCACCATCGAGGAGATCGCCTCCTGGGCCGGTCTGCCTTATCACGAGTTGGCCTTCAAGGTGATGCGCCCGTTCGTTGCCGAGAGCATTCCGGATGCGGATTTCAAGCAGATTCTCGCCGACACCTACGCGGCGGGCGCCGACGGCGTCTTCGCCCACGCCGCCGTAGCGCCCCTGCGCCAGCTCAATGGCAACGAGTGGGTGCTCGAGCTGTTCCATGGTCCCACCCTGGCGTTCAAGGATTTCGCGTTGCAGTTGCTCGGGCGGCTACTCGATTACGTGCTGGCCAAGCGCGGCGAGCGCGTGGTGATCATGGGTGCGACCTCCGGGGATACCGGCTCGGCGGCCATCGAGGGCTGCCGTCGCTGCGAGAACGTGGACATCTTCATCCTGCATCCGCATAACCGCGTGTCGGAAGTGCAGCGCCGGCAGATGACCACCATCGCCGGGGACAACATCCACAACATCGCCATCGAGGGCAACTTCGATGACTGCCAGGAGATGGTCAAGGCAAGCTTCGCCGACCAGAGTTTCCTCAAGGGCACCCGCCTCGTCGCAGTGAATTCGATCAACTGGGCGCGGATCATGGCCCAGATCGTTTACTACTTTCATGCGGCGCTGCAGCTCGGCGCTCCGGCGCGTTCGGTGGCCTTCTCGGTGCCAACCGGCAATTTTGGCGACATCTTCGCCGGCTACCTGGCGCGCAACATGGGGCTGCCGGTCAGCCAGCTGATCGTGGCGACCAACCGCAACGACATCCTGCATCGCTTCATGTCCGGCAACCGCTACGACAAGGACACCCTGCACCCGTCGCTGTCGCCCTCGATGGACATCATGGTGTCGTCCAACTTCGAGCGCCTGCTGTTCGATCTGCATGGACGCAACGGCAAGGTCGTCGCCGAGTTGCTCGATGGCTTCAAGGGCAGCGGCAAGCTTTCGGTCGAGGAGGATCGCTGGACCGAGGCGCGCAAGCTGTTCGATTCGCTTGCCGTTGACGACGAGCAGACCTGCGCCACCATCGCGGACGTGTTCCGTGACACCGGCGAGCTGCTTGACCCGCATACCGCCATCGGCGTGCGTGCGGCGCGCGAATGTCGTCGCAGCCTGAGCACGCCGATGGTGGTGCTCGGCACCGCTCATCCGGTGAAATTCCCGGAGGCGGTGGAGAAGGCCGGAGTCGGCAAGGCGCTGTCGCTGCCGGCGCACCTGGCGGACCTGTTCGAGCGCGGTGAGCGTTGCACCGTTCTGCCCAACGAGTTGGCTGCCGTCCAGGCGTTTGTCGGTGCGCATGGTAACCGCGGCAAGCCGCTTTAATCGCTGAGCTTCGGCGAAAACGAAAAGGCCCATCGAACGATGGGCCTTTTGCGTTGCGGGGGCGATCAGCCGCGCGACCCCGGTCCCTTACTCGTCGAATTCTTCCCAGCCGCCCATCTCGCGCCAGCGGTTGACGATGCCGCAGAACAGCTCGGCGGTCTTCTCGGTATCGTAGCGCGCCGAATGCGCTTCTCGGCCGTCGAACTCGATACCTGCCGCCTGACAGGCCTTGGCCAGCACCGTCTGGCCGTAGGCGAGACCGGCGAGGGTGGCGGTGTCGAAGCTGGAAAAGGGGTGGAATGGATTGCGCTTCAGATCGCAACGGCCGATAGCGGCGTTGAGAAAGCCGAGATCGAAACTGCTGTTGTGCCCAACGAGAATGGCGCGCTTGCAGCCTGCCGACTTCACTGCCTTGCGGACGTGGCGGAATATGTCGCCAAGCGCCTGGGATTCAGGCACCGCCATGCGCAACGGGTGGTCGAGCTTGATGCCGGTGAACTCCAGTGCAGCCGCCTCAATGTTGGCACCTTCGAACGGCTCGACCCGATAGAACAGCGTCTCCTGCGGGTAGAGCAGGCCCTGTTCGTCCATTGCGATAGGTACCGCGGCGATCTCCAACAGGGCATCGGTGGCGCAGTTGAAGCCGCCACATTCCACATCCACCACTACGGGCAGGAAGCCGCGAAAACGGCGCGCCATTGGCGAGCGAGGCTTGCCGGGCAGGTTGCCGTCCAGTTCGTCATCGAAGCTTTCGTCGCTCATCGCGAGCCCTCCAGGCGCCAGCGCAAGGTTTCGCCCGCCCGCAGCGGAATCACCTGTTGCTCACCGAACGGCAGGCTCGCCGGCATCTGCCAGTCCTCGCGTACCAGTGTGATCTGCTCCGTGTTACGCGGCAGTCCGTAGAAGTCTGCGCCGTGATGGGCCGCAAAGGCTTCGAGCTTGTCCAGTGCATTGCGCTGTTCGAAGGCTTCGGCGTAGAGCTCGATCGCCGCATACGCGGTATAGCAGCCGGCGCAGCCGCAGGCTGCCTCCTTGGCATGTTGCGCATGGGGCGCCGAGTCGGTGCCGAGGAAGAACTTCGCGTTGCCACTGGTGGCTGCGTCGAGCAGCGCCTCCTGGTGCAGGTTGCGCTTGAGAATGGGCAGGCAGAAGAAGTGCGGACGAATACCGCCGACCAGCATGTGGTTGCGGTTGTATAGCAAGTGATGGGCGGTGATGGTCGCGCCCACATTGCTGCCGGCAGCCTCGACGAACTGCACGGCGTCACCTGTGGTGATGTGCTCGAACACCACCTTGAGGGTCGGGAAGCGCGCGGTGACGTGGCAGAGCTGCTCGTCGATGAAGCGCTTTTCCCGGTCGAAGATATCGACTTCGCTGCGAGTGACCTCGCCGTGGACCAGCAGCGGCAGGCCGACCTCGGCCATCGTCTCCAGCACCGGAAAGATGTTGTCGAGGCTGGTCACGCCAGAGGCGGAGTTGGTGGTCGCCCCGGCAGGATAGAGCTTGGCAGCATGAACGAAACCGCTGGCGCGGGCCTGGCGGATCTCATCCGGTTGGGTATTGTCGGTGAGGTAGAGCACCATCAGCGGCTCGAAGCGGCTGCCATCGGGGCGCGCCGCCAGGATGCGCTGCCGATAGGCCTGGGCCTCGTCCGCATTGCGAACTGGCGGCACCAGGTTGGGCATGACGATGGCGCGAGCGAACTGCCTGGCCGCATCGCCGACCGTATGCGGAAGGGCCGCGCCGTCGCGCAAATGGATATGCCAGTCGTCGGGGCGCAGCAGGGTAATTCGGTCGCTCATGCAGCTATCTTCCAGGCCGGTCAAACGTGCCCGCATGCTACCGGAATTGGCACGGCACGGCACGTCGTGCGATGGCGAGGCGTGGAGCGGCTGCCTCGCCAGTGGCACGGGGCGGCTCAAGTTTCCCCCGTGGGGCCCGATATCTCCGAGGTAACTGTCCATTCAGCGGAGCTCGCCGTGCGCCTGCGTCCTGTCCTGTTGTTCTGCCTGCTGGCGACCCCTGCCAGTGCCATCACCTTCCAGACGCGTCTGGAACGGGTGGAATGGCGCGTGGAGGGCGACCAGTTCGAGTGTCGGCTGATCCAGCCGGTCGCCGGCTTCGGGCAGGGTGAGTTCGTCCGCCGCGCGGGTGAGCAGGCGGTGTTTCGCTTGCAATCGCCGCAGCGCTGGCTCGACAACGGTACGGCAACGCTGCTCGCGGCCGCAGCTCCCTGGCAGCCGACACGCAGCGATATCAACCTGGGATCCGTTGCCGTTCGCGGTGGCGATATCCCCTTCAACAGCTCCCAGGCACAGGCGGGGCGACTGTTGACAGGGCTCCTGGAAGGTCGCAGTCCGGTGGTGCGCCATCGTACTTCTTACGGTGGCGATCCGCTGGAGGTGCGCCTATTGCCGGCGCGCTTTGCCAAGGCCTATGAGGAATATCGCGTCTGCACGGCGAAGTTGCTGCCGGTCAATTTCGATCAGGTGCGGCAGACCCGTGTGCCTTTTCCCAGTGGTGGCGTCGCGCTGGAGCCAGCCGGCCGCGCTCAGCTGGATCGGGTCCTGGCCTACCTGCGGGCCGATCCGAGCGTCAACCGTGTCCTTCTGGATGGGCACTCCGACAACAGCGGTAACCGCCTGACCAATCGTGATCTTTCGCGGCGCCGAGCCCTGGCGGTGCAGGAATACCTGATCGCCAACGGCGTGAAGGAAGAGCAGATCACGTTGCGCTTCCATGGCGAGCGTTACCCGCTGGTACCGAACAGCAACGCGCGTAATCGCGCGCAGAATCGCCGTGTGGCCGTTCGCCTGGAGCGCGAGGCGGCGGTGCCGGCGACGGCCACGGCGGCCAGCCCGACCAGCTGAGCCCCTGTAAAAGCCCGGCCGCCAGGCGTAGAATCATGGGCTTTTCGTACAACACCGTGGAGCTGATGGCATGGCGGACGTTAAGAAGGTGGTTCTGGCCTATTCCGGTGGCCTGGACACCTCGGTGATCCTCAAGTGGCTGCAGGACACCTACAACTGCGAGGTAGTGACCTTCACTGCCGACCTGGGGCAGGGCGAAGAGGTCGAGCCGGCTCGCGCCAAGGCACAGGCCCTGGGCGTCAAGGAAATCTACATTGACGACCTGCGCGAAGAGTTCGTGCGTGACTTCGTTTTCCCGATGTTCCGTGCCAACACCGTTTACGAAGGCGAGTACCTGCTGGGTACCTCGATCGCCCGTCCGCTGATCGCCAAGCGCCTGATCGAGATCGCCAACGAGACCGGCGCCGACGCCATCTCCCACGGCGCCACCGGCAAGGGCAACGACCAGGTGCGCTTCGAGCTGGGTGCCTATGCGCTGAAGCCGGGCGTCAAGGTCATCGCGCCCTGGCGCGAGTGGGACCTGCTCTCGCGCGAGAAGCTGATGGACTACGCCGAAAAGCATGCCATCCCGATCGAGCGCCACGGCAAGAAGAAGTCGCCGTACTCCATGGACGCCAACCTGCTGCACATCTCCTACGAGGGCGGCGTGTTGGAAGACACCTGGACCGAGCATGAAGAGGACATGTGGCGCTGGACCAAGTCCCCGGAATCCGCGCCGGATAGCCCCTCCTACATTGAGCTGACCTACCGCGCCGGTGACATCGTTGCCATCGACGGCAAGGACATGACCCCGGCCCAGGTGCTGACCGAACTGAACCGCATCGGCGGCGAGAACGGTATCGGTCGCCTGGACATCGTCGAGAACCGCTACGTGGGCATGAAGTCGCGCGGCTGCTACGAGACGCCCGGCGGCACCATCATGCTCAAGGCCCACCGTGCGATCGAGTCGATCACCCTCGACCGCGAAGTGGCGCACCTGAAAGACGAACTGATGCCCAAGTACGCCAGCCTGATCTACAACGGCTACTGGTGGAGCCCCGAGCGGCTGATGCTGCAGCAGATGATCGACGCCTCGCAGGTGAACGTGAACGGCGTGGTACGCCTGAAGCTGTACAAGGGCAACGTCATCGTCGTCGGCCGCAAGTCGGATGACTCGCTGTTCGACGCCAACATTGCCACCTTCGAAGACGATGCAGGTGCCTACGACCAGGCCGATGCCGGCGGCTTCATCAAGCTCAACGCGCTGCGCATGCGCATCGCGGCGGGCAAGGGCCGCAGTCCGCTCTGATAAGCTGGTAACCGCTAGCCTGACCATGACCCCGGCCACGAGCCGGGGTCATGCTTTCCGTGCTCTGAAAACAGAGGAGAATCCTGATGAGACTGCTGCATACCATGCTGCGTGTCGGCGACATGGACCGATCCATCGCCTTCTATACCGAAGTGCTGGGCATGACCCTGCTGCGCCGCAAGGACTACCCGGACGGCCAGTTCACCCTGGCGTTTGTCGGCTACGGTGACGAGGCGCACAACAGTGTGATCGAGCTGACCTACAACTGGGGCGTGGATACCTATGACCTGGGGAGCGGTTACGGACACATCGCCCTGGAAGTTGAGGATGTCTACAAGGCCTGCGACGACATTCGCGCCCGCGGCGGCAAGATCACCCGTGAGCCGGGGCCGATGAAGCACGGCTCGAGCATCCTGGCCTTCGTCGAAGACCCGGACGGCTACAAGATCGAATTGCTGTCGCCGCAGCGGGCGGATTGAGACGTGATGGCCCCGTTAGCGGGGCCATTGCGCGATCAGAGATCGAAGTCGAAGTCGTTGAGCTGTTTTTGCAGGCGGCGCTCTTCGAGCAGGTTGTCGATGATGCGGCGCTTGGTCAGGTTGGTCTTGGCGACCTCGACCGGAGCCTCGCTACTGTCATCGTCCTCTTCGGCGATGAAGTCGTCTTCGATCTGGATATCTTCTTTTTCGGACACGTGTTCACTCCAAGGCGATGGGGCGCTTTGGCGCACCTTATAGCGGCAAACCTGGAGGCCGTAAAAAAGATTTTTTCAATCGAGACGCACGGTTTTTTCGTTGCGGCTCAATCGTCGGAGGTCTTGTGCTTGTACTCGCACAGGTCTTCGATCCTGCAGCTGCCACACTGCGGGCGGCGGGCCTTGCAGACGTAACGGCCATGCAGGATCAGCCAGTGATGGGCATCGAGCAGATACTCCTTGGGCACGACCTTGAGCAGCTTGCGCTCGACCTCCAGTACATTCTTGCCCGGCGCGATGTTGGTCCGGTTCGCGACGCGGAAGATGTGCGTATCGACCGCCATGGTCAGCTGGCGGAATGCCGTGTTCAGTACCACGTTGGCGGTCTTGCGGCCGACGCCCGGCAGCGCTTCGAGCGCTTCGCGGTTGTCGGGAACCTGGCCGCCGTGCTGTTCGACGAGGATGCGGCAGGTCTCGATGACGTTCTTGGCCTTGCTGCGGTAAAGCCCGATTGTCTTGATGTACGGCTCCAGGCCCTCGACACCGAGTGCATGGATCGCTTCGGGAGTATTGGCGACCGGGAACAGCCGGGCCGTGGCCTTGTTCACGCCTACATCGGTAGCCTGCGCCGACAGAATCACCGCGACGAGCAGCTCGAACGGCGAGCTGTAGGCCAGCTCCGTCTTCGGTTCGGGATTGTCCTCGTGGAAGCGACGAAAGATCTCCCTGCGCTTCTCGGCGTTCATGCGCTGTGATCCCCGCAAGCCGGCGGACGCTGCCCGAGTGGCAGGGCCGGATGAGGCAAGCGGATCATTCGATGACTCCGGTTACCCGCACGCGGCGCGAGGGCGCACTGGCTTGGGGGGCTTCGGCCTTGCGGCGTTCGGCCAGGGCATGGTCGATGCGGTTTTTCAGTGCGATCAGCAGGCCGAGGACGATGAACGCCCCCGGAGGGAGGATCGCGAGCAGGAAGCCTTTGTAATCCTGTACGAGGGTCAGCTGCCAGTCGGCCGCTGCCGGTCCGAACAGCAGGTTCATGTTGGCCAACAGCGCGCCGGTACCGAACAGCTCGCGCGTTCCGCCTAGCACCACGAGCACCAGGCAGAAGCCCAGGCCCATCATCAGGCCATCGAAAACGGCGGCCAGCGGCCCATGCTTGGCAGCAAAGCCGTCGGCGCGGCCGAGGATCACGCAGTTCGTGGTGATCAGGGGAATGAAGATGCCGAGGATCTGGTAGAGCTCATAGGTAAAAGCCTGCATCAGCAGTTCGATACAGGTCGTCAGCGCGGCGATGATCATGACGAATGCCGGCAGGCGCACGGCCGTGTTCACCACGCCGCGAACCAGCGATACGGCCAGGTTGGAACAGGTCAGCACCAGCATCGTCGCCAGGCCGAGCCCGAGAGCATTGACCGTCGAGTTGCTCACGCCGAGCAGTGGGCACAGGCCAAGCAGTTGCACCAGCCCCGGATTGTTCTTCCACAGGCCGTTGATCGTCAGATCGCGGTAGTTGACGGTGCTCATGTCATTGCTCCTCTGCGCCAGTGGGCGGTGCAAGCGACGACGGTTCGAGCGCTGCGGCCGTACCTGCGCGTGAATGTCGCGTGACGTCGGGTGCCTGCGTCGGCGCGCCAGCGTCGAGTGCGGCGGGCTCGCCACGCTGAGCCAGCAGCTCCGGGCGATGGGCGTCGAAGAACTGCAGCGCACGATGAACCGCCGCAACCACGGCACGAGGCGTGATGGTGGCGCCGGCGAACTGATCGAACTCGCCGCGATCCTTCTTCACGGCCCAGCCGGAAGCCTCCGGATTGCTCAGCGATTTGCCTTCGAAACCGCGGATCCAGTCGCTCTTGGCCAGTTCGATGCGGTCTCCGAGCCCGGGCGTTTCACGATGACTGAGCGCGCGTACGCCAGCCAGTCGTCCGTCGACACCGATGCCGACCAGCAACTGGATCGCGCCGCTGTAACCGTCGGGCGCGGTGACCTGCAAGATCACCGCGGTGGGCTTGCCGGCTTTGCGTGCGATGAAGGCAGGCCGCGGGGTGCGTGTGCCGAGCAGGGGGTCGTGCACCTCGACGGTATCGGCGAGCAGGTCGTTATCGTAGGTTTCGGCCGGCAGGATCTCGCCGAGCGCGCGCACCTGCGCGGCGCGCTCGGCCGCCTGGATGCGCTCGGCAGTGCCTTGCTGGAGCCAGGTGACACTGCCGACCGTGGCAATGGCGAACAGCCCGAGCACCAGGCTGTTCTTCAGCATCGAGCGGCTGATTTCCGGAAGCATCATGATCATTCGCCCAGCTTGAAGCCGCGCTCGGGCTTGCGATGGCCGTAGGTGCGCGGACGGGTGTAGTAATCGATGGTCGGTGCCGCGAGGTTCATCAGCAGCACGGCGAAGGCCACGCCGTCGGGGTAGCCGCCCCAGGCGCGGATCACATACAGCAGGATGCCGACACCGGCGCCAAACACCAGTCGGCCGAGCGTGCTCGTGGCACCGCTGACCGGGTCGGTCACGATGAAGAAGGCGCCAAGCATGGTGGCGCCGCTGAGCAGATGGAACAGCGGCGAACCATGGCTATCGGAGCCGCTACCGTTCCAGAACACCAGGCTCATCAGCAGCAGCGCGGCGAGCATGCCGACAGGCGCGTGCCAGGTGAAGATCCGCTTGTGCAAGAGGAACAGGCCGCCCGCGAGAAAGGCGAGGTTCACCACTTCCGAGCCGATGCCGCCGAAGTGGCCGAACGCCGGATTGCGCCAGAGCTCGTCGACGGTGAGGCTTTTGTTGACTTTCAGTACGTCGAGGGCCGTGGCCTGGCTCCAGCCGTCTGGCAGCGCCTGCGCGCCAAGGATCTGCAGCAGACCGTCGACAAGCCCGACGGCATGCGGGACCGGCCAGGTGGTCATTTCGACCGGGAAGGAGATCAGCACGACGACGTAGCCGACCATGGCCGGATTGAAGGGGTTCTGCCCCAGCCCACCGTAGAGCTGCTTGCCCAGAACGATGGCGCTGGCCACCGCGATCAGCGTCAGCCACCAGGGGGCGTAGGGTGGCAGGGCAAGTGCCAGCAGCACGGCCGTCACCACGGCGCTGCCGTCCAGCAGGAAGAATCTCACCGGACGCTGACGCGCCTTGAGCAGCGCAGCCTCCAGCGCCAAGGCGGCGCTACTGGCCCAGCACAGGTTGATCAGCGTACCGGCGCCATACAGCCAGGTCAGCACGAGCGCGCCCGGCAGCGCAGCCAGCAGCACCAGCAGCATGACGCGCTGGGTTCGGTTGCTCCCCTTGGCATGAGGCGAGGTGAGGCGGGGCAGGGCCATGAATGCTCCGTAAATGTGCGTATGGGGGTCGAAACCACCAGCTGCCAGCGCGGGCCGGCATTGTATCCATGCAGTGACGCAGCCGACCTGGGGTCAGGTGCGCCGTGCTCCTAATCGAGCCGCTGTCTTTTTGTCAGGGCGCACGACGCAATCGCTAGGTCACCTGCTCCGTGAGTTTTCGCTCGGCTTCGGCCAGGCGCTGGCGGGCGGCTAGCAGCGCAGCTGCATCGGGGCTCGCCTCACGTTCCAGCTTGCGCAGGTCGGCACGGGCAAAGGCCAGTTCGGTCTTCAGTGCCCGGGTGGTTTCATCGACCGCTGGATTGCCCGTGCGAACCAGTACCGGCGCCGGCTTGCCGCAGGCCTGTTCAGCGGCATGCAGGGCCTGTTCGGCTTGCTCCAGCTCAGCTCGCAGCGCTGCCAGTTCGGATGCTTCGCGGCCTGCTTTTTCGGCCTTCTTTAACGCGGCACGCTTCACTGCCAGCTCGATCTTCGCCTGCTTCAGGGCTGGATCGGCCTCCGCTTTGGCAGGCGAGGTCGCCAAGCCATTTTCCAGCGCCGTAACGGCCTGCTCGGCCTGTTCGAGCTGCTCACGCAGACGGGCCAGCTCGGCCTGCTGGTCGGCATCCGGGGCGTCCAGCTTCTCGAGCTTGCGGATCTGTGCCTTGAGCATGGCTGCTTCGATCTTGGCCTTCTTCAAGGCGTCGTCCTGCACGGCGGGTGTCGCGGCTGGCGCAGGGGCGGCGCTTGCCACGGTCTGCTCGGCCTGTTCGAGCTGCTCGCGCAGACGGGCCAGTTCGGCCTGCTGGTCGGCGTCCGGGGCGTCCAGTTTCTCGAGCTTGCGGATCTGTGCCTTGAGCATGGCTGCTTCGATCTTGGCCTTCTTCAAGGCGTCGTCCTGCACGGCGGGTGTCGCAGTCGGCGCAGGGGCGGCGCTTGCCACGGTCTGCTCGGCCTGTTCGAGCTGCTCGCGCAGACGGGCCAGCTCGGCCTGCTGGTCGGCATCCGGGGCGTCCAGTTTCTCCAGTTTGCGGATCTGTGCCTTGAGCATGGCTGCTTCGATCTTGGCCTTCTTCAAGGCGTCGTCCTGCACGGCGGGTGTCGCGGCTGGCGCAGGGGCGGCGCTTGCCACAGTCTGCTCGGCCTGTTCGAGCTGCTCGCGCAGACGGGCCAGCTCGGCCTGCTGGTCGGCTTCCGGGGCGTCCAGTTTCTCTAGCTTGCGGATCTGCGCCTTGAGCATGGCCGCTTCGATCTTGGCCTTCTTGGCGGCGGTATCGTCGTTCACGGCAGGCTGGGTCGGCAGCGCCGCATCCAGCGCTTGCTGGGCTGCGGCGGCAGCCTCGCGCAACTGCACTACCTGGGCCTCGAGCTCGGCGGTCGCATGTGCGGCTAGTTGTTTCTCGGCTTTGCGCAGCGCGACCTGAGCCATGCTCGCCTCGATCTTCAGCCGCTTCTGCTCGTCGCTCAGGCCCGGTTTTTGCGCCTGGGCCTGTGCCACTGCGGCGGCGGTCGGTGTATCTGCCTGTGCGGCCTTGGCGCGTGCGGCTTTCTCTGCACGTGCTTTGCGCTCGGCTTCTTTCTGCTCCTCGGCCTTGCGCAGGCGTTCCTGGCGGAGCTCGAAGCGCTGTCGTGAATGTTCGGCCTTTTGCTGCTTCTGCTCGAGATCGCGGATGTCCGCCTTCGCGGCCCGGTAGTACTGCACCAGCGGGATGCTTGAGGGGCAGACATAGGCGCAGGCGCCGCACTCGATGCAGTCGAACAGGTTGTGCGCCTTGAGCTGTTCGTGTTCCTGGCCGAGGGCAAAGAAATGCAGCTGTTGCGGCAGCAGCCGCGCGGGACAAACCTCAGCGCATTCGCCACAGCGGATGCAGGGCAGTGCCGGTGGGGGGGCGGGTAGTTCGGCTGCGGTAACGGCGAGCAGACAATTGGTGGTCTTGATCAGCGGGACGTCGAGCGAGGGCAGCGTGAAGCCCATCATCGGGCCGCCCATGATCAGGCGGGACAGTCGATCGCTGTGCAGGCCGGCGAATTCGAGCAGCTCGCCGACGGGCGTGCCGATCAGTGCTTCGACGTTCATCGGCTGGCTCAGTGCTTCGCCGGTCAGCGTCGTGATGCGCGAGATCAACGGCCGGCCGAGCAGTACCGCGTCGTGCACGGCGACACAGGTACCGACATTCTGGCAAAGCATGCCGATGTCGGCAGGCAGGCCGCCGCTGGGAACCTCTTCGCCGGTGAGGATCTGAATCAGCTGCCGCTCGCCGCCAGACGGATACTTCGTCGCAAACACCTTCAGCACGTAAGGACGTTCGCCGAGTGCCTGACGGACCGCGGCAATGGCCTCCGGCTTGTTGTCCTCGATACCGATCATGACCTCAGCCGGGGCGATCAGGTGGACGAGGATGTCGATGCCGCTGACCAGGGCGCTGGCGCGCTCGCGCATCAGCAGGTCATCGGCGGTGATGTAGGGCTCGCACTCGGTGCCATTGATGATCAGCGTGCGGATCTGCTGGGCGGGTCTCGCGGCCAGCTTCACTGCGGTCGGAAAGCCGGCCCCACCAAGGCCGGTAATGCCGGCCTGGCGAATCCGCGCGAGCAGTTCGGTCGGCTCCAGGGCACGGTAATCGGAAATGGCCTCGCATGCGATCCACTCGTCCAGGCCGTCGCTGTCGATGACGATGGCGGCGCTCGGCAGGCCGGATGTGTGCGGGTAGGGCTGCGGGCCAATGACGCTCACCACCCCCGAGGTCGGCGCATGGACTGGCGCGCTGACCGCACTGGTCGCCTCGGCGATCTTCTGTCCCTTGAGCACGCGCTCGCCCACCGCGACGCAAGGTTCGGCAGGTGCGCCCAGGTGCTGTGCGAGCGGTACGATCAGCCGCCTCGGCAGCGGCGGCTGCTGGATCGGCGTACCGTTGGAAAGTGTCTTGTGCTCCGGCGGATGAATGCCGCCGGGAATGTCCCAGACCTTCAATGCGCTCATGCGGCTTGCTCCCGGTCGGTGGCAATCAGCCGAACCGGAGGCGTCGGCAAGTCCCATTTCCAGCTGCGCAGGTCGCGGCCGACCTCGATCATGTCGATACAGTCGACCGGGCAGGGCTCCACGCAAAGGTCGCAACCGGTGCACTCGGAGACGATGACGGTGTGCATCTGGCGTGCGGCTCCGACGATGGCGTCGACCGGGCAGGCCTGGATGCACTTGGTACAGCCGATGCACTCCGCTTCGCGGATATAGGCGACCATTTGCGGCTTCTCGCCGCCCTCGGCGTCCAGCGGCTCGGGCTCGACGTCGAGCAGGTCGGCCAGCGCCTGGATGGTCGCTTCGCCGCCCGGCGGACATTTGTTGATCTTGTCACCGGCGGCGATCGCTTCGGCGTAGGGTTTGCAGCCCGGATAGCCGCATTGGCCACACTGGGTCTGCGGCAGCAGGGCATTGACCTGCTCGGCGATGGGATCGCCCTCGACGCGAAAGCGTACGGCGGCGAATCCCAGGATGGCGCCGCATACCAGACACAGCGCGAGAAGCGCCAGAACGGCGACCAACACCATGCTCATAGCTTGATCAGCCCGGTAAAGCCCATGAACGCGAGCGACATGAGGCCCGCCGTGATCATGCCGATGGCCGGGCCCTGAAAGGAGCGCGGTACATCGGCAATGGCAATCCGCTCGCGCATGGCGGCGAACAGCACCAGGACCAGAGAAAAGCCCAGACCGGCGGCGAAGCCGTTCGCCGTGGCGGTGATGAAGGTGAACTCGCTCTTGTTGGCATTGAGCAGGGCGACGCCAAGGACGATGCAGTTGGTAGTGATCAGCGGCAGAAATATGCCAAGTACCCGGTACAGCAGCGGGCTGGTCTTGTTCACCACCATCTCGGTGAACTGAACGACCACGGCGATCACCAGGATGAAGCTGATGGTGCGCAAGAACTCCAGATCCAGCGGCTGCAGGACATAGCGCTGGACGAGATAACTGCACATCGCGGCCAGCGTCAGCACGAAGGTTGTCGCCAGAGACAGACCAATGGCTGTCTCGATCTTCTTGGACACGCCCATGAACGGGCATAGTCCGAGAAACTGCACCAGCACGAAATTATTGACGAGAATGGCGCTAACCATGATCAGGGCGAGTTCGGTCATTAGCGTTTCCGTCGCGATCTGCGGGAGCCGTGAAGGTAAAGGGCGGCTATTATCGGGAAGCGTCGCCGACGGTACAAGCTGCGGCGGGCTGCCGCAGCGTTCGGTCGGGCACGCCGATCATCCGATCGGTGATCGCGGCTGCCGCCGTTGTGGTCATATGCAAGGCATGCATGTCGGCAACCGACTGGCATGGAGGTGTCCATGAAAACGAGTGTGCTCGTGATGGCGCTGTCGTTGGTGCTGAGTGCCGGCCTGGCGCAGGCGCAGGCGCAGTGGCGCGGCGGCGTCTTTGTCTACGATCCGGAGGGGCCGCGCTACCAGGCGCCATCGCGGGACTATCGCTACGATCCCCGCAGCCCCTATCCATACCAGCCGCATTACCGTCCGAATCTCCCGCCGCGCTACGACGGGCGGCTGCCACAGCGCTACTACGACCGGCACGCTCCGGGACGCCTGGAACGTTATCCGCGCCGAGCCGACCGCTTTCCGCCGCATCGCTCCGCGCCGCCCGGGCAATGGCGTCCGCAGCAGCCTGGCGTGCCGCACTGGCAGCGCCCGCCGACGCGGGACTACCGCACCCTGCAGCGCGGCTACGATCACGGCGGGCGCTATCAGCCTTATCGCCGTTGAGCGCCGCTCGGCTAGCGATTGCGCCAGCGCGGTTCACGCTTTTCCAGAAAAGCCTGGATGCCTTCGTGCGTGTCTGCGGCGTCGAACAATCGAAGGAAGGTTTCCCGCTCGGCTGCCCGAAAGGATTCCGGCAGGCGCTTGCGCGCGCCGTCGATCAGCGGCTTTATCGCGCGAATCGCCACTGGGCTCTGCTGCGCGGCGCGCGCGGCAAGCATCAAGGCGTGTCCGCGCGACTCGCCACTCGGGCAGACCTGCTCGACCAGGCCGATGCGCAGGGCCGTGTCGGCGCGTATGCGCTCGCCACAGAGAATCATGCGCTTGGCCCAGCCTTCGCCGACCAGCCAGGCCAGCGCCTGCGTGCCACCGCCGCAGGGGGACAGGCCGAAGGCTGCGTCGGGCAGGCCCAATTCGGCCTGTTCTTCAGCGATGCGCAGGTCACAGGCAAGGGCGCATTCCAGGCCGCCCCCCAAAGCGAAGCCGTTGATCGCCGCAATGGAAACCCCACGGAAGTCGCGTAGCGCCTCGAAGGCTTCGCCGAACCGCCGCACCATCTCCTGTGCACGGATTGGATCGCCCTCGGCGAACTGCTGCAGATCCGCACCTGCACTGAAAAAGCGCTCGCCCTGGCCGGTGATGACCAGTGCGTAGATATCGTCGTCCCGGTCGAGATGCTCGACCACCTGCTTCAGGCCGATCAGCGACTCCCGGTCCCAGCTATTGGCCGGCGGGTGATTGATGGTGATGAGGGCTGTGTGACCGTGCTTTTCGACGGTCAGCTTGTGGGTGACGTCGAAAAAACCGGATTGATAGGGTTCAAGGGCTGTACGCATGCTGCTCGCTCTCCAAAACGCAGGCCGCCAGCGGCCATGTCAGACGTTACGACAGGTGCTGGAGCACGGCGTGCGCCCGAGCGCGGCGTACGTGGCGGTACGCCGCGCCCGTGGGGTGTCACTGCAGCTTGAGCGGTTGGTTGCCCGCGCGCCGTTCGTCCTGCCATTCGGCAAGTGTAGGCGCTGCCTGTTCGCCGCTGAGGCGGTGAACGATCTCGAAGTAGTCCTGCTTGAAGCGATCCTTGAGCACTTCTTCGCGAGGTTTGACGCGCACCGCGTACACCGTCTGGACATTCTGGTGGTCGAAGGCGCGCCACTGTTGTTCATCCTTGAGCAGGCTGTAGCGATGACCCTCCAGCGCGGCAATCACTTGCTCGCTGGCGATGCTCTTGGCACGTGTCGCGGCGTCGGCCCACTGGTAGACGATGCTGTACGCCGAGGCGGCGGAGCTGGATGGATGGGTCTGGTAGCGCTCATCGAAGTTCTTCACGAAGGCCTGGCCGGCGGCAGAGCCTTCGATCTCCGGGACGCGCCAGGTCCAGGGTTCGGTCCCGAGCACGCCGCGCATGATGTCCGGCCCGGCCAGCTCGACCATGCTTTGCGTCAGGTTCGGTACGGCGATCTGCATCTGCTTGGTCAGGCCGAGATCATTGGCGATGCGCATGGCGCGCACCATGTCCTCGCCGAACAATACGAGCGCCAGGACATCGGCGCCGCTGTCGCGTGCCTGTTCCAACGCCGCGCGGTACTGCGACAGGCGGGCCCCGGGGAAGGGGGTGCGCACACCTGGATGCTTGGCCGGGTCCTGTGTGCCGGTAGCCTGGCGAAGCGAGCTCTCGCTGGTGTGGCCCCAGGTGTAATCACTGGTGATGTAGAAGTAGCGTTTGCCCGGCAGGTGCTCGTTGAGGTATTGCCCCAGCACCCGTGCGCTCATCCAGGCGTTGTTGCACTCGCGGAACATGTAACGGTGGCCGTCCTTGCCCGTGGTGTCGTTGGAGTACGTCAGGGTGCCGAAATAGAGGAGCCCGCGCTCCTTGGCGCGTTTGCTGGCGGCGATTGCGACAGCACTGGAAACGCCACCGAATAGCATGGCGACGCCGTCATCGGCCATCTTGTCGACGTTGGCAACGGCCTTGGCCGGGCGAGACGCGGTATTGCGGCTGACCAGTTGCAGTGGTCGGCCGAGTACACCGCCGCGCGCGTTGATCTCGTCGATCGCCATCAGCGCGCCGCGCATCTGTGCGAGCCCTTCTTCCTTGTAACTGCCGGTGCGGGGGTAATTCAGTCCAAGGGTGATGGGATCGGCGGCCTGGGCAGCGACACAGAACCCTAGCGCCAGCGCCAAGAGGGGTATCCGTTTCATTGCAGATTCCTTGCGAGCTAATTGTTATTGGTTTGTTGGCAGTCAGCTTTTTTACTCTGCGGTCGCACGGGCGTCATCAGTTATCCCGTCAGCCGCGATCACGCCACGTCGTGAATGTGACCGAGACGCCATTTTGCCGGTGGCGGGGCGGGCATGTGTTGCTGCGGCGCAAGGCTCGGTCAGTTATTTGTCGTAGGCCTGCGTTGACAGTGCTCCCTGGCTTTTCTAGGGTGCCGCGGTCGAGTACGAGCAGGTGAGAGCATGCCGCAGGATGAGCGAATCAAGCTGGAGCCCAGCTGGAAGGAAGCGCTACGAGAGGAGTTCGAACAGCCCTATATGAAAGAGCTGGCGGCGTTCCTGCGTCGAGAGAAGGCGGCGGGCAAGGTCATTTATCCTCCGGGGCCGCTGATATTCAATGCGCTGAATTCGACACCGCTCGATCAGGTCAAGGTGGTGATCATCGGTCAGGACCCTTACCACGGTCCCGGGCAGGCGCACGGCCTGTGCTTTTCCGTGCAGCCGGGTATTGCGCCGCCACCCTCGCTGCAGAACATCTACAAGGAACTCAAGCGCGACCTGAACCTGCCGGTTCCGCCGCATGGTTACCTGCAGCGCTGGGCCGAGCAGGGCGTGTTGCTGCTCAACACTTCACTGACCGTCGAGCGTGGTTTGGCAGGCTCCCATGCCAAAGCAGGCTGGCATCGGTTCACCGACCGGATCATAGAGATCGTGGCCGACCGACGGCCACATCTCGTGTTTCTGCTGTGGGGAGCGCACGCACAGGGTAAAGCACGGCTGATCGACCCCACCCGACATTTGCTGCTCAAGTCGGCTCACCCATCGCCGCTTTCGGCGCACCGCGGTTTCATCGGCAATGGGCACTTCAGTCGGGCCAATCAATTCCTCAGGCAGCACGCCATGGAGCCCATCGATTGGCGCCTGCCCGAGGCTGTTTAAGTAGCTGCAGTGGGATCAGTCTTGCTCGACGTGTCGGGTTTGGAGTTGTTTGGCCTGCTGCAGATGCTCCTCGAGCGTGGGTAGCATTTTTTCGGCGAACTGCTTCAGGTCCGAGTTCTGGCCGTTCTTCAGGTAGTCGCGATACAGCTCGATGGTCTGCTCGTGGGCCACGACCTGGTTGTTCGCATAAGCCTCGTTGAAGTCCTCGCCGTCACGCAGCTCGAGAATCATCGCCTTGGCCTTGTTCATCAACGTGGCTTCGTCGGAGAGCGGCAGGTTTTTTTCCTTGGCCAGGCGCGCCATGTCCTGGCGTGACTTCGTATGGTCGTCGAGCATCCGCTGGGCAAAGGCGCGCACGTCCTCTGCCTGGCTCGTTTCGAGCGCCATGCGCGCGGTCTCGATTTCGGCAATGCCATTGGCTGACGCCCGGTCGAGGAAGTCATCGCCCTGTGCGGCGTGAGCCAGGTTGGCGGCGAAGCCGAGCAGCAGGACGGCAGCGGCGCGAAGATAGGTTCGGGTAGCGTGCATCATCAGCGTTCTCCAGCGTGGACCAGGTGTTCCCAGCCAGGTAGTTGGCAGGGCGTGTCGGCATGGGGCCGTCTCTGGGTGTGACTGGATCGGCTGAGGCGCGTTCGTGTTTTCGGCCGAGCGGTTACCTGGTCGCCGTCAGACGCCGCTGGCGTTATTGAAGCATGCTCATTGCAGCATCCATGGCGACCGAAAGGTCTTCGTCATCGTGCAACAGGGTGCTGGGGTCGAGGCCGAGCTTGGCGAAGGCGGGAATCCGCTGCCAGTCCAGCTGGGTGAACGGATGGTTGGTGCCCAGGTAGCTCTGCAATGTGGCGACCTGCACGATATCGGTGTAATCGGCGGCGGCGGAGTCGCGAGTGAAGTCGCAGTACTGACCGGGCACGACGGCAATCGGCTCGAGGAAGTCCCAGGTGCGCAGGATGCGCTCGCCGAGGATCGGATGAATCTTGTCGATCACGTGGTTCAGGCTGATCGAGTCGGCCATCAGGGCGCCGTGCTCTTCGGCATAGGTCAGGATCGGCAAGACGCCAATCTGGTGCACCAGGCCGGCGAGTGTCGCCTGGTCGGGCAGCAGGCGCGTGTAATGGCGGCACAACACATGGCTGATGGCTGCGACCTCGGTGCTCTTGTTCCAGACTTCACGCATCTTGCGGTCGACCACGTCGGTGGTGGCCTGGAACATTTGCTCCATGGCCAGCCCGGTGGCCAGGTTGCAGGTGTAGTTGATGCCCAGGCGACCGATGGCCGTCTGCAGATCGTTGATCTCCCGGTTGGTGCGCAAAAGGGGGCTGTTGACCACCTTGATGATGCGCGCGGTCAGCGCGGCATCGTTGCCGATGACCTTGCTCAGCGCAGCAATGCTGATATCCGGATCTTCGGTGGCCTCGCGTACGCGCAAGGCGACCTCGGGCAGAGTCGGTAACACCAGGTCGTCGTTCTCGATGGCTAGCAGCAGGTCGCGTTGGACCTTTTCGGCGAGGGTGCTCATGTCATTCCTTGTCTTCTGGGCAGAGGCCGCGGCGATCATTGGGCCGCCGTCGATTTATACGGGCTTCAGCGCTGGATTTCCTGGTCGGGGTTCAAGGTATAGGGAAGCGTCAGCAGGGTGAGCGGCAGGCCATCCGGCGAGCCGAGATAAATGCGGCCGTCGGCCGCGGCGTCTTCCTGTAGCACGACGAGCATCTCGATGCCGTCCGGCGTCGGGGCCGCCAGTACCACCTCGCCAACGCTCGAGCCGTGGGTAGGCGAAAACAGCTCGACGCCCGGGCTCGGCAGGTCGGTCGAGGGTGCCATCAGGCTGAGCCGGTGGAGCCTGCGCTTGAGCTTGCCGAGGTATTGCATGCGCGCCACGATTTCCTGGCCCGTGTAGCAGCCTTTCTTGAAGCTGACACCACCGAGTGCCTGGAGGTTGATCATTTGCGGGATGAACAGCTCGGTCGTGGCACCAAAGACCTGCCCGATACCGGCACGTATCTGGGCGAGCAGCCAATGCTCCAGCGGCACCTGCAGGAGGCGTGTCTGCAACTGCTCACGCACTTGTCCGGCGCCTTGGTGCGCCCAGAGCTCGGTGCGGCCGTCTGATAAGCGAATCGCCAGCAGCCCCTCCTGGCGCGCGACGCTGTCCGGCGCCTGAGGCAGGTCCAGGCCAAGGCTGGCCAGCACCTCGTCGGCGCCGCTCAGGCCGAAGCGATTCCAGCGTTCGCTTTCGTCGGACAGGCGGGACTTGGAGAAAGCTGCGTATTTGCTGAGATTTTCCAGCTGTGGCGGCAATAACTCAGTAGCCATGGCCAGCAGATAGCCGTCGCCATCCTGGACGATCCGGAAGCTCGACTGCATGCGCCCCTTCGGCGTACAGCGCGCGCCCAGGCTGGAGGCGTGTTCGCCGATATAGGCGAGGTTGCAGGTCAGCTGGCCCTGCAGAAACTTGGCGGCGTCCGGGCCGCGCACGGCAAGGACACCTTCGTGCGACAGGGGGCAGAAGTAGGCGGCATCGGTCATGTTCGTTCCCGTATCAGTGCGAGGCGCCATCATAGCAAGGCGCATCATATAAGTTGGTGGCCGCGACGTGGCTACCGGCGACTGCCGCAGCGGCACTGCTGTCGCTATAATGCGGCCCTCAACCAAGGAGCCGTTGCATGGCCGATCAAATCGAACTCAATCGCCTCTTCTGGCACAGCCGTCGTGGAATGCTGGAGCTGGACGTTCTGTTGGTGCCCTTCGTCAAGGAGGTCTACCCGGCATTGGACGAGGAGGATCAGCGCCGCTATCGCAAGCTGCTCGAATGCGAGGATCAGGATATGTTCGGCTGGTTCATGGAGCGTGAAGAGCCGCAGGACGAGGACTTGCGGCGGATGGTTCGCATGATCCTCGATCGTGTCCAGCCCAAGTAATCGATCCTTCGAATGGCACTGGCGGCCATCGCGGCGGCTGGCCTGGGGCTATGCTCTGGTCGCCTGCCTGGCCGTGCTCAGCGTCTGGCTCAGCGCTGCGCCAATAGGGGTGAAGGCGGTGGTCCTGGTCTTGGCTGGAGTACATGCCGGATGGGTCGTCCCGCGCTCGGTCACGCTTTCGCATCCTGCTAGCTGGCGTGCTCTGCGGCTGGATGCCGGTGGCTGGCAACTCTGGAACGCCGGTTCCGGATGGCAGTCCGCCCGCTTGCTGCCGGACAGCATGGCACTTCCCGCGCTGATCCTGCTGCGTATGCGCCTGCCTGGCAGGCGTTTGGCTGTGAGTGTCTGTATCCCTGCCGACAGCCTGCCGAAGGATCTCCATCGGCAGCTGAGAGTTCGGCTGAAGTTCAGTCGTCAGCGCTGGGCGGAACCAGAATAGTGTCGGCTGCGGTAGCCAGTTGTTGGGGAAAGTCCAGCGTGTAGTGCAGGCCGCGGCTTTCCTTGCGCTGCATGGCCGAGCTGATCATCAGGTCGGCGACCAGCGCCAGATTGCGCAGTTCGAGCAAGTCGCGGCTGACCTTGTAGTTCGAATAGAACTCGTCGATCTCGCTGAGTAGCAGCTTCACTCGGTGCTGGGCGCGCATCAGGCGTTTCGTGGTTCGCACGATGCCGACGTAGTCCCACATGAAGCGCCGTAACTCGTCCCAGTTGTGAGCGATGATGACGTCCTCGTCCGAATCGGTGACCTGGCTGGCATCCCAGGCTGGCAGGTCCTGCGGTATGGGCACTTGCTGCAGTTCGCGCAAGATATCCTCGGCCGCTGAACGGCCATAGACGAAGCACTCGAGCAGTGAATTGCTGGCCATGCGGTTGGCGCCATGCAAGCCGGTGAAGCTGGTCTCGCCGATCGCGTAAAGCCCCGGGATGTCTGTCCGGCCTGCATCGTCTACCACCACGCCGCCACATGTGTAATGAGCGGCGGGAACAACAGGGATCGCTTGGCGAGTGATGTCGATGCCAAACGCCAGGCAGCGCTCGTACACCGTCGGAAAATGAGCCTTGATGAAGTCGGCAGGCTTGTGGCTGATGTCGAGGAAGACGCAGTCGATGCCCAGGCGCTTCATTTCGTGGTCGATCGCGCGTGCCACGATGTCACGTGGCGCCAGTTCTGCGCGTTCGTCGAAACGCGGCATGAAGCGCTCGCCGTTCGGCAGCTTCAGCAGAGCGCCTTCGCCACGCAGTGCTTCGGTGATGAGAAAGCTCTTGGCCTGCGGATGATACAGGCAGGTTGGATGGAACTGGTTGAACTCGAGGTTGCCGACGCGACACCCGGCGCGCCAGGCCATGGCGATACCATCGCCGCAGGCGCTGTCCGGGTTGCTGGTATAGAGGTAGACCTTTGCGGCGCCGCCGGTCGCCAGCACCACGAACCGCGACTGAAAGGTGTCGACTTCCCCGGTGTGGCGGTTAAGGACGTAGGCGCCCAGGCAGCGCTTGCCCGGCAGGCCTAGCTTCTGCTCGGTGATCAGGTCGACCGCGACCCGCTGTTCGAGGAGCTCGATATTGGTTCTGCTCTGGGCGCGCCTGAGCAATGTGCTGAAGATTGCAGCGCCGGTAGCGTCGGCAGCGTGGATGATGCGTCGGTGACTGTGGCCACCTTCGCGGGTGAGATGGAACTCAAAGCTGCCGTCTTCCCGATCGTGCGTGTCGTCGCGGGTGAAGGGAACACCTTGCTCTATTAGCCATCCGATGGATTCTCGACTGTGCTCGACGGTAAAACGGACGGCCTGCTCGTGACACAGCCCTGCGCCGGCCACAAGCGTATCAGCGACATGTGAGTCCACCGTGTCGCTGGTATCCAGCACCGCGGCTACTCCCCCCTGCGCCCAATAGGTCGAACCGTTGGAGAGGTCACCTTTACTAAGGACCGCGATCCTCAGGCTTTCAGGCAAATTCAGGGCTAGGGTCAGGCCAGCAGCGCCGCTGCCGATGACCAATACGTCGTATTGATAATGCTGGCTCATCTCGACATCCACGAATGAGATCGCCGGTAGTATATAGACCGCGCCGTGCGGCAATATAGCTGAAAGGGATTAATCTTCGCGCTCGTGGAACTTTTCTTGCAGGCGTGCGATCCATAGATGCTTGAGAGTGCTCGCTGCACGGTGATGCCGGTATCAGCGGGCTAGGGCGTGAGAGCCCGACACGGAAACGTAGTTGCGCAGTTGCCGCCAACGTATTGCAGGAAAGCTTGCTAGGAAGGGGGAGAACTTTTGCGTAAAGCCCGGGTCTATTCTGGCAGGTCGGTTCGCTGGTGTGAGCGATGCGCCCTCGGTAAGGAGGCGTATCTATGTTGACCCAGGAGCAAGACCAGCAGCTGGTTGAGCGTGTTCAGCGAGGGGATAAGCGCGCGTTTGATCTGCTGGTTATGAAATATCAGCACAAGATCCTTGGGTTGATCGTGCGCTTCGTGCACGACTCTCATGAGGCTCAGGATGTCGCGCAGGAAGCGTTCATCAAGGCCTACCGAGCGCTGAGCAACTTTCGCGGTGACAGTGCCTTTTACACATGGCTGTACCGCATCGCCATCAATACGGCGAAGAATCATCTGGTGGCGCGTGGTAGGCGACCGCCAGACAGTGACGTAAGTTCCGAAGATGCCGAGTTCTATGAGGGTGACCACGCTCTAAAGGACATCGAGTCGCCGGAGCGGTCGCTGCTCAGGGATGAGATTGAAGACACCGTTCATCGGACAATTCAGCAACTGCCGGAAGATTTGCGCACGGCCTTAACATTGCGCGAATTCGATGGTCTTAGTTACGAAGACATTGCGAGCGTGATGCAGTGTCCCGTCGGAACGGTACGCTCCCGGATATTCCGGGCGCGTGAAGCCATCGATAAGTCGTTGCAACCCTTGTTGCATGAATCCTGAGACAGCGGCGACAGCCAAGAGAGGAACCGCCATGAGTCGTGAAGCCCTGCATGAATCGCTGTCCGCGGTGATGGATAACGAAGCGGACGAGTTGGAATTACGTCGCGTGCTCGCAGCAAGCGACGATCAAGAAGTACGTGCCACCTGGTCGCGTTATCAAATCGCCCGTGCCGTGATGCACAAGGAGCTGATCGAGCCGCGGTTGGATATCTCGGCAGCGGTTTCCGCCGCGATTGCCGATGAGGCTGTGCCGAGTGTGCCAGCTCGTGCAGGCGTCGCATGGCGCAATCTGGGTCGGTTGGCTGTAGCGGCTTCGGTGACCGTGGCAGTGCTGGCCGGCGTGCGTCTGTACAATCAGAATGACGTCGCGGCACCGCAACTTGCGCAAGAGGCGGCTCCGCCAGCTATCTCCGTGCCGCAGGCCACTCAGGGGCCGGCTGTATTGGCAGGTTATAGTGAGGGGCAGACGGAGGTGCAGGCGCAGCCTGCGGCCGAAGCTGCACCGATTGATCGCTGGCACGAAGAGCGTTTGCCGTCCTATGTGCGTCAGCATGCCCAGCAAGCGGCATTTGGAAGTGGCTCGGACGGTGCGCTGCCGTATGCTCGCGCAGCCAGCATGGAAGAACGCTAACTAAGGAAGAACATGCGCGCACTGCCGCTATGTGTAGTAATCGGAGGCTGGCTATCGATGCCGGCCTTCGCTGCAGATGCCGATACCTGGATGGCCAGCCTCGCAAAAGCGGGGCAGAGCCATAGTTATGCCGGAACGTTTGTCTACGGACGCGATGGCAGCTTTTCCAGTCATGCGGTTTGGCATCAAGTCAAGGGTGGCGAAGTCCGCGAGCGACTGCTGCAGCTCGATGGGCCTGCTGTTGAGGTCGTTCGGATCAATGGCCAAGTCCAATGTTCCAGCGATGAGTTCGCTTCTGCGGCTGAACCCAGTCAGGCGTGGCAAAACCCACGTTTTGATGCCAAGGCCTTATCCGAGTGGTATGAATTCCGGGTCATCGGGGAGTCACGTATCGCTGATCGGCCCGCGGTGGCGATCGCCGTGCTGGCCCGTGACCAGCATCGATACAGTTTCGAGTTGCACCTGGATCGAGAAACGGCGTTTCCAATCAAGTCGCTCATGCTCAGTGAGAAAGGGCAGCTCCTCGAGCGCCTGCAATTCACGCATTTCGAGGCTGGCAATGTTCCGGCGCCTGGACTGAAGGCGACGGCTGCGTGCAAGTCGGTAGAACATGTCGAACGAACCGAGCCTTCGAGCGGTTGGCGGGCCGATTGGCTGCCTCCTGGCTTCAAGCTGCTGGAGTCGGCACAGCGTCCAGGCGTCGATGCGGACGTCCCGGTCACCTGGCTCTCCTATGGTGATGGGCTGGCCCGTTTTTCCGTGTTCATCGAGCCGTTGCGCGGGGCGCAGGTGCACGACGCGCGGAGTCAGATGGGGCCGACCGTTGTCGTCTCCAAGCGCATCAGCGGTTCGGGGGGCGACGTAATGGTCACCGTCGTCGGCGAGGTGCCGCTTGGAACTGCCGAGCGTGTAGCGCTTTCGGCGCGTTCCGAAGGCGAGGCCGCCGGTCAGTGATCGAGGAGCGCGGGCGCGTCATCGCGGTGGAAGACGGGGCGGTCTGGGTACAGACCGAGGTGCAAAGCACCTGCTCGGGCTGTTCAGCAAAGAATGGCTGCGGGCAGGGCTTGATGAACCGGCTGGGCGTACAGGAACGACGCGGCCTGACTCGAGCCGCTACCAGCCTCAGGTTGCAGGTCGGGGATGGCGTCGTGATCGGCATTTCCGAGCGCGCGCTCCTGCATGGAGCCGTCCTGGTTTATCTGCTTCCGCTATTTTTCCTGTTCGTAGGTGCGCTGCTGGCGCAAAGCCTGTCGGCTGCCGAGCCTGTGACGATTCTCGGTGGGCTACTGGGCTTCTTGGCAGGCTGCTGGTTGGTGCGGCAAAGCAGCAAACGGATCGACCAGAACGCTGAGTTACAACCAATCGTGCTGCGTGCTCTGCTCTCGGAGTCCGCGTGCAGCAGCGGGAGCGGTATGCGGGAGCACCTGCTCTAGCTGTTCCGCCTGGCAGGGGCCGACATTCTCGGTCCCGATATTCGGCATTTCACGTTCGCCCGGCTTTGTTCCGGCGCACCTGTCTGATCTCACCCAGCTCGCCGAGCACGCTTCGCCTGCCGCCGCGAATCCAGGCTGAGGCGCTGCAACGCTATAGCGGCGCCAGGTCCGGCCTAGGGCTTCACGGTTCCCTGGCGGGCGCTGCTTGCCAGCAGACAGCTGATCAGCGGCCGCTGAAACGCGATATGCATCTCCGCAGGCAGTGGAGCGCAGGCGTGCGGGCCGGACATCCGCGTTGGCGCGGCAGGTTGATGCTAGAACGCCTTGTGCCCAACGCGCAGGCGGGAATGCAGGGCCCGTTTCATTACGCTCGGGCCGCCCGGGCGATCCGAGCAGGGGCCTCTCCGAGCGCATTGGTGTGGCTCGATGGTCAGCTCGCGTGGCACTCGATAGCTTGATCGGTTAAACTCCGCGGCTATTTTGGCAGGCGCCCGGTCTGCGACATCTATCGAGTGTTGAGCTTTGAGTGACCTGAGTCATATCCGCAATTTCTCCATCATCGCGCACATCGACCATGGCAAGTCGACCTTGGCAGATCGCTTCATCCAGATATGCGGGGGCCTCTCCGACCGTGAGATGGAAGCGCAGGTGCTGGATTCGATGGATCTGGAACGTGAGCGCGGCATCACCATCAAGGCACATAGCGTGACCCTGCACTACAACGCGCAGGACGGCCGTACCTACCAGCTGAACTTCATCGATACGCCGGGGCACGTTGACTTCACCTATGAAGTCAGTCGGTCGCTGGCTGCTTGCGAAGGCGCGATCCTGGTCGTCGATGCAGGGCAAGGCGTGGAAGCGCAGTCGGTCGCCAATTGCTACACCGCGATCGAGCAGGGGCTGGAGGTCATGCCCGTGCTGAACAAGATGGACCTGCCGCAAGCCGAGCCGGAGCGCGTCAAGGAAGAGATCGAACACATCATCGGTATCGATGCGACCGATGCGGTCCCGTGCAGTGCCAAGAGCGGCATGGGCGTGGTCGACGTGCTCGAGCGCCTGGTCAAGATCATTCCTGCGCCCGAAGGCGAAATCGAAGCCCCCCTGCAGGCGCTGATCATCGATTCGTGGTTCGACAATTATCTGGGCGTAGTGTCCCTGGTTCGGGTCAAGCATGGCCGTGTGAAGAAGGGCGACAAGATCCTCGTCAAGTCGACCGGCAAATTGCATCAGGTGGACAGCGTCGGCGTGTTCACGCCCAAGCACACCGCCACAGAGGATCTGAAGGCCGGCGAAGTGGGCTTCATCATCGCGGGCATCAAGGACATTCACGGCGCGCCGGTCGGTGACACGCTGACGCTGTCAAACACGCCGGATGTCGAGATGTTGCCGGGCTTTCAGCGAATCAAGCCTCAGGTCTACGCCGGTCTATTCCCGGTCAGCTCCGACGATTTCGAGGATTTCCGCGAGGCGCTGCAAAAGCTGACGCTCAATGACGCCGCCTTGCAGTTCGAGCCGGAGAGCTCCGATGCGCTGGGTTTCGGCTTCCGCATCGGCTTCCTCGGCATGCTGCACATGGAGATCATCCAGGAGCGGCTGGAGCGCGAGTACGATCTGGATCTGATCACCACGGCACCTACGGTGATCTACGAGGTGGTGCTGAAGAGCGGCGACACCGTGTATGTGGACAACCCTTCCAAGCTGCCGGACCTGGCCTCGATTGCCGAAATGCGCGAACCGATCGTGCAGGCCAACATCCTGGTGCCGCAGGACCATCTGGGTAATGTCATCGCGCTGTGCATCGAAAAGCGTGGCGTTCAGCGGGACATGCAGTTCCTCGGCTCGCAGGTCCAGGTGCGCTACGACCTGCCCATGAGCGAGGTGGTGCTGGATTTCTTCGATCGACTGAAGTCGGTAAGCCGCGGCTACGCCTCGCTCGACTACAGCTTCGATCGCTTCCAGGCGGCAAACCTGATCAAGCTGGACGTGCTGATCAATGGCGAGAAGGTCGATGCGTTGGCGCTCATCGTCCATCGTGACAATGCGCACTATAAAGGCCGTCAGCTGACCGAGAAGATGAAGGAGCTGATCCCTCGGCAGATGTTCGATGTCGCCATCCAGGCCGCTATCGGTGGCCAGGTCGTCGCTCGTACTACGGTCAAGGCGCTGCGCAAGAACGTTCTCGCCAAGTGCTACGGTGGCGATGTCAGCCGCAAGCGCAAACTGCTGGAAAAGCAGAAGGCGGGCAAGAAGCGCATGAAGCAAGTCGGTAGCGTCGAAATCCCTCAGGAAGCTTTCCTCGCGGTGCTCAAGGTAGATAGCTGATATGTCGATCAATTTCCCTTTGCTGCTGGTCATCGCCGTATTGGTGTCCGGCCTGCTGGCGCTGAGCGATCTGTTGTATTTCGCCCCCCGGCGGCGTGCGGCCATCGCCAGCTATCAGGGACGCACCGATCAGGTAGACGCGCAGGCGCTGGAAGCCCTCAACCGCGAGCCGGTCCTCATCGAGTACGGCAAGTCGTTCTTTCCGGTGCTGGCCATCGTGCTGGTGCTGCGCTCCTTTCTCGTCGAGCCTTTCCAGATCCCGTCCGGCTCGATGAAGCCCACGCTGGAGGTCGGCGATTTCATCCTGGTCAACAAATTTGCCTATGGCATTCGGTTGCCGGTGATCGACACCAAGATCATTGAAGTAGGTGACCCGAAGCGCGGCGACGTGATGGTGTTCCGCTACCCGAGCGATCCCAACATCAACTACATCAAGCGTGTGGTCGGCCTGCCGGGAGACGTGATTCGCTACAGCAGCGACCGTCGGCTGTATGTGAACGACAAGCTGGTCGCCGAGACGCTGATCGGCGAAGAGCCGGGTAGTCTGGGCAGCGCGGTGCTATACCGCGAGCAACTCGGCGATGTCGAGCACATCATCCGCAAGGAGATGGGGCGCTACCGCATCGAGCCCAGCAGGCAGTGGACGGTCCCGCAAGGGCACTACTTCATGATGGGCGACAACCGCGATAACTCGAACGACAGCCGTTACTGGCAGGACGATACCATTGCGCCGGAGTTGGTTGGCATGGTTCCCGATCGCAATATCGTCGGCAAGGCATTTGCCGTGTGGATGAGCTGGCCTGATCCGAAGCTCAGCAACCTGCCGCACTTTTCGCGGGTGGGGTTGATTCACTGAGGCTGTGAAATGCCGCCGCTGACGCCGGTGCGTGGCTCGCTATAGTGGGCACGCCCCGCTGGGTGGGTATCGAGACGACTAGAGGTCGACATGAGTTTCGCGCGTTCGCAGAATGGGTTGTCCATGCTGAGCTGGCTGGTGGTCCTGGCTCTCGTGGCCTTCTTCGCCAGCACCGCATTCAAGATGCTGCCGCACTACATGGACTATATGTCCCTGGACAAGGTGATCACATCGGTTGAAACCGAACAGGCCGAGGAAATCCGAAGCGTTGGCGAGTTCTATACTCACGTCAGCAAAGGCCTGCAGGTGAACGGCATTCGCGATTTCGATCTGCGCGATGCACTGAAGGTGGAAATCCAGGACAACGAATTCCGCGCCCACCTCAAATATGAAAAACGTGAGCCACTGATCAGCAACCTCGATCTGGTGGCCAACTTCGACAAAGAATATCGCCTAAGGATGCCGTGAGCACTTCGCTAGCCCGTCTCGAGCGCAAGCTCGGTTATCACTTCAAGGACCAGGAGCTGATGCTCCTGGCGCTCACGCACCGCAGCTATGCCGGGCGCAATAACGAACGCCTCGAGTTCCTCGGTGACGCCATCCTGAACTTCATCGCCGGCGAGGCGCTGTTCAACCACTTTCCGCAAGCCAAAGAAGGCCAGCTCTCTCGCCTGCGCGCCCGGCTGGTCAAGGGCGAAACGCTGGCGGTGCTCGCCCGCGGCTTCGAGCTGGGCGACCATCTGCGCCTTGGTTCCGGCGAGCTCAAGAGCGGCGGTTATCGCCGTGAGTCGATCCTGGCCGACACGCTCGAGGCGCTGATTGGCGCGATCTACCTCGATGCCGGCATGGAAGCGGCACGTGAGCGGGTGCTGGACTGGCTCGCGGGGGAGCTGCAAGGCTTGACGCTGGTCGACACCAACAAGGATCCGAAGACGCGACTGCAGGAGTTCCTGCAATCGCGCGCCTGCGAATTGCCGCGCTACGAGGTGGTGGACATTCAGGGCGAACCGCATTGCCGCACCTTCTTCGTCGAATGCCAGGTAGCCTTGCTGACCGACAAGACCCACGGGCAGGGCGCCAGCCGGCGTATCGCCGAACAGGTGGCTGCGGCCGCCGCACTCATCGCCCTTGGCGTGGAGAATGGACATGACTGAACACCTTGAACCGGCGCAGCACGATGCCGTCAGCCGTTGTGGCTACGTCGCTATCGTCGGCCGGCCGAACGTCGGCAAGTCGACCTTGCTCAACCATATTCTCGGGCAGAAGCTGGCGATCACCTCGCGCAAGCCGCAGACCACCCGTCACAACATGCTCGGCATCAAGACCGAGGGCAGCGTGCAGGCGGTCTATGTCGATACCCCGGGCCTGCACCAGAACGGCGAGACCGCGCTCAACCGCTACATGAACCGCACCGCGGCCTCCGCGCTGAAGGACGTCGACGTGGTGATTTTCGTCGTCGATCGTACCCGCTGGACCGATGAGGACCAGGCTGTGCTGGAGCGCGTACAGTACGTTACTGGGCCGCTGATCGTGGCGGTGAACAAGACCGACCGCATCGAGGACAAGGCCGAGCTGCTGCCTCATCTGCGCTGGCTCGCCGAGCAGTTGCCCAACGCCGAGATCGTGCCGATTTCGGCGCAGCATGGACAAAATCTGGAAACGTTGGAAAACCTGGTCGCCGAGCGCCTGCCCGAGGGCGAGCATTTCTTCCCGGAAGACCAGATCACCGATCGCAGCAGCCGCTTTCTTGCCGCCGAGCTGGTACGCGAGAAGATCATGCGGCAGCTTGGCGCCGAGGTGCCGTACCAGATCACCGTCGAGATCGAGGACTTCAAGCAGGAAGGCCACGTGCTGCACATCCACGCGCTGATTCTGGTCGAGCGCGACGGCCAGAAGAAGATCATCATCGGCGACAAGGGTGAGCGCATCAAACGCATCGGCCAGGAAGCGCGCAAGGACATGGAGGTGCTGTTCGACTCCAAGGTCATGCTCAACCTGTGGGTCAAGGTCAAGGGTGGCTGGTCCGACGACGAGCGCGCACTGCATTCGCTCGGTTATCAGTAAACGCGTTAGCACACTTGCTGCGCGCACCAGGCACGCCCTGACCCGCCATGCACCAGCCTGCATTCGTACTGCATAGCCGTCCCTACAAGGAAAGCAGCGCGCTCGTCGAGCTGTTCACCCCCCAGGGACGGCTGCGCGCGGTGATGCGCGCAGCTCGCGGCAGGGCCGGCAGCCTGCTGCGCCCCTTCGTTTCGCTGGAAATCGAGCTGCGCGGCCGGAGCGACCTGAAGACCGTGGCACGCCTGGAGCAGGCCGGGCCAACATTCTGGCTCGACGGTCAGGCTCTGTTCAGCGGTCTGTACCTGAACGAACTGCTGGTTCGTCTGCTGCCGGTCGAGGATGCCCAGCCGGCCCTCTTCGAGCACTACGCGGCGACGCTGCCGGCATTGGCGGCCAAACGACCGATCGAGCCATTGCTGCGTGCCTTCGAGTGGCGGCTGCTTGGCGAGCTCGGCTATGGCTTCGCGCTCGAGCACGACCTCCAGGGCTTGCCGATCGAGCCTGCTGGCCTCTACCGTCTGATTCCCGATGCCGGTCTCGAGCCCGTCTCGCAATTCCAGCCCGGCCTGTTCAACGGGGCCGAGCTGTTGGCGATGGCCGAGGCCGACTGGCAGGTGCCGGGAGCACTGGCGGCGGCCAAGAGGCTGATGCGCCAGGCCTTGGCGCCCCACCTGGGCGGCCGGCCGTTGGTCAGCCGCGAGCTGTTCATGAACATGAAGGAGGTATCGCGTGACTGAAGCCAATCGAATCCTGCTCGGTGTCAATGTCGACCATGTCGCGACGCTACGCCAGGCGCGCGGCACCCGTTATCCCGATCCGGTCAAGGCCGCGCTGGATGCCGAGGAGGCGGGAGCCGACGGTATCACCGTGCACCTGCGCGAAGACCGTCGACATATCCAGGAACGCGACGTTCTGATGATGAAGGACGCCCTGCAGACGCGAATGAACTTCGAGATGGGCGTCACCGAGGCGATGCTCGCGTTTGCTGAGCAACTGCGCCCCGAACATGTCTGCCTGGTCCCGGAGACGCGCCAGGAACTCACCACCGAGGGCGGTCTGGATGTGGCCGGCCAGGAGCCGCGTATTCGTGAGGCGGTCGAGCGACTGACGCTCTGCGGGGCCGAGGTTTCGCTGTTCATCGATGCCGATCCCCGTCAGATCGAAGCGGCAGCGCGTATCGGGGCTCCGGCTATCGAGCTGCACACCGGGCGCTATGCCGATGCGCACAGCGTTGCCGAGCGGGCGTGCGAGCTCGCACGCATTCGCGACGGTGTGGAGGCCGGCCTCAGCCATGGCCTGATCGTCAATGCCGGGCATGGGCTGCACTATCACAACGCCGAAGCCATCGCCGCCATCCGCGGGGTCAACGAGCTGAACATCGGCCACGCCATCGTGGCGCATGCGCTGTTCGTCGGCTTCAAGCAGGCGGTCAAGGAAATGAAGCATCTGATCCTGAGTGCGGCGGCGCGGGGCTGAAAGAGCCGGGAGTGTTAGCCGCAATAACACGCGGCGCGTGGCGGGCAGGCCCCGATTGGTGAGGTTGCGCCTGCTGTCATCAGCGCGCAAAGCGCCCCCAAGTGCGGGGCGCCGTATCCCACCCTAGCGGCGGAACAGGTTGATCAGTACGGTCAGCACCACGCTGAGGATCACCATCGAGGTGATCGGGATGAACACCCGGCTGCGTTCGGATTCGATGCGAATGTCGCCCGGCAGGCGGCCGAACCAGTTCAGCAGCCACGGGAAATAGTGCCAGGCGATGCCGAGCGCGAGCAGTACCGCCCCGGCGAAGATCATCCAGCGTGCCATGTCGGCTCCACGCTGGCTTCCGGGCGATGGCCGCCGAAACGGCTGCGGTATTCGGCGAAGGCGGCAATCACCTGGGCGGCCAGCACCTCGACGGCATCGCTGCGATTGCTACCACGCAGCAGGTTGATCCGATAGTCGCCCAGTTGCGGCAGCCCGTACTGCCCGTCCAGCCGTTGCAGGGGCGGGCGGACCAGGCTCGCCGGGTAGGGCGCGATCGCCAGGTCGGCGATCATCGCCGCTTCCTGACCGGACGACTGCTCGCTCGAGTAGGCGATGCGGTAGCCGCGGCCGATGCGATCGAGCGCGTCCAGGGCTTGCCGACGCCATGCACAGTCCGGGCTGGCCAGCGCCAGCGGCAACGGCGTGCGCAGTGCGGCGACGCCGCCGCTGCGGCCGGCCCAGACCAGGGGTTCGCTGTGGATCGGCTCGCCCCGTGAATCGTCCTGCCCGAGATTGCCGGTGGTGATCAGCGCCAGATCCAGTTCGCCGGCATCGATACGCTCGATCATGTCGACGCTGCGGGCGACCGAAACCTCGACTTCCACGCCAGGATGGCTGCGCGCGAACAGCGCCAACAGGCCGGGCAGAATACGCGTGCCGACGTCGGCTGGCGTGCCAAACCGTACGCGCCCCTGCAGTGCCGGCTGGAGGAACTGCGCGACCGCCTCCTCGTTGAGCTTGAGCAGCCGTCGTGCATAGCCGAGCAGGATCTCTCCGGCAGGCGTCAGGCGCACCTGTCGCGCTTCACGGATGAAAAGCGAGCGGCCAAGCGTCTCTTCCAGGCGTTTGATCTGCATGCTGACCGCCGAGGTGCTGCGGTAGATCTGCCCGGCGGCCCGGGTAAAGCTGCCGCTCTCGGCGATGGCGACGAAGGTGCGCAGCACATCGCTTTCCAGCAGAGGCGTGGCGCTCATATGGGCATCGGATTCCGGCATGGCCTTTATTCAATATTGTTGAACGCAGGGTTTGATATTAGTCGTTTGTTTGAACGCTGGGCGCCCGCTCATCCTGTTCGTCAATTCAACACAGCCGAGTTCTTTCGTCTCGGTTGTTGACGGCGAACGGAGGTGAGCCATGTCTGGAAAAGCACGCAAAACCGACGTTGGGCGCAGAGTGGAGCCCGAGCTGCCAGATTTCTACATGCCGGCGATGCCGCCGCTGGGGCTGCAGCGCAGCCTATGCGAGTGGCTGCGTGCCTGGCGTCAGCGCCGGCTGTATCGGCAACTGCTCGAGCTCGATGACCGGGCGCTGGCGGCGCGTGATCTGAATCGCCAACTGCTCAGCGAAAAAGCCCGGCTGCCGCTGCGTCAATTGATGGCGCAGCGGCGAGATTGCTGCGCCGCTGACTAGCTGGCCCACGGCCCGCCCGCATCAGGCGTCAGGGCTTGCGGGCCAATAGCACTGCGCGCATGGGGGCCGGCAGCCCTTCTACGGTGCGACCATGGTCCTGCGGGTCGAGGAAATCCGGTAGCGACTGGTAGCGCATCCAGTCAGTGCTGCGCTGTTCCTCGACGCTGGTCACGCTGACGTCAACGCAGCGCACATCGACGAAGCCGGCCCGGCGCAGCCAGCGTTCCAAGGCCGGCACCGAGGGTAGGAACCAGACGTTGCGCATCTGTGCGTAGCGGTCCTCGGGCACCAGCGCGGTGTGCTCGTCGCCCTCGACCACCAGCGTTTCGAGCACCAGCTCGCCACCGCGGACCAGGCAGTCCTTCAGGTCGAGCAGGTGATCGATGGGCGAACGACGATGGTAGAGCACCCCCATGGAGAATACCGTCTCGAAGCCTTCGAGCTTGGGTGGCAGCTCTTCCAGGGCGAAGGGCAGGTGCCAGGCGGGCAGTTCCGGCAGGTAGCGCTTCATCGCATGGAACTGGCAGAAGAATAGCCAGTTCGGGTCGACGCCGACCACGCTGTCGGCGCCGGCGCCGAGCATGCGCCACATGTAGTAGCCGTTGCCGCAGCCGACATCGAGGATGCGCTTGCCGGCCAGATCCAGGTGCGGCGCGACCCGATCCCACTTCCAGTCCGAGCGCCACTCGGTATCGACATGCACACCGAATACGTCGAACGGACCCTTGCGCCACGGCGAGAGCCCCATCAGAGCCTCACGGGTGGCCTGGCGTGTGCCGTCGTCACAGGCCGCGTCGAGACGGAAGCATTCGCGCAGCTCGATCTGCGTCGGCATCAGCGCGGGCAGCGCTTCCACGGCACGCCGCCAGCGCGGCAGGTCGCCGTGGCCGATGGCGAGCTTGGCATCCAGTTGCTGCTGAACGCCGTTGGCCCAGGCGGCCAGTGGGGTGCCGGCCAGGCGCCAGGAGAGGGAGGTCAGGTCGAGGTTCATGGCAGGGCGATCAGCGAAGCGAAGTTCAGGCATTGGAACCAGGGCACGACCTTGGAAAAGCCGGCCTCGAGCAGGCGCTGGCGATGGGTTTCCAGACTGTCGGGTTTCATCACGTTCTCGATGGCGCTGCGTTTCTGGGCGATTTCCAGTTCGCTGTAGCCATTGGCGCGCTTGAAGGCGACGTGCAGGTCGGTCAGCAGCTGTTGCTCGCCGTCGTCCTCGAAACGCAGTTTCTCCGACAGGATCAGCGCGCCGCCCGGCACCAGCGCCTGGCGAATGCGGCCGAGCAGGGCCGGGCGCTGTTCGGGGGCGATGAACTGCAGGGTGAAGTTCAGCGCTACCAGCGAGCAGGGCTGGAACTCCAGGGCGAGGATGTCGGCCTCGATCACCTCCACCGGCAGCAACTCCTGGAACATCGAGTCCTGGGCGTGGAGGTACTCGCGACAACGCTCGACCATCGCACTGGAGTTGTCCACCGCGATCACCTGGCAGTTGTTCTGGCTGACGTGCCGGCGCAGGGCCTGGGTCACCGCGCCCAGCGAACAGCCGAGGTCGTACAGGCAGGTACTGGCCTGGGCGAACTGTGCGGCAATCACGCCGATGTTCTCGACGATTGTCGGGTAGCCGGGCACCGAGCGCTTGATCATGTCGGGAAACACCCGCACTACGTCCTCGTTGAAGACGAAGTCGGGTACCTGGGCCAGGGGCTGGGCGAACAGACGGTCGGGATCGTGGCTCACGTTGGTGGCGGCGTGCTGGAAAACGGGGCGGCATTGTAGCGGAAAGCCGCTCTCTGGCCGCGCTTCAGCGTACCTCGATCCGACAATCGAACAGCCCGGCCGGCTCGCCTTCCGCCTCCCACGGGCGTTGATAGGTGAGGTAGAGGCGACCGCTGCCGGGCCTCTGCGCCTCGAAGCGCCAGGTAGAGAGCCCGTCGCCGCCGATCACGTCGTCGTTCGGATTGCTGTAGACCTCGGGGCCGAGGCTGCGCAGCTGTTCGGCGGCGGCCTCGCGCAGCAGCCAGCGATACCCGGTGGCCGGATTGCTCGGCAGGCTGACGATCAGCTGTTGGCCGGTATGCAGCGTCTGCGGGCAACGGTGATCGTCACCGAGCACAACGCTCGAGGGCGTACGGTTGTCGCTGGCGCAGGCGGCCAGCAGCAGGAGGCTGGTGGGCAACAGTAGACGAGGGACGTCGAACGACATGAGCGGCACCGATCAGAAGTGAACCGGAAGGATAGCCAAAAGCGGCCGGGAGCAGCCAGGCGAGGCCGGACCGCCGAGCGGGAAGCCCGGCGTGAAAGACCGGCCCCGGCGCTTGCCCCGGACAACCGGTGCCATGACGCCGGTTGCCGAGGCGTTTAGAAGAGCACCTTGGCAACGTCGGCGAAGCGCCTGGCGAAGTGCACCGTCAGGCCTTCCTTTAGATAATCCGGCAGTTCCTCGAAGTCGCCGCGATTGGCTTCCGGCAGGATCAGCTCGAAAATTTTTTGCCGCCGCGCCGCGATCACCTTTTCGCGCACTCCGCCAATCGGCAATACGTGGCCGGTCAGCGTCAGCTCGCCGGTCATGGCCACGCCTTTCTTCGGCGGCTGGTTGCGTGCCAGCGAAAGCAGCGCGCTGGCCATGGTGATGCCGGCGCTGGGGCCATCCTTCGGCGTGGCGCCCTCGGGGACATGCAGGTGCACGAAGGCCTGGTCGAAGAACGCCGGGTCGCCCTTGAAGGTCTTCAGGTTCGAGCTGACGTAGCTGTAGGCGATCTCCGCCGATTCTTTCATCACGTCGCCGAGCTTGCCGGTGAGCTTGAAGCCGCGGTTGAGCGTGTGGATGCGCGTGGCCTCGATCGGCAGCGTCGCGCCGCCCATGCTGGTCCACGCGAGGCCGGTGATCACGCCGACGCCGGAGAGCACCTGTTCGCTGCGGAACACCGGTTTGCCGAGGTAGCTTTCCAGGTCCTTCGGCGTGATCTTCAGCTCCGCTTGCGGGTCTTCCAGCAGCTTGACCACCGCCTTGCGCACCAGCTTGCCCAGCTGCTTCTCCAGCTGACGCACACCGGCTTCGCGCGCATAGCCTTCGATCACCGCTTTCATGGCGCTGTCGCTGATGGCCAGGCGTTGCTTGGGCACGCCGGTCTTATTCAGCAGCTTCGGCCACAGGTGACGCTTGGCGATGGCCAGCTTCTCCTCGGCGATGTAGCCGGACAGGCGGATCACTTCCATGCGGTCGAGCAGCGGGCCGGGAATCGAGTCCAGGGTATTGGCCGTGCAGACGAACAGCACCTTGGACAGGTCCAGACGCAGGTCCAGGTAATGGTCGAGGAATTCGACGTTCTGCTCCGGGTCCAGCGTCTCCAGCAGCGCCGAGGCCGGATCGCCCTGATAGCTGCTGCTGAGCTTGTCGATCTCGTCGAGCATGATCACCGGGTTCATCACCTCGACATCCTTGAGTGCCTGCACCAGCTTGCCGGGCAGGGCGCCGATGTAGGTGCGACGGTGACCCTTGATCTCCGCCTCGTCACGCATGCCGCCGACGCTGAAGCGATAGAACGGCCGGCCGAGGGATTCGGCGATGGACTTGCCGATGCTGGTCTTGCCCACGCCCGGCGGGCCGACCAGCAGCACGATGGAGCCGGCGATCTCGCCCTTGAAGGCGCCGACGGCGAGAAACTCGAGGATGCGGTTCTTGATGTCGTCGAGCCCGGCGTGATGCCTGTCCAGCACCTTACGCGCGCGCTTGAGGTCGAGCTTGTCCTTGCCGTAGACGCCCCAGGGCAGGGCGGTGGCCCAGTCCAGATAGTTGCGGGTGACTGCGTATTCCGGCGAGCCGGTCTCGAGGATCGACAGCTTGTTCAGTTCCTCGTCGATACGCTTCTGCGCAGCCGGCGGCACCACCTTGCCTTCCAGACGGGCGCGGAACTCGTCGGCATCGGCGCTCTTGTCGTCCTTGGTGATGCCCAGCTCGCGCTGAATGATCTTCAGCTGTTCCTTGAGGAAAAACTCGCGCTGGCGCTCGCCGATCTTGCGATTGACCTCGCCGGTGAGTTCCTTCTGCAGGCGTGCGACTTCGACCTCCTTGCGCAGCAGCGGCAGCACCTTCTCCATGCGCTTGAGTACCGGCACGGTGTCCAGCACTTCCTGCAGCTCGACGCCGGGCGCGGTGGTCAGCGCCGCGGCGAAGTCGGTCAGCGGCGAAGGGTCGTTGGGGCTGAAGCGGTTGAGGTAGTTCTTCAGCTCTTCGCTGTACAGCGGGTTGAGCGGCAACAGTTCCTTGATCGCATTGATCAGCGCCATGCCATAGGCCTTGACCTCGTCGCGCGGGTCTTCCTCGGGGCGCGGATAGTCGACTTCGACCAGGTAGGGTGGCTTGCACCGCAGCCAGCCGCGAATGCGCACGCGCGCCATGCCCTGCGCGACGAACTGCAGCTTGCCGCCTTCCTGCGAGGCGTGGTGAACACGGACCATGGTGCCGTGCTCCGGCAGGCTGTCCGGGTCGAAACTGGCGGTGTCGAGCACTGGCGTATCGACAAAGAACAGCGCCAGGCGCTGGTGCGGCGTCTTGGCCACGCGCTGCAGGGTTTCTGCCCAGGGGTCTTCGTTGACGATCACCGGTAGCACCTGCGCCGGGAAGAACGGGCGGTTGTGAACCGGGATCACGTAGAGCTTGTCCGGCTGGTTCTGGTCGGGCAGCACCAGCCCGTTGGACGAAATGATTTCCTGCTCGGTGTTGTTCGCGTCGTCGTTCATGCGGCACCTGGTACGGGGACTTGCCGATGAAGATGGGTAGTGTGGGCGGCGTTTTCAATGCCGGCCGGGCATGGTGGCCCTCCGGCAGTTTCGTTACAGTGCCGGGACGCCCGAGGTGCCTTGCCATGCTCAACGCCCGACTGATTCGCCTGGACGACCAGGCTCACAAGCACGCTCACGACTATCACCAGTTGGTGATGTCGGTGGCCGGTCGCGCCGAGTTCGAAGTCAACGGCTCGGGGGGCGAAGTCTGCCGCATGCGCGCTTGCGTGGTGCCGGGCGATGCGGACCATGGTTTCGCCGGGGTGGGCGACAACCGCATGCTGATCATCGACCTCGACGAGCAGGATGATCTCGACGACCCGGAGTTGCTTGCGCGCCTGTTCGAGGCGCCGCGCTACCCGGCCCTGGATGCCGATTTCCAGCATTTGCTGGCCTATGCCGAGGCCGAGCTGGCGCGCTATGGCAGCGATCCGCTGCTGGCCCGGGCGCTGGGCGGGGTGCTGCTGAGAGCGCTGCACCTGCGGCTGTTCGGCGAGCAGCCCGTGCGGCGTGTCGGGCCGCTGGACCTGGAGCGGCTCGACGCACACATCCGCCAGCATCTGTCGCGGCGCATCACGGTCGCCGAGCTGGCACAGGTTGCCTGCCTGAGCCCGAGCCACTTCCACGTCCAGTTCAAGGACAGCGTCGGGCTGACGCCCCATCAGTATCTGCTCAAGAGCCGTCTCGATCGTGCCGCACATCTGTTGCGCGAAACGCCGCTGCCGCTGGCGAGAATCGCCGAGGAGTGCGGTTTTTCCAGCCAGAGCGCACTGACCACGGCGACCCGCCGCTACCTCGGGCTGACGCCCAGGAGCCTGCGCCGGGCGGACTGACCCGGCAACCGCCGTCACGCTGGCCCGCCCGGGCGCTGCGACAGCTGCAGCGAGTCCCAAGCCTGCCGTAAAAAAACCGTAGCTTTTCGCAAGATTGCGCGGCGCGCCTGCCTCTACATTCCGTTTCCGCTCGTTATGCCCGCTCGGTTCGCTCACCGGGGCGGTCGCATTGGGCTAGACCTATAACAGCAATAAACCAACGGAGGAGCGGCGCGATGTTTCAAGCCAGTCATGTGCTGGGCGATACCTTCGCCAGCCAGAAAGCCGCTGAGTTCTTTCCCCAGATCAGTGCCAACTACAGCGTCGAGGAGGCCGCCTATCTCGACCAGCTGCTGACCCTGGCCGACCCCGGCGAGGCCGGCGTGGCGCGTGTCCGTGAGCGTGCCCGGGCGCTGATCCAATCCGTGCGCAGCCGCGACAACGCGGTCGACACTCTTGACGCCTTGTTGCGTCAATACAGCCTCGACACCCAGGAGGGGCTGATGCTCATGTGCCTGGCCGAGGCGCTCTTGCGCGTGCCGGACCCGGCCACCGCCGATGCGCTGATTCGCGACAAGCTCGGTGCTGCCGAATGGGAGCGGCATCTGGGGCAGAGCGACAACGTGCTGGTCAACTTTGCCGCCTGGGGGCTGGTGATGACCGGCAAGGTGGTCGATCCGGATACCGCCGACGGCCGTCCCAAGAGCGTGCTGGGGCGGTTGTTGCAGCGCTCCGGTGAACCTGTGATCCGGGCCGCGATGAATCAGGCGATGAAGCTGATGGGCAAGCAGTTCGTGCTCGGCCGCAGCATCTCGGAAGCCCTGAAGAATGGCCGGGCCGAGCGCGAGAAGGGCTATAGCTATTCGTTCGACATGCTCGGCGAAGCAGCGCTGACCGCTGGCGACGCCGAAAAATACCTGACCGACTATCGCCAGGCGATCGAGCGGGTAGGGGCCGAGCCGCAGGTCGGCCCCTGGGCCGCGGCCGTCGATCTCGATCAAGCTCTCGGCGCTGCACCCGCGCTACGAGGTTGCCCAGCGCGACCGCGTGCTGACCGAGCTGTTCGCCAGTGTGCGCGAGCTGGCGGTATTGGCCCGCCGTCTGGATGTCGGCATTACCATCGATGCCGAGGAAGCCGATCGCCTCGAGCTGTCGCTCGAGCTCTTCGAGAAGCTCATGCGCGACCCCGCCATCGCCGGCTGGGGCGAGTTCGGCCTGGTGGTGCAGGCCTATTCCAAACGCTGCCTGCCGGTGCTGGTCTGGCTCACTCTGCTGGGTCGCGAGCTTGGCGCGCGCATTCCGCTGCGACTGGTCAAGGGCGCCTACTGGGACAGCGAAATCAAGCAGTGCCAGGTCCAGGGGCTTGATGGCTACCCGGTCTACACGCGCAAGGAAGGCACCGATACCTCCTACCTGGCGTGCGCCCGCTACCTGCTTTCCGAGCATACGCGCGGGGTGATCTACCCGCAGTTCGCCAGCCACAACGCGCACACCGTCAGCTGCATTCTCGACATGGCCGAGCAGCTTGGCGAGCCGCGTGAGTTCGAGTTCCAGCGCCTGCACGGCATGGGCGACGCGCTGTACGACACGGTGCTCGAACAGCACCGCCGCAACGTGCGCATCTATGCGCCGGTCGGCGCGCACAAGGACCTGCTGCCCTATCTCGTCCGCCGCCTGTTGGAGAACGGCGCCAACTCTTCCTTCGTGCACCAGCTGGTCGATCCGCGGGTGCCGATCGAGTCGCTGATCGATCACCCGGTCACCCAGCTGCGCCGCTTCGCGAGCCCGGGCAATCCACGCATTCCATCGCCGCGGGCACTGTTCGGCACCCGCAAGAATTCGCAGGGAATCAATATGAACATCCAGGAACAATGGCAAGCGCTGGCTGCCGCCTACCAACCCTTCCTCGACCGCCAGTGGCAGGCGGCGCCGGTGATCGGCGGCGAGCGCCAGCCGGGCAATGAGCAGGTCGTGCGCTGCCCCTATGAGCTGGGCAAGGTGGTCGGCACGGCGAAGTTCGCCACGGCCGGTCAGGCACGCCAGGCGCTCGACGGGCTGACGGAGGCCTGGCCGCGGTGGAACGCAACGCCGGTCGACGCGCGTGCGGCCATTCTCGAGCGCCTCGGTGAGCTACTCGAGGCCAACCGTGCCGAGCTGATGGCACTCTGTACGCTGGAAGCGGGCAAGTCCTTGCAGGATGGCATCGATGAGGTGCGCGAGGCGGTGGACTTCTGCCGCTATTACGCCCAGCAGGCGCGCCTGAAGCTGGGCCGCGAGGAACTCAAAGGGCCGACCGGCGAGCGCAACGAGCTGTTTCACGAGGGGCGTGGCGTGTTCGTCTGCGTCAGCCCGTGGAACTTCCCGCTGGCCATCTACCTGGGCCAGATCACCGCGGCGCTCGTGGCCGGCAACACGGTGCTGGCCAAGCCTGCCGAGCAGACCAGCCTGATCGCCGCGCGCGCGCTGGAGCTGATGTTCGAGGCCGGTCTGCCGAAGGACGTCATCGCCCTCCTGCCAGGCGATGGTGCGACGCTCGGCGGCGTGTTCTGCCGCGATCGGCGCGTGGTCGGCGTGTGCTTCACCGGTTCGACCGAGACTGCGCGGATCATCAACCGCCAGCTGGCCGAGAAGGAGGGCGCGATTGCCACGCTGATCGCCGAAACCGGCGGGCAGAACGCGATGATCGTCGACTCCACCGCATTGCCCGAGCAAGTGGTCAAGGACGCCCTGGCCTCGGCCTTTACCAGCGCCGGCCAGCGCTGTTCGGCGCTACGCGTACTCTATGTGCAGCGTGACATCGCCGACCGGGTGATCGAGCTGATCAAGGGGGCGATGGCCGAGCTGAAGGTCGGGCCGACGCACCTGCGCGAAAGCGATGTGGGCCCGGTGATCGATGAGGAAGCGCGCGACGGCCTGCTCGCGCATGTCGAATCGCTCAAGGCGCAGGGCCGCCTGATCGCCGAGGCACGTCTGCCCGAAGGGCTCGACGGCTATTTCGTGGCACCGGTGGCCTTCGAGATCGGCGGCATCGAGGAGCTCAAGAAGGAGCATTTCGGCCCGATTCTGCACGTTGTGCGCTACGATGCCGCCGATCTGGAGAAAGTGGTCGCGGCGATCAACGCTACCGGTTACGGGTTGACCCTGGGTGTCCACAGCCGCAACGAGGAGACCGCCGAGCGCATCGAGCGGCTGGCGCGGGTCGGCAATCTGTACGTCAACCGCAACCAGGTTGGTGCGGTGGTCGGGGTTCAGCCGTTCGGTGGCTGCGGATTGTCCGGCACCGGCCCCAAGGCGGGCGGCCCCAGCTACCTGCTGCGTTTCGCCAACGAACGCACCACGTCGACCAATACCACGGCAGTGGGCGGCAATGCGTCGTTGCTCTCGCTGGGCGACGACTAGAGGCGACAGCGGCCGGCGGCAGCTGCCGCCGGCCTGACAACAACGAGATGACTTGGCGCACGCTCTTGCGCCATTGGCGGGCCGCTTTGGTCTGCCGCCGGTGATGGCGCCTTAGCCGTCGCCCTCTGCCAAGATGAGCGCGGTCTCATCGAACAACAACTAACGAGGGACAACAAATGAGCGTCACAACCCCTACGCTGATCACGTTCGTGGTCTATATCGCGGCGATGATCCTGATCGGTTTCATCGCCTATCGCGCCACCAAAAACTTTTCCGACTACATTCTCGGCGGCCGCAGCCTCGGCAGCTTCGTCACCGCGCTGTCGGCTGGCGCCTCGGACATGAGTGGCTGGTTGCTGATGGGCCTGCCCGGCGCCATCTTCGTCTCCGGGCTGTCGGAGAGCTGGATCGCGATCGGCCTGATCGCCGGCGCCTGGCTGAACTGGCTGTTCGTGGCCGGTCGCCTGCGCGTGCATACCGAGCACAACCACAATGCGCTGACGCTGCCGGACTACTTCTCGCACCGCTTCGAGGACGAGAGCCGGATGCTGCGGATCTTCTCCGCGCTGGTGATCCTGGTGTTCTTCACCATCTACTGTGCTTCCGGCATCGTCGCCGGGGCGCGGTTGTTCGAGTCGACCTTCGGCCTGGAGTATTCCACGGCGCTTTGGGTGGGCGCCGCGGCGACCATCCTCTATGTGTTCATCGGCGGCTTCCTCGCCGTGAGCTGGACCGACACCGTGCAAGCGACGCTGATGATCTTCGCGCTGCTGATCACGCCGCTGTTCGTCATCCTTGCGCTCGGTGACATGGGCTCGGTAATGGCGACCATCGAGGCACAGAACCCGGCGAATTTCGACATGTTCCGCGGGCTGTCCTTTGTCGCGATCATCTCGCTGCTGGCCTGGGGCCTGGGCTACTTCGGGCAGCCGCACATCCTGGTGCGCTTCATGGCGGCCGGCTCGGTCAAGACCATCCCGAATGCGCGTCGCATCGGCATGACCTGGATGATCCTGACCCTCGCCGGCGCAGTCGCGGTGGGGTTCTTTGGCATCGCCTACTTCGCCGACCATCCGGATCTGGCCGGCCCGGTCAGCGCCAACGGCGAGCGGGTGTTCCTCGAGCTGACGAAAATCCTCTTCAACCCGTGGATTGCCGGCCTGATCCTCTCGGGCGTGCTCGCCGCGGTAATGAGTACGCTGAGCGCGCAGCTGCTGGTCAGCTCCAGCGCCCTGACCCAGGATTTCTACAAGGCCATGCTGCGCAAGCATGCCTCGCAGCGTGAGCTGGTCTGGGTCGGCCGCGGCATGGTGCTGCTGATCGCGCTGGTCGCCATCGGCATCGCGTCGAACCCCGACAGCAAGGTGCTGGGGCTGGTGTCCTACGCCTGGGCCGGTTTCGGCGCCGCTTTCGGTCCCGTGGTGCTGATTTCGCTGCTGTGGAAGGGCATGACCCGCAACGGCGCGTTGGCCGGCATGCTGGTCGGCGCGATCACCGTGGTGGTGTGGAAGGAGTTCATTGGCCTGGGCCTCTACGAGATCATTCCAGGCTTCATCCTGGCCAGCGCCGCGATCTTCATCTTCAGCAAGATGGGTCCGGCTCCGACGCCGAGCATCATCAAGCGCTTCGAAGAAGCCGACGCCGACTATCGCGCAGGCTGATCCGCCGCCGCGCAACAGAAAGCCCCGCTTGGCGGGGCTTTTTTCGTTTCGTCAGTCGTCGGCGATCAGGTTGGAGCGATCATCGATCGCGCCGGCGGCGATCAGGTGTTCGGCCTCGTCCTCGGGCACATGCACCCGATGCCCGTCCAAGTGCAGTTCGGACATCCGCGCCTGCGGATCGGTGGTGATGCGCGCATCCATGATCGCCCCGCGGTGCGGCTGGCCATCCACCGTGATGACGCAAGTGCCGCTCGTGGTATCGATTTCGATTGCCATGGCCATGCCTCCTCTGGGTTCTCGACGGTTCTGCAATTCAGACCTGCCGAGCGGGCAATGCGATCCATCCAGGGGAAAAAAGCCTTAAACGTTACGATATAACATGTTAGATTTCCGGCCCTCTTGCCGACCGCCCACTTCGTTGCGCCGGTCGCCTCGCAGTTTTCGAAACGACAGGAGAGTCGCATGCATCCGAAAAAGAACCCGCTTGCACTGGCCCTCGGGCTGGTCGCATTTCCGTGCGCACAGGCTAGCGAGCCGGTCGAGCTGCCGCAGGTGGTCGTCAGCGCGAGCGCCTTGGGCAGTGCCCGCGAGGCAATGACCACCGCTGCTCAGGTGGTCGAGGGCGATGAACTGGTGCTGCGGCGCGAGGCGACATTGGGCGAGACGCTCGATCATCTGCCGGGCGTGCGCTCCAGCAGCTTTGGCGCCGGTGCGGCGCGCCCGGTTATTCGCGGGTTGGATGGCGCACGGGTCAAGGTGCTGAGCGATGGCGTGGAACTGCTCGACGCCTCGACCATCAGCCCCGACCACGCGGTGACCAGCGAGCCGCTACTGGCCGAGCGCATCGAGGTGCTCAAGGGGCCGGCAACGCTGCTTTACGGTGGCGGCGCCATCGGCGGCGTGGTCAACGTGATCGACAAGAAGATCCCCACCCGCGTGCCGGAGAAGGGCTACGAAGGCGAGCTGGAACTGCGCACCAACAGCGTCGCCAACGAAGGTGCCGGGCTGTTCGGCATCACTGCCGGCAGCGGCCACTTCGCCGTTCGCGCCGAGGGCACCAAGCGCCAGGCCGACCCCTATGAAATCCCCGGTTCGCCAGACAAGCAGGAAGGCTCCTACAACGACACCGACAGCTTCAACCTGGGCGCCAGCTTCATCGGCGAGCGCGGCTACATCGGCGCTGCCTACGGTGAGCAGAACAACCGTTACGGGCTGCTGGCCCACGAGCACGCCGATTGCCACACCCACGGCAGCGACTGGCATTGCGGCGGCCACGATGACCACGACGATGATCACGAGCACGAACATGGCAGCGTGCCTTATGTCGACATGCGCCAGAAGCGCTGGGATCTGCGTGGCGAGCTGAGCGATCCACTGCCGGGCTTCGAACTGGCGCGGCTGCGCATCGGCCACAGCGACTATCAGCACAAGGAGATCGAAGGTGGCGAAGTGGGCACCCGCTTCAACAACGATGCCACCGATGCGCGCCTGGAGCTGACCCATCAGCCGCTGTTCGGCTGGCGCGGTGTGGTCGGCGCGCAGACCCTGCGGCGCGACTTCGAAGCTCTCGGCGAAGAGGCCTACGTGCCGCAGACCCTGACCCGCAACCACGGCTTGTTCCTGCTCGAGGAATACACCGCCGGCGCCTGGCGCTACGAGCTCGGCCTGCGCCACGAATGGCAGGACATCGATGCCGATGGCCGCCCGGATACCGATCACAGCGGCACCTCGATGTCCGCCGGTGCGGTCTGGACCTTTGCTCCGCAGTATTCGCTGGGCTTTGCGCTGTCGCGCTCGCAACGCCTGCCGACGGCCGAAGAGCTATACGCCAACGGTCCTCACGCGGCGACCCGTACCGTCGAACTGGGCAACGTCGAGCTGAAGGAAGAAACCTCGCACAATGCCGAGCTCACCCTGCGCAAGTTCGCCGGCCGCACGACCTTCAGCCTGAGCCTGTTCCGCAACGAGGTGAACGACTTCATCTACGCCGCCGACACCGGCAACGATATCGGCGGCGGCTACCGCGAGATCGCGTATCGCCAGCAGGACGCCGTGCTCACCGGTGCGGAAGGGGAGGTGCGCTTCCAGGCCAGCGACGCCACTGCGTTTACCCTGTTCGGCGACCACGTGCGCGGCGAGTTGCGCAAAGGAGGAGATGATCTGCCGAGGATGCCAGCCGATCGACTCGGTATACGGCTCGATCAGCGTCTCACGCCCGCGCTCGATGGCCTGCTCGAGCTCTACCGCGTTCAGCGTCAGGACCGCTTGGCCGATCATGAGACCGAAACCGCTGGCTATAACATGCTGGCGGCCGGCCTTGGCTACCACGGCTCGTTCAACGAGGCGGATTTTCTGCTGTATCTCAAAGGCAGCAACCTGCTCGACGAGAAGGCTCGCCAGCACACTTCCTTCATCAAGGATGAGGTGTTGCTACCCGGGCGCAACCTGACGGTCGGCGTACGGCTGAACTTCTGAGGCGATCGGGCCAGGCCAGGGTAGAATGCTGGCCTTGGGCTCCCGGCGCTCCAGCGGCGAATCCTTCAGTCGAGCACCTCCGACAGATCGATTCGCCGCCAGCAGGCTTCGGCGACGCTGTATAGCGCGAAGGCGAACAACCCCGCTGCAATTGCCAACAGCAGACCTTCCCCGGCGGGCAACTGCTGTAGCGTTTCGAGGGCTTGCTTAACCCCGGGCGGATTGGTCGGGCTGTATCGGCTGCCGCCGGTCAGCAGCAACGCGGCAATGATCAGCAGCACGCAGCCGCGTGCCGCCAGGCCGATGCGCGATATTGGCCGCACCACGCGCATGGTTTGCTCGTCGCACTGAAAGTAACGCTCGAACTTCGCCCGCCAGGCCTTGATCAGATGAGCAATGCCGGCTCCGAGCGGTATCAGCGCTGCCAGGTACACCAGCCAGCGCGCATGCTGTAGGCCGAGAAAACGCTGCAGCGCGTCAGCCTCAGCGCTTCCCCCCGAACCGCTGCCGCCAGACAAGCTGTCCAGGCCGCTGATCAATCCCAGCGTGAACAGCGCCAGCAGCAGATTGACGACGGCACTGCCTAGCAATCCGCCACGAATCAACAGCCCCTTGGCATCGTCGCCATGTCGATCGGTATCGCCAAGACCTTGTGTCAGCCGCCAGGCGACATGCGCAAACAGACCGATAGCCACCAGCCAAAGCAGCACGGCACCGAACGGCTGCGTCAGCAGCTCCTCGATGGCGCCCTTGGTATCCACTGTGCGGGCCGCGCCAAGCGCCGCCAAAGCTGCGAAAAAAGCGACGATGCCATACACCAGCCCACGCGCCCCATAACCGCTACGCGCCAGCCAGACGACGCCTCTGGTTACCTGCATGCTCACCCTCCGGGTCTGCCAATAGGCTTTTCAGTGGGACGCGGTGAGGTACGGTTCGGTTCGATGGATTGGCACAACCGTCGACGCGCAAGCGCCGAAAAGGACGGAGGCCGCCAGGAGGGCTGGCAGCTCGCGAGTAGTCACGGCTGGGCCGAAAGTCGTTCGGACCAAACGAAAAAGCCCTGTAAAAACAGGACTTTAACGTGCGGTATCTGGAGCGGGCGAAGGGAATCGAACCCTTTTGCTTAGTGTGCCGTTCCGTCGCAAAGCGTGTCTTTATGTGGTTTCCGACCTAGACCGCCTGCTCGTTTCGTCGCAGTACGGCACAGTGATTTCGACACTTTATCGACACCATGTTCTGGTAGATTTTATGCTACCGAATTGCCATCATTTGGTGCGCTCTCAAAATAGCTCGTCATGGCGCGGCGGACGGATCGACGGACAATGGAGTCTATATGAATGTAAAGGGAGTTAGCCTGTCATTGCTGCTAGCGGCTACGGTCAGCGGTTGCGCGAGTGAACCCTATCCAACCTATGCTCACAGGCAAAATATTCTAGGGGTTTGGGACTGTGCGTATACCGTCGAAGAAGATGGGCTTTATCTTAAGGCTGAGTCAAAGGATACATTCCTGAGGAACGGTGCGTCCCATTTTTTTGGGTTTATGAAAGCTAAATTTGCTCCCGATCTTCCAGAAGTTGAATATTCAGTTGCCGGGACTTCGACTTGGAATATCGAGGGTAAGTATTTAATACAAACAATGACGGATTTAAAGGTTGTGAACTTGACTCATCCTGAGCTAGATGAGGTTTTTAAGTTGCAGGAATTTCTCCCGGCAAATATTAGTGAGTCTGCTGAGATTCTTAGGTTGACGGCAACTGAGCTGGTAGTAGATAGCGAGTCGGGAGCTGGAATATACAAGTGCACAAAGGCTTCCAGTGCAAGCTTTGGTAATTGAGCGGTAGCAAAGCTATTCCCGAATATCACTCTCGGGCTGGCAATCGCGTCCGGCCCTAACCCATCGGGTTAAAGCTACTAGCCGCTCCGCAATAGCGCGTCTTCATCCGGTCGCTATGGTCTCTGCGGTCGCTGTCGAAGTGCGCCCGCCAGGCTCGGCATTGCTCATGGAAGTACTGTTTGGCGGCTTTGCGGCATTCACGGTAGTCGATCGAGCCTCGGCGGTGGTTGGCGCAAACGGTTGTGCCGTCGATGTGGTTGTTGACCGATATCCACTGCGCTAAGTAGGTCGTGCCGCCATTCCAGCTTTTTATCCGCGTAACGGTTCGCTCCCTGCGCACGGTGCGGGGCCTTTGGCTTGATGGCGAACGCCTGTCAGGCGGGCGCCGCTTCGGCGTCAGCTACTGGGGCGAGCGCTTCGGCGCCAACCCCGCGCAGGCGCTTGAATGCCTGATTCGCCGGGCTGCCCCGGCGCACACCCTTGAACACGTTGTTTTTGAAGAGGCGCCATAATGGATTTTCCGAAAAGCGTACCGGGCGTGGGCCTGGTCGGCGGCCAGTTCGTCGACGAAAACCAAGCCACTGGCCAGGTGGGTTCTCTGATCCCGGCGAAGTGGGGCAATGATGTGACGACCGAGCTGCTCGGCGTGATCGACGAAGCCGGCTTAGATCCGGACGAAGAAAACCCGCAGCAGTTGCGGGCCGCCGTGTTGGCCATTGTCGATAAGGTGGCCCCGGTAGCGACCAAGGCCGAGGCGGAAACCAACGACGAAGCCACGGCCAACAACGTCAAGCGCATGACGCCGCTGCGTGTGTTGCAGGCGATCAAGGCGCAGTTGATCAACGCCAGCGAAACTGTGGTCGGTATGCTGCGGATTGGCACACAGGCAGAGGTAAATGCCGGCGCGCTCGATAACGTAGTGGTCACGCCATCGAAGCTTGAGGCATCACGGCCGAAAAAAGCGCTGGCCAGGGCATGGGTGAATTTCAATGGCCAGGGCGTGGTATCTATCAGGGACAGCTTCAATGTCAGTTCTATCACTGACAACGGAACCGGCGATTACACGGTAAACCTATCGACTCCAATGCCAAATGCTGCCTATGCCCCGGTCACGTCTGGCGCAGGTACAGATGCAGGCATTACAGGAATTAACTGCACCAGGGCGTACGCGCGCACGACGTCGAGTTTTAAGGTTGGCACCACTCAGCAGGCGTCCGGCCAGACCGACTTCGTGTTTGTGGAAGCGTTGGTTTTTAGTAGCTAAGGGGGATCGGATGGATAAGCGAATTCTGTTTCAACCCGACGGCGCGCCGGCGGCCATACTCATTCCGTGCGACTGCGGTCTGACGCTGGAGGAAATCGGCACTAAGGACGTGCCGGCGGGGCTGCCGTTCTGGATCGTCGACGCCGACAAGGTGCCGGCAGACCGCGCCTTTCGCGAGGCTTGGGAACTGGACGCGGCCGCGCTCGGGCCGGCTTCCGGTGTAGGGGGTGGGCAATGATCTTAATCAACCGTGATAAGGCAGAAGAGACGGTGCGCGAGCGTCTTCGCCTTGAGCGTGAGCCGCGCTTACTCGCTTTGGACGTTGCGTATATGCGTGCTCTCGAGCGCGGTGAGGACACCGCAAACATTGTGTTGGAGAAGGAGTCCTTGCGTGACGTAACCGAAAAAGATCTCAGCAGCCTTTCACTGGCTGAGCTTTCGGCGCTGACCCTCTCAATGGCCTTGGAGCTTTGATGCAACTAACCGGTAGGGCCATTTGGCTATCATTCGATTACACTCCCCCCTTTTGCTGCTGTTGTGGTGGCGTAGTGTTGTTCGAATGGAGTGGGCATGCAGCACGTTGAACGGGTTGATTCAATCGATCACTTGCGCGGTATTTTGGCCGTGACCATTATGGTCTACCACTATACCGCTTGGTCTTTCCCGAATTTAATGAACCCTGCCGGCTTGCTAAGCGTGCTTGGCTACTATGGGGTGTCTGCTTTTTTTATAATCAGTGGAATGAGCTTAGCGATTGCTTACCGAAATCGGCTCTCCACCCATGCTCAGATATCCAGTTTCTTTATCAAGAGATTGCTGCGTATTGCACCGTTGTATTGGTTGGCTATCAGCGCCACTATCAGTATGGCTTTAGCTGCTGAGTATTTTAAGGGCGTTCCGGTTTCGTTCACCTGGAAGGACGTGGTTGCTAACTATACGCTCGTTTTTTCGTTGGTGAATTCTAAGGCGCTAACGACAGGCGGATGGTCGATAGGGAACGAGATATTCTTTTATCTATGTTTCCCGCTGCTCTATTGGTTAGTCTGTAGGTCCGTTTGGTTGGCGTTATTGGCGATTATTGGTAGTACTGTCCTCATAGGAGTGTGGGCTTTTTTCATAATCCCATCAGCTCCGGAAACCTCGGCTGGATGGAGTGGGTACATCAGTAATTGGAATCAGCTATTCTTCTTCGTTGCTGGTGTTGTGATCGGACGATATGTCAGGCCTGCAATGTTCAGTCGCGGTGCATGCTACGCTGCTCTTGTTATAGCTTTGTTGCTATTGGCAATAGCTGACGTAGATAAGCGCTCTGAGCTGGTGGAAGGGTGGTGTCGCATTTATCTGAGTGGCGCGACAGTTCTTTTGGTGTTCAGCGTTTATCAACTGAACTGGCAGTCTTCTTCCTTGCTTGGCCGGTTCGTGGCGTTTCTTGGTCTAATTTCCTACTCCCTGTACTTGCTTCATCCCCTAGTAAGGTCTGCGGTGAAAATTGTTGGGGGTCGGATAGGTTTTGACCAGTTCAGTGTCACGATAATCAGCGTTATCTTAACGGTCTTGGTTTCTTGGCTTAGCTATAAGCTCATTGAGACGCCAGGTATTCGCTTGGCCAGAATTATTGAGCGACGACGTGTGGGCAGACGATCTGCCGCCGCCGCATAAATTTAATTGTTTTTTGAGCCCGCCTTGAGCGGGCTTCTTTTTGCCTGGAGAAAAAACATGCGCCCCCTGACAGTGCAGCAGCTGCTGCACATTCTTCCCAGCGCCCGCCCTGTCGCGGGCGTTTTTGTTCCTGCCCTCAATAGAGCGATGAACCGCTATCGCATTGAGAGCCCAGTGCGTCGCGCGGCATTCCTTGCTCAGGTCGGGCATGAGTCGGGCCAGCTGCGGCGCCTGGTGGAGAACCTCAACTACAGCGCCGCCGGTCTCGCCGCCACCTGGCCTTCCCGGTTCCGCAGTGCCGATGGACAGCCGAACGCATTGGCGCGCCAGCTGGAGCGACAGCCCGAAGCAATCGCCAACCACGTCTATGCCGATCGTCTGGGTAACGGCCCGGTCGCCCGCGGTGACGGCTGGCGCTACCGCGGGCGCGGGCTGATCCAGCTCACCGGGCGGACAAATTATCGCGCGTGCGGCGAAGCGATCTGCGCTGACCTGGTGGCGAACCCCGAGCTGCTCGAGCAGCCCGAGTGGGCCGCCATGTCAGCAGCATGGTTCTGGTCGAGCAACGGTCTGAACGAGCTGGCCGACGCTGGCCGGTTTGAAGACATCACCCGCCGCATCAACGGCGGTACTCACGGCCAGCCGCAGCGCCTGGCGCTCTGGCGAGCGGGGCAGGAGGTGTTGGCATGATGGGCGTGCTCAAGCAGTACAAGCTGGCCGCCGGCAGTGTGGCCGTCCTCATGCTGTGCGCGCTGTCCTTCGGCACTGCGTGGCAGTGGCAGGGCAACGCCTACGGCAGGCAGCTGGCCGCTAAGGATGTCGAGCACCAGGTGTTTCTACGTCAAGTGGCCGAGGCCAGTGCCGCGGTGATTCACAAGCAGCAGGCCGACCGCCTCGCGCTCGAGCAGCGCCTGGCCAAGGCGGACCAACAATCAATCGAGAAACTGACCCATGCACTCACCGAAAACGATCGCCTTGAGCGCCTGTATAGCTCTGCTGACGATGAGCGTCGCCGCCTGCGGATCGAAGCCACCCTTGCCCGTAATGACGCCATCGTGTCCGCCGCCACCGGCTCCGGCAGCGTGGGCGATGCAGCCAGCGTCGAACTCAGTGCAGCAGCTGGACGGGCTGTTTGGGATATCCGGCGATCAATGATCGATGACCAGGCGAAGCTGGCCTATCTGCAGGAGTGGGCCCGTCAGATTCTAGGTGTCCGCTGATCCATCCTCGGCCAGGCACCACCAGGACTGCGCGTAGGCAACCCCGTCGATGATTTCGTACCCAGTCAGCACGAACCCATTGGTGCTCATGCCATGGAGCGCCACGTCCAGCAGTGGTGGTATCACGCTTGATTCCAGCGGGTTGCTCTGCACAAGCCGCGCGATCTCGGACTGACGCCCGAGGTCCTCGCTTCGGCTGGTCTCGATGCGCACATCCCCGTAGATTGGCGGGGTGCTTCGGCGCTTGCGCGGTTCTATCGGGCGTCCATGATCGCGCATCAGCCGGACAGATACATACATGGCTATAGCACCGGGTCGCTGATTCGCTCGATGAGGTGTGCTCCCTCGTTTCGCACATTGCCTACGGCCGCCGGCACCGGGTACCAGGTGAACTCATCGACGCCAAGGCCGTGCTCCAGTGCGAGCTCCTCGGCCTCCTCTGGGGATAGCTCCGGGTCCAGCCAATGCGCTGCGCATTCCGGGGACAGCACAAGCGGGCGGCGGTCGTGGATGTCGAGCATGCCCGCGCCGCTGCTTGCTGTGATGATCACGAACCCGTCGTCATCCCTCGGCTCACCCATGCTGCCGCGCTGGAATTGCCCGATCGCAGCAAAGAAGCACGGTTCGCCAGAGGCCAGCTTGATCAAATAGGGCTGCTTGAGCTTCGGCTTGGCCTCGTCCTTTTTCCACTCGAACCAGCCATCTGCGGGCACGATAGCCCGGCCGGTTTTCCATATGTCGCGGAAGAACTTGCTCGTCGCGGCTGTCTCGACCCTGGCATTTATCGCCGGCGGCCGTTTCCCCTGCGCCCAGAACGGGGCGTATCCCCAGCGCACGCCGTCCATGCGCAACCCGTCCTGATCCTGGTGCAGCAACTGCACCCGCGATTGTGGCGGCACGTTGTACCGCCCGATCGGAGTCGGATCCACTCCATCGATCGTCATCTGCCCCAGCGCTTCAAGGTAGTCAGCCGGGTATCGGTACTGCGCTATGCGTCCACACATGGTTCTTCCGCGGCCTCAAACTGCATGTTCTGCATAGACCTTAGACGCTGGAAATGGTTGGAAAGCGGGCAGCTGGTGACAGTTTGCAGCGGCTCGGCGATACGGTAACTGTCGCCGTTACTGTCACCAAATAAAAAGGGGCCTCGATAGAGGCCCCGTAGAATCTGGAGCGGGCGAAGGGAATCGAACCCTCGTCATGAGCTTGGGAAGCTCAGGTAATGCCATTATACGACGCCCGCGACGGGTGCCTTTTTACCAGAAGGCGTGGGGGAAATGAAGGGCGGTGATGATTTTTCCGGTAACTCGCGTCGCCTTTAGATCTGCGCAACCTCTTGCTCAGTCAGCGGGCGATGGCTGCCGGCAGGGAGCGCCGGGTCGAGCTGCAGTGGGCCCATGCTCTCGCGGTGCAGCGTGGTCACGCGATTGTTGAAATGGCCGAACATACGTTTGACCTGATGGTAGCGCCCTTCGTGCAGGGTCAGTCGGGCCTGACGCGGGCCGAGCAGCGTGAGTTGAGCGGGCAGAGTCGTGAGGTTCTCGAAGCGGAAGTAGAGGCCTTTGGCAAAGGCCAGGATGCACTCTGGCAAAATCTCGTCCTCGGTTTCGACCAGGTAGACCTTGCCTTGCCGGCTGCTCGGTTGGGTCAGGCGCCGCGACCAGTGACCGTCGTTGGTGAGCAGCATCAGCCCCGTTGTGTTGAAGTCCAGGCGCCCGGCGATGTGCAGGTCGTGCTTCTCCGGTTCGTCGATAAGATCCAGCACGGTCATGTGGGTTGTGTCGTGCGTCGCGCTAACGCACCCGGCCGGCTTGTGCAGCATCAAATAGCGAGCGGCTTTCCCAGGCTGCAGCAGTTCGCCATCGAGTTCGATGCGGTCGAAGATCCGTATTTCTCGATCCGTCTCCAGTGCGACATTGCCATTCACCCGCGCCCGCCCTTCGGCCAGCAGGCGGCGGACGTCTTGGCGGCTGACTTGTGCGCGGCTGGCGAGGTAGCGGTCGAGTCGCATCAGGCGTCGCTGCGGGGCTCGCTGCGGGCGCAGCGGGGGCAGAGACAGGCCCGGTTTCTGAGCGCGTCGGGGAGGCGGTCGAGGGTGCTGGCTGGAATGGTCAGCGACACGCACCAGCAAGGCTGTTCCGCGCCGGGTTCGCATTCGGCGCACTGGTTGGGCTGGCCGCACAGCGGGCAGCGTGAAGGATCGATAGGTTCGCGCATGGTTTTCCCATGGGGCGTCAGGCCTGCGAGCCGGGTTTGTGACCGGCTCGCAGGGCCAGGTTACATGACGCGCTGGCCAGGTTTGGCGCCGGCGTCCGGGCTAAGCAGGAAAATCTCGCTGCCGCCCGGGCCTGCGGCCAGCACCATGCCTTCGGACAGGCCGAACTTCATCTTGCGCGGTGCCAGGTTGGCGACATAAAGCGTCAGTCGGCCTTCCAGCTTGCTCGGTTCCGGATAGGCACTCTTGATGCCCGAGAACACGTTGCGCTTGGCGTCGCCGATGTCCAGGGTCAGGCGCAGCAGCTTGTCGGCTCCCTCGACGAACTCGGCCTTCTCGATCAGGGCTATGCGCAGATCTACCGCAGCGAAGGCATCGAAGTTGATTTCCGGCGCCAGCGGCTCCTTGGTCAGCTCGCCGTTACCTTGGGCAACTGCTTCGGTGGCCTGGGCGGCGAGGTCTTCTTTGGAGGCTTCGATCATGGCGTCTATCTTAGCGGGCTCGATGCGAGTCATCAGTGGGGTAAAGGCGTTGAGCGAGTGGTTGGCCAGAGGCGCTGCGTGGTCCGACCAGCTGAGCGGCTCGACGTTGAGGAATCGCTCGGCGGCAGCGGCCAGATTGGGCAGCACTGGCTTGAGGAATATGACCAGTTGGCGGAACAGGTTGATACCCAGGGCGCAGATCTCCTGCACCTCTGCCTGCTTGCCCTCGACCTTGTTCAAGGCCCAGGGCGCCTTGTCGGCGATCCAGGCGTTGGCGCGGTCGGCCAGATGCATGATCTCGCGCATGGCGCGTGCAAAGTCGCGAGCCTCATAGGCATCTGCGATGCCGGGTGCGGCGGCCTGGAAGGCTGCCCAGAGTTCCGGCTCGGGGTTGGCGTCGACCATCACGCCGCCGTTGCCCTTGTGGATGAACCCGGCGCAGCGGCTGGCGATGTTGACCACCTTTCCGACCAGGTCGGAATTGACCTTCTGCACGAAATCCTCGAGGTTCAGGTCGAGGTCGTCGACGCCACGGCCGAGCTTGGAGGCGTAGTAGTAGCGCAGGTATTCGGGATTGAGGTGCTCAAGATAGGTGCGCGCTTTGATGAAGGTGCCGCGCGACTTGGACATTTTCTGCCCATTCACCGTCAGGTAGCCGTGCACGTTCACCGCGGTCGGCTTGCGGAAGCCCGCGCCGTCCAGCATGGCCGGCCAGAACAGCGTATGGAAGTTGATGATGTCCTTGCCGATGAAGTGGTACAGCTCGGCACTCGAATCCTTGCTCCAGAAAGCGTCGAAGGACAGTTCGGGGCGGCGTTTGCAGAGATTCTGGAAGCTCGCCATGTAACCGATCGGTGCGTCGAGCCAGACGTAGAAGTACTTGCCCGGCTCGCCGGGGATCTCGAAACCGAAATAGGGGGCGTCGCGGGAAATGTCCCACTCTTGCAGCCCGCTATCGAGCCATTCGGCGATCTTGTTGGCGACCGAGTCCTGCAGCGCGCCGCCGCGAGTCCATTCCTTGAGCATCGCTTCGAAGTCGGGCAGCTTGAAGAAGAAATGCTTGGAGTCCTTGAGCACAGGCGTAGCGCCGGAAATTGCCGAGCGCGGATCTTTCAGTTCGGTCGGCTCGTAGGTCGCACCGCACTTCTCGCAGTTGTCGCCGTACTGATCTTCGGCGCCGCACTTCGGGCACGTGCCTTTGATGAAGCGGTCGGCGAGGAACATGCCTTTCTCGGGGTCGAAATACTGGGTCACCGAGCGCGTCGCTATGTGCCCCGCATCGTGCAGGCGCGTGTAGATCAGTTCGGCGAGTTCACGGTTCTCATCCGAATGCGTCGAATAGAAGTTGTCGAAGTCGACCAGAAAGTCGGCGAAATCGGCACTGTGCTCGGCTTGCACGTTGGCGATCAGCTGCTCCGGCGTGATGCCTTCCTTTTCGGCGCGCAGCATGATCGCCGAGCCATGCGCGTCATCGGCGCAGACGTACACACATTGGTTGCCGCGCAGCTTCTGGAAGCGCACCCACATGTCGGTCTGGATGTACTCGAGCATGTGGCCGAGGTGGATCGAGCCGTTGGCGTAGGGCAGGGCGCTGGTGACGAGGATCTTGCGGGCTTCGGACATGGGCTTCTGCAGTCGCAATTGCTGGGAGAAAGCTCGGCACTATAAAGCTGCAGCCGGTTTTTTTCATCCGCACGCCTTGCCGTGCCGATAGTCCAACCACCAGCATTGCGCGCCGGTGGGCCGATTTCGGTCCAGGGAGTAACATGCCTGTCTGTTTTGCTCGGTCTTTCTTGGAGTACCCATGCCTGTCACCCGCGAAGCTGTGGAATCCGTATTGCGTCAGTACACCGACCCCCATCTGAATCAGGATCCGGTCAGCGCCGGCTGCGTGCGCTCCATCGAGATCCAGGGCGATCGCGTCAGCGTCCAGCTCGAGCTGGGCTATGCCGCCGGCCTGTTCCGCAGTGGCTGGGCACAAATGCTGGCCATGGCGATCGAGGGGCTCGACGAGGTGGCGCGTGCCGACGTGCAGGTCGATTGCGTGGTAAAGCCGCACAAGGCCCTGGATCAGGTGCCGGCACTGGCGAGCGTGAAGAACATCATCGCGGTGGCGTCGGGCAAGGGCGGCGTGGGCAAGTCCACCACGGCGGCCAACCTGGCGCTGGCGCTCGCGCGTGAAGGCGCGCGGGTTGGGGTACTGGACGCCGATATCTATGGGCCTAGCGTGGGCATCATGTTCGGGATTGCCGAGGGCACTCGCCCACAGGTGCGTGACGAGAAGTTCTTCGTGCCGCTCGAGGCCCACGGCGTGCAGCTGATGTCGATGGCGTTTCTCTCCGACGACCGTACCCCGGTGGTCTGGCGCGGACCAATGGTATCCGGTGCGCTGCTGCAACTGATCACCCAGACCGCGTGGCGCGATCTGGACTACCTGGTCATCGACATGCCCCCGGGCACCGGCGACATTCAGCTGACGCTGGCGCAAAAGGTGCCGGTGACCGGCGCCGTCATCGTGACCACACCGCAGGATCTGGCATTGCTCGATGCGAAGAAAGGTGTGGAAATGTTCCGCAAGGTGAACATCCCGGTACTTGGTGTGGTGGAGAACATGGCCATCCACGTCTGTTCGAACTGCGGGCACGCCGAACATCTGTTCGGTGAGGGGGGCGGCGAGAAGCTGGCGGCGCAGTACAACGTCGATCTGCTGGCCTCGCTGCCACTCTCGATGGCGATCCGCAGTCAGGCGGACGCCGGCTGCCCGACGGTGATTGCCGATCCGGAAAGCCAGATCGCCATGATCTATCAGGAGGTCGCTCGTACGGTTGGCGCACGTATCAGCCAGAGCGGTCAGATCATTGCGCAGTCGATGCCCAACATCACGGTGTCGGACGACTGACTGGCGGTGCCGCCGTGGTAAGCACGGCGGCCCATGTTGCACGGCGGCAGAAACGAAAAAGCCCCGCATGAGCGGGGCTTTCTACTAGCCGAAGGACAGGTTAGATAACCTGAACTTCCTCGGCCTGCATGCCTTTCTGGCCGCGGGTAGCAACGAAGGAAACCTGCTGGCCTTCCTTCAGGCTCTTGAAGCCGTCACCCTGGATAGCGCGGAAGTGAACGAACAGGTCGTCACCGCTCTGGGGGGTGATGAAGCCGTAGCCTTTCTCATCGTTGAACCACTTGACGGTACCGGTTTGGCGATTGGACATCTGATGTCTCCTTGGACAAGGTTGTGGGGAGAAGCTCGGGCGAAGCCCGGACAACACTGTGTGCAAGGAGATGGAAGTCGTTTCGAGCGATTCACGGTGACACTTTGCAGCAACAGCGGGCTAACAATACCCGTTTTCTCCAGCAAAGCGAGCTTTATTTTTCGATTTCCTTCTGTGGCGTGTGGTCGTGCCTCGGGGCTGGCCTGGGGCCATGCTTTTCCGCCCTTCGTGCGGACTTGGAGAGCACCAACGGCGCCGGTAAGATGCACGCTGCTTTTATTCTCAGAAACCAGCCAGATCAGGACGCCGCCATGAGCATTAAATCGGACAAGTGGATTCGCCGCATGGCCCAGGAACACGGCATGATCGAGCCGTTCGTCGAGCGCCAGGTACGTACCGAGGGTAGCGAGCGACTGATCTCCTACGGCGTTTCCAGCTACGGCTACGATGTGCGCTGCGCGGACGAGTTCAAGGTATTCACCAATATCCACTCGGCGACCGTCGATCCGAAGCACTTCGACGAGAAGAGCTTTGTCGATGTGAAAGGGCCGGTGTGCATCATTCCGCCGAACTCCTTTGCCCTGGCGCGCACCGTTGAATATTTCCGCATTCCGCGCGACGTGCTGACTATATGCCTGGGCAAGAGCACCTATGCGCGTTGCGGCATCATCGTCAATGTCACGCCGCTCGAGCCGGAGTGGGAAGGCCACGTGACGCTCGAGTTCTCCAACACCACTACCTTGCCAGCGAAGATCTACGCCAACGAAGGGGTGGCGCAGATGCTCTTCCTGCAGTCCGACGAAGCGTGCGAAGTGTCCTACCGGGATCGCGGCGGCAAGTATCAGGGGCAGACCGGCGTCACGCTGCCGAGGGCGTGAGCCCTCCCTGCGCCTGCAGTCTGCGTGGCGGTAGGGCTGCATGCCGGGGCGAAGGCCGCCGGCATGCACTTGGCTTCAGGCGCCCAGGTAGGCCTCGCGCACCTTGGGATCGGTGAGCAGGTCGTGGCCGCTTCCCTGCATCACGATGTGCCCGTTCTCCAGCACATAGCCGCGGTCGGCGAGCTTCAAGGCCTGGTTGGCATTCTGCTCGACCAGGAACACGGTCACGCCATCCTCTCGCAGCTGTTCGATGATCTCAAAGATCTGCTGGATGACGATCGGGGCCAGGCCGAGCGATGGCTCGTCCAGCAACAGGAGCTTCGGCTTGCTCATCAGCGCACGGCCAATGGCGAGCATTTGCTGCTCGCCGCCAGACATGGTGCCGCCGCGTTGCTGGTAGCGCTCCTTGAGCCGAGGGAACAGCTCCAGAACCTTGTGCAGCTGCTCCTGGTAGGCGCCTTTCTCGGTGAAGAAGCCGCCCATCGCCAGGTTTTCCTCCACCGTCAGGCGCGCAAATATGCGGCGCCCCTCGGGGACCACCGCAATCGCCTTGCGCATGATGTCGCAGCTCTGCTGGCCCACCAGCTCCTCACCCTCGAAGCGGATGCTGCCGCTGGCCGCCTGTGGCGAACCGCATAGCGTCATCAGCAGGGTGGACTTGCCCGCGCCATTGGCGCCGATCAGGGTGACGATTTCTCCCCGCTCGACGTGCACGTTCACCTCGTGCAGCGCCTGGATCTTGCCGTAGAAGGTCGAGACGTTCTCGAAAGTCAGCATCGCTTACGCCTCTCCCAGGTAGGCCTTGATCACATCCGGATTATTGCGGATCTGCTCCGGCGTCCCGTCTGCCAGGGGCGTGCCCTGGTTGATCACGTAGATATGGTCGGAAATGCTCATCACCAGCTTCATGTCGTGCTCGATCAGCAGCACCGTGACACCGTGGTCCTGCCGGAGCATGCCGATCAGGGCCTTCAGGTCCTCGGTTTCCTTGGGGTTCAGGCCGGCCGCCGGCTCGTCGAGCATGAGGATGCGCGGGCGCGTCATCATGCAGCGGGCGATCTCCAGGCGCCGCTGCTGGCCGTAGGCCAGCGTGCCGGCAGGGCGGTTGGCGACATCGACCAGGTCGACCCGCTCGAGCCAGTGCCGGGCGAAGTCCATCGCCTGGCGCTCGCTATGGCGGAACCCCGGGGTCTTGAACAGGCCGGCCAGGAAGTTGGTGTTCAGGTGGCGATGCTGGGCGACCAGCAGGTTCTCGACCGCCGTCATGTCCTTGAACAGCCGGACGTTCTGAAAGGTCCGCACCACGCCCTTGCGAGCGATCTGATGGCCGGGCAGGCCGTGGATAGCCTCGCCCTCGATGAGGATCTCACCGTCGGTCGGCTGGTAGAAACCGGTCAGGCAGTTGAATACGGTGGTCTTGCCGGCGCCATTGGGGCCGATCATCGAGACCACCTGCTTTTCCTGTACGTTCAGGGCCACGTTGTTGACGGCCAGCAGGCCGCCGAAGCGCATGGTCAGGCCACGTACTTCCAGAATCGGGCGACTCATTGCTTCAGCTCCAGGTGCGGGCGTTGCATGGGCAGCAGGCCCTGCGGACGCCAGATCATCATCAGAACCATCATTGCGCCGAACATCAGCATTCGGTACTCGCTGAACTCGCGCATCAGCTCCGGGAGCAGGATCATCACGATGGCCGCGAGGATGACCCCCAGTTGCGACCCCATGCCGCCGAGCACCACGATGGCGAGAATGATCGCCGACTCGATGAAGGTGAAGGATTCCGGCGAAACCAGCCCCTGGCGCGCGGCGAAGAAGCTGCCGGCGAACCCGGCGAAGGTGGCGCCGAGGGTGAAGGCCGAGAGCTTGATCACGGTCGGGTTCATGCCCAGCGCGCGGCAGGCGATCTCGTCCTCGCGCAGGGCTTCCCAGGCGCGACCGATCGGCATGCGCAGCAGGCGGTTGATCACGAACAGCGTCAGCAGCACCAGCAGCAGGGCGATCAGGTAGAGGAAGATCACCTTGTTCACCGAGTTGTAGGCCACGCCGAAATACTCGTGGAAGGTCTGCATGCCTTCGGCGGCGCGGCGGTCGAAGGACAAGCCGAACAAGGTGGGTTTTTCGATGCCACTGATCCCGTTGGGGCCGCCGGTGAGGTCCGTCATGTTGCGTAGCAGGATGCGGATGATCTCGCCGAAGCCCAGGGTCACGATGGCCAGGTAATCACCTCGCAGCCGCAGCACGGGGAACCCGAGCAGGAAGCCGAACAGGGCCGCCATGGCACCGGCCAGGGGCAGCGCTGTCCAGAAGCCCACACCGTAATAGTGCGAAAGCAGGGCATAGGTATAGGCGCCGACGGCGTAGAAGCCGACGTAACCCAGATCGAGCAGGCCGGCCAGACCGACGACGATGTTCAGGCCCAGGCCCAGCATCACGTAGATGAGGATCAGCGTGGCGATGTCCACCGCGCCGCGCGAGCCGTAGAACGGCCAGGCCAGGGCGAGCAGCACCAGCCCGATGATGATCCAGCGCTGGGTCGAGGGCAGGGTGAGAAAACTGCCGGCGCCGGCGGGGATGGTCGGCAGGTTCGGGCTGGCAGCCCAGCCGGCCGCCAGGTGCGTGCGCACCAGCTGCCAGAAGAACATGGCCACAGCGCAGGCTGCGATGATCCAGAAGGTCAGCGCGTCCGCACCGTGCACCTCGACCTTGATGCCGACGGTGGTGAGTTTCAGGCCGAACACCGGCACCGCCACGGCGAGCACCAGCAGGGCACTGAAGAAAGCTGTACGCAGGTTGCGGGTCATACCTTTTCAACCTCCGGACGGCCGAGGATGCCGGTCGGGCGGAACAGCAGCACGAGCACGAGCAGGCTGAAGGCCACCACGTCCTTGTACTGGTCGCCGAACAGGTCGGCGCCGAAGGCTTCGGCAACGCCGAGCACCAGGCCGCCAAGCATCGCGCCGGGAATGCTGCCGATGCCGCCGAGGACCGCGGCGGTGAAGGCCTTGATGCCGGCGAGGAAGCCGATATGCGGATTGATCACGCCGTACTGCATGCTGATCAACACGGCGGCGACGGCTGCCAGCGCCGCGCCGATGACGAAGGTCAGGGCGATGATGCCGTTGGTGTTGATGCCCAGCAGGTTGGCCATCTTGAGGTCTTCGGCACAGGCCCGGCAGGCGCGACCGAGGCGCGAGCGCGAGATGAACAGCGTCAGTCCGTACATCGCGATGAAGGTGACGATGAAGATCAGCACCTGCATATAGGAAATGGTCACCCCGTTCATGGTGCTCTCGCCGAACACGAGGTTGCCCGGGAACAGGTTGGGGATCGCCTTGTCCTTGGAGTCCTGGGTCAGCAGCACGACGTTCTGCAGGAAGATCGACATGCCGATCGCCGAGATCAGCGGGATCAGGCGATTGCTGCCGCGCAATGGCCGGTAGGCGACCCGTTCGATGCTGTAACCATAGGCACTGGTGACGATCATGCTGGCGACGAAGGCGCCGATCATCAGCAACGGCAAGGAATCGAGCCCCATGGCCGCCAGGCCGATCAGGGCGATGAAGGCGACATAGGAACCGATCATGTACACCTCGCCATGAGCGAAGTTGATCATTCCGATGATGCCGTAGACCATCGTGTAACCGATGGCAATCAAGGCATAGGTGCTGCCAACGGTCAGGCCGTTGATCAGCTGTTGTAGGTAATGGTAAAGCTCAGGCATCACTGCTCTCCGGAGTACCTGGGGCCTCACGGCGGCCGCGCTGCACGCATCGAACACGCAGCGTCTGGCGCTGCGTCACAGCTGTACGATCCCCTGCGGATCACGCACGGCATCGGTTCGAGGCGGGCCCGGGTCGAGGCCGCTCGTTGGGGTCCTGGGTCTGGCAGGGCGGCCCGATGCTTTTGGCGGGGCCGCCGCTAAAACAAAGCCCATACCGTGGCATGGGCTTTGTCGACTGGATGAAGATCCCTTACTTGGCTTCGGTCTTGGTGCCGTCCTGGTGCCACTCGTAGACCACGAAGTTGAAGTTCTTCAGGTCGCCCTTCTCATCGAACTCCAGAGTGCCGGTCGGGGTGTCGAAGCTGTTGCTGCGCAGCGCCTCGGCCACCTTGTCGGTGTCGGTGCTGCCGGCTTTTTCGATCCCTTCGGCGATCACCTGGACCGCGGCGTAGGCGGGGAAGACGAACGGACCGCTCGGATCCTGCTTCTTGGCCTTGAAGGCCTCGACCAGCTGCTGGTTCTTCGGATCCTGGTCGAACGACTTGGGCAGGGTGACGTACATGCCTTCGGAAGCGGGACCGGCGATTGCCGAGATTTCCGAGTTGCCGACGCCTTCCGGCCCCATGAAGCGGACGTTCAGACCCTTTTCCTTGGACTGGCGCAGGAGCAGACCCAGCTCGGGGTGGTAGCCGCCGTAATAGACGAAGTCCACGCCCTCGCGCTTGAGGCGCGCGATCAGCGAGGAGAAGTCCTTGTCGCCGGCGTTGATGCCTTCGAACATCGAGACCTTGACGCCCTTGTCTTCGAGCGTCTGCTTGACGGCGGTGGCGATGCCTTCACCGTACTGCTGCTTGTCGTGGATGACCGCGACGTTCTTCGGCTTGATGTGGTCGGCAATGAAGTTGCCTGCGGTCGGGCCCTGCAGGCTGTCCAGGCCGATGGTACGGAAGATCAGCTGGTAACCGCGCGAAGTGATCTCGGGGCTGGTCGAGGCGGCGGTGATCATCAGGATGCCTTCGTCCTCGTAGATATCGGACGCCGGCTGCGTGGAGCTGGAACACAGGTGGCCGACCACGAATTGCACGCCGTCGTTGACGATCTTGTTTGCCACCGCGACGGCCTGCTTCGGGTCACAGGCGTCGTCGTAGCGAACGCCTTCCAGTTGCTGGCCGTTCACCCCGCCGGCCTTGTTGATCTGCTCGATGGCCATCTCGGCACCGATGAACTGCATGTCGCCATACTGAGCGACCGCACCCGTCACCGGGCCGGCCAGGGCGATGCGGATGGTATCCGCGGCGAGCGAGTAGCTGGCGGCACCGCTCAGGGCCATGGCCAAAAATAGCTTCGACAGACGCTGCTTGTTCTTCATAAGCGCTCCACTTGCATCGTTTTAATTGTTTGATCCTGCGTGTCGCAGAGTCGTTAAGGGGCGAACGTCCCGAAACGGTGCGGCAACTGTACCGGTACAGTGTAGAAGTGTCTTCTACGTTTGCACAGCCGGTTACCGCTTCGCTTGAAGCGACGACGGGCGACGCTATCATTGCGCACTTTTCGCGACGGGTAGCCCCATGAACGACGAAGCAAGCACTCTCTATGCCAAGCTCCTGGGCGAGACGGCGGCAATCAGCTGGCCAGAACTCGAGCCGTTCTTCGCACGCGGGGCTCTACTGCGGGTTGCAGGCGAGGCCGACCTGGTAGCCGTGGCAACCGCGGTGGCCGAAGACGATCGAAGCAAGGTCGAAGTCTGGTTGACCAGTGGCGAACTGGCCAAGATGCCTGCCGAGCAAGCCATGGACTGGGCCGAGCGTCGGCCGGACCTGTGGGCGGTGGTCGTGGCACCCTGGGTGCTGGTGCAGGAGCGTACCGCCACCGCACCATGATGGTGCCGTGATGGCCTGCGGCGTCGCCGCGCTTGCGGGTTCGCCTGTCCGGTAGTTCACTTTGCTGAGACCCATTGGACCTAGAAGGGGCCAGCGGCGGTGGCAGAAGCACTCGAAGGGCGAATCACGGCGGTGCGTGGCGCGGTGCTCGACGTACGGTTCGAGGGCGGCTTGCCGGCGCTCGGCGAGGCGCTGTCGATCGTGACCGAAGCAGCCTCCCTGTTCGCCGAGGTCCAGGCGCACCTCGACGAATCGCGTATTCGCGCCATCGCCCTGGGCAACACCGCGGGTCTGCCACGTGGCCTGCCGGTGAGAGCCCTGGGCGGACCGCTGCAGGTGCCGGTCGGCCCCGCCGTCCTGGGGCGCCTGCTGAACGTGCATGGCGAGGTCGGCGACCTCGGTGATCCGCTCGCATCGACGCTGCCGCGGCGGCCGATCCTGCGCCAGCCGCCACCGCTGGCATCGCAACGGGCCAACCGTGAGCTGTTCGCCACCGGAATCAAGGTCATCGACCTGCTCACCCCGCTGGTGCAGGGCGGCAAGGCGGCGATGTTCGGCGGGGCCGGAGTGGGCAAGACGGTCCTGGTCATGGAGCTGATCCACGCCATGGCCGCGCGCTACCAGGGCATCTCGGTGTTTGCCGGCGTCGGCGAACGCTCCCGTGAAGGACACGAGATGCTGCTCGACATGCGCAGCTCCGGCGTGCTCGATCACACCGTGCTGGTCTACGGGCAGATGAACGAGCCGCCCGGTGCCCGCTGGCGCGTGCCCTTCACCGCGCTGACCATCGCCGAATACTTCCGCGACGAACGCCGGCAGAACGTGCTGCTGCTGATGGACAACGTCTTCCGTTTCGTGCAGGCCGGCGCCGAGGTCTCCGGTCTGCTCGGCCGGCCTCCATCACGGGTGGGCTATCAGCCGACGCTGGCCGACGAGGTCGCCGAACTGCAGGAACGCATCGTATCGGTCGATGGTGTTGCGGTGACTGCCATCGAGGCGGTTTACGTCCCGGCCGACGACTTCACCGACCCGGCGGTCAGCGCGCTGGCCGCACATGTCGACAGCATGGTCGTGCTGTCGCGCAGCATGGCGGCGCAGGGCATGTACCCGGCAGTCGACCCGATCGCCTCGTCGTCGCTGATGCTCGATCCACTGGTGGTAGGGGCCGAGCATGTGCGCATCGCCACCGAGGTGCGTCGCGCCATCGAGCATTACCGCAGCCTGCAGGACGTGATCTCGCTGCTGGGCGTCGAAGAGCTCGGCGTCGACGACCGCCGCATCGTCAACCGCGCACGTCGCCTGCAGCGCTTCCTGACCCAGCCGTTCGCGGTAACCGAGGCCTTTACCGGCATGCCGGGGCATTCGGTGGCGCTGGCCGATACCCTGGCCGGTTGCCGGGCGATTCTCGACGGTGAGTGCGATGACTGGCAGGAGCGCTCGCTGTACATGACCGGCACCCTGGAGGACGCGCGCGCCCGCGAAACGGCCTCGCGCCAGGAGGCGCGCTCATGACCGCGCCGTTGCACCTGCTGCTGACCACGCCACAGCGTGTCCTGATCGACGCCGAGGTGGTGGCGCTGCGGGCCGAGGATGCCAGCGGCGCCTTTGGCATCCTGCCGGGGCATACCGACCTGCTCACGGTGCTGGTGCCGACCGTGCTGCGCTGGCGCCTCGCCGATGGCAGCAGGCATTACTGCGCCGTCAGCGGCGGCGTGCTCAGCCTCAGCGCGGGCGAGCTGCGCATCGCCTGCCGCGAAGCGGTGCTCGGCGAGCGCCTGGACACGCTGCAGGCGGAGGTGGACAGCGAACGGGAGGCGCGTCGCGAGCGCATGCGCCAGGCCCGCGTCGAGCACCTGCAGCTGCACACCCGCGCGGTACGCCAGCTGGTGCGCTATCTGCGCGCCGGCGAACCGACGCCTTTCACCGAGGATGGGGGCCAATCATGAAGCGACCAGCGTCTTCGGCTGATCGGCTCGGCGACGCGGCGCGGCAAGCGCAGCGGCGGGCGACCCTGGCGCGCGAGGACCCCGAACCCTCTCTGGCGCGGCGACTCGGCCAGGTCGGTCTGCTCGGCTGGATGATCGTCACACCGTTGCTGCTGGGGCTGCTGGTGGGGCGCTGGCTGGATCGTCTACTCGGCAGCGGGGTGCTGTTCTCGGCGGCCCTGGTGGTCGCCGGTGCGGGGCTCGGCCTGTGGTCGGCCTGGCGCTGGATGCATCGACAATGAGGAGAAACTGATGCCGACATGGTCGTTCTGGCTGACCGGCGCCGTTGTCGGGTGGCTCACCGGATGGCTGCACTTCTCGGGGCTGGCCTTCAATCTGCGCCTGTTCGGCGAGGGACGGCTCGCCGCGGCGCTGGCGCTGCAGTGGCTGCGTATCGGGCTCAGCGTGGCCCTGCTGGCCTCACTGATAAACCTGGGATTGGGCGCCTTGCTCGGCGGTTGCCTGGGCCTGCTGCTGGCGCGCTGGCAGCTGATTCGCCGGCGAGGGCCGGCCTCATGATCCATTCACCCCTGACCCATGAAACGCTGTTCTGGATCGGCCCGCTGCCGATCAGCCACGCGGTGGCCGTCACCTGGGCACTGATGGCCCTGCTCGGCGTCGGCAGCTGGTGGCTGACGCGTCGCCTGGCGCTGCATCCGTCGCGCCTGCAGGCCGTGCTCGAGCTGCTGGTGACCACGCTCGACGCGCAGATCCGGGACACCATGCAGGTTGCGGCGGCGGCGCCCTACCGCGGGCTGATCGGCTCGCTGTTCCTGTTCATTCTCGCCGCCAACTGGAGCGAGCTGGTGCCCGGCATCGAGCCGCCGACAGCGAACCTCGAGACCGACACCGCGCTGGCGCTGCTGGTGCTGGTCGCCAGCGTCGGCTACGGCATCGCACGGCGTGGCCTGCGCCGTTACCTGCGTGCCTTTGCCGAGCCCAGCTGGCTGATGATCCCGCTCAACCTGGTGGAGCAGATCACCCGGACCTTTTCGCTCACCGTGCGGCTGTTCGGCAACGTGATGAGCGGCGTGTTCGTCATCGGCATCGCGCTGTCATTGGCCGGCTTGCTGGTGCCGATTCCTTTCATGGCGCTGGACATACTGACCGGTGCAATCCAGGCCTACATCTTCAGCGTGTTGGCGATGGTCTTCATTGGCGCCGCGATCGGCGGCGACTGAACAACCCACTCGGAGTCTTGCCATGGACAACATGATTCAGATCGTCAGCATTCTTGGCGCCGCCCTGGCGGTGTCCTTTGGTGCCATCGGCCCGGCGCTGGCCGAAGGCAAGGCGGTCGCCGCCACGATGGACGCCATCGCGCGCCAGCCGGAGGCCGCCGGAACGCTTTCGCGAACGCTGTTCGTCGGTCTGGCGATGATCGAAACCATGGCCATCTACTGCCTGGTGATCGCCGTGTTGCTGCTGTTCGCCAACCCCTTCGTGCAGTGAGGCGCAAATGAGCCTGGACTGGTGGACCCTTGGCCTGCAGACGATCAATGTCGTCGTTCTGGTCTGGCTGCTGTCGCGTTTCCTGTTCAAGCCGGTCGCGCGGATCATCGCCGAGCGGCAACAGGCCGCCGAGCGGCTGCTGGCCGAGGCGGACCAGGCGCGCCAGGCAGCCGACGAGACGCGCACGCGGATCGAGGCCGAGCACCAGGCGCTGCAGGCGCAGCGCGACGCCGCCCTGGCGCAGGTCGAGCAGGACGTGCAGCAGGCACGTGAGCAGCTGTTGCAGGCCGCTCGGGCAGAGGCCGACGAGCACCGTCGCCTGGCTGAAGCACAATGGCAGACCCAGCAGGCGCAGGTGCGGCAGACGCTCGAAGCACAGGCTGCGCAGTTGGCCCTGGAAATCGCTGCACGCTTGCTGCAACGCCTGCCGGAGTCGGCACGTGTGAACGGCTTTATCGAGGGGCTTGCCGAGGCTACCGCGCGCTTGCCCGAAGCGGTGCGCCAGGGCCTGGCGGAGCAGTCGGACGCGCTTGTGCTGCACGCCGCGCGTGCGCTGGACGAAGCCGAGCAGGCGGCCTGCCTCGATGCCCTGAGTGGCGTGCTCGGGCGCCGACCGACGCTCGAGGTGCGGATCGATCCGAGCCTCATCGCCGGGCTCGAACTCCAGGGGCGTACTGCGCAGGTGCATAACAGTCTGCGGGCCGATCTCGCCCGGGTGCAGCAGGAGTTGCAGCATGGCGCAGGATGAGCTCGATATGCCGAACGATGGCTGGCTGGCACGCCAGCGAGCGGCGCTGGCGCGGGCGCTGGTCGGCAGCGAGGGTCTCGAGACCGGACGTGTTGAGCAGGTCGCCGATGGCATCGCCCATGTCAGCGGCCTGCCCAGCGTCCGCCTCGACGAGCTGCTGCGCTTCGCCGATGGCAGCCTCGGCTTCGTCATGAGCCTGGAGGAGGGGCACCTGGCGGCCGTGCTGCTCGATCGTCAGACGACGTTGGCGGCCGGCATGCCCGTCTTCGGTACCGGTCAGGTGCTGCAGGTGCCGGTCGGCCCGGCGCTGCTCGGGCGGGTCGTCGACCCGCTCGGGCGTCCACTGGACGATCGCGCCGCGCCAGAGACGGCCGACTGGTTGCCGGTCGAGCGACCGGCCCCGGCAATCATCGAGCGAGCCTTGGTCAGCGAGCCGCTCGACACCGGCGTGCTGATCGTCGACGCCCTGTTCGCCATCGGCCGCGGCCAGCGTGAGCTGATCATCGGCGACCGGGCCACGGGCAAGACCTCCCTGGCGTTGGACGCGATCATCAACCAGAAGCACTCGGACGTGATCTGCGTCTACGTCGCCGTCGGCCAGCGTAGCGCGGCGGTGCAGCAGGCCATCGAAGCCGTGCGCCGGCAGGGTGCGCCGGAGCGCTGCGTGTTCGTCGTCGCCACTGCGGCCGACAGCGCGGGCCTGCAGTGGTTGGCGCCCTTCGCCGGGTTCAGCATTGCCGAGTATTTCCGCGACCGTGGCCAGCATGCGTTGATCGTCATCGACGACCTCAGCAAACATGCCGCCACCCATCGCGAACTGGCCTTGCTGACCCACGCGCCGCCGGGCCGCGAGGCCTTTCCTGGCGATATCTTCTACCTGCACGCGCGCCTGCTCGAACGGGCGGCCCGGCTGTCGCCCGAGCGTGGCGGCGGCTCGCTGACCGCCCTGCCGATCGCTCAGACCGAAGCGGGCAACCTGGCCGCCTACATTCCCACCAACCTCATTTCGATCACCGACGGCCAGATCGTTCTGGACAGCCACCTGGCGGCGGCCAATCAGCGTCCGGCGGTCGAGACCGGCCTGTCGGTCAGCCGGGTCGGCGGCAAGGCGCAGCCCAAGGCGCTGCGTCAGGTGGCCGGGCGCTTGCGCCTGGAGTATTCGCAGTTCCTCGAGCTGGAAATGTTCACCCGCTTCGGCGGTCTGGGCGATGCCCGGGTGCGGCAGCAGATGACCCGCGGCGAGCGAATCCGCGCGCTGCTGGTTCAGCCGCGCTTCACTGCCCTGCGGCGCAGCGATCAGATCGCCTTGCTCGCCGCCCTGGCCGAAGGCACCTTCGATGAGCGCCCGGTCAGCGTGATCGCTCCGCTGCAGCAGCGTCTGCCGGGTTGGCTCGATGCCCATGCGCCGACGTTGCGTGAGACCCTGGAGCAGGGTGGCGAACTGGATGACGCCGCTCGGCAGCGGCTGGTGCAGACGGTGGCCGCGCTGTGCGACGAGCTGCAGCAGGGTGGGGCATGAGCGGCCGGCTGGGTGAGGTTGCGCGCCACCTGGAGACCACCCGCGAACTCGGGCTGGTGATCGGCGCCATGCGTGCGATCGCTTCGGCGCGCTCGCGCGAGGCGCAGCGCTCGCTGGCGGCGGTACGCGACTTCGCGCAGACGCTCGGAATCGCCATCGGTGAGGCGCTGGCCTTGCCGCGCGGGCCGGCGGACGAGCTGCCCACGGCAAGGCAGCCGCGGCAGGTGGTCCTGGCGATCTGTGCCGAGCAGGGCTTCGTCGGCGGCTTCGATGCGAGGTTGCTGGAAACCCTGGCCGGTAGCCTGGACGCGGATACCGAGCTCTGGTTGCTGGGCGAGCGCGGGCAGGTCGCAGCGCCCGAGCACCGGCTGGTACCGACGTGGAGCGCGTCCATGGCGGTGCATCTGGACGATGTGCCGGAGCTCGCCACAACTTTGCTCGAGCGCATCTACGCCGGGCTCGATGAGCGGCCGCTGCATTTCAGTCTGCTGCACGCCCAGCCAGGTGAAGCCGGGCCGCCAACCCTGCTGTCACGACGTCTGCTGCCGTTCGACTATGGCCGCTTTCCCCAGGCCGGCCGTGGGTCCGCGCCCTGCACGCACCTGTCGCCGGCGGCTCTGGTGGCCGGTCTGGCTGAAGAGTACCTGTTCGCTGAACTGTGCGAAGCGCTGGTGTTGGCCTATGCCGCGGAAAACGAAGCGCGGATGCAGGCGATGATTTCGGCCGAGGGGCATCTGCAGGAGCGCCGCGAGTCGCTGCTCGGCGAATACCGGCGCCTGCGCCAGGACGAGATCACCGAGGAAATCATCGAGCTCACGCCGCGTAGCCCGGCGGGCGGCGGCTGAGCGGCTGGCCTCAGCCGCGGACCCAGCGCATGCGCATCCAGCCACTGGTGGCATCGACGACCAGGACCATCATCAGCATCGCGAGGATGACGGTCGAGGCCTGGGCTTCCTGGAACAGGCTGAGGCTCATGTAGAGCATCTGCCCCAGCCCGCCGGCGCCGACGAAGCCGAGCACGCTGGCCATGCGGATATTGTTTTCCCAGCGGTACAGCGAGTAGGCCACCAATTGCGGCCAGAGAGACGGCAGCGTGCCGTAGCAGAACGCTGCGATGCGGCCGCTACCGGCCAGGCGCAGCGCCTCGGTCGGCGCCGCCGGGGTATTTTCCAGCGCCTCGGCGAACAGACGCCCGAGCACGCCGGTGGTGTGCAGCGCCAGCGCCAGCGTCCCCGCGTTCGGTCCTAGCCCGGCGGCCAGTACCATCAACGCGGCCCAGACCAGCTCCGGAATCGCCCGTAGCGCATTGAGCAGCAGGCGGGCGCCGGCCTGGGCGGGCAGGCCGAAGCGCCCCGCGGCTGGCAGTGCCAGGGCCAGCCCCAGCAGGGCCGCGAGCAGTGTGCCGATGGCCGACATCGCCAGGGTTTCCAGCGCGGCGAAGCCGATGGCACGCAGGTGTGGCGCGGAGAAATCCGGTTGCAGGAAACGTGCAGCGTATTCGCCCATCGCGCCCAGCCCGTCGCGGCTGAGCAGGGCACCGGCGTCCAGTTGCAGGAAGGCAAAGGCGGCAACCACGGCGGCAAGCAGGCCGAGCGGCAGCAGCAGGCGCGACAGTCGGTTCATGCGTAGCGCCCCCGCAACAGGCGGCTGAGCACGTCGGCCAGCAGCACGAGGAGCAGAAAGGTCAGCAGCATGCTCGCCACTTCTCCGCCGGCGAACATGCGCATCGACAAATCCATCTGCTGGCCCAGCCCGCCGGCGCCGACGAAGCCCATGACCACCGAGGCACGCACGGCGCACTCCCAGCGGTACACCGAGTAGGAGAGCATCTCGCCGGCCGCCTGTGGCAGGACACCGTAGGCGAAGGCCTGCAGGCGCGAACTGCCTGCGCCGAGCAGCGCTCGGGCCGGGCCGGCATCGACCGACTCGAAAATCTCTGCGTAGACCTTGCCCAGCATTCCCGCATAAGTGATGGCGATGGCCAGCACGCCGGCCGTTGGCCCGAGGCCCACTGCACGGACGAAGAGCAGGGCCCAGACGATTTCCGGCACGCTACGCAGGACGATCAGCAGCACGCGCACCGGCCAGCGCAGCGCGGAGGCCCACCAATGCGGCCGTCCGCCATGGATCAGCGCCGACAGCGACAAGGCTCGGGTGGCGACCAGTGCCGCCGGCAGCGCGATCAGCAGGGCCAGGCTCATGCCAGCAGTGGCGATCGCCAGGGTTTCCAGCGTGGCCTGCAGCAGCAGGGCAAGAAACTCGGAACCATGCTCCGGCGGCCAGAAGGCCGAGAGGAAGCCACCCATGGTTTCGGCGTTGCTGCCGTCGAAGAGCACGCCAAGGTCCAGCTCGCTCAGCCGGATGCCTGGCCACAGCAGCGCGAGCACGACGAGCGTCAGCAGCAGGCGCGGCAGCGCCGCCGGGTCGCGGGGCGGGGCAGAGGCCATCAGCATCGCGGGATATGCACGCTCTGGCCGACGGGCGCCCCACTCGGCGGCCGGGGCGAGAGCTGCTCGTTGGCGTAGAGCGCTTCGAGCTCGGCTGCACTGACCGCCTCGGCGGCCTTGTCGAAGGCGATGCGCCCGTCACGCACGCCGATCACGCGTGGAAAGTGCGCCAGGGCCAGCTCCACGGCGTGCAGGCTGGCCAGCAGCGTTGCCTGGCGCGCCTGCGCTTCCTGCGTGAGCAGCTCCAGCGAGTGGGCCGCCAGCACCGGGTCCATCGCCGAAACCGGCTCGTCGGCGAGGATCAGCTCCGGCGCCTGGTACAGCACCCGGGCGATGCCCACGCGCTGCAGCTGGCCGCCGGAAAGCTGGTCGCAGCGCTGGAACAGCTTGTCCTGCAAATCCAGGCGCGCCAGGGCCTGGCGTGCACCCTGCGGGTCCAGCGGATAGACGAGGCTCAGCAGGCTGCGCGGCAGGGACCACTGGCCAAGCCGGCCGGCCAGTACGGCAGTGACCACACGCTGGCGGGGTGGCAGCGGCGGCGCCTGGTGGATCAGGCCGATGCGGCTGCGCAATTGCTGCCGCGCCCTGGTCGACAGCTGCCAGGGCGCCTGGTCGAGTACTTCGACCTGCCCGGCTGCAGGGCGCAGATGGCTGGCGAGCAGGCGCAACAGCGTGGTCTTGCCGGCGCCCGAGGGGCCGATGATGGCGATTCGTTCGCCCTGGGCGACCTGCAGGTCGAGGTCGTGCAGGGCCGCCTGGCCGTTGGCGTGGCGATAGGCCACGCCGGACAGGCGCAATGTCACTTCAGCAGGCCGGCCGCGCGCGCAGCCTCCTCGATGCCTTCGTAGTTTTCCGGCTTGGTCTCGATGAAGCGCGAGGCGGCCTGCAGGTCGAGAATCGCCTTGTGCTCCGGGTTGGCCGGGTCAAGCGCGAGGAACGCCGCCTTGATCTTTTCGGTCAGCGCCGGGTCGAGGGTGCCGCGCACCGTCCAGTTGTAGTCGTAGTAGGTCGGGGTGGTGCCGATTACGCGGACCTTGCTGGTATCGACCTTGCCAGCGGCGACCAGCTTGTCCCACACCGAGGCGTTGAGCACGCCGCCGTCGGCCTTGCCGGCCTGTACCCAGGCTGCAGTGGCGTCATGCGCGCCAGAGTAGGCGATGCGCTTGAAGAATTTCTCCGGCTCGATGCCGTCCTTGAGCATGAAGTAGCGCGGCATCAGGCTGCCGGACGTCGAGGAGACCGAGCCGAACGCAAAGGTCTTGCCTTCCAGGTCCTTGAGCGTCTTCACCTCGGGGTCGGCAGTGATGAACTTGCTGGTGAACTGCTCGTCCTGCTCGCGCTGGACCAGCGGGATGGCATTGCCGGTCTTCAGGCGCGCCTGGACGAAGGTGAATCCACCGAGCCAGGCCATGTCCAGCCGGTCCGAAGCCAGCGCCTCCACGACCGCGGCATAGTCGGAGACCGGGGTGAACTTCACCGGCATGCCCAGCTCTTTTTCGAGGTATTCACCCAGTGGCTTGAACTTGCGGATCAGTTCGGTGGGGGCTTCGTCGGGAATCGCGGAAACCCGCAGGGTTTCGGCAGCATGGATGGCGGTGACGGACAGGGACAGGGCAAGGCCGGCGACGGCTGCCAGGGTGCGCTTGAGCATGGGGTTCTCCGGTTCAATAGCGGAAAAAGCGGCGCGATTATAGGCGCCGCAGCCGGCGCTGCCCAGCGGCGGCTAGACTCGCTGGGTAGCATTGGCGGGTTCGAGGAGTCGAGCATGAAAGGACTTCCCTTCGGCAGGCGTTTCGGCTTCGCCCTGCAGGGCCTGCGGCAGGCCGTGCGCGGCGAGCGCAGCCTGCGCAGTCACCTGTTGGCGGCGGCTGCCGTGCTTTTGCTGCTGTTGCTCACGCGGCCCGCGGCGATCTGGTGGGCCGTGCTGTCGCTGGCCGTTGGCCTGGTACTGGTGGCCGAGTTGCTCAACAGTGCGCTCGAAGGGTTGCTCGACCACCTGCATCCGGCGCGCCACCCGGCGGTCGGCGCGGTGAAGGATATCGCCGCCGGTGCGGTGCTGGTCGCCAGCCTCGTCGCGCTGCTGGTCGGCGTGGCCTTTCTCGGCTCGCTCCTGTAACGGTGGCGCTTGGCGCGCATGCCGGGGCCGGCGCTAGAATCGGCGATTCGTCGAATCGAGGAGTCTGAGCATGTCCGAGCTGCCAACCCTGGGCTTTGCCGGTATCGGCCTGATGGGCCTGCCGATGTGTCGCCGTCTGCTGGCGGCGGGCTATCGGCTGAAGGTCTGGAACCGCACGCCGGACAAGTGCGCACCGCTGGTCGAACTGGGTGCCGAGCGCGTCGATACGCCGGCCGAGCTCTGTGCCAACACCGACATCGTGCTGCTGTGCCTGGCTGATACCCAGGTGGTGCGCGACGTGGTGTTCGGCCCGCGGGGCATTGCCGAGGGCGCGCGCAAGGGCCAGCTGCTGGTCGACCATTCCAGCCTGGAGCCGGCCGCCACCCGCGACATGGCCGCCGAGCTGGCGTTTCGCTGTGGCACCCACTGGGTCGATGCGCCGGTATCCGGCGGGACGGCCGGGGCCGAGGCGGGCAGTCTGGCGATCATGGCCGGCGGGCGTGCCGAGGATATCGAGCGGGTGCGTCCCGTGCTGATGCACCTGGGCCAGCGGCTGACGCACATGGGCGATGTCGGTGCCGGGCAGGTGAGCAAGGTGTGCAACCAGATGATCGTCGCCTGCAATGCGCTGGTGATCGCCGAGGTCGTGGCGCTGGCCGAGCGCGCCGGGGTCGATGCCGGCCTGCTGGCACCGGCGCTGGCCGGCGGCTTTGCCGATTCGAAGCCGCTGCAGATCCTCGCCCCGCAGATGGCGGCGAGCGCGTTCGAACCGGTGAAGTGGCACGTGCGCACGCTGCTCAAGGACCTGGATACCGCCGTCAAGCTGTCGCGCGAGCAGGGCTCGTCGACACCGATGAGTGGGTTGGCCGCGCAACTGATGCGCCTGCACGGCAGCCAGGGCAATCTTGCGCGCGACCCGGCGACGCTGGTCGAACTGTTCCGGGAGGCCCAGGCATGAAGATCGCAGCCAACCTGTCGCTGTTGTTCACCGAACTGCCGCTGGCCGAGCGTGTGCTGGCCGCCCGGGTCGCCGGCTTCGACGGCGTGGAAATCCAGTTCCCCTATGAGCTGCCGGCCGTGCTGCTCAAGGGCCTGCTCGACCGCGCCGACCTGCCGCTGATCCTGATCAACCTGCCGGCCGGCGACCTGATGAGCGGCGGCCCGGGCCTGGCCGCAGTGCCGGAGCGCCAGGAAGCCTTCGACCAGGCGCTGCAGGCGGCGGCCACCTATGCGGCGATGGTCCGCCCGGCCTTCGTCAACGTGCTGCCAGGTCGGCTGGCCGAGGGCATCGAGCGCGAGGCGGCGTTGGCGACGCTCGAACGCAACCTGTGGAAGACCGCCGAGGCGTTCGACATTCTCGGTATCGGTGTGCTCTGCGAGGCGATCAACCCGCTGGATATGCCGGGCTTTCTGATCAACACCGCCGACGAGCTGGCCGAGCTGCTCGAGCGGGTCGATCATCCCAATTGCCAGGCGCAGCTCGACTTCTATCACATGGCGCGCCAGGGGCTCGATCTGCCGACCTGCATCGCGCGGCTGGCCGGGCGCCTGGGCCATGTGCAGTTCGCCGATTGCCCCGGGCGCGGCGCGCCGGGCAGCGGCACGCTGGACTTCGTCGCTGCCCGCGAAGCACTGGTGAGCAGCGGCTATCAGGGCTGGCTGGGCGCCGAATACCGACCCGGCGAGGCCGGCACCGAGGCGAGCCTCGGCTGGCTCGAGCAATGGCGCAGTCGCTGAGGCATTGCCGGGCATAAGCCCGGCTGATGGTGACAGACAACCCGAAGAGCAGACTCTAGAGTCACGGTCGAGTCCCGGCTGGCGTGTGGCCGGCACCTATAACAACAATGAGACCGACAACATGCAGCCTTCGACCCAAGCCGCGAACGCCTGGCGCGTCCTGTTCCTGCTGTTTCTCGCCAACCTGTTCAACTTCTTCGATCGCACCATTCCGGCGATCATCACCGAGCCGATCCGCCTGGAGTGGAACCTCAACGACTTCCAGCTCGGCCTGATCGGCACCGCGTTCACCATCATCTATGCAATCGCCGGCGTCCCCCTGGGGCGCATGGCCGACAGCGGTTCGCGGCGCAAGATCATGGGCTGGGGCCTTACGGTGTGGAGCGGGCTGACGGCGGTCAATGGGCTGGCCTGGAATTTCTGGAGCTTTCTCCTGATTCGCATGGGCATCGGCGTCGGCGAAGCCAGTTACGCGCCGGCAGCCAACTCGCTGATCGGCGACCTGTTTCCGGCGCACAAGCGCGCCCGGGCCATGGGCATCTTCATGCTCGGGCTGCCGCTGGGGCTGCTGCTGGCCTTCTTCACCATCGGCTCGATGGTCGAGGCCTTTGGCAGCTGGCGCGCGCCGTTCTTCATCGCGGCGGTGCCCGGGCTGGTGCTGGCGCTGTTCCTGTTCTTCATCCGCGAACCCGAGCGCGGCGCGGCGGAAAGCGTGAAGGTGGCGCAGACGCCGGTGGAAAACCCGGTGCGCAAGGTCCTGGCGATCCCCACGTTCTGGTGGCTGGTGCTCGCCGGGCTGGCCTTCAACTTCGCCACCTACGCCTGCAACGCCTTCATGGTGCCGCTGCTGATGCGCTATTTCGGCGCGCCGCTGGTGCAGGCCTCGGTGGCTACCGGGGTGATCGTCGGGCTCACCGGGCTGATCGGCCTGACCTTTGGCGGCTGGGTGGCCGATCGCATCCACGCGCGCTTCGAGCGTGGCCGTCTGCTGTTCGCCGCGGCGAGCATGGTCGTCGCGACGCTGGCCACCGGCTATGCGCTGTTGGCCGGGCGCGTCGAACTCGGCGTCTTCGTCGCGGTGTTCAGCGTGGGTTGGTTGTTCTCGTACAACTTCTATACCTGCGTCTATACGGCGATTCAGGACGTGGTAGAACCGCGCCTGCGGGCCACGGCCATGGCGCTGTTCTTTGCCGGGCTGTACCTGCTCGGTGGCGGCATGGGCACGGTGGTGGTGGGGCTGCTGTCCGACCATTTCGCCGAGGCGGCGATGCTGGCCGCCGGGGCCGGCGCGATGAGCGAGGCGTTCCGCGCCATTGGTCTGCACGATGCGATGTATCTGATTCCGGCGACGCTGCTGATGACCATGGTCTTTCTGCTCATGGCCTCGCGCAGCTTCAGCCGCGACGCGGCGCGGATGACCGCCGGCATGGCCGCGCGCGAGGCCGAGGCCACCGGCCAGGCCGTGCCCGCCTGAGGATGAGCCGGAAGGCTGCCGGCGCGTGCCGGGGCCATCCGCCGGGCGGGCGATGTTCGGCCTGCAATGGCGCCGGGGCTGACGTAAACTGCGCGGCCCTTTCGATCCGGACCCGTTCATGCAGCCAGCAGTACCCGCCCGCGCCTGTGGCATCGACTTCGGCACCTCCAACTCCACCGTCGGCTGGTGGCGCCCCGGGCAGGACCCGCTGATCGCCCTCGAGGGCGAGGAGCCAACCCTGCCCTCGGTAGTGTTCTTCAACCTGGAAGAGCGCCGCCCGGTCTATGGCCGCCAGGCGCTGGCCGAATACCTCGAAGGCTACGAAGGCCGCCTGATGCGCTCGCTCAAGAGCCTGCTGGGCTCCAAGTTGCTCAAGAGCGAGACCACCGTGCTCGGCAGCGCCATGCCGTTCCGCGACATCCTCGGGCTGTTCCTCGGCACGCTGAAGACACGCGCCGAGACCGCCGCCGGGCGATCGTTCGAGCAGGTGGTGCTGGGCCGCCCGGTATTCTTCGTCGACGACGATCCACAGGCTGACCGCGAGGCGACCGAGATGCTCGAGGCCGCCGCCCGCAAGCTCGGCTTCAGTGAGGTTTCCTTCCAGTTCGAGCCCATTGCCGCGGCCTTCGACTACGAATCACGCATCAGCCGCGAGGAGCGCGTGCTAATCGTCGACATCGGCGGCGGTACCTCGGACTTCTCGCTGGTGCGCCTGTCGCCCGAGCGCCGCGTGCTGGACGACCGTCAGGCCGACATCCTCGCCACCGGCGGCGTGCACATCGGCGGCACCGACTTCGACAAGCAGCTCAGCCTGGCCGGCGTGATGCCGCTGTTCGGCTACGGCAGCCGGATGAAGAGCGACGCGCCGATGCCCACCAGCACGCACCTCAACCTCGCCACCTGGCACACCATCAATGCGGTCTATGCCCCGGCTTCGCAGCGTGCGCTGCAGAGCATGCGCTACGACATCGTCGACCCCACCGGCATCGATCGCCTGTTCAGCCTGATCGAGCAGCGCGCCGGACACTGGCTGGCGATGCAGGTCGAGCAGGGCAAGATCGAGCTGACCGAAGCCGAGCGGCATGTCATCGACTTCGCCCGCATCGAACCGCAGCTGCAGGCCGAACTCCGCCGGGATGACTTCGATACGGCGATCGAACCGCTGCTCGAGCGCATCGGTCGCAGTATCGACGAGTTGCTGCTGGCGGCAGGCCTTGCGCGGGACGAGGTCGACACCGTGTTCTTCACCGGCGGCTCGAGTGCGGTACCGGCGCTGCGACGCTGCGTCGCGAGCCGCCTGCCCGGAGCCCGCCAGGTCGAGGGCAACCGCTTTGGCAGTATCGGCAGCGGTTTGGCGATCGAGGCGCACAAGCGCTACGGTTAAGCGGGCCGGCTCGTCCGGCTGCCAGGTCCATCTATAGCCGGGAGAGGGTTCTACGCCATGGCCTACCGTATCAACCCCAGACGCAAGGCATCGCGTCAGGTCCGCAAGGCGGCGCTCGACCGTATCAGTGCGGCCTTGCAGGCCCTGGCGCTGCCGGCCGAGCGGCGTGTCGAGGGCGTGCACCAGGCGCGCAAGCGCTTCAAGGAATTGCGCGCACTGCTGCGCCTGGTGCGCGAGCCGCTGGGCAAGTCGTTCACCCGGTTCAACCTGGCGGTGCGCGATCTCGGCCGCGCCTTGGCCGAGTCGCGCGATGCGGCGGCCATGCTGGAGAGCTGGGACGCCCTGGCCAAGGAGCATCATGCGACCTTTGCCACCGAATCCTTCCGCCAGGTGCGCCACCGCCTCGAGGGCCGTGCGAAGGCGTCAGCCGGGCAGGCGGATGACTGGGCCGCGCACCTGGCTGAGGTGCAGGCGCAGTTGCAGGCACTGGCCGGCGAGATCGAGCGCTGGTCGCTGGAAGGCAAGGGGTTTGCGTTGCTGCAGCCGGGCCTCGCCCGTACCTATCGCGACGGCCGGCGCGACCTGGCGCTGGCGCGTCGCGAGCCAAGCGACGAGCGCCTTCACGAGTGGCGCAAGCGGGTCAAGGATCAGTGGTATCACAGCCAGTTGCTGACGCCGCTCTGGCCAGACGCCTTCGACTTTCGCAGCGGCCAGCTCAAGCGCCTGTCCGATGCGCTGGGCGACGACCACGACCTGGCGATGATGCTGGCGTTGCTGCAGGCCGATCCCGAGCTGTTCGGCTCGGCAGCGACGCGCGAGCGCCTGCTGCGCCTGATCGACAAGCGCCGGGCGGCGCTGCAGGCCGAGGCATTCACCCTCGGTGCGCGACTCTACGCGGAAAAGCCCGGCGCGCTCGCCCAGCGCTGGCAGCGCTACTGGCGGATCGCGCGGGCCGGGTAGCACGGGCCTGGCGGCGTCCGCCTCGGGCGGAAACAGCGAGGCGCCGGCCCGGTGTTGCTGGCGTCAGCCAGCCACCAGCACGCGAATGGCCTCCAGGCGCAGGGCGGCCTTCTCCAGCATCGCCAGGCCGTCCTCTCGCTGGCGGCGCAGGGCTTCGATCTCGCTGTCGCGCACGCTCGGGTTGACCGCCTGCAGGGCGATCAGGCGCGCCAGCTCTTCGTCCAGTTCGGCGGTCAGGCGTTGCTGGGCCTCGGCGACGCGGGCGGCATGGCGCGGCGCAACCCTGGCTTCGGCCGCATTGATCTGCGCACCCAGCTGGTCGCGCTGAGCCTGGACGAACTTGTTGGCGCTCGAGCGCGGCACGCTTTCGAGCTGGTCGTTGAGAGTGTCGAAGGCGACTTTCGCCGCCAGGTCGTTGCCATTGGCATCGAGCAGGCAGCGCAGCGCCATCGGCGGCAGAAAGCGCGACAGCTGCAGCGCACGCGGAGCCACCACTTCGCTGACATAGAGCAGCTCGAGCAGAACGGTGCCGGGCTTGAGGGCCTTGTTCTTGATCAGCGCCACGGCGGTATTGCCCATCGAGCCGGACAGCACCAGATCCATGCCGCCGCGGACCATCGGATGCTCCCAGGTGAGGAACTGCATGTCTTCGCGCGCCAGGGCCTGCTGGCGGTCGTAGGTGACCGTCACGGCCTCGTCGTCGCCCAGCGGGAAGCTGGCATCGAGCATCTTCTCGCTCGGGCGCAGCACCAGGGCGTTCTCGGAATGGTCCTCGCTGTCGATGCCAAAGGCATCGAAGAGCTTTTCCATATAGATCGGCAGGGCGAACTGATCGTCCTGCTCGGCAATGGCTTCGACCAGCGCGGCGCCTTTGTCGCCACCGGCCGAATTCAGCTCCAGCAGGCGGTCGCGGCCCTTGTGCAGCTCGCCCTCGAGTCGCTCGCGTTCGCCGCGGGCGGCATCGATCAGTGCCCCGAAGGCCTCGTCATCGTTGGCCTCCAGCTGATCCAGTAGCTGCGCGCCGAACTGGTGTTGCAGGGCATTGCCGGTCGGGCAGGTGGCCAGGAAGGCGTTGAGCGCGTCGTGGTACCAGCGGAACAGGCGTTCCTGGGGGCTGGTTTCCAGATAGGGGACGTGCAGCTGAATGGTGTGCTTCTGGCCGATCCGGTCGAGGCGGCCGATGCGCTGTTCGAGCAAATCCGGGTGGGCCGGCAGATCGAACAGCACCAGGTGATGGGCGAACTGGAAGTTGCGTCCCTCGGAGCCGATTTCCGAGCAGATCAGCACCTGCGCGCCGAATTCCTCGTCGGCGAAGTAGGCCGCGGCGCGGTCGCGCTCGAGGATGCTCATGCCCTCGTGGAACACCGTGGCCGGGATGCCGGAGCGTACGCGCAGGGCATCTTCGAGATCGAGTGCGGTCTCGGCATGGGCGCAGATGACCAGCACCTTGTACTTCTTCAGCATTTTCAGGGTGTCGATCAGCCATTCGACCCGCGGATCGAACTGCCACCAGCGGTTCTGCTCGTCGCCCGGTTCCTGCTGGCTCTGGAACGAGACCTCCGGATAGAGCTCGGCCTGTTCGCCGACAGGCAGCTCGAGGTATTCGACCGGGCAGGGCAGCGGGTAGGGATGCAGCTGGCGCTCGGGGAAGCCCTTGACCGCGGCGCGCGTGTTGCGGAACAGCAGGCGGCCGGTGCCGTGGCGGTCGAGCAGCTCGCGCACCAGTCGGTTGCTGGCCTCGATGTCGCCATCGGTGACGGCGGCCAGCAGCGCTTCGCCTTCGCTGCCGAGAAAATCATGGATGGTCTGGTGCGATTTCATCGACAGCCGGCCTTCGTCGAGCAGCTCCTGCACGGCTTCGGCCACGGGCTGATAGTGGTTGCTCTCGGCGCGGAAGGCCTCCAGGTCGTGGAAGCGGTTCGGGTCGAGCAGGCGCAGCCGCGCGAAGTGGCTGTCCAGGCCCAGCTGTTCGGGGGTGGCGGTGAGCAGCAGTACGCCGGGGATGACCTCGGCCAACTGCTCGACCAGGCGGTACTCGGGGCTCGCGCCCTCCGGGTGCCAGACCAGATGGTGCGCCTCGTCGACCACCAGCAGGTCCCAGCCGGCGGCAAAGGCCGCATCCTGGGCGCGCTCGTCGCCCTTGAGCCACTCCAGCGAGACGAGCGCCAGCTGGGCGTCCTCGAACGGGTTGCTGGCATCGCTCTCGATGAAGCGCTCGGCGTCGAACAGGGCGACGTCGAGGTTGAAGCGTCGACGCATCTCCACCAGCCACTGGTGCTGGAGGTTTTCCGGGACGAGGATCAGCACCCGGCTGGCGCGGCCGGAGAGCAGCTGGCGATGGATGACCAGGCCGGCCTCGATGGTTTTGCCCAGGCCCACCTCGTCGGCCAGCAGCACGCGCGGGGCGATGCGGTCGGCAACCTCGCGGGCGATGTGCAGCTGGTGCGCGATGGGCTGTGCACGGGCGCCGCCGAGGCCCCAGAGCGACGACTGCAGCTGTGCGCTCTGATGCTGAAGGGTGTGATAGCGCAGGGAGAACCAGGCCAGCGGGTCGATCTGGCCGGCGAAGAGGCGGTCGCTGGCCAGGCGGAACTGGATGAAGTTCGACAGCTGGGTTTCCGGCAGGGTGCGGGCTTCGTTGTGTGCGGTCAGGCCGTGGTAGACCAGCAGGCCGTCGACGTCGTCGACCTCGCGCACGGTCATCTTCCAGCCTTCGAAGTGGGTGATCTCGTCGCCGGGGACGAAGCGCACGCGCGTCAGCGGGGCACTGCGCACCGCGTACTGGCGGGTTTCGCCGGTCGCTGGATAGAGCACGGTGAGCATGCGTCCATCCTGTGTGAGGATGGTGCCGAGACCCAGTTCCGCTTCGCTGTCGCTGATCCAGCGTTGTCCCGGTAGATACTGCTGCGCCATGCTGCCTCCCGCTGTCGAAAAAAGCCGGCTATGTTAACGGAACGCCGCAGCGAGAGCGACGCCGATGCCGCTGCCAGGCGTCAGTGTAGCGGGCGCGGTCCGGCACGTTGCGCCAACGGCGACGAACAAGAGGAATCAACGATGCTGCCACCCATTCCGTCCGGTGTGATTCCGGTGACCGCCCAGCAGGATGCGGTCAAGCCGCGCCCGGACGTGGCACCGGTAACGCCGGTGCAGGCCTCGGCCCAGGAAAGCGCGGTGAGCCTGGATCGCCGCCATCCGCAGGATGCGCAGATGCGCCTGCGTGAAGAGCAGCGCCGACGTCAGCGCCGCGACCCTTCGGACGACGCACAAGGCGATGGGCCGACGGGCGAGGTTGCTGCGGTCGAGGCTCTGCCCGGTGAAACCGACGAACCGCCACGCCAGGGGCGTTGGGTCGACGTGGAAGTCTGATGCAGCGAATCGAACTCGCCGATGCCGAGCTGCTCTACTGCCGCGCCTGGTGCCCGCCACAAGAGGCCGATCGATGGCTGCGCGAGCTGATCGCCACGCTGCCCTGGTCGCAGCCGTCGATCCGCCTGTTCGGCAGACAGGTGAAGGTGCCGCGCGAGGTCGCCTGGATCGGCGACCCCGAGGCCCGGTACCGCTACTCCGGGCTGGACAACCAGCCGTCGCCCTGGACACCCCTGCTGGCCGCGATTCGCCAACGCCTCGAGCGCGAGCTTGGCCGGCCATTCAACGGTGTGCTGGTCAACCACTATCGCGATGGGCAGGACGCCATGGGCTGGCACAGCGATGACGAGCCCGAGCTGGGCGGCGATCCGCTGGTCGCTTCGCTCAGCCTGGGCGCGACGCGGCGCTTCGACCTGCGTCGCAAGGGCCAGACGCGCATCGCACATTCTATGGAGCTGGAACACGGCTCACTGCTGGTCATGGACGGGTTGACCCAGCATCATTGGCAGCACCAGATCGCGCGCACGACCCGGGTGCATGCCCCGCGCGTCAACCTGACCTTCCGCCAGATCATCGCGAGCCGTACAGACAGATGAGTAAGGACAGCAACCTGATCGATTTCGATGCCGAGCGCAGCAAGCGCATCCACGATCTCAACGACAAGCGGCTGGACGACATGCGCAAGGCCTTCGAGCAGGCCCTGCCGCTGGGCAATGGCCGCAAGAAGGCTCGCAAGAAGCCAAAGAAGCGCTGAGCTCACCGCCCGGCTTTGCCAAACAACCCGAAAACCGGCCTCAGAGGCCGGTTTTTCTTGATCCAGATCAGTCGCCCGAACAGCTTTCGGTCGTGCTCCCGCTGCTATTGACCCGGGTCAATTTTGCTGGGGTGGGGCGGGTTTAACGTTCACCCATCGGACATCGCAACGGATTCGGAGGACGGTCTCATGTTCGTCGATAGCGTAGTACTCGCAGGGGTGGTCACGGTCGGCCTGATGGTCGTTTTCCTGGGCGGTGTTGCTTATTTCATCTGGCGGGACTCGAAGAAGAAGCGCAGCTGACCCGCTGATACAGAGCACGCAAGGCATTTAGGCGACCTCAGGTCGCCTTTTTTTTGCCTTCGATTTTTCGCCTCGCACGGGCCGCGGCGCAGCCCGTGCGTAGCGACCCGCGAAGCTTCGCGGTCTTCCGTCCCGCTGGATCAGCCGAAGCTGATCGGTGGCAGCTCCTTGAGTTCGACGGTTTCCTGCTTGCGCGGGGCCAGCACTTCGGCTTCGCCGTCGACCACGATTTCCTCGTTCTGGTTGTAGACCTGGGTGGCGACGCGCACACGGTTCTTCGGCAGCTTCTCGAGGATCTCCAGGCGCACCACCAGGGTGTCACCCAGCTTCACCGGCCGGGTGAACTTCATTGTCTGGCCCAGATAGATGGTGCCTGGGCCGGGCAGGGTGCAGGCGACCGCCGCGCTGATCAGCGCCCCGCTGAACATGCCATGGGCGATACGCTCCTTGAACAACGTCCCGGCGGCATAGTCGGCGTCCAGGTGCACGGGGTTGCGGTCGCCGGACATGGCGGCGAACAGCTGGATGTCGCGCTCGTCGACGGTCTTCTCGTAGCTGGCCTTCTGGCCGACTTCCAATGCGGAGTAGGGCGTGTTGCTGATGCGGGTCATGGGGTAGGTCCATGCAGGTGATTGAGCAGCGCTGCAACAGCGCTCGGGCGTCTTCGCGGCTCTGCGGGCGAAGCGCGCATTCTAGTGACTGCAGGCGCGCTTGTCCTGACTGACCGGTCACGCTGCGTGATCCGAAATTCACGGCATGGATGCAAGGCCATCTCGGTTGCGCCGGCAAGCCGAGCTGATAAGTTCGCTCTAGCCCCTCGCGGCTCGGACCACTCAGGTAAAGAGGCCAATAACAATGCAACCTGATTTCTGGAGCGACAAACGGCCGGCGGGCGTGCCCAACGAAATCGACATGGGCGGTTACCGCTCGGTCGTCGATGTGTTCGAGCGCGCTTGCCGGCAGCATGCGGACCGTCCGGCATTCACCAACATGGGTGTGACTCTCAATTACGCCGATCTGGAGCGCCATTCGGCGGCCTTCGCGGCCTGGCTGCAGAACCACACCGATCTCAAGCCGGGCGATCGCATCGCGGTGCAGATGCCGAACCTCTTGCAATATCCCATCGCCGTGTTCGGTGCGCTGCGGGCGGGGCTGATCGTGGTCAACACCAACCCCTTGTATACCGTGCGTGAAATGCGCCACCAGTTCCGGGATGCCGGGGCTCGGGCGCTTGTGTACCTGAACACCTTTGGCAAGCAGGTGCAGGAAGTGCTGGCTGACACCGAGATCGAGTATCTGATCGAAGCGCAGATCGGCGACCTGTTGCCCTCATTCAAGGGGCTGTTGGTCAACACCGCGGTCAAGCACGTGAAAAAGATGGTGCCCGCCTACAACCTGCCGCAGGCGGTTTCGTTCAAGCGTCTGCTGCGCGAGGGGGCCGGTGCCGGCTTGCGCCCGGTGTCGCTGGCGCTCGAGGACATCGCCGTGCTGCAGTACACCGGCGGCACCACAGGCGTGGCCAAGGGCGCGATGCTCAGCCACGGCAACCTGGTCGCCAACATGCAGCAGGTCAAGGCCAACATGCAGCAGCTCGACGCGCAGGGCCACCCGGTGATCCGCGAAGGGCAGGAGGTGATGATCGCGCCGCTGCCGCTGTATCACATCTATGCATTTACCGTGAACTGCATGTGCATGATGGTCACTGGCAACCATAACGTGCTGATCACCAATCCACGCGACATCAACGCTTTCGTCAAGGAGCTGCAACGCTGGCAGTTCTCCGGTTTTCTCGGGCTGAACACGCTGTTCGTTGCACTGATGAGCCACCCGGAGTTCGGCAAGATCGATTTCTCCCGCCTCAAGGGCACCAACTCGGGCGGCACTGCGCTGATGTCGGCAGTGGCCGAGCGCTGGAAGAGCCTGACCGGCTGCACGGTGATGGAAGGCTATGGGCTGACGGAGACATCGCCGGTGGTCTGCGCCAATCCGCACGGCGAGAAGTCGCGCCTGGGCACGGTCGGCCTGCCGGTGCCGGGCACTCAGTTGAAGGTGATCGACGAGGCCGGCAACACCCTGCCGCTGGGCGAGCGCGGCGAACTCTGCGTCAAGGGCCCGCAGGTGATGGTCGGCTACTGGCAGCGCCCCGAGGCGACCGCCGAGGTGCTGGACGCCGAGGGCTGGCTGCGCACCGGCGACATCGCGGTGATCGACGCTGAGGGCTTTGTCAGTATCGTCGACCGCAAGAAGGACCTGATCATCGTCTCGGGCTTCAATGTCTATCCCAACGAGATCGAAGAAGTGGTGATGGCGCATCCCAAGGTCGCAGCCTGCGCCGCCATCGGGGTACAGGACGAAAAATCGGGCGAGGCGGTCAAGCTGTTCGTGGTGCCGAGCGCGCCCGATCTCACCGAGGCCGAGTTGCACGCCTACTGCCGGGAGAACTTCACCGGCTACAAGATGCCCCGCCATTACGTGTTCCGCGAGTCCCTGCCGATGACTCCGGTGGGCAAGATCCTGCGGCGCGAATTGCGCGACCTCGCCTGACCCCTCGAGCCCCCGCAGGCACGTGACCGCAAGTTGATTGGTGGTCATTTTGTGCCTGTATGGGGCTTCGGAGGCCCTGTTCGGCCTGTTTTAAAGCTGCTAACCTCGGGCCGCTTTCTGCTGCTATTTGCAGTACAAAAGTTTACAAATCACAACAAAACAGCTGCCATTGAGTGCAGTGACAAAGCTGTCGCTTAGGAGTGGGTTCATGACCGATAACTTCTGGAAGGATAAATATCCTGTTGGGGTTGCAAGCGAAATCAATCCCGACGAATACCAGAACATCCAGGCGGTGCTTAAGCAGTCGTGCGAGCGGTTCGCCGACAAGCCGGCCTTCAGCAACCTCGGCAAGACCCTCACCTATGGCGAGCTGTATCGGCTCTCTGGCGAGTTTGCCGCCTACCTCCAGCAACTCCCGGGCCTGGAACCCGGCGACCGCATCGCCGTGCAGCTGCCGAACGTGCTGCAGTATCCGGTGGTGGTGTTCGGCGCCATGCGTGCCGGGCTCATCGTGGTCAATACCAACCCGCTCTATACCGCGCGGGAGATGGAGCATCAGTTCAACGATGCCGGCGCCAAGGCGCTGGTGTGTCTGGCCAACATGGCGCACCTGGCCGAGGAAGTGCTGCCGCGCACCGGCATCAAGCACGTAATCGTCACCGAGGTCGGCGATATGTTGCCGCCGCTCAAGCGCCTGCTGGTCAATGCTGTGGTCAAGCACGTCAAGAAGATGGTGCCCAGCTACAGCCTGCCCAAGGCGATCAAGTTCACCGACGCGCTGGCCGGCGGCCGCGGCAAGTCACTCAGGGAAGCCTGCCCGCAGGGCGACGACGTCGCCGTACTGCAGTACACCGGCGGCACCACCGGCGTGGCCAAGGGCGCCATGCTCACGCACCGCAACATCGTCGCCAACATGCTGCAGAACCGCGCACTGATGGGTAGCGAGCTGCAGGAAGGCACCGAGGTGATGATCGCGCCGCTGCCGCTGTATCACATCTACGCCTTCACCTTTCACTGCATGGCGATGATGCTGATCGGTGCACACAACATCCTGATCACCAACCCGCGCGACCTGCCGACGATGGTCAAGGACCTCTCCAAGTACCGCTTCACCGGTTTCGTCGGCCTCAACACGCTGTTTGTCGCGCTGTGCAACAACGACAGTTTCCGCGCGCTGGACTTTTCCGGCCTGAAGCTCACGGTGTCCGGCGGCATGGCGCTGCAGCTGGCGACGGCCGAGCGCTGGAAGGCCGTGACCGGTTGCGACATCGCCGAAGGTTTCGGCATGACCGAAACCAGCCCGGTGGTATCGGTCAACCCGATCAAGCACATCAAGCTCGGCACCATCGGCATTCCGCTGCCGTCGACCGAGTGCAAGGTGATCGACGACGAGGGCAACGACCTGCCCATGGGCTCGATCGGTGAGCTCTGCGTGCGTGGCCCGCAGGTCATGAAGGGCTACTGGCAGCGCCCCGAGGCGACCGCCGAGATCCTCAGCGCCGACGGCTGGCTGAAGACCGGCGACATTGGCGTGATCCAGGAAGACGGCTACATGCGCATCGTCGACCGGAAGAAGGACATGATCCTGGTGTCCGGCTTCAACGTGTATCCGAACGAGCTGGAGGACGTGCTGGCCACCCTGCCGGGCGTGCTGCAATGTGCTGCCATCGGCGTGCCGGACGAGAAATCGGGCGAGGCGATCAAGCTGTTCGTGGTGGCCAAGCCAGGCGAGAGCCTGACCAAGGAGCAGGTCATGCAGCATATGCACGACAACCTGACCGGCTACAAGCGGCCGCGCTACATCGAGTTCCGTGACAGCCTGCCGACCACCAATGTCGGCAAGATCCTGCGCCGCGAGCTGCGCGACCAGGAGCTGAAGAAACAGGCGGCGACGGCTTAACCCCGTCGTTCCACAAAAAAGCCCCGCATGCCGCGGGGCTTTTTTTTTACCGCCGTCATTACCCCCGCAAGCGCTCCGCATGGCCCGTTGCAGAGCGGTTTTTCGTGATCGAGGTTAAGAAAAGAGCCGTTCCGGTCGACAACTATAGGCGATGCCTTTTGCGCGGCACGGCCGCCTTGTGAGCCTTAGGGATAAACGACATGCTCTCGAACCTGCGTCTTAGAACCAAATTGCTGCTCTTGGCCCTGGGGCCGATCCTGCTGTTGACCATCCTGCTCAGCGGGATCACCGTGCTGCGCCTGCAGCACCTGGCCGAAGCGCAGGAGGTGCAGACGCGCCAGAGCCTCATCCGCGATCGCCAGGCCGAGCTGGAGCACTACGTCGGCATCGCCTACAACGCGATCAAGCCGATCTACGAAGCCTCTGCCGCGCAGGACATGCAGGCTCGCGCCGAAGCCGTTGCCGTGCTGCAGGAGCTCAACTACGGCAAGGAAGGCTACTTCTGGGGCTACGACACCAAGACCGTGCGGCTCTTCCAGGGCAACACCGGCGACAAGGTCGGCCAGAGCTTCTATGACTTCAAGGATGCTCAGGGCAACTATCCCATCCGCGAGCTGGTCAAGGCCGGCGTCGACGGCAGCCACTACGTGCACTACAGCTTCGTGCTCGGCGCCGACAAGGTGATCGTGCCGAAGGTCGGCTATTCGTTGCACCTGCCCAAGTGGGACATGATTTTCGGTACGGCGCTCAACCTCGACGGCGTCGAGCGTGACGTACAGGCCGCGCGCGCCGAGTTCCAGGACCGCATCGACACCCTGGTCGGCATCATGCTTGGCTCGGCGGTCGCCTTGCTGGCGGTGATCGGCTTGCTGGCGATGCTGATGAGCAATGCGCTGCTGCGCCCGCTGCTGCTGATCAAACGCAACCTCGACGACATGGCGCAGGGCGATGGCGACCTGACCCACCGGCTGCCGATCACCAGCGAGGACGAGCTCGGCGAACTGGCGCGCTCGTTCAACCGCTTCGTCGAGAAGATTCACTCGCTGGTGCAGCAAGTGGCGGGCACCACCACCCAGCTCACCGGTCTGGTCGGTGCGGTCGCCACCCAGGCGCAGCGTTCGGAGCAGGCGATGGCCGGCCAGCGCAGCGAAACCGACCAGGTGGCCACGGCCATCAACGAGATGTCGGCCGCCGCCAGTGAAGTGGCGATGAGTGCCCAGCGCGCCGCTGAAGCCGCCCGCGAGACCGATCAGCAGGGCCAGCTGGCCAAGCAGGTGGTAGATCAGAGCATCCGCCAGATTCACGAGCTGGTCGGCGAACTGCGCGGCAGCGGCGAATCGCTCGAGGGGCTGCAGCAGGACGTCAAGGGTATCGTCGGCGTGCTCGACGTGATTCGCGCGATCGCCGAGCAGACCAACCTGCTCGCACTCAACGCAGCGATCGAGGCGGCGCGCGCGGGTGAGGCCGGGCGCGGCTTTGCCGTGGTCGCCGACGAGGTGCGTGCGCTGGCCAGCCGCACGCAGCAGAGCACCGGCGAGATCCAGGGCATGATCGACCGCTTGCAGAGCGCCACCACCCATACCGTCTCGACCATGCTGCGCGCCGGCGAGAAGGGCGAGAGCACCCAGCAGCAGGCCAATCAGGCCGGCGAGTCGCTCGACGCCATCGCCGCGCTGATCGGCACCATCAACTCGATGAACGCGCAGATTGCCAGTGCCGCCGAGGAACAGACGGCCGTGGCCGAAGAGATCAACCGCAGCGTGCACCACATCGCCGATGCCGTAGATGGCGTGGCCAGCGATGCCTCGCAGGGAGCGCAGACCGCGCGCGACCTCAATGCGCTGGCCGAGCGTCTGCAGGGCCTGGTCCGTCAGTTCCGCGTCTGACTCCAGGGCGGCGGGCGCAATGCTCGCCGCCGAGCTGGCCTGACGGTCAGGAAATCGCGAGTTCCCTCCGTTCCGACCGGCGGTGCTACCGGCCGGCGACTCGCCTGAACGCAACGACATCGACCCCGGTCTAGCTCTCCATGGCCGCTTCCCTGGCTGTCCGCGGGGAATGGTGGTGTATGCCTGTGCGGCCTACCCATCAACTTGTCTAGGACAGTTACCGATGCACAAGAAAAATAATGTCGTTCGGGTAGTTGTTTCTCTCTCATTGGCGGTTGCCGCCGCCTCCGCCCTGGCCGCGCCGGACGCGCAGACCGAGCGCTTCCATGACTTCTGGAGCCCCGGCAAGCTGGACCGCGCCCTGTGCCGTTCGCCGCTGATGGTCGGCACGCCGCTCGGCCTGCCGCGCTGCATGCAGGCCGAGAACATCCTCTCGCGCCTGGAATCGTTGCAGAACATCGCCACCAGCAATGGCGGCAACCGCGCGTCCGGCCAGCCGGGCTATCAGGCCTCGGTGGACTACGTTCGGCGCACGCTCGAGCGCGCCGGCTATCGCGTGCAGGTCCAGCCGTTTCCCTTCCTGGCGTTCTACCCCAGCGGCCCCGGCATGCTGGCCAGCGTCGCGCCGCAGCAGACCCAGTACGTCTGGGAAGAAGATTTCACCTACCTCGAACAGACCGATCCGGGCAGCGTGACCGCCCCCGCGGTGGCGGTCGATGTCGCGCTGGGGGCCGGTAACACCTCGACCAGCGGCTGCGAGGCGGAGGACTTCGCCAACTTCCCGGCGGGTGCCATCGCCCTGGTGCAGCGCGGCACCTGTACCTTTGGCGAGAAGGCGACCAACGCCGCCAATGCCGGGGCCGCCGGGGTGATCATCTTCAACCAGGGGGACACCGAGGATCGCAAGGGGCTGATGAGCGCGACCCTCGGCGAGGACTATGCCGGTGGCATTCCGGTGCTCTTCGCCACCTACGACAACGGTGCGACCTGGGCGCAGACCGATGGCCTGGAGCTGGCCATGACCACCGACGTGGTGCGTAAGCGGACGGAGACCTACAACGTGGTCGCCGAGACCCGCCGCGGCAACCCGGACAACGTGGTGATGGTCGGTGCGCACCTGGACTCGGTGTTCGAGGGGCCGGGCATCAACGACAACGGTTCGGGCAGCGCCACGCTGCTGGAGATGGCCGTGCTGATGGGCAAGGCGCATCCGCTGAACAAGGTGCGCTTCGCCTGGTGGGGTGCCGAGGAGTCGGGGCTGGTCGGTTCGACCTATTACGTCAATCAGCTCTCCGAGGACGAGCGCGGGCGGATCAAGGCCTATTTGAACGCCGACATGGTGGGTTCGCCGAACTTCGCGAACTTCATCTATGACGGTGACGGCTCGGACTTCGGTCTGCAGGGCCCGCCCGGTTCGGCGGCCATCGAACGCCTGCTGCGGGCGTACTTCGACCTGCGCAACCAGCCGTCCGAGGGCACCGAGATCGACTTCCGCTCGGACTACGCGCAGTTCTTCGAGGTCGGCATTCCGTTCGGCGGCCTGTTCACCGGTGCCGAAGGCATCAAGAGCGAGGAGCAGGCGCAGCGCTATGGCGGGGCGGCCGGGCAGGCCTACGACCCCTGCTATCACAGCGAGTGCGACGACCTGGGCAACATCTCCCGCGAAGCTCTGGAGCTGCACGGCGATGCGCTGGCGTTCGCCACCAGCTGGTTGTCGCTGTCGACCAAGGCGATCGATGACGAGATCGCCGCGGCCGCCAACCAGCAGATGCTGCGCAGCCAGCAGGTGCAGGAGAAGTCGCGCTGGGGTCACTGGATCCGCTAGCGTCTGAACACCGCGCCGGTTCGCCGGCGCGGTCCAGCGGTCCGCCAGGCCCTGCGGCCAGCCTGGCAATCTGCGACAATCGCGTCCTTCACAGATTGCCCATGGCTGTCCATGACCGACGCAACGCCCGCCTTCGACACCCTGCACAAGAATCTCGACCAAGCCTTCAGCGCCGACCGCCACCGCCTGCGCCGGCAGCTGCATGAGCTGAGGAAAAAGCCGGACGAGGCGAAACTCGCCGGCTGGCTCGAGCGCTTCCAGGCCTCCGCCGCCAAGGTCGAGGCGCGCCGACAGAGCGTGCCGGCCATTCGCTACGACGATGCCCTGCCGATTGCCGCCAAGCGCGACGAGATCAAGGCCGCGCTGGAAAAGCATCAGGTGCTGGTGATCGCCGGTGAGACCGGCTCGGGCAAGACCACCCAGCTGCCGAAGATCTGTCTGGAGATCGGCCGGGGCGTACACGGGCTGATCGGCCATACCCAGCCGCGGCGCCTGGCCGCGCGCAGCGTCGCCACCCGCGTCGCCGAAGAACTCGGCGCGCCGCTGGGCGAGCTGGTGGGCTATCAGGTGCGCTTCGAGGATCAGAGCACCGAGCGCACGCTGATCAAGCTGATGACCGACGGCATCCTGCTGGCCGAGACGCAGCACGATCGCTTCCTGGAAAAGTACGACACGATCATCGTCGACGAAGCCCACGAGCGTTCGCTGAACATCGACTTCCTGCTGGGCTTCCTGAAGACGCTGCTGCCGCGCCGGCCGGATCTGAAGGTGATCATCACTTCGGCGACCATCGATCTGGAGCGCTTCAGCAAACATTTCAACGATGCGCCGATCATCGAAGTCTCCGGGCGCACCTACCCGGTGGAAACCTGGTATCGCCCGCTGGCCGCCGAGATCGACGAGGACGGCAACCGCATCGAGGACGACCTCACCGTCGACCAGGGCATCCTCGCCGCGCTGGACGAGATTGCCGCCCACGAGCGCAGCGTTGGCCAGCGTCCCGGCGATGTGCTGGTGTTCCTCCCTGGCGAGCGTGAAATCCGCGACGCCGCCGAGGTGCTGCGCAAGGCCAATCTGAAGTTCACCGAGGTGCTGCCGTTGTATGCGCGCCTGACGCCGGCCGAGCAGCAGAAAATCTTCCAGCCGCGCCCGGGGCGCAAGATCGTGCTGGCCACCAACGTCGCCGAGACCTCGCTGACCGTGCCGGGCATCCGCTACGTGATCGATTCCGGCACCGCGCGCATCAGCCGCTACAGCTACCGCGCCAAGGTTCAGCGTTTGCCGATCGAGGCCGTGTCCCAGGCCAGCGCCAACCAGCGCAAGGGCCGCTGCGGGCGGGTCGAGCCGGGTATCTGCATTCGCCTGTACAGCGAGGAGGATTTCCTCGGTCGGCCGGCATTCACCGATCCGGAGATCCTGCGCACCAACCTCGCCGCGGTGATCCTGCAGATGCTGCATCTGCGCCTGGGTGATATCCAGGATTTCCCCTTTATCGAGCCGCCGGATGGCAAGGCCATCAGCGACGGCTTCAACCTGTTGCAGGAGCTCTCGGCGGTCAACCGCGAGAACCAGCTGACCCCGCTGGGCCGCCAGCTGGCGCGCCTGCCGATCGATCCGCGGCTGGGCCGCATGCTGCTCGAAGCCGCGCAGCAGGGCAGCCTGGCCGAGGTGCTGATCGTGGCCAGCGCGCTGTCGGTGCAGGATGTGCGCGAGCGCCCGGCCGACCGCCAGCAGGCCGCCGACCAGGCCCATGCGCAATGGAAGGACCCGGACTCGGACTTCGCCGCGCTGATCAACCTCTGGCGTGGTTTCGAGGAACAACGCCAGGCGCTGGGCTCCAACGCGCTGCGCAGCTGGTGCCGGAAGAACTTCCTCAACTACCTGCGCCTGCGCGAGTGGCGCGACGCCCATCGCCAGCTGACGCTGATCGTGCGCGAACTCAAGCTCGGTGCCGAAGCGCGTGGCCGCGATGGCCGCGCCCTTGCGGACTCACGTAGGAGCGAGCTTGCTCGCGAAGGTGGCAACACTGGGGGGCCGGTTCGCGAGCAAGCTCGCTCCCACGACAGCGCCACGGGCGAGCCGGTGCGTACCACCGATAAGCGCGTCAATGCCAAGCTGGCCCAGCAGGCCGAAGCCAGCGAGGCCGCGCAGAAGGCCAAGGGTTACGCCGCGGTGCACAAGGCGATTCTTGCCGGCCTGCTCAGCCAGATCGGCAACAAGACCGAGGAGGGCGACTTCCTCGGTGCCCGCCAGCGGCGCTTCTGGGTGCATCCTTCCAGCGTGATCGGGCGCAAGAAACCCAACTGGCTGATGGCCGCGGAACTCGTGGAAACCACCAAGCTGTTCGCGCGCATGGTGGCGAAGATCGAACCGGAGTGGATCGAGCCGCTGGCCGGCCACCTGGTCAAGAAGAACCACTTCGAGCCGCACTGGGAGAAGAAGCGCGGCCAGGTGGTGGCCTATGAGCAGGTCACGCTCTACGGGCTGATCGTGGTTGGCCGCCGCCCGGTGCACTACGGGCCCATCGACCCGCCGGCGGCGCGCGAGCTGTTCATCCGCGAAGGCCTGGTGCGTGGCGAGATCAACAGCCGTGCCCGCGCGCTGGCGGCCAACCGCGAGCTGCTCGAGCGCATGGACGAGCTGGAGGCCAAGGCACGGCGCCGCGACATCCTCGCCGACGAGGAAACCCTGTTCGGTTACTACGATGCGCGTGTGCCGGCGGACATCTACCAGACCGCCAGCTTCGAGAACTGGTACAAGCGCGAGAGCCAGAAAGACCCGCAGCTGTTGATCATGCGCGAGGAAGACGTGCTCGCCCGCGAGGCGCGCGAAGTCACCGCCGCGCAGTATCCGGATCATCTGCGCATCGGCGAGCTGCAGTTGCCGCTGGAATACCACTTCGAACCCAACCACCCGCGCGACGGCGTGACCCTGCGCGTGCCGGCGCCGCTGCTGCCGCAACTGCGCCGCGAGCGCCTCGACTGGCTCGTGCCCGGGCTGATCGAGGCCAAGGCGATCGCGCTGGTGCGCGGCCTGCCGAAGGCGATCCGCAAGAACTTCGTGCCGGTGCCCGACTTCGTCGGCGCGGCGCTGGCCAAGATCAGCTTTGGCGAAGGCGCCTTGCCCGAGGCGCTGGGCCGCGAGCTCACCCGCATGACCGGCGCCCGCGTGCCGGACGAGGCCTGGGCCGAGGCCGCTGCCGGGCTGGAAAGCCACCTGAAGATGAACATCGAGGTGGTCGATGCGCGCGGCAAGTTCCTCGGCGAAGGCCGCGACCTGGCCGAGCTGACCGCGCGCTTTGCCGAGGCCAGCCAAGCCGCGCTGGCGCCGCCGCAGCAGAAGGCCGAGCAGAAGCCGGTCGAGGCCAAGGGGTTTGCCCAGGTCGCGGAAAAGGCGCAGGCGAAGATGGCCGGCCTGTCGATGACGGTCTACCCGGCGCTGGTCGAGGAGGGCGGGGTGGTCAAGGAGGCGCGCTTCCCGACCCAGGCCGAGGCCGACTGGCAGCACCGCCGCGCCCTGCAGCGCCTGTTGCTGCAACAGCTGGCCGAGCCGGCGAAATACCTGCGCAACAAGCTGCCGGGGCTCACCGAACTGGGCCTGCTCTACCGTGACATGGGCAAGGTCGATGTGCTGGTCGAGGACATCCTGCTGGCCAGCCTGGACAGCTGCATCCTCGACGGCGAAGCCCAGCTGCCGCGTGACGGCGCCGCACTGGCCTCGCTCGCCGAGAAGAAGCGCGGCGACTGGGCCGCGCATGCCGAACGGCTGGCGCGGCTGACGCTGGAAATCCTCAAGCACTGGCACGGCCTGCAGAAGCGCTTCAAGGGCAAGATCGACCTGGCCCAGGCGGTGGCGCTCAACGACATCAAGGCGCAGCTCGCCAACCTGGTTTATCCGCGCTTCGTCCGCGAGACGCCGGCCGAGTGGCTGAAGGAGTACCCGCGCTATCTCAAGGCCATCGAGCAGCGCTTCGAGAAGATCGGCGCGCAGCTGCAGCGCGACCGGGTCTGGTCCGGCGAACTGGCCGGCTACTGGGAGCAGTACCAGGCACGGCTGCACAAGCACCAGCAGGAAGGCAAGCGCGACCCGGAACTGGCCCTGTATCGCTGGATGCTCGAGGAGTATCGCGTCTCGCTCTGGGCACAGCAGCTGGGCACGAAGATGCCGGTCTCGGACAAGCGCCTGAACAAGCAATGGGCGCAGACGCAGCCCTGAGTCGGAGAGGCAGATGCATGAATTCATCGCGCCGGTCGCGCTCGACAAGGCGTACCGGCTGATCACCCACGGGCCGACCGTCCTGGTCTCGGCGCGGCACGCCGGCGTTGACGACGTCATGGCTGCGGCCTGGGCCTGTGCGCTGGACTTCCAGCCGCCGAAGCTGACCGTCGTGCTCGACAAGACCACCCGCACCCGCGCGCTGGTCGAGGCGAGCGGGCGCTTCGTGATTCAGGTGCCGACGCGGGCCCAGCTCGATCTGGTCGTCGGTGTGGGCAGCCACAGCCTGGCCGACATGCCGGACAAGCTCGCCCGCTTCGGCGTCTCGACCTTCGAGCAGCCGGGGCATGCGCTGCCCTTCGTCGAGGGCTGCGCGGCCTGGCTCGCCTGTCGTCTGCTCTGCGAGCCGCACAACCAGCAATGCCACGATCTGTTCATTGGCGAGGTCGAGGCGGCCTGGGCCGATGGCCGCGTGTTCCGTGACGGCCGCTGGCGGTTCGAGGATGTCGATCCCGCCTGGCGCACGCTGCACCACGTGGCGGGCGGGCAGTTCTATGCGATCGGCGAGGCCGTGCGCAGCGAGCAGTAGGGCTAGGCCAGGGCCGGGCTGGCGAGTGCGCCGGCCACGGTTTCGGCGAGCAGCTCGAGGGTGAACGGCTTGGTCATCAGGCGCATCCCCGGGCCGAGGAATTCGGCACGGCTGCTGGCCTGCTCGGTGTAGCCGGTGATCAGCACCACCGGCAGCCCAGGGCGCTCCTGCTGCAGCATTTCGGCCAGTTGGCGGCCGTTGAGCCCGGGCAGGCCGACGTCACTGAGCAGCAGGTCGAGTGAGTCGAGGCGGGCGGCCAGGCTGAGCGCGCGCTGGCTGTCAGCGGCCAGATGCACCTGATAGCCGAGGTCCTCGAGCGCGGTTTGCAACAGCAGGCGCACGGCATCGTCATCCTCGACGATCAGAATCGACTGCCCATCCCCCGCGCTCGCCTTGCGCGGCTCACGGCTGGCCGGCACTTCGCGCACATCGGCCGCCGCCGCTGGCAGGTGCAGCGCAATGACGGTGCCCTGGCCCAGGCGACTGTCGACGCTGACGAAGCCGCCGCTCTGGCGAACGAAGCCATAGACCATCGACAGCCCGAGCCCGGTGCCCTGGCCCAGCGGCTTGGTGGTGAAGAAGGGCTCGAACACCTTGTCGAGCAATCCCGGGGCAATGCCGGCGCCCGTATCGATAACCCTCAAGCGCACATATTCATCAGCTGGCACAGCGTGCTGCGCCGCCTGTTCGGCGTCGATCCGCAGCCGGCTGGTCTCGATGCGCAGCGTGCCGCCGCCCGGCATGGCGTCGCGGGCGTTCAGCGTCAGGTTCAGCAGCGCGTTCTCCAGCTGATTGGGGTCGGCCAGCGCAAGGCCCGCCGCCTCGTCCAGCTCGAGTTCGAAGCCGGTGGTCTCGCTCAGGCTGCGTTGCAGCAGGTCGGCCATCGCCCTGATCAGGGCGTTGACCTCGGTCGGGCGTGTCTGCAGCGATTGCCGCCGGGAAAAGGCCAGCAGCCGCTGGGTCAGTGCCGCGGCGCGCTGTGCCGAGCCGTGCGCCGCGTCCAGGTAGCGCGGCAGGTCGTCGGGGCGCCCGGCGTCCAGGCGCATGCGGATCAGGTCCAGCGCGCCGATGATGCCGGTCAGCATGTTGTTGAAGTCATGGGCGATGCCCCCGGTGAGCTGGCCGACCGCTTCCATTTTCTGCGAGTGCCGCAGCAGCTCCTCGGCGTGGTTGCGTTCCTGGATCTCCACGGTCAGTCGGTCGAGGGCCTCCTGCAGGGCCTGGGTGCGCAGGTCGACCTCATGCTCCAGCGCATGGTTGAACTGGCGCAGCATGACCTCGTTGCGCCGCTCGGCGTCGACGTCGATGATCACCACGGCCGCGCCCATCAACTGCTCGGCGTGGTCGTAGAGCGGCACGCCGCTCAGGCGCAGCCAGCGCTCGCCGCCTTCCTCGGGGTAGTAACGGTAGTCCTGGCCATTGACCTGTTCGCCGCACAGGGCGCGGGCGCCGACGTACTGGCTTGGCGGTATGACCTGCCCCTGGCTGTCCAGCCCGACCCAGCGGCGTGCCCGCTCGGGCGCCGCCGAAGGGATCTTCCGGTTGGGCACGTATTCGTCGTACTTGGGGTTGCTGAGCAGGGTGTTGCCATGGGTGTCGATGAAGCTGACGCCGATCGGCAGATTCACGATCAGTCGTTCGAAACGGGCCTGCTGGTCGGCCCGCTCGATCACCTCGGCGTGGTGCGCGCGATGCTGCTGGTGCAGGCGCAGGCAGGTGGCCAGGCAACTCAGCAAGGTGGCCGGCCAGACCGGCTCTTCGAGCACCACGAAGTCGTTGATTGCCGCTGGCAGACGGGCCCTGAGCGCGGCATAGGGCTCGGCGTCGCGGCTCAGCAGAATGAACGGGATGGCACTACCGGCTGGCAGCCGCTCGAGCGCGGTGCCCTCCTCATCCAGCGGCCCGGTGGCCGGCTCGTCGGCGAGTATCACCGCCGCGACCGTGGCGTCGATCCGCTGCGCCAGGCTCGGCTGGTCACTGCAGTGGCTGACGTGGTAGCCCTCGGCCGCCAGCCAGGTGGCGAGTTCGCGTCGTTCGGCACTGTCGCGCATGCCGAGAAGGATGCGTTTTGCTTCCGCGGTTCCGCCTGCCATGTCGTTATTGCGCCTTTCTGATGGGGTAGTCCGATCAGCATCCCTCCTGATCGGCCGAGCGAAGCAACGCGGCTGCCCACAAGCGGACAGCGCGCTACGCGTCTGTCTTTGAGCGGACTGCAAGCAAGCGAGAGCGTTCCAACGAGCCGTCGGGTCGTCACGCCCGCGGCATGGTATCGGTCATCGGCCGTCAGCGATAGCAAGCTGCGTCCAGGTGCTCCCCGCGACAGTCAGCGCTCGAACCGCTGCAGGCTGCGAAAGACCTGCGCGGGGCTGGCGCCGATATAGCGCTTGTAGCAATTGCTGAAATGGCTGGCATCGGTGAACCCCGCATCGACGGCCGCCCGCGTCAGGCAGTCCGTACGCTGCAGGTGCTCGGCGGCGAGCAGCAGGCGCTTCCAGATGCGGAAGCCGCGGTAGCTCATGCCGGTTTCGGCACGGAACAGGTGCGCCATGCGCGAGGGAGAGAGGTGAACCAGCGAGGCGGCCTGCGCCAGCGCGTGGTTGACGTCGCCCTCCTGGCGCAACAGCTCGAATACCGGCGTCAGGCGGCCCGCGACGGTTGCGTCGTTCACGGCGGGCATCAGCGCCAGCAGGGTCTGCCGCGTCTGCTCCTTGCTCGGCGCCTCCTCGTAGAGCGCGGTCAACGTATCGATCAGCACGGGATCGTGCAGCGGTAGCGCGCATTGCCCGGGGCGCCAGGCAAAGCGTTGCACGAAACGCCCGTACAGCTCGCTGTCGCGCTCGACGAACAGCTTGGCCAGCACGCCGCCCTGTGCATCCACCGCATGCGCCACACCGGCGGGTACCACCACGGCCCGGCAGGGCAGGGCGGTGCCCGCCAGTTGCAGCACAAGCGGGCGATAGAGGCCGACCATGAGCACCGCGGCGCCGTTGACGCGTCTGTCCAGATGCCGCAGCGGGCCGAAGTACAGCAGCATGTCCGGCCACATCAGCAGGTGCGAAGGCAGCATGCCCGGGCTCCTCAGGTCAGCTCGTTTTTACAAGCCTCACGCTAGCAGCCGGCCCTAGCATCCGGACATCGTACTTTGGCGCCGAAAGCCAGGCTCAGGCGTCCGCACCCGCACGGAGGAAAAACAATGACAAACACCATCCCGCTCGAGCCCCTCGCCAGTACCAGCTCTGTGTCGACGCCGGCGCAATTCGAGGCCCAGCTCACCGACATCGCGGCGCCGCTGGCGGGCGAGGCGGTGCTCGGGCTGCGCGCGCTGTACCTGTCCTGGCGCGTCGGAGCCTGGCTGGACACCGGCCTGCAGGTAAAGGCCGGCGATCGGCTGACCTTTGTGCTTGAGGGCGGCGTCGAGGTCTCCCGAGCGCTGGGCATCCGTTATTCGGCGGAGCTGGCGACCTGGGCGCGCATCGGCGAACGGGGGCCGATCTTCCGCGCGCTGCACGACACTCAGAGCTTCACGGTGGAGCAGGACGGCCCCCTGCAGCTCAAGCTCTACCCGCGCGACCGCTGGCTCGATGCCAGTGGCCGCTACCGTGGCGAGCCGCCCGCGTTCAACCCCGACGAGGGCGGCGGCGTCAATGTCGGCATCATCCACTGGCGGCCCGGCACCGATGTCGCCGAGGTGCTGGGCCAGGCGGCGGCCGGTCGCGACGCCGCGCACTGGGCCAGCCGCGAGCTGGCGCGCCTGCGTACACCGCGTGCGCCCTTGCCTGGTGGCTGGCAGGAACTCTGGGAGCTGGGGCCGTCCACGGTGTTCTCCGCTGTCACGCCGGCCCAGGCGGGTCGGGCGCCGACACAGGCCATCCGCCTGCATACCCGTGACGATGTCTCCATCCTGCAGAAAGACGCCGACCTGCCGCTGAGCGCGAACACCACGCTGAGCTGGAAGTGGAAGGTCGACCGGTTGCCCTCGTCGGTCGCCGAAGACCAGATCCACACCCACGACTACCTGAGCATCGCCGTGGAGTTCGACAACGGCCGCGACCTCACCTTCTACTGGAGCCGGGATCTCCCCGAAGGCACGCACTTCCATTGCCCGCTGCCCGGCTGGCATGACCGCGAGACGCATGTCGTGGTGCGTTCGGGCACCGCCGATCTCGGCCAGTGGCTGTGCGAGGAGCAGAACATACTGGACCACTACCGCACCGCCATCGGCGGCGAGCCGCCAGCACGCATCCGGCGGGTCTGGCTGATCGGGGTCAGCCTGTTCCAGCATGGCGAAGGGGAGGCGACGTTCGGCGATATCCTGCTCCGGGATGTCGATATCGAAAAGCGCCTCTACTGAGTGCCTTTCCCCTCTGTAAAGGAGCACGCACATGGCTTCAGCCGAACCCGCCGCCGGCCCGGTCAGTGTCATCGTGCTGGCGGCCGGCCGCGGCGAGCGCTTCATCGCGTCCGGCGGGCGCCTGCACAAGCTGGACGCACCGCTTGCCGGCAGGCCGGTGCTGGCGCATGTGCTCGAGACCGTGCGCCGCGCCGGCTTCGAGCCACAGCTGGTGCGGCCGCCGGGCGGGACCTCCGGCATGGGCGAGTCGATCGCCATGGGCGTGCGCGCAACGCCCGATGCCGCAGGCTGGCTGATCCTGCCCGGCGACCTGCCGCTGGTCCGGGCCGAGACGATCGCCGCGGTGGCCGCCGGGCTGGCCGGGCATGCCGTCGTCGTGCCGACGTTCCAGGGTCGGCCGGGGCATCCGGTCGGTTTCGCCAGTGGCTGCTTCACCGCGCTGGCGGCGCTTGGTGGGGATGCCGGAGCGAAAGCCGTGGTCCAGGCGCACCGCCGCGCCGGGGGCGTGCTCGAGCTGCCGGTAGCTGACCCCGGCATCGTTCTGGACATCGATCGCCTCGACGACCTGCACGTTGCCGAGCGCAGGCTGGCCGAGGGCCACGGCTAGCGCCCGAGCGGAAAGCCGCCTGCCGGTACCTGGGCGACGGGGCGGTCTGCCGGTCAGCGCGGTTCCGCGCGGCGCAACAGCTCGTTGAGTTCGGCACCAGATGGCGTGCCGCCGAAGCCATCGAACCGCCCCTGTTCGATCATCCTCCGCGCCGCGTCGATGAACCCGCCCCAGGCCGCGCGCGCCAGCGCCCCGCCGACACTGATGCGCCTGACGCCAAGCTCGGCCAGCGCCTCGACGGTCAGCTCGCTGTTCCAGCCGATCAGCACGTTCACCGGCTTCGGCGCGACGGCCTGGACGACCGTCTGAATTTCCTCCCGCGTCCTGAGACCCGGCGCGTACAGGCAGTCGGCCCCGGCCTGCGAATAGGCGAGCAGGCGCTCGACCGTGTCGTCCAGATCGGGGCGATCGACGAAGTAATTTTCCGCACGCCCCACCAGCAGGGTGTCGCCGCCGCCGGCATCGATGGCGGCGCGCGCCGCCTGCAGGCGCTCGACAGCCTGCGCCTTGTCGCGCACCGGCTGGGCGGGATCGCCGGTCGAATCCTCGATGGACAGCCCCGCCACGCCGGTCGCCAGCGCCAGGCTGACACTGTCGAAGACGGCCTCGGGCGTGGCCCCGAAGCCGCTCTCGAAATCGGCGTTGATCGGCAGGTCGCTCATCGTCGCCATGTAGCGCATGTGCGCGAGGGTATCGTCGCGTGACAGTTGCCCGTCCGCCTGGCCCTGAGACCAGGCATAGCCTGCGCTGGTGGTCGCCAGGGCCCGGTAGCCGAGGCGCTCGAGCAGGCGAGCACCGCCGGCGTCCCACGGGTTGGGCAGCAGGAAGCACCCTGCATGGTGCATCTCGCGGAAGGCCGCGCGTTTATCGCTTACGGTGGGGCGGGTCATGATGGCTCCGGGAGCAGGGGGCTTGTCGTCATCCTATAGCCCACCGCGTGCGTGACGCGCCACCGCGACGCCACCCAGGGAGCGCCGACTTGAACCAGATTGGCGATTTGGCCGTTAACAGGCTTGCCTGATACAACGCACATCAGGCCGCCACAAACACCGGCAGGTCCCGTCCCGCCGCCGGCCGTCCGGGGTTCGGCCGACAGGCTACGAAGCCAGGGAGCACTACCGATGATCGACCTCCCGCTGTTGCTCGCCTTTGCTGCAGCCGCGTCGCTGCTGACCGTCACGCCGGGTGTGGATACGGCCATCGTGCTGCGCACCGCCACGCTGGAAGGGCGGCGCCAGGCCGTGCTGGCCGCGGCGGGCATCTGCCTGGGCTGCCTGGCCTGGGGTGTGGCCGTGTCGCTCGGGCTGGGTGCGCTGCTGCAGGCCTCGGAACTGGCCTATACGGTGGTCAAGTTCGCCGGCGCCGCTTACCTGATCTGGCTCGGCTCCAGACTGCTGTTCAACCCGCGTGCCTCGTTCGATTCAGGCCCGGCCGAGAGGCCCTCTGCAGCGAACGGGCAGGCCTTCTGGCGCGGCTTGCTGACCAACCTGCTGAACCCGAAAGTGGGCGTGTTCTACGTCACCTTCCTCCCCCAGTTCGTCCCGCTCGGCGCCGATGTGGCCGCCTACTCGTTCTTCCTTGCGTGCCTGCATGTGCTGTTGTCCCTGGCCTGGTTCGCCGTGCTGATCGCCGCGACGATTCCGCTCGGGGCGCTGTTGCGCCGGCCTGCGCTGACCAGGGCGCTGGACCGATTGACGGGTGGGGTGCTGGTGGCTTTTGGGGTGCGGTTGGCGGCTTCGAGTGGGTCGTGAGCAAATGATTTTCCGGACGCCTGCTTCAGCCGTTTTAGGGGTTCAAGGCACAGCTGCTAACGGCCAAGGGTTCCTCTGGTGATAGAATTGAGTCAGTTAAAGTCGTATTCAGGAAAATATACAAAGCCTGGAGTGAATAAAATAAGAAAGATAATAATACTCTTGGCTATTTGTAACTAAAATAATGAGCAGTCAGGCGGCAATAATATAACAGGGAAGCTACGATGGGATATCAGGCAGTTTTTACTGGTTGGCAAAATATTACTCTTGAAGATTTGCTGGTGGCCTACCGTAAGGCTAAGGCAGATTGCTTTTTTGAAAATACCTTCCCTGCAGCCATAAAGTTTGCAACCTATGAGCAGGATTTGCTATCCAATCTAAAAAAATTGCTTAAATACCTGCATGAAGGAAATGGTTTTTCAGGCAACAAGAAATTGCTAGGCGATTTCCGCCTACTACCCAAAAAATTATCCATCAAGCCAAAGCAGAATTGCCCTGCAAATGGCCATGTGCACTTCTCCGATCCTCATCGCGCAGTAGACCACCTGCTTGATCATCACCTTATCACACCAGAGTTTCGAGTGGTGGGTGACTTTCCGGTAGATACCCATATCCTATCTGCGCTGTGGGTTAATACCGTAGGACATCAGTTTGACGCCAAGCTGGATGATAGCTGTTATGGCGCTAGGCTAAGACGCATCCGTAACGACGAGGTATTTAGCGATTTCAAAGATAAGCCATTTCACATTAGTGCTATCGGTTCCTTCGCGCCGTATTTTCAGCCATATCAGCAGTGGCGCAGCGATGGTCTAAAAGCTATTCGCAGCGAACTTGAGCAAGACAGAGAAGTTATCGCTGTCTCATTGGACTTAAAGAGCTTTTATCACTTTATTGATCCGATGGCGCTGGCCTTGCCTGATCTTTATAAGGAGTTCGGTCTTGATTTTAGTGATGAAGAACGGGGGTTTACTGCGGATTTTGCGAGATTTCTTAATCTTTGGGCAGAAGGTGCTGGTAAATTTTCGAAGAAAGTAACCTTAGGAAGGTCTTCGATTTCTGGTGGCCTTGTTATTGGTCTGACTGCAAGTCGAGTTATCTCAAATCTTTTGCTGGGTCGCTGGGATCGGTTGATTAAGGAACGAGTCGCGCCGATACATTATGGGCGCTATGTTGATGACATGTTTTTGGTGCTGCGTGATACCGGCACTATCCGCAATAGTCAGCAACTTATGCAGTATTTGAAGGACAGGTTGGGACCAGAAGTTGTTTCTCAAGTTGGTAAGGCCGATGACCAAACTTGGAAGGTTCAGCAGGGGGAGGACTTTCAAGGTCAGACACAGATAATTCTGCAATCAGACAAACAGAAGCTCTTTGTGCTGCAGGGTCGCGCCGGGCTTGACTTGCTCGACAGTATCGAAAAGGAGATTGGTGAGCTTTCTAGCGAGCACAGGCTCATGCCTTCACCGGACCAACTTGATGACTCTACTGCCGCCCGAGTTCTATCAGCTGCGGGTGCTGTCGGTGAAAGCGCAGATACCTTACGTCGCGCCGATGGCTTGACCATTCGGCGTTTAAGTTGGTCGTTGCAATTACGGCATGTGGAAACGCTGGCCCGTGATCTGCCTCCACAGGAATGGCAGGAGCAGCGTCTAGAGTTTTATCAATTTGCCCATAATCACATACTTCGTCCAGATAATTTATTTGCACATTTCACCTATTTGCCCCGTTTGCTGGGTTTTGCTATCAGCTTGAATGAGTGGCAGCAAGCTGAACAAATTGCACTCCGCGCATACAATTCCCTGCAGCAGTTGGCGATGGCAATACCCAAAGGGAGGACCATCGCTGTCAATGGAGCCGAAGCTAAGGCCGGAGAAAATCTATGGCCAATGGTGAAAGGTACTCTGAGTTGGCTATTTATTGATGCAGCGTCCCGCTATTACGACCCGAATCGACTATTGCTCGGGCAGCGCTCCAAAAAGGAACAGCGCCTAGCTAACCTGTTTTTGAAGGGCATCTTTGACAGCCTGCTCGAAGTTGAAACCTTGCTTGATTTTCACTTTGGTTCGGAAGATTTTGATAAAAAAGCACCCATGGTTGCTATGGCTGACCTAGCCAAAGAACCTTATAAGCGGATTTTGCACAGCATATCTGCTGGGAAATTGGTGGGGCAGCGTGAGAGTAAAAAGGAGAGTCGAATCCTAAAGTTGATGGAGGACTCGCAGCTGTTGAATACCGAGGCACTAAAGGATTTCTTGAAATCAACTCATTTTAGTCGGCTTGAAGCAGTGGAGATCGGCAAGCGAAAAAAGGAAAGCTATTTACCTTATCTGTTTCCCACACGCCCGCTGACTCCGGCTGAAATATCGGAGCTTGCGCCAGAGTGCGTAGGCTTGCCAAGGGCGGATGGTAAACGCTCTAAACAGAAACCTTCTGTGGTATGGGCGCAATATACTCAGGCTCTTAGAGGTGTATGGATAAAGCCAACTTTGCTCGCCACAGAGCAGGACGGCAAGGACATGCCGGACGTCCAGAGATCGCGCAAATATATTAGGATTGGCACGGACCGCAAAAATAAAATTACCGTTGCTCTGACGAGCATAAAGACAGACGACAAGGATTGGGCGGCGATGGCCTGCAATAGGCCCAATATGTCTCGTGAGAGATATCAGCGCATTTCAGAATTGGTCAATCAGGCTATTCGGCTCAAACCTCGGCCCGACTATATATTGTTTCCGGAGCTTTCCATTCCTTTAAGGTGGATAGATAGTCTTGCGGCGCGACTGAGCTCCATGGGTATAAGTTTAATTGCCGGAACTGAGTACCGTCACTTTGAAAATGGTCAGCTTCTGAGTGAGGCTTGTCTAGTGCTTACTGATAACCGGCTAGGCTACCCGGCCACGGTAAAAATTTGGCAGCCCAAGCTGGAACCTGCGGTAGGCGAAGATAAGGAGTTAACGACGAAGTATGGGAAGTTTTGGGCCTTTTCCAAACTGCAAGGAAAGCGCGGCAAGCCAGTTTACATACATAACAATCTTCACTTCGGCGTGATGGTTTGTTCGGAGTTGCAAAACAGCAAGGCTCGCGTGAGGTTTCAAGGGGAAGTGGATGCCTTGATGGTACTGAGTTGGAACCAAGATCTGGAGACCTTTGCTTCGCTTATTGAGTCTGCTGCGCTGGATATACACGCCTACACAATCCTGGTAAATAACCGAAAATACGGTGATAGCCGGGTACGCTCCCCGGCAAAAGAATCCTTCATGCGTGACATTGCTCGTGTGCGAGGTGGCGATAACGATTTTGTCATAGCTGCCACATTGGATATTGAAGCCTTACGCGCTTTTCAAAGCAGAGCGAAGCGCTGGCCAGAGCTAGGAGATAAATTCAAGCCGGTACCTGAGGGATTTAAACTCAACAAAGCTCGACGCAAGCTGCCGCCAAAGTAACTAGCTACCGCCGGAGTAAATGGGAGGTTACCGCAGAACGGTATTGGAGTTTTCAATGAGCTAATACTTAGTATGTGACGGATGCGACTAACTTGTCCTTTTGGTTAACGAGTGGCTGCTTCTGGCCGAAAACCGCCCTTATTAACCATCCAACCCGGGCAACCCCCTTTCCAATCTCGGACAAACCCACTCCACAAACGCCCGCACCCTTGGCGATAGCTGCAAGGCGTGCGGGTAGACCAGCTGGATTGGCAGGTCCTTCGGCTCGTATTCCCTGAGCACCCTTATCAGACGACCATCAGCCAGTTCATCGGCGACCTGGTAGTGCAGCAGGCGGGTGATGCCCAGGCCTTGCACGCAGGCCAGGCTGGCGGTGCGGATCTGGTTGCAGGTCAGGCGTGGGGTGATTTCTTCGGCCTGTTCTTTCTCGCCGTGGCGGTAGTACCAGTGGCGGCCCTGGGCGGCGAAGAGGATGCAAGCGTGGTCCTCCAGTGCCGGCGGGGTATCGATGGCGGGGGCGCTGCTCAGGTAGTCGGGGCTGGCGCAGGTGACCAGCCGGGTGGTGCCGATCTGCCGGGCGACCATGGCCGAGTCGGGCAGGTGGCCGATGCGCAGGGCGAGGTCGAGGCGTTCGTCGAGCAGTGGGACGATCTGGTCGCTCAGGTTCAGCTCGACCCGTATCTCTGCATGTTCCCTGAGAAACTCGTTCACCAGCGGCGCGATGTAGCGCTGGCCGAACTCCACCGGCGCGGTGATGCGCAGCAGGCCGCGGACGGCGCCGTCGCTGGCTTCCAGGCGCTGCTCCATGTCGGCGAAGTCCGCCAGCATGCGCCGGCTCCAGGCCAGGTACTCGGCACCCTCGTCGGTCAGGGCCATGCGCCGCGTGCTGCGGTTGAGCAGGCGCACGCCGAGGTGGCGCTCCAGTGCGGCCAGGGAGCGCACCACCGAGGCCACGGATTGCCCGGTGTCGTCGGCGGCCGCGCTCAGGCTGCCGCTGTCGACGATGCGCACGAAGTTGGCCATTGCCTTGAGCTTGTCCATTGCCACCCCTGGATTTGTGCGTTTGCTGCATAGATGTTGTCAGGCTGACGGTATAGGTGAAACCGGCAATCGGGCCGAGACTTCAGGGCCAAGAGTCTTACGGAGTGTGGAGCATGGCCCAACCATCCAACCCCTCGCGCATCCTGGCCTACGACCATATCGGCATCCGTGTCAGCGACCGCCGCCGCGCCATGGCTTTCTACCAGGCGCTGGGCTTCGTCGAGAGCGCGAGCTTTCCGCTGTTCGAGGCCAACGAGATGCTCAGCCCGGATGGCGTGCGCATCAACCTGATCTTCAACGGCGCGCGTGCGCCCGATGCGCACAACGTGTTGCTGGACGCGCCAATCAAGCGCCCGGGCATGACCCATCCGGCGTTCATCGTCGATGACCTCCAGGCGCTGCAGCGCTGGCTGGGCGAGGAGGGCATCGCCATCACCGAAGGGCCGCACCCCATCGGCCCGCGGCGGGTCGCGCTGTTCATCCGCGACCCGGACGGCAACGTTCTCGAGTTCAATCAGCTCGTCAGAGGAGATGCGCAATGAAACTGTATGACCTGGGCCCATCCGGCAACTGCTACAAGGTGCGGCTGTTCGCGGCGCTGGCCGACATCGAGCTGGAGCGGGTAGCGGTTGATTTCGCCAATGGTGCGCACAAGAAGCCGCCGCTGTCCGAGCTGAACCCGCTGGGGCAGTTGCCGATTCTGGATGATGGCGGGCATATCGTCCGCGACTCGCAGGCCATTCTGGTCTACCTCGCCGGCACTTACGGCGGCCTGGCCTGGTGGCCGGAGCACGCCCGCGGGCAGGCCGAGATCGTGCAGTGGCTGTCTTTCGCGGCCAACGAGATCCAGCACAGCCTGTGCGCGGCGCGGCTGGTGGAGAAGTTCGGCTATCCGCTGGACAAGGAAGCGGCGCTGGCGAAGGCACCAACGGTGCTCGGGGTGCTCGATGCGCATCTGCAAGCCAACGATTGGCTGGCGATGGGGCGGCCGACCATCGCCGATTGCGCCGTCTACCCCTACGTGATGCTGGCGCCGGAAGGCAGCGTCGACCTCGGCCCGTATGGCAACGTGGCGCGCTGGATGGCGCGTATCGAGAGCCTGCCGGGCTACGTGGGACCCTGACGGGCCACGCTTGGCCAGCGGCTCGCAGATGGCTTCGATGATCACCCGGCATGGGAGCAGGCGACGCGCCGGCCTTGCGGCGGTACGCGCAAGGCCGGCAGCGGCCGCGTAGGAGCGGCTTTAGTCCGCGCTACGGTTGGGGGCGCCTGCCATCCGGCAATGTCAGCAACGCCTCGATGGCTGCCCCCGTTCCGCAAGTGGCGACCGGCATTGCGCGCGGCCGCCGCGTTTGATGTGCCGGTCAGAAGCTGATCACCGTCTTCAGGCCGAACACCACCACGTCTTCCGCCTCGTCGAAGCCGCCCGGCCGGTAAAAGTACTGGACGTTTGGCGTCAGCGAAACTGCAGGTGTCAGCGCGACGCGGTAATAGAGCTCGGCGGGGTATTCCACGTCCGGCACCGGCTCGCCCTGTTCGCGCAGGCGCTTGCGGGCGTCGTCGTTGATTTCCAGGCGGCCGAGGCCCAGGCCGAGTTCGTCGTTCGGGCGCGAGGCGAAGGGGGCGGAGAGGCTGCCGCCAACCTGCCAGATGCGCTCGATATAGGTCACGTCCGGGTCGGACTGGATGAAGTTGGCAAACAGCTTCAACCGTCGCGCCGGCAGCGCCGCGCTCTGCCAGACCTGCTGTTCGGCCATCAGGTAGCCGCCCGTGGCGTGGTCGTGCTCGGCGGCCGCGGCGCCGGATAGCGACATGGGCCGGCCGGCACCGTCGCGGTAGAGGTCTTCGAAGTCACCGGTATTGCGCCACAGGCCGAGCCGATAGGCGCCGGGTTGCCCGCGCAGGGTTGGCGTCCAGCCGAGTTCGGCGACGGCATGGTAGCCGGTGGTGCCCGACGGGCTGCCGAAGTTCAGGCCCTGCTCACGCTCGGTGAAGCGCGGGTTGACCTGGTAGAGCGCAGTCTGCAACGACCATTCTTCGTTCAGCTGGTAGCGCGCGGTAGCGCCCCATTGGCTGATCGGCCAGGTGTACCAGTTGGGCGTGACGTAGCCGGGCACCGTGCCGCAGAAACCGAGGTTCTGGAACGGGCAGGCGAAGGGGTAGATGTCCCCGCTCATGGGCAGCCGGCCGAGCTTGATCAGCAGGCGGTCGTCGAGCAGCGCCTGCTGGTAATAGAACTGCACCAGCCGGGTGGTGCTGCCATAGCCGTAGATTTCCTGCGGCTGCAGCAGCACGCCGAGGTCGGCTTCGGCGTTGAGGTTCTCGCCGTTGCGGTTGACTACCGTGAAATGAAAGCCGGCGCCGGCCCAGCCCAGCAGTTTGTCCAGGTCCAGCGCGGCGTCGAACATCACCTGGTCGGCGTAGGTGCCGGTGTGGTCATCGCCGCCCTGCGTGTTCCAGGCCAGCTCGTTGACGTAGGTGATCTGCAGGTCGACACCCGCCTCATGCAGGCGGGTGCGGTTGCCGTTCCAGTCGCCGAACAGGAACTGGTCGGGTGAATATTCGGCCGCGTGGGCAGAAGTGAACAGGTAGGCGGCGAGAAGGCCGCTGCCGAAGCGCAGGCTTGTTGTCATTGTTCTGATCCTTCGGATGTGACGATGCGGGGCGCCGGGAATAGCGTCAGGTGCAAGGCCTATGGCATGAACGGTATTCGCAAGCGCTTGTGCTCATGGGGCATTACCTGTGGCTCGGTAACGGTGGCTGCGTTGGCGGTTCCACCGAGTTGAAAGCCCGAACCGGTCGTGACTGAAGGCTGTCGCCGGCACGTTCCATCACTTGGGTTCGGGCTCAGCCAAACTCGACCGCTTCTCGGTATTACCGGCTAAGTGGTCGGTTTGGCGTTGAAGGACTAGTGCCCTCCGCCCGACTTCACGCCGTCATGCGCTTGCCGGCGAACGAAGTGACGAATGCTTTCCAGCTCGGCATCCGTCAAATCCGGGAACTTGGGCATGCCGTTGGCGAGCAACGCACCACCGCGCACAACACGCTCAAAGGCTTTTTCGTTGCCCGAGAGCAGGATTGGCGACTCCCGCAGATCGGGCGCTTTCATCCCCGCGACCGCTCCGGCGCCATGGCAGCCGACACAGAGGTTTTCCGCAAAAGCACCCGCGCCGGCTTCCGCTTTCTTGGCGTCGACCTTGAAGTTCTCGTCGATGATGGGCTTGGCCAGCTGCGGTGCAGGCTGTTTGGGGATGACCGCTTTTCCGTCGAGCGAGAAGGTCATGATCCGGCGTTCATGCACACCGTATTTCCAGCCATGGCTTTCGAAACCCAGCTCACCGTTACCGCCGAAGTTGGAGGCCAGCGCCCCACCCGGGCCGACCAGCAGGGACACCATCTGCTTGCCGTCCAGCTTGTAGGTAATCGGTGGCGCGGAGATGCCAAGGCCTACGTCGTAGGACCAGAGCTCGTCGCCGGTGCGCGCATCGTAGGCCTTGAACAGGCCGTCAGGCTGACCCTGGAAAACCAGGTTGCCGGCCGTGGTCAGGGTTCCGCCACCCCATGGGCTCTTCTGGTTGACTTGCCACACGCGCTTGTTCTGGACCGGGTCCCAGGCCTGCAAGGAACCGCGAGTTTCATGCGGGTCTTTGGTCAGCTCCCATCCGGTCAGGCCCAGATAGAGTTTGTGGCTCGCCATCTTGTGGCCAGGCTTCGTGTTCTTGCCATCGTCCTTGAAGGTATTGCCCAGATGGTTGGTGGGGATAAAGGCAAGATTCAACTCGGGGTTATAGGACATCGCGTGCCACGAGTGAGCGCCGAAGGCCGAAGGGTAGATATTCTTCTCGCCATCGGGGTATCTGGCGTCCTTGGCGACGATATGGCGTTGCTCTTTCAGGTCGTAGCGGGGTGACCAGTTGGCGTCGGCAAATTTTTCAGCCGACAGTACCTTGCCGTTCGAGCGGTCGATTGTGTAGAAGAAGCCGTTCTTCGGCGCATGCAATACGGCATCGACATCCTTGCCGTCGATTTTCAGGTCGGCCAGCACGATGTCCATGTTCGAGTTGTAGTCCCAGGTGTCGCCGGGCGCAGTCTGGACGTGCCATTTGTACTTGCCGGTATCCGCATCTACCGCCACGACCGAACACAGGAACAGGTTGTCGCCGCCCTCCGGGCTACGCACCTTGATGTTCCATGGTCCGCCGTTGCCTGTACCGAAGATGAGCTGGTTGTACTTGGCGTCGTACGTCCAGCCGTGCCAGGCATTACCGCCGCCGCCGTTTTCCCACCACCGGCCGCTCCAGGTCTTGGCCGCCATTTCTTGAGCAGCATCCTCGAACCCATCGGCAGGGTTGCCGGGCACGATATAGAAGCGCCAGATCTGTTTGCCGGTTTCGGCATCGTAAGCAGTTACATAACCGCGCATCGGGCCGAGTTCCGTTCCGCCGTTACCGACGAATACCTTGCCATCGAAGGCCTTGGGATGGCCGGTGATATTCAACGGCTGGTCGTGATCGAAGGTGCGGGTCTGCCAGACTTCCTTGCCGTCTTTTCGGTTGATCGCGATCAGGCGGCCATCCCAGGTGGCGATGAACAACTTGTCGCCATAAGTCGAAAGGCCGCGGCTATGTTTCCAGAAGACCTTCTTCATGTTGTTGTCGAGAATTTCTTTGGAAACCTGCGGATCGTATTCCCAGAGCTTCTTGCCGGTGCGGGCATCGAACGCGCGCGTTCTGTTCATTTCGCCCACGTAATACATGACGCCATCGACGACCAGGGGCGTCCCGACCATATCGGATCGGTCCGGAAGAGGGGCGTACCATTCGGGTTTCAGCCCGCTGACATTGTCTACGTTGATGTCTTTCAGCGGGCTGAACCGCTGTTCGGAGTGCGTTCGCCCATAAGCCAGCCAGTCAGCGGTATTTGATTCATCAGACAATTCCTTGTCAGTAATAATCCTGTCAGATGCGTACAGCGGCGTAGCTGATAAAACCGAAGCTGCGATAACAAGCTGTGCCGTTAGATATGATTTCTTAGGTTTCATTATTGTTATTCCTTTATTGGCTTTTGTTGCAGGCATGCCTTGAACGGACGAGTGCCGTTAAAGCGTTTAACTGCTCTTCTTGATTCGCTCGGGTGCTTAACAACGGTGCAAACAACCTGTGCGCTGATGTCGCTGTTCTAGTTATTTCTTGTCGGGTTATTGGCTCTGGCCAGCATTAGGGCCCGGCTGCGGCATGCGCTCGGCCGGTCGCCCCCGTTCAGCGCGCCGGGTGGCGCGGGTCCCAGAGCAGGCGATTGCGGCCCTGTTCGTAGGCCATGCCGTCGGGAAAACTGACCAGCTCCAGCTGCAGGCCCCAGGGGGCGAGGAAGTACACCCAGGTCAGGCCCTTGCCTGGCCCCTCGGTGAAGGTCGAGGGCTCGCCGAGGACGCGGATGCCGCGTTCCCTGAGGAAGGCCACTGCGGCGTCCATGTCGTCCACGTAGAACGCCAGGTGGTGGCCGCCGATGTCGCTGTTCTTCGGGGGCGTGTCGGCCTGGTCCGGTGCCGAATACTCGAACACCTCGAGATTGGTGCCGTTGCCGCAGCGCAGCATCTGGAAGTTGCGGATCACCGCACGCGGATGGACGTTGAGGTGCTCGTGCATCCAGTCATCGTCGAAGGCGAAGGTGCCGAGTTCGAAGAACGGCTCGCAGCCGAGCACCTCGCAGAAGAAGCTCACCGCCTCCTCGAGGTCGGGCACGGTCAGGCCGAAGTGCTGGATGCCGCGCTGGCCGGGCAGGCTGCCCTTGGGCGGGGTGGGGTGGCTCATGGGTGTTTCCTCCAGTGCAAAGGCAGGCGGGCTGCCGACTTGTTGTTGTGTACGCAAAGGAAGTACGGGCGCCGGCTCAGGGCAGGACGCGGGGCGGCGATGCGGCGCGTGCGCCGATTTCCAACCCGTGCCAGCCGAGCACGCGGCGATAGTGCTCGGGCAGCTGTTCAGCCTCCGACCAGGCTGCGCGGAGTCGCTCGGCCAAGGCCAGGTGGCGGTCCGCGCCGCAACGCAGGTCGCTGGCGCAGGCGTGATAGAAGCGGTTGACGACTTCGGCCATGTGCTCGCGCCAGTCGTCGATCAGCACCGCGGCGTGGGCCAGCACCACCGGGCGGCCGTCGCGGCTGCGTCGCCAACGCTGCGCGGTGCCGGCGACCTTGCGGCCCTCCAGGGTCAGGTTGAAGCGGCCATCGCAGAAGGCCCCCGGAACGCTGGCGCAACCGGGTTTCAGCTCGTGCTCGGCGAGCCATACGGCAAGCGGTTCGAGTAGCCGCTCGTAAGCACTGTCGATCCGCCGGCCCTCGTCGTCGCCGGCCGGCAGGGCATAGGCGAGGGCGACATTGAGTACCGCGGGCGACTGCGGCACCGGCTCGCCGCCGGTGTCGCGCAGCAGGATCGGCCAGCCCTGGGCCGCGCAGCGCCCCGAAGCCAGTGCGAAGCCCGGCCGGCGCTCGAAGCTTTTCGGCATCACCAGCGCCTGCCCGGTCGGCCGCCAGAGCAGCAGCTGGCTGTCGAACAGGCCGTCGCAGACGCGCTGCAGCAGCGCCCGCTCGGCGTCCAGGCCCGCCGCGACGGTGAAGCGGGCGATGCCGTTCATGCGGCGTCCCCCTCGATGCGCCGGCACAGGTCGTCGAGAAAGTCCGCCGCCGGCGCACCGTTCACCGCACGGTGGTCGAAGGTCAGCGACAGGCCCATCCACTCGACCTCCACCAGCTCGCCGCTGGGCCCGAGTTCCAGCCTTCGCTGAATGCCGCCGACGCCGAGAATCGCCACCTGCGGCGGGTTGAGCACCGGGGTGAAGTGGTGCACCCGCGACAGCCCCAGGTTGGAGACGGTGAAGGTGGCGCCGGTCAGCTCCTTGACCGACAGCTTGCCGGCCAGGGCCTTGTCCACCAGCGCCTTGCGCGCCTGGGACAGGCTTTCGCCGTCCAGTTGTTCGGCATTGAACAGCGCCGGGGCGACCAGCAGGTCGCCCGGCAGTGGAATGGCGAGGCCCAGATGCACCGCCGCGTGCTGGTGGATCACCTCGTCCTCCAGCGTGGCATTGAGTCCCGGATGGGTCTTGAGCGTCTCGATCACCTTGAGCAGCAACAGGTCCTGCACGGACACCGCGCTGCCCTCGGCTTTCAGTTCGGCCCGACGGGCTTTCAGCGCATCCAGCCGGCATTCGGCGTGGTGGGTCAGCTGCGCGGTGGTCTGCAGGCTTTCGAGCATCTTCGCCGCGATCATCTTGCGCATGCCCTTGAGCGGCACCCGGACGGGTGCACGCTCGGCAGGCAGGGTTTGCATTTGGGTCATGGCTATTCCACCTGGGCGATGGTCGCGCCCTTGGCGATCACCGCGTCCTCTTCCTCGAGAATCTTCAGCATGCCGGCCACCGGCGCCTCGATCTCGAACTGGGCCTTTTCCGACATGACCTCGGCGACCAGGTCGCCCGCGGCCACTTCGGCGCCGTCGCTGACCAGCCAGGAGGTGATCACCGCTTCGGCGTCGCCTTCCCAGAGGTCGTCTGCAATCACGATGGGGGTACTCATAAACGTCATTCCTTATGCATGGCGTGATAGGCGGCCACGATCTTGTCCGCGCTGGGCAGGGCCCATTGCTCCATGACCGGGGTGAAGGGGATGGGGATGTCGGGGAAGGCCACCCGTTGCGGGCGGGCCTTGAGCATGCCGATGTCGTGCTCGACCACGCTGGCGATGATTTCGCCGCTGACGCCGAAGCTGTGGTAGTCCTCGTCGATCACGATCAGCCGGCCGGTTTTCTTCACCGAGGCAATGACGTGCTCGCGGTCCAGCGGCACCAGGCTGCGCAGGTCGATGACCTCGGCGCTGACGCCATCCTTTTCCAGCTGCGCGGCGGCGCGCAGGGCGTGGTGCACGCCGGCGCCGAGGCTGACCAGGCTGACGTCGCGGCCTTCGCGCACGGTCTTCGCCTTGCCGATCTCGATGACGTAGGGCTCGTCCGGTACCGGCACCGTGGCGCCTTTCTCGGTGCCCAGCCAGCCCATGCCCTGCAGCGCCTTGTGGAAGAGGTAGACCACCGGGTTGTCGTCACGGATGGCCGCGGTCATCAGGCCCTTGGCGTCGTAAGCATTGCTCGGCACCACCACCTTCATGCCCGGCAGGTGGGCGAAGGTGCCGTAGAGGCACTGCGAGTGCTGACCGGCGTCCGAGTAGCCGGCGCCGGTGGAGGCCATCAGCACCATGGGCACCGGCACCTTGCCGCCGGAGAAATAGGTGTTCTTCGCCATCAGGTTGTAGATGGCATCCATGCAGACGCCGAAGAAGTCGACGAACATCAGCTCGACGATCGGCCGCATGCCGTCCGAAGCGGCGCCGACCGCGGCACCGATGAAGGCCGTTTCGGAGATCGGCGTGTCGCGGATGCGCTCCTTGCCGAATTCCTCGTAGAGCCCGCGGGTGTTGCCGAACACGCCGCCGAGCTGGCCGATGTCCTCGCCCATCACGAACACGTTGGGGTCCAGGCGCATTTCCTGCGCCACGGCGGCTGCCATGGCGCGGGCGACGGTGAGTTTTTTCTCGCTTGTGGCAGTAGTCATGGGGTTCTCCTGTTCAGCCGGCCAGCGCACTGGGGCTGACGATGATCTTGACGTTGCGGTCCTTGTGGTTGGCCAGCTCCTCGAAGCCCTGCTCGAGGATGTTGTCCAGCCCGATGCGCCCGGTGATCAGCGGGGTCACGTCCATGGGCCGTCGCTGATCAGGGCGATGACATCGGCGAATTCGCCGGCGTAGGCGAGCGAGCCGATCACCTGTTTCTCGGTGGCGACGATCTCGAAGAAGTTGAATTCCGAGGGCTCCTCGAAGATGCCGACCATCACGCAGCGACCGGCCTTGCGGATCACGTCGATGGCCAGCTTCGCGGTGGATTTGTGACCGATGCATTCGAAGGAGACGCCGGCGCCGTAGCCGCCAGTGAGCGCCTTGATCTCGGCGATGGCGTCGCACTCGCTGGGGTCGATGACCCGCGTGGCGCCGACTTCCAGCGCCTTGGCCTTGCGCGCGGCGGACATTTCCAGGGCGATCACCTGGCCGGCGCCGGCGGCCTTGGCGCACATGATGGTGCACAGGCCGATGGTGCCGGCGCCGACCACCACCACCGTCTCGCCGAGCAGGCTGCCGGCCTTCTTCACTGCGTGCATGCCCACTGCCAACGGTTCGATCAGCGCGCCGGCCTCCAGCGGAAAGCCTTCGGGCAGGCGGTAGAGCAGCTCGGCGGGGACGTTGACCAGTTCGGCGAAGGCGCCGTTGTTCATCAGCCCGGTGAAGGCCAGCTGTTCGCAGAGGTTGTATTGGCCGGTCTTGCAGAAACGGCACTGGCCGCAGTGCTGGCAGGCGTCGGCGGCGACCTTGTCGCCCGGCGCGTAGCCTTCGACGCCGTCACCGGTGGCGACGATCTCGCCGCAGAACTCGTGGCCGAGGATGCACTGGCCCTTGATGCCGGTGAGCGGATGCGGCGCATCCACGGGAATGAACACCGGGCCGGCGAGGTATTCGTGCAGGTCGGAGCCGCAGATGCCGCACCAGTGCACGCGGATCTGCACCCAGCCCGGTTGCGGCGCGCCGGGCAGCGGCACCTGTTCCAGGCGGATGTCCTTGCGGCCGTGCCAGACGGCGGCGGTCATGGTGGCTTGGCTGTTCATGGGTGTTCCTCTTGTTGTTCTGGCTGGTGCCGTTCTCGGGACTTCTTTCGCGAGCGAGCTCGCTCCTACGGGTTCGGTCTGTCACGTGCCGCCTTGTAGGCGCGACCTTGGTCGCGAACCGGTGGCTCCGGTGTTCTTTCGCGAGCGAGCTCGCTCCTACGGGGTCGGTCTGTCGCGTGCCGCCTTGTAGGAGCGACCTTGGTCGCGAACCGGTGGCACCGGTGCTGTTCGCAAACGAACTCGCTCCTGCGGTGCGTTACACGAACACCTTTTCCATTGCCTCTTCCGGGCGCGGGTAGGGGCTTTCGCGGGCGAAGGCGACCGCTTCGTCGATACGGCCGCGGGCGCGTGCGGCGATGTCCTCGGCCTGGGCCTCGGTCATCACGCCTTCGTCGATCAGGCGCTGGCGGTAGCCGGGAATCGGGTCCTTTTTCATCAGGCCGTCCTTCTCGCCCTCGGGGCGGTAGGTTTCGCCGTCGCCCATGAAGTGGCCGGCCAGGCGATAGGTCTCGATCTCGATGAGGGTCGGGCCGCCACCGGCGCGGGCACGCTCGATGGCTTCACCGGCGGCACGGAACACGCCGTCCGGGTCGTTGTTCTCGACGAACACACCGGGCATGCCGTAGGCCGCGGCGCGCACGTGGTGCTGCTTGATGCAGGTAGCGCTGGCCTTGGCCACCGAGATGCCCCAGGCGTTGTCCTCGATGACGAACACCACCGGCAGCTTCCACAGCGCCGCGAGGTTCAGCGTTTCGTGGAAGGCGCCCTGGTTGGCCGCGCCCTCGCCGATGAAGGACACGGCCACGCCGGGCTTGCCCTGCATCTGCCGCGACAGCGCTGCACCCACGGCCGGGCCCATGCCCTCGGCGATGATCCCCGAACAGGAGAAATTCACCCGGCCATCGAACAGGTGCATGTGCCCACCGCGGCCGCCGGAAAGCCCGGTGGCCTTGCCGAAGATCTCGGCCATCATCTCGTTGAGGTCCACGCCTTTGGCCACGGCGATGTGGTGCGGGCGGTGGGTGGCGGTGACGATGTCTTCGGCGTTCAGATGGGCGCAGACGCCCACCGCGCAAGGCTCCTGGCCGTTGGAGAGGTGCATCTCGCCGGGGATCGGCCCCTTGGCCATGTTGAACACTGGCGTCTTGCCTTCCATGTAGATGCGCTCGATGGATTCCTCCATGTAGCGGCTGGTCAGCATCTGTTCGTACATCCACAGGCGCTGCGAGGGGTTGGGCTGGGTCATGGTCGACTCCCTTGTAGTGGTGGTCAGATCGCGCGTTCGTTGAGCAGTCGGCCGATCTGGTCGGCCTGGCGCAGGGCCAGCGCGACAATGGTGAGGGTGGGGTTCTGCCCGCCGCTGGTGGTGAACTGGCTGCCGTCGGAGACGAACAGGTTGGGGATGTCGTGGCTCTGGCCCCACTTGTTCACCACGCCGTCACGGGCCTTGGCGCTCATGCGGTTGGTGCCCATGTTGTGGCTGGCCGGGTAGGGCGGCAGCTCGATGACGTCGGTGGCGCCGGCGGCCTCGTAGCACTTGGCGGTGGCGGCGACGCCGTGCTTGCGCATGGCGGCATCCATCGGGTGATCGCTCTTGGTCACCACCGGAATCGGCAGGCCGTACTGGTCTTTCTCGGTGCCGTGCAGGGTGATGCGGTTGCTTTCCAGCGGCAGGTCCTCGCCGCACAGCCAGACGCCGGACATGCGGTCGTACTTTTCCATCCGCGAGGTGAACTGGCGGCCCCAGCCCTGCGGCGTCGGGTCGAGAAAGGCCGAGAGGAAGGGCAGGCCGAGGGCGAGAATTTCCAGCCGATAGCCGCCGACGAAGCCGCGTGAAGGGTCGTTGTAGGATTCGTCGGAGATGATCCCGGCGCAGGTGGTGCCGCGGTACATGTGCACCGGCTTGGGCATCACCGCGAAGATGCCGGCGGTGGTGTGGGTCATGTAGTTGCGCCCGACCTGACCAGAGGAGTTGGCCAGCCCGTCGGGGAACATCGAGGAGGCGGAGTTGAGCAGCAGGCGCGGCGACTCGATGGAGTTACCCGCCACGCACACCACGCGGGCCTTCTGCCGCTGGATGTTGCCCTGGGCATCGGCATAGACCACGCCACTGGCGCGGCCCTTGGCGTCGTGCTCGATGCGCAGCACCATCGACTGTGGGCGCACTTCGCAATAGCCACTAGCTTCGGCGCGGGGGATGTCAGTGTAGAGCGTCGACCACTTCGCGCCCATCTTGCAGCCCTGCATGCAGAAGCCGATCTGCTGGCAGGCGGCGCGGTCGTCGTAGGGCTCGGTGTTGATCGCCATCGGCCCGGAGAGAATCTCCTTGTAGCCGACCCGCTTGGCGCCGGTGGCCAGCACCTTGAAGGAATTGTGCCAGGGGTGATAGGCCATGCCGGTGCTGGGGCCGGTCACGCCCATGTGCTTCTCGGCCTTCTCGTACCAGGGCGCCATCTCTTCCAGGGTCACCGGCCAGTCCAGCAGGTTGGCCCCGGCGATGTCGCCGTTGATGCTCTGCATCTTGAATTCGAAATCACGAAAGCGCAGGGCGATGCCGGCCCAGTGCACGGTGCTGCCGCCCACTGCCTTGACGATCCAGGCCGGCAGGTTGGGGTTGTTCTCGGCCAGGTGCCAGCCGCCGGCAGCGATGCGTTTGTCGAGCCAGGAGATCTTCTTGAACATCGCCCACTCGTCGTTCTCGATGTCATCGAGGGTGAAGCGCTTGCCGGCTTCGAGCACCACGCTGCGAATCTTCTGCTTGGCCAGCGCGTTGGCCAGGGTGCCGCCGCCGGCACCGGAACCGATGATCACCACGACGCTGTCGTCGTCCTGGGCAAACGTTGCCATGGGGTATTTCCTCGTCTTGTTCTTGTTTTGGGCGCGCCGCGGAGGCGGGCGGTTGGCCTAGAGCCAGTTCAGGTCGTTGAAGCCGCGATTGACGTAGCCGCCGTATTCCCACGACGAGCCCTCGTAGCCGAACAGCGGGAACAGCGCCTTGTTGTCGTACAGGCCGAACATCAGGTTGCTGCGCACGGCCTTGAAGAACGGCGTGCGCTCGACCTCGGTCAGCAGAGCGACGCGCTGCGCTTCGTCGAGCGTCTCGAATGGGCGGTCATGGGCCTTGAGCGCGCGCCGGTCGAGGTCCTCGAGGCCGTCGGCGACCAGCTTCGGCTGTTCCTTGACCAGCTCGGCCAGCGGACGGGCGTAATGCGCGTCGTCGATGAAGTCGTGGGGAAATACGTCGCGGCCCATGCGCAGCAGCCCGGCGGGCAGCTCTGGCAGGGCCTCGTCGGCCAGCAGGCGCACGGGAATCAGTTGCGCCAGGCTGAAGGCCAGTGCGGACTGGCCGGTCAGGGATAGAAAGCGTCGGCGACTGAGGGCGCCTTTATGGCAGGCTGGATCTTGCATGGCTCAGCTCCTGATTTATTGCCGGAGCCTGAGAAAAAGTGCAGGCGCCTGGCGTTCTTGTTATGCGGGGGCTTGTTCCGCAAGATTGCAGGAGCAGGGCGCGTGCCAACTTTCAAGATGGCCTTATTGTTTGAGTAACCTATTGATATAAATAGATTTATTCTTTTATGAGTGCGGAGCTGTAATCGGAGTGTAAAACGCCCCGAGCTTTACACCTGTAACGTCGCTGTAAAGCGCTTTACAACTTGGATGCCTCTTTTAAGCGGTGGCATGTTCCAAAGTTGAACTTCCCGGCCGGGTGCATTGGTTTATGCTGGCTGGCAGTTGTAACGGGTCGAATACAAACAGACCGTCAATAAGAAGAATCACCCAGGTCTCCGGGCGCCTGCGTGCCGGGGATCGAGGAGGAAGCATGACGCTGCTCGCCACGCCTGCCAGTCATATCGAGGCCGTGCTGTCGCTGGCCAACGCACCGCAGCAAAGCGGTGACCGTGACCCGATCATCGCCCGCTCCTGGCGCCGCTGCGTGCACGACTACGGGCTGGACCCGGCGCGCCCGTCCGAGGCGCGCTTCGTGCCGCGGCGTGTGCTGCGCGAGCACCAGGATCAGGCCGACGAGCTGATCGCCGTCGCCCGCGCCGGGGTCGAACAGCTGTACCGGCATGTCGCCGAGCTCGGCTACGTCATCCTGCTGACCGACAGCCGCGGCATCGCCGTGCAGTTTCTCGGTGACCCGGCCGACGAGAAGGCCCACCGCAAGACCGGCCTCTACCTCGGCTCGGACTGGGGCGAGGACCATGCCGGCACCTGTGCGGTCGGCACCTGCATCAAGGAACAGCAGGCGCTGACCTGCCACCAGCACGACCATTTCAGCGCCTGGCATACCAACCTCACCTGCACCGCGGTGCCGATGTTCAACCCGCAGGGTCAGCTGCTGGCGGTGCTCGACATCTCGGCGCTGTATTCGCCGCCGTCGAAGGACTCGCAGACCTTTGCCCTGCAGCTGGTCAAGCAGTACGCGCGGATGATCGAGGACGCCTACTTCCTGCGCCTGTATCGCGACCGGCCGATCCTCTGCTTCGATGCCTCGCGCGAGTTCGTGCTGATCAACCGGCACTACCTGCTGGCGCTCGGCGACGACGGCGAGCTGCTGGCCGGCAACACCGCCGCCCGTGGCCTGCTCGCCGAGCACGGGCTGATGACGCCGGGGCCGTTCGGCAGCCTGACGCGGGCACGCATCGACGAGTTCTTCGACTGCGAGCTGGCGGACATCCTCAGCATTCCCTACGCCAGCCATGACCAGGTGCGCGCCTTCCGCACCGGGCGGCACAACCGGCTGTTCTTCGCCGCGCTGATGGAGCCGCGCCGCGCCGCCCCGCTGCCGGCCGAGCGCACGGCGGGCGCGCCGCGCTGCGCGCTCGATGCCCTGGCCGACGACGATCCGGCGATGCGCAAGATGCTCGCCCGCGCCCAGCGGCTGTGCAGCGAGCCGCTCAACGTGCTGCTGAGCGGCGAGACCGGCACCGGCAAGGAGCGCCTGGCGCGCGCCCTGCACGAGAGCGGCAGCCGCCGCCAGGCGCCGTTCGTGGCGATCAACTGCGGCGCGGTGCCCGAGTCGCTGATCGAGAGCGAGCTGTTCGGCTACGCGCCCGGCACCTTCACTGGCGCACGCAGCAAGGGCATGCGCGGGCTGATCCAACAGGCGGACAAGGGCACGCTGTTCCTCGACGAAATCGGCGACATGCCCCTGCACCTGCAGACCCGCCTGCTGCGTGTGCTCGCCGAGCAGGAGGTGACGCCGCTGGGCGCCGAGCAGCCGGTCAAGGTGGATATCCGCGTGATCGCCGCCAGCCACCGCGACCTGCGGCAGATGGTCGAGGCCGGCGCGTTCCGCGAGGACCTGTTCTACCGGCTCAATGGCGCACTGCTGAAGCTGCCGCCACTGCGCGAACGGGCCGACAAGGGCTACCTGATCGAGCGCGTCTACGCCGAGCTGGCGCAGGGCCGCAGCAATGCCCCGCACCTGCGTGGCGATGCCATGAGTGCGCTGCTGGCCTATCCCTGGCCGGGCAATATCCGCGAGCTGCGCAACGTCCTGCAGTACGCCCTGGCGACCTGCGAAGGCGCCGAGATCACCGTGCACGACCTGCCCGAGGAATGCCTGCCGCGCACCCTGGCCCGCCACGAGCCGCCGGCACTGGAGCAGGGCCCCGACGAGGCGCTGCGTAGCCTGCTGCGCCGGCAGCGCTGGAACGTCAGCGCGGTGGCGCGCGAGCTGGGCGTGTCGCGGCCGACGGTGTACCGGCGCATGCGGGTGCTGGGGATCGAGCCGCCGGTCTGAGCACCCGGTGCGCGGCCGCACAGGCCTTTGCCGGACCGCGCGGCGGCAATTGCCGTTGCGTTGAAGCAGACACGCACCGGCGGTGGTCAGAACACCTGAATCAGGTGGCGGCCGCGGAGGGCGGTAGTGGAAGAAAGCAGGGCGTTGCGACAGGCACTGGAAATCGAGGAAGTGCCGGTCATCTATTTCGACATGAGCGGTCGCTTCGTCGATGCCAACGGCGCGTTCCTGCGTCAATCGCAGTACAGCCGGGCCGAGCTGGAAGACGGTGAGCTGTCCTGGCAGCGACTCACCCCGCCCGAGTGGGTCGAGCCGTCGGAGCGGGCCTTCGCCGAGCTGAAGCGGCGGGGCGCCACCACCCCTTACCAGAAGGAATACATCCGCAAGGACGGCACGCGCTGGTGGGCGCTGTTGGCCGCCAAGCGCCTGTCGGAACACCTGGCCTTCGAGTTCATCATCGATATCACCGCGCGCAAGCGGGCCGAAGAGGCGCTCGCGCAGAGCGAGCAGCGCCTGCGCTCACTGATCGACGCGCTGCCCTCGCCGGTGTGGCGGGCGAATGCCGCCGGCCACTGGCGCTGGGCCAGCTGCCAGTGGACCGAGCTGACCGGGCAGACCTGCGAGGACTGCGTCGGGCTCGGCTGGCTGGACTCGCTGTGCGACGAGGACCGCCGTGCCGTGCTCGCCGCCTGGCAGCAGGCCGGGCGCAACGAGGTGCTGCAGTTCGAGTGCCGGGTCCGCGACGCGCGCGCGCGGGAATACCGCTGGATGCAGGCCAAGGCCGTGCCGATGGCCGACGAGGAGGCGGGCAGGATCGAGTGGGTCGGCACCTTCACCGATGTCGAGGAGCAGTGCCGCGCCCGCCAGGCGCTGGCGCAGAGCCACGCCGAACTGGAGGCGCTGGTCGAGACGCGCACCCACGCCCTGCAGCAGACCGTCGACCGGCTCAATCGCGAGACGCGCGAGCGCAAACAGGCCGAGGCCCAGCTGCTGCAGAGCGAAAAGCTGCGCGCGGTCGGCCAGCTGACCGGCGGCATCGCCCACGACTTCAACAACCTGCTCGCCGGTATCAATGCCAGCCTGGAGCTGATGCAGCTGCGCCTGAACCAGGGCAAGGCCGAGGAGGCCGACCGCTACTGCTCGCTGGCGCTGTCGTCGGTCAACCGCGCCGCGGCGCTGACCAAGCGGCTGCTGACCTTCTCCCGGCAACAACCGCTCGAACCGAAGCGGGTGGAGCCCAGCCAGATCATCGCCGAACTTGAAGAGCTGATGCGCCGCACCGTCGGGCCGAAGATCCGCGTGGAGACCCGGCTGAAGGCTGCCAATGCCGTGCACTGCGAGCCCTCGCAGCTGGAGAACGCGCTGCTGAACCTGGCGATCAATGCGCGCGATGCGATGCCCTCCGGCGGCTGCCTGACGCTCGCCACCGACGTCTGCGAGCTGCCCGCCGAGCAGGCCACCGAGTTGCTGCTCGACCCCGGCCGGTATCTGTGCATCGAAGTCACCGATAGTGGCGTCGGAATGAGCGAGGAGGTGCGCGCGCGTGCCTTCGACCCCTTCTTCACCACCAAGTCGATCGGCGAGGGTACTGGCCTCGGCCTGTCGATGGTCTACGGCTTCACCCAGCAGTCCGGTGGCCAGGCGCAGATCAGCAGCGCGCCAGGCCGGGGCACGACGGTCAGGCTGTTCCTGCCATTCGCCGCTGCGGGAACGCTCAAGACGGGCCTGGCCGAGGCGCAGCCGTCCGCGCAGCGGGCGCAGGGCGAGCGCATCCTGCTGGTCGAGGACGAGGCAGTGATTCGCGAGGTCGTCAGCGAGCAGCTGGCCGATCTCGGCTATCGGGTCAGCACCGCATTCGACGGCCAGTCGGCGCTGCAGGAGGTCGAGCGGCTTGGCGAGTTCGATCTGCTGATCAGCGACATCGGCCTGCCCGGGGCCTGGTCGGGCAACCGCCTGGCCGAGGAGATCCGCACGCGAATGCCTGCGGTCAAGGTGCTGTTCATGACCGGCTTCGCGCCGAACGAGTCGGCGCTGATCGAGGCCAGCCAGGCCGGTGGCGCCAAGCTGCTGAAGAAGCCCTTCACGCTCGGCCAGCTCAGCGGTTGCGTGCGCCAGACGCTGGATCAGACCGGCCGCTAGCGCGCCGGCCGGTTGTGTCGTTGTGGCCAATGCGCCGAGAATCGCGGCTCCGGCAAACATGTGGTCACGATGAACGATAACAACCATAAGGCCGTGGCGCCGTCCTGGCACCAGGCCTGGCTCTGGCCCGCGCTGTTCAGCCTGCTGGCGTTCGCCGCCAACTCGATCTTCTGCAGGCTCGCGCTGACCGAGGGCGGCATCGACCCGCAATCCTTCACGGTTGTCCGGCTGGCCAGCGGTGCGCTCTTTCTTTGGCTGCTGACGCACCGCCGACGCTCGCCATCGGCGGCAAGCGGCAGCTGGAAGGGCGGGCTTGCATTGTTCCTGTACGCCTACCTGTTCTCGGTGGCCTATGTCGAACTGGGCGCGGGCGTCGGCGCGCTGATCCTGTTCGGCGCCGTGCAGCTGACGATGTTCGCCTGGGCCTGGCTCAAGGGCGAACGCGTCCTGGCGAACGTGCTGATCGGCATGCTGATCGCCTTTGCCGGCCTGATTGCCCTGTTGCTGCCCGGTGCGAATACGCCGGCGCTCGGCAGTTCCTTGCTCATGCTGATCGCCGGGGCGGCCTGGGGCGCCTATTCACTGATCGGCAGGGGCTCGACCGATCCGGTGGCCGACACGACGGGCAACTTCGCCCGCAGCCTGGTGTTTCTGCCCGGCCTGGGGCTGGTGCTGGCCTGGGGCGAAGGCCCGCAGCTGGGCGCCGCCGGGCTGCTCTACGCCGTGGCTTCCGGTGCGCTCGCCTCGGGCGCCGGGTACGTCGTCTGGTACGGCGTGGTCAAGCGGATCAGCGCGCAGCAGGCGGCCACGCTGCAGCTCAGTGTGCCGATCCTGGCGGCGCTCGGCGGCGTGCTGCTGCTCGGCGAGCCGATGTCGGTGCGCCTGCTGGCGACCTCGGCGGCGGTGCTCGGCGGTGTCGCGCTGGCGCTGCTGCCGCGGCGGCAAACCGCTGCCTGAGTGCGCGGGCTGCACAAACGTTCTAAGCGCGGCCAGCCGGATGGACTAAGGTGCCGAATACTCGGACGCACGGGCTGGAGGCATGGTGGACAGGCTCAACTGGATCGACCTCGCGCAGGATGCCGATACCGGCATCGAGTCGATTCGTGCGCATTTTCGCGGCCATGCCTATGACCCGCACTGGCATGAGAGCTTTCTGGTCGGCGTGACCGAGCAGGGCGTGCAGCAATTCCACTGCCGGCGGGTGAAACATCTCAGCACGCCCGGCAAGGTCATCCTGCTCGAGCCTGGCGAGCTGCACGACGGCCATGCGCCCACCGACGAGGGCTTCACCTATTCGATGCTCTACCTCGACCCGCAGTGGCTCGAGCGCGAGCTGCACGCGCTGTTCGAGCATGCGCCAGCCGATAGCCAGCCCAGCTTCGCCGACACCCTGAGCACCGATCGGCAGCTGGCCGCGACCATCTTCCGCGCCTTTCATGCCCTGCATGAGCGCGATCTGCGCATCGTCCGGCAGAGCGCCCTCGACGATCTGCTCGCCAGCATGACCGGCCATCTTCACTGGCGCCGTCGGGTCAATCCCGACCCGCGTCTGCCGCTGGTGGCGCAGCGGGCGCGCGATTACCTGCATGCCCACGTCGACCGCGACATCGGTCTCGACGATCTCGCCGCGGTCTGCGGCGTGGATCGTTTCCGCCTCAGCCGCGCCTTCAAGAGCGCCTTTGGCCTGGCGCCGCACGCCTACCTCATCCAGCTGCGCCTGGCCAAGGCGCGTCAGCAGCTGGCGCGCGGCTACAGCCCGGCGGCGGTCGCCTGCGCGCTGGGTTTCGCCGACCAGAGCCACCTGGGCCGCTGGTTCCGCCGCGCCTATCGGCTGACGCCGGCCGACTATCGGCGTCGCTGCTCAAAGCTTCCAGACTGACGGTGCATGGCCGGCGAGCATGAGGCTTCCCGTATCCGCAGGAGCCCGCCATGTGTTGTTGCAAGCGCTCGATCACCGGCCGGAGGGACTGACGCAATGCCGTCCCTGTTGCCCTTCGTGCTGTTCGCCCTGGTCGCCACCCTGACGCCGGGACCGACCAATATCCTGATGCTCAGCCACGGCGCGCGCTTCGGCCTGCGCGCCACCTTGCCGCTGGTCCTCGGCGCCTGCCTGGCCGCGGCGCTGATCGTGCTGGCGGTTGGCCTGGGCCTGGGCGAGGTGCTGCTGCGCTATCCGCAGATTCAGCGGGCGCTGAGCCTGCTCGGTGCGCTGTGGCTCAGCTGGCTGGCCTGGACGCTATGGCGCGGTGCAGCCGAGCCGCTGGCACCGGCGGCCGGGCGCGCCAAGCTGGGGCCGTGCGGCGCCGCGCTGCTGCAGGCGGTGAACCCCAAGGTATGGATGATGGCCGTCGCGGTGGTCGGGGTGTTCACGGTCGGTGCGCCCGACAGGAGCGCACGGGTCATGCAGCTGTCATTGATCTTTCTGCTCATGGCGCTGCCGTGCATGAGCCTGTGGGCCATGCTCGGCGCCGGCAGCGCACGCCTGCTGCGCTCGCCGCGGCGATTGTGCTGGCTCAACCGCTTGCTGGCGCTGCTGCTGCTGGCCTCGACCTGGCTGGCGCTGCTGCGCTGACTCAGGCCGGTGCAGCGGCCGAGGTCGCGGCCGCTGTGGCCTCGGCGACCTCCAGCGCGCCATCCTTGCGCAGTTTCAGGTGCAGGAAGTCCTGTGCCAGGAACAGCTGCCCGCGGTAATGGCTGGCCGCTTCGCTGCGGATGTCTTCGACCGAGCGCCCGGCGCGCCCACCGGGCTGATAGCGCGCGCTGAAGTGGGTAAGCACCAGGTTCGGCAGGTTGGCCTGCTCGGCAAAGGTCGCCACCTGCGCGGCGGTGCTGTGACCAAAGGGGTTGCCGGTGGCATGCACCAGCGCCTCGGTGTAGGTCGCCTCGTGCACCAGCACCTGGGCGCCTTCGCAGGCTCTGGCGAGCAGCTCGGGACGGTCGTTGTCGCCGCCGATGACGATGCGCCGAGGCGCGCGGGCGAAGTCGAGATAGCGTTCGCTGCGCAGCGTGCGTCCGTCTAATTCGATGTCATGGCCGCGCGCCAGCTGTCCCCACAGCGGCCCGCGTGGAATGCCGTCGCGTTCCAGCCGGTCGATGGCCAGCTTTGGATCGGGACGCGCTTCGGTGAAGCGATAGCCGTAGCACGGCACCCGGTGAGAGAGCTCGGCCGGCTCGACATGCAGCTGCGGGCTGCGCCACTGCTCGAGGGTTTCCACGGGGTGGAAGCGCAGCTCGAAGGGCAGGGCGGTGCGGCTCATCTCGAAGGTGGCGCGTAACCAGGCCTCGATGGCGGCCGGTGCGACGATATCGAGCGGTTCCTCGCGTCGCGCCATGCCGGCGCTGGCCAGCAGGCCGGGCAGGCCGTAGCAGTGATCGCCATGCACGTGGGTGATGAACAGGGCGCGCAGGCCGTGCAGGCTCAGCGGCGTGCGCAACAGCCGGTGCTGGGTGCCTTCGCCGCAGTCGATCAGGTACCAGCCCTTGCCGCTGTCGTCGAGCAGCGCGGTGGCGCTGACGTTGCGCGCACGCGTCGGGGTGGCCGAGGAAGTTCCGAGAAATAGCAGGTCCACGGGTGGGCTCCGAAAGCAGACGTCTCAGTATGTCCGAGCCGATTGCCGGGCGATAAGTCCGTGATAGCGCCGGGCGGCGTGGCTTATATCTTTTCGCTTATAAGAAAGTCCGAATTTATATTAAACATCGCTATTTCTGGCCGTTATGCTGCCCGCCATCGACACGGCCCCGGTGGGCCTTCCGGGGTAAGACGATGGATTTCGGTGTTCTGGGTTTCGTCATTGCGGGTCTGGTGGTCGGCTTTATCGTCGGCATGACCGGGGTGGGTGGCGGCTCGCTGATGACACCGATCCTGCTCTGGTTTGGCGTCAACCCGGCCGCGGCGGTGGGCACCGACCTGCTCTATGCCGCGATCACCAAGGCTGGCGGTGTCTGGGTCCACCAGAAGAACCGCAACATCGACTGGGGCATCACCGGCTGGCTCGCCCTCGGCAGCCTGCCGGCGGCCGGGCTGACGCTGTGGTTCCTGCAGTGGCTGCAGGCCGACCAGGAGGCGCTCAACGCCGTGATCAAGCAGTCGCTTGGCGTGGTGCTGGTGTTCACCGCCCTGGCGGTACTGTTCAAGCGACGCCTGCTCGACATCGCCGCGCGCCTGTCCGGCTCGAAGAAGCGCCTGACTGCGCGCCGATTGAACGGGCTCACGGTGCTGGTTGGCGCCGTACTGGGCGCGATGGTCACCCTGACCTCCATCGGCGCCGGAGCCCTGGGCACGGTGGCGCTGTTCTTCCTCTACCCGCTGCTGACCACACGCCGCCTGGTCGGCACCGAGATTGCCCATGCGGTACCGCTGACGCTCGTGGCCGGGCTCGGCCATGCCGGGATGGGCAACATGGACTGGACGATTCTCGCCTACCTGCTGATGGGCTCGCTGCCGGGCATCTACTTCGGCAGCCACCTGTCCGGCCGCGTGTCGGACGAGGTGCTGCGCCCTTGCCTGGCGATCATGCTGGCGGCGATCGGCTACAAGCTGATCTGAACTATCGAGCGCCGCCCGCGGCGCGGCGATCGTGAGGGCTGGCGGTGGGGGCGGGGCTGGCAAGGTTCGGTTGTCGGCACATGGCCAGGCCGCTCGGCCGGCCGCTCGCGTCCAGCGGGGCCGGTGCCCCGAGGCGCTGCCCGCAGGCAGGCCTTCCGGCATCCGGCTCAGGCCGTTTCGCAGTTCACCATCCAGGACACGCCGAAGCGATCGGTCAGCATGCCGAAGCGTTCGGCCCAGAAGGTCTTCTCGAACGGCATCGTCACCTGTCCGCCTTCGCCCAGCGCGTTGAACAGGCGCTCGCCTTCGGCGACGCTGCCCGGGTTCAGGGTGATCGAGCAGCCCTTGATGCCCTGGTAGGGCTCGCCGCCGCACAGCTCGCCGGGCATGGTGTCCGAAGCCATCAGCGCGTAGCTGCCGACGTTCAGGCAGGCATGCATGATGCGCTCGCCGAATTGCTGCGGGTCGAAGCCTTCGCTGGCCGGTGCCTCGGCAAAGGTCATCAGCTGCAGGTTGCCGCCGAGCACCTCCTGGTAACGGGTGAAGGCCTCGCGGGTCTGGCCGTCGAAGGTGAGGTAGATGCAGATCTTCATGTGCCGCTCCTGACTGGGTTGCGCATGCCCGGGCGATCCGGCTGCCCGGCGTTCAGGCTGGAAAGCGTAGCCCTGCGGCTGCACTCGGCGCGGGTGGCCGACCAGTGGTCGGCGCGGCGGGGGCGGCTCAGTCCAGCCGGTAGCGGCGCAGGTCCCGGCGGCTCAGCAGGCGCAGGCGGCCCGGCTCGACGCGCTGGATATCGGCGGCCAGCGACGGGGCGACGCCCATCTGGCGCAGGTAGGCCTGCGGGCTCTGGCGCAGGCGCTGGCGGTTCGGCTGGAGCGACTCGCCGTCGCCGCCGAACGGCCGCTGCAGCGCCACGTGGCCGCGCACCGTGCGCTGGCCGCCGGCCGCCAGCAGGTAAACGCAGCTGCCCTGGCAGAGCGCCTCGGGCGGGATCACGGCGTCGAAGCCGGTCTCGCGCAGCAGGCGGCCCATGCGCATGGCCTCGCTGACGCTGCCGCCGATGTTGTCGAGCACCAGCAGTTTGCGCGTGTAGCGTCCCGGGTGTGCGGTGAGGCCCTTGAGCAGTGCTTCGTAGTCGCCCGCCGCGATCTGCTCGGTCACCCGGGCAACGAGCACCGGCCCACTCTGGCGCTGCACCGGCAGGACCTGGACCTCGGCTCGCAGCGACGAGCAGGACAGCGCCAGGGCGCAGAGCAGAACGGGGCGAAGCATGCTGGTCGATACCTGAGTGGAGGCGAGGGCTGCAGAAGATACCTGTGGCGCTCGCGTTCGCCTACCGCGTAGCGGCGCCCGATTCGCGGCCGTAGAGGCGTTTGCTCCAGTCTTCGACCTGGCGCTGGCGTAGTCGCCGCTCGACCAGCTTGCGCCAGGATGGCACCAGCGGCAGTTCGCTCAGGCGTTCGAGGGCGGGGATGTCCAGCGTGCGCTGGTAGAGCAGCTCGAGAATCCGTGATAGCGGCCAGTCGGGGTGCGCTCGGTCCTCCAGCCGCAGCGCCTGGCCCGGCTCCAGCAGGCCGGGCACCAGCACCCGGTAATACCAGCCGGTCATGCCGCTCTGCTGGACCTGCGCGGCCATGTCACGTACGCCGAAGCGCTCGTTGAGCTTCCAGCACGGCTGGCGGCTCTGGGTGACCTGCAGCAGCGCCTCGCCGCAGCGCAGCACATCGCCCAGACAGAGGTCGGCCTCGGCAAGCCCGCAGGTGCTGATGTTCTCGCCAAAGGCGCCGGGCGACTCGAGCAGCGCGTGCTTGCCGAGCCGCGCCTGCCAGTGCCGATAGTGCTCGCGCGGATAGTGGTGGATCGCCTTGTCGAGGCCGCCATGCACGCGCAGGTCGCCCTGCTCGTCGCCGGCCAGGCCATAGGCGCCGGCGCGCAGCGGCCCGGCGACCGGCGCCTTGGCGATGGCGCTGCTGGTGCCGGGGCGGGTATAGGGGACGGCCTTGCCGATGAGCAGGTGGTCGATTCGGGCCAGGTGCATGCGCGTTCCTCTCTGGCGCTGGCGAAGCGACGATTGTGCCTCAGCCGGTGCCGTCTGGCTCGCGCCGATTGCCCGGCCGCGTTCGCTCGGCGCGCCTGCGCATGCGCGCCGTCCGGCCCGCTAGGGCGCGTCGGTCGACAGCGCGCGGATCATCGCGGTGGTCAGGTACAGTCGCGGCGCGATGCTGGCCAGCTCCAGGTACTCGTCCTCCGAATGCAGCCCGGCGCCGACCACGCCCATGGTTTCCAGCACGGCGGGCTTGTCGCTGTCGGGGACATAGGCATAGCCGGCATCGGTGCCGAAGCGCATGGCGATCGGCTCGATGTCCTGATCGATCTCGCCATACAGGCGCTGTGCGGTTTCGGCCAGGCGTCGGGAGCCGGGGTTGTCGGCCAGCGGTGGGCGCCCCTTGTCGATGCGCAGCTCCACGCGGGTGTCGTCGATCAGCCGGTTCTCGATGATGCGGCGGCCGTCGGCGAGCACCCGCTCGGTCTCGCTGAGGTCCGAGTAGCGCATGTCGGCCTCGGCGGTCGCCTGGTCCGGGATGATGTTGCGCTTCTCGCCGCCGTCGACCAGGGTCCAGTTGACCGTGGTGCCCTTGTCCGCATCGCCCAGGTCCCTGAGCTGGGTCAGCTGGTGCGCCAGCTCCATGACGGCGTTGCGACCGTCCTCCGGCGCCGACCCGGCGTGGGACGACTTGCCCCCGACCTCCAGCATCACGGCGTTGATGCCGTTGGTCGCGGTGGTCACGGCATCGCGATCCGGCGGCTCGTAGGAGAAGACGTAATCGTGCTGGCGGGCCAGCTCGGCGATGATGGACTTGGAACCCTTGGAGCCCATTTCCTCGTCCGGGTTGAACAGCACCGTGATCGTGCCGTAGTCGTCGAACTGCTGGTCGCGCAGCAGCTCGAGCGCGTGCAGGATCATCGCCACACCGCCCTTGGCATCGGCCACGCCCGGCCCGTAGGCGCGCGAATCGTCGATGCGGAAGGGGCGCTCGGCGGCGGTGCCCTCGGCGAACACGGTGTCGTAGTGGACCATCAGGAGAAAGTCCTTGCTGCCCTGGCCCTTCAGCGTGCCGACGATGTTGTCGCCGGCCGAGGGGGTGGCCGGGCGGCTGCTGACCTCGGCGCCGAGCGCCTTCAGGCGTTCGACCAGCATCTGGCTGACCTTGCTCAGGCCTGCCTGCTGGCCGGTTCCGGTATCCACCGCGACCAGTTGTTTGACGGTCTCGAGGTAGGCCGGTTGCTCGGCCTTGGCCTGCGCCAGCAGCTCGGCCGGTTGGAGTTCGGCGGCCTGGCCGGTCAAAGGTGACAGGCAAAGTGCGATGGCGGCGGCAAGCGGGGTGACGGCGCGCAGATACATCGGCAAGACCTCGGATCGCGGGGGTGATGCAACTCAGAGCGCTGCGGGCACCACAACGTTCCTCCGGGCGGCTCCCTCGGGCGCAGAGTGCTAAGGTCTGCGTTTTGACTTGCCGGAGAACTCAGGTGTCCCTGACCACGACCTACGACGCGCAGAACATCTTCGCCCAGATCATTCGCGGCGAAGCACCGTGCTACAAGCTCTACGAAGACGACGACGTACTGGCCTTTCTCGATCTGTTCCCGCAGTCCTTCGGCCATACGCTGGTGATCCCCAAGCGTTCGGCGGCGTGCAACATCCTCGATGTCGACAGTGAAGCGCTGTGCCAGGTGATGCGCGTGGTTCAGCAGCTGACCCGGGCGATCGTCGCCGAGCTGGCGCCCGACGGCGTGCAGATCGCCCAGTTCAACGGTGCGCCGGCCGGGCAGACGGTGTTTCACATCCACATGCACATCGTGCCGCGCTACGCCGGTCAGGGCATGGCGGTGCACGCGGCGCAGAAGGCCGAGCCGGCCGAACTCGAGCGCCTGCAGGCGCGTCTGCGCGCCCGAATCGAGGCCGAGCCGAGCTGAGTCGCTGCGACCAACGCAGCAGCCGGCAGGCACCAAAGTACTATTCGTGACCGCTGGCCGGGTTCGTAGGCTGCGGTCATGAAGCCTATTCGATCGCTCCTCTCCAGCCTGCTTGCCCGGCGCCTGTCGCGCCTCGCAGCACTGCTCCTGCTGGTCCTGGCGCTGCCGGCGATGGCCGCCGAGCGGCCAGTACTGCGCCTGGCCGTGCTGCAGTTCGGCACGGCGCACTGGGAACTCGACCACCTCAAACGCAGCGGGCTCGACCAGGCCAACGGCTTCGAGCTCGAGGTGCGCCTGGTGGCCGATCTGCCCGCCTCGCGCCTGGCGCTGATCAGCGGCAGCGTGGACGGCATCGTCGGCGACCTGCTCTGGGCGCAGGGCCGTTATGCCGCCGGCGCCCCGCTGGTCTTCGTACCGTTTTCCAGCCGTCTGGGCGAATTGGTGGTCTCCGAGGACAGCCCGATCACCGAACTGGCGGATCTGGCAGGCCAGCGCATCGGCGTCGCCGGCGGGCCGGACGGCTATGCCTGGCAGCTGCTGCAGCGGGCCGCGCAGCGACAGGGCGTCGCGCTGGATCGCAGCCAGGTCCAGTTCGCCGCGCCGCCGCTGCTCGACCAGGCGCTGCGTCGCGGCCAGCTCGATGCGGTGCTGACCTTCTGGCACTTCGCGGCGCGCTTGCGTGGCGAGGGCGGCGTGCGGACGGCGTTCGGCATGCGCGAATTGCTGGCGGCCAATGGCGTCGAGGCCGACCTGCCGATGCTCGGTTACCTGTTTGCGCAACCCTGGGCCGAGCAGCACGCCGACCTGTTGCAGCGCTTCGCGCGCGCGGTACACCAGAGCAAACGGCAACTGGCCGAGAACCCGCAGGCCTGGCAAGGCATCCGCCCGCTGATGCGCGCGACCGACGATCAGGTGTTCGCCGCGCTGCGCGATGCCTTTGTCGCCGGTACGCCCGCGCCGCTGGACACCGAGCGGGTCGCCGCACTGCGCGCCCTGCTGGCCGGCAGCGTCGATGCCGGGCAGGCGGTGATGCCCGCGGCATCCTTCATCCAGGCGCAGCCATGAGCGCCACCCGCTGGGCTTCCTGGGTCGCATTGCCGCTGACCCTGGCGCTCTGGGCGGGGTTGGCGGCGGGGCTGAATACGCCATTGTTGCCGAGCCCGGCGCAAGTGCTCGAGGTCGGTTGGCAAATCCTCGCCAGTGGCGAGCTGGCCCAGCATCTGGGTGCAACCCTGCGCCGCGTGGCGATTGCCTTCGCGCTGGCGATGACGCTCGGTACGCTGCTCGGCCTCGGCATGGGGCGGTCGCGGCTGTTCAATGCCTTCTGCGATCCGCTGCTGGTGCTGTTTCTCAACCTGCCGGCGCTGGTCACCATCATCCTGCTCTACGTCTGGTTCGGCCTGGTCGAGGCCGCCGCGGTGCTCGCCGTGGTGGTGAACAAGGTGCCGAACGTGGCCGTGACCCTGCGCGAAGGCGCGCGTGCGCTGGACCCGCGGCTGGAGCAGATGGCCGATGTCTATGGCTTCGGGCGCTGGCGCCGGCTGGTGCATGTCTGGCTGCCGCAACTGTTTCCCTACTGGATGGCGGCGACCCGCAGCGGGTTGGCGCTGATCTGGAAGATCGTGCTGGTGGTCGAACTGCTCGGCCGTTCCGATGGGGTCGGTTTCCAGCTGCACATGGCTTTCCAGGTATTCGATGTGGCGGCGATTCTGGCCTGGAGCCTGGCCTTCATCGCCGTGGTGCAGGCGATCGAATGGCTCGTGCTGCAGCCGGTGGAGCGGCGCGCCACGCGCTGGCGCGAGGCCGGGGTGGCGCATGCTTGAGCTGGCGATCGACGGGCAGGGCGCCGGGCACCCGATTCTCGGCCGGCTCCAGGCGCGCATCCGCCCGGGCGACCGGATCTGCCTCTTGGGCAGCTCCGGTGTCGGCAAGACCACCCTGCTCAACGCCATTGCCGGGCTGGATCGCAGCCTGCCGGCTTCGATGATCCGACGTCAGGCCGGGCTGCGGATCGGCTATCTGTTCCAGGAGCATCGCCTGTTGCCCTGGCGCACCTTGCGCCAGAACCTGGCGCTGGTTGGTGCCGCACCGGCGCGCATCGACGCCTTGCTCGCCCAGGTCGGCCTGCAGGGCTGCGCCGACAAGCTGCCCGACCAGCTGTCGCTGGGCATGGCCCGGCGGGCGGCGCTGGCGCGTTGTCTGGCGGTGGAGCCGGATCTGCTCCTGCTCGACGAGCCCTTTGCCTCGCTGGACGCACCGCGGGTGCAGGAGCTGCGCGCCTTGATCGCCGCGGTGCTCGATGCCCGGCCGGGCATGGCCATGCTCTGTGTGACGCACGATCCGCGCGATGCCGAGGCACTGGCCAACCGCCGCTGGCAGCTGGTCGGCAAGCCGGCGGCGCTGGTCGAAGTGCGGACGGAGGCCGGTGACCCGGTGCGTGACGCCGGCTGATCAGCCGCTGGCGAGCTGGGTCAGCGCATGCAGGGCGAGCCCGACGAGGCCGCCGACCAGGGTGCCGTTGATGCGGATGAACTGCAGGTCCTTGCCGACGCTGCGTTCCATCTGCTCGACCAGTTCGGCGCTCTCCCAGTTCTCCACGCGTTCGGCGATGTAGCGCCCGATCTGGCCGCGATAACGCTCCAGCAATGATGGGGCGGCGTCGCTGAGCTGTTCGTTGATCCAGCCGCGCATGGCCGGGTCGCTGGCCAGCGCGTCGCCGAGCCCGCGGGTCAACCCGACGATGCGCCCGCCGATGCGCGAGGCGTCGCTCGCCAGGTCGGCCTCGAGCCAGGCGACCAGGTCCTGCCAGAGGCTGCGGAAATAGTCGCCGGTGGCCGGATGGTCGAGCAGCAGGGCGAGAATGCGCTCGACCTTCAGCGCGTACTCGGGGTCATGCCGCAGGCGATCGATGTACTCGCCGACGTGCTCGTCGAAGCGCTGGCGCACCAGGTGCTCGGGGTCTTCGGCGATCTCGGCGAGCAGCCCGGAAAGCCCGTCGACCAGCTTGTTCGCCGACCAGCCGCCGACCGACTTGCCCAGCCCCAGGTAGCGCAGGGTGCGCACTTCGCGGGTGATGGTGTCGGCGATCAGCGCACGGGTGTCCTCGTCGCGCATGATCGAATCCAGGCGCACGAGCATCTCGTCGAGCAGCGCCTGATGCCGACCCTGTGCGGTGAGGATGGCCAGCGCCTGGGCCAGCAGCGGTGCGACATCGGCCTTGCGCAGGCGGTCGATGAGCTTGTCGCGGGCAAAGGCCTGTACGCGCTCGTCGTGCAGCGCGCCGACGGCGAAGCGCGCCATGCCGGTGAGTTGGCGGCCAACCGCGTCGGCATTGGCCGGATGCCGCAGCCAGTCGGCCAGGCGCGTGGCGATATCGAGTTCGCGCAGCTTGGCCAGCACCAGCGGGGTGGCGAGAAAGTGGGTGGTGATGAACTCGGCCAGGTTGCGGCCAATGCGCGCCTTGTTGCGCGGGATGATCGCGGTGTGCGGAATCGGCAGCCCCAGCGGGCGGCGAAACAGCGCGGTGACGGCGAACCAGTCGGCGATCGCGCCGACCATCGCTGCTTCGGCGAACGAGGCTAGGTAGCCCCATGCCGGGTGTTCGTTGTGCAAGGCGGTGGCCAGTACGTAGAGCAGTGCGGCGAGCAGCAGCAGGCCACCGGCCACGAGCTTCATCCGGGTTACCGGGGATTGCCAGGGGCTGGGCATGAGCGGGTATTCCTCTGAACCGACGACAGCCTGACTGCAGACCTGCCTGTCGCCGGTTGCGTTCGCAGCGGGTCAGTCGGCCAGGTCGGTCGCTTCGTCGCGGATCAGCACGTAGCGGCCGGCCGCATGGTCGAGGCAGTCGTAGACGAAGAACATCGCGACCTGGGCCGGGGTTTCCATCACCGCGGCGTAGTCACCCGGCTCGGGGCGAAATGCGCGACCCGAATCGTTGCTGGCCACGCAGGCGATCTCGGCGACCACGAAGGCTTCTTCGGCGCTGCCGTCGAAATACTCCTCGCGGTCGCGTGCATCCCACTCGGCAGGTGCCTGGAAGGGCCCGGTGATGACCACGCGGGCATCGCCGAGGTCGAGTTCCTCGTCGGGGTTGCGCTCATCGGGGCGATAGAGCGTGCAATCCAGTGCCTGCGGATCTTGAACGATTGCTGCTTGGACCTTTGGATCGAGCGCGGCCATGGTGACTCCACTTCGGCAGGGATTTGCCGCAGTGTGGTGGAGCCGGCGTTGCGGTGCAAACACCACCGGCATCGGACCGTCGGCCGCCGCGCTTGGCGAACGCCGGCTGAGCTGCCGCCTCCAATGCATGAACTCACCTACCGGCGGAGACGCGCATGAACGAGGAACACACCCACGAGCCGCAACCCGAAGAAGGCGTACGCGACGACCAGGTCGAGGGCACGCCGAATCCGGAGCGGCTGTACGACGAGAACGAGCCCGAGGTACGCCCCGACGACCCGGACATGACCGCCGACGACTACACCAACCTGCCCGGGTAGCGGTTGGCTCGGCAACCCGCCGCCGGCCTGCTATCGTCGGTTCAGCGAAGCGGCAATCGGCCGCGCTTTACGAAGGGAGTCCGCATGCGCCTGAGCGTCCTGTTCCTGATCCTGCTCGCCACGGCGGGCTGTTCGTCCTGGGCGCCGGAGCCGGAGGACATCTCGGCGGTCCCGGCGGAGCGCCTGCTGGCGTATCAGCAGGCGCAGGAGGGTGCGGGCGAGATCGTGGTGACGCGGGATTTCGGATTGCGCGGCGGCGGCTGCTACATCGCCGTGCTGATCGACCGTGAGCTGGCGGCGCGCATTCACGTCGGCGAACGGGCCCGCTTTCAGGTGCCGGCCGGGCGGCATGTCGTCGGCATCGGCACCGACCCGCTGGACGACACCCTGTGTTCGAAGGGGCGCCTGCGCCGCGAGGTGCTGGCCGAGGTCGTTGCCGGGCAGGTGCTGGACTACCGCATCACCAGCGAGAACGACATCGGCTTCGACATCCGTCCGCTCGCGCGCTGAGCGCCGCTACGGGGCTGGAGGCGCTCAGCGAATGACGCTGCGGGCGACCTCGAGATAGCTGGCGCCGTATTCGCTGACCGCCTCGGCGTTCGCCGATTCGGATTCGATATGCAGCTCTTCCAGGGTGTCGGCCAGCTCGTCCATGCGCATGTTGATGGTGCTCAGCGACCCCTGCAGGCGATAACTGATCTCGTAGATTTCCTTTAGCCGCTCGGCTGTCAGCTCCTGGCCCAGGGCGGCTTCCAGGCGCTTGTTGTCTTCGGAAAAACTGGCTACGGCCGAGGACAGCTCGCTATCGGCGACGGCCAGCGAGGCGCAGGTCAGACCGAGGGCCAGGACGGCGGTTTTCATGGATGACTTCACGAGACGCTTCCCTTGCTGGAAATGGGGGCGCGAAATTACCACTCGTCCCCGATCCGCATGCGTACTGGCGCACAAAGCCGAAACAGCAGATTGCCGCAGGCCGGCCGGGCATGACCGTCCGGTCATCCGCCGCTGCTGAGTTCGGTAGCCGGCACCGCGCAGGGGCCGCTGTTGGCAGCGCCTCGCTAGCAGAGGCGGCCGGCCAGGGGCGCGCGCCGGCTGCAGGGTATCCCGCCTCCACGCGCTGAAAGCGCTCTGCGACGGCCTTTTGCACGGCGACGAGCTCAAGCCGGACGCTTGCTTGCCGATAAACGGCAGGTCTGCCGGCATGCTCCTTTCATGCGCCGGCACCTGCCTGACCCGTGCCCGGAAAACGAACCCATGATGCAGCGCCTGACCATTCGCTCCCGTCTCCTGATCCTTGTCTGCACGATGCTGCTGGCCTGCGTGGTCGTCGGCATCACCGGCCTGAGCGCGCAGCAGCGCAGCCTGAACGGACTGAACACCGTTTACCTCGATCGCGTGGTGCCGCTGCGCGACATCAAGCTGATTGCCGACCTCTACGCAGTGAAGATCGTCGATGCCAGCCACAAGGCGCGCAGCGGCATGATCACTTACGCCCAGGCGCGCGACGACGTGCGCCAGGCGCGCGCCGAGATCCGCCGGCTGTGGCAGGCCTACCTGCAGACCCGCCTGCTGCCGGAGGAGCGCGCGCTGGCGACACGCATCGAGAGCCTCAAGGCGGCGACCGAAAAGCCACTGGACGGGCTCGAGCGCACTCTCGATCGGCACAGCGAGAAGCGCCTTGCGGTGTTTGTCATGAATGACCTGTATCCGCTGATCGACCCGCTGTCGGAGGCGTTCAGCGAACTGATCGACCTGCAGCTCGGCGAGGCCCGCGGCGAGTACGAGCGCGCCCTGGCGCTGTACGAGCGCAACCGAGCTTTCTTCATCGGCCTGCTGGGCGCACTGTTGGTCGGTGGCGCATTGTGTTCGCTGTTGCTGATACGCAGCATCGGCCGCCCGTTGCAGGCGCTCAAGCAGGCCGCCGCGCAGGTGGCGGCCGGCGACCTGAGCCGCACCATCGAGTGCCGTGGGCGCGACGAGATCACCGAGGTTCAGCAGTCGATCCGGCAGATGCAGCACCGGCTGCGCGAAACGCTGCAGGACATCCAGGGCTCGGCGACTCAGCTGGCATCGGCGGCCGACGAGCTGCACGCAGTGACCGAGCACAGCGCCCAGGGCATCGCCCAGCAGAACCAGGAAGTGCAGATGGCCGCCACCGCGGTCAACGAGATGTCGGCCGCGGTCGAGGAGGTTGCCGGCAATGCCAACCGCACCTCGACCGCTTCGCGTGAGGCCGAGGAGGTGGCCGAAGCCGGGCGCCACAAGGTCAACGTCACGCGGGAAACCATCGACCGCCTGAGCAACAAGCTCGGCGATACCGCCGCGACCGTGCAGCGCCTGGCCGACGAGGCCGGCAACATCGGCCAGGTGGTCGACGTGATCCGTGCCATTGCCGACCAGACCAACCTGCTGGCGCTCAATGCGGCGATCGAGGCGGCGCGCGCCGGGGAGGCCGGCCGCGGTTTCGCCGTGGTCGCCGACGAGGTGCGCAACCTTGCCCAGCGCACGCAAAGTTCGACCCAGGAAATCGAGCGGATGATTGGCGCGATCCAGAGCGCGACGGCCGATTCGGTGCGCGAGATGGAGCAGAGCAGCGAGTTCGCCGGGCGCAGCCAGACGCTGGCCGGCGAGGCCGACCAGGCGCTGGCGCTGATCGCCGAGCGGGTCGGGCAGATCAACGAGATGAATCTGGTGATCGCCAGCGCAGCGGAAGAGCAGGCCCAGGTCGCCCGCGAGGTCGATCGCAACCTGGTCGCCATCCGCGATGTGTCCGAGCAGAGCGCGACCGGCGCCCAGCAGACCTCGGCGGCCAGCGACGAGCTGGCCCGGCTGGCGACCGGGCTCAATCAGCTGGTCGGGCGCTTCCGCCTGTAAACCGCCGGGGCGCCTGAGCGCACGGCCCGTTCAGATGCGGAACTGACGGGCCAGCCCACCGAGGCGTTGGCCAAGCGCTTCCAGGTGGCTGGCGGTACGCGCGCCCTGCTGGGCCTGATCGGCCACCTCGTCGACCGACACGGCGATCTGATGCACGCTGCGGCTGATCTCCTCGGACACCGAGGTCTGCTCCTCGGCGGCGCTGGCAATCTGCGCGTTCATCGCGTTGATGGTGGCGATCAGCGCGGCCATGGCGTCGAGCGACACGCCGGTGCGGTTGGCCTGCTCGCTGCTGCTGTGGCCGGCTTCGCTGGAGCGTTGCATCGCCTGAACAGCGCCAGCGGTGCCCTGCTGCAGGCGATCGATCATGCCTTGGATCTCCGCGGTGCTCTGCTGGGTGCGACTGGCCAGCGCGCGAACCTCGTCGGCGACCACGGCGAAACCGCGCCCGGCCTCACCGGCACGCGCCGCCTCGATCGCCGCGTTGAGCGCCAGCAGGTTGGTCTGGTCGGCGATCGAGCGGATCACGCCGAGCACGCCGACGATGGCGTCCACGTCCTGGCGCAGGTTGTCCATGCTCAGGCCGCTGCGATGGATGTCCTCGACCAGCGCATGGATGCGCTGAATGCTCAGTTCCACCACCTCGCGCGCCTGCTGGCCTTCGGCGTCGGTCTGGCGCGCAGCATCGGCTGCGTTCTGCGCGCTCTGCGCGACTTCCTGGGCGGCGGCGGACATTTCGTGAATCGCCGTGGCGACCTGCTCGGTTTCATGGCGCTGCTGGGCCATGGCGGCATCGGAGCGCTGTGCCTGCGCGGCCATCTCACCGACCACCCCGGTCAGCTCGCCGGTGACGTCGACCATTTGCCGCACCATGCCGTGGATCTTGTCGACGAAGCGGTTGAACGAGGCGGCCAGCGCGCCGATCTCGTCGCGGCTGTCAATGTTCAGCCGATGCGTCAGGTCGCCGTCGCCGGCGGCGATGTCGTCGAGGTTGTCCTTCATCCGCTGCAGCGGCCGCAGGATCGAGTTGCTCAGCGCCAGCCCGGCCACGCCGAGCAGCACGAGCATGATCGCGGCGAGGGCCAGGGTGCTGCTGACCATGGTGCGGATACGCTCGTCGATCTGCTCGCGCACCTTGGCCAGCTCGGCGTCGATGTCGGCGATGTTCACCGAGGTGCCGATGGCCAGGTCCCACTTGGGCAGGTAGCGGTTGTAGGACAGCTTGGGGATCAGCACGCTGTCGTTGCCGGGCATCGAGGAGTGGTACTGCAGAAAGCCGCTGCCGTCCTTGGCGGCGCGCACCAGTTCGGTGTTGATCAGGCGGCCCTGCTGGTCGCGGCGGTCGCGCATGCTGCTGCCGACGCCGTCGGGGTTGCTGCCGCGAAACAGCCGGACGATCTGCGAGTCGTGGCCGTAGAAGTAGCCGTCGCTACCGAAACGGATGTTCTTCAGGCGCTCGATGGCCTCGGCGCGGGCGTTCAGGTCGCCTTCGGCGGAGGGGGCATAGAGATCGTCGATCGCGCTCAACGCGACTTCGGTGTAGTGCTCGAGCTCGTCGCGGTGCATCTGCATCAGGCGCTCACGGGTGGCAGCGAGCTCGGCCTCGGCACGGTCGCTGAGGATGTAGGCGGTACCGCCGCAGAGCACCAGCGCAAGCGCCAGGACGGGCAGAAGGGCAAGGAGGATGACTTTCTTTTTCAGGGACAGGGGCATTGCAAGGACCGGTTGTTGGCACACAAGGTCCGTGTAAGGCGGCCGTCCTGCGGAAAACCTTAATCTTTTGGTCGGATTTTCCGCGCCACGCTCAGTCGCGGCAGGCCAGCGGCTCGGGCGCCGCTGCCGTCGTCCCCTGTCGCTGCCAGGCGAGGGCGAATACCAGCAGCCCGCCGACCGCGGTGGCTGCGCCGACATAGCCGGTTGCCGTCCAGCCGAAGCCGGCGCTGATCGCCAGCCCGCCAAGCCAGGGGCCGAGGGCGTTGGCGATGTTGAAGGCGGCGTGGTTGGAGGCGGCGGCGAGGGTCTGTGCTTCGGCGGCGACATCCATCAGGTGCGTCTGCAGCGCCGGCGATAGCGAGATCATACTGCCCACGGCAAACACGGCCGGGAAGACAGTCCACGGCGATTGCGCGGCGAAGGGAAAGGCCAGCAGCACCAGCGTGCTCCACAGCAACAGCCAGGCCACGGCCTGAAAGCCCAGCCGGTCGAACAGTCGGCCGCCGAAGACATTGCCGAGGATGCCACCCAGGCCGAACGCCGCGAGCGCGAACGGAATCCAGCCGGGGCCGAGCCGGGTCACTTCCAGCAGCGTCGGCGCCATGTAGCTGAACACGCAGAACATGCCGGCAAAACCGATCGAGCTGATCGCCAGCGCCAGCCAGACCTGCGGCCGGTTGAACGCACGCAGTTCTCGCAACGGGCTGCTGCGCGGTTGCTCGGGGTCGGCCGGGAGAAACAGCGCTACCAGGGTGACGGTCAACAGGGCGATCACGCCGACCAGGACGAAGGCCAGGCGCCAGCTGCCCCACTGGCCGAGCCAGGTGGCCAGCGGGTTGCCGACGAGAATCGCGATGGTCAGGCCCATCAGCACCCGGGCCACGGCCTGGGCGCGCTTCTCCGGCGCGACCATGGCGGCGGCCACCAGCATCGCCACGCCGAAGTAGGCGCCGTGCGGCAGCCCGCTGATGAAACGCACCGCCATCAGCGTGGCGTAGTCCGGCGCCAGCGCGCTGGCGAAGTTGCCAAGGGCAAAGAAGCCCATCAGCAACAGCAGCAGATGTCGGCGCAGCAGGCGCGCGCCGAAGATCGCCAGCAGCGGCGCGCCGACCACCACGCCCAGTGCGTAGCTGCTGATCACATGCCCGACCTGCGGCTCGCTGATGCCCAGCCCGCGTGCCACTTCGGGCATCAGGCCCATGATGGCGAATTCGCCGGTGCCGATGGCGAAGCCGCCCATGGCCAGGGCCAGCTCGATCAAAAGGACGGCGCGCGGCGAAAGCTTCGCCGCCGCGCTGGAGGCTTGCGCCTGCATGGTCACCTCGTGGAAATGCGTTGCGTGTGGAGGATCGGCACCGCGCTGCAGGCGCGGCACACGAAGCCATGGGAGCGTTTTGTTGACGCGGAGTTTCCTCGGTGGCGTCGGCATGACGCGCTCGAGCGCCCCTGACGGCATCCGCCGAGCGGTTTCTGACCGATTCGACAGGCGGTATGGAGCCGCAAACTGTGACGCGGCGCAAGCTTGATTTGCGTCAGGGAAGGCGCCGGGCCCGCTTGCGTAAGGTGCCGCACAAGCTGGTCAGTCATGCAGTTGCCGGTTGCGACGGCGCAGGGATTTTACTTGCGGGGCGAGTCGACAGGGGCCTGCTGGCACAGCGTCACCCAGGGAGTGCGCCCCATGAAACTGCTTTTTCGTCCCGCCGAAGCGCTGATGAACCGCTTCAACTATCCCGTCAAGTTCGGCCTGCTCGGTTTACTGGTGTTCGTCGCCTTCGCCAGCCTGATGCTGACCGTGGTCGGCCAGCTGCAGCGCACCATCGAACGCTCCGCCGAGGAGCTGCAGGCTACCGCGCTGGCGCGCCCGGTGTTCCGGCTGGTCGAGCTGACCCAGCAGCATCGGGGGCTGTCGGCGATGCTGCTCGGAGGCAACCCGGCGGTGACGGCCAAACGCGCCGAGCGCGAGTCCGATGTCGAGGCGGCGCTGGCCGAGCTGAGCGGCGCGCTTCCCGCCGCACGGCAGCAGCTGCCGAGCTGGCAGGCGATTCGCCAGGGCTGGGGCGAGATCCGTCGCGACGGGCTCGGCTGGACGCAGGCGCGCAACATGCGTGCACACACCGAGCTGATCCAGAGCATGCTGCGGTTCAATACCGAACTGGCCGACGCCTACGGGCTGACCTTCGATCCGGAGGCGGAAAGCTATTACCTGATGGCTGCGGCGCTCGACGAGGTGCCCTACCTGATCGAGCGCATCGGGCGGCTGCGCGGCAGCGCCTCGGCGGCGCTGGCGCACGGCAGCATGGGCGACGAGCAGCGCGTCGGGCTGATCCTGCTGAGCGAGGAGATACGCGGCGCGATGAGCGCCATGCAGATCAGCCTGGACAAGGTGATCGCCCAGCGCCCCGAACTGCGCGGCACGCTCGAGGCTGCCAGTACCCGGTTGCGTGAGCAGGCCGCCGGGCTCGACGAGGTGGTGCAGGGCATGGTGCAGCGCGGCGACTTCGCCCGCGTGAGCTCCGAACGCTTCTTCGCCATGGCCAGCGAGGCGATCGGTATCGGCTACCAGCAGATCCGCGAAACCCTGTTGCCGTCGCTCGACAGCCTGCTGAACCAGCGTATCGCCAAGGCGCAGCGGGTGCTGATGCTGAATGTCGCGGTGTCGCTGCTGGCCCTGCTGCTGATCGGCTACCTGTCGGCGGGTGCCTACTTTTCGGTGATGACCAGCGTGCGGCGCCTGCGCGAGGGCAGCGGGCGGCTCGCCGCCGGCGATCTGACTGCGCGCATCGAACTCGATACGCGTGACGAGCTGCGTCAGGTGGCGGCAAGTTTCAACGAGATGGCCGCTGCCATGCGCGGGCTGATCGGCAGCATCCGCGATAACTCCGATCACGTCGCCGATTCGGCGCGCAGCCTGGTCACTGCCTCCGGCCAGATCCACGTCGCCACGCAATGCCAGAGCGATGCCGCCTCGAGCATGGCGGCGGCGGTGGAGCAGATGACGGTGGGCATCGAGCACATCGCGCGCAATGCCGGCGAGGCCGATTCGCTTGCGCATCGCTCCGGCGAGCTGTCGCGCCAGGGCGGCGAGATCGTTGCCGCGGTGGTCGAGGAAATCCGCCAGATCGCCGCCTCGGTATCCGAATCGGCCCACACGGTGGCCGAGCTCGGCGAGCGTTCAGGGCAGATCTCGGCGATCGTGCAGGTAATCGGCGATATTGCCGCGCAGACCAACCTGCTGGCGCTCAACGCGGCCATCGAGGCCGCCCGCGCCGGCGAGCAGGGGCGCGGCTTCGCGGTGGTCGCCGACGAGGTGCGCAAGCTGGCCGAGCGCACCGCGCAGTCGACCCGCGAGATCGGCGAGATGGTCGCCGCCATCCAGCAGGGCACCTCCGGCGCGGTGCAGGGGATGGAACAGGGCGTCACCCGGGTCAACGAAGGCGTGGTGCGGGCCCAGCGCGCCGGCGAGGCAATGCACGGCATCCGCGAGGCGGCGAATCAGGTGCAGGGCACGGTCGCGGAGATTTCCCATGCGCTGCGCGAGCAGAGCGCGGCGTCCGCGGAGATCGCGCAAAAGGTTTCGATGATCGCCCAGATGGCCGAGGAGAATGGCAGCGCGGTCGGTAGCAACCACCAGACCGCCAGCCGCCTGAGCGACCTGGCCGGCACGCTTCTGGACAACGTCAGCCGCTTCAAGGCGGGCTGAGGCGCTCCTGTCGACGGTGCCTGCGGGCGTCGTCGGCAGGCGCTCACAGCGGCCAGACCCAGAGAATCGCCGGCACCGCGCAGAGCACCACGAGGATCGACAGCGGCAGCCCCAGCCGCCAGTAGTCGCCGAAGCGGTAGCCGCCCGGCGCCATGACCAGGGTGTTGGACTGGTGCCCGATCGGCGTCAGGAAGGCACAGGAGGCGCCGATCGCCACCGCCATCAGGAATGGATCGACCGAGGCTTCCAGGCCGCGCGCCAGGCTGATCGCTACCGGCGCGGCGAGTACCGCCGCAGCTGCGTTGTTGACCACGTTGGAGATCAGCATCACCGCGACCATCAGCAGGGCCAGGGTGGCTGCCGCCGGCAGCGACTGGCCGAGGCCGAGCAGGGCGTCGGCGATCAGCTGCGAGCCGCCAGTGGTCTCCAGCGCCTCGCCGACCGGCAGCATCGCGGCCACCAGCACGATCACCGGCATGTCGATGCTTTCGTAGATGCGGCCCAGCGGAATCAGCCCGACGAGAATCATCACCAGCGCGCCGGTGACCAGGGCCACCGCGGCCGGTAGCACGCCAAGGGCGATCACGCCTAGGGTGAGGGCAAAGATGGCGCTGGCCAGCAGCACATTGCGCGGCGTGGTGATACTCAGCCCGCGCGAGGCCAGGGGCAGGCAGCCGAGGCCGCTGAGGCTCGCCTGCAGCGCATTCTCGCGGGCCTGCACGAGCAGAATGTCGCCCGCGGCGAAGCGGATCTGGCCGAGCCGCTGGCGCAGCCGCTGCCCCTGGCGGGCGACGGCCAGCACGTTGACGCCGTGGCGCTCGCGCAGGTCGAGGCCGCTGGCCGTGGTGCCGACCAGCATCGAGCCGGGCGTGACGATGGCTTCGGCAAGCGTCAGTTCACCGTGCCGGTCCTTGGCCTTCTTTTCGCCCTGGCCCTGTTCGGCGGCCGGCTCGTCGTCGGGCTTGTCCTTCTGCCCGTCACTGTCGGCGGCCAGTTCGACGCCGGTCACGTCGAGCAGCGCCTTGAGGCTGTCCGAATCGGCTTCGACCAGGAGGATGTCCGCCTCGCGCAACACCTCGTAGGTGGAAGGCATGCGCTGGCGCTCTTCGCCGCGGATCAGCGCGATGACCTGCACGTCGGCTTCGTCCCGTACCGCATTGATCAGGGCGTGCAGCGTGCGCCCGGCATATTTGCAGCCTTCCGGTACGCGCACTTCGGTGAGGTAGGCGCTGATCTCGAACAGGTCGCCGTTGCCTTCCTGCTCCTGCCGCCGGGGCACCAGCCGCCAGCCGAGCAGGGCGATGAAAACGACCCCGGCGAGCGTCACCGCGGCGCCTACCGGGAGAAAGTCGAACATGCCGAAGGGCGCCTCGCCGGCTTCGGCACGATAGCCGGCGATGATCAGGTTCGGCGGTGTGCCGATCAGCGTGAGCATGCCGCCGAGCAGCGAACCGAAGGCCAATGGCATCAGCAGGTAGGAAGGTGAGCGCCCGCTCTGGCGCGACATCCAGATCGCCACCGGCATGAACAGGGCCAGGGCGCCGACGTTGTTCATGAAACCGGAGCTCAGCGCGACGATGCCGGTCAGCGCCGCCACCTGCGCCCAGGGGCGCTCGCCGACCTGCATCAGTCTGCGCGCGACGCTGTCGACCACCCCGGCGTTGAGCAGGCCGCGGCTCAGGACCAGCACGGCGGCCACCGAAATCACCGCCGGGTGGGCGAGCCCGGCGAAAACCTCCCCGGCCGGTACCACGCCGCTCAGGGCGCAGGCGAGCAGGGCACCGAGCGCGACCAGGTCGTACCGCCAGCGATTCCAGATGAACAGCACCAGCGTCGCCGCCAGCACACCAAAGACGATCAGCTGGTCGCCGGTCATGGGTGTCTCTCCGTGGGCCGCAGGACGGCGCGGCGTATCGGCGCCGTCCGGGCGGTAATGTCGATGTGGTTGGAACGGGGCAGCCTGCCGAGTGGCAGGTTGCCATAACAGACCGCTGCCGACGCGCAAGGTGCCAGGTTTTGCCGGGCAGGTCACCGCCGTGGCGGGCCATTCCCTTCCGTGCGCAGGCGGGCTATAAGCCTGGCCATGAACAAGCCGCTACTGCTTCAGCAGATCATCGCCACGCTCGAGGCCGACCGCGAAGTCGCCCGCGCCGTGCTGGCCGCAACCCATGAGGCCGCCACCCACGCCGAGAGCAAGGCCGAGAACAAGTACGACACCCGTGGCCTGGAAGCGGCCTACCTGGCCGACGGCCAGCGCCGCAGGCTGCACGAAATCGAGACCGCACTGGCGGCCTATCGCAAGCTGCAGCCGGGCGCTGCCGACGCAGGCCGCGTGCGGGTCGGCGCGCTGCTCTGCCTCGAGCACGACGCCGGGGAACGCTGGTTCTTCCTCGGCCCCGACGGCGCCGGGCTGAAACTGCGGCACGAGGGCCAGGAGATACTGGTGATCTCGCCGCGCTCGCCGTTGGGTCAGGCACTGCTCGGGCGCCAGGAGGGCGACGAGGTGGAGCTGCGCGTCAACGGCCGGCTGCAGCGCTACGAGGTGCTGGAAGTTCGCTAGAGCGGACGCCGCTCAGGCGCGTTCGGCGAACCGCTGCACCACGACGCTGCCGGTGATGTCGCCCTGCACGTTCACCGCCGTGCGGACGGTGTCGAGCAGGCGGTCGATCGGCAGCAGGATGGCGATCGCCTCGGCCGGCAGGCCGACCGCCTGCAGCACCATGACCATGGTCACCATGCCGGCGCTGGGAATGCCTGGCGCACCGGTCGAGGCGATCATCGCAGTGAAGAACACCACCGCCTGCTGCCCCAGGCTCAGCTCGACGCCCACCAGGTTGGCGACGAACAGCGCGGCGGCCGCCTCATAGAGCGCGGTGCCGTCCATGTTCATGGTTGCGCCCAACGGCAGGACGAAGCCGGCATAGCGCTTGTCGACCTTGAGGTTCTCCTCGGCGCAGCGGATCGAGACCGGCAACGTCGCCGAACTCGAGCTGGTGGCGAAGGCGGTGATCACTGCATCGCGCGCGCCACGCCAGAACCACAGCGGCGAGCGGCCGGTGGTCAGGTAGAGGATCAGCGGCAGCACCACCGCGCCATGGAACAATGTGGTGCCGAACACCAGCACGATGAAGCCGCCGACCGCCGAAAGCAGCGCGACGTCCTGCTCGGCCACCAGGCGGATCAGCAGCGCGAGAATGCCCAGCGGCGCCAGGCGCATGATCCAACCGACGATGCGCAGCAGCATTTCGAGAAACTCCTGCAGCACCTGCAGGATATTGCGGTAGCGCTCGCCGCCGGCGACCAGGGCAACGCCAACGAACAGGGCGAACACCACGACGGCCAGCACGCTGCCTTCGGCAAAGGCGGTGAAGGGGTTCTGGAACAGGTTGGCGAAGAAGTGCTGGAAGAACTCCGGCAGGGTCAGCTGGCGTGCCTCGAAAGCCGCCATCTGCTCGGCGAACAGGTCAAGCGACAGGCCGGCTCCGGGCTTGAAGAGGTTTGCCGCAGTCAGCGAGACGAGCATCGCCGCGCCGGTGGTCAGGGTGAAGTAGAGCAGGGCGGTGATCCACACCCGGTGCACCTGGTGGTGCTGTTGCAGGCTGGCCACGCCCACCGCGATGGAGGTGAACACCAGCGGGATCAGCACCATCTTCAGCATGCCGATGAAGACGCTGGAAACCAGCCCGGCGGCGTACAGGGTGCCCTCGCGTAGCGCAGCGTCCTCAGGCAGCGCACCGGTCAGCCAGCCGAGCAGCAGGCCGAGACAGGCGGCGACGAGAATTTGCACGTTAAGGCTGGGCATAGTGGAGTCCTTGTTGTTTTTGCATTCGTGCTGCTGAGCAGACCGGCCGTGCCGCGGTCGGGTTCGCCAGCAGGCAGCATGATAGCCGCCTCGATCACGGCGTTGGCATGCCCGGGCGAGGCGGGCTGCCCGCTGCGGCGGACGAAAAAAGGCCCGGCGGGTTTCCCTGCCGGGCCTGTCAGGCATCGTGCTGGCCGCCGCTTCAGCGCTCGGCGTCCGCGGTGCGCCTGAGCAGTACGCCGACTACCCGGCGATCCTTCACCTCGGTCACGTGCAGGCGCCAGTCGGCATGCTCGAGACGGTCGCCGATTACCGGCAGGCGGTCGAGCAGGCTCATCACCAGGCCGGCCAGGGTCTGGTAATCGTCGCTAGCGGTCGCCCGGAAGCCCAGCCGTTCGCGCAACACGGCGAGGTTGACGGCGCCATTGACGCGGTAGCCGCCCTCGACGGGTTCGATGTCCGGGCCGTCCATTTCGCTGGCGTCCGGCAGCTCGCCGGCAATGGCCTCGAGAATGTCGGTCAGGGTCACCAGCCCCTCGAAACCACCGAACTCGTTGACGATGAACGCCACGTGCGTAGAGGCCTGGCGCATCTGCTCCAGGGCACTGAGCACGGTGCAGCTTTCCGGCAGGTTGATCGGCGTGCGTACCAGCGGTTCGATCTGCGGCAGTTGGCCGTCGAGCAGGTCGCGCAGCAGCTCCTTCTTGTGCACGTAGCCAAGCGGCTCGTCCGGGGTGGCATCACGAAACACCACCAGGCGCGAGTGCGGCGAGTTGAGCAATGCCTGGTGAACCCGCTCGGCGCTGTCGTCGAGGCTGAAGCGGTCGACCTGCATGCGGTCGGTCATCACCGTGCGGATCGACTGCTCGGCCAGGCTCAGCACGCCGCTGATCATCACCCGCTCGCGGCGGTTGAACGGCGTGCCCCCATCGCCGCCAGGCTCGATCAGGTCGGCGATCTCGTCGTCCACTTCGTCGGCCGCCAGCTTGCCGCCCAGCAGACGCAGCACAGCGTGAGCGGTGCGTTCGCGCAGCGGGCGGGTGCCCTGCAGGCTGCGCTTGCGCCGCGAGCGTGCCAGCTGGTTGAAGAACTCGATGGCGATGGAGAAGCCAATGGCCGCGTACAGGTAACCCTTGGGGATGTGATAGCCCAGGCCTTCGGCCGTGAGGCTGAAGCCGATCATCATCAGAAAGCCCAGGCAGAGCATGATCACCGTTGGCCGGGCATTGACGAAGGCGGTCAGCGGCTTGCTCGCCAGCAGCATCAGCGTCATGGAGATGACCACGGCGATCATCATCACCGCCAGGTGTTCGACCATGCCGACGGCGGTGATCACCGCATCCAGCGAGAACACCGCGTCGAGCACGATGATCTGCGCCACCACCGGCCAGAAGCGTGCATAGGTCCGGCTGCCGCTGTGCTGATGGCTGCGTCCTTCCAGCCGCTCGTGCAGTTCCAGGGTCGCCTTGGTCAGCAGGAACAGGCCGCCGCCGAGCATGATCAGGTCGCGGCCGGAGAAGCTCTTGCCGAAGAGTTCGACCAGCGGTTCGGTGAGCGTCACCAGCCAGGCGATGCTCGCCAGCAGACACAGACGCATGACCAGCGCCAGGCTCAGGCCGATGACCCGTGCGCGGTCGCGCTGTTCCGGCGGCAGTTTGTCGGCGAGGATGGCGATGAACACCAGGTTGTCGATGCCCAGGACGATTTCCAGGACGATGAGCGTGAGCAGGCCCAGCCAGGCCGTGGGGTCAGCAATCCATTCCATGGCCGGTGTCTCGTCTGTTCAGGGCAGGGCGCGCGTGCTGGCACGGCAGGGAAGTGTGGCGGCAGCGCAGGGACGGCTGGCCACCGGGAGCCGCGTTCGCCAGGGCCGGCGAACGCGGCGGGGTACAGGGGATGTTCATGGAGTCCTTTGAGAGTTGAAAGACGCTGCCAGCTTAAGCACCGATGTGGCCGGCGTCAGCGCGGGATTGGTTACCGGGATTTTCAGTGCATGGCTGTCTCTGCCCCGGGGTCTCGGATAGCCTTGGGGCAGATCGTGGAGGGCTAGCCGATGAGCAGCATCGACCAGGACATCGAGCGCCGGATCGCGCAGCAGGTCGCCGACTGGCAGCGTGGTGTCCGTAACCGCGGCGCGCCGCTGGAAATCGACAGTGCCTGGCTGCAGACGCCGCCCGGCCTGCGGCTGCCGTTTCAGGTGCTCAAGAGTGCCGGCATCCCGCCGCGCGAAGTCGAATTGCTCGCTGAGCGTGCTCGCCTGCGCGAACGGCTTGAGCAATGCGCGGAGGGCGTCGAGCGGGAAGGGCTGCGCCAGCGGCTCGGCGAGCTCGAGCAACACCTGGCGTTTCGCCTGGAGGCGCTGGCGCGTTTGGGCAAGACTTGAACGAAAGACATCACGGGAGGAGACATCGGTGGCTACGGCACGGATAGGTTTCGTATCGGCCGCCCTGCTGGCGGCAGCGGTGGCGTTTGCCGGCTGGTCGGTTGGGCAGGGCGTGGAGCGGTTCCGCATGGCCGACCGTTCGGTGACGGTCAAGGGCCTGGCGGAGATGGACGTCAAGAGCGACTTCGCCATCTGGGCCCTGGGCTTTCGCCGCGCAGGCAACGAGTTCGCCGAGGTACAGCGGCGACTGGCCGAGGACCGCGAGCAGGTGGTGGCGTTCCTGCGTGAGCAGGGGTTCGCCGCGGCAGAGATCGAGGTCCGCCCGCTACAGGTGCAGGACCTGCTGGCGCGCGAATGGGGGGCGCAGGACGTGGCGCTGCGCTTCAACGGCCAGGGCCAGGTCGTGGTCAAGACCGAGCGGGTCGAAGCGGTGGCGCAGGCGGCGAATGCGGTCGATCCGCTGATTCTCGCTGGCGTGCAGCTGGATACCGAGGCCAACGGTCAGGTCGGGCCGCGCTATCAGCTGCGCGGCTTCAACGAACTCAAGCCGGTGCTGCTCGAGCAGGCGACCGGAAATGCGCGCGAGCAGGCCACGCGCTTCGCCGCTGATGCAGGCGCCAGGCTGGGGCAGCTGAAGAATGCGAACCAGGGCGTGATCCGGGTGATCGATGACGACGGCAGCGACATGGAGACCGGCCGAACCATCGGCAAACGCCTGCGCGTGGTCAGTACCTTCGAATACGCGCTGGATTGAGCGACGTTTCGGATCGCCGGGGGCCGAACGATCGCCGGCCGGCGGCATTATGCCAGCATGCTGGCAATCGGCTATATTTTCGCTTTCCCTGACTGCGCAGCAGGTGCCCGGTGTTCAGCCCGTCGTCCAAAGGCTCCGCTTCCGGTTCGTCCGTTTCCCGGCGGGCGTTCTTTCCGCGCTTCATCGGCCTGGGCGTCGGCTTCTTCTGCGTCGCCGCGGTATTCGCCGAGGCGCCGGGCACACCGCTCTGGCTGTGGTCGCTGCTGATCGCCTTCTGCTACCTGTGGCCGGTGCTGGCCTTGTGGATCGGCCGCCGCTCGGCAGACCCGATGAAGGCCGAGCGCCGCCACGTGCTGTTCGATTCGGTGATGGGCGGCTTCTGGATCGCGGCGATCGACTTCAACACCCTGCCGGCAGTGGTGATGTTCTCGATGCTGGCCATGAACAATTCGGCCGCCGGCGGCGCGCGGTTCGTCGCCCGCGGACTGCTGGCCCAGGCCGGCGGGATGCTGTTGGCATTCGCGCTGCTGGGCTTCGGCTTTGCGCCGCACACCAGCCAGCTGCAGATCTACGCCTGTATTCCCATGCTGGTGGTTCATCCACTGGTTATCGGCACGGTGCTCTACCGTCTGGCGATGCAACTGGCGCAGCACAAGCAGAGCCTGCGTGAGCTGAGCCGGATCGATGGGCTGACTGGCCTGTTCAACCGGCGCTATTGGGACGACCTGCTGCGTCTGGAGTTCGCCCAGCGTCAGGCCGATGGAGGCGCTGCCAGCCTGGCACTGATCGACGTCGATCACTTCAAGGGCATCAACGACCGCCACGGGCATGTGCTCGGCGACCTTGTCCTGCGCCAGGTCGGCCAGTGCATCGAACGCAACCTGCGTGCAGCGGACCTGCCGGCGCGCTACGGCGGTGACGAATTCTGCATTCTGCTGCCCGGCGTGACCACCGATCAGGCAGTGGAAATCCTGGCGCGGCTGCGCCACGAGATCGCCGCGCTGGCGTTCGCCTCCGCGCCGCAGCTGTCGGCCAGCCTCAGCGTGGGTGTGGCCGCGTTCGACCCCAGCATGGGTTCGGCGACGGACTGGCTCGAAGCGGCCGACCGGGCGCTGTATTCGGCGAAACACCAGGGCCGCGACCGGATCTGCGTCGAGCGCGAACTGCCGTTGCCCGAGGCATTGCCGACGGCCTGCTGAGCGCCGCTCAGCGCACTTCGTCCAGGCGGGCAAGCAGCGCCTGGGTATCGACCGCACCCATCATCCTGGCCGCCAACAGTGGCGTCGCGCCGCCGGCGTCCCGGGCCTGCGGATCGGCGCCACGGGCCAGCAACCGCTCGACGATTGCGCTGCGGTTGAACATCGCGGCGATCATCAGCGCGGTGCGTCCGTCGGGCGAGGCACCTTCGACATCGGCGCCGTGGTCGAGCAGCAATTCGATCATCGGCAGATCGCCCTTGAAGGCCGCACCGGCCAGCGGCGTTTGCCCCCGGGCGTTACGCAGCTCGGCATCCGCGCCGCGTTCGAGCAACAGCCGCGCGGTGTCGAGGTGGCCGTGATAGCTGGCCAGCATCAGCAGGCTGTCGCCGGCATGGTTGCGCAGATTGGCTGGCAGGCCGCCGGCGAGCAGCTCACCAAGGCGCGCGCTGTCGCCCGTACGGGCGTAGTCGAACACCCGGGCAGCAAATGCAAGGGTGGCATCGTCGAGTATCGGGGTTGGCTGGGTCGGTTCGGGCATCGCGCGTTCCTGGTCTGCAGAAGCAATGCGGGGATTCTCGCAGAGCCCTCGCGGCAGGCCAGTTCATGCTCGCTATGCGTTCGATAGGGCAGCTGCATCGCGGCAGCATGCCGGGTACGACTGTGGCAGTATGCGCGCTCTGCAGGCGGGGGAAGAGGCGACATGAAGGCCGAAGACCTTGAACGGCTGGTCACCCAGGCCATGCCGTTCGGCAAGTACAAGGGACGGGTCATCGCCGATCTGCCAGGGCATTACCTGAACTGGTTCGCCCGCGTCGGTTTTCCTCCCGGCGACATCGGACGGCTCCTGGCCTTGATGCAGGAGATCGACCACAACGGGCTCAAGCCCTTGCTCGAGCCGCTGCGTCGGCGCTGATCACGGCTGCTGCGCCTTGGCCGCTTCCAGCGCCGGGGCGGCGTAGATGCCGATCTCCACAGCCAGTTGCAGGGCGCGCTCGAGGTCCTGGCGGTAGACCAGCACCGCTTGCAGCTCGTCATCCAGCGGTTCGCTGAAATCCACCAGCACGTAGCCGCCTTTCTCCGGGTAGAGGCTGCCGAGCTGGACCTGGATACGGTTCAGCGCTTTCAGTGGTTCGGTTTTCGCCAGTTGCTTGGGTTTGAGAACGAACGCGACGCTCGGGCCGAACGAGGCGACGACCTGGGCGAACAGCTGCTCGTAATCGTCGGCCTGGAACAGCACGGTATCGGGCAGGCTGCCGACCACGACCCACTCGCCCAGCGGAATCGGAAAGCTGTCGTCGTAGTTCACATCCGGGTTGGCCGCCAGAAACGCGGCCGGGTCGGCGTAGGCCTGGGCGGCCTCGTCGGCGATACGCTGGATCTCGGCTTCGGTCATGCAGCCGGAGCTGATCAGGCGGATCAGCTCTGCCAGTTGTTCGTTCATTGCGGGCTCCTGTGCTCGGGGCGCGCAGCATAGCGCAAGGCAGGTGGACACGCGGCAACCGTTTGCAGATGCCCCGTGGGGTATATAAGTGCTTTTTAGAACGGAAAGTTCTATCGTTATTCGTTTTCTTCCTGGGGCCGGTTCTTCGTGCTACCTTCGCCAAAGCTGCGACAAGTGGACGCAGGCCTGCGAGCCGTCTGCCGATGGGCAGCGACTGCCAATAACTCGAAACAAGCTGATGAGGTCTCTCATGAGAATCACCGAAAGCCTCCTGGCTGGGACCTGCGCATTGCTGCTGGCAATGCAGGCCCAGGCAGCCGACGGGCAGAAGATCTATGCGCAGGGAGGCGCCAATCCGGCCGCCATGGCATGCGCCACCTGCCACGGGCCGAATGCGGAGGGCATGGCGGCCGGTGGCTTCCCGCGGCTGGCGGGTCTGCCGGCCGGCTATCTGCAAAAGCAACTGGAGGATTTCCGCAGCGGTGCGCGCAGCAACCCGATCATGCAGCCGATCGCGGCAGCGTTGAGCGCGGAGGAAATGCAGGCGGTGAGCCAGACCCTGGCCGCCAAGCCGGCCGTTGCGCCTGCCCAGGCGAGCCGTGCCGACGCCGCCGAGGGCGTCGGTGCGCGCCTGGCCCTGCGCGGAGCCTGGGCGCGCAACATCCCCGAGTGCGTGTCCTGCCACGGTCCGGGCGGCAGTGGGGTCGGTGACAGCTTCCCAGCGCTGAACGGCCAGTCGGCGGCCTATCTGAGCGCGCAGCTCAACGCCTGGCGGCAGGGGACGCGCAAGAACGATCCGAACGACCTGATGGGGCATGTCGCCCGCTCGCTGACCGACGCGGAAGTCACCGCCGTATCGGAATACTTCGCCAACCTCAGCCAGTAGGAGCCGACCACCATGAAACGCTTCACTCCCGCACTGCTGGCATTGTCGGTTGCCGTGCCGGCCATCGCCGCCGACATCAAGATGGACGACCAGTCCCAGCTCACGCCCAAGGCCACCGGCCAGGTTGGCTTCCAGCCGCCATTGGAAGGCGATCTGCCGGACAATGCGTACGGCAAGCTGGTCCAGGAAGGCCGGGCCATCTTCGTCGACACGCAGAAATATGCCGCCGACTACGTGGGTAACGGCATGAACTGCACCAACTGCCACCTCGATCAGGGCCGCAAGGCCAACTCGGCGCCGCTCTGGGGCGCCTATCCGATGTATCCGGCGTATCGAAAGAAGAACAACAAGGTCAACAGCTACGCCGAGCGGGTGCAGGGCTGCTTCCAGTTCAGCATGAACGGCAAGCCGCCAGCTGCCGACAGCCATGTGATCAACGCCCTGACGGCCTACTCCTACTGGTTGTCGACTGGCGCACCGACCGGCCAGGAGCTGCCCGGCCGAGCCTATCCGGAGGTGCCGCAACCCAAGGGCGGCTACGACATCGCCAAGGGGCGCGAGGTCTATGCGGCGCAGTGCGCGGTCTGCCACGGCGACGACGGCCAGGGCCAGAAGGCCGGTGACGGCTATGTCTTCCCGCCGCTGTGGGGCCGCGACTCGTTCAACTGGGGCGCCGGCATGCACCGGATCAACACCGCGGCGGCCTTCATCAAGGAAAACATGCCGCTCGGCAAGGGCCGCACGCTGAGCGACGAGGAGGCGTGGAACGTCGCCGCCTTCATGAACAGCCACGAGCGCCCGCAGGATCCGCGCCTGATCGATGGCTCGGTTGCCAAGACGCGCGAAAAATACCATGCCAACGATGGCGTCAACCTCTACGGCGTGGAGGTGAGCGGCGTGCTGCTCGGCCAGGGCATCAAGTGACCCCTGGCCAATAGCCTGCCAAACCGGGAGCGTCGTTCGACGCTCCTTTCATTTTCAGACCGCCCGGTCACCATTCGTCGTGAGAAAACCCTCAGCAAAGCGTGCAAGGTTGCGGTTTCTTTACGATTTTCATGCACAATAGCCACCACAACAGGCGCATGCATGAACCCCGTCGGCCGCGCGGCCGCGCCGTTCCGGCGTCACTACGATCAGCCAATTCCAGAGGAGCGACCGTGTACGACGTCGTGATCAGCGGTACCGGCCTTTACACCCCTGCCCACAGCATTTCCAACGAAGAGCTGGTGGCCTCCTTCAACACCTTCGTCCAGCGTCACAATGCCGAGAACGCCGCGGCCATCGAGGCCGGCGAGATGCAGCCGCTGGCCGAGTCGAGCGCGGCCTTCATCGAGAAAGCCTCAGGCATCAAAAGCCGCTTCGTCACTGACAAGGACGGCATTCTCGACCCGCAGCGCATGGTTCCGCGCATCGCCGAGCGCAGCAACGACCAGTGGTCGATCCTATGCGAGATGTCGGTCAAGGCCGCCGAGCAGGCGCTGGCCCGCGCCGGCAAGACCGCGGCGGATATCGACGGGGTGATCGTCGCCTGCTCGAACCTGCAGCGCGCCTATCCGGCGATCGCCATCGAGGTGCAGGCGGCGCTGGGGATCAAGGGCTTCGGCTTCGACATGAACGTCGCCTGCTCTTCGGCGACATTCGGTATCCAGAACGCCGCCAACAGCATTCGCCTGGGGCAGGCGCGCGCGGTGCTGATGGTCAATCCGGAGATCTGCACAGGGCACATGAACTTCCGTGATCGCGACAGCCACTTCATCTTTGGTGACGCCTGCACCGCCGTCGTGCTCGAGCGCGCTGACCTGGCGACGTCGCCTTACCAGTGGGAAGTGCTCAGCAGCAAGCTGGCGACCGAGTTCTCCAACAACATCCGCAACAACTTCGGCTTTCTCAACCGCGCCGCAGAGGAACACAAGGACGACCCGGACAAGCTGTTCATCCAGGAAGGCCGCAAGGTGTTCAAGGAAGTCTGCCCGATGGTGGCCGAGCTGATCGGTGAGCACCTGGCCGAGAACGGCCTGCCGGTCGAGTCGGTCAAGCGCTTCTGGCTGCATCAGGCCAACCTGAACATGAACCAGCTGATCGTACGCCGCCTGCTCGGCCGCGATGCGACGGCCGATGAAGCGCCGGTGATCCTCGATACCTACGCCAACACCAGTTCGGCGGGCTCGGTGATCGCCTTCCACAAACACCAGGACGACCTGCCGGCCGGCTCCGTTGGCGTGCTGAGCTCCTTCGGTGCCGGTTATTCGATCGGCAGCGTCATTCTGCGCAAGCGCTGATCAGGCGACTGACGGCGGCTCAGCCCGCCGTCAACTCACGCATCCGTGCCAGCACGGCGTTCATGCCGTTACTGCGCGAAGGCGACAGTTGGCGGCCGAGGCCGAGCCGATCGAACCAGTCGGACACATCCACCGCCGCCAGCTGGGCGGCCTCCAGTCCGTTGACCCGGTCCAGCAGCACGGCCAGCAGGCCGCGCAGCAACCGTGCATCGCTGGTCGCGCGGAACTGCCAGCATCCTTCATGCCGTTCGCCGACCAGCCAGACCTGGCTTTCGCAGCCAGCCACCCGGTTGGCTTCGCTGCGCTCGTCATCCGCCAGCGGCGCCAGGCGTTCGCCGCGCTGCATCAGTAGGCGGGCACGCTGTTCCCAGCTGCCGGCCCGGGCGAAGTCGGCGAGGGTTTCTCTGGCGGCGGTCGGCAATTCGTTCATTGCAGCAGCTCCAGGGCGGCATCCAGCGCCGTGAACAGGCGCTGCAGATCGCTCTCGTCGTTGTACAGACCAAGGGACGCGCGGATCGCACCGCCGAGCCCGAGCGTCTTCATCAGCGGCATAGCGCAGTGGTTGCCGCTGCGCACCGCGATGCCCTGCTCGACGAGCAGGTGCGACAGGTCGGCATGGTGCACCCCCTCGACCACGAAGCTGGCCAGAGCCACCTGCGGCGAGCCGAGCAGGCGTACCCCGCGACGGGCACGCAAGCCGTCGAGCAGCTTGTCATGAAGGGTCTGCTCATGGCTCTGCACTGCGTGGGCGTCCAGCCCGGCGAGGTAATCGAGGCTGGCGCCCAGGGCGATGACGCCGGCGATGGGCGGCGTGCCGGCCTCGAAACCCAGCGGTGCGGCGTGGAATTCGGCCTGTTCGAAATCGGCGACGCGTACCATCTCGCCGCCGAACTGCCAGTGACGAAGCTGTAGCAGCGCCTCGCCGCGGCCGAACAGGGCGCCGACCCCGTCAGGGCCGTACAGCTTGTGCGCGGAAAGTACGTAGAAGTCGCAGGCGAGCGTCTGCAGGTCATGCCGACCGTGGACCACGCCCTGCGCGCCATCGACCACGCTCAGCGCACCGTTCCGGCGCGCCAGTTCGAGCAGCGGTTGCAGCGGCTGCCAACTGCCGAGCACGTTGGACAGCTGGCTGACCGCCAACAGGCGTGTGCGTGGGCCAATCAGCCGCTGTGCGGCGTCCAGGTCGATCCGGCCGTCGGTGTCGAGTGGCAGCACCACGAGCTTCGCCCCGCGGCGCAGCGCCAACTGCTGCCAGGGCAGCAGATTGGCATGGTGCTCCAGGGCGCTGATGACGATTTCGTCGCCGGCGCCGATCAGGTGCTCCAAGCCATAGGCGAGCAGGTTGAGCGCCTCGGTGGCGCCGCGGGTGAAGACGATCTCGGTCGGGCTGCTGGCATTCAGCCATTTGGCGACCTTGATACGGCTATCCTCGAAGGCGCAGGTCGCGCGCTCGGCGGGCTGGTGCTGGGCACGGTGAACGTTGGCGGCACCACAGGTGTAGTAGCCGGCCAGCGCGTCGATCATCGCTTGCGGCTTCTGCGCCGTGGCGGCGCTGTCCAGGTAGACCTGGCCCTGCGACTCCAGAACGGAGAGGGCGGGAAAGTCGGCGCGCCAGGGGGATAGCAGCATTGCGTCAGGGCCTTGGGCGGGGCGCTGGAAGCCACGCGGCTTCGATCATCTCCAGCGCCTGGCCGCCTGGCTTCCTGCGTCGGTTTAGTTGTGCGCGTGCAGCGCTTCGTTCAGTTCGATCGCCGACTTGTGCGTCTTGCACTCCACCGCCCCGGTCTGCGAGTTGCGGCGGAACAGCAGGTCGCTCTGCCCGGCCAGTTCGCGCGCCTTGACCACCTTGACCAGCTGGCCGCTCTCGTCGAGCAGGCTGACCTTGGTACCGGCGGTGATGTACAGCCCGGATTCGACGGTGTTGCGGTCGCCCAGCGGGATGCCGATGCCGGCGTTGGCGCCGATCAGGCAGTTCTCGCCCACCGAGATGACGATGTTGCCGCCGCCGGACAGGGTGCCCATGGTCGAGCAGCCACCGCCCAGGTCCGAGCCCTTGCCGACGAACACGCCGGCCGAAACGCGCCCTTCGATCATGCCGGGGCCGGCGGTGCCAGCGTTGAAGTTGACGAAGCCCTCATGCATCACCGTGGTGCCTTCACCGATGTAGGCGCCGAGGCGAATGCGCGCGCTGTCGGCGATGCGCACACCGGCCGGCACCACGTAGTCGGTCATCTTCGGGAACTTGTCCACGGAGAACACTTCGAGCAGCTCGCCCTTCAGGCGTGCCTCGAGCTGGCGCTCCGGCAGCTCGGCCAGGTCAATGGCGCCCTGGCTGGTCCAGGCGACGTTCGGCAGCAGCGGGAAGATGCCGGTGAGGTTCAGACCGTGCGGCTGGACCAGGCGATGAGACAGCAGGTGCAGCTTGAGATAGGCCTCGGGCGTGGAGCTCAGGGCGGCATCCTGCTCGAGCAGGGTCACGACCAGCGGCCGCTGGGCCTCGGCCAGACGGGTGAGCAGGGCGTGCTGGGCGCTGCAGATCGGCTTGAGTGCGTCGGCCAACTGCGCAGCCTGGTTGATCGTGATGGCGATCGCCTGGTTGCCGCCCTGATAGCCCAGCAGTGGGGCGATGGCCTGTACCAGCTCGGCCTGGGGATTGAGCAGCGGCTGGGCATAGAAGACTTCCAGCCAGGCACCTTCGCGGTTCTGGGTGCCGACACCAAAGGCCAGGCTGAAGAGGGAAGTGGTCATGCGATTGTCCTTGTCATGGCGTGCCAACGGGCACGCGGGGTCAGTTCGAGGTGGCCAGTGCGGCCGCGTAGAGGTCAGGTTTGAAGCCCACCAGGGTCCGGTCACCGAGATCGAGCACCGGCCGCTTGATCATCGAGGGCTGTGCCAGCATCAGCTCGATGGCGCGGGCCTGATCGAGATCGGTCTTCTGCGCTTCGTCGAGCTTGCGGAACGTGGTGCCTGCTCGGTTGAGAACCGTCTGCCAGCCGTGCTCTGCGCACCAGGCCTGCAGGTGTGCCCGGTCGATGCCGGCGCTCTTGTAGTCATGGAAGCTATAGTCGACTCCATGCTCGTCGAGCCAGCTGCGCGCCTTTTTCATGGTGTCGCACGCCTTGATTCCGAACAGCTTGACGGGTCCTGACATGGACGAACTCCAACTCCTGAAAAACCGGGTCGGCGATTATGCCATGCCTGTGCCGAACTGTCGGCTGCGGGCCGGTGCCGCGCCTCAGCGACCGGCCTCGCCGAGCATCTGGTCGAGAGCTTCGACATCTGCTGGGCGGACCACTCGGGCGAGCTCGACGCCGTGCTCGAGCAGGATGTAGGTCGGCCAGAGCTTGACGCGAAAGGAGCGCCCCAGCGGCCGCCCCGGTCCGTCCTCGATCTTCAGGTGGCGCAGGTTGTCCCGCCCGGCCATCGCCTGGGCCAGGAGCGGCTGTGCCGCGCGGCAATGGCCGCACCAGGGCGCGCCGAATTCAAGCAGTGTCGGTCCGTCCAGCAGATCGACGTCGGTACGGCTCGGCTCGGTCAGGGCGTAGGTATCGGTCAGGGCCATCGGCGGGTCTCCGGTGCGGGCTCGTATTGTTGAGAACCTGTCCAGGCGCCGCGGTTCGCGGGCACGCCGAGCGTTTGCGCAGGTTCCGTTGTCCATCGGTTATCTGAAGTGAAGACGAGGTAGGCCATGGCACGTAAACATTTCGAGCATTACGAAGCAATCTCCTCGGCGGTTCCGGCCGGCGATGCGTTCGAGGCGGTCATTGCGATCAAGCGTCGCGACAGCGAAGAGCAGGCCACCGTCTTCCGCCTTACCGAGGGCCGTACCTACGACCTGGCCTCCGAAGCCGACGCGGTCGCCGAGGCGGCGCTGACCAAGGTTCGCGAGGTCAGCGAAGACGGTGAGCTAATCTGGGAAGAGAACGCCATCTGAGACAAGAGGAGGCGAGCGATGAGCGAGCATGACAAGTCATCGGCGGATGTGCTCTATCCACAGCGGCCCCAGCGCGAGGAACCGAGCAAGCCCGATGTCCCCGAGCACATGAAGCCGGAGAACGTCGAGCGCCTGCGCAACTACAACAAGGACGGCATTCCGCCGGGGGTCGCCTGATCGGCGGCCGGCTGCCCGGCCGCGATCGGCTTAGAGACGCTCGATAAAAGCGCGGATGCGCTCGGCGCCTTCGATGCACTCGGCCAGTGGCGCGACCAGTGCCATGCGCACGCGATCGGCGCCCGGATTGAGGCCTTCCACCTCGCGCGACAGATAGGAGCCTGGCACCACAGTGACGTGCTCCTGTTCGAACAGCTCCCGGGTGAAGCGCTGGTCATCGATTGGCGTCTTTGGCCACAGGTAGAAGCCGCCGTCGGGACGGGCCACGTCGAGGACCGGCTCGAGAATCTGCAACACCGCCTCGAACTTGGCGCGATACAGCTCACGGTTGGCGCGCACGTGGATCTCATCGTTCCAGGCGGCGGCGCTGGCCAACTGCACGTGAACCGGCATGGCGCAGCCGTGATAGGTGCGATACAGCAGGAAAGCCTTGAGGATGTCGGCGTCGCCGGCAACGAAACCGGAGCGCAGGCCCGGCAGGTTCGAGCGCTTGGACAGGCTATGGAACACCACGCAGCGCTTGAAGTCGTGCCGGCCGAGCGCGGCGCAGGCGCTGAGCAGGCCGGCCGGCGGGTTGGCTTCGTCGAAATACAGCTCGCTGTAGCATTCGTCTGCGGCGATGACGAAATCGTGCTCATCGGCCAGGGCGATCAGCCGCTTCAGCGTCTCCAGCGGGACCAGCGCCCCGGTCGGATTGCCGGGCGAGCAGAGGAACAGGATCTGGCAGCGCTGCCAGACGTCAGTCGGCACCGCGTCGAAATCCGGGTTGAAACCGTTCTCAGCCAGGCAGGGCAGGTAGTGCGGCTGCGCACCGGCCAGCAGCGCTGCGCCTTCGTAGATCTGGTAGAACGGGTTCGGGCTGACGACCAGACCTTCGTCCGCGCGGTTGACCACGGCCTGGGTGAAGGAAAACAGCGCCTCGCGCGTACCGTTGACCGGCAGCACCTGGCGTGCCGGATCGACCGCGCCGGCGGCCAGGCCGAAGCGGCGCTCGGCCCAGCCGGCGATCGCTTCGCGCAGGGCGAGCAGGCCCAGCGTGGTCGGGTAGACCGCCAGCTGCTCGAGATTGTCGGCCAGCGCGCGGGCGACGAACTCCGGCGAACGGTGCTTGGGTTCGCCAATGGACAGGGCGATGGGGCGCTTGTCCGCTGGAGGCTGGGCACCGGCCAGTAGCGCGCGCAATTTCTCGAACGGGTAGGGTTGCAGCAGATTCAGGGCGTCGTTCATGGTCGCTCGTGGGCAGAGGTCGAAGCGTTTCGCTTCGCTGGAAATCAGTGGTTGCGTGCGGCGCCGAAATAGGCGCAACCGCGCAGCGGCTTGGCATCGTTCAGGCGCAGCTGCGCGCTGAGATGGCTGATCGTCCCGCTGGCGCTGTCGACGCAGCGTTGGGGGGCGATCCAGAGCTCCAGGCGTTGGCCGTCGGCTTCGCTGGTAAAGCTCGCCTGCCCGCCGGGCAGCTGTTCTTCCAGATAGGGCAGCGCCAGGCGAGGCTGGTCGGGGCGCTCCAGCAGCAGACCCTGCGCGTTGAGGGTGACCGTCCAGTCTGGTTCGTGCCCGCTGGCTCGGACCATCAGCTGACGAAAGCCGGGATCAGCGCAGCCGAAGCCTTCGGCCTGCAGGCGATAGACCTGGGTGGCGAGAAAGCGCTCAGGGCCGGTAGAGAGTTCGCCGCGCAGGTCGGCGAACAGAGGGCGACCTTCACTCAGCGCGTCGACATCTTCCTGCAGGCCGAGCTGCTCGGAGGCACGCAATTGCAGGGTGCGAGAGCTCGTGCAGGGCGTGAAATAGAGTTGGCCCGCCTGCTCGGTCAGCATGCCTTGCAAGCGTTCGGTAGGGGGCGGTGGTGGCGACTGTGTCAGCAGCCCCTGGCAGCCGGCGATCAGCGGGACGAACAGGAGCGGCAGGGCGCGAAGGCGGATCATTCAAAACACTCGCGAAGGCGGCTGGCGCAGTAGCTGCGCCACTCAGTTGCCCTTGACCGGCTGGCCGTTGACGCTGCCGTCCTGCAGCATGATCTGGTATTCCTTGCCGTCCTTTTCCACCTGATGCAGGCGGACCAGCAGATAGTCCCAATCCTTGGCGAACCAAAGAATCGTCTGGCGCTTGCTCTGGGTCGGGTCGCGCACGCGCTCGACCTTGATCGCATCGACCTGGCCGACGCGGGTACCGACCTTCTCTTCACCCAGTACGCGGAAGTCGTAGGTTTCGATCTCGTCACCATCGACGACCTGATAGCTCATGCTCTGCTTGCCTTCGGCGACTTCGTGCTGCAGGGCCAGCTGGTAGGTGGATTTGTCCAGCAGCCCGCGGTGCAGCGCCAGTTTCACCGGATCGCCGCGGTCGCTGCCGACGACCTGCTTGGCGGCCCAGTCGAAGGTCTGCTCGACCTTCTTGCCCTTGCCCAGCCCGCTGCGGTTCAGCCGGTAGCTGTCCGGCAGAAATGTCTCGCCCTCGACGCGAAAGGTGCTGCGTTCGCTGAAGCTGGCGACCAGCATCGAGGCCTCGAAGTCCAGACGCCAGCGACCGTCGTCGAGTTTTTCCAGGCTGCGTTCGGCAGTGCCGCTGATGGGGACCTGCTTCCAGTCAGCGGTGTAGCTGGCCGAGAAGGGTTTGAGTTCCAGCGCCTGAACCGGCAAGGCGAGAACGGCGAGGGCGAGCAGCAAGGCGCGACGCATGGGATCTCCTAGGTTCTGTAGCGGTAGCCGGAGGCCGGCAGCAGTTGGCCGTCCAGCATCGCTCCTTGTTCCGCCAGGCGCAAGCGCCCCTCGGCGAACCAGCGAACGGCCAGCGGATAGATGAGGTGTTCCTGTTGATGAACGCGTTCGACGAGCGCGTCGAGGCTTTCCCCTGGGGCGATCGGGACACCGGCCTGCAGGGCGACGGGGCCGCCGTCGAGCTCTTCGGTAACGAAATGCACGCTACAGCCATGCTCGGGATCGCCCGCTTCCAAGGCGCGCCGGTGGGTGTCGAGACCCTTGTGGCGCGGTAGCAGCGAGGGGTGGATATTCAGCAGACGGCCCCGATAGTGGCGCACGAATCCGGCCGTCAGGATGCGCATGAAGCCGGCCAGTACGACGAGGTCGGGGCCGTAGGCATCCACGGCCTCGACCAGTGCCGAATCGAAGGCTTCGCGGTCGGCGTAGTCTCGATGCGAGAGCACGCGGGTTGGAATCCCGGCCGCGCGAGCCCGCTCCAGGCCGTAGGCATCGGCGCGGTTGGAAATTACCGCGACGATGCGCATTGGATTGGTCGGACCCTGGCTGTCGATCAGCGCCTGCAGATTGCTGCCGGAGCCGGAGATCAGGACGACGACGTTACAGGCCATCAGTGGCTTTTCAGGTTGTTCAGCACGACCTGATCGGCGTCTTCGGCGGCTGCGGCGATCCGACCGATGACCCAGGGCTGCTCGCCACTGGTGCGCAGGCTTTGCAGCGCAGCTTCGACCTGATCCTGGGCGACGCAGATGACCATGCCGACGCCGCAGTTGAGTACGCGGTGCATCTCGTGCTCGTCGACGTTGCCCTGCTGTTGCAGCCAGTCGAATACGGCCGGGCGGGTCCAGCTGGCCACGTCAATGACTGCCTGCGCGCCCTCGGGCAGCACGCGCGGGATGTTGTCGAGCAGGCCGCCACCGGTGATGTGGGCCATGGCCTTGACCGCGCCGGTATCCTTGATCAGCTTGAGCAGCGGCTTGACGTAGATACGGGTTGGGGCCATCAGCAACTCGGCCAATGGCTTGCCGTCGAGCTGGATGCTCTCGATGTCGGCGCTGGCCACTTCGATGATCTTGCGGATCAGCGAATAGCCGTTGGAGTGCGGGCCGGAAGAGGGCAGCGCGATCAGGGCGTCGCCGGTGACCACTTTCGAGCCGTCGATGATCTCGCTCTTCTCCACCACACCGACGCAGAAACCGGCCAGGTCGTAGTCCTCGCCCTCGTACATACCGGGCATCTCGGCGGTCTCGCCACCGACCAGCGAGCAGCCGGCCAGCTCGCAACCGGCGCCGATGCCGGTGACCACGGTGGCGGCGACGTCCACGTTGAGCTTGCCGGTGGCGTAGTAGTCGAGGAAGAACAGCGGCTCGGCGCCACAGACCACCAGGTCGTTGACGCACATGGCGACCAGATCCTGGCCGATGCTGTCGTGCTTGTTCAGGTTCAGCGCCAGGCGCAGCTTGGTGCCCACGCCGTCGGTGCCAGAGACCAGCACCGGCTGCTTGTAGCCGGCGGGGATTTCGCACAGGGCACCGAAGCCGCCCAGGCCTCCCATCACTTCGGGACGGGCAGTGCGCTTGGCTACGCCCTTGATGCGCTCGACCAGCGCTTCACCTGCGTCGATGTCGACGCCTGCGTCCTTGTAGCTGAGGGAGGGTTGCTTGCTCATAGAATCCGGGCCTGTGCGGAAGGGGCGATGATCGACCGGTCGGGCGTGGCGCATGGCGCCGACTGGGCCCGTCTGCATTGCCTGCAGCCAGTCTGCGGAAAGCGCGCGATTTTAGCAGGCTTGCCCGGCAGCGGCCATGCTTCATGCACCCGGCTGGGCGGGGCTCGACGCAGCAGGAAAAGCACGCAAGGGCTTGGTTGTCGCGCCGGGGTCGGCTGTTTAAGGTATAGCCCTTCCATCCATGCCAGCGCGCGCTGGCCCGTCGCGAGTATCTCCCATGCGCCTTGTGTCACGCGTCCTAGCTTCCTGTCTCGCCCTGGTCGCGTTATCCGCGTCGGCCGAACCCGTGCAGCAGCTGTATCAGGTGCGCGAGCCGGTCGCCAGCCAGCAGCCGGCCGAACGGAGCCAGGCTCTGCAACGCGCCTTCGACACGCTGCTGCTGCGTTTAACCGGCAGCACCGAGGCGCTGGAGAAGCCAGCGGTTGCGGCATTGCGCAACGATCCGCAGCAGTTGGTCAGTAAATACGGCTACGAGAACGACCGCCTGGTCGTCGAGTTCGATCCGGCCACCACCGAGCGTCGGCTGCGCGAGGCGGGTGTGTCGTTATGGGGTTTCGACCGGCCACTGGTGTTGACCTGGTGGCTCGATGAGACACCTGAGGGCTCGCAGCTGGTGGCGGGCGGGCAGGGCGCCGTCCAGGAGCTGCAGGATGCTGCGCAGCATCGCGGTCTGCCGCTGATGCTGCCGATTGCCGACCTCGGCGAGCAGTTGATGGCCACCCCCGAAGCCTTCGCTGGCAAGGCGCTCGAGGCCGTGCGGGAACCCTCGGAGCGCTACGATGCCGATGTCGTGCTGGCGGTGCATGCCAAACAGACCGACACCGGCTGGCAGGCCGACTGGGCGTTGGCCCAGGACGGGGCGAGCAGCTCGGGCGAGGCGAAGGGGGACAGCCGCGCGGCCGTGGCGGATGCGGTGATGCTGGCGGTTGCCCGCTATCTCGCACCGCATTATGTAGTCGCAGCTGGCGCCGCGGAGGAGCTGACGCTGGAAGTGCTTGGCGCCGATGTGTCGCGGTTCGCCGAACTCGAGCGGCTGCTCCAGCCGTTCTCGGCGCGGCTGGTCGAGGTGGCCGACGATCGGCTGATCTACCGGCTCAGGGCTTCGCCGGATCAACTTCGCGCACAGATGGCCCTGGCACGTCTGAGCGAGGTGCCGGCCGATGAGCTGCCGTCAGAGCCCGCGGTATCGCCTGATGCAGTTGGCGACGGTGCTGCCGAGGGCTCACAGACGGGCGAGCCTGCGCCTGCCGCGGCTGGTCCGGCGCCCGGCACGGTGTTGCGCTTTCGCTGAGGTGCAGCCGCCTCGTTGGCGCTGCTGGAATCTGACTGACCGGAGCCAAGGATGACGATCGCTTCTTCGAACCGCTGGTTGTGGCTGGCGGTGCTTTTGCTGTGTGGCGTACTGATCTATCTGCTCTCGCCGATTCTCTCGCCGTTTCTGGTGGGCATGTTGCTGGCGTATCTGGGTGACCCCCTCGTCGATCGCCTCGAGCGCTGGAGATTTTCGCGCACCTGGGGTGTCATTGCCGTGTTCGCGCTGTTCAGTCTGCTGCTGCTGGTGTTGTTGTTGGTGCTGCTGCCGATGCTGGGCAAGCAGCTGGTGCGCCTCTACGAACTGACGCCGCAGGCGCTGGATTGGCTGCAGCACGATGCACTGCCCTGGGTGCAGGTGCAGATGGGGCTGGAAGCCGACTTCTGGCGCTTCGACCAGCTGAAGGCTGCGCTGTCCGGGCACCTGGGCAGTACCACCGACCTTGTCAGTGGCATCCTCAGCCGTGCGACTGCTTCCAGCCTGGCGCTGCTGGCCTGGCTCGGCAACCTGCTGCTGATTCCGGTGGTGTGCTTTTACCTGCTGCGCGACTGGGACCACATCATGGCCAGGTTGCGCAGCCTGCTGCCGCGCCGGCAGGAGCCGGTGATCGTCGCCCTGTTGGGCGAGTGTCATGAGGTCATCGGGGCGTTTCTGCGCGGGCAGTTGCTGGTGATGCTGGCGCTCGCGGTGGTCTATGCGGTGGGGCTGATGCTGGTCGGGCTGGAACTTGGCCTGCTGATCGGCGTGCTGGCCGGGCTGGCGAGCATCGTGCCCTACATGGGCTTCGTGGTCGGCATCGGTGCGGCGGTGGTGGCCGCGCTGTTCCAGTTCGGGCTCGAGCCATATCCGCTGTTGGGTGTCGCCGCGGTCTTCACGGTTGGGCAGATGCTCGAAGGCATGCTGCTCACCCCCTTGCTGGTGGGTGACCGAATCGGCCTGCATCCGGTAGCGGTCATCTTCGCGGTGCTCGCCGGGGGCCAGCTGTTCGGCTTCGTCGGCGTCCTGCTTGCCTTGCCGGTGGCCGCGGTGGTTATGGTTGTGCTGCGCCATGTACATGATCTCTATAAACTGTCCGACCTTTACGCAGAGCCCGCCGGGCCACCGGTCGATCCCCATCCATGAAACCTATCCAGCTGCCCCTGGGCGTGCGCCTTCGTGACGATGCCACCTTTGCCAACTTCTATCCGGGTGCCAATGCCGCGGCGCTGGGCTATGTCGAAAGGCTCTGCTCCCCGGCGGCCAGTTGGTCGGATGAGCTGATTTACCTGTGGGGCCGATCCGGTACCGGACGCAGCCATCTGCTGCAGGCAGCTTGCCTGCGTGTCGAGGAGCGCGGTGAGATGGCGGTGTACCTGCCGCTGGGCGAGGTCGCCAGTTATGGGCCGGCATTGCTCGATGGGTTGGAGCAGAGTGATCTGGTCTGCCTCGATGACCTGCAGGCCGTGGCCGGCGATCCGGTCTGGGAAGAGGCACTGTTTCACCTGTTCAACCGATTGCGCGACAGCGGCCGCCGGTTGCTGCTCGCGGCCGATGCGGCGCCGCGTGAGTTGCCGGTTCGCCTGGCCGATCTGCAATCGCGCCTCAGCCTGGCGCTGGTCTTCCAACTGCAACCGCTCTCGGACGAGGACAAGTTGCGCGCCCTGCAACTACGAGCATCACGACGCGGCCTGAACCTGCCGGACGACGTCGGCCGCTTCATTCTCACCCGTGGCGCGCGCAGCATGAGCGCCCTGTTCGAGCTGCTCGACCAGCTCGACCAGGCCTCGCTGCAGGCCCAGCGCAAGCTGACGATTCCCTTTCTCAAAGAGACATTGGGTTGGTAACGCGCCGCACCGGGACCGAGCGGGCGGGACGGATGGACCGATGAGGCGAGAGAGATGATCCGCAGTGCCAACGACGACGACACGCAGGCCATCCTGGATATCTGGCTGGCGGCCTCCATTGCCGCGCACGATTTCGTTCCGGCTGAGTTCTGGCGTGCCCGGCTCGATGACATGCGCACGCGCTATCTGCCCGCTTCGCAGGTGTTCGTCTATGAGCAGGAAGGGCGTGTGGTCGGCTTCCATGCGCCCAGCGGCCATACGCTGGCGGCCTTGTTCGTTCAGCCTGAGTGGCAGGGGCGGGGCATCGGCACGGCGCTGCTGAACCATGCCAGGCGCCTGCGTGGCGAGCTGACGCTATCGGTCTATCTGACCAACCAGCCCAGCGTACAGTTCTACCTGGCGCAGGGCTTCGAGACGGTGTGCCAGCGGGTCGATGCACACACCGGGCAGCTTGAGTGGCTCATGCGCGCGAGGCCGATCGACTAGGTCGGGCGGCGCACAGGCCTGGCGCCGCGAAGCAGCGCCAGGCTCGCGGTCAGCTTTCCCCAGCCAGCCGACGGTCCAATTGCGACTTCCAGCGTGTATACAGCAGAGCGCTGCAGAACAGTACGAGGCTGACCAGCGCCTCGGCCCAGCCATACAGGCTGCGCGCCGGGTCGAAGGCTGCCAGCACACCGCGGATGAAGTACAAGTTGACCACGAAGCACAGCCAGGCATGTGCGCGTGCGTGGCCGAGCAGCACGCCCGGCGCGACGATCAGCAGCGGGATCAGGAGGATGCTAAGCACCACCCATGTCCGCGCGCCGTGCAGGTCGGCGAACACCCCGTTCCAGATGCCGACCAACAGAAACAACGCCAGGTAGCTGAGCAGGCTGACCGCGCGGACGACACGGACCCGGGGCTCGAGCCACGCTTGCGCGGGCAGCGGCTTGTTCTTTCTAGCCACGTGACGTCTCCAGCATGCTTGCGGTACGGGCCAGGCGTTCGCCAAGTGCCCGGCACAGGGTGATTTCGTGTTCGTCCAGCGGCCGCTTGCCGTCGGCGCCGGCGAAATGGCTGGCGCCATAGGGCGTGCCGCCACCGCGCGTTTCCAGCAATGCGCTTTCGCTATACGGCAGGCCCATCAGCAACATGCCGTGGTGCAGCAATGGCAGCAGCATGGAAAGCAGGGTGCTTTCCTGTCCGCCGTGCAGGCTCGAGGTCGAGGTGAACACGGCGCCCGGCTTGCCGACCAGTTCGCCGGTCAGCCAGAGGTTGCTGGTGCCGTCGAGAAAGTATTTGAGCGGTGCGGCCATATTGCCGAAACGGGTCGGGCTACCGAGCGCCAGGCCAGCGCAGTGACGCAGGTCATCCTGGGTGACGTACAGCGCTCCGCTGTCCGGAATTGCCGGCGCGACCGCTTCGCATTCGGTAGATACGGCCGGTACGGTGCGCAAACGCGCCTCCAGGCCGGCACGCTCGACGCCGCGAGCGATCTGCCGTGCCATTTCGGCCGTCGCCCCGTGGCGGCTGTAGTACAGCACCAGAATGTAGGGCGCGCTCATGCCAGCAACTCCAGCACCTTTTCCGGCGGCCGGCCGATCACAGCCTTGTCACCGGCGATCAGGATCGGCCGCTCGATCAGCCGTGGATGGCGGGCCATGGCTGCGATGATCTGCGCGTCGGTCAATGCCGTGTCGGCGAGACCAAGGCTCTGGTATTCCTCTTCGCCTGTACGCAGCAGTTGCCGAGCCGAGAAGCCGAGCTTGGCCAGAAGCGCATGCAGCTCGGCTTCGCTCGGCGGCGTGTCCAGATAGCGCACGATGGTGGGCTCCATGCCGCGCGCCTGGAGCAGCTCGAGCGCGCCGCGCGATTTCGAGCAGCGCGGATTGTGGTAGAGGATCAGATCGGTCATTTCGGTTGCGTCCGGCCGGTGAGGGCGGCCATTCTAACCTCCACCGGGCGGCGTGCCGAAACCCGGCTGCATGGACAGCAGGGGATTTCGAGGCTGTCCGAAACGACAGCAAGGCGAAGAGGACTGCATTTGCGCTTCGACAAACTGATGGAGTTCGGACGTTTTCTGCTACGGCGCTTTCTCGCGGATCGAGGCCCGCACAGCGCCGCGGCGCTGACCTACACCACCTTGTTCGCCGTGGTGCCGATGATGACGGTGACCTTCGCGATGCTGTCGGTGATACCCGCGTTCCATGGCGTCGGCGAGCAGATCCAGCTGTTCATTTTTCGCAACTTCATCCCCTCGACGGGTGCGACCATCCAGGAATACCTGGTTGCTTTCTCCACTCAGGCCCGCCAGCTGACCTGGTTTGGCGTTGGTCTGCTGATGGCCACAGCGCTGACCATGCTGCTGACCATCGAGAAGGCGTTCAACACCATCTGGCGGGTCCGTCAGCCCAGGCGGGGGATATCGAGCTTTCTGCTGTATTGGGCGATTCTCAGCCTTGGCCCCTTGCTACTCGGTGCGGCCTTCGCCACCAGCACCTACCTCACTTCGCTGACCCTGCTCTCCGGGCCGCACGCGATCATCGGTGCCAGCGCGTTGCTCAAGGTCATGCCATTGCTGCTCAGCGTGGCGGCCTTCACGCTCATCTATGCTGCGGTGCCGAACACCCGGGTACCGCTCAAGCACGCACTGGTGGGAGGCTCTTTCACAGCGCTGCTGTTCGAGGCCGCAAAGCAGCTGTTTGGCCTTTATGTCAGTTATTTTCCCAGCTATCAGCTGATCTACGGGGCTTTCGCCACGGTGCCGCTGTTCCTGCTGTGGATCTACCTGTCCTGGATGATCGTGCTGTTCGGCGCCGAGCTGGTCTGCGGGTTGTCCTCATCGGCCGAATGGCGTCGGCGTCGGCTTCCCAAGCTGGCACTGCTGTTGGTGTTGCTACGCATCCTCTACGCGCGCCAGCAGGAGGGACGTGATCTTGACCTGCGCGGTCTGCGTAAAGCGGGCTGGTCGCTGCCGAATGACGAGTGGGATGAGCTGATCGGCTTCCTTGAGTCCGAACAGCTGGTCACGCGTACCGGCAGCGGCGGCTGGGTCCTGTGCCGCGATCTCGGTGGCTACGAGATGCAGCAGCTGATGCGCAACAACCCATGGCCGGTCAATGATCCCGAAGCGCTCGGCCAGCCACTCGATGAGCCGTGGTATATCCCGCTGCGGCAGGCCTTGGCGAGCCTGCGCCAGGAGCAGGCTCGGCTGTTCGGCGGCAGCCTGGCCAGCTGGCTGCGCGGTGAGGGTGACGAAAAACGTCAGTAGGTGAATGTGCGTGCCAATCGATAGCCCGTCTGACCGGTCGGGTATGCCCGTGGCTGCGTGGCGCGTGGGCGGTTCCGGGCGGTGGCACGGATCTCGCTATGCATCATGCGAGAAGTGGAGGACGGCCTATGGACAGCAAATGCGGCAAGGTGATTCATCTGCACCGGCGAGCGCCGGAGGCGGCATTGGAGGCGCTCAATCGACTGACTGGATTGCGCTTCAGTCACTGGCCTGATTCGCTGGTCGAGCGTCCGCCAGAGGGCGGCTGCGCCATGGAGGATAAACCGACCGCGAGCGTGGAGCAGGCGGTCGGTTAGTCAGGCCTGAACCTGCAACTGGGTGGGCTCGGCCGGGGCGGCGGGTTGCGCGAAGAGCTCGTCGACGGTCACTGCGTTCAGCTCGTAGATCGAGCGGGCCACGATTTGCAGCTCCTCAATGCTATGCCTGACCGGCAGGTTGGCGACACCTGACAGCAGTATCTTGCCCACCTGATCGACGCGACCATGATCGATCGCCACCTCGCGCACCGTATTTCCATCCCGATAACGTGCCAGTAGTGACAGGCTGCGGCCTATCTGTCCGGGCAGTTGCAGCCAGGCTGCGACATTGAATTCGGCCACCTTGCCGTCATGCGTCGTCAACACGAGCGTGGCTTGTTGAACAATGCGAGCGGGTACGGTCCCGACGAGTTTCTCGTATTGCTTGGACATGGCGCAGGTTACCGATTCGTTGGAGAAGGGCCGAATTATAAGCAGTGCCTTGAGGGCAAACTGTGAGCGTTGCCGTGGGCTCCCGTGACCGGACTCGCAGATCGAGTGCCGGGCTGGCGCCTCGCGCTCGCAGACAGAGGTCGCCAAGCGAGCACGGCGGCGGCACAATCGGGCCTTCGTTCGCTGTTGTAAATGAGGCAAGGCATGAAGCGCATCATCACCCTTACCGTGCTCTCGCTGGCAGTGCTGCTCGGTGGCTGCGACGCAGACTGGGGTGTCGATCAGCATGGTCGGCCCGTTGCCTCTGGTGATCTGGATGGGCGCTGGCTGGTGATCAATTACTGGGCCGAGTGGTGTGCACCCTGCCGCACCGAGGTGCCCGAGTTGAATCGGCTGGCCAGTACTCGACCGGATGTTGCCGTTCTAGGCGTGAATTTCGACGAGCTGCGTGGCGAGCAGCTGGCCCAGGCGGTAGAAGCCTTGGGCATACGCTTCCGGGTGTTGAGCGAGGATCCCGCCGAGCGGCTGGGGCTCGAGCGCAGTCCGGTCTTGCCGGTGACCTATCTGGTCGACACGCAGGGCAAGGTCCGCGAGCGCCTGGTCGGCGAACAAAGTGCCGATGGCCTGCTGGCCCGCATCGAACAACTCGGCGGCGCTGATTGATGCCTAGGGCCGCACATACCAGAAGTCCTGCCAGAAGCCGATCACCCTGGCCGGGTAGTGATCTTTGCCGAGACTGCCGTTGTAGCGGGCCAACGCTCGACGCAGGTCACCATTCTCGCGTTTCAGGTAGTAGCTGAGGATGGTGCATCCGTAACGCAGGTTGGTGGCGTTGTCGGTCAGGTTATCCTGCGGCCGGCCGAGCTCGGCTTTCCAGAACGGCATCACTTGCATCATGCCCTGTGCGCCAACGCTCGAAATAGCGAAGCGGTCGAAGCGGCTCTCGGCATGGATCAGAGCGACCACCAGGTCGGGGCGCAGTCCGGCGCGGGTTGCTTCGCGATGCACAAGTCGTAGGAGTTCGAGACGCTCTTCGGCATCTGGAACGAAACGCTTAAGGCGGGTCGACATATCCAGCAGCCAGACCTCCGCTTCGAAGCGGTCCTGGAAGCTGTCCGCCTCGGCGACGGTTTGCTGCAGGAGCTGGCGCAGCTCCGGCTCGGGTGCCTGGCGCAGGCTGGCAGCGGCGGGGCACGCCAGGACCAACAGCAGAAGCAGAAGGCATCCATGCCGCTTCATCGACCGTGCACTCAGTCGGCGTTGGCCGGTGACGCCTGCCGCCCGGCTTCCTGCAGCAGGCTGGTGAGAAACTGCTGCTGCAATTCCGGGTCGTGGCGGGTCAGCTCGATCAGGCTTTGTTCCAGCTCGCTGGCCTCTTCCTCAAGGCCCAGTTCCGACAGCCGCTTGACCCTGTAGACCCAGCGCGAGACATCGTCTCCTTCGAGGTCGTCGAAAATCAGGGCGTGTGCTTCCTGAAGCTTGCTGCGCAGGTTGTGGCTGACCAGCAGCACGGCGTCGGCACGTGTGTTGTCCGTGTCGTCCTCCACGCTCAGTTGCAGCTTGCCGATCTGGGCGATGTCCTGATCGGCAAACGGCCCGTCGAGCAGGTTGAGGCGCAGGATTCCGTTGCGATCGGTATTGAGTTGGTGGCTTTGCTCGCCGGCCTGCACGGTGACCGGTCGCTCGGCCCAGGGCAGGCTGGAATACTCCAGCCGCGCATCGCGCCGTTGCTCCTGAACGCTCGCCAGGTTCTGCTGCGAGCGGCCATTGGTTTCGACGTTCATGAACGGGTTGAGCCCGGCGAAACCATAGCTGATCCAATCCCGGGTCGCGGTGGTCGGCACGTTGCCTAGCGCCACGACATTCACCACGTTTGCGCCGATACCAGCAACCACGGCGACCGCGCCGAGCGGTATCTCGTAGAGTTCGCGCCAGGGCTGATACGGCGTGTAGCGATCATAGCGACGGGTGACCTCGAAGTCGGTGACCTCGAAGGTCTTCTGTTCCTGCACGCGGATGCGTCGCTGCGGCAGCTCCAGGACCAGGGGGTCGCCGACCTCGATGCGCAGGCTGTGGTCGAGCAGCTTGCGTTCGGTGCGGGCTTCGTGTTCGCTGCGCTGCGGTAGGTGATTGGCGCAGCCTGCTAGCAGCAGCGCCGCGCAGAGCACGGCGCCGGTTTGGATGACAACTCGTTGGTTGAGCATGGTTTGGCGGTCAGCGGGGTGCCCGAGCGTTGATGAAGGGCAGGAAGTCGGCGATGGCGACGGCCTGGGCTTCGCTATCGCGACGATGTTTGTATTCCAGGGTGCCGTCGGCCAGGCCGCGATCGCTGATTACCACGCGATGCGGAATGCCGATCAGCTCCATGTCGGCGAATTTGACGCCGGGGCTGGTCTTTTTGTCACGGTCGTCCAGCAGCACTTCGTAGCCGGCGGCGGTCAGGTCGGCGTAAAGCTTGTCGGTCGCCTCGCGGACCACCTCGTTGTCGTACTTCATCGGCACGAGTGCGATCTGGAAAGGCGCCAGCGCATCCGGCCAGAGAATCCCGCGCTCGTCGTAGTTCTGCTCGATCGCAGCCGCCACGACACGGGAAACGCCAATGCCATAGCAGCCCATGATGAGCGTTACGGGCTTGCCGTTCTCACCCATGACCTGGCAGTTCATCGCCTGGCTGTACTTGGTGCCGAGCTGGAAGATGTGGCCGACTTCGATGCCGCGCTTGATCACCAGCGTGCCCTTGCCGTCCGGGCTCGGGTCGCCTTCGACGACGTTGCGCAGATCAGCGATCGCCGGCAGCGGCAGGTCACGTTCCCAGTTCAGCCCGAAATAATGCTTGCCATCCTGATTCGCGCCGGCTGCGAAGTCACTCATCAGCGCTACCGAACGGTCGATGACGCAAGGGATCGGCAGGTTCAGCGGACCCAGCGAGCCCGGACCGGCACCGATCGCGCCGCGAATCTCGGCTTCCGACGCAAAAACCAGCGGGCTGGCGACCTGTTCGAGGTTGGCGGCCTTGATTTCGTTCAGTTCGTGATCGCCGCGCACGATCAGGGCAACGAGCTTGCCCTCTTCGGCGGCATGCACGACGAGTGTCTTGATCGTCTTTTCGATCGCCAGGTCGTACTGCTCCACCAGGGCAGCGATGGTCTTCGCATCAGGCGTATCGACCAGGCGCAGCTCCTGGGTGGCTGCGCCGCGCTCGACCTCCCGCGGGACCGCTTCGGCCTTTTCGATGTTCGCCGCGTAGTCGGAACCGTTGCTGAAGGCGATCGCATCCTCGCCGGACTCGGCCAGGACGTGAAATTCATGCGAGCCAGTGCCGCCGATCGATCCGGTATCGGCCTGCACCGGGCGGAAATCCAGGCCCAGCCGGGTGAAGACGTTGCAGTACGCCTGGTGCATACGGTCGTAGGTTTCCTGCAGCGACTCCTGCGACAGGTGGAATGAATAGGCATCCTTCATCAGGAATTCGCGTCCGCGCATCAGCCCGAAACGCGGACGGATCTCGTCGCGGAACTTGGTCTGGATCTGATAGAAGTTGATCGGCAATTGCTTGTAGCTGTTCAGCTCGTTGCGCGCGAGGTCGGTGATGACCTCTTCGTGCGTCGGGCCGACGCAGAAATCGCGTTCGTGGCGATCCTTCACACGCAGCAGTTCGGGGCCGTACTGTTCCCAGCGCCCCGATTCCTGCCACAGCTCGGCCGGCTGGATGGCTGGCATCAAGACTTCCAGGGCTCCGGCCTTGTTCATCTCGTCGCGGACGATTGCCTCGGCCTTGCGCAGCGCTCGCAGCCCCATTGGCAGCCAGGTATAGAGGCCCGAAGCCAGCTTGCGGATCATGCCGGCGCGTAGCATCAGCTGGTGGCTGATGACCACTGCGTCGGAAGGGGTTTCTTTTAGAGTCGAGAGCAGGAACTGACTGGTGCGCATGTGGCCGTTGTGTCCTTGCAGGGAAGCGGTAAAGGTGGCTCGGCATTGTACGGCCGGTGGTGATGCGCGTACAGAATGCAGCGCTGGCCGGCTGGCTCTCGTGAACGAAAGAGCCCGGCTTTCGCCGGGCTCTAGAGGATCGAGTACTGCCGAGCAGTGTTACAGGATGCTCAGCGGGTATTCGATAAAGGCGCGGATCTCGTTGAGATCTGCACTGTAGTAGTCACGCATGTTGTCGTTGGAACGATAGATCGAATTGCGCAGCTTCAGTGACAGGTCCTTGGCCGGACCGCTCTGGACTACGTACTGGACCTGGTTGAAGAACTCGCGCTCCTTGCCTTCGCCAGTGCCGGTGTCGACATTGTCGCCATACACGTAGGCGGTCTTCCAGAACAGGCCGGGAACGCCGTAGTCGGAGAAGTCAAGCTCGTAGCTGGCCTGCCAGGAGCGCTCGTCCTTGGAGTTGAAGTCGGAGTAGAAAGAGTTGGCCACCCAGATGGAGCTGCCGCCATCGCCGATATCGTAATAGTAATAAGCAGCGTCCCCAGTGACCCGCTGGTGCGCCAGGATGAAGGCGTGTGCGCCTACGCTGTACTTGGCTGACAGGCTCCAGATGGTGTTGTCCTGGGACTCACGTACGCCCGGGGTCGTCACATTACCCGCGCTGTCCGTCACGGTCGTCGCGGCTTGAATGAAGTCCTTGTCGTAGTCGGAGCGGTAGATATTGAAGTCGAATGTGAGCGATTGGTCGCTGCTGAACGGCATCACGTAATTGACGTTTGCATACTTCTTCTTCGCAACGTCTTCGTTGTCGGCGTAATAAAGCGAAGCGCTCAGGTTATCGGTAAAGGCGTAGGTGCCGCCAACTACGTCGATGCTCTTGAGGCCTACGTCGTCGTGGCTGGACGACTGCATGGAGCTGTCGGCGGTAAAGCGGCCGGCATTCAGTTCGAGGCCTTCGATCTCCTTGCTGGTGATCAGGGTGCCCGTGAAAGACTCGGGCAGCAGGCGGGAATCGTCGTATGCCAGGACAGGCATAAACGGCATTTGATCGCCATACTTCACAACAGTGTTGGAGAATTGAAACTTCACGGCCGCGCCGGCCTGGCCCACGTCACGTACCGGATCACCGTCCGAATCGAACTCGAACATGGCGGGATAGTTGTAACCACTGCCGCCATCCAGACGAACGCCCAGCAGACCAAATGCGTCTACGCCAACACCGATGGTGCCTTGGGTGAAGCCCGATTCGAAGCTCGTAATGAAGCCCTGACCTAGGCTGCGAACATCATCCTCACCGTCCTTATAGTCGCGGTTGAAATAGGTAGTACGCAGCAAAAGGTCCAGGCTTGCGTCTTCGACGAAGCCCTTGGATTCGGACTGCTGGCTGGCAACGGCCATCTGCGACGTGCCTGCCGCTACGGCCAGGGCCATTACGCTCCACTTCATCACTTTCATCGTGATTTGCTCCTTTGGATTAAAACGATGCCTACCCGCGAACTAAAGCGGGCATTTCTTATTTTTAGCGGGCAACTCGGCCTCCGGCGCCGCGCTATCTGCTGAATGTACTGTCTAGTCGGGGTCTTGCGCTAGGGCAAGGTTGCCCGACCGAAAAGGCCATTCGCGCCATTGTGGTGAGCTTAGCAAGTCCTGTGCCTACAACGGTTTTGCTTGGTCTGCGGGCAGGTTGCGGATTAATCATGGAGGCGGAGGCACCGATTTGGTGCGCTTGCCGGTGGCGAATGCGCCTGTGCTGGGCGCAGACGCTGCCGTGCGCTCGCGGCTGGCGTATCCTTTGGGCTTGTTGCGGCGCTGCCCGTTCGAACTGAGGAGTGAGCTATGTTTGTTCTCGACGCGCGCCTAGCGCAGGACACCCTGACCATTGGCGACTTTCCGCTCTGTCGGTTGTTGCTCATGAACGATGCGAACTATCCCTGGTTCATCCTGGTGCCCAGGCGAGAAGAGGTCAGTGAGTTGTTTCAGCTCGATGTCGGCGATCAGCAGCTGCTCTGGAGGGAGGCGACGGCGCTGGCGGAAATCGTCAAGGACACCTTTGGCGCGGACAAGATGAACGTGGCTACGCTTGGCAACGTCGTGAGTCAGTTGCATGTGCATGTCATCGCCCGACGCAAAGGCGACGCCAGCTGGCCCTCTCCGGTCTGGGGCCGGTTACCGGCAAAGCCCTACAGTGACGAGCAGGTCGCCGAGATCAGGCATAAGCTCAAGCTGGTGCTGGCCGATCAGCTTAGATCTGGAGAATGATGATGGATGCAGAGTCCCGTATTGCAGATCTGGAAACCCGTCTGGCGTTCCAGGACGATACCTTGCAGACCTTGAGCGATGTGCTGGTCGAGCAGCAGAGAATCATCGATCGCTTGCAGCTGCAGCTCGAAGTGCTCTCGCGTCGGCAGGAAGAGATGCAGAGTCGCTTGGGTGATGAGGGGGAAGAAGCTCCGCCGCCACATTATTAATTAAGGGCGGCGGAGCGGCGAGCCTATCGGCTGTGCAGAATCACCACGTCTTCGGCTTGCGGGCCCTTGTCACGCAGGACAATGGTGAAATCGACGCGCTGGCCTTCGATCAGTATGCGGTGGCCTTCGCCGCGGATGGCGCGAAAGTGCACGAACACGTCTTCGCCTGACTCGCGCGAGATGAAGCCGAAACCCTTCGAGGTGTTGAACCACTTGACCGTACCGGTTTCCCGAGGGCCTTCGGTGCCGGCCGTTTCGCCGGCGCTCGGTGCGCCGCTGCGGCGATGTGAGGTGGCTTGCGGTCGGCTGCCGGCCTGGGTCTGCAGGGATGCGAGGTGGAGCAGTACGGCGACCACCGCAAGCAGCAGTGTGGCCAGTGTTGCCGGTTGGCCGGCGATCTGGCCGATCGGGGCGAGGACGACGATCGCCTGAACGATTGCCGCGATGATCATCAGTGCCGATGCGGCGGCGAGTACCGGGCGTACGCCCTGAACCTGCAACCGATAGAACGGAATGAACTGAATATTGAGCAGGCCGACCATGAACAGGCCGAGGGCGGCGTTGTGTTCGAGAAACGGAGCCTGGCCGCGCAGGCTTGGTGCAAAGGACAGCAGCAGGGCAGCGACGCCCGTCAACAGGTGGACGATCTTCAACATGTCTGAGCTCACAACTACAAAAATGGAAAGGCTCGAGCGGCGCTGTCCCGAAGCGTAACGGTCAGGATGACGTTGATATAGAAGGAAGGGCCGCCGAGGCGCGGCGGTATTTAACAGGAGCCGGCGGGCGGCATCAAATCGGTGGTCGTGAAGGGCGTCAGGGAAGGGGCGCGTGGGCAGTTGCTGCCCACGCGCGGCGGCTCAGGCTGCTAGCAGGCTGCGCAGCATCCAGGCGGTCTTTTCGTGGACCTGCATGCGCTGGGTCAGCAGGTCGGCAGTGGGTTCGTCGCTGACCTTGTCCAGCAGTGGGAAGATGCCACGTGCCGTGCGTACGACCGCTTCCTGGCCTTCGACCAGCAACTTGATCATTTCCTCGGCGCTTGGCACGCCTTCTTCTTCCTTGATCGAAGACAGGCGAGCGTACGCGGCGTAGGTGCCGGGCGCGGGGAAACCAAGTGCGCGGATACGCTCGGCGATGTCGTCAACCGCGACGGCCAGCTCGGTGTACTGCGTTTCGAACATCAGGTGCAGCGTGTTGAACATGGGCCCGGTGACGTTCCAATGGAAGTTGTGGGTCTTCAGGTAGAGGGTGTAGGTGTCGGCCAGCAGGCGGGACAACCCCTCGGCAATGGCGGCGCGGTCCTGTTCGGCGATGCCGATGTTGATATCCATGTGTCGTTCTCCTGTTTGGTTGAGCCAAGCCTGGATAGTAAGCCACAAAGGCCATGATGATGGCAGGCAAGTGCGGTGGCATCACCGATGTTTGAGCGAGGGGCGCCGCGGCGGTTCCCAGCGGCGGCTGGTCGACGGCTGCGTCATGCTGATTAAGTTGATAGAATCCCGCGCTTGTGCCCGGCGGCTCGAAGTGCTCAGCGAAGTCGTGCCGCGATCAACGAATTCACCGATACGAGAAGCGAAGCCACCATGATGCGCAGCCACTATTGCGGCCAGTTGAACGAAAGCCTGGATGGTCAGGAAATCACCCTTTGCGGTTGGGTACATCGCCGTCGCGATCATGGCGGGGTGATCTTTCTCGACATTCGCGATCGTGAAGGGCTGGCGCAGGTGGTATTCGATCCCGACCGTGCCGAGACATTCGCCAAGGCCGATCGTGTTCGCAGCGAGTTCGTGGTGAAGATCACCGGCAAGGTTCGCCTGCGCCCGGCCGGTGCGGTGAACCCCAACATGGCCTCGGGTGCCATCGAGGTGCTGGGCTACGAGCTGGAAGTGCTCAACGAAGCCGAAACGCCACCGTTCCCGCTCAACGAGTACAGTGATGTCGGCGAGGAAACCCGCCTGCGCTACCGCTTCGTCGATCTGCGCCGTCCTGAGATGGCCGAGAAACTGAAACTGCGCTCGCGTATCACCGCCAGCATCCGTCGCTACCTGGACGAGAACGGCTTCCTCGATGTCGAGACGCCGATCCTCGGGCGCCCGACACCCGAAGGTGCGCGTGACTACCTGGTGCCCAGCCGTACCCACGCCGGTAATTTCTTCGCCCTGCCGCAGTCGCCTCAGCTATTCAAGCAGCTGTTGATGGTGGCGGGTTTCGACCGCTACTACCAGATCGCCAAGTGTTTCCGTGACGAAGACCTGCGCGCCGATCGCCAGCCCGAGTTCACCCAGATCGACATCGAGACCAGCTTCCTCGAGGAAGCCGACATCATCGGCATCACCGAAGGCATGATCCGCAAGCTGTTCAAGGAAGTGCTGGATGTCGAGTTCGGTGAGTTCCCGCACATGCCCTTCGAAGAAGCCATGCGCCGCTACGGTTCGGACAAGCCGGACCTGCGCATCCCGCTGGAGCTGGTGGACGTGGCCGATCAGCTCAATGCGGTCGAGTTCAAGGTGTTCTCCGGTCCGGCCAACGATCCGAAAGGCCGCGTGGCCGCGCTTCGTGTGCCGGGCGCTGCCAGCATGCCGCGCAGCCAGATCGACGACTACACCAAGTTCGTCGGCATCTACGGCGCCAAGGGCCTGGCCTACATCAAGGTCAACGAGCGCGCCAAGGGCGTCGAGGGCCTGCAGTCGCCGATCGTCAAGTTCATCCCGGAAGACAACCTCAATGCGATTCTCGACCGTGTCGGTGCGGTCGATGGCGATATCGTCTTCTTTGGTGCTGACAAGGCGAAGATCGTCTCCGAGGCCTTGGGCGCGCTGCGCATCAAGCTCGGCCATGACCTCAAGCTGCTGACCTGCGACTGGGCGCCGCTGTGGGTGGTCGACTTCCCGATGTTCGAGGAGAACGACGACGGCTCGCTGTCGGCGTTGCACCATCCGTTCACATCGCCCAAATGCACGCCCGAAGAGCTGGAGGCCAACCCGGCAGCGGCCCTGTCGCGTGCCTATGACATGGTGCTCAATGGCACCGAGCTTGGCGGCGGCTCGATTCGTATCCATCGCAAGGAAATGCAGCAGGCAGTGTTCCGCATCCTCGGCATCGACGAGGCCGAACAGGAAGAGAAGTTCGGCTTCCTGCTCGATGCCCTGAAGTTCGGAGCGCCGCCGCACGGTGGTCTGGCATTCGGTCTGGATCGCCTGGTCATGCTGATGACCGGTGCGCAATCGATCCGCGAAGTCATCGCGTTCCCGAAGACGCAGAGTGCGGCGGACGTGATGACCCAGGCGCCCGGCGCCGTCGACAGCAAGGCGCTGCGCGAGCTGCACATTCGCCTGCGCGAGCAGCCGAAAGCAGAGTGATGGTCGCGCCGGGGCCCTGGCTCCGGCGCCAACAGCGTTCTAGAGAGGGAGAGATTCATGGCGGGTCATTCCAAATGGGCCAACATCAAGCACCGCAAGGGGCGCCAGGACGCCAAGCGCGGCAAGATTTTCACCAAGCTCATTCGTGAGCTGACCGTGGCGGCCAAGAGCGGTGCGATTCCGGCGGACAATCCGCGGTTGCGCCTCGCGGTGGACAAGGCGCTGACCGCCAACATGTCGCGTGACGTGATCGATCGCGCCATCGCCCGTGGCGCTGGCAACAACGACGCGGACAACGTCGTCGAATTGACCTATGAAGGTTATGCGCCCAGCGGTGTGGCGATCATCGTCGAGGCGATGACCGATAACCGCAATCGCACGGCCGCCGAAGTGCGCCATGCATTCAGCAAGCAGGGTGGCAACCTGGGCACCGACGGTTCGGTGGCCTACATGTTCGATCGCAAAGGCGTGATCAGCTACGCGCCCGGTGTCGACGAGGACAGTCTGATGGAGGCTGCGCTGGAAGCCGGCGCCGATGACGTGGTGGTCGAGGATGATGGCTCCGCTCAGGTCTACACCAGCTTCACCGAATTCCATGCCGTCAACGAGGCGCTTGCCGCAGCGGGCTTCAAGTCCGATGAGGCGGAGATCGCGATGATTCCGTCGATCTCGGCGCCTGTGGCCGACCTGGAGACGGCGCAGAAGGTGCTGCGCCTGATCGATGCCCTGGAAGACCTGGACGACGTGCAGAACGTCTACCACAACGCTGAAATCTCCAACGAGATCATGGAACAGTTGGACTGAGTGGTCGCGCTGCCGGAAGCCGGAGGCACCCCCTGGGGCTTCCGGCTTCTTTGTTTGTACGGCGCCGGCCGATCATTTACGGGGCCGATGGTTCGGGAGCGCATAGCCGCTTATACTCGCCGCCTGGATGGATAGACAGTGTTGCTGAGATGACCTTGATCCTTGGTATCGACCCCGGTTCGCGTATCACCGGCTACGGTGTGGTGCGCGACACGGGCAAAGGCTGCGAGTACGTCGCTTCCGGCTGCATTCGGACCGGAGGGGGTGAGCTTCATGCGCGCTTGCAGGCTGTGTATCGGGGCATCAGTGAAGTCATCCGCCTCTATGGGCCGGTTACCATGGGCATCGAACAGGTGTTCATGGCGCGCAATGCCGATTCGGCGCTCAAGCTCGGGCAGGCGCGGGGCGCCGCGATCGTCGCCGCCGCCGAATGTGGTCTCGAAGTCGCTGAATACACCGCGACGCAGGTCAAGCAGGCAATTGCCGGCACCGGCGGCGCAGACAAACAGCAGGTGCAGATGATGGTGATGCACCTGCTCAAGCTGATTCAGAAGCCGCAGATCGACGCGTCGGATGCCCTGGCGATCGCGCTGTGCCATGCACACCATCGACAGAGCCTCATTCCCCACGGCCTCGCCAGCGCCAAGCGCCGCGGTGGCCGTCTGCGGTTGTAGAACGTCGGCCGGCTATCGGCCGAGAACAGGAGTGCCCAAGCGTGATAGGTCGTTTGCGGGGTCAACTGGCGGAAAAACAGCCGCCGCATCTGGTGGTGGATGTCAACGGCGTCGGTTATGAAGTCGAAGTGCCGATGACCACGCTCTACCGGCTGCCGGCGGTAGGGGAAATGCTGACGCTGCATACCCATCTGGTGGTGCGTGAAGACGCCCACCTGCTCTATGGCTTCCACGAAAAGCGCGAGCGTGAGCTGTTTCGCGAGCTCATCCGGCTCAACGGGGTAGGGCCGAAACTGGCGCTGGCGCTGATGTCCGGCCTTGAAGTCGACGAGCTGGTGCGCTGTGTCCAGGCGCAGGATACCTCGGTGCTGGTGAAGATCCCGGGCGTCGGCAAGAAGACCGCCGAGCGCCTGCTGGTCGAGCTGAAAGACCGTTTCAAGGCCTGGGAGACCATGCCATCGATTGCCACGCTGGTGGTTGAACCTCGCGCCGCTGCGGCAGTCTCAAGCGCCGAGAATGATGCGGTCAGCGCGCTGATCTCCCTTGGCTTCAAGCCGCAGGAGGCCAGCCGTGCGGTATCCGCGATACGGGAAGACGGTTTGAGCAGTGAAGAGATGATCCGCCGCGCGCTCAAGGGAATGGTGTAAGCGCATGATAGAAGCCGACCGCCTGATCACCGCGAGCAGCCGTGACCGAGATGAGCAGCTCGATCGCGCCATTCGCCCGCTGCGCCTGGCCGACTACATCGGGCAGCCAACGGTTCGCGAGCAGATGGACTTGTTCATTCGTGCGGCCAAGATGCGTGGCGAAGCGCTCGATCACACCCTGATCTTTGGGCCGCCAGGTCTGGGCAAGACGACGCTGGCGAATATCGTCGCCCAGGAAATGGGCGTCTCGATCAAAAGTACTTCAGGCCCCGTGCTCGAGCGTCCCGGCGACCTGGCGGCGCTGCTCACCAATCTCGAGGCGGGCGACGTGCTGTTCGTTGACGAGATCCATCGCCTTTCCCCCATCGTCGAAGAGGTGCTCTACCCGGCGATGGAAGATTTCCAGCTCGACATCATGATTGGCGAGGGGCCTGCGGCGCGCTCGATCAAGCTCGACCTGCCTCCGTTCACTCTGGTCGGCGCGACCACTCGCGCCGGTATGCTGACCAATCCCTTGCGTGACCGCTTCGGGATCGTGCAGCGCCTGGAGTTCTATTCCACCGAAGATCTGTCGACGATCGTCGGCCGTTCCGCCGGTATTCTGGGATTGCCGATCGAGCCGCAGGGGGCTTTCGAGATTGCGCGGCGCGCACGCGGCACGCCGCGTATCGCCAACCGCCTGCTGAGGCGGGTGCGAGATTTCGCCGAGGTACGGGGCAAGGGCGAGATCACCCAGGAAATTGCCGACCTCGCGCTGAATATGCTCGACGTGGATGAGCATGGATTCGACCATCAGGATCGGCGCCTGCTGCTGACCCTGATCGAGAAGTTCGACGGCGGGCCGGTGGGGATCGACAGTCTCGCAGCGGCGATCAGTGAGGAGCGTCATACCATCGAGGACGTGCTGGAGCCCTATCTCATCCAGCAGGGCTACATCATGCGCACGCCGCGCGGGCGTGTGGTGACCCGCCATGCCTACCTTCACTTCGGCCTGAACCTGCCCAGGCGCCTGTCGGAGTCGCCTACGCCGGACCTTTTCGGTCCTGAAACGGATGGTTGAAAAAATTGTTCTTCCACCCGATTGGCAACCGATCAACTGAGCTCTAGTATGCGCGCGCAATCCGAAGCAAAGCCTTTTACGCATCGCTGCCGTGTCTATTACGAAGACACCGATGCTGGCGGTATCGTCTACTACGTCAATTACCTCAAGTTCATGGAACGGGCTCGTACCGAGCGACTGCGTGAGCTGGGTTTCGCCCAGTCGCAGCTCGTCGACGATGACCTGTTATTCGTCGTGCATTCGGTCGAGGCGCGTTACCTGTCGCCGGCCCGGCTCGACGACGAGCTGCAGGTCAGTGCCGAGGTGGTAGAGCTCAAGCGAGCCAGCCTGCGCTTTCGCCAGCAGGTCAGGCGCGCAAGCGACGATGCGCTGCTGTGCGAAGGCCACGTTTGGGTCGCATGCGTGCGAGCCGAGAATCTGAAACCCCGAGCCATCCCCGAGGCACTGCGTGGCGCCTTTGGCGGTTCGGGTCTATCCCCTGCAGGAGAGTGAGCGTGGAAGCCAACGTCGACCATATGTCCATGTGGAGCCTGATCAGCAACGCCAGCTTCGTGGTGCAACTGGTCATGCTGATTCTCGTGGCTGCTTCGGTGACTTCGTGGATCCTGATCTTTCAGCGCGGCAACCTGTTGCGTGCGGCGAAGCGGTCGCTCGAGGCCTTCGAGGAGCGCTTCTGGTCGGGCATCGACCTGTCGAAGCTCTACCGCCAGGCCGGCAGCAATCCGGATCCCGATTGCGGTGTCGAGCAGATCTTTCGCGCCGGCTTCAAGGAGTTCTCGCGCTTGCGCCAGCAGCCGGGCGTCGATCCCGACGCGGTGATGGATGGCGTCAACCGGGCCATGCGCGTGGCGATCTCGCGTGAGGAAGAAAAGCTCGAACAGAGCCTGCCTTTCCTTGCCACCGTGGGCTCGACCAGTCCTTATATCGGTCTGTTCGGTACCGTCTGGGGAATCATGAACTCCTTCCGTGGCCTGGCTCAGGTCCAGCAGGCGACGCTGGCGACCGTCGCTCCGGGGATCGCCGAGGCCCTGATCGCTACGGCGATCGGCCTGTTCGCCGCCATTCCCGCCGTGATTGCCTATAACCGCTTTTCCGCCCGTGGCGAGATGCTGATCGCGCGTTATTACACTTTCGCCGACGAGTTCCAGGCGATCCTGCATCGCAAAGTCCACACCTCCGAAGATTGAGGTCGACGGCCATGGCCAGAATTCGCAACAGACGCAAACCGGTCGCCGAGATGAACGTGGTGCCGTACATCGACGTGATGCTGGTACTGCTGGTCATCTTCATGGTCACCGCACCGATGTTGAACCAGGGCGTCAAGGTCGACCTGCCGAAGGTTAGCAGTGAGGCCTTGCCGCAGGACAACAATGCCCAGGTACTGACCATTTCGATCAAGGCCGACAAGACCTACTACTGGAACATGGGCTCGGAAGTCGACACCGATACCGTGCAGGACAAGGCGCTGACGCTGGATGAAATGACCCGCGCGGTGACCGCGATCATGAACCAGAGTCGCAGCCAGGGTAAGCAGGTACAGGTCTTCGTGCGTGGCGACAAGGCGGTCGACTACGGCGCCGTGATGGCCGCCATGGGCGGCCTGCAGGAAGCTGGCGTCGGTAATGTCGGCCTGATTACCGAGGCGCCGTGATGCAGCAGGAGCGCTCGTCTTCGGAGAGCTTTTTCTGGCCAACCATCCTGGCGGTCGGTCTGCACCTCATCATCTTTGCGATGCTGTTCGTCAGCTTCGCGATGACGCCGGAATTGCCCCCATCCAAGCCCATCGTGCAGGCCACGCTGTATCAGCTGAAGTCTCAGAGCCAGGCGACGACCCAAACCAACCAGAAAATTGCCGGCGAGGCGAAGAAGACTGCCGCCAAGCAGTTCGAGACCGAGCAGATGGAACAACGCAAGGTCGAGCAGCAGAAGCTGGCTCAGGCCAAGGCTGCGGAACAAAAGAAGGCCGAAGCGGCTCGAAAGGCCGAAGCGCAGAAAGCGGCCGAGCAGAAGAAGGCTGCTGAAGCCAAGAAAGCGGAAGAGGCGAAGAAGGCCGAGCAGCGCAAGCAGGCCGATATCGCCAAGAAGAAGGCCGAAGAGCTGGCCAAGCAGAAAGCCGCCGAGGAGGCGAAGAAGAAGGCTGCTGCCGAGGCTGCGAAGAAAAAGGCGGCCGAAGAGGCCAGGAAAAAGGCGGCGGCGGAGGCGGCCAAGAAGAAGGCTGCCGAAGAGGCGAAGAAGAAAGCGGCTGCCGAGGCGGCGCGCAAGGCGGCCGAGGACAAGAAGGCCCAGGCCCTTGCCGAGTTGCTGTCGGATACCACCGAGCGGCAGCAGGCCCTGGCTGATACCCAGGGAGACCAGGTTGCCGGCAGCCTGGACGACCTGATCGTCAGCCTGGTGAGCCAGCAATGGCGGCGACCGCCTTCGGCGCGCAACGGCATGAGCGTCGAGGTCAACATCCAGATGCTGCCTGATGGCACCATCACCAATGCCAGCGTCACCCGCTCGAGTGGTGACAGTGCCTTTGACAATTCGGCCGTCGCGGCGGTCCGCAATGTCGGGCGCATACCGGAAATGCAGGAATTGGACCGCGCTACGTTCGACCGGATGTACCGGCAGCGGCGCATGATTTTCAAACCAGAGGATTTGGATCTGTGAAAACCCTGATTCGTATCGCGCTGGTCGGCCTGACGCTGCTGGTCGGCTCCGTCCAGGCGGCCGATCCGCTTGTGGTGACCAGTGGGACCGATCGAGCCACCCCCATCGCGGTGGTGCCCTTCGGCTGGCAAGGCGGCACCGTGCTGCCCGAGGACATGGCCGACATCATCGGTAACGACTTGCGCAACTCCGGTACTTTTCAGCCGATTCCGCGGCAGAACATGATCAGCCTGCCGACCCGTGCCAGTGAAATCATCTACCGCGACTGGAAAGCCCTGGGCGCCCAGTACGTGATCGTCGGCAGCATCCAGCCGGCGGGCGGCCGTCTGCAGGTCCAGTTCGGCGTGTTCAACGTATCCACCGAGCAGCAGGTCATGTCTGGCAGCGTCGGCGGTACGCCAGACCAGTTGCGCGACATGGCGCACTACGTCTCCGATCAGGCATTCGAGAAGCTGACCGGCATCCGCGGTGCCTTCTCGACGCGCCTGCTTTATGTGACGGCTGAGCGTATGGGCGCCAACACGCGTTACACGCTGCAACGCTCCGACTATGACGGTGCACGCGCAGTGACGCTGCTGCAATCGCGCGAACCGATCCTGTCGCCGCGCTATTCGCCCGATGGCCGCCGCATTGCTTACGTCTCGTTCGAGCAGAAGCGCCCGCGCATCTTCGTCCAGCACATCGACACCGGGCGTCGTGAGCAGATCACCAACTTCGAGGGCCTCAACGGTGCGCCGGCGTTCTCGCCGGATGGCAATCGGCTTGCCTTCGTGCTGTCGAAGGATGGCAATCCCGAGATCTACGTGATGAACCTCGGCACGCGGCAGATGCAGCGGTTGACCAATCACTATGCCATTGACACCGAACCCTTCTGGGGGGCTGACGGTCAGACCATTTACTTCACGTCCGATCGCGCCGGCAAGCCGCAGATCTACAAGCAGCGCCTGGGTGGCGGGGCGGCCGAACGGGTGACCTTTGTTGGCAACTACAACGCCAATCCAAAGCTATCGGCGGATGAAAAGACACTCGTGATGATTCATCGCCAGGACGGTTACACGAACTTCAAGGTGGCCGCGCAGGACCTGCAGCGCGGCAATCTGCGCATCCTCTCGGAGACCAGTCTGGACGAGTCGCCCACTGTTGCGCCTAATGGCACCATGCTAATCTACGCCACCCGCCAGCAGGGCCGGGGAGTCTTGATGCTCGTGTCCATCAATGGTCGAGTTAGGCTCCCGCTTCCTACTGCTCAGGGCGAAGTCCGTGAGCCATCCTGGTCCCCTTACCTGAACTGATGCGGTAACACGCTTTTTAACCAAAACACCAAAACCACACCTGGGGTTGTTACAGATGGAAATGCTGAAATTCGGTAAGTTCACCGCGCTGGCTCTGGCCATGGCTGTCGCTGTCGGTTGTTCGTCCAAGGGCGGCGACGACTCGGGCGAAGGCTCGGCTACGGGCATGGATCCTAACGCTGGCTACGGTGCCGACGCCGGTTCGCTGGATGGCAGCCTGAGCGAAGAAGCCGCCCTGCGTGCGATCACTACCTTCTACTTCGAGTACGACAGCTCCGACCTGAAGCCTGAAGCCATGCGCGCTCTGGACGTCCATGCCAAGGACCTCAAGGGCAACGGCGCTCGCGTCGTGCTGGAAGGCCACACCGACGAGCGTGGCACCCGCGAATACAACATGGCGCTGGGTGAGCGTCGTGCCAAGGCCGTTCAGCGCTACCTGGTACTGCAGGGCGTTTCCCCGGCTCAGCTGGAGCTGGTTTCCTACGGCGAAGAGCGTCCGGTCGCCATGGGCAACGACGAGCAGTCCTGGGCTCAGAACCGCCGCGTCGAACTGCGCAAGTAATTCGTCATGCGCCTGTACCGCCGCTTCGTGAGTATTGCTGTACTTGGGCTGCCGCTGATTGCGGCGGCCCAGGTTCCGGTCATCGAGCCTGACTCCAATTCGGGCTACGGGGGAGGCTACCCTGTGGCCGCCCCTGAAAGCGGCGGTGCCTACGTCGGAGGCGGGGCGACAGCTCCGGCTTCGGCGCAGGGCATGCTTTTCCAGCAGCTGCAGCAGATGCAGGAAGAGATCGCGCAGTTGCGCGGCATGCTCGAAGAACAGCAGAACCAGATCCAGCGTTTGGAGCAGCAAGGGCTCGAACGCTACAAGGATCTGGACAGCCGCCTCTCCGGTAGCGCTTCAGCGGGCAACCAGCCTTCCACGGCCGCGGCCGAGCTGGCCGGCGCAGGTTCGGGGGCGAATGCCGCTCCTACTCAGGCTGCCGCTCCTGCTGGCGATCCGGCAAAGGAAAAGCTGTATTACGATGCGGCCTTCGACCTGATCAAGGCGAAGGATTTCGACAAGGCCAGCCAGGCCTTCGGCGCGTTTCTGCGCAAATATCCCAATAGCCAGTACGCCGGTAACGCGCAGTATTGGTTGGGCGAGGTAAATCTCGCCAAAGGCGACCTGCAGTCGGCAGGCCAGGCGTTCGCCAAGGTCAGCCAGGCTTACCCTCAGCACAGCAAGGTGCCTGATTCGCTTTACAAGCTGGCCGACGTGGAACTGCGCCTCGGTAATCGAGACAAGGCGCAGGGGATTCTGAAGCAGGTGATTGCCCAGTACCCCAATAGCTCGGCCGCACAGCTGGCACAGCGACAGCTCAATCGCTAACGCTCTGTTCGCCAAAGAACCCGCCACCCAGGCGGGTTCTTGCTTTACAATGCGCGACTTCCCTTCACTTGCAACGGAGGCGGATGGCCTGTTTAGCCGTCACGCCCGTGGCTGATATGCAACAGACCCTGCGAATTACCGAGATTTTCTACTCGCTGCAGGGGGAGACGCGTACCAGTGGCCTGCCCACGGTATTCGTACGCCTGACCGGGTGTCCCCTGCGCTGCCACTATTGCGATACCGCCTACGCCTTCAGTGGCGGCGAAACGATGACGCTGGATGCCATCGTCGACGAAGTCGCTCGCCACAGGCCGCGTTATGTCTGCGTGACCGGCGGTGAGCCCTTGGCGCAGCCGAACTGCGTGCCCTTGCTGCAGCGGCTTTGCGAGGCGGGCTACGAGGTTTCCCTGGAAACCAGTGGTGCGCTGGATATCAGGGCAACCGATCGGCGCGTAAGTCGGGTGCTCGACCTCAAGACCCCCGGTTCGGGAGAGGTGCGGCGCAATCGTTACGAGAACATCGCCGAGCTCACCGCTAACGACCAGGTCAAGTTTGTCATCTGTTCCCGCGAGGACTACGACTGGGCCGTATCCAAACTGATCGAGTACGGGCTCGATCGGCGGGCCGGTGAGGTCCTGTTCTCGCCGAGTCATGGACAAGTCGACGTTCGTGACCTGGCCGACTGGATCGTGGCGGACAACCTGCCGGTGCGTCTGCAGTTGCAGTTGCACAAGATCATCTGGAATGACGAACCAGGCCACTGATCGGTGTGGTCGCACGGAGAATTGCCATGAATGAGAAAAAGGCGGTCGTCCTGTTGTCGGGCGGCTTGGACTCGGCAACGGTCGTCGCGATCGCGCGTAGCCAGGGGTTCGCCTGCTACACCATGAGCTTCGACTATGGCCAGCGTCATCGCGCTGAGCTGCAGGCGGCCGAGCGTGTGGCGCGGCAGCTGGGCGTGGCCGAGCACAAGGTCGTTGGCATCAACTTGAACGGTATTGGCGGTTCGGCGCTCACCGACACCAGTATCGATGTGCCGGAACAGCCTGGCGAGGGCGTGCCGGTGACCTATGTGCCGGCGCGCAATACGGTGTTCCTCGCGCTGGCGCTGGGCTGGGCCGAAGTGCTCCAGGCGCATGATCTGTTCATTGGGGTCAACGCGGTCGACTATTCCGGCTACCCCGATTGCCGGCCGGAGTTCATCGAGGCATTCGAGCGCATGGCGAACCTGGCGACCAAGGCCGGCGTCGAGGGCAACGGCTTCCGGATCCAGGCGCCACTGCAGCATATGAGCAAGGCCGAAATCATACGGCGTGGCACTGAACTGGGTGTTGACTATGCGACCACCGTGTCCTGCTACCAGGCAGACGATGACGGGCGTGCATGTGGGGTGTGTGACAGTTGTCGCCTGCGTGCTGCTGGCTTCGCTCAAGCTGGCCTGGCCGATGCCACGCGCTATCGTTGATGAAAAAGTGCTTGATTTGATTAATTAAATCCGTATCATGCGCCCGCATCGGGTCGTTAGCTCAGTCGGTAGAGCAGTTGGCTTTTAACCAATTGGTCGTAGGTTCGAATCCTACACGACCCACCATATCCCGCTCTGGGAGCAAAAAACCGGAACTCCAGTGAGTTCCGGTTTTTTTATAGCTGCAGTTTTTGTTCGCTTTTGCCGCTTCGCTTGTTCAGTTATTACGGCGCGTTCTTCTACGACTTTCGTATGTGAACGGTGGGGCTCCATTCGCAATAGACTGCAGGCCCTTCTGAATGTCCGTTGGTTCGAGGCTCAAATGTATTCTGATCGTATCCGCTTGTCGTCCCTGCAGAGCAAGGTCATGAGCGCCGAAGAGGCAGCCACCCTTATTCGTGACGGCATGACCGTTGGTATGAGTGGTTTCACCCGTGCGGGTGAGGCCAAGGCGGTGCCGCTGGCGTTGATCGAACGCGCCAAGCAGGAGCAGCTGAAGATCAGTCTGGTGACCGGTGCCAGCCTGGGTAACGATCTGGACGGCAAGATGGCCTCGGCCGGCTTGCTGGCCCGTCGCATGCCGTTCCAGGCTGACCCGGTGCTGCGCAAGGCGATCAACAACGGTGAAGTGATGTTCATCGACCAGCACCTGTCCCACACCGTGGAGCAGATGCGTAACCACCAGATCAAGCGTCCGGACGTGGCTATCATCGAGGCCGTCAGCATCACCGAGCAGGGCCATATTGTGCCGACCACCTCGGTGGGCAACTCGGCCAACCTGGCGATGTTCGCCGATCAGGTGATCGTCGAGCTGAACCTGGCGCACAACCTCAATCTCGAAGGTCTGCACGACATCTACTTCCCCGAGGAGCGCCCAGGTCGCGGCCCGATCCCGCTGACCAAGGTCGACGATCGCATCGGTAGCGCCGCGATTCCGGTCGATCCGGCGAAGATTGCCGCTATCGTCATCACCGAGCAGCCGGACTCCTATTCGACCGTCACGCCGCCGGACGACGAGACGCAAGCCATCGCCAACCATCTGGTCGAGTTCTTCAAGAAGGAAGTCGCCGAGGGCCGTCTGGGCAAGCACCTGCTGCCGATGCAGGTCGGTATCGGCAATATCGCCAACGCGGTGATGTGCGGCCTGATCGATTCTCCGTTCGACAACCTGGTCATGTACTCCGAAGTGCTTCAGGACTGCACCTTCGAGCTGATCGATGCAGGCAAGATGAATTTTGCCTCCGGCTGCTCGATCACGCTGTCCGAGCGTTGCAACGACCGTGTCTTCGGCAACCTGGAAAAGTACAAGGACAAGCTGGTTCTGCGTCCGCAGGAGATCTCCAACCATCCGGAGCTGGTGCGCCGTCTGGGCATCATTGGCATCAACACCGCGCTGGAGTTCGATATCTACGGCAACGTCAACTCCACCCACGTTGGCGGCACCAAGATGATGAACGGCATCGGCGGTTCCGGTGATTTCGCCCGGAATGCGCACATGGCGATCTTCGTCACCAAGTCGATCGCCAAGGGTGGCAGTATCTCCAGCGTGGTGCCGATGGTCGCTCACGTCGACCACACCGAGCACGACGTGGAAATCCTCGTGACCGAGCAGGGCCTGGCCGACCTGCGCGGCCTGGCGCCGCGCGAGCGCGCCCGGGTGATCATCGACAACTGCGTGCACCCGTCCTATCGCGACGCGCTGAACCAGTACTTCGAAGCGGCTTGCGACAAGGGTGGCCAGACGCCGCACCTGCTGCGCGAGGCGGTAGCCTGGCACGTCAACCTCGAAGAGCGCGGTCACATGCTCAAGGGCGAGTGATCTGACAGAAGGCCCGCCGGGTAACCGGCGGGCCTTTTTCTTTTCTGGCGCACGCTTTCACTTTGTTCGGCGCTTCGGCTAGTATTCCTGCCCCTTCGAAATGGCAGGGTGGCGCCGGCCAGGCAGGTTCTTCCCATGGCCGCCAGCCCCGCCTTTCGCCAGCAGCCCCCAGGTCGGGCCGTTCCTGAGGACGGATACGATCCGCGGCGTACCATGCAATCGCTTTCTTGCAGGGCCAGCGAAAGATGACGCACATACCCGAACGCATTCTTGTCCAGGCGCACCTGGCGGCCAAGCAGCCCGTTCCGCTGACGCCCGAGCAGGAGCTGCAGCTGCGCGAGCAGATCGCCGAGGAGCTACGCCGGCAGAATGCCGTGCTGGTGGCGCATTACTACACCGATCCGGTGATCCAGGCGTTGGCCGAAGCCACGGGGGGCTGCGTGTCCGACTCCCTGGAAATGGCGCGTTTCGGCAATGAGCACCCGGCGCAGACCGTAGTGGTCGCTGGTGTGCGCTTCATGGGTGAAACGGCGAAGATCCTCAACCCCGAAAAGCGTGTGCTGATGCCGACGCTGGAGGCCACCTGTTCGCTGGACCTGGGCTGTCCGGTCGACGAGTTCGCCGCATTCTGCGACCAGCATCCGGAGCGCACGGTGGTCGTCTACGCGAATACTTCGGCTGCGGTGAAGGCGCGCGCAGACTGGGTGGTGACGTCGAGCTGCGCGCTGGAAATCGTCGAAAGTCTGATGGATAACGGCGAGAAGTTGATCTGGGCGCCCGACAAGCACCTGGGTAGCTATGTCCAGCGCGAAACCGGGGCCGACATGCTGCTGTGGGATGGCGCCTGTATCGTTCACGAGGAGTTCAAGGCCAAGCAGCTTGCCGACATGAAGGCGCTGTATCCGGATGCGGCGATTCTCGTCCATCCGGAGTCGCCGGCGGCGGTCATCGAGCTCGCCGATGCGGTTGGCTCCACCAGCCAGTTGATCAAGGCCGCGCAGACCTTGCCGAACCGCACGCTGATCGTGGCGACCGACAAGGGCATCTTCTACAAGATGCAGCAGCTGTGCCCGGACAAGGTGTTCGTCGAGGCGCCTACGGCGGGCCAGGGGGCGACTTGCCGCAGTTGTGCGCACTGTCCCTGGATGGCGATGAATACGCTGGAGCGCACCCTGGACTGTCTGCGCAAGGGCAGCAACGAGATCTTTGTCGATCCGGCGCTGGTGCCGCGGGCGGTCAAGCCGCTCAAGCGAATGCTCGACTTCACTCACGCGGCTCGGCTGCGCCAGGCTGGCAACGCCTGAGCTAAGCAGGCTTCGGCGTAGGCGATGAGGCTGGGCCGGAGCAGGCTAGCGCAGCATCTCCTCGACCATGCGTTTTTCTTCGGCCAGCTGTTGTTGGCGTGCATCCACCCGGGCAGCCAGCTGGAAGTTGTCTGCCCGACGCTTGGCGAAATCCAGCTGTTCGATCGCCTGGTCATAGTCGCCAACGAGCGCGAAGTACTCAGCGCGCGCCCGATGCAGGCCAACGATGTTGCCGGTCAGGCCACGAACTTCGGCGAGCTGATACCAGATATCGGGATCCTTGTCGCGCTCTGCAACGAGCTGGTCGAGTTCCTTTTCGGCCTCCGCCAAGCGGTTGAGCTTCATCAGCACATCCACGCGCGCCTGGCGTAGCGGGTAGTTGTCCGGGTACTGCGTCAGCAGGCGTTGCACCCGCGCGGCGGCCGCCTCGAGCTCGTTGGCGGTCATCTCCAGTTCGACCTGGGCCAGGTTGTAGTAGAGGTCGTCCGGTGCTCCTTTCAGCAGGCTGGCAAGGTTCTGGCGCGCTTCATCCAGCTGGCCGGCCTTGATCTGTGCGAGCGCCAGGCCGTAGCGCGCCGCATCCAGCTTGGGGTTGTCGGCCAGCATGGCGCGAAAGCGCTTGGCGCTGACCCCAGGCGTGGTCTCGAACTGGAGCTGGGTGCGGGCGCGAATGAGCTGATAGCGCAGGCTGTCCTGCCGGCCGCCGTTCGCATACTGCTCAGCGCGGTTGCGGGTGTCGGCGATGCGCGATTCGGTCACCGGGTGGGTGAGGAGGAATTCCGGCGGCTTCTGATCATAGCGGTATTGGCGCATCAGGCGACCGAACATCTCCGGCATCGCGCGTGGATCGTAGCCAGCCTGCTCGAGGTTGAGGATGCCGATGCGGTCGGCTTCCTGTTCGTTCTGCCGGGAAAAGCGCCGCTGCTCCTGGATCGCGGCGGCCTGCGTGGACATGATCGCAGCGATACCGGCGTCTCCCGCGCCCGCGGCGGCAGCGACCACACCGGCGAGCATCGCGGCCATCATCGGTAGCTGCATGCGCTGCTGTGCCTCAAGGCCGCGTGCGAAGTGCCGCTGCGAGAGGTGCGCCAGTTCGTGAGCCATGACCGAGGCGTACTCGGCTTCGGTCTGGGCATGCAGAAACAGACCGCCGTTCACGCCGATGATGCCGCCGGGAGCGGCAAAGGCGTTCAGTTGCGGGCTGTCGAGCAGGACGAACTCGAGACGGCGGTCCTGCAGCTGGCTAGTCTCGGTGAGGCGGTAGACGCTCGACTCGACGTAATCCTTCAGCAGCGGGTCGGAGAGCTGGCGGACCTGGCCGCGCAGCAGGCTCAGCCAGGCCCTGCCGAGCTGGTGTTCCTGCTCCGGAGAAACAATGCCCGAGCTGGCATCGCCCAGCGACGGCAGGTCGCTGGCGCTGATGGGTTGAGCGAGCAGGCAGGCAAGGGTCAGCAGAGTCGGGCGCAGCAGGTTCATTCGGGGCGGCTCTGAGGGGTGAGCGGCTACTGTAACGGCGCGCCCGTGCGCTGGCCAGACTGGCGCAAGGCTGGGTATGCTGCGCGCCTTCGCCGACGGAGAGATCGATGACCGACACCCCCCCTGCCTTCGACGCCGAGCTCGATGCCTCGGGGCTCAACTGCCCGATGCCATTGCTCAAGGCAAAGCTCGAACTCAATCGTCTGCCCAGTGGCGCCGTATTGAAAGTGACGGCGACCGATCCCGGCTCGCAGCGTGATTTTCGCAGTTTCGCCCGGCTCGCCGGCCACCAACTGCTGCACGAAGAAGAGGACGGGGCGGTCTACCGCTACTGGCTGCGCAAGGCCTGACGGGCCGCTCAGGCGCGCGGCAGTGCCTGGGCTGCGTCGAGTACCGCCTGGGCGTGCCCGGGTACCTTTACGCCGCGCCACTGCTGGCGCAGCACACCATTGCGGTCGATGAGAAAGGTGCTGCGCTCGATGCCCAGGTATTCCTTGCCGTAGAGCTTTTTCTGCTTGATCACGTCGAACAGCTGGCAGAGCTGCTCGTCCTTGTCGCAAATGAGCTCGAACGGAAAGCCCTGTTTGCTGCGAAAGTTCTCGTGGGTCTTCAGGCTGTCGCGCGAAACCCCGAAAACGAGCGTATCGCATGCGAGAAACTGGTCGTGCAGATCGCGGAAGTCCTGGCCCTCGGTGGTGCAGCCGGGGGTGTTGTCCTTCGGATAGAAGTAGAGCACGACCTGCTTGCCCCGCAGCCCGTCCGGGCTGACCTCGACGCCGCTGGTAGCCTGGGCGGTGAATGCCGGGACGGGTTGGTTCAGTTCGACGGGCATGGGGGCTTCCTCACGGGTTCTGTGGACGCCAGGGCTCGATCAGCGCGTCGAGATTCATGGCGTCGGCGAAATCGAGAAACTGATCGCGCAGCCAGCTGATCTGCGTGCCGGCCGGCAGGGTCACCGTCAGCGTCGCGTTGAGCATGGTGCCGCCAGTCTGCGGGGCCTGGTAGGTATCGCAGGTCAGGCTTTCCAGTTCGACGCGGTGGTCGATGAAGAACTGGCAAAGCTCATTGAGAATGTCCGGCCGGTAGGCCGCGCTGACATAGGCGACATAAGGCAGCGCGTTCGGTCGGCTCTCCAGCGGTTCGCTACGCACCACGTTGGCGGTGAAGCCGTGCTTTTTCGACAGGGCGGGCAGGGCGGCTTCCATGCGGGCCAGCGCGTCCCAGCTGCCGGTAACCTCCAGGACCAGCGCGCTGTATTCACCATGCCGGGTGAGGCGAGTGGTGACGACTGCGCAGCGACTCTCGTTGCTCGCGCGGCAAAGAACGTTGGCAAGTTCCATCGGGCTCTTGCCCAGGGCGCTGATCACAAGGAACTGTTCGCGAGGTACGGACGGGGTGGGCATTACAGCTTTCCTGACGGTGAATCGGCGAATGGTCGGCCGAAAACGGCTAAGGGTAGCGAAAAGCGTCAGTGCTGTGAATGGACGGGGGCGCCGGGCCGGGTTCCTGGAGGGCTTTCGCAGGCACGTCCGGCTACTCGCAAAGCGCAATCGAGCCTTGTACCATTACGCCTCTCTTTTTCCGGCAGGAGTGGTTGCATGATTGCGGGCAGTATGGTGGCGCTGGTCACGCCCATGGACGCGCAAGGCGGTCTGGACTGGGATGGCCTGAGCAAGCTGGTGGACTTCCATCTGCAGGAAGGCACCAACGCAATCGTCGCGGTGGGGACCACTGGAGAATCGGCGACGCTTTCGGTCGAGGAACACATCGAGGTCATTCGTCGGGTCGTCGATCAGGTCAATGGACGCATCCCGGTAATCGCCGGTACTGGAGCGAACTCCACCAGCGAGGCCGTGGAGCTGACCGAGAACGCCAAGGCCGCCGGAGCCGATGCCTGCCTGCTGGTCACACCCTATTACAACAAGCCCACCCAGGAAGGCCTCTACCTGCATTTCAAGCACATCGCCGAGGCGGTGGCCATTCCGCAGATTCTCTACAACGTGCCGGGTCGTACGGCCTGCGACATGCTGCCGGAAACCGTTGAGCGCCTGTCGAAGGTCGCCAACATCATCGGCATCAAGGAGGCCACTGGCGATCTCAAGCGCGGGCAGGAAGTGCTCGATCGCGTCGGCAAGGACTTCCTCGTCTATTCCGGCGACGACCCGACGGCAGTCGAGCTGATGCTCTTGGGTGGCAAGGGCAATATTTCCGTCACCGCCAATGTCGCGCCTCGTGCCATGGCCGACCTCTGTGCCGCCGCGATGGCCGGCGACGCGGCCACGGCGCGCGCGATCAACGAGCGGCTGATGCCGTTGCACCAGAAACTCTTCATCGAGTCCAACCCCATTCCGGTGAAGTTCGCGCTGCACGAGATGGGACTGATGGCCGACGGTATCCGCCTGCCGCTCACCTGGCTCAGCCCGGCTTGCCGGGAGCCGCTGCGCCAGGCGATGCGCCAGTGCGGCATCCTCGCCTGAACAGATAAGGGAATATTGATGAAGCGACTGGCCGGACTCTCGACTCTTGCCCTGATGATTTCCGCCACCAGCGGTTGCGGTTGGCTGTGGGGCGACGATGGGTATTTTCGTGATCGCGGCAGCGATTATTTGCAGGCGCATCAGGTGCCGCCCATGCAGGTGCCGGCGGGGCAGCAACTGCGCCCGCTCGACCCGCTGCTGCCGATTCCCCACCAGGTGGCCGATAGCCGCGCCGCCGGTAAATACGACGTGCCGCGTCCGCAGCCGCTGCAGGGCGCGATCCAGGCCAGCGATTTCAGCGTGCAGAGCTCCGAGGGCGGCCGTTGGCTGGTCGCGCTGCGCAGCCCGGCTCAAGTCTGGGCGGCGACCCGGCAGTTCTTCACCGACAACGGCTTCGCCATCGATGAGGAGCGGCCACAAACCGGCGAGTTCTCCACCGCCTGGCAGAAGGGCTCGGAAATCAACGCCGCGTTGGCGCGCAGCCTGGGCGTCCAGGATGGCGAAGCCCGTGTACGTGTACGCATCGAACCGGGAGTGCAGCGCAACACCAGCGAGATCTTCGTTCTCGCGCTGCAGCGTGACAGTGGCAGCACAGCCGATCCGGCGTGGCCGGAAGCCTCCGTCAACGCCGAACTGGATCGCGCCCTGCTCGACGAGTTGCAGACCGCGCTCAGTCGCAGCGCTGACGAAGGCGGCTCGGTATCGCTGCTCGCCGAGCGCGACTACGATGCGCCGAGCCGTGTCGCCCTGACTGCCGATGGCAGCGGCAACCCGATGCTGACCCTGGACACCGATTTCGATCGTGCCTGGTCGAGCATCGGCCGCGCACTGCAGGCTGCCGACATCAAGGTCGACGACCTCAATCGCAGCCTCGGGGTCTACTACGTGAACCTGGCCGAAGGCGCCGATCGGCCGGACGAGAAGCCAGGCTTCTTCTCCCGTCTGTTCTCGAGCAAGCCGGACCAGGAGGAGATCGACGCGCGCGCCGAGCGCTATCAGGTGCGCCTGACTCGTGCCGGTGAGCAGATTCTCGTCACGCTGGACCGCAACATCGATACCGTTGCGCCAGCCGAGGTAGCACGTCGCGTGCTCGAGCGGCTCAAGGAAAACCTCGGCTGACCTGGCGCGCGGGCGCAACCCCAGGGGTGACGGCGCGCTGGCCTCGTCACCCTTATCTCTTCGAAACAAGGCGTCGGCCTGCAGCGCGGTGATGCTGCCGAATGGCGCGTCTAGGTGGAAATCGACCATGAGTACCCCGACCAATCTCAGCCTGAACAAGCTCTATTCGGGCAAGGTGCGCGATCTCTACGAGGTAGATGGCCAGCGCATGCTGATGGTTGCCAGCGACCGCCTGTCCGCGTTCGACGTGATCCTGGCCGAGCCGATCCCGGATAAAGGCAAGATTCTCACCGCAATCTCGAATTTCTGGTTCGACAAGTTCAGCACGCTGGTGCCCAATCATTTCACCGGAGACCGGGTCGAAGACGTGGTGCCTGCCGCCGAGCTGCCCCTGGTCGAAGGGCGTGCCGTCGTGGCCAAGCGCCTCAAGCCCGTTGCGGTGGAGGCGATCGTACGTGGCTACCTCGCTGGCTCCGGCTGGAAGGAATACCAGAAGAGCGGCACGGTCTGCGGCATCGCCCTGCCAGCGGGTCTGAAAGAGGCGAGCAAACTGCCGGAGCCGATCTTCACGCCTTCGACCAAGGCTGCGGTGGGCGACCACGACGAGAACATCTCCTTCGAAGAGTGCGAAGCCATCATCGGCAAGGAACTGGCCGCACAGGTACGCGACACCTCCATTGCGTTGTACCGCGCCGCCGTCGAGTACGCCGCCACGCGCGGCATCATCATCGCCGACACCAAATTCGAATTCGGCCTCGATGAGCATGGCACCCTGACCCTGATGGACGAGGTGCTCACGCCCGACTCCAGCCGCTTCTGGCCGGCTGACAGCTATGAAGAGGGCAAGAACCCGCCAAGCTTCGACAAGCAGTTCGTCCGCGACTGGCTGGAGTCCACCGGCTGGAACAAGGAGCCGCCGGCCCCGGCGTTGCCGGCCGAGGTTGCACAGAAGACCGCCGACAAGTACCGCGAGGCGCTTACCCGACTCACCGCCTGAACCCATGGCCGCAACCCGCTGAAAAAAGGCGGAAAAAGTGTGCTTGGGGGTTCGACAAAGCGACCTGAGCTGCTATGATGCGCGCCGCTGGAGAGATGCCGGAGTGGTCGAACGGGACGGATTCGAAATCCGTTGTATCCGCAAGGGTACCTAGGGTTCAAATCCCTATCTCTCCGCCATTACACATAGCCTAAGCCCCTGAAATTCGTAGAGTTTCGGGGGCTTTTGCTTTTCTGGGCTGCGCGGTGGGCTGCAGGGGCGGTTAGAAGAGGCCGCTGGCCAGATAGGCCGAGACGGCGGCCATCAGCAGGCCCAGCAGCACCAGCAATCCGTCGCGGGTGGTGAGGCCGATGCCGATGAGGCCGATGGCGGCGAAGGGGCCGCTGCTGGCGAAGGGAATCAGTTCCAGCGGCGGCACGGAAGCGGCCAGCACCAGGCAAAGCAGTGCGAGCAGGCGGCTGGCGTTGCGGTTGGTGGCCCAGTGCAGGCGGGGTCTGATCAGCTTGTCCAGCCAGCAGATCACCGGGCGCAGCTTGCACAGGCCGCGCTCGAGCTTGTCGCCGGCGACCTTGCGCCGGGTGAGCAGGTTCGGCAGCCAGAGGTGTTTGCGGCCGAACAGCATTTGCAGCGCGAACAGGGCGACGATCACCGCCAGCAGCGTCGGCAGGCCGGGAATGCCGCCGACCGGGCTGATCTCGACAAGCGCCGGGACGAACAGGAAGGGGCCGAAGCTGCGCTGGCCGACCTCGTCCTGAATGTCGGCAACCGATACCTGCTCGCGCTCGCGGCCGAGCCGGATCAGGCCCTCGACGAGGCCCTGCAGCTCTTCGTGTGGTTGATCGGCCATGAACAGGTCCGCTCCGGGAGTCAGGCGCTGTCGGGGTATTGCGCGTCGCGCAGCAGGCCGGCCAGGTGCAGGGCGTTGCGCGCCATGCTGCGGGTGGTCTGCTGCACCTTGTCCGGCGTCTGCGGCAGATCCTTGAAATCCTGGCCCTGCATGGCTTCGCCGACCCAGTAGGTCACCGCGTTCGGCGCCAGGCTGAAGCCCAGATCGTTGAGGCCCTGAAAGATCTCGGCCGAGACGTGGTGTGCGCCGTCCTCGTTACCGACGACCGCGGCGCAGGCGACCTTGCCGAAAGAGGGCATGCGCCCGGCGTCGTCAGTCTCGCCGAGAAAGGCATCGAGCCGCTCCATTACTCGCTGGCAGATGCTCGAGGGATGGCCGAGCCAGATCGGCGTGCCGAGGATGAACACATCGGCGGCGAGAATACGGCGGCGCAGTTCCGGCCAGTCGTCGCCGGCGCCTTCGTCGGAAGTCACGCCGGGTTTGATGTTGAAGTCGGCCGCGCGCAACAGCTCGCCGTAGGCACCGAGGTCGGCGAAGGCGCCGAGCGTCTGGCGCAGCAGCAATTCGCAGGAAGAGTCGGCGGGCGAAGGTTTGAGCGTGCAGTTGAGGGCAAAGACCGAAAGCGTCATGGGCGGCTCCTGGCTGTGAGGTTGCGAGGGCGTTCCTTCTAGGGACACCCCGTTGCCACTGCCCGCTCAGGGCGCTGGACGAACGGGCCATCAGACCGGGCCGCGGGTCAGCAGGTCCAGCAGGGTCAGCAACAGCAGCAGGAACACGAAGAACCAGGCTGCCAGCGCACACAGCCGCAACAGCGGACTTTCGTCCTGCAGGCGGGTGAAGCCCAGGAGCACGCCGAGCGCCTGCGCGCCGGCCAGCAGCATGATCAGGATGTCCCGGTACGGCAGGCGGCTGGTGGCCAGGGCGATGCTGACGCCAAGCAGCGCCAGCAGCCCCAGGTAGCTCAGCAGGCGCGCGCTCATGCCGGTCTCCCGACCAGATAGAGCGACGGGTAGAGCAGGATCCAGATCACATCGACCACATGCCAGTAGTGCGAGAACGCCTCGAGCAGGGTGATGCGCTCGGGCAGCGGCAGTCGGCCGCGGCGCTGGCGTACCCAGAACAGCAGGCCGAGGCTGAGCGCGATGATCATGTGCAGGGCGTGCAGAGCGGTGGCGATCAGGTACAGGTTGAAGAACAGCTGCGCGCCGGTCTGCTGCAGCGGCGAAACCTGCCAGGGCATGAGCTGCTCGCGGTACTCGGCAAAGTATTCGTAGCCTTTGAGCAGGAGAAAGGCGCCGGCCAGGATGACCGCCGTCAGCAGCAGCCGGCGTGCCCGCCGCGCCTGACCGTCACGGGCCTCCACGACCGCCAGGGTAATCGCCAGGCTGCTGGTCAGCAGCAGCACGCTGTTGAACCCGGCGAGCCAGTAGTGCAGATGCCCGACGGTTTCGCCGACCCCGCCCGGGTGCGCCGTGCGCGTATACCAGATCACCACCAGCAGGCCGCCGAACATCATCAGCTCGGTCGCCAGAAAGGCCCAGGTGCCCAGGTGCGCCGTTTCGTGCTGCTGGCCGTGGGTCTGGAACTGCTCGGTGATCGGGTATTCAACCTTTGCCATGGGTCGCCTCGGGCGGGTAGTCGTAGGCCTCGAAGTCCACCAACGGGATCGTCTCGAAATTGTGCTTGGGCGGTGGCGACGGCACGTGGCGCCATTCCAGCCCGGCGGCATCCCAGGGGTTGTCCGGGGCCTTTTCGCCGCGGTACAGCGACCACAGCAGATAGAACAATGGCAGCGCATAGGCCACTCCGAGCACCAGCGCGCCGCAGGACGAAAGGATGTTCAGCACGCCGAACTCCTCCGGGTAGGCGTGGTAACGGCGGGGCATGCCGAGATAGCCAAGGATGAACTGCGGAAAGAAGGTCAGGTTGAAGCCGAAGAAGATCATCACCGCGGCGATCCGCCCCCACAGCTCCGGATACATCCGCCCGGTGATCTTTGGCCACCAGAAGTGCAGCGCGCCGAAATAGCCCGCCACCGCCGCGCCCACCATGATGTAGTGGAAATGCGCCACGACGAAGTAGGTGTCGTGCACGTGCAGGTTGGCCGCCAGCAGGGCGAGGAACAGCCCGGTGATCCCGCCGATCAGGAACAGCCCGAGAAAGGTCATCGCATAGAGAAAGGGCGCGTTGATCGTCAACCGGCTCTTGTACAGCGAGGCGGTCCAGTTGTACGCCTTGATCGCCGACGGGATCGCCACCAGGAAGCTCAGCAGCGAGAAGGCCATGCTGGCGTACATCGACTGCCCGGCGACGAACATGTGATGGCCCCAGACCATGAAGCCGATCACCGCGATGGCGATGCTGGAAAAGGCCACGAAGCGGTAGCCGAAGATGCGTTTGTGCGCCGCCGAGGTGACCAGCTCGCTCATCACCCCCATCGCCGGCAACACCATGATGTAGACCGCCGGGTGGCTGTAGAACCAGAACAGATGCTGGAACAGCAGCGGATCGCCGCCGAGCGAGGGGTCGAACACGCCGATGCCGAACAGGTGTTCCAGGGCGACCAGGGTAAGGGTGATCGCCAGCACCGGCGTGGCCAGCACGAGGATCACCGAAGTCGCGTACAGCGACCAGACGAACAGCGGCAGACGAAACCAGGTCATGCCCGGGGCGCGCAGCTTGTGCACCGTGGCGATGATGTTGATGGCAGTGAAGATCGACGAGAAGCCGGTGATGAAGACGCCGACGATCACCGCCACCACATGGCCGTTGCTGAACATCGTCGAGTAGGGCGTGTAGAAGGTCCAGCCGGTGTCGACCCCGCCGGCGACCAGCGCATAGAGGGTGAACAGCCCGCCGGCCACCAGCAGGTACCAGCTGGCCAGGTTCAGCCGCGGGAAGGCCATGTCGCGCGCACCGACCATGATCGGTACGAGGAAATTGCCGAACACCGAGGGAATCGAGGGAATCAGGAAGAACCAGACCATGATCACGCCGTGGATGGTGAAGGCCCGGTTGTAACCGTCGGCGGTCAGCAGGTCGCCGTCGGGCGTGACCAGTTCGATGCGGATCAGGCTCGCCGCCAACCCTCCGACGACGAAGAAAAAGGTCACCGCCAGCAGATAGAGCACCGCGATGCGCTTGTGATCGGTGGTCAGCAGCCAGGAGAGGATGCCGTGCTCGGCTTCCAGGTAGCTCGGCTCGCGGACGGCCTTGATCTCGCTCATGGGCGGCTCCGTTTCGGGGGAATGATGGCCTGCTCCTCGCCCAGCGACTGGATATAGGCGGTCAGGCGCAGCACCGCGTCCTCGTCGAGGATCCTGGCGTAGGTCGGCATGATCGGCTCGAAGCCGGCGACCACCTGCTTGCTCGGTAGCAGGATCGAGTCGCGGATGTAGCCGGCGTCGGCGACCACCTCGTCGCCGTCGGCCAGGGCCACCCGGCGGCCGTAGAGGCCCTGCAGCAGCGGGGCGCGGGTCGCCGAGCGCTCGCTGTGGCAGCCGCTGCAGCCGAACTGGCGGAACAGCGCAGCGCCCTGCTCGGCGAGGCTGCCGTCGGTGGCCGCCTGCTGCAGCCACTGCTGGTAGGCCGCCGGCGGCTGGATGACCAGCTGCGCGGTCATGCCGGAGTGGTCGGTGCCGCAGTATTCGGCGCAGAAGCCGTCGAAGCGGCCGGTCCTATCGGCGCGGAACCAGAGCTCGGTGTAGCGCCCCGGCAGGACGTCCTGCTTGATGCGCAGCGCGGGGAAAAACAGGCTGTGGATCGCATCCTCGGAGATCATCACCAGCTTGACCGGCCGGTCGGCCGGCACGTGCAGGGTGTTGATCTCGCGCTGGCCGCCGGGGTGCTGGAACTTCCACATCCACTGCTTGGCGGTGACGCGTATTTCCAGCGCATCGGCCGGTGGCACGCGCGCTTCGTAGAACAGCCGCGCGGAGAGCAGGAACAGCACCATGGCACCGATGAAGGGCAGCACGATCCAGGTGGTTTCCACCTTCCAGTTGCCTTGCGACTGATGGTGCCGCGGTACGTCGCGGCCGGCGCGGTAACGCAGGGCGAAGAGCACCAGGCAGAAGAACACCGGCAGCACGAACAGCCCCATCAGCAGGGTGAACACGGTGATCAGCCAGTCCACGTCGCTGGCGTGCTGCGAGGCGGACGCCGGCCACAGGCGCAGGAAACCCTCGAGGATCATGGCCGACGCCCCCCTCGCTCGCGGCGCAGGTTGAACAGGATGAAGCCGCCGAGCAACAGCACCGTGGCGCCGCCGCCCAGCTGCAGGGCCTCGATCACCAGGCTGCTGTAGCCGCCGGTCTTCGGGTCGTAGTGGTAACAGAGCAACAGCAGCTGGTCGGTGAAATCGCCGACGCGGCCCTGGCCGGCCTCGAGCAGCGCCAGGCGCAGGTCGTCCGGCTGGTAGCCCAGACCATAGAGCCAGCGCGACAGGCGCCCGTCGCGGCTGAGCGCGGCGACCGCGGTGACATGGGCGTACTCGCCGCTTTTCTCGTCGTAGGCGTAGCGAAAGCCCAGTGCCTCGGCCAGCGCCGAGCTGGCCGCCGCCGAGCCAGTGAGCAGATGCACGCCCGGCGAGTCGGCCAGCGCCGGCCAGCGGCGCGCCAGCTTGGCCTGCTCGGCGCGTGCGTCGGCCGGCGTTTCGTTCGGGTTGAAGCTGAAGGCCACCAGTTCGTAGTCCTCACCGGCGCGGTAGGGCAGGCCGTCGAGCATCTGCAGCAGCGAGGCCAGCTGGCTGCCGCAGACATTCGGGCAGGTGTAGTACAGCGGCAGCAGCAGCACCGGCCGCTTGCCGAACAGCTCGGCCAGGCGCAGCTGGCGGCCGTGCTGGTCGGCAAAGCGCAAGTCCAGCGGAACCTGCGCGCCGGGTCGGGCCTCGATGCCGCTGACCTCGAACGGATCGAAGGGGGCCTCGGCGTACGACAGCGGGCTGACGAACAGGAGCAGCACGGTCAGCAGCAGGCGCGGATCAGTCATGGCCAGGTTCCTCGCCGCTCGCGTCGGCCTCTGGCCAGCCCTCGTGCGCCAGCCGTGCCATGGCCTCGTCGATGGGCAGGTGCGCCAGGCCGGCCTGGCGGTCGACCCAGCCGAGCGTCTGCAGGCGCCGCCGGGCAGCCGCCAGCACCGCCGGCGCGGCGACCTGCGCTGCAGCGTCCAGGTTCGGGATTGCCGGGCGGAAGGCCGAGGCTTCGCGCGGTGTGGGCGGCTGCTCCGGCTCGTGCTGGGCGTAAAGATGCAGCAGCAGGGCGACGCCGCCGAGGCTCAGGCCCAGCCCCACGGCAATGATCAGCCCCGCCAGCAGCACGCGTGGCACGCTGGCATCCTGCGGCTCGTAGCCCAGTTCGCGGGCGCGTGGGTCAACCTCGGCCATGCTCGCCTCCGATCAGGGGCCAGGCAGGCCGCAGCACCAACAGCCAGGCCAGCGTCAGCAGCGCGCCAAGGCTCCAGAGCAGCAGCGGCGAATGCTCGGCAAAGGCCGGCAGCACCCACCAGAGCAGCTCAAGCTGGCCGAGCAGCAGAGTGGTGATGGCCGCGCCCTGCAATGCACCGCTGCGCTCGCCCAGGGGCAACAACAGCAAGACCAGCGGCAGCAGGCCCTGACCGACGCCCAGCAGCCAGACAACCGCGGCGCCAAAGCCTTCGATGCGGGTCAGATACCAGCGGATCTCTCGTGGCAGGTCGGCCGACCAGATGATCAGGTACTGCATGTAGTGCAGATACAGCCAGAGCAGCACGGCCGCGATCAGCAGGCCGCGCAGCACGCCACGCCGCTCGGCACCGGCGTGCAACGCCAGCAGCACCGCCAGGGCGACCGCCGAGAGCAGCCCGCGGCTCAGGTAGAGCAGCCCGTAGAGGGTCGAGAAGAATTCGGGCTCCAGGCTCATCGCCCAGTCGATCGCCGCGGCCGAACCACTGAGCACCAGCAGCACCAGGCCCGGCCCGGCCAGCCGCGGACGGCGCGGCAGCAACCAGGCCAGTGCGCTCCAGAGCGCGACGTAGAGCAGCGTGCGCAGCGTGAACGCCAGCGGTGACAGCCAGACGCCGCGAAAACCCTCTTCGCCTTCCAGCGCCCAGGGGTAGAGCCGGTGCTGGGCCAGCAGCGCCGGCAACAGCAGCAGCCCGAGCAGGGGCGCCAGGCGTGCGATGTGCCCGGCGCCTGGCAGGATCAGCCCCTGCCAGCTGCCGCTGACCAGCGGCACCGCCAGCTGGAGCAGCAGGCCACCGATAACCAGCGCCGCCAGGGCGAAGGCCACGGCCAGGCTGGCCGCGGCCAGTGGCGGCCAGAACAGGCCGAGCACGCCGAGCAGCAGGGCCAGTGCGGCCGGCCAGGCAAGCATGCGCGGGTTCATGGCCGGCCCTCCAGGCGCCGACGTTGCGCCGCGCTCAGTTGCTCCAGCGGCACGCCCTGGCTGCGCTGCAGCGCGCGCACATAGGCGACGATGGCCCAGCGATCGGCTGGGGGGATGCGGCTGGCGTAGCTGTACATCTGCCCGTAGCCATGGCTGATGACCTCGATGAAATGCCGGTCCGGCGCCTCGCGCAGGCGCGCCGCAGCCAGGTCTGGCGGCTTCGGGAAGCCACGCTGCACCACCACGCCCTCGCCGTTGCCGAGCAGGCCGTGGCACGGCGAGCAGAAGATGTCGAAGCGCTCGCGGCCGCGCTCGAGCAGCGCCCGGCTCATCGGCGGGCGCCTGTACAGGCGGGCCTCGCGGGCCAGATCGCCGCGGGCCACGGTGAACGCTGGCGGAGCCTGGTTCACTGCTCCGTTGGCGAATACCCTGGTGCTGCCCTGCGCCTTGAGCTTTTCCTGGCGCGCCATGTCATCGCAGCCGGCCAGTGCCATCAGCATCAGCAGGATGAGGACGCGCATCAGGGTTCGATCTCCGTCACCGAGACTGCCCGCTGCGACAGCCAGAGCAGCGTCGTGCCGGGATCGAAGAGCGGATCCTCGGCATAGATGCACAGCAGGAAGCGGTCGTCCGAGGCGCGGCGAAAGCTCTCCGCTTCGAACAACGGGTGGTGCAGCAGCGGCAGGCGGCAGGCCAGCAGCAGGCCGAACACCGCAAACAGGCCGGCGAACAGGATCATCAGCAGAAAGCCGACCACGGCAAAGGCTTGCAGCGACACCAGCGGGCGGCCGCCGATATCCAGCGGGTAATCCAGGTTGACGTAGATCTGCAGGCCGAAGCCGGCCAGCGCGCCAAACAGCGCACCGGCCACGCCCCAGCGGATCGGCTCGCGATGATCGAGGCCAAGCAGCGGCTCGATCGCCTCGAGCGGGAAGGGGCTGAACGCCTCCATGTGCCGGTAGCCAGCCTGATGCGCGGCGCGCGTGGCTGCGAGCAGGGCATCGGCATCGGCGAAGTCGGCGAGCAGGCCGAACAGCGGCTTAGCCATCCTCACCTCCGCGATAGCGATGCAGCACTTCCTTGACTTCCATCGCCGAAACCATCGGCACGAAGCGGATGAACAGCAGCAGCGGCACGAGGAACAGGCCAAAGGTGCCGGCCAGCAGCGCCCAGTCCCAGACCGTCGGCAGGTAGGCCTCGCTGCTCATCGACGGCATGTGCGGGTGCGTCTCTGGCGTGACGATGAGCATGTAGCGTTCGCACCACATACCCACCAGCACCGCCGCGCTGACCAGGCAGAGCAGCCGCGGGCGGGTGCGTACCCGGCGGCTCCACAGCGCCTGCAGGATCACTACGTTGCACAGGATCGCCAGCCAGAAGCTCCAGGCGGTGTAGCCACCCAGGCGTGCCTGGGTGACGAGGATCTCGTGGTGCCGCCCGGAATAGAACGCCACGAAGATGTCGGCGACATAGCCATAGGCGGTCATCAGCCCGGTGGCCAGCAGCAGCTTGCCGAGCATGTCCAGGTGACGTGGGGTGATCAGCGTCTCGAAGTGCAGCAGATGGCGCACGCTGCAGGCGATGATCGCCACCAGCGCGAAGCCGGAAAAGACCGCGCCGGCGACGAAGTAGGACGGAAACACCGTCGAATGCCAGCCGGACGGGTCGCCGAGCGCAAGCAGGAACGAATAGCTGCTCGATACCGCGAACACCAGCGGCACCGCCAGCAGCGCGAGGAAGCGATAGCAGCGGCGCCAGCGCACCCAGTGGCTGCCGGCACCGCGCCAGCCAAGCGCGAGCAGGCCGAACACCACCTGTTGCACGCGGCGGGTGGCGCGGTCGCGGGCGCAGGCGAAATCCGGGATCGCGCCGACGTAGAGAAACAGCAGCGAGAACAGCAGGTAGGCCAGCACGGCGAAGAAGTCCCAGGCCGTGGGGCTGCGGAACTGTGGCCAGACGTCCATCGTCGCCGGGTAGGGCGCGCTCCAGTAGAACAGCCAGGGCCGCCCGAGGTGCAGGATCGGAAAGATCCCGGCGCAGATCACCGCCAGCAGCGTCATCAGTTCGGCCAGGCGGTTGAGCGAATTGCGCCAGGGCCGGTCGATCAGCAGCAGCAGGGCGGAGATGAAGGTGCCGGCGTGGCCGATGCCCAGCCACCACATGTAGTTGAGGATCGGCAGCCCCCAGTTGACCGAATTGTTGTTGCCGAAGATGCCGACGCCGCGCAGCAGCAGGTTGCCGACTGCGAGAAAGAACAGCCCGAGCAGGGCGCAGCCGATGGCGAAGGCGACCCACCAGCTGGCGCGATGGCGAAAGTGCAGCGGTGTATCGATGGCCAGCTCGGAGACCGCGCCGAGCGGCAGCTGCGGTGGCAGGAAGTGCGGCGTGTCAGCCATCGCTGCGGCCCTCCGGTGTCTCGTCGGCGGGGGCCTGCGGCAGGCCGTCCTCGAGCGCCGCCAGGTAGGTGGTGCGCGGCCGGGTGTTGAGCTCTTCGAGCAGCGCATAGTGGCGCCGGGTCTCGCGCTGGTAGTGCAGGCCGCTGTCGGCACGTGAGAGATCGCCGAAGACGATCGCCTGGGTCGGGCAGGTCTGCTGGCAGGCGGTCTGCAGCGTCTGGCTGGCGATCGGCCGGTCGCCCATGCGCGCATCGATGCGCGCCTCGCTGATGCGCTGCACGCAATAGGTGCATTTCTCCATCACGCCGCGCCCGCGCACCGTGACGTTGGGGTTGCGCTGCGCCTGCAGCAGCGGCGGGTCGTCGCCGGTCCAGTCGAACCAGTTGAAGCGCCGCACCTTGTACGGGCAATAGGAGGCGCAGGTGCGAGTGCCGATGCAGCGGTTGTAGACCATCTGGTTGAGCCCTTCGGGGCCGTGCACCGTGGCGTTGACCGGGCAGCCCATCTCGCAGGGCGCGTGTTCGCAGTGCATGCAGGGCACCGGCAGAAAACTCGAACGCGGCGCCTCCGGCGAGCCCTCGTAGTAGTGGTCCACGCGCAGCCAGTGCATGGCGCGACCGGCGGCGACCTGCTCGGCACCGACCACCGGCACGTTGTTCTCGGCCTGGCAGGCGACCACGCAGGCGTTGCAGCCGATGCACTGGTCCAGGTCGATCAGCATGCCCCAGCGGGGTTCGCCGAGCGGACCGCCAGCCGGCGGCGGCGCGGCCGGCGTGGCCGGATAGAAGGATAGCTGCTCCGCTGCCGTGGCCGGCTGCCTGGCGACTTCGCGCGGCAGCCGGCGGGCCGGCGCCTGTTCGGCCTTCATGCTGTGGTGCATCTGGGTGATCGCCAGCGGTACCGTGCCGTCGAGCGGGGCGAGCCGCGCACCTTCGCGCCGCCAGGGCTCGGCGAGGCGGCGAAGCGGGGCGACACCGAAGCCCTGGCCCACCGCCACGCGGCCCATGCGTCGGCGGCCATAGCCGGCGCAGATTTCGAGCACGTCCGGGTGCTGCCCAGGCGCGAGAATCACCGCGCCTTCGATGGCTCCGCCGTCGACCTCGACCCGTACCCGGTCGCCATTGCGCAGACCCAGGCGTTCGGCCTGGCGCGGCGCGATCGCCACCGCATTGCTCCAGGTGAGCTTGCTCAGCGGCCGCGGCAACTCCTGGAGCCAGCCGAGATTGGCGAAGCGGCCGTCCCAGATCGCCTCGTCGGGGCGGATAAGGACCTCGTAGCCGCCCGGCGCCTCGACGGCCGGCAGGGTGACGGGCGCAGCCGAGACGGCCACTGGCGTCGGCTGACGGCCCTCGATAAAGCCGCGTTCGAGCGCCGCGCGCCAGGCCGCTTCGTCGAGCGACTGCCAGGTTTCGCGCAGCTGGGCATGGCTGTCCGCCGTCGGCTCGCCGCGTAGTAGCGCGAGCAATTCGCTGGCGCTGCGCGTGGCATGCAGCGGTTCGATCAGTGGCTGCCCGAGGCAGGGCGTGCCGTCGGCGGCGAGGCCGTCGTGCCAGGCTTCCAGCGGATGGCTGAGCGGCAGGTGCCAATGGCTGTGCGAGGCCGTTTCGTCGTAGTACTGGCCGGCATGCAGGCACCAGGGCAGTGCTTCCAGCGCGGCCGCGAAGGCGGCCTCGGCAGGCGCCTGGTACGCCGGGTTGCAGTCCAGGGCAAGCAGGCTCTGGACTTCACCGGCGCCGAGCGCCGCGCATAACTGCCCGAGGTCGCCGAGCGGCTGGCCGCCAATCTCGAGCTGTTGCAGCGGCTCGCTGAAGCTCAGGGTGCGGCCGAGGTTGCCCAGCCGATCGTTGAGCCGGTAGACGGCGGCCTGGGTCGCGGCATCGCTGCGTGCACCGGCGCTGATCAGGCAACGCCCGGCATGCGCGCGTAGCGCGGCAGCCATCCGCCGGACCCAGTGCTGCTCGTCGGCGGCCAGCTCCGGCGCCGGGCCATCGTCGATCTCGGCGAGCAATGCGCGCAGCAGGCGGTTCTGTTCGGCGCCATTGGCGATGCGCCGCTCGCTGGCCTTGGCGCCGGTCAGGCTGGGGCAGCTTTCGACGGCGATCAGCAGGGCCTGGCCGCGGCCTTCGGCGGCCGCGCGACGGCGCTCACCCCAGCGGCTGGCGTGCAGCACCTGCTGCGGGCCGCTGCCGAGTAGGTCGTCCTCGAAACACAGCAGTAGTTCAGCCTTTTCCAGGTGCAGGTGGCGCTCCAGCGGCCGGCCGAAGGCCTGCTCGGCGGCGGCGTAACGGCGCCCCTCGTAGGGCTCGAAGCGATACAGCCGTGCCTGTGGCCAGCGCGCGAGCCAGCGCTCCAGCTCGCGCGCCAGGGTCGGCGAGCTGCTGGCGCCAAGCAGCAGGTGCAGGCCCTGGCCGGCGCTGGCATCCCAACGTTCACGCCAGCCGGCGGCTTCGCCGAGAAAGGCCTCCCAGGACGCATCACGGCCCTTGTAGCGGGGCGCCTGCGAGCGGTCCGGGTCGTACAGCTGGAGGATCGCCGCCTGGGTGATCGCGCTGGCCGCACCCCGGCAGGCCGGATGGTCGGGGTTGCCCTCCAGCTTGGTCGGGCGGCCGGCCTGGGTGCGGCCGAGTACAGGCTGCAGGTAGCCGGCGAAGTCCACCGCGGTGGCGTACAGGCGCGTTTCGCCCGGCACGATGAGTTCGGGCTGTTCGACATAGGGCACCGCGGTCTCCGGTGCCTTGCCGCAGGCCGCCAGGCCGCCGAAGGCGAGCGAGGCGCCCATCAGCTGGAGAAAGCGGCGCCGGTCGAGCTGCGGCGCGACGCTCGGAAACTCGGCCTCGCAGAAGGCCACGAAGCTCGGGTCCTCGGCCAGTTCTTCCAGGCTGCGCCAGTAGGTCGGGCCGCGCTCTTCGGCGAGGCGCCGGCCGATGGCGGCGAAATCGAGCGGGTCGCGGCGGCTCATCGGTGGCAGGTATAGCAGTGGGTGAGTGAGGTCCCGGCGATGCCGTGCTTTTGCATCAGGCGTTCACCGAGGGCACGGCGGTCCCCCTCCGGCTGCCAGTCCATGTCGGTGACGAAGCGCCGCGGGCGCAGGCGCGGCGCCGGGTCGCGGTGGCATTCCAGGCACCATTGCATCTGGAAGCTGTTTTCCCGGCGCATCAGCGGCATGCGGTCGACCCGGCCGTGACACTCGGCGCAGCCGACCCCGGCCTGCACGTGCACACCGTGGTGGAAATAGACGTAGTCGGGCAGCTTGTTGACCCAGTTCCAGCGCAAGGGCTCGTTCTCCGTAAGGCTGCGGCGCACCGGCTCGAGCATCGGCGCGCCGGTCCAGACCTGCGAGTGACAGGACATGCAGGTGTGCGTCGGCGGAAAGCTCGCCGCCGCGGCCTGCTCGACACTGCTGTGGCAATAGCGGCAATCGATACCTAGCTCGCCGGCATGGTGGCGGTGGGAAAACGGCACGGGTTGCTCGATCCTCCAGTTCTGGCCGGTCGAATAGTCCGAACGCGCCAGCACCAGGCCGACCACGAAGATCAGCAGGGCACCGCCGCCGACGCCGAACAGGGCGAGCCGGAACCACATGTCGGCCGAGCGCGAAAAAATCTGTGCCATCACCCTTGTCCAAGCGACATCAGAGTTTTGGGTCGAGTAACAGGATGTGAGTTCACTCGAATGTGCGATCAGCGAATCGGCACGGCCTGACGACGCGTTGCCGGCAGCCGATTGGCGCGGTGCGGCCCAGGGCTGCGACGTGACGGCCACCCGGAACTGGTCCGTTGCCTGGCGCAAGCGGCCTGCGCTGAGGGCGCGCGAAACCCGGCGGCCTGGCGCCCGGCTGGTTTGCCGGCAAGCGCGATGGACCAAAAAACGCTGAACCCCGCGCGCCGCTGCCCGGTCACTAGAAGGACGTCGCGGGCGATTGATCCCGTGGCATGCCTCGGCCCGTTCGCGCGAGGCGCCCGTCCATCGCGCCTGCCGTCCTGCCGGCGGCGCCCTCGCTGGGGGATTGCAGATGGCGCTTGCCATGGCTTTTCAGCACCAGCTCAGAGATTACCGACCTCTTGTCGGCGGCGTGCCGTGCGCCGCGCCAAGGCCACCTGGCAGGTGCCCGCTGCTCGTCCCCGAGCGCTGGCGCCCGAGCTAGGCCGGCGATCGAACGCCTGCGCACGGATGCCGGGGCCAGCCGCCACAGGGATGCCTGTCCACGCAACGACAAGAACAACGGAGGCCTGATGTCAGACTGCACGATCCGCTTCGATGGCAAACCGCTGACCGGCACCGCCGGCGCGCCGCTGATCGATTTTCTCGCCGAACACGACATTCACCTGCCGCACGTCTGCTACCACCGCTCGCTGGGCTCGCCGCAGACCTGCGATGTCTGCTGGGTCGAGCTCGATGGCGAGCTGGTGCGCGGCTGTACGCTGGAAGCCCGCGAGGGGCTCGAGGTCACCAGCCAGGCCGCACGCGCCAGCGCCGCGCGCGAAGAGGGCATGGATCGCCTGCTGGCCAAGCACGAGCTGTACTGCACGCTGTGCGAGAACAACACCGGCGACTGCACCCTGCACAACACCGTCGCCGACATGAACATGCCGGTGCAGCGCTATGCCTTTCAGCGCAAGCCCTACGAGAAGGATCACTCCAACCCCTTCTACACCTACGATCCGGACCAGTGCATCCTCTGCGGTCGCTGCGTCGAGGCCTGCCAGAACGTCGAGGTGAACGAGACGCTGTCGATCGATTTCCAGATGGACCCGCCGCGCGTGCTCTGGGACGGCGGCCAGACCATCGCCGGCTCGAGCTGCGTCAGCTGCGGCCATTGCGTCACCGTCTGCCCCTGCAACGCGCTGATGGAAAAGACCATGCAGCCCGATGCCGGGCCTTTCACCAGCCTGCCGCAATCGCTCAAGCGGCCGATGATCGATGCGGCCAAGGCGCTCGAACACACCATCGGCGCGCCGCCGATCACCGCCATCTCGAAAATGGACATGCACTGGCGCCAGCCGGAGATCAAGCGCACCAAGACCGTGTGCACCTACTGCGGCGTGGGTTGCTCGTTCGAGATGTGGACGCGCGACCGCCACATCCTCAAGGTGCAGCCGGTGGTCGAGGCGCCGGTCAACGGCATCTCCACCTGCGTCAAGGGCAAGTTCGCCTGGGACTTCGTCAACAGCGAGCGGCGCCTGACCATGCCGCTGATCCGCGACGGCGGCACCTTTCGCGAGGCCAGCTGGGACGAGGCGCTGGGCCTGGTGGCGCGGCGCCTACTGGCAATCCGCGACGAGCACGGGCCGAACAGCATCGGGTTCATCGGCTCGAGCAAGGCGAGCAACGAGGAGGCCTACCTCACGCAGAAGATCGCCCGGCTGGTCATTGGCACCAACAACGTCGATAACTCCTCGCGCTACTGCCAGAACCCGGCGACCAAGGGCCTGTTCCGTACCGTCGGCTATGGCGGCGATGCGGGCAGCATCGCGGACATCGAGCAGGCCGAGCTGGTGGTGATCGTCGGCAGCAACCTGTCGGAAAACCATCCGGTGATCGCCTCGAAGGTCAAGGCCGCGCAAAAGCTGCGCGGGCAGAAGCTGATCGTCGTCGACCCGCGCCGTCAGGAGATGGCCGAGCGCGCCAACCTCTACCTGCGGCCGAATGCGAGCACCGATCTGGTCTGGGCCTCGGCGCTGTCGCGCTATCTGCTGGAACAGGGCCTGGCCGACGAGGCCTTTCTCGCCAGCCAGGTCAACGGGGTCGAGGAATATCGCCAGTCGCTGGCGCCGTTCACCCTGGAGTTCGCCGAGCAGGTGACCGGCATCCCGCGCGCGCAGCTGGTCGAGGCCGCCGAGCTGATCGGTCGCGCCGGCAGCGTTTGCCTGCTCTGGGCCATGGGCATCACCCAGCACAGCCACGGCGCCGACACCAGCACGGCGCTGTCGAACCTGCTGCTGGTCACCGGCAACTATGGCCGGCCGGGTACCGGCGGCTACCCGATGCGCGGGCACAACAACGTGCAGGGGGCGAGTGACTTCGGTTGCCTGAAGAACATGTACCCCGGCTACGAAAAGGTCTCCGACGACGCCGTGCGGGCCAAGTGGGCACGTGCCTGGGGCGTGCCGCCGGAGCAGCTTTCGGGCGAGGTCGGTTCGGACAACTTCCTCATGGTGCAGCAGGCCGACGAGCGCAAGGTGCGCGCGATGTACATCATCGGCGAGGAGACGGCCTTTTCCGACGCCGACAGCCACAACGTGCACCAGGCCTTCGAGAAACTCGACTTCATGGTGGTGCAGGACGTATTCCTCAGCCGCACCGCCGAGTTCGCCGATGTGGTCCTGCCGGCCTGCCCGAGCGTGGAAAAGGAGGGCACCTTCGTCAACACCGAGCGGCGCATCCAGCGCTTCTACCCGGCGCTCGAGCCGCTGGGCGAGAGCCGCCCGGACTGGCGCATCCTCACCGACCTCGCGGCGCGCATGGGCCATTCCTGGGGCTACACGCATCCGGGGCAGATCATGGACGAGGTGGCCGGCATCGCCGATCTGTTCGCCGGGGTCAGCTACGCGCGGCTCGAGGGCTGGAAGTCGTTGTGCTGGCCGGTGGCCGCCGACGGCCAGGACACGCCGTTGCTGTATACCGACGGTTTCCACACCGACGACGGCAAGGCGGTGCTCTACCCGCTGGAGTGGAAGGCCCCGGCCGAAGGGCCGGACGACACCTTCGACCTGATGGTCGACAACGGCCGCATGCTCGAGCACTTCCAGGGCGACAACCAGACCGGGCAGGGCCTGCGCATGAGTTCGCTGTCACCGCACTGGTTCGTCGAGGTCAGCCCCGAGCTGGCCGCCGAACGCGGCATCGGTCGGGGCACCTGGGTGCGCCTCACCTCGCGCCGCGGTGCCGTCGAACTGCCGGCAGTGGTCACCGAGCGGGTCGCCGGCAAGACCCTGTTCGTGCCCATCCACCAGGGCAAGCCAGGGCTCAATCTGCTTACCGGCGAACACCACGACCCGGACGTCAATACGCCCGCCTACAAGGAAACCGCGGTGCGCCTGGAGGTCCTGCAGCGCCCGCCGCTGGAGGCACCGCTGCCGCCCGGCAACTTCCGCCACGGCCAGCGCACGCCGAATGCCGGCGTGCCGGTCGAGGTCAAGTGGATGCGCGACGACTATGTCGAGCCGCCTGCCCATGAACAGCATCCGGAGAGTCTCTGATGGCTGAACGTATCGAGAACTATCGGGTCCGCCCACCCAAGATCGGGGCGACCGCCGAGGACGAGCTGAACCAGCTGCTGCAGACGCTGCACGAGCGCGGCATCCTGCGTTTTGCCAATGACCTGGCCGGCTCGCAGGCCGAGGTGATGAAGGTGCTGGTCGACGGGTTGAACAAGCCGGGCACGCTCAATGCCATCCAGAACCTGTCGATTCTCGGCATGGCGCTGTCGCGCATTCCGCCGGAGCAGTTCTACAAGGTGGCCTTTGCCGTGCGCGATGGCCTGTCGACCGTCGCCGGCTACCAGCCCGAGGAGCACGGCAAGGATGCGCCGGGCGTCAGCGGCGCCTACCGGCTGCTGCATGACGACGACCTCTGGCGCGCCATCACCCCACTGCTCGACGGGCTCAAGGCTTTCGCCCAGGGGCTGGACCGCGAAGTCGACAAGCCGATCAGCGCCTTCAGCGGCAAGTCCAGCGGCTTCTGACCGTTCGTCGTGCCGCGGCGCGCTGCCCGTGCGCTGCGGCGCCGCGCGGGCGCCCGTGGCAGAGCGTTCGCCGGTTTCGCTGACGGGGCGGCTGGCAGGCCGGCCCGCCATGCGGGGGAACTCAGCGGTGGCACGGGGGTCTGTCAGCCCACGGACGTGGCCTGGCCGCCCCTGCGGCTGCCCGCCTTTTTTTATCGCGGCGCCCTGTCCGTGTTCATCGATCCGGCCCGGCCGGCTTGTTTTCCTGCCGGCGCGCCCCTGTGCTGCGCCGGCCTTACTCATTCCAAGAAAGTTATCCATCCGAATGCGCTCTCAATTGCTCAATCACTCCATTGGCCGCCGCTACGCCCGCATGCGGGGCGGGTTGCTGGCCGCGCTCATGGGCGCCAGCCTGCTGGCTGGCACTGCCCACGCCCAGGAAGGTGACAATGCACGCTGGGTCAGCGACCAGCTGACCACCTACGTGCGCAGCGGCCCCACCGATGGCTATCGCATCGTTGGCTCGCTCACCTCGGGACAAAAGGTCGAACTGCTGCAGACCCAGGGCGACTACAGCCAGGTCCGCGGCGAGTCCGGCGACAAGGTCTGGATCCGCAGCGCCGACCTGCAGGAAGTCCCCGGCCAGGCCGAACGCCTGCCGCAGCTGGAGGCCGAGACGACCGAGCTGCGCGAGCAGCTGCGCACCATCGATGACAGCTGGAAGAACCGCGTGCAGGGCATGCAGGAGACACTCGACTCGCGCAAGACGCTGATCGACGAACTCGAGGCGCGCAGCCGTGCGCTGGGCGAAGAGCTCGCCGAAGCCCAGGCCGCCCTGCGCGAGGCGCAGGCGCAGTTGGGCGACGAGAACAAGCACGTGCTGATGACTTACATGGTCTATGGCGGCAGCATCGCCGGCGCCGGGCTGCTGGCCGGGCTGATCCTGCCGCTGCTGTTCGGCCGCCGTAAGCGCAACGACCGCTGGTTCTGAGGCGAAGGGCTCAGCCGGCCGACGGCTGGGCCTGCGCCGACGGTACGGGCTGGAAATACAGCCGCTCGCCGCGCCCGAGGCCGACGAGGCCGGGATGGTCGTGGCCGACTTCCGCCTCGATCGGCTCGGGCTGCCCGGCCAGCCTGAGCGTGACCCGGGTGAGTGCACCCAGCGGCCGGATATCCTGGACCTCACTGGCGATGTAGGCCGCCTGAGGCTCGCGCGAAAGCCGCACCTCATGCGGGCGGAACAGCACGCTGCGCCCTTCGTCCAGCTGCAGCCGATTGGCGTCGCCGAGGAAGTGGTAGACGAACTCGCTGGCGGGATTGGCATACACCTCCGCCGGCGTGCCGATCTGCTCGATCACACCCTTGTTCATCACCACGATGCGATCGGCGACCTCCATCGCCTCTTCCTGGTCGTGGGTGACGAATACCGATGTGAGGTGCACGTCCTCGTGCAGCCGCGCCAGCCAGCGGCGCAGTTCCTTGCGCACCTTGGCGTCCAGCGCGCCGAACGGCTCATCGAGCAGCAACACCTCTGGCTCCACTGCCAGCGCGCGGGCCAGGGCAATGCGCTGGCGCTGGCCACCGGAGAGCTGTTCGGGGTAACGGTCCGCGAGCCAGTCCAGCTGCACCAGATTCAGTAACTCGTGCACCTTGGCGGCGATCACCGCTTCGCTCGGGCGCAGCTTCTTCGGCTTCATGCGCAGGCCGAAGGCCACGTTGTCGAACACGGTCATGTGGCGGAACAGTGCGTAATGCTGGAAGACGAAGCCGACGTTGCGGTCGCGCACATCGCGGCTGGAGACATCCTCGCCATGGAACACGATGCTGCCGCTGTCCGGCGTTTCCAGCCCGGCGATGATGCGCAGCAGGCTGGTCTTGCCGCAGCCGGACGGGCCGAGCAGGGCGACCAGTTCGCCGCTCTGGATGTGCAGGTCGATCGCCTGCAGCGCCTGGAACCCGCCGAAGCGCTTGTTGACGTCACGGACTTCGATACTCATGGCTGTGCTCCGGTTTTCAGGCGCGCGATGCGCGATTCGCTCCACTGCTTGAGCAGCAGGATCACCAGCGCCAGGGCCAGCAGCAGGCTGGCCACGCTGAACGCGGCGACGTGGTTGTATTCGTTGTAGAGAATCTCGATGTGCAGCGGCAGGGTGTTGGTCAGCCCGCGGATATGCCCGGAGACCACCGACACCGCGCCGAACTCGCCCATTGCCCGCGCGGTGCAGAGCACCACGCCGTAGATCAGGCCCCATTTGATGTTCGGCAGGGTGATGTGCCAGAACATCTGCCAGCCGCTGGCGCCGAGCAGCCGCGCGGCTTCCTCTTCGGTACTGCCCTGCTCCTGCATCAGCGGGATCAGCTCGCGGGCGACGAAGGGCACGGTGACGAACAGCGTCGCCAGGACGATGCCCGGCACGGCGAAGACGATCTGGATATCGCGATCACTCAGCCACTCGCCGAAATAGCCCTGGGCGCCGAACAAGAGCACGTAGATCAGGCCGGCGATGACCGGGGAGACCGAGAACGGCAGGTCTATCAGGGTCACCAGCAGGCTCTTGCCGCGGAACTCGTACTTGCTCACGCACCAGGCGGCGGCGACGCCGAACACCAGATTGAGCGGCACCGAGATGCCCACGGCAAGCAGGGTGAGCTTGAGCGCGGCCAGGGCATCGGGCTCGAGGATCGCCGTGAAGAAGGTGCCGACCCCTTGCTTGAAGGCTTCGCCGAGGACGATCAACAGCGGCAGCAGAAGGAACAGCGCGAAGGTCAACCAGGCCGCGCCGATCAACAAGCGGCGGGCCGTTTGCTTGCCGCGACGGGTAGTGGTGGCGCGGGCATTCGCCGACACGGGCAGGGAAGCGGTAGTCATGCTGGCCTCCTCAGCCGTGGGCAATGCGGCGCTGCAGCAGGTTGATCGCCAGCAGCAGGATGAATGACACCACCAGCATCAGCACGCCGATGGCCGTGGCGCCGGCGTAGTCGTACTGGTCCAGCTTGACCATGATCAGCAGCGGCAGGATCTCGGTCTTCATCGGCATGTTGCCGGCGATGAAGATCACCGAGCCGTACTCGCCGACGCCGCGGGCAAAGGCCAGGGCGAAGCCGGTCAGCCAGGCGGGCAGCAGTGCTGGCAGCAGCACATGGCGAACGATCTGCAGCGGACGCGCGCCGAGGCAGGCCGCGGCTTCTTCCACTTCACGCGGGATATCGGCGAGCACCGGCTGGAGGGTGCGCACCACGAAGGGCAGGGTCACGAAGGTCAGTGCCAGGGTGATGCCCAGCGGACTGTAGGCGATCTTGAAGCCCATCTGTGTGGCGAACTGGCCGATCGGTCCGTTCGGCGCGTACAGCGCGGTGAGGGCAATGCCTGCCACCGCGGTCGGCAGGGCGAAGGGCAGGTCGATCATCGCCTCGATGATCTTGCGGCCGGGGAAGCGATAGCGCACCAGCACCCAGGCCAGCAGCGTGCCGATCGCGCCATTGAGCACGGCGGCCGCGAAGGCTGTGCCAAAGCTCAGCTTGAGCGCCGCCAGCACGCGCGGCGCGCTGACGATGGCGATGAACTGCGCCCACGAGAGTTCGGTGGTCTTGAGAAACAGCGCACCCAGGGGAATCAGCACCAACAGGCTGAGGTACACCAGGGTGTAGCCCAGCGTCAGCCCGAAGCCGGGTATGACGGAGGTAGATCGGCTAGACATGTTCGAGGCTCGGACGGTTTGGCGTAATGGCCAAAAAAATTGGAAGACCGTAGGGTGGAAAACGCGCGAAGCGATTTTCCACGCGCATCACGCTGAGCCTGCCGTATGCGGGCCAGCGCCTCGGACGTGTGGATGGCTTCGGCCATCCACCCTACGAACTGTCGTGCAATGTGTCGGCTGAAGCGTCACGAGCGCAGCTCAGACAAGGCGAAGACCGGCGAGGGCCGCGGAGTTTACGGGCTGTAAATGAGCAGGCCCGAGCCGGTCTTCAACGAAGTATGAGCAAGCGCAGTAGCTTCATTCGGCCTGATAGATCTGGTCGAAGATGCCGCCATCATTGAAGAACTTCGGTTGTGCGGCCTTCCAGCCACCAAAAGCCCCGTCGATGGTGACCAGCTTCAGCGCCGGGAACCGGTTCTTGAATTCGGCCGCCACGGCCTCGTTGCGTGGCCGGTAGAAGTGCTTCGCCGCGATGCGCTGGCCTTCCTCGCTGTACAGATAGTTCAGATAGGCCTCGGCTAGCGCCCGCGTGCCCTTGCGCTCGACGTTCTTGTCCACCACGGCCACCGGTGGCTCGGCAAGGATCGACAGCGAAGGCGCGATGATCTCGAACTCTTCACCACCCTGTTCCTTCAGGGCCAGGAAGGCCTCGTTCTCCCAGGCCAGCAGCACGTCGCCGATGCCGTTGTTGACGAAGGTGACGGTCGAGCCGCGGGCGCCGGTATCGAGCACCGGCACATTCTTGTAGAGCTTCTCGACAAAGGCCTGGGCCTGCTGCTCGTCGCCGAATTTCTGCTGGGCGTAGGCCCAGGCGGCGAGGAAATTCCAGCGTGCGCCGCCGGAGGTCTTCGGGTTCGGCGTGATCACCTCGACGCCCGGCTTGACCAGGTCGTCCCAGTCCTTGATGCCCTTCGGATTGCCCTTGCGAACGAGGAACACGATGGTCGAGGTATAGGGCGTGCTGGCGTCCGGCAGGCGGGTCTGCCAGTCCTCGGGGATCAGTTTGCCGAGGCGATGCAGCTCGTCGATATCGCCTGCCAGGGCCAGGGTCACCACATCGGCGCGCAGGCCGTCGATCACCGCGCGGGCCTGCTTGCCCGAGCCGCCATGGGACTGCTGGATCTTGATCGGCTCATGGCCCTGGGCCTGCCAGTGCTGGTTGAAGGCGTCGTTGAATGCCACATAGAGCTCGCGCGTCGGATCGTAGGACACGTTGAGCAGGGTATCGGCGGCCAGTGCAGGGCCGCCGATCAGCGCGCTCGCCAGGGCGGCGAGAGCAAAGCGACGAATGGACATGGTGCAGCTCCTGAAAAAACTGATTGGGTAGGGGTTGGCGCTTCAGGGACGGTCGCTGAAATCACGCTGGAAGACAGGCAGGGCGAGGCGGAAGCAGCCTGGCGGGTTGCAACCTGGTCTAGCGGTGTCAGGTGGTTTTCAGTGACTCGATCAGCTCCGCATTCGCGGGCGACAGCTGCAGTACCGGTGCGTGTTCATGTGCTTGTTTTCCATGGTCACGCCCTCCGGTGGTCCAGTCGGGCTAGGGTTTGTCGGTCGGGTTCAGACGTTTTTCGCGGTGGCTTGCAGACGAAATTTTTCCTTGCGCTCGATCTGCACCACCTGGCCGTTGTGCACGGTGATTTCCAGCGAGCCGTACTTGAGGCCGGCGAGCGCTTGAAGGATCTCGCGTAGCAGGCCCTTCTCGTCCTGAGCATCCGGATAGCGAAGCGGTTCGCTCATCGTGTTCTCCAAGGCCGCCCTGCACTGCGGGATTGCAGCGCAGCGAGGTAGGCGCTGGGCAGATAGTAGGCAGTGCCGTTTATTCCAGAAAATACATTTTTATCACATGCTTATAACCAAGTATTCGCGTAGGGAAGGCTTTTGCTATTCAACTAAAAGGAATAGATAAATTCTTTTTTATTCTTTTATGGTTGGTTCGGGCAGGCTCTAGACTTAGCCCCATCGTTGAGAGGAGGTGCAGGCATGCACAGCGAATCCATTCGTTACCTGATCGTGCCGGGCTGGCATGGCTCGCCTGACGATCATTGGCAGAGTCACTGGCAGCGCAACCTGCCCAACAGCGTGCGCGTCGAGCAGCGGGATTGGGTCGAGCCGCGCCGCGAGCGCTGGATTGCCGAACTGTCGCATGCCGTCGAGGCCAGCGCGCAGCCCACCGTGGTGATCGCCCACAGCCTGGGCTGCGTGACGCTGGCGCATTGGGCGCAGCGGGCACCCGAGGCACTGCGGCAGCGGGTGCGCGGCGCGCTGCTGGTGGCGCCGGCCGACGTCGAGCGCGCGCAGTGCCCCGAGGCCCTGCGTGATTTCGCCCCGGCGCCGCGGCAGGCGCTGCCGTTTCCCAGCCTGCTGGTCGGCTCGGACAACGATCCGGCCGCCAGTGCCGAGCGAGCCATGGCCATGGGCCGCGACTGGGGCAGCGAGACCGTCGTGCTCGGCGGCGTCGGCCACATCAACGTCCGCTCTGGCCATACGCGCTGGGAGCAGGGCTTCGCCTATCTTTATCGTCTGCAGCGACTGATCGAACAACGTACGCGCCTGGTTGCCTGACCGCGCGTTTTCCATGCCATCCAGTGAAGGGAGAGAACCATGAGCATCCATCTCGGCGATATCGCCCCCGACTTCGAGCAGGACTCCAGCGAAGGCCGCATCCGCTTCCATGAGTGGCTGGGTGACAGCTGGGGTGTGCTGTTCTCGCACCCGGCCGACTTCACCCCGGTGTGCACCACCGAGCTCGGCTTTACCGCCAAGCTCAAGGACGAGTTCGCCAAGCGCAACGTCAAGGCCATCGCCCTGTCCGTGGACCCGGTGGATTCGCACCTCAAGTGGATCGAGGACATCAACGAGACGCAGAACACCCGGGTCAACTTTCCGATCCTGGCCGACGCCGACCGCAAGGTCTCCGAGCTGTACGACCTGATCCACCCCAACGCCAGCGACACCCTGACGGTGCGCTCGCTGTTCGTCATCGATCCGAACAAGAAGGTGCGCCTGAGCATCACCTACCCGGCGAGCACCGGGCGCAACTTCCACGAGATCCTGCGGGTGATCGATTCGCTGCAGCTGACCGACAACCACAAGGTCGCCACCCCGGCCAACTGGCAGGACGGAGACGAAGTGGTAATCGTGCCCTCGCTCAAGGACGAGGCCGAGCTCAAGCAACGCTTCCCCAAGGGCTACCGGGCGGTCAAGCCGTACCTGCGCCTGACACCGCAACCGAATCGGTGATTGGCATAGGCCCGCCGCGGGTATGAACCAACGGCACGCGAACGTGCCGTTTTGACCAGGCCGAAGGGCGCGCGTCACGCGCGCCCTTCGGCCTTTTTCGTTTGCGCCTGAGCATCGTGCGTCGCGCTTGCATACGGCCGAACACGCGGCGTTTTTCCGGGCGCTGCGGCTGCCCGGTAGACTGTCGTCTTTCCGCAGTTCGAGGGCAGAGGGTGGACACACGGCAGGGCTTCGTCCTGACCCGGCACTGGCGCGATACCGCCGAGGGCATCGAGGTGAGCTTCTGGCTCGCCACCGACGCCGGGCCGCGCCGGGTCCGCGTGCCGCCGCAGGAGGCGGTGGCCTTCGTGCCCGCGGTGCAGCGGGCCGAGGCCGAGCGCCTGCTGGCCCAGGCGCCGCCCGAGCGCGGCAGCCCGGCGCCGGGCTGGGCGTTGCGCCCGCTGCGGCTGTGCGACTTCCGTCATCGTCCGGTGCTTGGCCTGTACTGCCTCAGCTATCGTCGGCTGCTGCAGCTCGCCCGCCTGCTGCGCGAGGGGGGGGTGGATGTCTACGAGGCGGACATCCGCCCGCCCGAGCGCTACCTGATGGAGCGCTTCATCACCGCGCCGGTCACCTTTACCGGCGAGCGCGACGGCACCGTGCAGTTGCGTGCCGACGAGCACTACCGGCCGCAGCTGCGGCTGGCCTCGCTGGACATCGAGACCACCGCGCGCGGCGAACTCTACTCGATCGCCATCGAAGGCTGCGGTTCGCGCCAGGTCTACATGCTCGGCCCGGCCAACGGCGCCGCGCCTGAGGTGCCGCTGACCTGGTGCGAGAGCCGCGCCGATCTGTTGCGCGGGCTCAACGCCTGGCTGGCCGAGCACGACCCGGACGCCATCATCGGCTGGAACCTGGTGCAGTTCGACCTGCGCATCCTGCGCGAGCACGCGCGCAAGCTGCAGGTACCGCTGCGCCTGGGCCGCGACGGCGGCGAGCTGGAGTGGCGCGAACACGGCATGCGCAGCAACCACTTCTTCGCCGACGCCGCGGGGCGGCTGATCATCGATGGCATCGAGGCGTTGCGCTCGGCGTTCTGGAGCTTTCCGTCGTTCAGCCTGGAAAGCGTCGCGCAGACCCTGCTCGGCGAAGGCAAGGCGATCGACAACCCCTACCAGCGCATGGCCGAAATCGAGCGCATGTTCGCCGAGGACAAGCCGGCGCTGGCGCGCTACAACCTCAAGGACTGCGAGCTGGTCACGCGCATCTTCGCCCACACCGGGGTGCTCGACTTCCTCCTTGAACGCGCCACGGTGACCGGCCTGCCGGCCGACCGCAGCGGTGGCTCGGTGGCCGCCTTCGAGCACCTGTACCTGCCGCCGATGCACCGCCTGGGCTTCGTCGCGCCGAACCTCGGCGAGCGCGAGCCGGAGGCCAGCCCCGGCGGCTTCGTCATGGATTCGCGCCCGGGCCTCTACGAATCGGTGCTGGTGCTCGATTACAAGAGCCTCTATCCGTCGATCATCCGCTCGTTCCTGATCGACCCGGTGGGGCTGATCGAAGGGCTGCGCCAGCCCGATGAGGCCGATTCGGTGGCCGGTTTTCGCGGCGCGCGCTTCTCGCGTCGCCGGCACTGTCTGCCAGCCATCGTCGAGCGCGTTTGGCAGGGCCGCGAGGCGGCCAAGCGCGAAGGCAACAAGCCGCTGGCCCAGGCGCTGAAGATCATCATGAACGCCTTCTACGGCGTGCTCGGCTCCAGTGGCTGCCGCTTCTTCGACCCGCGCCTGGCGTCGTCGATCACCCTGCGCGGGCACGAGATCATGCGCCGCACCCGCGAACTGATCGAGGCCGAGGGGCATCTGGTGATCTACGGCGATACCGACTCGACCTTCGTCTGGCTGCGCCGTGCCCACGCCGATGCCGAGGCGGCCGCGATCGGCCAGGCGCTGGCGGCGCGGATCAACGCCTGGTGGCGCCAGCACCTGGCGGCCGAATACGGCCTGCAGAGCGCCCTGGAGTTGCAGTTCGAAACGCACTTCAAGCGCTTCCTGATGCCCACCATCCGCGGTGCGGAGGAGGGCAGCAAGAAGCGCTACGCGGGGCTGGTGACGCGCGCCGACGGCAGCGACGGCATGGTCTTCAAGGGCCTGGAGACGGTGCGCACCGACTGGTCGCCGCTGGCCCAGCGCTTCCAGCAGGCGCTGTACCTGCGCATCTTCAACCGCGAGCCGCACCGCGAGTTCGTCCGCGACTACGTGCGGCGCACCCTGGCCGGCGAGCTCGACGAGCTGCTGGTCTACCGCAAGCGCCTGCGCCGCCGGCTGGACGACTACCAGCGCAACGTGCCGCCGCATGTCCGCGCGGCGCGCCTGGCCGACGCCTACAACGACAGCCAGGGCCGCCCGCGGCAGTACCAGAGCGGTGGCTGGATCAGCTACCTGATCACCCGCGCCGGCCCAGAGCCCCTGGAGGTGCGCCGCGCGCCGGTCGACTACGACCATTACATCGGCCGCCAGCTCAAGCCCGTGGCCGATGCCATCCTGCCCTTCGTCGGCGACGACTTCGATTCGCTGATCGACGGCCAGCTGGAGCTGTTCTGAGCGAGCGCGGTCCAACGGCAAACTGCCGGAGGCCCGCGCATGTACCTGATCCAGATACTCCTGCCGCTCTACCGCAACGACGGCCAGGCGCTGCCGCGTGCGCTGTTTCGCCAGGTCCGCGACGAGCTGATCGAACGCTTCGGCGGGCTCACCGCCTACACCCGGGCGCCGGCCAGCGGCTACTGGCAGGAAGACCCGCAAGCGCCGCCGAGCCACGATGACTCGGTGATCTATGAGGTGATGGCCGCGCGCCTGGAGCGCGACTGGTGGCAGCGCTATCGCGGTGAGCTGGAGCGGCGCTTCGAGCAGGAGTCGTTGCTGCTGCGCGCGCAGCGGGTCGAGCGGCTTTAGGGGGCCCTCAATCGCGCTCGGGCTGGAAGCGCACGCCCGGCGAGCCGTCGGCGTTGAGCTGCTCGATCGACTGCGGCCGGCCGCTCTCGTCCAGGCGCACGCGGCCGATGCCGGCGCCGTTCCAGAGGCGTTCGCCGGCGCTGCGGCGGTCCGGCACCCAGGGCTCGACCCGCACGCGGCGGCGCTTGGTCAGCCAGTTCAGCGGCGAGCGCGGCGCGTAGAGCCAGCGGTTGAGGCGGTCGAACAGATCGAGCAGGCGTCGCGGAAATTCGTTCTTGATGCCACTGCTGGTGATCTGCCAGAGCTGCGGGCCGCCGCGCCGGCCGCGAATCACCACGCGGTAGACGAACGAGTAGTGCACATCGCCGGAGAGGATTACGTAGTTCGCCGGCGTGCGCGTGTGGCGGAAGATGTTGAGCATCACCTGCGCGGCGCCGCGGTGCGCCATCCAGTTTTCCGCGTCGACCAGCAGCGCGTGCCCGGCCCAGCTGAACAGGCGCTGCACCGCTTCGATCAGCTTGACGCCGAACATCGGCGCCGGCGAGACGATCACCACCGCGTCGTGGCCGAGCAGCTGCTGCTGGAAGTCGGTGAGCGCCTCCCAGTCCATCAGCCCGGATGGGCGGCTGAGGTGGCGTTCGCTGCGCCAGCGGCGGGTGCGCGTGTCGAGCACCACCAGTGTCGGCGTGGTCGCCAGCGTGTAGCCCCAGTCCTCGACGTCGAGCACGGCAGCGACCGCGGCGTCGTGCCCAGCGCAGTCGAGCATGCCGGCGCGGGCGCCATGCAGCAGCGCGGCGACGCGGTCCAGCGGTGCGGCGAGCGCCTCCGGCGCGTTGCCCCAGGCCTGGCACAGCAGGTAGGCGAGCAGCGCATTGCCGATGATGCGCCGCGAGAGGGGGTGGCCATAGGCGATCTCCTCCCAGCGCGCCGAGAGGTTCCAGTCGTCGGTGATGTCGTGGTCGTCGAAGATCATCAGCGTCGGCAGGTGCGCCAGGGCGCGTGCGACGCGCGGCAGGCTCTCGACGAAGGCGGCGATCGCGTCGGCCTCGCGGGCGTAGCGCGCGGCATTCTCGCTATCCAGCGCCGGTGGCTCTGGGGCGATCAGCGTCCATGGCTGCGGCGACCAGACCAGGAGGCACATCGCCAGCATTTCGGCCAGCGTGACCAGATGGTTGTGCGCGCTGGCGGTGGTGAAGATCGGCTTGTCGACGCCGCCGAAGAAACGCTCGCGCAACGCCTCGTTGGACTTGAACGCCGGCAGCAGCTCCTCGCGCCGGTAGTAGGTTGCCGGGTGCGTCAGCAGCGCCTCGCTGTCGGCGACCACCGCGCCCTCAAGGCATTCGCCATAGAGCCCGAGCCGGCGGATCAGTGCGTGGATGGCCACCAGCATCGGCCCGGCGACATCGTCGGCGTAGATCTGGTCGCCGGTGAGCAGCAACGCGGCAGGGCGCTCGGCGGGCGCCGATGTAGCCTCGAGCAGGGCATCGACGCAGGTCAGCCCGTCGGCCGAGGCGTGGTGCGGTTTGCGGCAGGAACCATGCAGCAGGTCGTCGAAGCGCGCGCGCAGGACGAAACCCGGCCGGTTCGCGCCGGGGTAGAGCAGGTGCGGTGCCCAGCTGGCGATGCCGGCGTTGGCTTCGTCGTCGAGGGTCAGGTCGTAGGCGATGGTGCATTCGTGCGGCAGCGCCTCGGCGAGCGCCACGTCGATCAGGTGCAGCCAGGCGTGCTCGCCCAGGCGCAGGCGCCGGCAGGCGGACTCGTCGAGGCGGATACGGCGCTCGGCCTCGCCCTCGGGGGCCAGGTGCAGGGTCAGCGGCAGCGGGCGACTGCCGACCAGCCAGAGCCGCAGGCGCCCGGGCTCGAGGCGGCGCAGGATCGGCCCGGCGAGCACCGCCGGCAGGGCGCTCACGGCGCCGCCTCCGCGGCCTTCAGGGCCTGGCTCACCTCGCGCTCCAGCGCGTAGGCCGGCGCTTCCACGGCGCGGTAGTCCTGGGTGTAGCGCCAGGCGAACTCGGCGACGCCCCACTGCTGGTACTGCTCGACGTGCTTGAGCTCGTGCGCCCAGAGCGCGGCGTTGTCCTCGGCATCGGCGGCGTGGCGGAAGACGATCACGTCGACCAGCGTGACTGCGTTGACGTCGGGGTTCTGCAGCATGGCGTCGGCCGCCGCCAGGGTGCTCGGATCGCCGACCCGGTAGCGCGCGGCATCGAGCACGCCAAAGTCGAACCAGGGTTCGAGCTGGGCGCGAATCTGCAGCGGCATTGGCTGTACCCCTGCGGCCAGGGCGCTGTCGCGCGAATATTGCAGCCAGTTCTGCAGGGCAAAGGCGGTCATGCGGCTGAAGCGCTCGTAGTCCTGGCCGCCGCCGGCACTGGCCGGGGCGCAGAAGCAGGCAACCACGCAGACCTGCTGCTGGCCCTGCGGGCAGGGCTGCGCCTGCACCGGCGGGATGCAGGCGGCGAGCAGCAGTGAGCAGAGCAGGTGGCGAATGCGAAGGGCTGGCATGAGGCTGGCAGGCATGGGCTCGGGGCGGCTGATTCTAGCGCTGGCCGGGCCCGCTCGGACCGCCTATTTCTTCACCCAGCTGCCGTTGATCAGTACGAGCTGGCCGCGCGGGGTCTTTTCGATGGCCTTCTTGCCGGCGATGGCTTCGACATCACTGACAGCGATGCCGTTCTGCTGCGCGACGCGGTGATATTCGGCGCGGCGCGCCTGATTGATCTGGCTGGCGATCTCCTCGGCATGGCCGCTGGACTGCACCACGCCGAGGTAGCCGTCAGGGCGCTCGCCGAGCTGGCCGCTGGCTTTGGCCTGGCCGAGCGCGGCCATGGCTTCGTTGAGGGTCATCGCCGCGGCGGGCAGGGCGATCAGGGCCAGCAGCAGGCCGGCGAGCTTGAGATGGCGTTTCATGGCGCTCCTTCAGAACAGTCCGCTGTCTTCGTTGATGATCGAGTCGAGCTGGCGATCGACCTTGATGTAGATCTCGTGCTCGATCTTCACGTTGAGGTTGATGTTGATCGGCTCGTTGGGCACCGCCAGCTCGACGCGCGGCGTGCAGGCGCCGGCCAGCAGGGCCAGCAGCAAGAGGGGCGGCATGTGACGCAACCGCATGGCGGTTCTCCTGTTCCGGTCAGCGCTGCAGGCGTTGCTGCACCCGGCGCTGGATGGTTTCGCTGACGCGATCGCTCAGTTGCAGGCTGGTCAGCAGGGCGGGGATATCTTCCTCGAGGCTGATCGTGAAGTTGATCGGCCGGCCGCCCTCGAGCGCCGGGTTGCGACCCTCGATGCGCAGCCCAAGCTGCAGCTTGCCCGTTTCATCATAGCGGACGTCGCTGGTCAGCAGGCTGTAGTGAAAGTCATGCAGCGCCTCGGTGACCAGCTTCATCGCCGGGTTCGCCGCCGCCAGGGCCTCCAGCCGCGCCGAGCGGAAGCGCAGCACGCCGCCGGGCGTGCGCGCGGCGAGGCTGCCTTGCTCGATGCTCAGCCCCTCGGGGCGGTAGCGGGCATCGAAGCGGCCGTCGAGCGTGCCGCTGCCGGCCAGCCCTTCGGCCGGGTAGGCGCGCAGCAGTTCGGCGATCTGCAGCCCCTGCAGGCGCAGGTCGAGCGCTTGCGCCGGTTCGCCGAGCGTCAGGCCGCCCGGCTCGAGCCAGAGACGGCCACCGAGCACGCCCGCCTGCGCCTTGGTCCAGCTCAGGCGCCCTTGTGCCGGCTTGGCGAGTTCCCCTTCGTAGCGGCCGGTGACCTGCAGCGGGCCGATCGGCACGCCAGGGTTTAGCGTCTGCACGCTTAGCGTGGGCAGTGCCACGCGTAGCCGCGCGCCTTTCAGCTCGACGTTCGCCACGGCATCGAGCCCGCTGAACTCGGCGGTGTCGACGATCCCGGCCAGGCCCTTGCCACGCAGCGTCAGCGTGGCCCGCTGCGCGCCGCTCGCAGGTAGCTGCCATTGTGCTTCGCCCTGCAGGCGGCCGCTGCTGATCTCCAGTGTCGCCGGCCAGTCGGCCAGGGTGCCGGCCAGAGGATTACCCGCGCGAAAGAACAGCGCCGGCAGGCCGATGTCGGCGGTCAGCGTTGCGTCGCTGCGGCGAGCCGCCAGGTTCAGCGAGAGGCCTGCGCCGTTGCCGAGCTCGCCGCTGAGCGCAAGGCGCTGCGGTTCGGCTTCGAGCCGGCCGCGCAGGCGCCAGTCCAGTGGGCGCAGGCTGGGATGCTGCAGTTGCCGCGTGCTCAGGATCAGGGGGCCGCTGGCGTGATAGGTAAAGCCGTTCGCCTGACGGGCCAGGCTCACAGCCAGGCCGTCGAGCTTCGCCTGCAGGTCGAGGGCAGTGCCCGCTTCGCTGGCGATGCGCTGCGCCGAGACCTGCGCGGCGCTCAGGGTCAGCTCCGCGGCGTCGGCGCTCATCCGGCCGCGCAGCGTGGCCTGTACACGCAGGTCGCGGGCTTGCAGGCCAGCTTCGCTTAATGAAGCGCTGCGCAGCCGTGCCTGTAGCGCGTCGAAGGTCAGGTGCGGTAGCGCGCCGAGGCCTAGCTGAAGGTCGCCTTCGACGGACAGCGCCGGGCCTCCGCTGGTAGACAGCTTGAGGTAGAAGCTGAGGGCCTCGTCTGTTGGGGCGCGTGGCTCGAGCGAGAGCTGCAGCGCCTCCGGGCGCAGCGCGGGCGGGATATCGGCGAGCAGCGCCGCGGCTGGTCGCAGTTCGAGATCGGCGGTCAGGCTCTGCGGCAGCCAGCGGCCGTCCTGGCCGCTGGCGGCGAGGTCGAGACGCCCGCGCAGTTGCCCCAGCGCGGGCAGCGGCCAGTAGCCCGGCAGGTCCGCCGACAGACGCAGGTCGCCGGTGGCCGATTGCCAGCCCGGCAGCTGCCCGAGCAGCCGTGGATCGGGCAGGCGCAGAGCCCAGGCCGCCCCCAGATGCATTTCGCCAGGCAGGTCGAGGCGGCCCTGCGCCTGGCATTCGGCCCAGCGGCAGAGCCAGGGCAGCAGCCATTCGGCCTCTGGCAACTGGCCGAGCGAGGCGGCGCCATCCCAGGCGAGCTGCCCGTCGCTTGGTTGCAGCCGATTCTGCAGTGACAGCCGCTGGGTATCGTCGAGCAGGACGCCGAGTTCCAGCAGCAGCGCGGCCCCCTGCGCTCGCGCGTCGACCTGCAGCTGCAGGCGGTGCGCACCCGGAACCGCTTGTGGATAGAGCGTCAGGCTGCCGCTCGCCGGCAGCAGTGCGGCACCCGCTCGCCTGAGCTGCAATGCCCCTCGTTCCTCGCAGCGGCCATTGGGGCAGGGCAACTCCAGCTGCAGGCTGGCGATCTCTACTTGCCTCGGCAGCCAGCTTGCGAGCGCGCGTAACCGCTCGTCGGAAAGGTCAGGCAGCCCGCCGCTCGGCTGCAGGGCGCTGCTTGCGGGCTGCCAGTCGAGTGCCAGTTGCGCGATCTGCAACTTGTGCGGGCGCCAGTCGGCGAGGCCAAGGCGCAGATCCTGGGCGTCCAGCTTCAACAGCCGTCCTGACGGATCGCGCTGCACCAGCTGCAACCTCGTCAGCCGCAGGCCCGACGGGCCCAGATGCAGGCCCTGCCAGTCGAGCTGCTCGATGCCCTGGGCCTGCCTGAAGTCGCGCCAGGCCGCGGTCAGGGCGATAGCGGCAATGATCAGCAGGCCGATCAGGGATGCGCAGACAAGCAGCAGGCGCCGAGCGCGGGTCATGCCGTTCTCCAGAGGCGAGGAGCGCACAGCATAAGCCCGCGGCGAAGCATCGGCCGAGCCCCGCTAAGCCAGACCTGACGAGACATTCGGCCTTCTGGAAAGTTCCGAGAGGGGCGCGACGAAGCGTCGCGCAGGCACCTGGATAGAGCCTTTCGTACCAGAGCGCCATCACTTGTGCACATTTTCGGGGCGGCTTTGTCAAGCGCCTATCCGCGCACCCCGCAAACCCGCGTGGTTGCTGGGCTCTAGCTTAAGCTATTGAAAACAAAGGATTTTTTCTTCTGGTGAAAAAAGCGTCAGTTTAACCGCAGGCCAGATAACACCGGGCCTGGGGCGATTTGTCTGCACTTTGTCCACGGAGTTATCCACAGCTTCTGTGGATGAAATTTCGTGCCCCGGCTAGATCGTCATCGAGCGCTTTTGACAAGACTTTTACTCCACGAAAAAAGGAGTAAAGTGCGCGCCCTCACGTACTTGCCTCCCTGAGACATGAGAACTCGTACTTCCTTTACGGCTTCCACCGCTACCGTTTCCTACACACCGCGCCTGCGCATGGCGATGTGGCTGCTGGACAGCCCGCGCCTCGGTCAGGCCGATGGCATCAAGCGCATCGCCGGACGCCTGCTCAAGCAGCCGGCTCGCGACGGGGTGGTGGCGGCGCAGTCGCGCCTCGGGCGTCTGCTGTGCCGCGACTGCGACGGCAACCGCGATCGCCGCATCGGCCTGGAGCTGCTGCGTCAGGCCGCCCGCGCTGGCGACTGCCATGCGCAGCTGGAGCTTGGCCGGCTGTATGCACAACCTCAGCACAACGAGCCGGGCAAGGCGCGGCACTGGCTGGAGCAGGCGGCTGCCCAGGGCTCCGACGAAGCCCGCCAGTTGCTCGAGCGGTTCGCGCAGCGGGTCTGACCTGGCGGCGGCGCCTCGTTATACTGCCCGGCACTCTCGCCGGAGCCGCCGATGCCTTTCGAACCTCTATATCTCTCCGCTGCGCTCGGCCTGAGCTGCGCGCTGCTGGCCGGGTTCTGCGTGCAGTTGCGCGCGCGCCTCAGCCGTCAACAGATCGAGCAGACATTGCTGCAGGAGCGCCTGGCCCAGGCCAGCCTGGCCGAACAGGGACTGGGTGCGCAGCTGGATGCCGCACGGCACGAACTCACCGAACTCAATGAACTGAAGGCTGCCCAGCAGGCCGAGCTGGCCGCCGCCCGGCGCGAGGCGCAGCTGTTGCAGGCCCAGCGCGGCGAGGACCGCGACTGCATCGTGGAGCTCGAGTCCGAGCGCGAGCAGTGGCAGGCCGAGCTGCGCCGGCTCGCGGCCGAGCATGCCGCCGCACAGGCTGAACTGCGCGAGCAGCAGAGCGCCCACCAGCAGCGCCTGCAGGATCTGCAGCAGGCGCGTGACGAGTTGCGTGCGCAGTTCGCCGAGCTGGCCGGGCGTATCTTCGATGAGCGTGAGCAGCGCTTCGCCGAAACCAGCCAGGAACGTCTCGGGCAATTGCTCGACCCCTTGAAGGAGCGCATCCAGGCCTTCGAGAAACGCGTCGAGGAGAGCTACCAGAGCGAGGCGCGCGAGCGCTTCTCGCTGGCGCGGGAGCTGGAACGCCTGCAGCAGCTCAACCAGCGGCTGGGCGATGAGGCGACCAACCTGACCCGCGCGCTGCAGGGGCAGAAGACCCAGGGCAACTGGGGCGAGCTGGTGCTCGAGCGGGTCCTCGAGCACGCCGGGCTGGAGAAGGGCCGCGAATACCAAACCCAGGTCAGCCTGAAAAGCGCCGACGGGCAGCGCTTCCAGCCGGATGTGTTGATCCGCCTGCCCGGCGAGCGTCAGGTTGTGGTCGACGCCAAGGTCAGCCTCACCGCCTATCAGGCCTTGCTCAGCGCGCCGGACGAAAACAGTCGCTCGACGGCGCTCAAACAGCACGTGCTGTCGCTGCGCAACCACCTCAAGGGCCTTTCCGCCAAGGACTATCAGCGCCTCGAGGGCCTGCAGAGCCTGGATTTCGTGTTGCTGTTCGTGCCGGTGGAGGCAGCGTTCGCGGCAGCCCTGCAGGCCGACCCGGAGTTGTTCCAGGAGGCTTTCGGGCGCCATGTGGTGATCGTCAGCCCGACCACGTTGCTGGCCACGCTGCGGGTCATCGACAGCCTCTGGCGACAGGAGCGGCAGAGCCAGAACGCGCGCGAGATCGCCGAGCGCGCCGGCGCCCTGTACGACAAGTTTGTCGCCTTCCTGCAGGACCTCGACGAAGTGGGTGGCCGGTTGCAGCAGCTGGACAAGGCTTACCAGGCGGCGCGCAACAAGCTTGTCGACGGGCGCGGCAACCTGGTGGGGCGCAGTGAGCAGTTGCGCCAGCTCGGCGCGCGGGCGAGCAAGCGGCTGCCAGCCGACTGGCTGGAGCGGGCCGGGGTCAGCGAGGCGGAGCCGGTCGATCTGCCGCAGGTCGACCTGTAGCGGTGTGCTTTAGGCGAACTGCAGGGCGAATGCGCCTGCCAGCAGGCCGCCCAGCATCACCGGCGCGGTGCGCAGTGCCAGTGCGCGGCCGCCAATGACGGCGATCAGCACCGCCTTGACCAGGCTGTTGCTGACCACGGCGATGAAGATGCCGCGAACGGCGATCGGTGCCGCCAGCCCGTCGTTGGCGCTGCGCGACAGTGACAGGGTGATCGCGTCGACGTCGGTCAGGCCGGAGATCAGCGAGACCAGATAGACGCCCATGTCGCCCAGCCAGTGACGGGCGCCCTCGACCAGCAGCAGGATGCCGACCAGCAGCGCGGCGAAGCGCAACGCCGGCAGGAGCTCGAACGGGTTCTTCAGCGGTGGTTCGGTGGCTTCGTCCGGCTGCTCTGCCGCGCGGAAATAGAAGAACAGCGCGCCAGCGGCGTAGACCGCGGCGGCCGTCAGTACCGGCAGCAGCAGGCGGTCGAGCAGGGCCGGATTGACCACGCCGACTTCCAGCAGCACGCGCGGAAACATCAGCGCCGAGGTCGCCAGCAGGCCGGCAGCCAGCGCGGCCCGCAACCGCGTGGCGTCCAGCCGCGCGAGGGTCAGCGTCATCGCCGTCGACGAGACCATGCCGCCGAGCAGGGCGGTGACCAGCAGGCCGTGGCGCGTACCCAGCAGGCGGATCGCCGCGTAGGCCGCAAAGCCGATGCCGGCGATCAGCACCACCATCAGCCAGGTCGTGTAGGGGTTGATCGCCTGCCACGGGCCGTAGCCTTCGTTGGGCAGCGCCGGCAGCAGCACCACCGAGATGAACAGCAGCTTCAGCGCGCCGCTCAGCTCGGCCTGGCTGAGGCGCTGCAGGGCGCCGTGCAGCTGGCCCTTCAGGCTGAGCAGCAGGGCCACGACGATGGCGCAGCCGCCGGCCAGCAGGCGACTCTCGGCGACGGCCAGGCTGCCGAGCACAAAGGTCAGGAGAAGGGCGACCTCGCTGGTCATGCCATGATCGCCACCGCGGGCATCGATCAGGTAGCCGGCAATCACCAGTAGCGCCAGGAGCACGAACAGGGCGATCCAGGCGGCAACGCCGAAGTGGCTGGCGGCCAGCGTCGCCAGGCCGCCGAGCAGGCCGGCCAGGCCGAAAGTGCGGATACCGGCGACCAGCTCGGGGGCCACCTCGTGGCGTCCGCTCCAGCCCCGCTCGGCGCCGATCAGCAGGCCGAGGCCCAGGGCGGTGGCAAGGTTGAGCAGCAGTTCCTGGGTCATGGGCAGCCTTGGCGACAGCGGCATTGGGCCATCAGTGTAGCGCCGCCCGCGCCGCCGCGGACGGGCGCGGCTAGCGCAGCGTCAGATGGCGGCTCATCAGGGCGCGCAGGGCCGCCGGCTTGACCGGCTTGGGTAGGAAGTCGAGGCCGGCCGCATGGATTTCGGCGACCAGTTCGGGGCGCGCATCGGCGCTGATCACCACGCCCGGCACCGGTTCGCCGAGCCGGCTGCGCAGCCAGCCCATCAACTCGGTGCCGGTGTGGCCATCGTCGAGGTGGTAGTCGACCAGTACCAGCTGGGGGCGCACGTCTTCGGCGAGCAGCGCCTGGCATTCGGTACGGTCGCGCGCGGTCCAGACCTGGCAGCCCCAGCGCGACAGCAGGCTGTTCATGCCAATGAGAATGCTGTCCTCGTTGTCGATGCACAGCACCTGGGTGCCGGTCAGGGCGCTGTGCGACGTCTCGCGAGGGGCTGGCGCCTTGCGCGTCGGCGCGGCCGGGGCAATCGGTACGGTCACGCTGAACACGCTGCCCTTGCCGAGCCAGGAGCGCACCTCGAGCTTGTGCCCAAGCACATGGCAGAGACCGTCGGCGATCGCCAGGCCCAGGCCCAGGCCCTTCTCGGCGCGGGTCTGGTGGCTGTCCAGGCGCTTGAACTCCTCGAAGATGACCTTGAGCTTGTCCTGCGGGATGCCCGGGCCACGGTCCCACACCTCCAGGCGCAGCGCATTGCCCTGACGGCGCGCACCGAGGACCACGCGGCCCTTGGCATAGCGGAAGGCGTTGGTAAGGAAGTTCTGCAGCACCCGTCGCAGCAGGCGAACGTCGCTGTCCACGCGCAGCGTGCTGCCGTGCACGCGGAAGTCCACGCCCTGTTCGCGGGCCAGGGCGGTGAACTCGGTACCGAGCGTCTCGAACAGCGCTGAAAGCGCGAAGGGGTTGCGATCCGGCGTGACGCGACCGCTCTCCAGACGCGAGATATCCAGCAGGTCGGTGATCAGGTCTTCGGCCGAACGCAGTGAGCTGTCCAGATGCCGCACCAGGTCGCGTGCCTCGGCAGGCAGCGTGTCCTGCTGGTGGGAGAGGGCGGCGGAGAACAGGCGCGCCGCGTTGAGCGGCTGCATGAGGTCGTGGCTGACCGCGGCGAGGAAGCGCGTCTTGGACTGGTTGGCCGCCTCGGCGGTGCTCTTGGCCTCGATCAGCGCCTGGTTGAGCTGCGACAGCTCCTGGGTCCGCTCGCTGACGCGCTGCTCGAGGCCTTCATTGGCATCCTTCAGCGCGCGTTCGGCCTCGCGGTAGGCGGTGATGTCACTGAAACTCATGACGAAACCGCCGCCGGGCATGGGGTTGCCGATCAGTTCGACCACGCGGCCGTTGGGGAACAGCCGTTCGGACGTGTGCGCGCGGCCCTGGCGCATCCAGTACAGCCGCTTGGCGACGTGGGTGTCCGGGTCGCCCGGGCCGCAGAGGCCGCGCTCGGCGTTGTAGCGGATGATGTCGGCGATCGGCCGGCCGATGTAGACCAGCCCGTCGGGGTAGTCGAACAACTCCAGGTAGCGGCGGTTCCAGGCCACCAGGCGCAGCGACTGATCGACCACGCTGATGCCCTGGGTGATGTTCTCGATCGCACCCTGCAACAGCGCTCGGTTGAACTGCAGGACCTCACTGGCCTCGCCGACAATACGCACCACGTCGTCGACCTGCATGTCGCGCCCTTCCAGCGCGGCCTTGACCACCGCGCGGGTCGAGGAGGCGCCGAGAACCCCGGCCAGCAGGCGTTCGGTATGCGCGATCCACTGGCCGTCGGCTTGCTGGCGCAGGGAGAACTCCTGGCCATGACGGCGGGCGAAGCGGTGGAAACTCTGCTCGGCGCGCTCGGCACCGACGAAGCGCGAGGCCAGCGAGAGCAGGTCCTCGACGTGCACGGCGAGCAGGCGCCGGGTGCTGGTGCTCGGGGTGATTTCCTGGCCGATGAAACGGCTGGCCTGCCAGTGCTCGGCGACACGGGTCTGGGTCAGGATCGAGACCCAGAAGAACAGCGTCGCGTTGCCCATCAGCGACAGCGTGACCCCGAGCGTCAGCCCGCTGATGCCGAACCCCGGGCCGCCACGGTACATCCAGTCCAGCCCCGGGAACATCTCCAGCGGCCAGCCCAGCACCGGCAGGATCAGCGTGTAGAACCAGATCGCCGCACCGGCGGCGAGGCCGGCGAACACGCCGCGCCGGTTGGCCTGCTTCCAGTAGAGCGCGCCGATCATCGCCGGAGCCAGCTGGGTGATCGCGGCAAAGGCGATCTGGCCAATGGTCGCCAGGCTGGTGGTCGAGCCCAGCAGCCGATAGCTGACGTAGGCGAGCAGGAGAATGACGATGATGCTGATGCGCCGCACCGAGAGCATCCAGTGGCGGAAGGCCTCGAACGGCTGCTCCGTTTCCTGCCGGCGCAGCAGCCAGGGCAGCAGCATGTCGTTGGAGACCATGGTCGAGAGCGCGACGCTGGCGACGATGACCATGCCGGTGGCGGCCGAGGCGCCGCCGATGAACGCCAGCAGGGCGAGCCAGGGGTGCGTTTCGGCCAGCGGCAGACTGATGACGAAGGAATCGGGCGTGATGCCGGCCGGCAGCAGCATCTGTCCGGCCAGGGCGATCGGCACCACGAAGACCGCGGCGAGCACCAGGTACAGCGGAAACACCCAGCGCGCCAGGCGGAAGTCGCGGGGCTCGTTGTTTTCCACCACGGCAACGTGGAACTGCCGTGGCAGGCAGACCAGCGCCATCATCGCGACGACTGTCTGCACCAGCATCGACGGCCAGTTCACCGTTTCCGCCCAGAACGAGGCGAGCTCCGGCGAATCGTGCGCCTGGTTGAACAGGTCGCCAAAGCCGTCGTACAGCCCGAAGGTGACGAAGGCTCCGACGGCGAGAAAGGCCAGCAGCTTGATCAGCGATTCGAAGGCGATCGCCAGGACCATGCCGCGATGGTGCTCGGTGACGTCCAGGTTGCGCGTGCCGAACAGGATGGTGAACAGCGCCAGCACCATCGAGACGATCAGCGCGGTATCCCGCGTGCCGGTGCCGGTGGCGTCGACGTTGGTGCCGATCAGCAGGTTGACGCCCAGCACGATCCCCTTGAGCTGCAGTGCGATGTAGGGCAGTACGCCGACCAGGCAGATGACCGTGACCACCACGGCGAGCAGCTGCGACTTGCCGTAGCGTGCGGCAATGAAGTCGGCGATCGAGGTGATGTGCTCCTGCTTGCTGATGACGATCATCTTCTGGATGACGTGCGGGGCGAACAGCATCAGCAGGATCGGCCCCAGGTAGATGGGCACGAATGCCCAGAGCTGCTCGGCGGCCTGGCCGACCGAACCGAAGAAGGTCCAGCTGGTACACCACACCGCCAGCGACAGGCTGTAGACCCAGGCACGCAGGCGCGGCGACATCTCCCCGCTGCGATCGCCGTAGAAGGCGATGGCGAAGAGGATGGCCATATAGATGAGGGCGACCGCCGCGATCAGCCCGCCGGACAGGGTCATGCAAACTCCGAGCGAAAAGCAGTGTCGACAGCCATGCGCCGGATCCCCGGGCGAGGTTCCGCAGCGCGCGACTGACGTGTGAAAGAAGAGAATCGGCGCAGTTTGGCAGCAATCGACCGGGCTTGGCCATGGCTGCGACCAAGGTCGGATGTAGGGCCAGCGGCTCTGCCATCACCCTTGCAGCCGGGCGATAGGGCATCATCGCCACCCGGATTCTGTTGGAGATCGATATGTTCGTACCGAGCCCCGTCACCCTGCAGCGTGGCGCCCTGCGCCTCGACCCCCTGGCGGAGGCGGACATTCCCGTGCTGGCGGCGCTCGCCGAGCGCAACCGCGAGCAGCTGGTGTACATGAACGGGCCGTTGCGCCCGGACTGGTATCGGCAGGCGCTGGCCGACCAGCGCGACGGCCGCGCGGTCGCCTTTACCCTGCGCCTGGCCGACAGGGTCGTGGGCACGACGCGTTTTGCCGATTTCCTCCCCGGGCTGCCGGCCGCTGAGCTGGGCTGGACCTGGCTGGACCAGGCCGAGCATGGCACCGGCCTGAATGCGTCGGTGAAGTTCCTGTTGCTGCGCCATGCCTTCGAGGAGTGGCGGCTGGTGCGTCTGCAGTTGAAAACGGCGGCGGGCAATCTGCGCTCGCAGCGCGCCATCGAGAAACTTGGTGCGCAGCCCGAAGGCCGGCTGCGCAATCACCGCCGGCTGGCGGACGGGCGTCTCGACGACACCTTGCTCTACAGCATCACCGACGAGGACTGGCCGGCCATTCGCGAACGCCTGCTCGCTGCCGGCTGAGGCCGACATCAGGCTGTCATGCGCATCGCCGAAAACGATGACTTCGGTTAAGGTTGGCGGTTTGCGCGTGCGCCGCCACGGCCGGTCTGCTCTAGGGGCGACCGGCGCGTCGGCCGGTCGTTAAGGAGCCCTGATGTCGCGTTCGCAAGAATTCCTTCACGGGTGCCGGGACATCCTACCGTTGATTCTGGGTGCCATTCCCTTCGGCATCATCTTCGGCACGCTGGCGGTGGCCGCCGGTTTCAGCGCCTGGCAGACGATGGGCATGTCGGCGCTGGTGTTCGCCGGCTCGGCACAGTTCATTGCCGTGACGCTGGTCGGCGGCGGGGTCGGCGCGGCCGTGGTGTTGCTTACCACCTTTGTGGTCAACCTGCGTCATGCGCTCTACAGCGCCGCCCTGCAGCCATTCGTCAGGCATCTGCCGGGGCGCTGGCGGGCTCCGCTGGCGTTCTGGCTTACCGATGAAGCCTACGCCGTGGTCCAGCATCGATACGCACGTGATGATGACTCGCCCTACAAGCACTGGTTCTTCCTGGGCGCGGCGCTGACGATGTACGTCAATTGGCAGCTGTCGACGCTGGTGGGCGTGCTGTTCGGCCAGGCGGTGCCGGACGTCGCGGCCTGGGGCCTGGATTTCGCCATGATCGCGACATTCATCGGGATTGCCGTGCCGATGATGCGCACCCGGCCGCAGGTCGCCTCGGCCGTGGTCGCCGCGGTTGTGGCGCTGGCGACCTGGCACCTGCCCTACAAGCTCGGCCTGCTCGCCGCGGCACTGGCCGGCATCGTCGTCGGCGTATGGCTCGAGCGGCGTGCCGAGCGCATGGCCAGCCAGGAGGTGTGGTCATGAGCTTGTGGTGGCTGATCCTCGGCATGCTGGCGATCACCTTTCTTACGCGCTTCAGTTTCTTCGCCTGGCCGGATCTGCGTTTCGCGCGGGCGATCGAGCAGGGCCTGCACTATGTGCCGGTGGCCGTCCTGACCGCCATCGTGGTGCCCGGCATGCTGATGCCCGAGGGCGAGTTGTGGCTGGACTGGCGTAACGCCTACCTGCTGGCCGGCGTCCTGGCGATCGTCGTGGCCGCCTTGACGCGGCACCTGTTGGCGACGATCGCGCTCGGTCTGCTGAGCTTTTTCCTGCTGCGCTGGGCCCTGGGCCAGCTGCCGCTCTGAGTGAGGGCCTGACGATGCCATTACTGCCGTGCCCCGCATACCCGGGGCGAGCCCTGTGAGCCAGCATTCGCAGTTCCGGCTGCTCGGTACGCGGCGCTTTTTGCCGTTCTTCCTGACGCAGTTCCTCGGCGCCTTCAATGACAACGTGTTCAAGCAGGCACTGGTCTTGGCGATTCTCTTTCGCCTGGGCATCGAGGCGGACAAGAGCCTGCTGATCAACCTCTGCGCACTGCTGTTCATCCTGCCGTTCTTTCTGTTCTCCGCCTTTGGTGGCCAGCTGGGCGAGAAGTACGAAAAGGCCTGGCTGATCCGCCGGATCAAACTGGCCGAGATCCTGATCATGCTGCTGGGGGCGGCGGGGATGCTGTTCGGCAACCTGGCACTACTGCTGCTGGTGCTGTTCTGCATGGGGTCGCAGTCGGCGCTGTTCGGCCCGGTGAAGTACGCGATCCTGCCGCAGCAGCTGGCCAGTGACGAGCTGGTCGGCGGCAATGCGCTGGTGGAAATGGGCACCTTTCTCGCCATCCTGGGCGGCACCATCGGTGCGGGGGTGCTGCTGGGTGGTGAACATTACGCCGCGTCGGTATCCATTGCGGTGGTCGCGCTGGCGCTGGCGGGCTACCTCGCCAGCCTGGGCATTCCGCGGGCGAAAGCCGGGCTGCCGGACCTGCCGCTGGATTGGCACGTGCTGCGTGAGTCACTGCGAGTGTTGCGCCTGGGCTTCGGCCAGCCGCGCGCCGTGTCGCGGGCGATGCTCGGCAACTCCTGGTTCTGGTTTCTTGGTGCGACCTACCTGACGCAGATTCCGGCACTCTCGAAAGACTACCTGGGAGGCGACGAGAGTGTGGTGACGCTGATCCTCACCCTGTTTTCGGTGGGCATCGCGCTGGGCTCGCTGCTCTGCGAGCGGCTCTCGCGGCACCGTCTGGAGATCGGCCTGGTGCCGCTCGGGGCGATCGGCCTGAGCCTGTGCGGGGTGCTGCTCTGGTGGCATGCCAGCGCGCATCCGCTGCCTGCGGCCAGCGTGGACTGGCGGGCGCTGCTCGGCGAGCCCTCGGCCTGGTGGGTCCTGGCAGACATCCTCGGGCTGGGTGTCTTCGGCGGCGTTTACATCGTTCCGCTGTACGCGCTGATCCAGTCGCGCAGCGTGGTGCACGAGCGCTCGCGGGTGGTGGCGGCGAATAACATTCTCAACGCGCTGTTCATGGTCGCCTCGGCGATCATCGCGATCGTGCTCTTGGTCGTGCTGAAACTGTCGATACCGCAGCTGTTCCTGGTCGTCTCGCTCCTCAGCGTGCTGGTCTGCGGCGCGCTGTTCATCGACGCGCCGGAGTTCATCGAGCGCTTCATGCTCTGGGCGCTGGGGGATCGGCTGGGATGGAAATTGCTGGTGCAGCTCGGATTGCGCTGAGGCGGGGAAGGGGGCGCCGAGCGGCGCCCCGTGCGGTCAGATGCCCTGCGGAACCTCTTCGCCGCCGAACGCTTCGAACAGCGCCGGCAGAAATTCGCGGAAGGTCATCATCATCAGCAGGAAGCTGGCGTCCTGCTGGGCGAGGGCATCGTCGCCGCCATCCTGTTCGGCCTGGTCCTGCAGCAGTTCCTCGAAGCGCAGGCGCTTGATGATCAGCTTGTCGTCCAGCACGAAGGACAGCTTGTCCTGCCAGGCCAGGGACAGCTGGGTGACCTGCTTGCCGGCTTCCATGTGCTGCTGGATTTCGTCGCTGGTCAGGTCCTGGCGCTTGCAGCGCACCACACCGCCATCCTCATGGGTGTCGCGTAGCTCGCATTCGTCGAGCACGTAGAAGTCGTCAGCGGCCTTCTGCGTTTTCACCCAATCGGTGAGCGTGGCGCTGGGCGCGATCTTCACGGTCAGCGGGCGCACCGGCAGCGAGCCGATCGCCTCGCGCAGGGTGGAGAGCAGGTCTTCGGCCTTCTTCGGGCTGGCCGAGTTCACCAGGATCAGGCCGCGCTCGGCATCGATTGCGGCGAAGGTGCCGGACTTGCGAATGAAGGCACGCGGCAGGAAGGCCTGGATGATCTCGTCCTTGATCTGGTCGCGCTCCTTCTTATAGACCTTGCGCATCTGCTCGGCCTCGATCTCGTCGACCTTCTCCTTCACGGCGTCCTTGACCACGCTGCCGGGCAGAATGCGTTCTTCCTTGCGCGTGGCGATCAGCAGAAATCCCTGGCTGGCATGCACCAGCGGGGCATCCTCGCCCTTACCAAACGGTGCGACGAAGCCGTAGGTGCTCAGCTCCTGGCTGGCGCAGGGGCGGGCGGGTTTGGCGGCCAGTGCAGCTTCGAGCGTCTCCGCATCTAGCGCGACATCCTGGGTGAGACGGTATACGAGCAGGTTGCGAAACCACATGACGAGCAAACTCCGGAAAAAGCAAAGCGCGCATTATTCCCATCCATCCCTGTCAGGCCAACCCTCGGATGGAAGCGACGCGGAAATTGGCCGGAAAAAGCGGGCTCGCCTAAGTCTTTGAAACTTTCCAAATTTTTTTTTCATTTGGGGGTTGCCAAGGTTGGGAGGCGTCTCTAGAATGCGCCCCACTTCGAGAGCAAATGGGTGGTTAGCTCAGCCGGGAGAGCATCTGCCTTACAAGCAGAGGGTCGGCGGTTCGATCCCGTCACCACCCACCACTCGAGGTAAAGCGCAGCGGTAGTTCAGTCGGTTAGAATACCGGCCTGTCACGCCGGGGGTCGCGGGTTCGAGTCCCGTCCGCTGCGCCACATAGCTTCTCGGGAATACTGAACGCCCGAGATAACGAAAAAAGCGACCTTAGGGTCGCTTTTTTCGTTTCTTCCTGCGCGGCCCCTGTCCTTGTGTCGAAAGCGGGCCGACTGCGCAACATCGCAATCTTTGCGTTGTCTTTACCCATCGCTGCCCCGTGGCGCATAGCCAGGGCTCGTGGGCGCCTGATAAGCTCGTCCGCCTTATATATGCCTCACCATTCCCGGACAAAAGGAAACAGCATGAGACGCACGCATCGTTTGGCACCGGCAGTCGCCCTGGTCGGCCTGGTATTGGCCGGCTGTGACTCGCAGACCAGTGTCAAGCTCGACACTCCGGCGCAGAAGGCGTCCTACGGCATCGGCCTGAACATGGGCAAGAGCCTGGCGCAGGAGGGTATGGATGATCTCGATTCGAAGGCTGTGGCCCTGGGGATCGAGGATGCCATCGGCAAGAAGGAGCAGAAGCTGACCGACGAGCAGTTGATGGAGGCTTTCTCTGCACTGCAGAAGCGTGCCGAAGAGCGCATGGCTGAGGCCAACGCCAAGGCTGCCGAGGCCGGCAAGAAGTTCCTCGAAGAGAATGCCAAGCGCGAAGGCGTCAAGACCACTGCCTCCGGTCTGCAGTACGAAGTGATCAAGTCTGCCGAGGGCCCGCAGCCCACCGCCGATGACATCGTGACCGTGCATTACGAGGGGGCTCTGACCGACGGCACCGTGTTCGATAGCTCGATCAAGCGTGGCACTCCGATCGATCTGCCGGTTGGCGGCGTGATTCCGGGCTGGGTCGAAGGCCTCCAGCTCATGCACGTGGGTGAGAAATACAAGCTCTATATCCCGAGCGATCTGGCCTATGGCGAGCAGAGCCCCAGCCCGCTGATTCCGGCCAATTCGGTGCTGGTGTTCGAGCTCGAGCTGCTCGACATCAAGGGTGATTCCCAGGAGCAGGCTGCCGAGCAGCCTGAGGCTGCGACCGAAGCCGACGCCCAGCAGTAAGCTGTCTTCTCGTACCAGGCGCCCCCTCATTGGGGGCGCTTGCGTTTCCGCGGTTTGAATGTGTCGCGCAAGTCGTGGTCAGAGCGAAGGGCTCGGGTTCGCCGGGTCTGTCTGGCTGACTTAAATGGATGAGGTGATATGCGGTATATGCGGGCGCTGCCCTTCTTGCTGGTGCTGCTGATCGTGCTGTTCGCGGGGCTCAAGCCCGACCCTGTGCCGCAGGTGTTTCACCATCAGGACAAGCTGCATCACCTGGCGGGATTCGCCGCACTGGTCTTCACCCTGAGGTTCGCCTTCATGCGGCTGCACTGGGGCGTTGTCGTGATCGGCTCGCTTACTGCTGCGCTGGCGATCGAATTGCTGCAGGGCGCATTGCCGTATCGCACGCCATCGCTTGGCGACATGCTGGCCAACGGTCTCGGCGTGGGCTGTGGCTTGCTGGCTTCGCTGATGCTGCGCGGCTGGTTGGCGCGCGTCGAAGGGCGCCTGGTTGCGCCAAGCGGTGCCTGATTGCCCGTTTGGCGAGGCCTGGTGAGGGGCCGTAGGCTCAAAAAGCGGTAACTATCGTGGCTTTTGAATTTTGCTCCGCGACCTGGACTCGACAGCGCAGCTGAACGCGCTTTAGCGCGGCCCCGAAGGGGTGAGGCCGTAGGCCGAATAACCTGAGGCGGGGTCTCTGGTGAGAGTCCGCAGGCAATAAAAAAGCCCCGGTATTGACCGAGGCTTTTGAAATTTGGCTCCGCGACCTGGACTCGACAGCGCAGCTGAACGCGCTTTAGCGCGGCCCCGAGGGGGTGAGGCCGTAGGCCGAATAACCTGGGACGGGGTCCCTGGTGAGAGTCCGCAGGCAATAAAAAAGCCCCGGTATTGACCGAGGCTTTTGAAATTTGGCTCCGCGACCTGGACTCGAACCAGGGACCCAATGATTAACAGTCATTTGCTCTACCGACTGAGCTATCGCGGAACAACGGTGCGTATCCTACTGTTTCCAAAGGGGAAGTCAACCCCCTTGTCGCACGGCCCAGAGCCCTGCGCGCCGGTGCGGCGTGCAGGGCCTGGCGGTCAGAGGACCTGGACGATCGCGTCGGTCACGTAGCCCAGGTTGCGCTCGTTCAGTGCGGCAGCGCAGATGCGACCGGTGCTGATGGCATAGACGCCGAACTCCACGCGCAGGCGTTCGACCTGTTCGGCGGTCAGTCCGGAATAGGAGAACATGCCGCGCTGACGCGCTACGAAGCTGAAGTCGGTTTTCGCGCCCTTGGCTGCGAGCTGCTCGACCATGCCCAGACGCATCTTGCGAATGCGTTCGCGCATTTCGCCCAGCTCGGTTTCCCACATCGCGCGCAGTTCCGGGCTGTTGAGCACCGAGGCCACTACCGTTGCGCCATGGGTCGGCGGGTTCGAATAGTTGGTGCGCACCACGCGCTTGACCTGCGAGAGCACGCGTGCGGACTCGTCACGGTTGCCGGTGACGATCGACAGGGCGCCCACGCGCTCACCGTAGAGCGAGAACGACTTGGAAAACGAGCTGGAGACAAAGAAGGTCATGCCCGTCTCGGCGAACAGACGCACTGCCGCCGCGTCTTCCTCGATGCCGTCACCAAAGCCCTGGTAGGCAATGTCGACGAACGGGATGTGGTCCTTTTCCCGTAGCACCTCGATCACCTGCTTCCAGTCGTCGATACCCAGGTCGACACCGGTCGGGTTATGGCAGCAGGCGTGCAGCACGATGATCGAGCGGGCCGGCAGCGCCTTCAGGTCGGCCAGCATGCCCGCGCGATCCACGCCATGGCTGGCGGCTTCGTAATAGGCGTACTGGTGCACCGGGAACCCGGCCGACTCGAACAGGGCGCGATGGTTTTCCCAGCTCGGGTTGCTGATGGCGACCGTGGCATCGGGCAGCAGGCGCTTGAGGAAGTCGGCGCCGACCTTCAGCGCGCCGGTGCCGCCGAGCGCCTGGATGGTGACGACGCGGCCATCGGCAAGCAGCGCGGAGTCGGCGCCGAACAGCATCTTTTGCACGGCGCCGTCATAGGCCGCGATGCCTTCGATCGGCAGGTAACCGCGCGGCGCGTGCGCGGCGATGCGGGCCTGTTCGGCTTCGGCGACCGCGCGCAGCAGCGGGATCCGGCCATCTTCGTTGTAGTAGACGCCCACCCCGAGGTTGACCTTGTTCGGCCGCGTGTCGGAATTGAAAGCTTCGTTGAGGCCGAGGATGGGATCGCGCGGCGCCATTTCGACGGCAGAGAACAAACTCATGGTGGAGGGGCTCTGAAAGAGAAGGTGACAGGATTTCACCGCCCTCGCTTCGCGCGGAGGGGGTGCGCAAACGGGGCGATAGTATAGCCATCAAGCGCGGCCGCCGCGATATGCTATCCCGAGCTTTTTGCCCCGGTTCGACGTGCTGTCATCCGCGCGGCGAGTGTTTCCTAGCTCGGTGCAGCGCGCACCGATCGAGCCAGAACCGAGTACGCAGAGGTCGCCCATGTCCCAGTTCGAACTGGTCACCCGATTCAAGCCGGCAGGGGATCAGCCCGAAGCCATCCGTCAGATGATCGAGGGTCTGGAGGCGGGTTTGTCGCACCAGACGCTGCTGGGCGTCACCGGTTCGGGCAAGACCTTCAGCATCGCCAACGTGATCGCTCACGTGCAGCGCCCGACCCTGGTGCTGGCGCCGAACAAGACGCTCGCCGCGCAGCTGTACGGCGAGTTCAAGGCGTTCTTCCCGCACAACGCCGTCGAGTATTTCGTCTCCTATTACGACTATTACCAACCCGAGGCGTATGTCCCGTCCTCCGACACCTTCATCGAGAAGGATGCCTCGATCAACGACCATATCGAGCAGATGCGCCTGTCGGCGACCAAGGCGCTGCTCGAGCGCCCGGATGCGATCATCGTCACCACAGTGTCCTGCATCTACGGTCTGGGCGACCCGCAGTCGTACCTGAAGATGGTGTTGCACGTCGACCGCGGTGACCGGCTCGACCAGCGCGAGCTGCTGCGTCGCCTGACCGGCCTGCAGTACAGCCGCAACGACATGGATTTCGCCCGCGCGACCTTCCGCGTGCGCGGTGACGTGATCGACGTGTTTCCCGCCGAGTCGGAGCTGGAGGCCGTGCGCATCGAGCTGTTCGACGACGAAGTGGAGAGCCTGTCGGCCTTCGATCCGCTGACCGGCGAGGTGATCCGCAAGCTGCCGCGCTTTACCTTCTATCCGAAATCCCACTACGTCACCCCGCGCGAGACGCTCATGGATGCGGTCGAGCAGATCAAGGCCGAGCTGCGCGATCGCCTGGACTACCTGCGCGGGCAGAACAAGCTGGTCGAGGCTCAGCGCCTGGAGCAGCGCACGCGCTTCGACCTGGAAATGATCATGGAGCTGGGCTACTGCAACGGCATCGAGAACTACTCGCGCTACCTCTCCGGGCGCGGGCCGGGCGAGCCGCCGCCGACGCTGTTCGACTACCTGCCGGCCGACGCGCTTCTGGTGATCGACGAATCCCACGTCTCGGTGCCGCAGGTGGGGGCGATGTACAAGGGCGACCGCTCGCGCAAGGAAACCCTGGTCGAATATGGCTTCCGCCTGCCGTCGGCGCTGGACAACCGGCCGATGCGCTTCGATGAGTGGGAGGCGATCTGTCCGCAGACCATCTTCGTCTCGGCCACCCCCGGGCCCTACGAGGCCGAGCATGCCGGGCGGGTGGTCGAGCAGGTGGTGCGCCCGACCGGTCTGGTCGACCCGCAGGTCGAGGTGCGCCCGGCGCTGACCCAGGTCGACGACCTGCTCTCGGAGATCCGCAAGTGCGTGGCGGTCGACGAGCGCGTGCTGGTTACCACGCTGACCAAACGCATGGCCGAGGACCTGACCGACTACCTGGGCGATCACGATGTGCGCGTGCGCTACCTGCACTCGGATATCGACACCGTCGAACGCGTCGAGATCATCCGCGACCTGCGACTGGGCGCCTTTGACGTGCTGGTGGGCATCAACCTGTTGCGTGAGGGCCTGGATATGCCCGAGGTGTCGCTGGTGGCGATCCTCGATGCGGACAAGGAGGGCTTCCTGCGTTCGGAACGGTCGCTGATCCAGACCATCGGCCGCGCCGCGCGCAACCTCAACGGCCGGGCGATCCTCTACGCCGACAACGTCACCGGCTCCATGCAGCGGGCCATCGACGAGACCGAGCGCCGCCGGGCCAAGCAGATCGCCTTCAACGAGGCGCACGGCATCGTGCCCAAGGGCGTGAAGAAGGACGTACAGGACATTCTCGAAGGCGCCACCGTGCCCGGGTCGCGTTCGCGCAAGCGGCGCAGCGAGGCGAAGGCAGCCGAGGAGAACGCGCGTTACGAGAACGAGCTGCGTTCGCCGAGCGAAATCAACAAGCGCATCCGGCAGCTCGAGGAAAAGATGCTGTTGCTGGCGCGTGATCTGGAGTTCGAAGCCGCTGCCGAGGTGCGCGACGAGATTCACAAGCTGCGCGAGCGGCTGCTGCAGGTCTGAATGCGACCGCAGCCGGCGGGCATCAGTGGCCGCCGGCTCCGGTTTGCATGTTCTGTGGCAGGCCTCGGGTCAGCATCACGGCGACCATGCTGATCGCCAGCGCGATGCCGACGAAATGGAAGGCATCGTTGTAGGCCATGATCATCGCTTGCTGGTGGGTGATCTCGCTGAGCCGCCCCAGCGCCGCCTGCTCGCTGCCCAGTTGCCGGGTCAGCGTCGCCAGGCGCTCGGCGACGGCCGGGTTGGTCGGCACCAGGGCTTCACGCAGGTAGTCGAAATACACCTTGCTGCGGCTGTCGAGCAGGGTGGCCAGCAGGGCGATGCCGATGGCACCGCCCAGGTTGCGCAGGATGTTGAACAGGCTGGATGCCGAGCCGGCGTCCTGCGGTTGCACATAGGCCGTGGCGATCAGCGAGACGGTGACCATGATCATCGGCTGGCCGAGGGCGCGGATGATCTGGATCGGATGGAACTGGTCGCCGGCGAAATCCGGATTGAGCGCGCCGGAGGCGAAGCTGGACAGGCCGAACAGCGCGAAGCCCGCGGCACACAGCCATTTCGGCGCGATCACCTTCATCAGCTTCGGGACAAACGGGATCAGGAACAGCTGCGGGATACCCATCCACATAATCACCTGGCCGATCTGCAGCGCGTTGTAATGCTGGATTTGCGCCAGATACAGCGGCAGCAGATAGATCGAGCCGTACAACCCGAGGCCCATGCCGAGGCTGGCGATGCTGGTCAGGCCGAAGTTGCGCTCGCGCAGAATGCCGAGGTTGATCAGCGGATTGGGGCGTGACAGCTGCAGGATCACGAACAGGATCAGGCTCAGCAGGGCGACCACACCCAGCTCGACGATCAGGCTCGACTCGAGCCAGTCCTTGCGGTGGCCTTCCTCGAGAAACACCTGCAAGCAGCCCAGCCCCATGGCCAGCGTGACGATGCCGGCATAGTCGGTGCGCTTGAGCAGTTCCCAGTGCGGCGGCTTTTTCTCAAGGCCATAGAGCAGGCCGGCGATCATCAGCAGCCCGGGCGGCACATTGATGTAGAAGATGTATTCCCAGCCCCAGCTCTCGGTGAGCCAGCCGCCCAGCGTGGGGCCGATCGAGGGCGCAAAGGTCGCGGTGATGGCGAACAGTGCCATGCCTTTGGCGCGGTGATGCTCCGGCAGCTTGATCAGCGTGAGGGTAAAGGCCAGCGGAATCAGTGCGCCGCCGGTGAACCCCTGCATCGCGCGGAACACGATCATGCTTTCGAGATTCCAGGCGAAGGAGCAGAGCAGGGACGAGATCAGGAAACCGACCGACACCCAGACGGCCAGGCGACGGGCGGACAGCAGCTGCACCAGCCAGGCGGTCAGCGGGATCATGATGATCTCCGCGACGAGGTACGACGTGGAAATCCACGAGCCTTCCTCGAGGGTGGCCGAGAGCGCGCCCTGGATATCCTTGAGCGACGAGTTGGTGATCTGGATATCCAGCACCGCCATGAAGGCGCCGAGCATGGCGCTCATCACGGCGATCCAGTCGCGACGACTGGGTTCGCCCTCGGGGCGGATCAGCGCATCAGCGGCCACGGAGATCGACCTTCACGTCCACCGACATCCCGGGGCGGATGCGGCCCTTGAGCGGATTGTCGGGCGCGAAGGTGAGCTTGACGGGAATGCGCTGGACCACCTTGGTGAAGTTGCCGGTCGCATTGTCCGGTGGCAGCAGGCTGAACTGCGCACCGGATGCCGGGAACAGACTCTCGACGCGACCTTCAATGGGCGTGTCGGGAAAACTGTCGAAGGTCAGTTCTGCCGTCTGGCCTTCGTGCATCCGGCCGATCTGGGTTTCCTTGAAGTTGGCCTGCACCCAGATGTCCTCGTCCGGCACCACCGACATCAGGTAGGCGCCGACCGACACGTATTGCCCGGCGCGTGCGGAGCGCTGGCCAACGATGCCGCTGATCGGCGAGCGGATCTCGGTGCGCCCGAGGTTCAGCTCGGCTTGCTCGATCTGCGCGCGCGCGCTGCCGATCAGTGCCTGCAGACGCTGCACCTCGGCTTCAAGGGTGTCGACCTGCTGACGCTGGGCGCTCAGGTCCGCCTCGGCCTTCTGCCGTTGGGAGCGGGCCACGCGCGCGTCAGCCGACAGGGTGGTCACGCGTTCTTCCGAGACGAAGCCGGGCTTGCGCAGGGCTTCGACGCGCGAGAGGTCGAGCTGGCTGCGCTCGAGATTGGCCTGGGCCGCCGCCAGTGCCGCCTGGCTGGCGGCGATCAGGCTGTTCTGCTGGGTCAGACGGCTGCGCGCCTGGGCGAGTTCGGCCTCGTGGATCGCCAGGTTGGCGCGCGCCTGCTCCAGCGCCAGACGGAAATCGCCAGCTTCGAGCGTCACCAGCAGATCTCCGGGTTCGACGTGCTGATTGTCCTCGACATGCACCTGTTCGATACGGGCGGCCAATTGGCTGGAGATGCGGGTGATCTCCCCTTGCACGTAGGCGTTGTCGGTGTGCTCGTAGTGCCGGCCGACGAAGTACCAGTGCGCGAAGAAGGCGGCGGCCGCCAGCAGGACAATGGCGACGAACAGAAACAGTCGGCGTTTCAACTTGGCGGGCATGGAAGGCTCGTTGCCGTGAAGGTCGGCCAGGCAATCTAGCAGCGTTCCGTCCGAGAAATAAGCCGTTACAATCGCGAAACTTTGTTGCACTCAAGGAACAATCATGGGGTTGGATGACGCGCTGATCTTTGTCCGTGTGGTCGAGACGCACAGCTTTACCCAGGCTGCGCTGGGCCTGGGCATGCAGAAATCCACGGTCAGCCGGCGCATCGTGCAGCTCGAGGAGCGTCTCGGCGTGCGGCTGATCAACCGCACCACTCGACGGCTGCGCCTGACCGAGGTTGGCGAGGCGTACTACGAACGCTGCCGGCAGATCCTCCTCGACTTCGCCGAAGCCGAGCGGGCGGTCATGCAGCTGCAGCAGGCGCCGGCTGGCCTGTTGCGCATCAGTGCGCCGATCGAGTTCGGCCAATGGGTGCTCGGGCGCGTGGTCGGTGCGTTCATGCGGCAGCATCCGCAGATCACTGCCGAGGTCGAGCTGGCCTCGCGCTCGGTCGATCCGGTGGAGGAGGGCGTCGATATCGCCATTCAGGTCGGCCCGCCGAACGAGGCGACGCTCGTCGCGCGCAAGCTGTTCGAGACCCGGCGGCGGCTTTGCGCGAGCCCCGCCTACCTGGCCGAGCATGGCATTCCCACCTGCGCGCAGGCGCTGGTCGAGCATCGCGCGATCGGCCTATCGCACGATCCGGCGCGCTACTGGCCGGTGCGCGAGCGCAACATTCCCTGTCGCCGGGTGCTGACCTGCAACAACATCACCTTTGCCCGTGAGGCCGCGCTTGCCGGTGCCGGCATCGCGGCGCTGCCGCGGATGATCACCGAGCGCGAGGTGCGAGCCGGGCAATTGATCGAATTGCTGCCGGAGACCGAGCTGCCGACCAGCGACATCTATGCGGTCTACCCGTCGCGGCGCTTTCAGGCGATGAAGGTCAAGGCCTTTCTGGATTTCCTCATGCAGGCGCTGCCGGTTACGGACGGTCGCTTGGTGGAGCCGGAAGAGGCGCGCCTGCTAACATCGCGGCTTTATTCGCGCTGACCAGCCGGCTGACTGGTCGCCGTGTTTCATTCGTGGCCTGCTTCGAGACCAACATGACCACCGTTCGCACCCGTATCGCGCCGTCACCGACCGGCGACCCGCATGTCGGCACCGCCTACATCGCGCTGTTCAATCTGTGTTTCGCCCGCCAGCACGGCGGCCAGTTCGTCCTGCGTATCGAGGACACCGATCAGGTGCGCTCGACTCGCGAGTCCGAGCAGCAGATCTATGATGCGCTGCGCTGGCTGGGCATCGAGTGGGACGAGGGGCCGGATGTCGGCGGTCCGCACGGGCCCTACCGGCAGAGCGAGCGCGGCGCGATCTACAAGCGGTATTCGGACGAGCTGGTCGCCAAGGGGCATGCGTTTCCGTGCTTCTGCAGCGCCGAGCGCCTGGATCAGGTGCGCGCCGAGCAAATGGCCAACAAGGAAACCCCGCGCTACGACGGCCACTGCATGCACATCGCGGCGGAAGAGGCGCAGCGTCGCATCGCCGCCGGCGAGTCGCACGTGGTGCGCATGAAGGTGCCGAGCGAAGGCGTCTGCGTGGTCAAGGACATGTTGCGCGGCGAGGTCGAGATCGGCTGGGACCGCATCGACATGCAGGTGTTGATGAAGGCCGATGGCCTGCCGACCTACTTCCTGGCCAATGTGGTCGACGATCACCTGATGGGTATCACCCACGTGCTGCGCGGCGAGGAGTGGCTGCCGTCGGCGCCCAAGCTCCTCAAGCTCTACGAATACTTCGGCTGGCAAGCGCCGGTGAACTGCTACATGCCGCTCTTGCGCAATCCGGACAAGAGCAAGCTGTCCAAGCGCAAGAACCCGACCTCGATCACCTTCTACCAGCGCATGGGCTTCCTGCCACAGGCGATGCTCAACTACCTCGGGCGCATGGGCTGGTCGATGCCGGACGAGCGGGAGAAGTTCACGCTCGACGAGATGATCGCCAGCTTCGATATCACCCGCGTTTCGCTGGGGGGACCGATCTTCGACCTGGAGAAGCTCTCCTGGCTCAACGGACAGTGGTTGCGCGAGCTCTCGGTGGAACAGTTCGCCGCCGAAGTGCAGAAGTGGGCCTTCAATCCGGGCTACCTGATGCAGATCGCCCCGCACGTGCAGCAGCGTGTGGAAACCTTCAGCCAGATCGCGCCACTGGCGGGCTTCTTTTTCTCCGGTGCATTGCCGCTTGACCCGGCGCTGTTCGTCCACAAGAAACTCGACGAGACCCAGGTTCGCCAGGTATTGCAGCTGGTCCTGTGGAAGCTCGAGGCGCTGCGGCACTGGCAGAAGGACAACATCACCGGCTGCATCACGGCAGTGGCCGAGCACCTCGGACTGAAGCTGCGTGACGTGATGCCGCTGATGTTTGCCTCGATCACCGGCCAGGCCAGCTCGGTGTCGGTGCTCGATGCGATGGAGATTCTCGGCCCGGACCTGACGCGCTTCCGTCTGCGTCAGGCGTTGGAGTTGCTTGGCGGCGCCTCGAAAAAGGAAGCCAAGGAGTGGGAAAAGCTGCTGGCAGCGATCGCCGGCTGAAGCGGCTCGGCGGCCGTCATTTCGGCGGCTGCCGTTCGTCGTGGTAAGTGATTGTTCCTAATGCCAAAAATTCTTCGTCAACGACGGATAATTGTGTTGACACCGCCCAGGGGCGCCCCTAATATGCGCCCCGTCCTCGAGTTGGGGCTATAGCTCAGCTGGGAGAGCGCTTGCATGGCATGCAAGAGGTCGACGGTTCGATCCCGTCTAGCTCCACCAAACTCGATGAGATTTGCCACCAGCCCGTGTTGACGGGTTGCGTAGAAGGGATTGCGTCCCCTTCGTCTAGTGGCCTAGGACACCGCCCTTTCACGGCGGTAACAGGGGTTCGAGTCCCCTAGGGGACGCCACTTTCCAGCCGCACCGCCCAGGCGTTGCGCTCGTCGGAAGACGTTAAGTTCGGGGCTATAGCTCAGCTGGGAGAGCGCTTGCATGGCATGCAAGAGGTCGACGGTTCGATCCCGTCTAGCTCCACCAATTTCCACGCGCTTCGGCTCCTTGCCGGACCGTATCGAAGGTTACGTCCCCTTCGTCTAGTGGCCTAGGACACCGCCCTTTCACGGCGGTAACAGGGGTTCGAGTCCCCTAGGGGACGCCATTTTTTAGCCCGCCTTGGGCACTCAGGGGTCATCTCTCGCGAGATGGCCCTTTTGTTTTTCTGTCATATGGTTTTCGGCTGCCGTCCGGTCCTGCGTGAGCAGGCGCCGTCGCGCGCACGCGGCGGCATGACGGCGGGCGCTGGCGGAACGGCGGCATGCCGGACGTGTCGGAGTTTGAGCAGCCTGGGGCGCCGTAATGGGTGCAGACGCGTGACAAAGCGCGTCGCTCGGGTTCTCATGCTGCGAATCTTGATTGGGAGATCTGTCATGAGCTGGGATAGGGAAGGGGCCTACGTCATCGATGTCCAGGTGTCGGCAGAGCACATCGACGAGCTGGGTCACGCCAATAACGCCGTCTATGTGTCCTGGCTGGAGCGCTGCGCCTGGAGTCATTCGCAGAGCCTGGGGCTGGGCATCGAGGATTATCGGCGGCTGGACCGTGCGATGGCGGTGCTGCGGCACGAGATCGACTATCTGGCCAGTGCATATGAAGGTGACCGGCTGCAGCTGGCCACCTGGATCTGCGAATCGGATCAGCGTCTGCGCATGAAGCGCCAGTTCCAGCTCGTTCGCCCGGCCGACGGGGCCACGCTGCTCCGCGCGCAGACGACCTTCGTCTGCATCGAGTTATCCAGTGGAAAGCCGAAGCGCATGCCCCCCGAGTTCGTCGAGGGGTACGGCAAGGCGCTGGTCGAGCCCTATCCCCTCGAGCTGTGAGGGCTGTCAGCCGCCCTGTTCGGGTCTGCGAACGTCGGACTCACGGCGCTCTTCGGCGTCCTCGCGCCACTGCTCCTGGACTTCTTGCTTCATCTTCGGATCGGCTTGATGCTTGCCATCGTAATGCGTGTCGTCGCCCATCTGCTGCTGGGTGTTGTCGTGAGCGTTCTGCGGGTCTTTCGCATGCGGCTGCATATGGTCGTCGGCGGCTGCGTTGACGGCGATGCCGCCCGCGAGCAGGGTGCCGAACAGAAGTGACGTCAGCTGCGTTGGTTTCATGCCAGCCTCCACATATGTCGAAAAGAATCGGAACTGCGCCTAGTAACGACCCCCGGTCGAGCATCATCGTTCACCTGGTGAGGCGGCCATGAGCGCACACCAGCGCAAGATCATCCACGTCGATTGCGACTGCTTTTTCGCCGCCATCGAGATGCGCGACGACCCGACGCTGGCACAGCGTCCGATCGCCGTCGGTGGCGCGGCGGATCGGCGTGGCGTGATCGCGACCTGCAATTACGAGGCGCGGGCCTTTGGCGTGCGCTCGGCGATGGCTTCGGCCCATGCGCTGCGGCTGTGTCCCGACTTGCTGATTCTGCGGCCGCGCATGGATGTCTACCGCGAAGCCTCGCAGGAGATTCACGGCATCCTGCGCAGCTACACCGATCTCATCGAGCCGCTGTCGCTGGACGAGGCCTACCTCGACGTCTCCGCGTGCACGCAGTTCGGCGGCAGCGCCACGCGCATCGCCCAGGACATCCGTCGGCGCGTCTGGCAGCAGTTGCGCATCACGGTGTCGGCCGGGGTCGCGCCGAACAAGTTTCTCGCCAAGATCGCTAGCGACTGGAACAAGCCGGACGGCCTGTTCGTCATCACTCCCGCCGAGGTTGGGGCCTTCGTCGCCAGCTTGCCGGTCAAGCGCCTGCATGGTGTTGGGCGGGTCACGGCGGAAAAGCTCGATCGCCTGGGTATTCGGACCTGTGCCGACCTTGGGCAATGGAGTCGGCTGGCGCTGGTGCGCGAATTCGGCGCTTTCGGTGAGCGCCTCTGGGGGCTGGCACAGGGTATCGACGAGCGTCCGGTTCAGGTCGAGCGCAGGCGCCAATCGGTCAGCGTCGAGCAGACCTTCGACCGCGACCTGCCCGACCTGGCCGCTTGCGAAGCGCAACTCGCCGAATTGTTGGCGCAGCTCGAGCGGCGGATCGCCCGGCTGGAGGCGGACTACCGGCCGGGCAAGCCATTCGTGAAGCTGAAATTCCACGATTTTACCCAGACGACCGTCGAGCAGGTTGGCGTCGGCGCGACGCTCGAAGGCTTCACCTCCCTGCTGGCGGGCGCCTACGCCCGCGGCGAACGGCCCGTGCGGCTGATCGGCATAGGCGTGCGTCTGAGCAGCCGACGCGAGCAGGTCGAGCAACTGCGTCTGTTTTGATCCCGACGAAGCGCACTCTCGGCACGCTTCGTGCTGCCGATAGCGAAAGAAGTGTGACGGTGCGCATATTTTGATGCGCGACATCGGCGCACAGGCAGACGACGGTATTTGGACACCCTCAACCATTGTTGTTAAAGTCCCGTCGCCACTGATGGCAAATTGATATCGGTCATTGTTAGCCGTTCTTCAGCTGAACGCGCAGTGGCTTGTGGGCAAGGGGAGCCGGTGAGTGGGGCTGTTTTCGAGAAAGCGTGATAGCCGGGCGGCGGGGTTGCTCGGCCTTGAGAGCAGCCCGCACGGCATGAGCCTGGCGCAGGTTCTGCGCGAAGCAGGCGCGCCGGCGCAGTTGCGTCTGTGCCAGTACCACGCCGCCGACACTGCCGGTCAGGTTGAGTTGCTCAAGCGGCTGGTCGCTGAACACCGCCTCGAAGGCGCGGCAGTCAACGTGCTGCTACATCCCTCCGAATACCAGATGTTCCTCCTGGAGGCGCCCGAGGTGCCCGCGGCCGAGCTGCGCGACGCCATGCGCTGGCGCGTCAAGGATTTGATCAGCGAGTCGCTGGAAGAGGTCATCGTCGACTGCTTCTCGCTACCCGAAGACGCCTACCGCGGACGCAACCGCATGGTGTACTGCATTGTCTTCAGCAAGCCGCGCATGCAGCACTACCTGACGCTCGTCCGGCAGGCCGGCCTGCACTTGCAGAGCATCGATATCACCGAAATGGCGTTCCGCAACCTGGGGCTGCTGGCCGGCGCCGGCAGCGTCAACCTTGCGCTGCTGCGCCTGCGCACCAGCGAAGGCCTGATCAGCGTGCAGAACGGCGCCGACATCTATATGGCCCGGCGTATCGAGAACGGTCTGGCGCGCGCGGCGCAGGACCTCTCCGGGATGACGCTGGAAATCCAGCGCTCGCTCGATTACTTCGAAAGTCAGCTCGGCAAGGGTTACATCAGCCGACTCCTGCTGCTGCCGATGAAGCAGAACGGCGAGGCGACCTTTCAGGCGCTTTCCACGGGCCTGGCCGTCAATCTGCAGCGGCTCGACCTGCGCGAACTATTCGCCGGCCAGACCGAGGCCGACCTGCCGGAAGCCACGCAGGCCTTCTGCATCGGCGCCGTTGGCGCGGCCCTGCGTCAGGAAGTGCAGTGATGCAGAACGTCAACCTTTTCCAGCAGGAGCAGCGCCGTCACGGCGGGCCGAAGCCGCGTCAGATGGCGCTCGGCTTGGCTTTGCTGCTGATCGGCGTAGTGCTGCACGGCGGCTGGTCCGCCTGGCAGTGGCATGCTGCCGGGCAGGCCGCGGAGCGGGCCCAGCAGCTGGCCGAGGCCGAACAGGCGCGACTCGCACAGTTCAAGGCCAGTTACCGCGAACCGGTGCTCGACCCGCAACTGCCCAAGCAGCTCGCCGAGCGCGAGGCGCAGAACGGTCAGCTGCTGCAGCTTGCCGAGTATCTCGGCAAGCTCGATGCCGAGCGTGCCGAAGGCTTCGTGCCGATCCTCACGGCGCTCGCCGACCGCCACCCGCCGACCGGCCTGTGGCTGACAACGATCCAGCTGCGCGCCGGCGGTCATGACATGAGCCTGAAAGGGCAGAGTCGCGATCAGGAGCTGCTTCCGCTCTATCTGCAGAGCCTCGGCGTGAGCCCGGCCTTCGCCGGCCGCGAGTTCGCCCGCTTCGACGTGCAGCGCGACGAACGCCAACTGCTCGAATTCACCCTCTCCTCACATGCCGGAGCAGACGATGGCGAATAGCTCCCTTGCTGCGCTGATGCTGCGGTGGCGAGCGCTCGCCCCACGTGAGCAGTGGCTGACCTATGCGGTCGGCCTGGCGCTGCTCGGCCTGCTCTACCTGCTGACGGTAGTCGATCCGCTGACCGAGCGCCGCGAAGCTCTCGACGCCGGGCGCCGCCAGGCCGAGGCCAGCCAGCTGGAAGCTCAGGCGAGCCGGCGCGAACTCGAGGCGAAACTGGCCGCCGACCCCAACCGGCCTTATCGCGAGGCGCTGGACAAGGCGCAGCTGGAACACGAGGCGCTGTCGCAGCGTATCGACGCGCAGACCCGTGCACTGGTTTCGCCGGCGAAGATGAAGCTGTTGCTGCAGGACCTGTTGCGCAATCAGCCGAAGCTGCGTCTGGTCGAGCTGGAGAGTTTCACCGCGCCGCTCCAGCCGCCGGCTGCCGAAGCCGAAGCGGCCGGCGAAAGCAAAGCCGCCGCGGCGGTCAGCTTTTATCGCCACGGTCTGCGGCTGCGCCTGGAGGGTGGCTACTTCGACCTGCTGAATTACCTGCAGGCGGTGCAGGCCTCCGGTTGGCGGCTGCACTGGGACAGCCTCGACTATCAGGTCGAGGAGGCCGGCCCTGCGCAGGCGCGGATCCTTATCGAGTTGCATACCTTGAGTCGCCATGCGGGGTGGGTCGGTGTCTGATCGCGTTCGAATCTTCTGCCTGCTGCTGGTCTGCTTTGCCGGTGATGCCCAGGCCATCGATCCGACGCTGCCAAGCGCCGATCCGCTGCGTGTCGAGGCGGGCGCCGCGCCTGCCAGCGAGGTCCTGCAGCTGCAGGCGATCCTGCGCCTGCCGGGCGCGCCGCGCGCCGTAGTCAATGGTCGCTCGTTGAAGATAGGCGAGCGCCTGGGCGATGCCCGTGTACTGAACATCTATTCGAATTCCGTCCTGATCGAGCGCGAGGGCCGTCGTGAAACGCTGCGCCTCGCCGTCCCGGTCGCCACTCCGAGCAAGCCATGATGTCGATTATCAAGCCACGCCTTGGGCTGCTGAGCCTGATCTGCCTGCTGAGCGCCTGTCAGACCTTCAAGGACGGCGACCGACAGCTCTACGAGCAGAGCGACCGCCTGTTCAAGGAGAGCCTCGAGCAGACTCAGGCCAAGGTGGCGCCGCCGGCGTCGGTCCAGGCTGCACTGATTCCGCCGCTGGCACTCGACGCGCCGGTGCAGGCCGGGCCGCGCTTCGATGTCGCCGCCAACGACATGCCGGCACGCGAATTCTTTCTCAGCCTGATGGACAGCGCCGGGCAGAACCTGCTGGTACATCCCGAGGTGACGGGCAACATCACCTTCAGCCTGCGCAACGTCACCCTCGAGGAAGTGCTCGCGGCAGTGCGCGACAGCTACGGCTATGACTTCCGCCGCACGAGCTACGGCTACCAGGTCCTGCCCAATCGCGTGGTCACGCGCACCTATGACCTCAACTATCTCAACCTGCAGCGCCAGGGCATGAGCGATACGCGGGTCAGCTCCGGGCAGGTCGCGGTCAGCGACAACACCGGCACCGCCGCGACCGGAACCACCACCAGCACGACCTCGTCCACGGTCAACGCCAGCCAGTTGCTGACCACCAGTAATGTCGATTTCTGGGGCGAGGTGCGTGAAGTCGTCGCGATGATGATCGGCGGCGAGGAAGGCAACAGCGTGGTGGTCAACCCACAGGCCGGGCTGCTCGTGGTACGTGCACCGGCAAGCGACCAGCAAGCCGTCGAGCACTTTCTCGAACAGGCACAGCGCAACCTGCAGCGCCAGGTGATCCTCGAGGCGAAAATCCTCGAAGTGAATCTCTCCGATGGCTTCCAGGCGGGCATCAACTGGTCGCAGCTGGGCAGCTTCGGCAACGCCGACATCACCCTCGGGCTGCAGGGCGATGCCCTCGCTGGCGCGCAGGGCATCGGTGGCGTATTCAGCGCCATCGTGCAGAACGGTGACTTCACCGGCGTGCTGCAGCTGCTCGAGACCCAGGGCGACGTGCGCGTGCTGTCCAGTCCGCGCGTGTCGACCCTGAACAATCAGAAAGCGGTGATCAAGGTCGGCACCGACGAATTCTTCGTCACCGACGTGTCCACCACCACCACGACGCTGGCCGGCGGCACCACCGCCCCGGATCTGGACATCACCCTGACGCCGTTCTTTTCCGGGATCTCGCTCGACGTGACGCCGCAGATCGACGAAAACGACCAGGTCACCCTGCATGTCCGGCCCACCGTCAGCCGGGTCCAGGACCAGAACAAGACCATTCAGCTCGGTAGCGACGACAACGTCTTCAACCTGCCGCTGGCGCTGTCGACCACGCGCCAGTCCGACTCGATCGTGCGCGCACGCAGCGGACAGGTCGTGGTCATCGGCGGCCTGATGGAAAACCGCAACACCAATACCGACGCCAACGTGCCCTGGGCATCGAAGCTGCCGGTGGTTGGCGCCCTGTTCCAGCAGCAGCGCAAGGCGCTGCAGCAGACCGAACTGGTGATCCTGCTGCGCCCGCAGGTGATCGATGACCGCGTCTGGCTCGATGACCTGCGCAAGAGCGCCGAGTCGTTCAATCAGGTGGTGAGGTAAGCCCGTGTACGAGGCGTTCTTCGGCCTGCGCGAGAAGCCGTTCGCGCTCACGCCGAACACTGGCTTCCTGGTGCAGCTGGCGCCCTATCAGGCGTGCCTCAACCTGCTGCGCGTCGCGCTTGCCGAGGGCGAGGGCTTCATCAAGATCACCGGCGAGGTCGGCACCGGCAAGACGCTGCTGTGCCGCGCGCTGCTCAACGAGCTGGACCCTTCGCGCTACCAGCTCGCCTGGTTGCCCAACCCGTCGCTCAGCCCGCTGGCGCTGCGTCAGGCGCTCGCCCATGAGTTGCACGTGCCTGACGTCGAGCAGCTGGACACCCACGGGCTGCTCGCCGCGCTGCATGCCCGGCTGATCGAGCTGGCTGGCGAGGGGCGCAGCACCGTCCTGCTGATCGATGAGGCACAGGCGCTGCCAGTCTCGACGCTGGAGGGGCTGCGCCTGCTGACCAACCTGGAAACCGAACAGAGCAAGCTGCTGCAGGTGGTGCTGTTCGGCCAACCCGAACTCGACCAGACGCTGGCGCGCCAGGACCTGCGTCAGCTGCGTCAGCGCATCACCTTTTCCTATGCGCTGCGACCGCTGGATGTGGCCGATGCGACGCGCTATCTCACCGAGCGCCTCGCGGTGGCGGGCTATCGCGGCGAGCCGCTGTTCGAATGTTCGGCGGTGCGCCTGCTGGTGCAGGGCAGCCGTGGCATTCCGCGGCTGCTGAACATTCTGGCCAACAAGTGCCTGATGGCCGCCTTTGGCGAGGGCAGCCGATGCGTGGGCGTTCGCCATGTGCGCCGCGCGCTGGCCGATACCGAGGGCAGCGCTTTGCCGCAGGGCTGGTCGCGGCATCTGCGCTGGCCGTTGGCGGTGGCCGCCTCGCTGGCTGCGCTGGTCGGCGCCTGGCCATGGCTTTCGCAACTTGGCGAGGTGCTGCCATGAGTCTGGTCAACGACATGCTGCGCGATCTCGAAGCGCGCCGGGCGGCGCCGACCGAGCGCGAACGTCTGGACGGCATGCACGCGGTCGACGAGAGCGCCGCGCGGCGGCGCGAGCGTCATGCCCGGTTCAGACGCTGGGGCTTGCTCGCCACGGGCGCGCTGATGCTGGCTCTGCCGGTCGCCTGGCTCGTCGGTGGGCGCCTCGAGGCCCCCGAGCCTCCGGCGCTGGTTACGCCGGTAGTCGCCGTGCCGAGTGAACCCGCCGACGCGGCGGTGCCGGTTGCCGGCAATCGCCTGCTCGAGGTTCTGCCGCAGAACGAAGGCACGCGTTTTGTCCTGCAATTGCTGCTTGAGCGCTCGGTGAGTTACCAACGCGTCGACCAGCAGGGCTTCGTCAGCCTGCGCCTGCCGGGCGTCGAGATGGCCGGCGAGCCGCGCAGCGGGCGAATCGAGCGCGAGGGGCAGAGCCTGTCCTGGCGGGTCGAGGCGCGGGGAGCGGATGTCGAAGTCGTGCTCATGGGCCTGGGCGACCGGCTCGACGTGCGTGATCGTCTGGAAATGGCCGGCGATCGCTGGCAGCTGTGGCTCGACGTGCCACTGACCGGCACCCCCGAGGCCAGCACCGAAGCCGAGCTACCGGTGGCCGAGGAAAGTGCCGAAGCGGTGCCGCAACTGCCCGAGTGGGTGACCCGGCCGGCGCCGGTCGAGCAGGGGTCATCGCCTGCACCGCGGCCGATGGACGAGCAGGCGCCTGCGGTCAAGACCGAGGCACGCCCCGTCGAGCCGCGGGTCGCGATTGATAGTCACCGACCGGCGCCGCTTGAGCAGGCGCGCGCCGCGCTCGAGCGCGGTGACCTGCCGCAAGCGATCACCGAGCTGGAAGCGCTGCACAAGGCGCGGCCTAAGGACGGCGAGGTGAGCCGCTGGCTGGCCAGGGCGTATCTGGCGGCCAATCGCTCGGATCGTCTGCTGGCCTGGCTGCCCGGTGTGCTGCAGCAGCACCCGCAGGACAGCGAGCTGCGCATGCTGCTCGCACGTGGCCAGTTGCAGAGCGGCGATCAGCTCGGCGCCATCACCACCCTGAAGGGCAACCTGCCGCCGGTGCAGCGCGACGCCGCCTACCACGCACTGCTGGCCGCGCTTTACCAGCAGGTCGGCGAGTGGGGTGCAAGCGCCGATACCTATCGCCGGCTGGTCGCCCTGCGGCCGGCGCAGGCCACCTGGCAGCTCGGTCTGGCCATCGCGCTCGAGCAGCTGGACCAGCCGGCGCAGGCCGCTCGCCATTATCGACTCGCGCTGCAGGGCCAGGGGCTGGATGCCGACGCCCGCCGTTTCGCCACCGAGAGGGCCGGTGCCCTGGGAGGTATCCGATGACCGTACTCGACAACCGCCAGCGCAAGATTCGCCTGGGGGACCTGCTCGTTCAGGCCGGGCTGATCAGCGAGGAACAGCTGCAGCTTGCCCTGCAGGACCAGAAACGCACCGGCTCCAAGCTCGGCCGCACCGTGCTCGACCTCGGCTTCATCGACGAAGGCCGGCTGCTGCGCGCGCTCTCAGAACAGCTGCAGATCCCCTTCGTCGAACTCAAGCACTACAAGTTCGACAACGGGCTCACCCAGAGCCTGCCCGAGGCGGTGGCCCGGCGCTTCCGCGTGATCGTGCTGTCGCGCCATGCCGATGGCGTGCTGGTGGGCATGACCGACCCGCTGGACCTGTTCGCCCAGGACGAGATGGAGCGCCTGCTCGGCAAGCGCGTCTACCCGGCGGTGGTGCGTGAGAGCGAGTTGCTCGGCGCGCTCGACCAGCTCTACCGGCGCACCAGCCAGATCGCCTCGCTGGCCGGCGAACTCGAAGGCGAGCTGCAGGAAAGCGACTTCGACCTGGCGCGGCTGGGGGCTGAGAGCAACAGCGATGCGCCAGTGGTGCGCTTGCTGCAGACGCTGTTCGAGGACGCGGTGCAGATGAAGGCCTCGGACATCCACATCGAGCCGGACGAAGGCGTGGTGCGCATCCGCCAGCGTATCGACGGCGTGCTCAATGAGCAGGTGATGAAGGAGCACCGAGTGGCCTCGGCACTGGTCATGCGCCTGAAGATCATGTCGGGCCTGGACATTTCCGAGAAGCGCCTGCCGCAGGACGGACGCTTCAACATCCGGGTGAAGAACCGCAGCCTCGACGTGCGGGTCTCGACCATGCCGGTACAGTTCGGCGAGTCGGTGGTCATGCGCCTGCTCGACCAGAGCGGGGCGATGTTCCAGCTCGACGGAACCGGCATGCCACCGGTCATACTCGAGCGCTTCCGCCGCCTGCTGCAGCGTCCGCACGGCATGGTGCTGGTCACCGGCCCGACCGGCTCGGGCAAGACCACCACGCTCTATGCCGGGCTTTCCGAGCTGAACAGCCCGGAGAAGAAGATCATCACCGTCGAGGACCCGGTCGAATACCGGCTGCCGCGAGTCAATCAGGTGCAGGTCAACGCCAAGATCGACCTGACCTTCGCCCGCGTGCTGCGCGCCGCGCTGCGTCAGGACCCGGACATCGTGCTGGTCGGCGAGATCCGCGACCAGGAGACCGCCGAGATCGGCCTGCGCGCCGCACTGACCGGCCACCTGGTGCTCTCCACGCTGCACACCAATGACGCCCTGACCTCGGCCATGCGCCTGATCGACATGGGCGTCGAGCCTTTCCTTGTCGCCACCGCCCTCAATGCGGTGCTGGCTCAGCGGCTGGTGCGCCGCGTGTGCGAGAACTGCATGGAGGACGACCGGCCCGATCCGCGTCAGCTGGCCTGGCTGCAGGCGCTGCACGACGCGCCGCTCAGTGACTACCGCTTCAAGCGTGGCAGCGGCTGCCACCACTGCCACAACTCCGGCTATGCCGGTCGCGTCGGTGTCTACGAGCTGCTCGAACTCGATGAGCCGATGGTCGCCGCCCTGCGTCGCGGTGATCCGCAGGACTTCGCCGAGGCCGCGCGCCAGCAGCCGCACTATCGGCCGCTGGCCGCCTGCGCGCTGGATTATGCGATCGCCGGCGTGACCAGCATCGAAGAGGTGCTCAAGGTCTGCGCCACCCTGGCGGACGACGAGGTGACCGCGTGAACAGCGCGCCAGTGCCGCGCCGCCTGGGTGCCGTTGTGAGCTTCCAGGGTCTGACCCAGGCGCTCCCCGCCATTCCCGTTGGAGCCAGCTTGCTGGCGAACCCGGGGTGCCTGGCCGCGGAGAGTCTTCGCGAGTGGGCGCGCACCTGCGGTCACGGCGGAGGGAAGGCCTGATGCCGGCGTTCCATTACACCGGGCGGAATGCTCAGGGCGCCAAGGTCAGCGGCGCGCTGGAAGGCGCCAGTGCCGATGCAGTCGCGAGCGAGCTGCTGGCTCAGCAGATCACCCCGCTGACCATCGAAACAGGCCCGCTCGACAGCGGTGCTGGCGATGTCCTGGCGGTGCTGCGCGAGAAGCTGCGGCGCAAGCGCGTCGACCTGGACGAGCTGATCATTTTCAGCCGGCAGATGTACAGCCTCAGCAAGGCTGGCGTACCGATCATCCGCGCCATCGGCGGGCTGGCCGAGTCCAATCGCAACCTGTATTTCCGCGAAGTCCTGCAGGATGTGCGCGCCAGCCTGGAGAGCGGCCAGTCGATGGCCGTGGCGCTCAACGCACATCCCAGGGTGTTCAACAGCCTGTTCGTCAGCATGGTCAGCGTCGGCGAGAACACCGGCCAGCTCGACCAGGCCTTCAAGCAGCTGTCGGCCTACCTCGAGCTCGAGCGCGAGACGCGCAAGCGCATCAAGCAGGCCACGCGTTATCCGATCTTCGTGCTGGTGGCCATGGGCGTCGCGCTGGCAGTGATCAACCTGCTGGTGATCCCGGCGTTCGCCAAGGTGTTCGCCCAGTTCCACGCCCAGTTGCCATGGGCCACGCGGCTGCTGATCGGGACCTCGAACTTCATGCGCGACTGGTGGTGGCTTTTGCTGCTCGCCCTCGTCGGCAGCCTCTACGCCTTCATCAAATGGAGCGAGACCGACGCCGGTTCGCTCAAGTGGGACCGCATCAAGCTGCGCCTGCCCATCGTCGGCGGCATCTTCGAGCGAATCGCCCTGGCGCGCTTCACCCGCACCTTCTCGATGATGTACCGCGCCGGCGTCCCGTTGCTGCAGACGCTGTCGATCAACAGCGCGAGTGTCGGCAACCGCCACATCGGCCAGGCCATTCTTGGCATCCGCGAAAGCGTCGAGCGCGGCGAAGCGCTGACTCGCTCGGCATACAACTCCGGTCTGTTCACGCCACTGGTCCTGCAGATGATGGCCGTGGGCGAGGAAACCGGCGCACTCGATGACCTGTTCATCGAAGTCGCCGACTTCTACGAGCAGGAGGTGGACTACGACCTCAAGCAGCTGGCCGACGCCATCGAACCGATTCTCATCGTCTGCATGGGCGTGATGGTGCTGATTCTGGCGCTGGGCGTGTTCCTGCCGATGTGGGAGCTGGGTGCGGCGGCGCGGGGCGGGGCATGACGCTGGTGCTGGATGCCCGAACGGCGCGCCAGTTCGGCTGGCGCTGGGCCTGGCTGGTACTGACGGTCACGCTGCTGGCCGGGGCGCTGCCCATCGCCTGGCGCGCCCTGCAAGTCAGCGAGGCGCGCGCGATGCAGGCCACGCGAGACAACCTGGCGCTCGGCCTTGCGGCACGCGCAGCGGAGGAGGTAGTGGCCGGACATGCACTGGATCGTCAGTGGCTGGCTGCCGACCCGTTCCGCCAGCTGCGCTGGCAGCCGGACGACTATTGCGGCGAGCTGGCCGATGGCGAGCGGCCGCGCCGGGGCTGCTGGCACTACCTGCCGCAAAGGGGCTGGGTGCTGTACCGCAGCCGTTTCCAGAGCGGTGCGTGGACGAACGCAATACACGGCTACGCGCTGCGACGCGTGCCGGCCAAAGCAGTAGCGGGCTTACGGGACCGGGACGGGGTCGTGAGCCTGGAGCTAGAACCCGTCCCGGCCGGGCAACTGGCGAAATGGATGTCAGCTATCGAGGAGCAAGCAAGACGATGAAAAAAGACAAGGGGTTCACCCTGATTGAACTGGTGGTGGTGATCGCCATTCTGGGGATTCTGGCGGCGGTCGCACTGCCTCGCTTCATGAATGCCACGAAGGACGCGCATCGTTCGGCGGTTGCTGGGACCGCAGGCGCGCTGGGCTCGGCGGTCGCGCTCGTCCATGCGCAGTGGGAACTCAATCGCGCCAAGGGCGTGACCACTCCGGAAACGAACGTACAAGGCTTCGGTGAGGGCAATGTCGATGTCAATGCCGCCGGCTGGCCGGTGAATACCGAAGGCACCGCGCTGCACTGCACCAATGTCTGGCTGAACGTGTTGCAGGGCTCGGTTCCGACCATCGGCGGCTCCGACCCGGACTACGTGGCCAGCAAGAACAGTGGCAATACCGTTTGCACCTACACCTACCAGCGTGACGGCGGCGACGACGCCATCACCTACGACACCACCACCGGCCAAGTGGCCTTTACCTTCAACTAAGCGCGTTCCGGAGAATGCATATGAAAAAGCAACAAAGTGGTTTTACCCTGATCGAGCTGATCATGGTGATCGTAATTCTGGGGATTCTGGCGGCGTTTGCCTTGCCGCGGTTTGCGGATTTCGGTGGCGATGCGCGGGTTGCGGCGATGCAAGGCATGGCCGGCGCCGTGAAGTCGGCGGCTGCAATCGCCCATTCACAGGCTCTTATTACCAAACCGGTCGCCAATAAGATCACGCTTGAGGGAACGTCAATCGATATGACCGGTACTTACCCCGCAGCAACACTCACCGGCATTGCAAGCGCAGCCCAGCTCGACACTAACGGTGCTGATTACAAAGTGACTGCAAGTGGAGACACATTGACCGTCACTTCTAACGCAAACGCTGCTTGTAAATTTACTTATAAAACGAACTACACAGCCGCTATCCAAAACGATCCGGCATTAGATGCCGCTCCGACGATTACAGCGACCGAATTGACAAAAGCAAACTGTAATTAACGGTCGTCTGTCCGAGTCATTGGCACAAGGTCGCACAACCAAATGCGGAGCGAACACGGCTTCACCCTCGTCGAGCTGATCATGACACTCGTCATCATCGGCATCCTCGCCGCTGTGGTGGGGCCGCGTTTCTTCGATCGAAAGGTGTTCGACGAACGCCTGTTCTTTGAAGAGACGGTCTCGGCCGTGCGCTATGCGCAGAAGCTGGCCCTGGCCAGCGGCTGCCTGACCCAGGTCAGCCTGGGCGCGGGTGGCTATCGTCTGCGCCGAGCGGCGAACTGCACTTCGGGCGGCTTCAGCGCCGAAGTGCAGGGGCCGGACGGCCAGACACCCTTCGCCAACACCGAAGTGCCTGCGGGCGTTTCGGTGTCGACGACCAACTTTCCTGTGGTGTTCGACTCGCTGGGGCGTCCCTCCGGCGCGGCGAGTGCCACCATCGGTGCGTTCACCTTCAGCGTGACGGCCGAAACCGGGCTGGTGCAATGAAGCAGCAGCGCGGAATGACCTTGGTCGAGCTGGTGATCACCATCGTGATCATCGGCATCGCCGCTGCAGCACTTTATTCCGCCATGGCTGCCATCACCGGGCGCTCTGCCGACCCGATGCTGCGTCAGCAGAGCCTTGCGATTGCCGAGGCCTACCTGGAAGAAATCGAGTTGCAGGCGTTTGCCTCGCAAGCGAACGCGGCGTGCAACCCGGCGCGTGCCTGTTTCAACGATGTGCGCGACTACGCTGGCCTTTCCGAGGCTCCGCACGATGCCTTCGGCATTGCCATAGCAGAGCTGGCCGCTTACCGCGTGGCGGTATCGGTCAGCGGGCCGAGCGATTGGAGCGGGGTGCCGGTGCTACATATCGAGGTTGGCGTCACCGATCCGGCCGGCGGCAGGCTGCAGCTCGATGGCTACCGTGCCTGCTACGGCGAAGCGGACGGCTCGGGGGCAAGCCTATGTCCCTGAATCAGCGGGGCTTCACGCTGGTGGAGCTGGTCATGGTCATCGCGCTTGCCGGGTTGGTGGCGGTGATGATTTCGACGGTGCTGTCCGGCCCGATGGAGAGCTTCACGGCGCAGAGTCGGCGTGCCGAGCTGGTGGATCTCGGTGCCGGAGCCCTGCAGCGTATGGCGCGCGATGTACGCCTCGCGGTTCCCAACTCTTTGCGCGTCACCGCAGACGGCCAGGCCTTCGAGTTGCTTTTGATTCACAGCGCGGCGCGCTACCGGCCCAACCGCAACGACAGTGACGGGTTGCGCTTTGGCGAGGCCGCGGCCAATTGCGGAAGCACCACAGTTGATGGTGCCTGTGATTCGGTTCAGGTCCTGACGCCTTCGCTCGATCTGTCCGGCGCGCGCTGGATGGTGCTCTACAACGTCGGGGCGCAATCGGGCACGACTCCGGTAGTGGGCGCAAATCTCTGGGCCGGTGGTAACCCCGGCGTGATTACGCCGACCGGCACGACCTTTACGCTGCGCAGCGGTGCGCCGACCGACGAGTCGCTCATCGCCCTCGGCAATCTGCCTGGCGGTGGCTTTCGTTTTGCATTCGCTTCGCCGCAGCGGCGCCTGTACCTGGCCGAGCGCGTAGTCGGTTATCGCTGCCAGAACGGGCAGCTCGTGCGTTACAGCTATAACCAGCTGCTCGCGAGCCTGCCCTCGTCACCGCCGCCAGGATCAGCGCCGCAAGTGCTCGCCAGCGACGTCACGCAGTGTCAGTTCAGCTATCGAGCCGGCACAGCGCAGCGCGGTGGACTGCTGAGCCTCTCGCTCGGCATGACTCAGGCTGGCGAAACCCTTCGGTTGACGCAACAGGTCCATGTCGACAATGCACCCTGACCGCTCTTTCCCGAGACGCTCGGCCGGCTTCGGGCTGGTCGCGGCGCTGTTTCTGATGGTGATCGTGGCGCTGATCATTCTGACGATGGCTCGACTATCGACGACCCAACACGGAACGGTCAGCCTCTCCATTCAACAGGCTCGTGCCTATCAGGCCGCCAGCGCGGGCCTGGAGTGGGGTATTGCGCGGGCGCTCGAGGGGGGGAGCTGCGCTTCGAGCGCGTCGCCGACGCTCAGCGGCAGTGGCCTCGATGACTTCGTCCTGCGCGTCGAGTGCCACCGGGATGACTACCTGGACGCCGCCGGCGCAAGCATCAGTCTGTATCGCCTCATCGCCACTGCCGAGAACGGCCAGCCCGGGGCGAAAGCGGACTATGCCTATCGACAATTGAGTGCCGTGGTGGAAGGGAAACCCTGATGAAGAGAGCCGTGCGTGACGTTCTGCTCGTCTGTTTCGCCCTGGTTTGCTCCGGGCTGGCCTGGAGCGCCGACGTGGGAATCTGTTCGGAGAACTTTCCGGACGGCCTGCAGAGTTACAACCGTGGTCAAATCTCGTTTGACGGCTTCGCCCAATTGCAGGGTAGTCCCGATGGTGTGCTACATGCCGGGGCAATTTACCGACATTGGCTTTGGTCGTTGTTAGCACCAACCTGTACGACGAAGCAGTGCCAAGCTAGTGGCACTAACGGTCCGTTGCAGTCGGCAGGCAGTTTTCCAAGTTTCGTTGGTCAGAAGGATGTGCTTGTTCTTCCTAACCGAGAAGAGCAGCTGGATGCTGATTCGCGCAACCGCTATGGAGTTTGGGACATTAAGAAGCGTGCGCGCTTGGCTGTCCGCAGCGGAGGCCAAAATTTTTATATCGAAGAGGTGCGGATGGCGGATGACGCTATCCTTGAACTTTCGGCTGGCGACTATTGGATCGGGTCGCTCAACACCAGCAAGGCTTCGCAGATTCAGGTCGTTGGCAACGGAAGAGTACGACTGTTCGTTCGTGACTCGGCTAGCTTTGGCGAACGCTCATTGCTCAATTCACCCGCGAACGAGAGCACCGGGGCTTCAAGCAAGCTTTTCTTCTACGGCTACAAGAATGTCGGTTTTGGCACTAACTCGACCATTAGCGGTTATTTATACAGTGAGCAAAACGTCACTCTTGGGGACACATCATCGCTCTACGGCGCGGTGACAGCTGCGAACATTTCACTAGGTTCGAATGCGACCGTTGTGTATATGGCACCAACTGGTAGCTGTGCCAAACCCACTGAGCTTCGGTTGAGCTGGTTGCTCGACGAAGGGAGCTGGACCGGGGCGCTCGGTGAGGTCAAGGATGCATCAGGAAACGGACTTGCGGGTCGGTCAGTTAACGGTGCTATGACTGACTTTGCCGAACCTGCTTTAAGAGAGGAGGGTAATCTTGGTACCTGTGGATATGGGCGCTTCCGATCTGCTTCACAACAATATGTTCAAACGCCCCACAATGATCTGTTGACTCTGCAAGATAGTTTCACGATCGGGTTATGGGTTAAGCCCAGAAGCCTTCCTCCTGCTGATCTCATGTCGATCCTTTCAAAAGACGAGAACTACGAATTTCATCTGAACCCCGACGGTACGGTGAACTGGTGGTGGCGGACCACCGGGCCGACTTCAACGGTCCATTTCAACAGCAACAAAGCGCTAAAAGTCGGGGAGTGGAGTCATGTTCTGATCCGTTACACGCCTGGTGATCAGCGGATTTTCATTAACGGTGTCGAGGCTGGGAGGGCGAATTTTTCTGGAACACCGGTGGCCAACACCGATCCGTTGCAACTGGGGTGGGACCAGTTGGCTGGCCGCTATTTCAACGGTGACCTGGATGAGCTCCGCATTTATGACGGCGCTCTCAGCGATAGTGAGGTTGCCGCGTTGGCAGCGGAACGACACGCTTGCTCGCGTCGGCTCCAATGCTTCGGCGATACCTTCGATGACGCGCTCAGTGACGATTGGGTAGCTTCCAGCCGTGGCAGGACGGCGTTCACGCCAGCTGTTTACGGCGAGCGCCTCCGGTTGACCAGTAACGCTACTAACGTAGCTACCGCTACGGCTCTACAAAGGATCTTCCCGGCGCAGGGAAACTTCATCCAAGTTGAATTTGATTACTACGCATATAACGGCACTGGTGCCGATGGCATCGCAGTGATTCTGTCCGATGCTACTCAGACCCCTCAGCCGGGGGGATTCGGTGGCTCACTAGGGTATGCGCAACTCAACGACAACGCGAATAAGGTCAGCGGTTTTGCGGGTGGATGGCTCGGGATCGCTCTAGACGAGTACGGTAACTTCTCTACCCGGGGCGAAGGGCGCGAGGGGGGGCGAACCGACCGAATACCAGACTCAGTAAGCGTGCGAGGCGCGGGCAATGGGCTCGTTGGCTACCGTTACCTGGCCGGCACGGAAAGCTCGCTCCGCCCGGGCGTTGACGATGCGAGCAGTAAAAGTGCAGCGCCCGGGCATCGGTATAGGATTACCGTCGATGCTCGGAATGAAGGCCAGGCACTAGTTACGGTAGAACGCAAGACGGACTCGGGATTTGAAGTTCTGTCCAACCTCAACAAGTACAACGTCATGGCCGGCAACGTCCAGCCGGCGATGCCGGATCGGTTCTTCTTGTCCTTTACAGGCTCTACTGGCGCGTCGACCAACATCCACGAAATCGACAATCTCAATGTCTGCGCAACGGAAATCCGGCCCATCGGCCAGCGGATCCATCACTTTGATCTCCGCTATACGTCACCGTCACTGACCTGTAATCCGCAGGAGGTCACTGTTACCGCCTGCCTGAACGCGGACTGCTCACAGGTCTACAGCGAGGCGGTGACGGCCAGGCTCACCGCTGACGGAGCGGTTTGGCAAGGCGGTAGCGATCTGATCTTGACCGGCGGCACGGCCGTGGCCAAGGTGCAGGTCACGCGCGCCGGACAAGCAACGATCGGTGTGGGTGGGTCTACTCCCCCGGCTCTTTCCTTTGGCGAAACCACCTGCTCCACGGCTGGGTGCAAACTCGTAGGGGTGGAGAGCGGGTTCGTCCTCGATGTACCGACGCTCATCGCCAACCGCCCTCAACCCGATATCTGGCTACGCGCTGTAAAGGCCGATGCAAAGGACCCGCAGAAGTGCGTGGCTGGGTTTGGCGGCGGGACTAAAAGTATTGGTTTCAATGCCACCTACGATTCGCCGAGCACCGGCAGTCGGGCGGTTAGCATCAACGGCACGCCGATCAGTACGACGCCAACCGGTTCGGCAAGCGAGTTCACTCCGCTAACCTTGAAATTCGATGGCGAGGCCAAAGCCCCCCTCACCGTCAACTATTCCGATGCGGGGAGGATGAACCTGAACGTCCGGTACGCGCCTGCCGAGGGCGATGAGCGGGGGCTGATCATGCTGGGGGCGGACCAGTTTCTCAGCAAGCCTTACGGGATCCACATCGAGACCGATATCGACAAGCGTGCCGCCGCTGCGCGTTGTAATGGTCCAGGTATCGACCAGTGCCCTGTGTTCATTGCTGCAGGGGAGCCCTTTCCGGTGCGCTTCCGTGCCGTCGGCTGGGATGGCTCGGACACAGAGCCGCATACGGCTCAAGAGTTGGCCAACAATGTCTCCACGCCGAACTTTGCCCTAAGTGCCGCCAGCGGCGCATTCAAGCTGGAGCAAACGCTCATCGCGCCAGGTGGGGGTAATCCTGGCGTACTGGGCGTAAATGCCTATGACCATGCGCGAGGTGATTTCACGACGGTCGCGGCTCAGAGCATTTCTGAAGTTGGCATCTTCAAGCTCAAGGCCCGATTGAGCGAGGGTGTCAGTTATTTCGGTGAGCCGGTGGAGGGGGGCGAGAGCAATCTGATCGGTCGTTTCATCCCTGCGCGCCTGGGTGTGGCCGGAACCGCCCGTCTGGCATCCAGTTGCGGTCCGTTCAGCTACCAAGGGCAGCCGATGGGGTTTGCCTCGGGTGCTGAGCCGCAGATCAGGGTGACGGCCTACAACAGCGCTGGTGTGGTCACCCGGAACTATGACATCGCGCCGTTCTGGCGACTCGGCTCACCGCAGCGCGAAGCCTATCGCTCGATTACCGGTAAGGCCGGCCTGGATAGCCGCCTCGTTGCGCTCGGCAGTGCCACCGAAACGGTTGAGGAAGCCGACACCGGCGATGGCTCGCGCTTGTATCGCTGGGCGGGGGAGCAGCTGAGCTATACCCCGGCTGTCACGCCGACCAGCGATGATATTCCGTTCGTTGCGGCCATAGAGCAGACGCTTACCGCAGGCGGCCTTACGGATCTGGATGGCGCTTGCCACTCCTCCGTGGGCTCTGGTTGCCAGGCATACAGCTACCCGTTCGCCGCCGGCAGCGAAGTTAGGCTTGGGCGTCTGGTACTGGGTAATGCTCACGGCTCGGAACTCCAGGGGCTCGATCTCCCGCTTTCGATCGAAACCTGGCAGACGCTTGGTACTGCGCCTGGCTTCAGACTCGAAGCAGGAGATCAATGCACAACGGCGGCTTCGCTCGGGCAGATCACGCTGCAGGCCCATGGCGGAGAGATCGCGCCAAGCGACACGACAGCAAGTTTGGTGATGCCTGCAGGCGGGCAGGGCACGCTTTCCTTGACGGCGCCGGGCCAAGGCAACGACGGTAGCCTCAAGGTCGGTTTGCCATCGATGCCGGACTGGTTCAGGTACAACTGGTCGGGCAATGGGCGTGAGCCGGCGTCTGGATTGGCGAGCTTTGGCATATATCGTGGCTCGCCACCCCTCATCTTCCGCCGCGAAGTCTATCGCTAGAAAACACAAAGGCCGCTCACCTGAGCGGCCTTTGTGTCTTGGCATAAAAGAGGGGATTCCCGGCCTGCCTGTACCGAGGTCCCCGAAACTGGTCGCTAGAGTCTATGCACTGCGTGTGCCAGTTTCGTTTCAACGGTGGGATGGGGATTTTGATGCGGTTTTCGGGCTTCGGCTGGCTCTGGAGAAGGCCGCCGATGTGCAGCGTGGTGCAGCGCCCGGCTGCCTTGCCCGGTTATGGCGCGTCAGTCCTGTTCGGGCCAGAAGCGCAGTGGCTCGCCCTGGGCCGGCCACAGGCGCAGCTGATCGATACGCGAGACGTCCCAGCGCTGTACCTGGCCGAGCAGCTCGAGGAAGCGCTGCTCCTGGCGCATGATCGGTTCCGCGCACATCTTGCGGGTGCTGCCGATGTTCTCGAAGCGCAGGTTTTCACCTTCCAGGCGGTAACTGGCGAACCAGTGGTTGCAGCCGGCGTTGCCGTAGGCCCGGTCACCGGAGAGCGTCAGCGAAACCGGGGTGCGCCCGACGACCGCGTCGTCGCCGATCCATTCGGCGACATAGGTAACGTCGTTCTCCAGCGTCAGCGGTTCTACCGCGCAGCCAGTAGAGGCCAGTGCGGCAGCGATCAGCGGCAGGGTGTAGCGATGCATCAGTGAGCTTCCTTGCAGGTGGGACAGAAATGGTGGCCGTTGCGGCTCGCCCAGCCAAGCTCGGCGATGCGGGCTTCGGCGGCCGGGGCCTGGGCCGCTTCGCCCAGCGCGGCGTCAACGGCGAATTCGAAATCCAGACGTTTGCCGCAGCCGTTGCAGTCGACCTGCCACTGATGGATCGCCAGTTCGCGGAACACCGGCCCGCTGGCCACGGCCATCCATTGCCCGGGCGGGTTGATGAGGTGGCGGACCTTCTCGACCGTCAGGCGTTGTGAAAGGTCACGGCTGCCCTTGAGCGTGACGAGCAGGGTGTCGCCGATGCGGATCGAGCCGCCGTTGCCGGTGACCTGATAGCGCCCCGGCGCCAGCGCTCGACATTCGGTGAGCGTATGCGCGGGGCTGAGAAGGGAGTAGCGGAAATCGTGTTCGGCCATCGGAGCGTTGCCTGGCTGCTGGAGCTGCGGCCGGTAATGCTAGCACGGTCGCCCGGGCGACGTGACGACGGGCACGTTTCAGTGCGAGGCGGCGGAGTTCACCTCGTGGATTTCCAGCATGCGTTCCAGCTCGCTGCGCAGCAGCGGGTCCTGGCAGCCGGGCAGATATTCGCGCAGCTTGCGGATGACCCACTGCTGGCCCTTGTCGATGAACGGGATGCGCTCGTCGAGCGACTCGATGGCCATCGCCTTGCCGTAGAACGCGCCGGTTTCCTTGTTCGGTTCGAGACCGAGGTGCTTGAGGCAATCGAGCAGCAGCTTGCAGCTCTCGATTTCGCCCTGGCGGACCTGTTCGAGCAACTGCCGCTGGACCGGGTCGGAGGTCTGCTGCAGCGAGTCTCCGGCGACTTTCGCGCCGGCGCGCTCGGCGCTGAGCAGGTCCTGTAGCAGTTGCGCTTCGCCTTCGGGCGTATTGAGCGGGCTGTGTGGAGCGGTCATGTCTCGTCTCCTGTCGGACGCCGACGGCGCCAGGGCGCCGCGGCAGGGGAAGGCCAAGGCCGGCTTGCCGGCCTCGAGGATCGTCGGCCGCAAGCCATCGGCGGCATCGGTACTCAGAGCTTTTTCGCGGAAAGAATCTTCACCGGCTCGAGCGGGACGTTCTGCATCATGCTGCGGTTGCCGGTCGGTACTTGGGCGATCTGGTCAACCACATCCATGCCGCGCACGACCTTGCCGAACACCGCGTAGCCGAAGTCGCGCGAACCGTGGTCGAGAAAGTCGTTGTCGCGGTGGTTGATGAAGAACTGGCTGGTGGCCGAGTCGACTTGCTGGGTGCGCGCCATGGCGACCGTGCCGCGCACGTTGTGCAGGCCATTGTCGGCCTCGTTCTTGATCGGCGCGCGGGTCGCCTTCTGGTTCAGCCCTTCGCTGAAACCACCCCCCTGGATCATGAAGCCCGGGATGACGCGATGGAAAACGGTGTTGTCGTAGAAGCCGCTTTCAACGTAGCCGAGGAAGTTCTCGACGCTGATCGGCGCTTTCTCGGACTCGAGTTCGATCTCGATTTCACCGAGGCTGGTGGTGAGCAGCACATGGGGCTTTTCAGCCGCCAGCAGGTTGCCGGCGAGCAGCATGGAGCAGGCAACGAGGGCTAGACGTTTGAGCATGGCGGGTTTCCTGATGGTTGCGATTCAATCAGCCTTGCCCTTGGTGGGCGAGGATTGCTCGGCATCGTACGTGCGGATCAGGTCGATGAGAATCCGCGTGGCCGGGCCGAGCGGCTTGTCGGGGTTAGTGTAGAGATAGAACAACGGCCTGCGGATGCTACCTTGGATCAGCGGCAGCGGTTTGAGCACGCCTTCGGCGAGCTCGCGTTCGATCATGTGCCGTGGCAGCCAGGCGAAGCCCAGGCCGCTGCTGACGAAGGCTACCGAGGTCGCCAGGCTGCCGACCGTCCAGCGCTGTTCGGCGCCGAGCCAGCCGGCATCGCGCGGCTGGCGCACGCCGGTATCGCGAACGACCACCTGCATCTGGCTCTGCAGGTCCTGCACGCTGAGCTTGCGGCCGAGCTGATGCAGCGGGTGCTCGGCCTGCGCGACCGCGATGAATTCCACGCTGCTGAGCTCGGCGCCCAGATGCCCGGTGATGTCCAGTGCGCTGATGGCCAGGTCGGCACTGCCGTCCTTGAGGGTTTCCTCCACGCCGGACAGCACTTCCTCGCGCAGTCGCACGCGACAGCCGCGGCTTTTGGGCATGAACGCCGTTAGGGCGCGAATGATCTTCTGGTTGGGGTAGGCGGCATCGACCGACAACCGGACCTCCGCCTCCCAGCCTTGCTCCATGTGGTGGGCGAGCTCTTCGAGCTGGCTGGCCTGGTTGACGAGCTGGCGCGAGCGCCGCAGCAGCACTTCGCCGGCTTCGGTGAGCACCGCCTTGCGCCCGTCGATGCGCAGCAGCGGCACGCCAAGCTGCTCCTGCATGCGTGCCACGGTGTAGCTGACCGACGATTGCGAGCGATGCAGCACTTCGGCCGCCTGGGCGAAGCCGCCACTGTCGATCACCGCTTGCAGCGTGCGCCATTGCTCGAGCGTCACACGTGGCACTTTCATCTACGTCGGTTCCCCTGCCTCTGGTCTGCTACGCTGGCTGCCCGCCTGGTCAGGAGACAGCCGAATGAAAAATATCCGCTACAGCCTGCTTGCCCTGCTACTGCCGCTGACGGCCTCTGCAGCGACTTACCCGATCGACGTCGACGAGCAGCTCAATGGCGCGGAAATCATGGCGACGCCGCAGGCCATCGACCGTGATCTGGCCGCTGTCGAACTGCACAACTACGGCCAGCGTGCCGCGGTCTGCACGCTGGTATTCCGCAACGGGCCGGAGACACCACGCACCCGTCGCACCGAGCTCGAACCCGGTGAGCGCAAGGCGCTGTCGAGCAAGTTCAAGCGCGACATCATCCGCCTGCGCATTCAGCTCAGCTGCGAGCCCAAGTAGGGCGGCTCACTCGAGTACGTTTTCCAGTATTTCGTAGATCGCGCCGCTGGCGGCGATAAGCAGGAGATCGCGGCCGACCTGGCGCCATTCGTAGCCGGCGTAGTGCGGCAGACGGTCGAGCAGGCGCTGGTCGAGCTTCATCGCGATCCCCGGCGGCAGCGGCTTGCCGCGGGCGAGATTCTTGCGGATGCCCGGTGGCAGGGAGCTGGCCGGTTGCCAGAGGTCGCGGTGGCGCTCGAGCGTGCGGCGGACGTCGCGGACATCGATCGTCGGGCCGTGCAGGTCATGGGTATAAGCCGCGCCGGGCTTGCCCTGGCCCGGCATGCCGTGTTTCGGCTCGGCGATCGCCAGGTTGGCGCTGCAGGCAACGGCCAGCACGGCAGCGCTGGCAAAGGGGCTGATCCACTTGTTCATCGAGTTCATCGGCTGACTCCCGGGAATTAATTCCCCGTTTCGATTGTTTCCAGCTTAGCGCCTGCGCGCGCGTTGGAACATGCTGGCCATTGCAGAACGCGCCTTTGCCCGTCGAAGCGGTTAACCTATGGCATTCGTCTTCACGTTTCTCCGAGGTTGCCCTTGTTTGATCAATTCGCCCTGCACGAACGCCTGCTCAAGGCGGTAGCCGAACTCAAGTTCGTCGAGCCGACCGCGGTGCAGGTCGCGGCCATCCCGCCGGCCCTCGAAGGCCGCGATCTGCGGGTGACGGCACAGACCGGCAGCGGCAAGACCGCCGCGTTCGTCCTGCCGATGCTCAACCGGCTGATCCGCGATGCCCAGCCGCGTACCGATGTGCGCGCACTGATTCTGCTGCCGACCCGTGAGCTGGCACAGCAGACGCTCAAGGAAGTCGAGCGCTTCGCCCGCTTCACCTTCCTCAAGGCCGGGCTGATCACCGGCGGCGAGGACTTCAAGGTGCAGGCCGCCATGCTGCGCAAGATTCCCGACGTCCTGATCGGCACGCCGGGCCGGCTGATCGAGCATCTGGAGGCGGGCAATCTGGTGCTGGGCGACGTCGAGATCGTCGTGCTCGACGAGGCCGACCGGATGCTCGACATGGGCTTTGCCGAAGACGTGCAGCGTCTGGTCGACCAATGCCCGCGGCGCCAGCAGACGCTGCTGTTCTCCGCCACCAGTGGCGGCGCCGGCCTGCGTGAAATGGTCACGAAAGTGCTGCGCGAGCCGCTGCACCTGCAGCTCAACCGGGTCAGCGAACTCAATGAGGCGACCCGTCAGCAGATCATCACGACCGACGACGTGGCGCACAAGGAGCGGCTCGTGCATTGGCTGCTCGCCAATGAGACGTACCAGAAGGCGGTGATCTTCACCAATACCCGGGCCCAGGCCGACCGTCTTTACGGCCACCTGGTGGCGAGCGACGTCAAGGTCTTCGTGTTGCACGGGGAGAAGGACCAGAAAGAGCGCAAGCTCGCCATCGAGCGGCTCAAGCAGGGTGGCGTCAAGGTGCTCGTGGCCACCGACGTGGCGGCGCGCGGCCTGGACATCGAAGGCATGGATCTGGTGATCAACTTCGATATGCCACGCTCCGGCGATGAATACGTGCACCGCATCGGCCGCACTGGCCGTGCCGGCGGCGAGGGGCTGGCCATTTCGCTGATCGGCCACACTGAATGGAACCTGATGTCGAGCATCGAGCGCTATCTGAAGCAGCGCTTCGAGCGTCGCGTGATCAAGGGCCTGAAGGGCCACTACCAGGGGCCGAAGAACCTGAAAGCCTCCGGCAAGGCCGCGGGAACCAAGAAAAAGAAGGTCGACAAGAAGAAAGGCGCCACCGAGAAGAAGGCCCGGCCAGCCGCCAAGCGGCCTAAATCGGCGCCCTCAGCGGTGGTCAATGTCGACGGCACAGCGCCGCTGCGCCGCAAGAAGCCGGCCGCCGAGTAAGGCGGCCGCGCGCATTCACTTGTCCGACGGCATGTCCGCCTGCCGTTCGGCCTCTTCCAGCTGGCGCATGCGCCGGTCATAGGCCTCGCACTCGTCACCCAGTTGCTCGGCGGTGCGACGGTCCTCGTCCTGGCGGATTTCCTCGTTCAATTGTCTGGCGCGCTCCGGGTCGTTCTGAGTCAGCTGGTTGACCCGCTCGGCGAGCTGCTCGGCCTTGGCGGTGATTTCGTCGGGCGTACAGGCCGCCTGCACGGCAGGGCTGGCCAGCAGGGCGGCGGCGAGGGGCAGGAACAGCGCTTTCATGGGCCTATCCTCATTCGGTTGCGTTGTACGGTGGATCGCCCGGCGGCCGCTTTAGTTCAGCGAACCGGGCGCCGCGGGCACGGTCGGAACTAGTAAGACCGGCACCTTCTGAGGAGATCGCCATGAGCTACGACTGGGAACTCGTCCTGCGCCTGCTGCATGAGGTACAGCAGTCGGCCAACCACAACTTCCAGCCACGTCGCTACGCCGAGGAGCATGCACTCGACCTGGAGAACCGCGGCCAGCCGATGCCCAACCTCGACAGCCTGCGTGCCGAAGCGGCGAACTACGAGAGCATCCTGTTCGAAGGCGGGTTCATGGTCGCGCGACCGGAAGAAGAGGGCGGCACGGGCGAGAATTTCGTGCTGACCGAGCGCGGCCAGCAGCTGCTCGACGTGCTCGATGGTCGCCACCCTGACAGCGCCAATTTGCGCCAGCGCATGACCGACCAGGGCGCTGCGGCGCTGGTGCCGGAAACCTTCGATGCGCTGATCGCCCGGCGCTGAGTACGGCGCCGGGCTCAGCGTGGCTGGTCGAGGCTCTTGACCGTCAGCTCCAGCGCCCGGCGCATGTCCAGCCGCGCCGAGCGGCCGACGTCCTGGTCGTCGATGCGGAAGTTGCGCTCGGACGGCAGGATCGGCGCGGTCAGGTCGTCCGCGTCGGCGGGCTCGAAGTCCGACTCGCCGCCTATGGTCATCGCGCTGCGCCGCAGCAGCTCGCGCAGCTGCTCGGGCTTCAATTGCGGGTTGATCGAGCGCATCGCCGCGAGCGTGCCGGCCACCAGTGGCGTGGCATAGGAGGTGCCGCAGTGCACATCGCCGGTCAGGCCGGACTCCAGGGTTGCGGCGCGGGTACAGGCCGAGGCGGTGATGTCCACGCGCATGTCGACGTTCGACGACGGCCGTTTGTCGACGTAGCCGGGATGCTCGACCGGGACGTCGCGATCAAGGTCGCGCTGGTGGCCACCGACCACCAGCAGTTGCTCGGTGATGAACGACGATGGCAGGCGGTAATCATCGCTGCCCGAGCGCGCCGAGCCGTTGCCGGCGGAATTGACGACCACCACATCCGGGTGCTCGCGGCGCAGCCAGAGAAAGAACTCCTCGAGCAGCTCTTCGTAGCCGCTCATGGCGATGCCGGAGCGCAGCAGGGAGTCCACCGGCTCGCCATGCACATCGACCGTGCCGATGCGATGGATACCCCAGCTCCAGTTGAGGATGCGCGCACCGTCCTCGACCAGGTTCACCGAGGCCGCGACATTCGCCGTGATGCCGGCGTCTGAATTGCGCTCGACGATCACCTCGAAACCCGGGCCGGTGCCATCCAGGGCGCTGAGAAAACCCTGGTCACGGCTATCGTCGCCACGCGCGGCGAGGATGCCGGCCACGCTGCTGCCGTGGCCATCCGGCCGGTCGGCATCGCGGCCATAGAGACAGGTGCGCCGCGCGGCCGGCTTGCAAGGTTCGAGGTAGCCGGCAAATGCGGCGGCGTCGAAGTCCAGGTCGCGCTCGATCACCCCAATGCGCACCGGTGTGGTCTTGATCGGCGCGTCGCGCGCCGGAATTCGATGGCGGTAGTAGGCGACCGCATCGAGAAAACGGTTGGCTGCCCACTCCTGATCCTGCGGCCGCCGGGCTCCGCGATCCTGTTCGACGGGTTCGGCGCTGCTTTCCTCGACCACCACGGCGTCGACCCCTGTTTCGCTTCCCAGGCGCAGCACCAGCGCGTCGCGCTCGGTGAGGTCCTTGACCGGCAGACGCAACTGGTAGGTGTTGAGCGGTGCGATGGCGCCCACCACTTCCGCCCCGTAGCGCTTGGCCAGGCGGCGCGCGGTCGGCAGGCCCTCGAGGTCTTCCTCGATGATCAGGCTGACCAGGTCGATGTAGCTGGGCAGACCGTCCATGTTTTCGGTGACCCGCTCTTCGCTGGCGGCGACCACCTGGCTGCGCCCCAGCGAAAGCCAGGCCGCATTGCTGCGTCGGCCAGCGTGTTCCAGCCACAAGGGGCCGCTGCGGTGCCGTTCGGCGTCGAGGGTGAAACGCAGGTTGGCGCCGCTGCGCTGGATGTGCGAGGCGCTGATCTCCTTGCCGGCCAGCTTCAGGCGCACGGGCTGATCGCCGGCGCCCTCGCTGCGCAGGCAGAAGGTCAGTTCGCGTTCGGCGAGCAGGTCGCCACAGCGTTGCAGCTGCTTGAGCCGCAGCGCCGGCTCGGCCAGCGCCGAGGCGCTCAGCAGCATGAATACGGACAGGCCGAGGAGCGGCCGCGAGATCGAGGCGGACATGACGGGAATCTGCAAGGGAAGGCTCGGTTGGTCGAAGAGGTCTCGAAGGTGGCGGCCGGCGCCGATACAGGGCCGGCGCGGTGTTACAGGTCCCGGGCCAGGCGCAGGCCGCCGAACTGCCAGCGCATCGCCGGTTGGAAGAAATTGCGGTAGGTGGCGCGGATGTGCGAGGCCGGGGTCGCGCAACAACCGCCACGCAGGACCATCTGCCCGGACATGAACTTGCCGTTGTATTCGCCAAGGCTGCCCGGCAGCGGCCGGAACCCGGGGTAGGGCAGGTAGGCGCTGGCTGTCCACTCCCAGACATCGCCGAACAACTGGCTCGGTGCCTGGCCGGCCGCGCCGCCGGCGACCGGCTGCAGGTAGTCGCTCTCGAGGAAGTTGCCGACCTGTGGCACGCCGCTGGCCGCCAGCTCCCACTCGGCCTCGCGCGGCAGCCGTGCGCCGGCCCAGCGGGCAAAGGCATCGGCCTCGTAATAGCTGACATGGCACACCGGGGCCTCGAGGTCGAGCGCGCGCAGGCCGCCAAGGGTCATCTCGTGCCAGGCGTCGTCCAGATGTTGCCAGTACAGCGGCGCGTGCCAGGCGCTCTGCTGGATCAGCGACCAGCCGTCGGCCAGCCAGAGTTCCGGGCGTGCGTAGCCGCCGTCGGCAATGAAGGCCAGGTACTCGCCGTTGGTCACCAGTCGCTCGGCGAGCTGGAAATCCTCGACGAACGCGCGATGGCGCGGCGTCTCGCAGTCGAACGAGAAGCCGTTGCCGTCATGCCCGATGGTCACCACGCCGCCGGCATAGTCATGCCACTGGCGACGTTGGGGGGCGCGCTTGGGGGCCGCCCGCAGATCGGCGCGGTAGACCGGGTGCAGCGGGTTCTGCGCGAGGATGTGCTTGATGTCCATGAGCAGCAGCTCCTGATGCTGCTGCTCGTGCTGCAGGCCGAGCTCCACGCGCCGGATGATCTCGTCCAGATGCTCGGCCGGCGGCTGGGCCAGCAGCTCGGTCATCGCCTGGTCGACATGCGCGCGAAAGCGGTAGACCTCGTCGACCCCTGGGCGCGACAGCAACCCGCGGCGCGGTCGCGGAAACGGCGTGCCATGGGTTTCGTAATAGGAGTTGAACAGGTGGTCGAAGGCTGCGTTCGGTGTCCGGTAGCCGGCGAAATAGGGCTTGAGGATGAACGCCTCGAAGAACCAGGTGACATGCGCCAGGTGCCACTTCGGTGGGCTGACGTCGGGCATGCTCTGGATCACGTAGTCCTCGGTCTGCAGTGGCGCGCAGATGGCCTCGCTGGTCGCGCGCACCTGCGCGAAGCGCGCCTGCAATGCCGCCAGCGCCGTCTCGGCGGCTGGCTGTTTCGGCTGTTCTGCCAGATTGCCCATGGCTCCCCCTTCGCCCGTTGTTCGCGGCAGACGCCGCTTGCATAGCGACCGGCTGCGCTACGCAAAGTTTCTGCCCGCCGGTATGAACCATCGTCGGCTTGCACGACTCGGCAAGAGGAACCGGAGGATTCCCATGAAACGAACTTTGCTACTGGGCTCGAGCCTGCTGCTCGGCGCCTGTACCCAACACGACACCGCGTCCTATACCGAGGCGGCCGGTGCGCCGAAGCGGGCCGAGACGCAAGCACTGGAGGCCGGCGCCCGGCTGCTGCAGGGCAAGGCGCCGCTGAACGCGGTGAGCGCCTACCTCAACGGCTTCCACTTCTACAGCGGCGACATGGACGGCCAGATGGAGGCGCACCACTACGTGACCCGGCTCAACGAGGACGTGATGCAAGCGGTGATCTACGACGGCAACGGCCGCGATGCCAAGCTGATGGGCGTCGAGTACATCATCAGTGCACGCCTGTTCGAAGGCCTGCCGGACGAGGAGAAGACGCTCTGGCACAGCCATGACTACGAGGTGAAGTCCGGCACCCTGGTGGCCCCGGGGCTGCCGCAACTCGCCGAGAAGGCGCTGATGGAACAGGTGGTGACCACCTACGGCAAGACCTGGCACACCTGGCATACCGACCGCGACAAGGCCCTGCCGTACGGCATTCCGGCGCTGATGATGGGGTTCACCGCCGACGGCCAGCTCGATCCTGCGCTGGAGGCGGCGCGCGATCGGCGCCTAGGCGTCGATACCGGGGCCAGCCGTCGAGCGCGGGCGTCCATCGCGCAGCCGCCGGTCGACCCGCTGGCCAACGCCTGGGAGCATGGCGAGGTCATCCGCCTGCAGCGCGTGCGGATTTCCGCCGAACCGCCGCAGGCCGATGAGATAGGCCCGGCCGAGGTGCACGAGCGTGGCAAACTCGGCGAGCAGCTGCAGCGCAGCGGCGTGCCCTGAGTTCAGCTTTCGGCCAGCGGCGGCGTCGGGCGGATGAGTATCTCGTTGAGGTCGACGTGCGCCGGCTGGCTGAGCGCATAGACGACCGCTCGGGCGATGTCCTCGGGCTGCAGGGCATAGGCCGGCGGTTCGTCGAACAGCGGCGTGTCGACCATGCCCGGCTCGACCAGGGTGACACGCACGCCGGTGCCGCGCAGCTCCTCGCGCAGGTTCATGCCGATACCGGTGACCGCCCACTTGCTGGCGCCGTACATGGAGCCCGGAATCACGAAGCGACCGGCCGCCGAGCCGGTCAGCAACACGTGGCCGCGGCTGGCCTTGAGCGCTTCGAGCGTGTAGCGCAGGGTCAGCGCAACGCCATAGACGTTGGTCAGCAGCATGGCTTTCCATGCCTCTGGATCGGCACCGCTGAAGCCGCCTTCGCTGCCGGGAATGCCGGCGTTGGCGTAGACCGCGTCGAGCTGGCCGAAATGCGCCAGCGTGTGCGCGACCATGGCCTGCTGGTCCTCGATCGATTGCACATCGCAGCGCAGCGCCAGGGCCCGCTCGCTGCCGCCGAGTTCGTCCACCAGCTCCGCCAGCCTGGCTTGCGAACGCGCCGCCAGGGCCACGCGGTAACCGTTTGCCGCGGCCAGCCGGGCGGTAGCCGCACCGATGCCGGACGAGGCGCCGGTAATCAGCAGAACCGGATCGCTCATGTCGGCTCCTAGTAGTTCGGCGTGGTTTCAGGAATCCCGCTGGCGTCGGTGATGAAGGGCATCGACCAGTCCTCCAGTTGGCAGCCTTTGAGGCGCAGCTCCTGGCGGGTGCGTTCGATCGTCTCGGCCAGGCGCAGCGGGTCGGCGTAGGCCTCGCGCTCGATCTGGGCGACACGCAGCACCTCGGCGCCGTCGCCGTTCATCACGGTGAAGCCGAAGCTGTCGCCGTCCGGGTTGGCTCCGGTCACGCAGCCATAGGGCAGAAAGGCTTCGGCGGCGATCTTCATGGCGTTGTCCAGGGTCAGCGCAGTCGTGGTCATCGCGGCATTCTCCAAAAGGGTTACAGGCGGGTAGACCGACGCCGGCGCCAGCCGTTTCCCTTCAGGCGACCGGCTGTCGCTTGTGCACGGCACCGGCCGGCACCATATTCGAGCGATGACCGATAGCACTCTCGATGCCTTGGCCGGCTTCCATCCCGCGGTCGCCGGCTGGTTCGCCCGCACCTTCGGCCGGCCGACGCCGGCGCAGGGCCGCGCCTGGCCGCTGATTCGTGCCGGCCGCTCGACCCTGGTCGCGGCGCCGACCGGCTCGGGCAAGACGCTGACCGCCTTTCTCGCCGCGCTCGACGCCCTGGTGCAGCAGAGCCTTGCCGACGGCGGGCTGCCAGATGAGACCCGGGTCGTCTACGTGTCGCCGCTCAAGGCGCTGTCGAACGACATTCACCTGAATCTCGAGGCGCCGCTGGCTGGCATCGCCGAAGAACTGGTGCGGCTCGGCCTGCCCGCACCGGGCATCCGCACCGCCGTGCGCACCGGCGACACCCCGCAGGCCGAGCGCGCGGCGATGCGTCGGCGGCGGCCGCACGTGCTGGTCACCACGCCCGAGTCGCTTTACGTGCTGCTTGGCTCGGCGTCCGGCCGCGAGATGCTCAAGGACGTGCGCAGCCTGATCGTCGACGAGATCCACGCGGTGGCCGGCAACAAGCGTGGCAGCCACCTGGCGCTGACCCTCGAGCGGCTCGAGGCGCTGTGCGCGCGACCGCTGGTGCGGGTCGGGCTGTCGGCCACGCAGAAGCCGGTCGAGGCGGTGGCCAATTTTCTCGTCGGCGCCGGGCGCACCTGCGAGATCGTTGACATCGGCCACGGCCGGGCGCGCGACCTGGCGCTGGAAGTGCCGCCGGTGCCGCTTGATGCGGTGATGAGCAATCAGGCCTGGGAGGCCGTCTACGACCGCCTCGCCGAGCTGGCGCGCGAGCACCGCACCACGCTGGTATTCGTCAACACCCGGCGCATGGCCGAGCGCACCGCGCGGCACCTGTCCGAGCGCCTCGGTCAGGCGGTGGTCGGTGCGCACCACGGCTCGATGGCGCGGGAGCACCGCTTGCGCGCCGAGCAGCAGCTCAAGGCCGGTGAGCTGCGCCTGCTGGTCGCTACCGCCTCGCTGGAGCTGGGCATCGACATCGGCGAGGTGGAGCTGGTCTGCCAGCTCGGTTCGCCGCGCTCGATCTCGGCCTTTCTGCAGCGCGTCGGCCGCGCCGGGCACCAGGTCGCCGGGGTGTCGAAGGGGCGCCTGTTCCCCACTTCGCGCGACGACCTGGTCGAGTGCGCCGCGCTGCTCGACGCGGTGCGCCGCGGCGAGCTGGATCGCCTGCAGATTCCCCGCGCGCCGCTGGATGTGCTGGCCCAGCAGATCGTCGCCGAGGTCGCCTGCGCCGAATGGGGCGAGGACGAGCTGCTCGCGCTGATCCATCGCGCCGGGCCCTATCGTGAACTCGACGTCCGGCATTACCAGGCACTGCTCGAGATGCTCGCCCAGGGCTACAGCACCCGCCACGGGCCGCGTGGCGCCTACCTGCACCGCGACAGCGTCAGCCGCAGCCTGCGCGGCCGGCGTGGCGGGCGCACCACGGCGCTGACCTCCGGCGGCACCATCGCCGACAACGCCGACTACGCGGTGCTGCTCGAACCCCAGGGGCTGAACATCGGCACGGTCAACGAGGACTTCGCCGTCGAAAGCCTGGCCGGCGACATCTTCCAGCTTGGCAATACCTCCTACCGCATCCTCAAGATCGAGTCCGGCCGGGTGCGCGTGGAGGATGCTCGCGGCCAGCCGCCGAATATCCCGTTCTGGATCGGCGAGGCGCCCGGGCGCAGCGACGCGCTGTCGCTGGCCGTGGCGCGGCTGCGCGAGGAGGTCGGGCAACGTCTGGCGCAGGCGGCCGGCGAGCTGCAGGTGGCGCTCGCCTGGCTGGTCGAGTCACTCGGCCTGCCCGAGGCCGGCGCACGGCAGATCGTCGAATACCTGGCGCGCGCACGCGCCGCGCTCGGCGAGCTGCCGACCCAGCAGCGGCTGGTCATGGAGCGCTTCTTCGACGAATCCGGCGGCACCCAGCTGGTCATCCATTCGCCGTTCGGCAGCCGCCTAAACCGCGCCTGGGGCCTGGCCTTGCGCAAACGGTTCTGCCGCACCTTCAACTTTGAGCTGCAGGCGGCCGCGACGGAGGACGCCATCGTGCTGTCGCTGTCGACCAGCCACAGCTTCCCGCTCGAGGAGGTCTGGCGCTATCTGCATTCGGCCACGGCCGAGCACGTGCTGATCCAGGCGCTGCTCGATGCGCCGCTGTTCGCCGTGCGCTGGCGCTGGAACGCGGTCACCGCGCTGGCCCTGCCGCGCATGAGCGGCGGCCGGCGGGTGGCGCCGCAACTGCAGCGGATGAAGAGCGAAGACCTGCTGGCCACGGTGTTCCCCGATCAGGTCGCCTGCCTGGAGAACATCGTCGGCGAACGTGAGATTCCCGAGCATCCGCTGGTCGCCCAGACCCTCGACGACTGCCTGCACGAGGCGATGGACAGCGAGGGCTGGCTGGCCCTGCTGCGGCGCATCGAAGGCGGCGAGGTGGAGTTGCTGACCCGCGACCTGCCGGCGCCCTCGCCGCTGGCGATGGAAGTGCTCGGCGCGAGGCCCTATGCCTTCCTCGATGATGTGCCGCTGGAAGAGCGGCGCACCCAGGCGGTGCTGGCGCGACGCTGGAGCGAGCCGCAGGGCAGCGAGGACATGGGCGCGCTGGACGCCGAGGCGATTGCCGCGGTACGCGAACAGGCCTGGCCCGAGGTACGCAGTTGCGACGAGATGCACGAGGCGCTGGTCGGGCTGGGCTGCCTCGCCGAAAGCGAGTTGCAGGACGGCTGGCATGCCTGGCTGCAGACCCTGGCGCAGGGCGGCCGCGCCACCTGCCTGGCGGTCGCCGAGGGCCGCAGCCTGTGGGTCGCCCGCGAGCGACTGGCCCTGCTGCGCCGCTTGTACCCGAACGCGCCTGCCGAGCCCGCGCTGGACGTACCGGCCTGCGCCGATGACGAGGACGCTGCGGGGGTTGAGCTGCTGCGCGCCCGGCTCAGCGGCTTCGGCCCGCTGCCGTTGCCGCTGATCGCGCGGCCGCTGGCGCTGCCGGCCTCGCAGGTGGCGCAGGCGCTGCTGGCGCTGGAACGCGAGGGCTACGCCATGCGCGGGCGCTTCAGCCCCGCTGCGAGCCAGGACGAGTGGTGCGAGCGGCACCTGCTGGCGCGTATCCACCGCTACACGGTCAAGCGCCTGCGTCGCGAAATCGAACCGGTGGAGCCGGCCGCCTTCATGCGCTTTCTCATCGACTGGCAGCACCTTGGCGCGCAGACGCGGCTGCGCGGCCGCGAGGCGCTGGCCCTGGTGCTCGACCAGCTCGAGGGCTTCCAGGCCGCCGCCGGCGCCTGGGAAAGCGACCTGCTGCCGGCGCGGCTGGATGAATACAGCCCGCTCTGGCTGGATGAGGCCTGCCGCTCCGGGCGCATCGTCTGGGCGCGCCTGGCCGGGCGAACCCGCGCCGCGGCCGGCCCGGTGCGCGGCACGCCGATCGTCCTGCTGCCACGCCGTGCGCTGAGTGCCTGGCAGGCGCTGTCGAGCGGAGAGGGCGAGGCCGAGCCTTCGCCGCGGGCGGCCAAGGTGCGTGACGCGCTGGCCCGGCACGGCGCGCTGTTCTTTGACGAACTGCAGCACGAGGCGCACCTGTTGCGCAGCGAGCTGGAGGACGCCCTCGGCGAGCTGGTCGCCCTTGGCCTGGTGAACGCCGACGGCTTTGCCGGGTTGCGTGCGCTGCTCGCCCCGGCGAGCCGACGCAGCCGCGAGTCACGGCGGCGCCACGGCGGGGCCTTCATCGGCGGCATGGCCGACGCCGGCCGCTGGGCCTTGCTGCGCGGCGGCGGCGAAGCGCCGAGCGAAGACGAGCGCCTGGAGCAGGTCGCCCGCGTGCTGCTGCGGCGCTATGGCGTGGTGTTCTGGCGCCTGCTCGAGCGCGAGGCCGACTGGCTGCCGCCCTGGCGCGAGCTGGTGCGCGTCTATCACCGCCTGGAAGCGCGCGGTGAAATCCGTGGCGGGCGCTTCGTCGCCGGCATGTCGGGCGAGCAGTTCGCCCTGCCCGAAGCGCTCGGCCCGCTGCGCGAGGCCAGGCACTCGGCTGCGGCGGAGCAATGGGTGGTGGTCTCCGCGGTCGATCCGCTGAATCAGCTGGGTACCCTGCTGCCGGGCAGCCGCGTCGCTGCGCTCCCTGGCAATCGCATTCTCTACCGTGATGGGGTGGCCCAGGCGGTGCTGGTCGCCGGCGAGGTGCACTGGCTGGCCGAACTGGACGAGGCCGGGCAGCAGCAGGCGCGCCGCAGGCTGATCGTCACACGGCGCTAGCACGGGCTCAGCCGGTGCATTGCAGCGCGGCAAGGTCCTGGCGCAGCGCGGCCAGCCGCTCGGCCAGCTGGCGCTGCTGACGCTCGCTGGCCTCGGCGTGGATGTCGCGCAGCAGCGCCAGGGTCGCGTGTTCGGCCTGCGTGAAGGCGGCGCGATCCGCCTCGCTCCAGAGCGCCTGGCGGTCCTGCAGCAGTGGCGCGAGGCGGGTGGCGAAATCGGCTTGCTGGCGATGCTCGAGCGCCTGCAGCAGCGCGGCCTGCCATTGGCGTCGGTTCTCCAGCCAGCGGCGATTCTGCTCGCCAAGGCTGTATGACCAGGCCAGCACTCGCTGACGCTGCGTCGCTTCGAGCGGCCCGAACCAGTTTTCCAGGCGCTCGGTGCTGCGCTCGGCGCGTTCGCGAATCTGGCGCTCCAGCGGTGGCTGCAGATAGCGCTCCGTGTCTTCGCGCTGGCGCTCGGCCAGTTCGCGGCGCAAGTGTGCGACCTGCTCATCGTCCAACTCGCGCAGCAGCTCGACGGCCGACGGGGTGATCTGCCGGCCGATCTGCTGCAGGCTCTGGCGCAGCTCGGCAAAGGCCTGCTGCAGGAGGCCTTCGTCCACGGGCTGATCGCCGAGGTGGGCGCGCAACGCGTCGAGCCGGTCGACGTAGCGCGGCAGCTGGGTGCTGCAGTGCCAGTCGAGGTGGCGCTCGAGGCGCTCGGCCAGCAGGCGGCGCTGCGGGCCATCGAGGTCGAGGTAACGGTCCAGCGTCCAGGGCACCAAGAGGTCGAGGTTGCGATAGGCCAGCTCGACCCGGTTGCAGCTGGTCAATACCGATATCAGCAACGCCGCCAGCAGCCATGGCCGGCTCCAGGCACGGAACGATCGCATGCGAATTGCCCTCCCTACGACTCCAGTAGAGCGTAACGGACCCTGACGGTTCGCCGCGCAGCGGGATTCAGGCGAGCAAAAGCGGCGCCGCTGCGGTCAGCATATCGAGGCCGCACGAAATGGCGGCGCACGAACGGGAGATGTCCATGAGCCTGCAGATCAAGCATTTGAGTGGAGACGACGTGCCCAAGGCCTGGCGCCCGACCTGGGCCGTGTGCTGGGTGGTCGAGCTGGACGGCACGGTGGTCGGCGGACCTTACCGGACGGAGGAGGAGGCACGCGCGGTGGCCGACGGTGAAAGCGAACCGCGCATCCTGCAGACGCCGGCGCCCTGAGACGCCGCATGCCGGGTCACTGGCTGCGGCAATATTCCGGGCAGCGCGGTTCGTAAGCGGCGCTTGGCGGTGGTGCCTCGACCAGTTGCGAGACCAGCGCCAGCGCCTTCTCGAATGACGGATAACCGCTCTGGGCGACGTCGAGCCGGGTATAGGCCTCGCGGTAGGCGTCGGCCTTGTCGAGGTCACGCGCCTCGATCAGGTAGGGCTCCTGATGGATCTTGTAGAGCAGCGCCACGGCGTGCGGATGGCCCTTGTCGGCGGCCTTTTCCAGCAGGCGCACGACTTCCGACGGCTCGGGGCCCTGACGGATCAGCAGCAGCGCCTGATAGAACTCGATTTCGCCGCGCTCGTCCTGCGGCGCGCTGCGCTCGAGCAGGGCATGAGCCAGCTCGTAGCCGTCTTCCTGGCCGGCGGCGATGAGGATCTTGGCCTGCAGCAGGTCGTTCTGGTAGAGCAGACGATCGGCGCGGCAGCTAGTGCCGCTCCAGGGTTCGTCGCAGGAGTGGGACGCACAGCCGGCGAGGCCCAGCGCCGTGATGATCACCAGTGCTTTGTTCATTGCCTTCTCGTTGTGTGAGCTAGTCGGCAGTATGTCTGCGCCGGCTTCGATTCGCCATACGCCGTTGCGTTCCCCGCCGCTCAGGGCTTCAGGCTGATCGGCTCCAGCCCATAGCGGCCGATCAGGGCCTGCCATTCGCGGTACTGCGGCAGTTCGCCCACCTGTTGCTGGAGCGCATCGCAGGTCGCCGCGGGCAGGGCCGAGGTACAGAGCAGCCGGCGCTCGATCGGGTACAGCGGTCGTGACGACAGGTACAGCTGCTCGGCGTCGACCCCGTTCTGGCTGTAGTACAGCCAGGCCGAGCGCGGCATCAGCACCACGTCGAGACGGCCGGCGAGCAGCTTTTCCAGGTTCTGCAGGTCGCTTTGCACGTCTTCGCGATGGATGCGCCCGGCGGCGATCTGCTCGTCGAGTTCGGGGTAGCGATGCCCCAGTACGCCGCCCAGGCGCAGGCCGAGCAGGGACTGCGGACCGTCGTATTCGACCGGCGCGTCGCGGCGGGAGATCACGTCCTGACGGTCGAGCAAAAGCGGCGCCGACCAGCGCATGCCCTCGACGCTGGCCGGTTCGAAGAAGCGTGGCGTGGCCCAGAGCACGATGCCCGGCCTGCCGCGCTGGAGATTCAGGTCCAGGCGTTTGCGCGGCAATTCGTGCAGGAAGAAATCGAGATGGCCGTCGTTCGCGGCGTGCTGGTTGAGCAGGTCGACGAGGGCGGAGGAAAGGCCTTGCCCGTCACTGAGGTGAAACGGCGGCGACAGGTTGTAGGACCAGACCTCGACGCGCTCGGCAGCATGCAGGGGCAGCGACAGGCTTGCCAGCAGGGCGAGGCAGAGGCGCATCGTCATTGGCATCGGGAGACTCCTGGCAGCCGCGCGGGATGAACTCAGCGTGGATCGCAAGGGCCGGCGGCGCAAGTCGCCGCGCGTCGTATCGCCGGCTCAGAAGCGTTCATGCTCGCCGAGCAGGCGCCACTGGCCAACGGGCAGCTTGCCCATCGGCAGGCGCCCCAGGCGGATACGCCGGTAGCCCTGCAGCTGCAGCCCGAGCGCCGCGCACAGCCGGTCGATATCGCCGGGCCGGGCCCCCTTGAGAGCCAGGCGCAAGTGCTGCTCGCTCTGCCAGCTGGCCTTCGCACGAGGCAAGGCCAGCCCGCGATGGACGGGGCCTTTGGCGAGCCGCGCCAGGGCGTCGCCGCTTGCCGTGCCGCTGACCTGGACGACGTACTCTTCTTCGGGCGCTCGCCGGTTGTCGCCGAGCAGACGAATCACTTCGCGCTGCTGGCTGCAGACCACCAATCCGCTCGCCGCCTGCTCCAGCGGCAGCACCAGCTGCTGGCGCAGCAGGTGTCGCTTGAGCGGGGCAATCGCGGCCGGGTCCTCAGCCCAGTGCGTGGCCTGGCATAGCCAGTCGAACAGCTCGCCGGCGTCGCCTGGCAGTTGGCACCCGGCCGGCTTGTTCAGCAGCAGGGTCACCGCGGGGACTTCCTGAGCCGCCGCGCCATCGAGCAGCTCGACCTGCTGCGCCGGGGCGACCTTGTGAAAGGGCGCCTCGATGATCTGCCCGTCGACGCGGACCCAGCCACCTTCGATGTACAGCTCGGCTTCGCGCCGCGAACAGCCGAGTTGGTCGGCAAGGCGCTTGGACAGGCGGATGGCATCGGTCATGACGGGACTCGGGAGGAAAAGGGTGCTGGCGAGCGGGGCTCGCCAGATATTCACAACGGGGGAGGGCTTACTGCTTGCGGCTGATGGTGATCTGACGCGACGGCGTCTGGCTCTGGCCGCTGACACCAGTGGGGATCTGCTGGATCTCACCGCCAGCCTTCAGGTACGCGGCCATCTGGGCTGCGAGCGATTCGCTGGTTTCGACGGCGGGTTCGGACTTGCGGTTGGCCGCTGAAGCTTTGGACGCCATGGTTTCGGTCTCTGTCTGTGAAAACGAACCGGCCATTATACAGATCTGATCAAAATTTGTTCGCCTATCGTCTGTGCGGTCATTTTTTGAAGCGTATCGGCACGCGCAGGCGCCCGGGTTTTGCGCTTGACTGAACGCGGGGCGACCCCGGCCCCGGTCATCTATCGAAGCGTCGGAGGACAGCTGATGTTGCGTCATGCCTTGCGCGCCGCGCTCTGCGGCCTGGCCCTGGTGGCCTTGCCCGGGCTTGCGGCCGAGCGTTACCCCAGTGAACAGGGCACGGTACTGGTCCGTGAAATCGCCAGCGGTCTGGAACACCCCTGGGCGCTGGCCTTCCTGCCGGACGGGCAGCACCTGCTGGTCAGCGAGCGGCCCGGGCGGCTGCGCCGGGTTTCGCTGGACGGCCAGATCAGCGAGCCGATCGCCGGGGTGCCGGACGTCTTCGCCCAGGGGCAGGGCGGCCTGCTCGATGTGCGGTTGTCGCCTGACTTCGAAAACGATCGCCTGGTCTATCTCAGTTACGCCGAGCAGGGCCGCGACGGCTTGGCCGGCACCGCGGTCGGTCGCGGCCGCCTGGACGCCCAGGGCCGCCGCCTGGAGCAGTTCGAGGTGATCTTCCGCCAGCAGCCCAAACTCTCCAACGGCGTGCATTTCGGTTCGCGGCTGGTATTCGATGGGCAGGGGCATCTGTTCATCGCCCTGGGCGAGAACAACCAGCGGCCGACGGCACAGGCGCTGGACAAGCTGCAGGGCAAGCTGGTGCGGCTGTACCCCGACGGTCGCGTGCCGGAGGACAACCCTTTCGTCGAGCGCAAGGGCGCGCGGCCGGAGATCTGGTCCTATGGCCACCGCAACCAGCAGGGCGCGGCGCTCAACCCCTGGACCGGGCAGCTCTGGACGCACGAGCACGGCCCGCGCGGCGGAGACGAGATCAATATCCCGCAAGCCGGTGCCAACTATGGCTGGCCGCTGGCCACGCATGGCATCAACTACAGCCTGTTGCCGATTCCCGAAGCGGAGGGCAAGCACGTCGAGGGCACCGTCGCGCCCCACTATGTGTGGGCGAAATCCCCGGCCATCAGCGGCATGGCCTTCTACGACGCCGAACGTTTCCCGGCCTGGCAGCACAACCTGTTCATTGGGGCGTTGGTCGGCCAGGCGCTGATCCGGCTGCAGCTCGACGGCGACCGCATCGTCCATGAGGAGCGCTTGCTGGCGTCGATGGGCGAGCGCATTCGCGACGTCCGTCTCGGGCCGGATGGCTATCTGTACCTGCTGACCGACGACAGCGACGGGCGGGTGCTGCAGGTGGGGATGGAGCCGAAGTGAATTTTCGACTGTTCAGGGAGCGATTGCGCCGCTCGTCGGTCCACTGACCAGTGGTCGTCGTGACGGCGGCCGATTGCGCAATCCACTGGACAGGAGGCAGCGGTGGCCGTCGTCATCAGCGGTGTGTTCGGCATTCTTCTCGGGCTCGTGCTCGTCGCCGGCGGGATACGGGTGTTGGATCTCGGTGGCACCTGGTATTTCGCCGCCGTCGGGGCGGGGTTCCTGCTGGTGGGCATCCTGCTGCTCAAGCGTCGACGCACCGCGCTCTGGCTGTATGCGCTGTTGATGCTCGCGGCGCTCGGTTGGGCGCTTTACGAGGTCGGCCTAGACTGGTGGCAGCTGGCGCCGCGCGGCAGCCTCATCGCGCCGTTCGGCCTTTGGCTGCTGATGCCCTGGGTCGTGCAGCGCCTGAGCTGGCAGCACTTCGGTTGGCGTGCCTGGGGTGGCGCGGCGCTGCCGCTGCTGCTGGCGGTCGTGCTCTGGGGCGTGACCGCGGTCCTGGCAATCGGGCGCGACGCGAACGACCTCAAGGGCATGCTGCCGCCACCGCTGGCCGAGGCGCCGGCAAACGGGCAGGGCGAGGTGCCCGACGGGGATTGGCAAGCCTATGGTCGCACCCAGCTGGGCCAGCGTTATTCGCCGTTGGCGCAGATCACGCCGCAGAACGTCGAGCGGCTCGAGCCGGTCTGGCACTACCATACCGGTGACCTGCGCCGGCCCACCGACCCCGACGAGACCACCTACGAAGTCACGCCGCTGAAGGTCGACGACGCGCTCTACCTCTGCACGCCGCACAACTTCGTCATCGCGCTCGACGCCGAAACCGGCCAGGAGCGCTGGCGCTTCGATCCGCAGGTGCCCGACTCGAGCAATCGCCAGCATCTGACCTGCCGTGGTCTGTCCTATCACGTCGAGCGCCAGGCGCCGCCCGGGCAGCAATGCCGCCAGCGGCTGTTCATGCCGACCGCCGATGCACGCCTGCTGGCGCTGGACGCGAAGACCGGCCAGCTGTGCTCCGGGTTCGGGGAGAACGGTCAGGTGAACCTCTGGGCCAACATGCCCAACGTCAAGGAAGGCTTCTATTACTCCACCTCGCCGCCGGTCGTCGCGCGTGGGCTAGTCATCGTGCGCACCGACGAACCGTCCGGCGTGATCCGCGCCTACGACGTGCGCAGCGGCGAGCTGCGCTGGAACTTCGACCCTGGCAATCCGGAGCGAACCGAGCCCATCGCGCCAGGCCAGACCTACAGCCAGAGCACGCCGAACAGCTGGAGCATTTCCAGCGCGGACGAAGCGCTGGGGTTGATCTACGTGCCTTTCGGCAATCAGGTGCCCGACCAGTGGGGCGGTCGGCGCAGCGAGAACAGCGAGCGCTTCTCGTCCTCGGTGGTCGCGCTCGAGATCGAGACCGGGCGCCTGCGCTGGGTGTTCCAGACGGTGCATCACGACCTCTGGGACATGGACGTACCGGCGCAGCCGAGCCTGGTCGACATCCAGACCGATGCCGGGCCGGTGCCGGCGCTGGTGGCCCCGACCAAACAGGGTGACATTTACGTGCTGGATCGTCGCACCGGCGAGCCGATCCTGCCGGTACGCGAGCAGCCGGCGCCGCAGGGCGCGGCCGAGGGCGACTGGGCGGCACCGACGCAGCCGGTGTCGGCGCTGTCCTACCAGCCGCCGAAGCTGACCGGAGAGGACCTCTGGGGCGTCACGCTGATCGACCAGATGCTCTGCCATATCCAGTTCCATTCGCTGCGCTATGAAGGCCGCTATACGCCGCCTTCGACCCAGGGCTCGCTGGTCTATCCGGGCAATTTCGGCGTGTTCAACTGGGGCGGGGTGGCAGTGGATCCGGTCCGGCAGCTGGTCTTCAGTGCGCCCGCCTACCTGGCCTTCACCTCGACGCTGGTGCCGCGCGAGGACGACAGCAGCACGCTGGTGTCCGACAAGCCGCCCTATCTGAACGAGAACTTCGGCGCGCCCTACGCCGTCGAGCTCAAGCCGTTCGTCTCACCGATCGGGCTGCCCTGCAGCGCACCGCCGTGGGGTTATGTCGCCGGCGCGGACCTGCGCACCGGCAAGACCCACTGGCTGCGCAAGAACGGCACGGTACGCGACCGCGCGCCGCTGCCGTTGCCATTCAAGATGGGCGTGCCGAGTCTCGGCGGGCCGATGCTCACCGCAGGCGGCGTCGCTTTTCTCAGCGGCACGCTGGACTACTACCTGCGCGCCTACGACAGCACCACTGGGCGCGAGCTGTGGAAGGCCCGCCTGCCGGCCGGCGGGCAGGCGACACCGATGACCTACCGCAGCCCCTCGGGGCGGCAGATGGTCGTGGTGGTCGCCGGTGGCCATGGCTCGCTGGGGACCGAGGCCGGGGATTCGGTGATCGCCTACGCACTGCCGCGCTGACCGCGCGGCGCTGCTAGAATCGCCGCCTTTGTACAGACAGGGCAGGACCATGGCCGCTATCGGGCGCTACAACAGCATGCAGGTCGTCAAGCACACCGGCTTTGGCCTTTATCTCGACGGTGGCGCCGACGGCGAGATCCTGCTGCCCAAGCGCTACATCCCCAAGGATGTGCCGAGCGAGGTGGGCGACTGGTTGAACGTCTTCGTCTACCTGGACAGCGAAGACAAGCTGATCGCCACGACCGACAAGCCAAAGGCGCAGGTCGGCGAGTTCGCCAGCCTCAAGGTGGTGGAGATCAACCGCATTGGCCTGTTTCTCGACTGGGGCCTGCCCAAGGACCTCTTGTTGCCGCATTCCGAAGAGAAGCGCCCGCTGCAGGTCGGCGATTACTGCGTGGTGTTTCTCTACGTGGACCCGCGTACCCGGCGCATCACCGCCACGGCCCGGCTCGACCGCCACCTGGACAAGACGCCGGCGCGCTATCGGGTCGGCGACCCGGTCGACCTCCTGGTCGTCGAGCAGACCGACCTCGGCTTCAAGGCGATCATCGAGGGTCGGCACTGGGGGCTGATCCACAAGAACGAAGTCTTCAAGTTTCTTCGCCCGGGGCTGCGCGAGCGCGGCTACATCCGCGAGCTGCGCGCAGACGGCAAGATCAGCCTGAGCCTGCAGCCGCTCGGCAACGAGGCAGCCGATGCGCTGCAGGCGCTCATTCTGCAGAAGCTGGAAGAGCAGGGCGGGGTGCTGCCGCTGAGCGACAAGAGCCCGGCCGAGGCCATCGCGCGGGCCTTTGGCGTAAGCAAGGGCAACTTCAAGAAGGCCATCGGCGGGCTCTACAAGCAGGGCCGCATCGTCATCCATGCCGACCGCATCGAGCAGGCCTGAACTCAGAGATCCAGCCGGCCCTGGCGCTCGGCGCGCGCCTCGCGCCCCAGCGGCTCACCCTTGCCCGGCTCATAGCTGATCCTGCCCTCCGCCAGGCGGGCGGGCGCGGTGTAGGGGTGCGGTTCGGCCGGCCCCTCGTTCTGGATGTGCAGGACCTCCACGCCACGCGCCTTCAGCACATCCGAAACCAGCGAGCGGTGGCAGCGCCACCACAGCACCTCGGCGCACATCATCGCGGTGGGCCGGCGATCGGCCAGTTCCAGCAAGCGCCGCAGGCCCAGGGCGAATTCCTCGCTGGCGAGGTGATCGGCGTAACCGCGAAACGACGTGTTGCGCCAGGCGCCGTTGGGCGAATCCGCCAGCGGCCGACGTCGTCCGCCCAGTTCGCCGATCCACAGATAGTCGATCCCGGCCGCGGCCAGGCTCTCGCGTAGCGCCTGCTCGCCGAACTGTGGCAGCCGGCGCGAGCCCGGGAAACGGCGCACATCGGCGATCGCTTCGATGCCATGGGCCTGCAACAGCTCGATGAACGCTTCGATCGAGCGCGTCGAGTGGCCGACCGTCCAGACGCATCGCACTGGCCCGGCGGTCATTCGAGCTTCCTGAGTGCGCCTTCCTTGTGCATCGCGATGTGCTCGGTCTTGTCGCTGCGAATCTCGTATTGCGGCTCTTGCGGGCTGGCACGACGCGTATGGCCTTTGTACTCGGTGTCGCGGGTATGGACCTTGATGATCACGCCGCTGACGTGCCCGGCTTCGGAGTTCCATCCGACATGATCGCCCACTTTGTACTTGGTCATTGGCTGGCCTCTTGAAGGGAGAACACAACGGTGGACCCGTTCGATGCGCCGGGGGTTCTGCTGTCTTTTTGCTATTAGCCTGAGCCCTGTACCACTCGTCGGAAGTTGCTTGTAAACAAGCGAAACGGCAAATAACTGATATTCAAAAAACTGACGCCTGAAACATGCAAGAAAGCGCTCTGTACGGCGCGCTTGCAACGCCAACTAATACTGGCTAAAAGCCGCATAGTGATAGCATTGCGATATCCTTTCGGGAATTTGACGGCTTTTCGACGCCAATTCGACGCCAAATAAATTTTGTCTGACGCCAGAAACCTATTATAAAGCCGCCACGCAACGGGAATTACCGAGTTGTTCAGGTGAACAGCGGAGCTTCTCGGTGCTGCGGATCGTTCAGTTGTGTGCAAGTGGTTCCTCGTCGAGCAAGCACTTTTCCCCACGGCTCAATGACCTCCCGACAACTTTTTTAAAGGCAGCCGACGGCGCCTTTAGTCGTATTAAGTTCGGAGAGACACATGTCTATCAATGTCTTCGCTGGCGCTCGCAAGGCCCTGGCTGCTTCCATCACCATCGCCGTACTGGGCTCCTTCGGCGGCGTCGCCCCGGTCCAGGCAGCCACCACCACCCTGACGGCATCGCAAACCGCTGCCACCGCCAAGATCAACGCCTTCACCAACACCGACTGGCTCAACGGCGTGTTTCGTCGTGCGCCGGCCGTCTCGATTCCCAATACCGCGAGCAACAAGACGGCCTTCGGTATCGGCGCCTCGGTCCGTCTGGCCGACGGCCAGGTCCGCAAGGTGACCAAGGTGTACGAAGTTGGCAGCAACCTCAGCGTCTTCTTCGATGGCGCCTTGCTCGATGGTGGCAAGGTGGGCGCACCGAACAGCGTGAGCGCCGGCAGCACGGGCACCTCGACGCCGAGCACTTCGACAGGCAGCACGGGTACCGTCGGTGTCGTGCAGAGCGCCGCGATCAATGGCTTCACCAACACCGACTGGCTGAACGGCGTGTTCCGCCAGAAGCCGGGCTTCTCGATTGCCGCTACCGAAGCCAACAAGGCCGCGTTCAAGGTTGGCGCATCGGTCAAGCTGGCTGATGGCCAGGTCCGCAAGATCACCGTCGCTCAGGTCGTCGGTAGCAACATGAGCGTGTTCGTCGACGGCGCGGCGGTAGACGGCAGCGTAGTTGGCGCGCCGAAGAGCCTCAGCGTGCTCGGCACCACCACCAGCGCCGATGCGAGTCCGGCCCCCATTGCTCCGGCGCCCGCTCCGGCACCGAGCACCCAGACGAGCACCGCGCTGAACAGCTTCACCAATACCGACTGGCTGAACGGCATCTACCGCAAGGCGGCCGGGTTCTCGATCAGCGCGAGCGCAGCCAACCAGGCCGCCTTCAAGGTTGGTGCCTCGGTCAAGCTGGCGGACGGCCAGGTCCGCAAGATCACCCGCGCCCAGGTGGTTGGCAGCAACATGGCCATCTTCGTCGATGGCGCGCTGCTCAACGGCTCGACCGTCGGCTATCCGAAGACCATCAGCGTGATCAGTGCGACCACCACGACGCCTTCGGTGAGCGAGCCCAGTGCTCCGGTGGTCAGCCAGCCGGCTCCGGCGCCGGTACCGACTCAGCCGGGCAACGGCACGCCGATCAAACTCGTCGGCGTGAACCTGTCCGGTGCCGGTTTCGGCCCGTCGGTGGTTCCCGGTACGCACGGCACCAACTACATCTACCCGGCCGAGTCGTACTACAAGAAGTACGCCGATAACGGCATGAACCTGGTGCGCCTGCCGTTCCTCTGGGAGCGTATCCAGCCGCGCCTGAACACCGAGCTGAACGCCACCGAGCTGGCGCGCCTGATCCAGTCGCTCGACTTCGCACAGAAGCACGGCGTGAAGGTCATCCTCGACCTGCACAACTACTATCGCTACTTCGGCAAGCTGATCGGTTCGCCGGAAGTGCCGATCAGCGCCTTCGCCAACGTCTGGCAGCGTCTGGCACAGAAGGTCCTGAACCATCCGGCGGTCTATGGCTACGGTCTGATGAACGAGCCGTACTCGACCAACGGCCTGTGGCCGCAGGCGGCCCTGGCAGCGGCCAAGGCCGTGCGCCAGGTGGACGGCAGCCGCTGGATCTTCGTTGCCGGCGACCGCTGGTCGAGTGCCTGGCACTGGCCGCACTACAACGCCAAGCTGATCGCCGATCCGTGGATGCGCGATCCGAAGAACAACCTGGTGTACGAAGCGCACATGTACATCGACAAGGACTTCTCGGGTAACTACTTCGACAAGAGCGAGACCTACGCCCCGAACATCGGTATCGAGCGCGTCAAGCCCTTCGTCGAATGGCTGAAGACCAACAAGCTGCGCGGCTATATCGGCGAACACGGCATTCCGGATTACTCCAGCTCGGCCCTCGTGGCGATGGACAACCTGCTGGGCTACCTGCGCCAGAACTGTGTGCCGATGACCTACTGGGCCGGTGGCCCGTGGTGGGGTGAGTACGCCCTGTCGCTGGACGTGGCGAGCAACAAGTACCGGCCGCAGTTGCCGATCCTGAAAAAGCATGCCACGGCGACCAGCTGCACCACGATCGGGCCGCTGATGTAATAAGCATCACGTGCCGAAGTCGTAACTAATGAAGAAACGGGCCTATATGGCCCGTTTCTTTTTTGTTTGTTTTTCTTCGCACGCTGAGGCATTTCGCTCGCCCGCAACAGTTCGAAGTCAGGCAATTACCGCTTCGCTTGAAGTTGCCTGCTTAATGTTCTTCCTGTCTTGCCTGAAGAGCATGGAGGCCTTGTGCAGGCTGGCTTTGCGCCATCTATGACAAGGCGACTGCTCAAGTTTCGCGGTGCCGTACCGTTCGCCGAGCCGATGGAACTCGAATATGACCACCCGGTCCCCTTTTATGTGCGCACCGAAGTTGATCGGTTAGCGATTAAGTTCGCTTGGCCGTCTTTCAACGGACCGTGGGCTTCCGGCCAACCAGTCAAGAAAGGTGGATCAAATGACGACACCCGATGAAGAAATCACAGGTTACGGCGGCATAGCCAGTACCGGTTCCACGACGACTTCAACCGAACAGTCGGCCGGCACGGGCGGTACAACGCTGCAGGGTTCGGCGAAGGGCGACCGGCACGCTGGTTCGCCAGTCGGCGAGGATCTCAAGGGCAAGGCACGGCAAGCCGCCGAACAGGTTCAGCAGCAGGGCAAGGCGCGCCTGGACAGCTACCGCGGTACCGCCGCAGACGAGCTGGAAAAGGTCGCGCAGAGCGCCAAGGCTGCTGCGGCGGAACTCGAGAATCAGGATCGCGCGGGGCTGTCGCGCTACGTCTCGGATATGGCGCAAGGCATGGTTCGCTTCGCCGACGATCTTCGCGGGCGCAATGTCGATGAACTCGTCGGCGATCTCAACCGCATGGCCCGCAACAACCCGGGCCTGTTTATCGCCGGCAGCATCGCGCTGGGCTTTGGCCTGACGCGCTTTGCCAAGGCCTCCGGACGCCGCGCCGAGCAGGACTACGACCGGCCCGGGCAGCACGATGAGCGCTACTCCGGCGCTTACGGTGACAGCAGCCATCTGCCCAGCCAGCGTGAACTAGACCAGCACGTCGCAAGCGGCGAGCCCAACGGCAACGTGGGGAGTGTCGGCAACGTCAGTGGCACGACCTCGGCCAGTACCACCACCCGCACCTCGCTCGGCGCCAATGGCAAAAGCACAGACGGAGGGCTGAACCCATGAACGAGCAACGCAAATTCGAGACGCATTACGAGCCGGCACATGCCGACACCGATCATTCGGTAGGCGGGCTGCTGCGTCAGCTGACGCGCGAAGTACCGGCACTGTTCACCAAGGAGCTGGCGCTGGCCAAGGCCGAGCTCGGCGAGTCGTTGCGCGCGACCAAGGCAGGCATGGCCAGCGTTGCCACGGGCGGCGCGGTATTGCTCGCGGGTTTCATCGTCCTGCTGTTCGCTGGGGTCTACGGCCTGGCGACGATGATGCCGGCCTGGCTCGCCGCACTCATTGTCGGCGGCATCGTGGTGATCATCGGGCTGGTGATGGTGTCGGCGGGCAAGAAGAAGTTCGAGGCTTCCTCGTTCAAGCCTGATCGCACCCTGCACTCGATCAACAAGGACAAAGAAGCCGTAAGGGGGCACGCACATGAGCACGCATAATCAGATCGACGCCGAAGCGCGCAAGGACCCGGAAACTCTGGAGCGCGAGATCGACCAGCAGCGCGCCGAGATTGGCAACATCGTCGAGGAGCTGGAGAGCAAGTTCTCGCCGGGTCAGCTCATCGATACCGCCCTGGGTTATGCCAAGGGCAATGGCGGCGAGTTCCTGCACAACCTGGGCGATACGCTCAAGGCCAACCCCGTCCCGACGGTGTTGACCTCCATCGGTCTGATCTGGCTCATGGCCGGCCAGAACCGGCGCCCGGACTACGGCACCGGCGACAGCGCCAGCGGCCCCTCGGTCGGCGATCGACTGTCGGCCAAGACCGATGGGCTGAAGAGCCGGGGTGCAGAGATGCGCAACCGTGCCGGGCAGATGCGCCAGGACCTCTCGTCATCATTGGGCAATGCCCGTGCGCGCGTGAGCGAAACCGGCCGCAACGCTAGCGACAGCCTCAAGCACACCGCTGGTCGTGCGCGCGGCGGCTTCAATCAGTTGCTCAACGAGCAACCGCTGGCGTTGGGCGCAATGGGCATTGCCCTGGGCGCGCTGCTGGCCGCCGCGGTCCCGCCGACCCGCCGTGAAGACGAGTTGATCGGCAGCCGAAGCGACCAGATGACCGATCGTCTCAAGCGCAAGGCTGAGGAGGGTTATCAGCAGGCCAGCGCAAAGGGCGAGGAGGCGATGCACCATCTCAAAGAGGAGAGCGCCCATTCGGAGCGCCCGTCGGCCTCAGGGCCTCATTGAACCCGGCGTTTTTTCAGGGAAATGCGCGGCCGGGCTTGAGTCCGGCCGCGTAACCCCGGATAATCCGCGCCCGGCGCCGGTGTAGCTCAGTTGGTAGAGCAGCGCATTCGTAATGCGAAGGTCGCAGGTTCGACTCCTGTCTCCGGCACCAAGGAATTCAAAGGGTTAGCTTAGGCTAGCCCTTTTGCGTTTCTGGGGTTGTCCCAGAAGTGTCCCATTCTTGTCCCGGCCATGATCAGGCTGTCAGGCGGTATGCAGCGTAGACCAGGACGCCGACCGCCAGGATATAAAGTCCATAGAGCGGCCATTGGCTGCGTTTCTGAGCTTCCGCACGAGCCTCGAGAATCTCTTGCGCCTGAAGGTGGACGTAAGATGGCGGCGTTCGTTTCTTGGCGGGCCGCTTGATTCTCGTTATCTCGCCTCGAGGATGCTCAGGCGTTTTCGGCTTTGCTGCCGCATCGGCCTTGAAGTTATCCCAAGAGGGCTTCTTGCCCTGCTGACGTAGCTCTTCTCGAAACCACTCGCGATCTTCCAAACCCATTTCTGCCTCCATGCAAACGAGCTATTCACCGTGGCCAATCGTATAGCACTTGGCACCGAACGCTAGCGATCAGCGGGGCCATTCTCCAATAACGCCAGCGGCGAATGACTGAGCACAGTCGCGAAGTGATCCGGCGCCAGGTGCGAGTACCGCATCGTCATCTTGATATCGCCGTGGCCCAGGATTCGTTGCAGCGTGAGGATGTTGCCGCCCTGCATCATGTAGTGGCTGGCGAAGGTATGCCGCAGGATGTGGGTCAGCTGGCCGGGTGTGTGCAGGCCGGTGCGTTCGTAGGCTTTGCGGAATGCCGATCGGCAGGAGCTGAACAGGCGGCCCGATCCAGGGTAGCCACATTCCAGCATCAGCTTCACCAGATCATCCGGCACGGGGATGGTCCGCACGCGGCCATTCTTCGTCCTGGCGAAGCGCACTTGCCCGTTCAGCAGCTGGCTTCGGGTGATCGACTCCGCTTCATCCCATCGAGCACCGGTAGCCAGACAGAGCTTGGCGACGGGCAGGGTGTGGCTGTTGGTCGACGCGGCGCATTCATCCAGCACCAACCGGCATTCATCCAGGGTGAGATAGGTCAGCTCGGTTTCATCGACGCGCAGTTGCCGCAGCTTGGCGACCGGGTTGGCTTCATGCCAGACGCCCAGGCGGATCAGCTCGTTGAACACGGCTTTCAGGTAACGATGTTCGTGGTTCACCGTTGCCGGGGTGCAGCGCTTGAGCCGTTCGGCCCGGTAGCGGCTGAAATCCAGGGCGGTGAAGCTGGCGGCAATCGGGTTGCCCAGGGCTTCGACTATCGCCAGGGTGCGACCGTAGCGCTTCTGATCCTTGAGCGTCGCGCCATGCAGTTCATACCAGACCTGCACCAGATCGGCGAGGCGTTCGCCCGGGTCGCGGCCACGGTGGCTGTATTCCCGGCGCATATCGGCTACCCAGCGCTCAGCCTCGCTCTTGGTGCGGAAACCACGCTTGCGCTTGCGGATGCCGGCTGTTCTATCCAGCCAGAAATCCACGTCCCAGCCGGTTGGGCCCTTGGTGATCAAACAGCACGCCCCCAGCGCACATGGCGCTCCTCGAGCAGTGCCTTGATGTGCTTGTACAGGTCACGCTCGGTCATTTCCTTGGCGGCGTAGTGGTCACGGATCACCGGCCAGCAGTCCCATTGCTGCAGCGTCTCAAACGCCTTTTTTGCGCCCACCCGCTCCCTTGCCAGCAGGCTTACGAAGTTTCCCAGGAATAGCTCTACGTTCTTGCCGCTGAACCCGCGACTGGTCTTGTAGTAACGCTTGTATTCAGTTTCATCGACCAGGGAATCGACCGGCACGTCGACCCGAACGTCATCCCGAATCAGCGTCCAGATCGGCTCGTAGTAACCAGGGCGAGCAATGAGCTTGAACTGACGCAGGCCGTAGCGCCACAGGCCGTCCAGATGGGCCGAGAAGGCGGCGAAGGAGTCCGTGTCGATGGCTTCCCCGGTCTTCACGTCGATCGAGCCGCTGGCGAATTGCTGAATGACCGAGTGGTGGTAGCGCAGCTCCACCCGCCACACGTCCTGGGCTGGATCATAGTTGTCCGGGTCGGCCGCATCGAACGAGTCCCGACGCCGCCAGACGCTTTCCCAGAAGTCGAGCTTGTCCGTCGCCCTGGCCTGTTCGGTCTTGTTGTAGATGCAGAGCTGCACGCCACCGGCCGAGCCGAACATCGACGTTTCCCCGCGCCCGTAGACGCTGGACTTGGTGGCCCACTCGACCTGGCTGATGCCCGAGATATCCCGGTGCGTTCTGGCCCGGCAGTGCAGGCGCGCGACCAGATCCGCTGGCGGTATCCAGCCCTGGAGATCCAGGGCGAGATGGACAGCACACTGGTTGCGCTCGACGTGCGTCATCACGGCCGAGGCGTAGAAATCCATCCGCTCTTGCAGCCGTTCCGGCGACAGCGCGTCGATGGCGTGCGGCGATACCTCGATTTTCAGGTGCGGGCCGATGTGCTCGAGCTTCGCGTTGAAGTTCTTGATGAGCAGCACGAAACCGAGGTCGGCGTTCTGCAGCTTGTACTGGTAGCCCGAGTCGCGGCCAACGCGGCCGGAGTGCCAGACGCTATCGGCGAACTGCACCATCGCGCCCGGCTTCTCGAACAGCGCCATGATCTCGGGGCGAATCAGCCCGCGGTACAACTGGCGGACGGTATCGACGCCGCAGCGCAGCAGGCGAACGCCGGACAAGTCCTTGAAGCCCGTATAGCCAATGTCCAGGAAAAGCCGGCCGCTGCTGCTTTCCTCGCCGGTGGTTCGATCAACACGGATGAAATCTTTAACTTGCATCGTTTCTACCTTTATTGAGCTTTTGCCACTGAACCCACGACTGGTTATCTGACGTGTTACAGGGACGTCAGCGCGCGCGGCGGCGCAAGAACACGCTTGCTACGCTCGCGTGTCTCTGTGCCGTCGCGCGCGCAGTCCTCTTCCATCAACACGCAACTGATCAGGCGGGGTCCGCTCGGCAGGTGGTTGGCTACCCAGCCACTCCACAAGGCGGTGAGTACCAGAGCGAACAGGAACGCGAGAAACGCCGGGAGCGTGTCCGGCGTAGGTGGCAGGAAGGGGAGGCCGCCGCGCTCAGGCGCAGGCGTGGCCGCGGGGCGGGTGCGGCGCACGGGGAAGAACACCAAGGGCGCTGCCCTTGTCATCCCGCTCTTGCCGCCGAGGGCTCGGGAGCGCGGGGCGGTAAAGCTGCCCCACACTCCCTGCGTCAGGCTGGTCATGATCGTGCAGGGTCAAGGGTGCGCTGCGCCCGTGCTTCCGTTCGACGGAACGTGGCCGTTCCGACGAGCCGGGAGCGCGGCCCTTGACCTTGCCATCTGAGGCAGGGTCATGCGGCCCAGTACGTTGCCGGAACCTTGCCGGTCGCGGTGCCGCATCGCCCTGATCGTGCGAATGTCCGAAAAGAACACTTCGTTGGGATGGGACTCCTGAGCGTTGAGATCAAAGGTCAGGAAATACCCGTGTTCGTACACGCCTTCCATCGGCACCACCATGCCGACGATATGCAGGCAGTACCAGTAGGATTCCGGCTCATCATCCCAGTGCAGCTCGACGAGAACAGTCTGGCCGATGTAGCCCTGGGCGGTGGAGGCATCCACAACAGCGTGCTGGCTAGTCATGGCTGTAATCCCCCGCGGCGAAGCTCTCCTTGCCGCTGAGCAGGTCCGCCCGCAGCTTGCCCACGTTCACCATGCGGAAGTCCGAGAAGGTGACGCTGGGGAGCGTGCCGTTCTCCACCCACTCAACGACTTCATCCACCGGAATGCCGCTGGCCGAGGCGAAGGTCACAATGCTGCACAGGTTGCTGATGGCCGCTCCCAGGGGCACTACGTTGTCGCCGGTTTGGTCTGCGTTCGGCTTACTCATCGGTGTAGTCCCCCTGGGCGAAGATGGTTTTGCCCTTTGCCAGATCAGCGCGGAGCTGTGCGAGGTTAACGAGGCGAGGGCGGCCCATCTTGATGCTCGGCACCGTGCCGCTATGCATCCAGGCAATCACGGTGTCGACTGAAACACCGTTCATGGCAGCGAAGGTTTCCTTGCTGCAGCTAAGGGCGTTACGGCAGTCGAGGTAGATCACCCGCTTGCCGTCCAGATCGAAGCTCACGTCGAAAGGTGGTTGGTCCAGATGCTGTGTACTCATCGCCTATCCCTGCCTCTGAAATGCTCATAAACTGTGGTTAAAGGGTGTTTAGCACCTAAATATTTTAGGTTGCGTGAACGAGTCTATGAGTAAACTATTTATGCGCAAATAGTTTAGGTGGCGTTGAGCTAGAATAATTGGGAATAAGAGAAGACAGGGTTAGAGCCTTGGTTCGACACCTCGGGCCTGCTCAGGTAGCCAAGCGCACCGGCGTGGAAAAGCCTCGCTGGGGCACTGTCGCGCACAACCTTAAGGTCAAACTGCGCATCGAGGACATGGACGCTCTCATCGAGGCGTTTCCCGAGTACGAACTATGGCTGTGGAAAGGGGAGGTCGATCCCGCAAAGGGGCAGATCAGCCCGGCCTACGCTGAAGCGGACCTAAAGTTGGCAGGACAAAACGCGGGCAGCAAATAACAGCGGAAGCTGCCCGGCGGTGGTTCGCCAGAAGAAAGGACTCTTGATATGCACGCCGACAGGGATGACGCACCTTTCCAAGCACGCCGCAAATCCAGCGACGCCTTCAAGTGGCTGACGGCCCTGGCATTCGGCTCAGGCGTAACGGCTGCCGCTATCTTGATTGCCTCTGTGAGCATGGGCACGAATAACCCCGCAGCCATTGCTCCTCAGCTCAATGCAGCCAAGAGCCAGCCCCAAGGATCAATAAACACCTACACCAGGGACGAGAAGGAATACTTGCGCAACTGGTGGAAGGCAGACGAACAGCATTGGGAGGAGTCCACTAGGGCATCCCAGGCAGCAGCCAGAGAGCGCCAGGCGCAAGAGGTCGAAATCGTCTGGACGCAAGACATGCTGAAGCCCCAAGCGGCTCCGGCAATCCAACCCCGCCAAACCAGTTTCCACGATGGCAACTACACCCCACAGGGCGCCGTCAACGTAATTCCGGCCACCAGGACCTATAGCGAACCGACTACTAGGCAGCAGCCGAGGAAGCAGCAAGAAATTGTCGTTGTGGGTAGGGAGCAGAGACTAAGAGATTTCTGCCCTTACGCAGAAGGGAGTGTAGAACGTAGAAATTGCAGGATGCAGGTGGACCTGACCTCCAGAAATAGATAATTAAACTACGCCAAGTATTGCTCGGTCTAACGCCTCATTCAGTCGACGCTTTAGCGGTCGGCTGAATTGGTTTGTTAGCATTTTTCAATTTCTTGTTTTTCTGCCTAAGTCGATAGTTGCTATATTTTGTCAATAAGGGTCCGAAAATTTTATAAAAGATCCAGCTGTAGTATTCTGCCTCAATTGTTTTCTTTCGCTCAGATTCATACGCTTCTTTAAGCCAGGTTTCCATATCATGCACAGTAAATTCAGTGCAATTAAGTACACCTGACCCAACTTGTTCATAGAGGTACGCCTCCAAGGCCTCTTTGGATTCTAAACACTCCTTGGTGAGCTGAAATTTCCTGAATTTCTTTATTTCATGATCTCTTGGGTATATTGGTATTACTTCCTCTCTGCCGTCCTCGGCTTTTATGTCAATAATATATTTGGTGTTGATCCCGTAAGCCCTGCTCTTATATATTGTACGACGAGGTTGTATAACTGCTGTAAGATGATTCTTAAAGAAGTCGTGAACCGGGTCCCAGTGCTTAATCCCAGAAGTAACTATATATTTTCCGTCAGAAGTTGAAAGCACAATTCTTTTTTTGATTTTCTTATCATCGAAAAGCTTATTTAGACTAATTCGGTTCATGTTGATGCTATAGAGGTCAATGGAGTCATGCTCTTTTTTGAATGCTTCGAAAGGCTTTAGTATTAATGGGTCTTTACCAAAGTCTTCGACCTCCAAGAAGTAGTTGCGGCCAATCTTTAGGTATATTTTAAATATTACAATAGCTCTGTCTTTCAGATTTTCAAGAGTGACAGTGGTAACGTATTGATCTTCACAGGAGACACTGCTAGAACACATCCCAAAGGATGCGCGAACGTTTGCCCCTGATTTAAGAAGATATGTTTTGATGGTGTACACGAGAGCGATGATTGAAACAATCAAAGCAACAATAGAGTTAATTGCCGAAATGGCTGTCTCCATGGCGATCGTTTCCCCTATCCTCGAAAGCTGACGTTTGGTTAAGGGCCGGGCTTAGCCCGTCCCTGTGAGCGAAGCGAACGGTTTGAACCAGTTGTTAGGCCTGGGCTGAGGCTAATGAGTTGCTGAGTTCAAGTTTTATTTCGGCAACTAGCCTAATGAATGCTTCGGCATCTTTTTGTTCGAGAGATTCATCAGTTACGTGCACTGCCTTATTTCGGATGTTTCTCAAACTCTCAAACCTCTCATACGAAACCGTTGAGATAATTCTTAAGGTTGTCAGTGATCTAGCCAGCTCTGAGGTGCTTAGAAGGTGACTCTTTCCATAGACGCCGCCGGGGCGTGAAATTGGAATTCCTTTTGCCTTTGCAGTGCCAATTAGCATTTCCTCCAGTTCAAGCCATGATTCAAGTATTGCACCGCGTGGCGATAATTCAGCTAATTTCAACTGCGTATCAGATATTGGTAGTTGCTCATTGGTTAGCGCTGATGAATCATTTATTTCTGTGAGTGCTTTTCCGAAATCAAATTCTAAATCTTTGTACTTTAGATGAGAGATTCTTGGCAAAATTCTGGTCAATGGTTTCTTGAGCAAAAATATAATTATGATTGTTGCGCTGGGCCAAGCTAAGGCATCAACGATCTTTGCAATGAAGGTCAATATATCCATTGTTTTGGCCTGGCTATTAAGTAGGCGACATTGCTGTCGCATAAACAGGGCGTGTCGCACAACATGCCTTGAGTGCTGGTAACTTAATTGTTTTCACGAGGCCTGCCGGCAGAAACGGGACAGGTGGGAAGGGGAAACGCGACATTGGTACATCCTTGTCGTTGCGTAGTGGCCAGAAACTATCAGAGGTCGTGATGGTCGTCCAGGAGCGCCTGCAATTGGGGCGTCCCAGTCTCGACCGATTTCACCCAAGAACCACAATGAACCGGGAAGGAGAGGGGCTGGAATGCCCGTTTATACAGGCTTTCAGCTTTTGCGATGACTAGTGCCGATCTTTCGTAATGCGAAGGTCGCAGGTTCGACTCCTGTCTCCGGCACCAGTGTTTCAAAAGGCTCGCAGCGATGCGGGCCTTTTTTGTTTCTCGAGCTCTGAGACGGGCAGCTCCGTGTAAGGCACTGCTGGCGGTGCCGATATGAAGTGCCAGCAGTAGTCTTTAAGGCGAAGATAATTGTCTTTGTTGTTTGGTATGCGCCAAGTAGTTTCGCTATATATTAGCCAGTGGTCTTGGTCTGCGGTTTTTATTGCTGTGGTGGCAAGTTGGTGGCGGTCTCGTTAGTTGTTGTTCACGTGTCGCTCTGCTTTTCGATTATAAAAATAAAAAACGGGAGCCGAAGCTCCCGTTTTTATTTGCCTTAAGGCTGCTTAGCTGCGGCCACCGCCGTGGCTGTTTTCGCCACCCTTGCGGCCGGCTTCGGAGGCTTTTTCGCGGTCGTTTGCGAAGTTGCCGCCACTGTTCTGGCCGCCCTTGCGCCCAGCTTCGGACGCGCGTTCCGGGTCGTTGGCGAAATTGCCACCGCTCTGCTTACCGCCCTCGCTGCCTATCTCTTGATAGAACTCCTTGCCGTGGCTCTCCGAGGTCGCTTCGCCGCCTTTCTTACCAATGTCCTGGTAAAACTCTTTGCCATGGGTTTGGGAGGTAGCGTCACCACCTTTCTTGCCCGCTTCGTTTACGCTCATATTGCCTTTATCAGCCATCGGGTAGTCTCCTGTGCTGTTTCGTACAATAGGCGATCGATTTGCTCGGCAGAACAAACTCGCCCCTCGTGATATACGAAAAATACCTGCAGCGAGAGTTCAGCGAAGTTAGCCAATGAGCGATGAGTGGAAGAAATAGAATCAAGCAGTCAGTATTACCTAGTTGCCGCTTGCTTACTTCGCTTTTGAGCGTTTGACGTCTGGCCTGTGGCAAGCAGTTCGGTGGGCTGGCGAACTCTTCGCTCGCCCAGCCGTCGGAAACTTCGATAGGTTTCGGGGGTGAGGCATGCCAATTTTCGACACGCGTGGCATCGGCGCCACGACGTTACTGAAGAAGACGTTCAAGGAATTCAGCAGCGATGACATGTCGACCTATGCGTCGGCACTGGCCTACCGCGCACTGTTTTCGCTGTTTCCCTTTCTGCTGTTTCTCCTGGCGCTGCTTGGCTTCTTGAACCTGTCGGATTTCTTCGACTGGATTCGCCAGCAGGCGGCTCTGGCGTTGCCACCGATGGCAATGGAGCAGGTCAACCCGGTGATCGACCAGTTGCAGCGGCAGCAGGGCGGCTTGTTGTCGTTCGGTATTCTGGCCGCGCTGTGGACGGCATCGGTTGGGTTCCGTTCGTTGATGAATGCGATGAACAGGGCCTACGACGTGCGCGAGGGGCGGCCGACCTGGAAGCTCATGCTGCTGTCGGTGCTCTATACCGTCGGCAGCGCGGTGCTGCTGCTGGCCTGCGCGATGCTGATGGTGCTCGGGCCGCAGGTGATGGGATGGCTGGCTGACCTGGTTGGCCTGCGCGACGTGGTGGTGGTGCTCTGGGCCTGGCTGCGCTGGCCGGTGGTGATCTTTCTGATGATGCTGCTGGTCGCGGTGCTGTACTACGTCACGCCGGACGTGGAGCAGAAGTTTCGCTTCATCACGCCCGGCTCGGTGCTCGCGGTAGTGGTCTGGGTCGCCGCGTCGCTTGCCTTCGGCATCTACGTGCAGAACTTCGCCGACTACAACGCAACCTACGGCAGCATCGGCGCCATCATCGTGCTGCTGCTGTATTTCTATATCTCCGCCGCCGTGCTGCTGCTGGGCGCCGAGCTGAATGCGGTGATCGAGCACCATTCGGTGGACGGCAAGGACAAGGGCGACAAGGAGATCGAGCCCTGAGCCACGATGCGCTTGCAAATGAAACATTCGTAAGACCGGAACAGTCCTAAGCTCATTACAAAGTGCTTCAGACAAGGCGAGGGACGCTGGGCGGTCGAAGCGACCAGTCGTTTGCCCAGGGAAGGGCGTGAAGCGAAGACGGACGGAGACGGTCACCTTGCATATCGCTGATATGACCATGTTCTATGCGCCGGCCAGTGGCGGCGTGCGCACCTATCTCGAGGCCAAGCATCGTCGGTTGCAGCTCTATTCGGGCGTTCGCCACAGCATTCTCGTACCCGGTGGCGCCTATCGGCATAGCGGCGGCATCTATGAAGTGCCCGCGCCGCCCTTGCCATTCGGCAAGGGCTACCGCTTTCCGGTCCGCCGCGCGCCCTGGTGCAATCTGCTGCGCTCGCTGCATCCGGACCTGATCGAGGTCGGCGATCCCTACATGACCGCCTGGGCTGCGCTGGAGGCCGGGCGACGCCTGGACGTTCCGGTGATCGGCTTCTATCACTCGGACCTGCCGCTGCTGGTGAGCAATCGCATCGGCAACTGGCTGGGCACCAACCTCAACGGCTATGTGACGCGTCTTTATGGCAGCTTCGATCGGGTCCTGGCCCCGAGCCAGGTGATGGCCGAAAAGCTGCTCGCGCTCGGCGTCGACAATGTGTTCGTGCAGCCGCTGGGCGTGGACCTGGAGACCTTTCGCCCGCAGCGGCGAGATCCGCAGCTGCGCCGTGAGCTCGGCCTGCCCGAGGACACCCGGTTGATGATCTTCGCCGGCCGTGGCTCGCGCGAAAAGAACCTGCCGATTCTGCTGGAGACGGCACGTCAGCTCGGCAAGCCCTATCACCTGTTGCTGGTGGGCTCGAGCATGCCGCACCGGGTACCGGACAACGTCACGGTGATCGATCGCTTCTGTCCGGCTGCGGAGGTGGCGCGCCTGATGGCCAGCAGCGATGTGCTGCTGCACGCGGGCAACCAGGAAACCTTCGGGTTGGTGGTGCTGGAGGCCATGGCCAGCGGCATCCCCGTCGTCGCGGCGCGTGCCGGCGCGTTGCCGGAACTCGTGCCGTTTCACGCCGGGCGCCTGTGCCGGCCGCTGGATGCCCGGGCCATGGCGCAGGCGGTGCAGGAGCTGTTCGAGGATCGCCCGACATTGCTTGGCGCCCAGGCGCGTCAGCATGTCGAGCTGCATCATGCCTGGGATGCCGTGGTGGCTGGGCTGCTTGCCCATTACCACGCGGTGCTGGGCACGGTCGAGCTGCCGGTGGCCGTCCATGGCTGAGCGCGCCGTGATGATGGTGTTGCACGACGTGGCACCTGAAACCTGGCCCGACTACCGTGGCTTCGTCGAAAGGGTCGACGCCCTGGGTAATGTGCCGATGACCTGGCTGGTGGTGCCGGATTTCCACGGTCGCAACGCGCTCGAACGTCACCCGCAGTTCTGCGCGATGCTCGAAGGGCGCCTGGCCCGGGGCGATGAACTGGTGCTGCACGGCTGCTATCACGCCGATGACGGGCCAGCGCCGCGAACGCCACGGGAGTGGTTCATGCGCCGGGTGTACACCCACGAAGGCGAGTTCTATGCACTCGACAGCGGCGAGGCGCGCCGTCGACTGGCGCACGGCATCGGCTTGTTCGAGCGCCATGGGTGGCCGCTGCACGGGTTTGTCGCGCCGGCCTGGCTGATGAGCGAGGGTACCCGTGCCGCACTGCGCGAGACCGGGCTCAGCTATACCAGCGATCCGCAGCATTTCTACCAACTGCCCGACTTCACGCCGATTCGCGCGCCGGGTCTGGTCTGGAGCGCGCGCAGCAGCTGGCGTCGCGGCGTCTCCTGGGCCGTGTCGGAACGCCAGCTACAGGCCAGTCGGGCGGCGCCGTTGATACGGCTGGGGTTGCATCCGGTCGACATGCGCCACGCGTTTTCCCGGGACTATTGGCTGAAGGTGCTGGAGCGGCTGCTGCGCGAGGGCCGTGAGCCAATGACCAAGATCGACTGGCTGCGGCGACATCGGCCGGCGAGCGCCGCTGCATGAGCCGCGGCTGGTGGCTGCTTGGCGGCGCGCTTGTGGGCGCGGCGTTGATTCCTCTGCTGCTCGGCGGCACCGGCCTGTTCGAGCGATTGCTCCAGTTTTCCCCGCAACTGCTGTTCATGATGCTGGGTATGGTGTTGCTCGGTTGGTACCTCAATGCCTTTCGCCTGCGTCTGCTCGTCGGTCGGCGGCTGCTTGGTCAACGGCGCGCCTTCGGCATCGTGATGGCCACCGAGTTCGCGATTTGCGCTACGCCCGGTGGTGCCGGCGGGCCGATAACCCTGATGGCGCTGCTCATGCGCCAGGGCGTGACGCCTGCGAAGGGAACCGCGACCTATGCCGTGGAGCAGCTCAGCGATCTCCTGTTCTTCGCCTGTGCGCTGGTCGGTGTGCTGATCTATGCGATGACGCACGCGCTCAATGCGCAGATGGCCAGCCTGCTGGGCGTGAGTGCAGCTCTGCTGCTCGGTGTCATCGTATTGCTCGGACTGCTGGGGCGCTTCCATCGTCAGGTGTTTCGGATCAACGGCTGGATCGTGCGGCGCTTCGGCATGCAGGCGCAGCGCAGGCGTCACTGGGCGCGCAAGGTGTTGCGCTTTCGCAATGCGCTGCTGGAGTGCTTCAGCCTGCCGCGCCGCGTCCTGCTGGGGGTGTTCGGGCTCACCACGTTGCACTGGCTTCTGCGTTTCAGCGTGCTCTATCTGACACTGCACGGCCTGGGCAGCGATCTGGCGTGGGCCTGGACCTTTCTGGTGCAGATGCTCGCCTTGACCGCCGGCCAGCTGAGCCTGCTGCCCGGCGGGGCCGGCAGCGCTGAACTGGCTTCGGCGGCGTTGCTGACACCGTTGGTGGGCAAGTCCACCTCAGCCGCTGCGATCCTAATCTGGCGCTTCGTCACCTATTACTTCTACCTGATCGCCGGGGCGCCGGTGTTCCTGCACCTGGCCGGTCGTCCGCTGTTCAACCGTCTGGTGCGTGCGCGCCAGTGCCAGGGCTGAACCATCGGCCGGAACGGGGAGTCCACTGGTTACATGGACCAATGGAGGAACGACGCATGAGCAGTACTGAAGACAAAATGAAAGGCAACGCCAACGAAGCCATGGGCAAGATCAAGCAGGGCGTTGGCGGCGCGATGGACAACGAACGTCTGCGCCGCGAAGGCGAGAATCAGGAGATCAAGGGTGACGCCCAGCAGGTCAAGGGCGATGCCAAGGATACGATCAAGAAGGGCGTCGACCGGGCCTGACCGGCGCGCAGAAAAAAGCCCGCATCGCGCGGGCTTTTTTTCGGCTGGAAATCAGCGCTCCAGGTACTGCAGCTTGTCCTTCACACCGTCCCACTCTTCGGCGTCGGCCAGCGCATCCTTCTTTTCAGTGATGTTCGGCCAGACTTCCGCGAGGTCCGCGTTCAGCTCGATGAATTCCTGCTGGTCCTCCGGCACCTCGTCTTCCGAGAAGATCGCCTGGGCAGGGCACTCCGGCTCGCAGAGTGCGCAGTCGATGCACTCGTCCGGGTGAATGACCAGAAAGTTCGGGCCTTCGTAGAAGCAGTCCACCGGACAGACTTCCACGCAATCGGTGTATTTGCATTTGATGCAGTTGTCGGTGACGACGAAGGTCATGTCGTATCTCTCTCCTCAGGCGACGGCTGGGCTGGTCTATGCCAGGCTCCCGCTCGAAACAGGGACCGCCGCGGCTCAGGCAACCGGGCAAGCTCCGAAACAAAAGCGCGCGGGATTCTAGCAGCTCCCGCGCGGTGCAGTTATATCCGAGTCTTCCACGTATATAACAAATCGAGGGCCTGACGCGGGCTGATGGCGTCCGGGTCGAGCCGCCCTAGCTCGTCGATCACGGGGTGTGGCAGGGCCGCGAACAGATCGGCCTGTTGAGGTGCGACCGATTGTCCCGGCCCGCCCTGGGGAGCGTCATGCGGCAGGCTGGTGATCTCCAGGCGCGCCAGGTGCTCGCGTGCGCGGGCGATCACCGGCCCCGGAACGCCGGCTAGCTGTGCCACCGCCAGGCCGTAGCTCTGGCTCGCGGGGCCGGGCAGCACGTGATGCAGGAACACGATGCGCTCGTTGTGCTCGGTGGCAGACAGGTGAACGTTCGCCACCACCGGCTGGCTTTCCGGCAGTACGGTCAGCTCGAAGTAGTGCGTGGCAAACAGGGTGAAGGCGCGGAGCCCGGCCAGGTGTTCGGCCGCCGCCCAGGCCAGCGAGAGGCCATCGAAGGTGCTGGTGCCACGGCCTACCTCGTCCATCAGCACCAGGCTGCGGTCGGTGGCGTTGTGCAGGATGTTCGCCGTTTCGCTCATCTCGACCATGAAGGTCGAGCGCCCTCCGGCCAGATCGTCGGACGAACCGATGCGCGTGAAAATGCGATCGACCAGCGACAGCTCGCAGGCGGCTGCCGGAACGAAGCTGCCGATCTGTGCGAGCAGTACGATCAGCGCGGTCTGCCGCATATATGTGGATTTACCGCCCATATTCGGACCGGTGATGACGAGCATGCGCCGGCCATCGTCGAGCGCCAGGTCGTTGGCCACGAAGGGGGTTTCCAGCACCTGCTCGACCACCGGGTGGCGGCCCTGATCGATTTTCAGGCACGGTTCTTCGACGAAGCGCGGCCGATTCAGATCCAGCGTCAGCGCCCGCTCGGCCAGGTTGCTCAACACATCCAGTTCTGCCAATGCGGCGGCGCTTTCCTGCAGCGGCGCAAGGACTTCGATCAGCTGTTCCAGCAGCGCTTCGTACAGTGCCTTTTCCCGCGCCAGCGCTCGGCTCTTGGCGGACAGGGCCTTGTCTTCGAACTCCTTGAGTTCCGGGGTGATGAATCGCTCGGCGCCCTTGAGCGTCTGTCGACGGATATAGTCGGCCGGCGCCGATTCGGCCTGCTTGCTGGGCAGCTCGATAAAGTACCCGTGCACGCGGTTGTAGCCCACCTTCAGGTTGGCCAGGCCGGTACGCTCGCGCTCGCGCACTTCGAGGTCCATCAGGTATTGCCCGGCGTTCTCGCTGATCGACAACAGCTCATCCAGCTCGGCGTCGTAGCCGGTCTTCAGCACGCCGCCGTCACGAATGACCGCCGGCGGGTTGTCAACGATTGCGCGGGCCAGGAGATCCGCCAGTTCCGGGTAGGTGCGGATGCTCGCGGCCAACGCGCTGAGATGCGGCGCGACCAGGTCCTGCATAGCCTGCTGCAGTTGCGGCAGCGCCGCCAGCGCATCGCGCAGGCGTGCCAGGTCGCGCGGGCGGGCGTTGCGCAGGCCGATGCGGGCGAGAATCCGCTCCAGGTCGCCGATGTCCTTGAGCTGCGGCTGGATCTGCTCGAACCGGTAGTGCTCGAGCAGGCAGGTGATTGAGTCCTGACGCGCTTCCAGCATGGCGCGGTCGCGCAGCGGGCGATGCAGCCAGCGGGTCAGCAGGCGCGAGCCCATGGCAGTCTGACAGCGGTCGACGACGGACTGCAGCGTGTTATCGCGGCCGCCGGAGAGGTTGATGTCCAGCTCGAGGTTGCGCCGGCTGGCTCCATCGAGGATCACCGTCTCGTCGAGCCGCTCATGACGCAGGCTGCGCAGGTGCGGCAGGGCCGTGCGCTGGGTCTCCTTGGCGTAGCTCAGCAGGCAGCCCGCGGCGCCGATCGCCAGAGTCAGCTTTTCGCAGCCAAAGCCTTTGAGGTCCTGAGTGCCGAACTGCTGGCAGAGGCTCTTGAATGCGGAGTCGCGATCGAAATCCCAAGGCGCACGACGGCGCACGCCGCGTCGCTTTTCGACCGGCAAGCCCTGCGGCCAGTCGTCGGGTATCAGCAGTTCCGCGGGGCTCAGGCGCTCGAGCTCGGCGAGCAGGTTCTCCCAGCCGCCAAGCTCCTGCACGCTGAAGCGGCCGCTGGCGATGTCGAGCACCGACAGGCCAAACAGTCGCTCGTCGCCCAGCACCGCTGCCAGCAGGTTGTCCCGGCGCTCGTCCAGCAGGGCTTCATCGCTCACCGTACCCGGCGTGATGATGCGCACGACCTGGCGCTCGACCGGCCCCTTGCTGGTCGCCGGATCGCCAATCTGCTCGCAGATCACCACCGATTCGCCGAGCTTGACCAAGCGGGCCAGGTAGCCCTCGGCCGAATGAAAGGGTATGCCGGCCATCGGGATCGACTTGCCGGCCGACTGCCCGCGCGCCGTCAGGGTGATGTCCAAGAGCTTGGCGGCTTTTTGCGCGTCCTCGTAGAACAGCTCGTAGAAGTCACCCATGCGGTAGAACATCAGCTGATCGGGATGCTCGCGCTTGAGCTTCCAGTACTGCTGCATCATCGGGGTATGCTTAGAAAGATCAGAAATTTCTTTATTCATCAATGGCTTAGAGCGGTGCGGCGAGAGTTGTGGGGCAAATTTGGGGCATATCACGCTGCTTTTTGCATGCCTGCCCAGATGTGTTGCAGCTCGCTGGGGGACTCGTCATCCATCCATTTGGCGTACACCTGGACCAGCATCGTGAAGTCTTTGTGCCCCATCTGCTTGGCGATGAACGCAAGGTTACCACGCGCTACCAGGCACCAGCAGGCGTAGGTATGGCGGGTCTGGTAGGGGCGGCGTGGGCGGATTTTGGCGCGGCGCTGTATGTTGGCCCACTTCGAGTTCCATGACGTCGGGATGAACCACGAGTTGACCTTTTTCCGGCGTGCTTGCATGACGGGCGAGATCAGCGGTGTGACGGTTTCCTGAATTGATTCGTGGCGGGTGAGTTGCACGGTAATGACCTGCGACCCGATGCCGTGATCAATGTCCAGGAGCTCCTTGCACGCCTCCAGCGCTGGTGGCAGCAGCAGGACGATGCGTTTTTTACCCGTCTTCGGTAGCTTAAACGTGCCCCTGCTGGTGATTGCCCGGTTTACGTGAATTTGGCCTTTGACCAGGTCGATGTCCTCCCTAGCTAGTGCACATAGTTCGCCAGGGCGCAGGCCGGTGTAAACGGCCAGGGTCACCGCAGCTCGGTCCATTGGATGCAGGCAGCCCTTATTCAGCACGGCGTCCAGCTCGGCTTTGGTCAGTGGATCTGGGTCGCGCTCAGTTTGTGAGAAACGCTCACAGGCACTGGCCAGGCCGGTCCGGCAGTAGCCGTTGGCTTCGCACCATCCGAGGAATCCGGCGAGGGTGGCCAAGTAATGGTTGACGGTCGAAGTGGCGCGCGTCTCGATCAGAACCACGCGAAGTTTCTGGATGTCCTCGGGCAGCAGCACACTGCCGAGGCGATCCTGGCCGAGCAGATCGATGCAGATGTCCAGGGCAATGTTGTAACGGCTCTCGGTTTCCTCGGTGATATCAACCGCTTTGAGCGCCTTGTACCGAGCCAGCAACGCCCGCAGCCTCTCGTCGCGTGCGCTGCTGTAATTGCCGGCTTGCCTGCTGTTAGGGAAGTGTCGGGCATAATCGAACCTGCCCAGTTGGATATCGTGAAGCACTGCCGCCCGGAGCTGCGCGGCGTGCTTGATGTTGGCCTTCGTCACCGGCAGGCCGAGCGTTTCGCGGCAGCGGCGCTTACGCCACATGAACGTGACGCGGATGCTGTTGCCGTGGATCTCGATGCCGGTGTGTTTCGCCAGTTCGGCCTCTAGGCCGCTTCCTGCGGCGCGCTCTCGACCCACCTGTCCACCTCTTGGACGTTAATGAAAATTCGGCCGTCCTTGGCCTTACGCCAGATGCGGCCCTGTGCCCAGGTTCCGTTTTTGACCTTGTGTTCGATGGCCGTCCGGCTGTAGCCGAACAGCTCGGCGGCTTTGGGGATGAGTACCCAGCGTGGTGCGCTCATGCTGACCGAGCCTCGCCCTTGGTTTGAGGCTTAGCCCGCTGTGGGCGAGGGCAGACCACGGTACTGGCCTCAGCGTGCAGCGCGTCGAGAAAACGCGACGGCAATTCCTCTCTGCGTTTCGCGATATACCCTAGGGGCCGTCTGTACAAACGGAGAGGTGCGAGAATGGCGTTGCCATGCTGCTTAATAAGTAGGATTACTGTAGGTGTCTCGTCTGGGATGTTTGGTGCCGGCATGTTGTGTGCTCTCTTCTTGCTCATAACCGACACCCATTAAATAGCATCGAAAGCCGTTGTAAACGCGCTATCTGACCAGATCGTGGTAAGCATTAAGAATTTGGTAGCGCCTCGGATCGTTGCCCTTAGCGTCCCCCCATAAATCAACAAACCCAAATCTGCAGGAGCTCCGTGATGGCAATCGATGTCTCGAACGCCATGTGGTTGCCGTGGCGACACGGATTCCCGCTGCGTTCGCTACGCAGTATCAAAACTGTAGGGCTCCCTAACTGCGATTCCACTGCACAACGCTGACAAGGCTGCTCTGCCGCCATTTCCATTGTTGATTTTCCACCTAGAAACTGACCACTAGGTCAAGAATGGAAATGAACGAAACAAACCCGCATGAAAAAGCTGAAAGGTGCGCCACAGCTGGAACTCAGCCATTTTCCATCGTGATTTTCCACTGTGGAAACTGACCCGGAGGTCAGGATGGAAAAAAATGGATGCCTACCAACGAGGCAAAATGCCTGAAAGCCGCATGGCCACTGGGTTACAGCCATTTTCTATCGTAATTTTCCACGGTGGAAACTGACCCGAGAGTCAGGATGGAAAATAGAAACTGACCCAAAGGTCAGAAAGGAAAATAACCTTTTTCCCACTCACAATGGAGAACCCTGTAACCCGCGCCGAATCTGGCTTACAGCCATTTTCCATCGTGATTTTCCACGTAGAAAATGCTTGAAAATCACGATGGAAACTGACCCAAAAGTCAGGAAGGAAAAAATGCGTTTTTTCTACTGTGCTAACTGCTCTGAAAGCCGCGCCGCGCCTGGGTTCCACACATTTTCCACCCTGGGTTTTTCTCGCTTCGCATTTCAGGGTGGAAAATGTCCATGTCCATAAAACGGGACCTCATGCCGTACAGCTATTTAGAAAAATGCCTTTTTTGTCGTTTACCCCCCCGTGTCGCGAAGCGGAGTGCTTCATCGCATCGGTCCTGCGCGAAGGTTGTGTCTGGGTGCTGAGGACTGAGCGAAAAGATCCACGTGAGAGCGAATCTGGGTAGCTGAAATCCGCTGACGTTGAATCCGCATGTTGGCACTGAACCCACAGGGATATTTGCCAAGCGAGGTTTGGCTGGCCCCCAAGGCGAGGGTAGCGCCTGAGAAGACATGGCACGCGATGCGGCCGTTGGTAATTCGAGAGGGTCATTGCCTCTGGGCAAAACCCAGTGAGTGAGTGGCGAAGGTCGATAAGGGCTGATAGTGCCCGGCTTGGGTGTGCGGGCCGTCTCAGTAGCATAGGGCGGCTCAAGCCTCAGCTGGTGGCCTGTGGGATGTCCGAATTGTCCATGCGTATGGGGTGTGCTCCAGGGGCAGTCTCTGGTGTTAAGGAAATGAGGGTGAATGAGTTGGAGTTTCGAGAAACAAGGCCTGGGGAGTATTTCCCGCCGATCATCCCCAACGGGAGATTTTTTGCGAGGCCGGTAGGCGGTGATCGCCTGATGGAGATCCTGGTGGTTACGGATGCTGGGCTCAGCTGCAACGGCGTGAGCTACGCATGGAGCGATTTGCGGGGCATCTCGATCCTTGGCGACGTGGCGTGCCTGGTGAGCGAGAAGTACGTATCAGGCGGCTTGCGGTTCTACCTGGGCGAATGCCGCTTCATTGGTGAGTCGGGGAACATGCAGAAGGATTACAGCGGCTATCCGGTTGAATACTGCCTCATGAACCGGGCCACGTTCGAACGCCAGGCGTTGGCGCCGCGCAGCGAATGTTTGTAGAGCGTGGATCTGGTTCAGGGCATTCGTCCTTGGGGCCTGTGGAGGCGTTGGTGAGAAGATCAGGGCTTTCCCCTGCACTTCCTCAGCTTAGGCGCGTAGATGCGTCATGGCGACTCCTAGGACCCCTGAGTGGGGCTAAGCTGTGTGCATCTGCGGCGCAGCTAGGACGGTGAGTCATCCGAGCTGCCACGCTCGTTCTTTTTATCCAAACGCCACGCCACCACCAGGCCAATCAGTGCTGTTGTTCCCAGTACCAAAAGAGTTGAGCCGATGGCTATCAGGAGCATGTGATAGCGTTCTTCCATAACGATTCCTATCAGTCGTAATGTGTGAGCGACGGACCGTTGCCGCAGTGGAGGCCTGACGGCAACGCGACGGCCATTTTCAGTATCTAACGCCAACCCCAGCGCGAGCCCGTTGCCGTAGTGGCGGTCAAACGGCAACCTCGCTTCAACGCCGCTCTGGCCCAAGGCCAATTCTGATGCAATACGTGCCGGGTATCGCAATGACCACGCAGACGATTGGGCCTACCCCCATGATATGACCCCAAAGACCTCTCAGCAGTGGGTAGGCGATGAATACCGCAGCCGCCTCGCCCGGCTGCATGGTAGCCAGACGGCCCAATACCGCTGCCCCAGCTACCGACAGCAGAATCAGCAGAAAGCCCGCGAGGGTGATCACTGGTCGCGCTCTTGTGCGCGGCCTACGGCGTTGGCCGGAGTCTGTGTAGTCCAGCGGCAACGGAATCTGCCGAACCCGCCTGCTGCGCTCGATTCGTGCATCGAACGCCCAAGCCAACCAGGAAAGTCCCACCGTAAAAGCCACAATAAGGCTCACTCCGAATGGCGACATCTCCAATCTCCCTGAAGGTTCGTCCCTGGGTTCAGTCAAAACCGAAGGTCGAAAAGCTGCTTCCGAAGTCACTCATGGCATGATCGAACGATGCGATGTCGCTCATCATGTCCATGCCATATGGGTTCCCCATAACATCGAAGCAACCGTCCATCATGGGCATGCCGTTGGCTGGGTTGACCCACATGGTGTCCATGGGCTCGAAGTTGCTGGCGAACAAATCCGAGGAGAATCTTTCTGCCTGAAACAGCTCGACCGGCTCGGTCTGACTCGAGGGATCGTCGTGCAGAGAGCTGAAGGAGAAGCTCGGAACTTCGTCCTCCAACAGCGAGTCGGCCATCTGCCATCGGCGCTCATGGCGAATACTAAGGCCGTCATGCACTACGACCGGCTTTCCCTGGCTGGGATAGATGATGGTCGTATACACGGGTTTGGTTGGCTGAAGAATTGAGGCGCAAAGGCTTACAAGTTCGCTGAAGAGGCTCATGGCTGGCTCCTGGGTTATGAGTACCTCCAGCATCTCCTGTGTTTGAAATAACCCAAATTCCGTTCAGGCAAAACGGGCCGTGGTCATACAAGTTTGTACCCAGTCACGTCATGAAAGGGCGTCCGTATTGGCTATCGCTCTGCCACTGGCAAACAGACCAGATTTGGGTTTTTACCAAGCTGCTATTTCATGGAGATCCGCAGCCGAGGGACTTCCCTTGGCAGGGAATAGCCATAAGGAGCAGACTTGTGCAAAAGACAATCTTCGTAGCCGTTATCGCAGTAGGCGCGATGCTAGCCATCAGCAGCTTTACATCACCGAAGGGGGTTCGGCCCACTGGTAATGCCTGCCTCGGTCAGAACAATGATTCTCTGGTCGAGTACATCGGCAACCATTGCCAGGCGGGAGACACGATTGCCACCAAACATCCCGCGTACTTCTGCGACTTTAACCATACGGTCGCGTTTAACACCTTCAACTCGGCCATGTGTATCTATACGGGCAAGCAGGCGGGCGAGCGCGTGCCTGCTGCCACTTCGGCGTCTTCGAAAGACCAAACTCCGAAAGCTGGGAGCTGATCTCCTCCCGCGGGATGCCCGCTCTGTGCGGTAAGCCGATTTTTGGATGTGGTTACAAGCCTCTTCCCATCCAGGAAGAGCTGTTCGGCAGGCCAGCGTATGTCGCCGATTACCGTGCAGAAACCTTCCACAACTGATCCACTCGCGTCGTGAAGCTCTGGCTCAAAAGCTCACGGCGCATTCCCCATTCCGGGCTTGCCGGCACTATGCCCGGCCGCAATGTACCGCGCCCCCATTTGGCGTTGACCGAATCCAGAACGGCCATCACCTTTTCCGAAGCAGCAGGCTGACTGGCAGCAAATAAGTCGTCAGTGAATTCGCCGCGTCCGCAGAGACCCATCAGCAGTACCTCCGCCTTCGCATAGGAAAAACCTGGGCGATACACTTCATTGAGGCCGGCAAGTGCGGCCTGGGTGATCAGTCGGGTGTCGTCGGTGGGGTAGGGCAGCTCACACAGCATGCCCTTGGCAAATTTGAGCTCGTCCGGATTGAACATGCCGGTGCGAATGCTGACCCTGACTTTCCTGCAGACAGAGCCTTGCGCGCGAAGCTTCTCGCACGCCCTGGCCGCGTATGTGGCGACCGCTTCGCGGATGGGGGGCAGGTCTTCCTGACGCTCGCCGAACATTCTGCTGCAGCAAATCTCCTGTTTCGGTGGCGCGACGCTGTCCAGTTCCAGGCAAGCAGTGCCCTGTAATTCCCGTGCCGTTTTTTCCAATACCACGCTGAATTTCTTCCGCAAAGTCCAGGCATCTGCTTGAGCCAACTGCCACGCTGTCCGAATCCCCATCGCGCCAAGGCGTTCGGTCAGTTGCCGGCCGATGCCCCACACTTCGTTGACTGCAACGGCGCGGAGCAGCTTGTCGCGGCGTTGGGAATCAGTGAGATCCACCACACCTCCGGTCTGCTTCTGCCATTTTTTCGCAGCGTAATTGGCCAATTTCGCCAAGGTCTTGGTCGAGGCGATGCCGACTCCAGTAGGAATGCCGGTACTGGCTAAAACTTGGGAGCGGATCTCACGGCCTAAGCGAACCAGGTCCGACTGAATGCCTGTCAACTCAGCAAAGGCCTCATCAATGCTGTAAACCTCCAGTTTCGGTACCAGCCCTTCGATGACGGTCATGACCCGTTCGCTGATGTCGCCGTACAGCGCATAGTTTGAACTGAACGCAACTCCTCCAGCTGCCGCGTAGGACTTACGAATCTTGAACCAAGGCTCGCCCATCCTGATGCCTAGCGCCTTGGCCTCTGGGCTGCGGCTGATAACGCAGCCGTCATTATTTGACAGCACCACAATGGGCGTGCGCATCAGATCGGGGCGGAAAACTCGCTCGCAGCTGCAGTAAAAACTGTTGCAGTCGATCAGCGCAAAAACGTGCTCAGCCACCGTTGCGACCCCGCCGGCACAGGCCGATATACACCCCCCAGATATGCAGTTCTTCACCTTCCAAGACGTAACGCGGTGGGTAAGCCGGATTGGCAGAGCGCAGCACCACCTGCTGCGATTCGATGTCGAAAATCTTGATCAACGGATCGCCGTTAAGGCAGGCAATCACCACGTCTTCGCGACGCGGTTGCAGTGCTTTGTCGATCAGCACCAGGTCGCCGTCGAGAATGCCTAAGCCCGTCAGGCTATGGCCGGAAACCTGAGCGAGATAAATCTGTGGGCGGTGCAGGCCGAATAGCTCATCGAGCGAGATTCGCTGCTCCAAGTGGTCCTGAGCGGGGCTAGGGAATCCGGCCGGGACAGTCGGTAGAAAAAATGGAATGGCTGTCAGGGAGGGCGCAACGGGGCCGAGGATCGAAACGCTGTCCACGGAAGTTACCTTGAATGCTGTATGTATGAACAGTATTTGTTAGCGGCAGTGCGCAGTCAATCGAAAGTGACAGAAGGAGGGTGTGTGCGAAGGCGTCATCAACGACAAGCCTGCGGCTTACCTGAGTGAGCGGCAGCTGCCCTGGCCGGGAGCTGCCGCGCGTCCTCAGTCGAGCTGAGCTAGGATCGAATGCGCGATAGCAGTCCCCGCCGAGCAGGCTCCTGTTGGAGTATTGTGTCGCATAAGCGATGTCTACTGGCCAAGGTCGAGGTTACCAATGAAGATCACAGCGATGGAGCAGACTGAGTCGGTCAACGATGTTCTGTGCGACGTTTGTGGCGAGAGCACGCGCGTCGAAGGGTATGGATTGCAATTCGGCACTCTTCGTGCCAGTTGGGGCTACGGTTCGACCCACGATGGCGAGCGCTATGAGGTGCATCTTTGCGAGGGTTGCTTTTTCAGAACCATTTCCGGACTCAGACGAGAGCGAATGGTGAACTTCATGTTCGGTGACGACCAGAATCTTAGTGATTTCGGGCTTGTTGCTCGGGATGATTTTTTCAATGACACGGGTAGTTCACGATCCTGAGTTTCCGTCGGCGCAACATCTCTGATTTTATTCCCCGCTTTTGCACTGTTCCGTACCTAGCCGGAGTCTTGGCTGAGAATGCCTTTCGCTTCGCTGATGGCGTATCCCTGAGTGTACTGGCCGCCGCCGGCTTAACCCGTACAATGCCGCTTCGTTTTGCTCTGAGTGGTTCCAATGAAGCGTCTGGCTGTCGGTAAACGCCGGTCTGGAACTGATGGAAACATCCGACGTGATCATCATTCCAGCCTGGGGCGACCAGTCGGTCGAGGCATCTGCACCGCTCATAAAAGCCCTCCAGCGCGCCGACGCCCAAGGCAAGCTGTTAGGGAAACCCTGAAGAAGACTTCCCGTTTCTGATGAAATACGCCACTCCCGTTGCCCGAGTTTTCCGATGAAGCAGATGACCTTCGCCGACGCCGAGTACGCCGGCAAGCGCAAGCAGACCCGCAAGGAGTTGTTCCTGATCGAGATGGATCAGGTGGTGCCGTGGAAGGGCTTGATCGCCCTGATCGAGCCGCATTACCCGAAGGGCGAAGGCGGTCGTCCGGCATACCCGTTGATGGCGATGCTGCGCGTGCATCTGCTGCAGAACTGGTTCGGCTACAGCGATCCGGCGATGGAGGAAGCGCTCTATGAGACCACGATCTTGCGCCAGTTCGCCGGCCTGAGCCTGGAGCGTATTCCCGACGAAACCACCATCCTCAACTTCCGCCGCCTGCTGGAGAAGCATGAGTTGGCGGCGGGGATTCTGGCGGTGATCAATGGCTACCTGGGTGACCGGGGCCTGTCGCTGCGCCAGGGCACCATCGTCGATGCCACGCTGATCCATGCGCCGAGTTCGACCAAGAACCAGGACGGCAAGCGCGACCCGGAAATGCACCAGACCAAGAAGGGCAACCAGTATTACTTCGGCGCGAAAGCCCACATCGGTGCCGACGAAGACTCGGGCCTGGTGCACAGCGTGGTGGTGACCGCCGCCAATGTCGCGGACATCACCCAGGTCGACAAACTGCTGCACGGCGAGGAAAACGTGGTGTGCGCGGACGCTGGCTACACCGGAGTCGAAAAGCGCCCTGAACATGAAGGCCGCCCAGTCATCTGGCAGATCGCGGCTCGGCGCAGCACCTACAAGAAGCATGGCAAGCACAGTGCCTTGTACAAAGCGATCCGCAAGGTCGAGAAAGCCAAGGCTCAGGTGCGGGCGAAAGTTGAGCATCCATTCCGAGTGATCAAGCGGCAGTTTGGCTACACCAAGGTGCGCTTCCGTGGATTGGCCAAGAATGCTGCGCAAATGATGACGCTGTTTGCCCTGTCGAATCTGTGGATGGCCCGCCGACATTTGCTGTCGACCACAGGAGAGGTGCGTCTGTGATGCGGGAAATGGCCGCCGCGAGGTCCTCGCCGCAGCTGAAAGCACCGAAATGAGCGAGTGTCCGCTCAATTTTGATCGGCTCGCCTCTTTCAAAATCGGCGGTGGCTGAAGTCAGCCAGAAATGCATGGCTATTTCAGACCATCCTTAGTAGGGCTATGTTTAGGCGCGTTTGTGCTCGCAGATGCAGGGGTGCTCGATGGCAAGGAAGCCACCACGCACTGGGCCGCCCGAGGCGAGTTTGCTCGTCGTTTTCCCAAGGTTCGGTATAGGCCGGAAGATCTCTATGTCAGTGCCGGCAACATCGTGACCTCGGCAGGAACCGTAGCGGCAATCGATTGTTGCCTTCACCTGGTACGCCAGCACCTCGGTGCCGAGGTGGCGAATCGCACCGCAAAGATGCTGGTGACGCCGCCACACAGGCAGGGAGGCCAGGCCCAGTACGTGGAGCATCCGGTGCCGCAGTTATCCAGCGGAACCCATTTTTCTGACGTGCTGGCATGGGCACGCATGAATCTGGCTGACGATCTGTCGCTCGACGTCCTGGCAAGCATGGCGAAAATGAGCAGGCGCACCTTTACTCGCCGGTTCAAGGAATCGACCGGCACAACCGTATCCAAGTGGGTGAGTGCTGAACGAGTTGCCAGAGCGCAGGCGCTGATCGAAACAACTGAACTCCCCATTGAATGCATCGCCGGGAAAGTAGGCTTTGGGACGTCTGTGTCTTTGAGACAACACTTCGGCGCTCAGCTCGGTACGTCGCCAGCTGACTATCGGAAGAATTTCTGTCTTGGGATGCGTGCAAAGGGCTGACGAAAGATGGCCATGTCTGGCTCTCTCACATGTCCCGCTCGCTAAATCGACGTCCGTTTTGGCCGGTAGCAGTTGGTCGCGAAGGGCTGCATTTGGCCCAAGAGGTGCAAAAACACTTTCGTAGCTTGGGCGGGGACCCCAGCGCTGCTGGACAAGGCGATCGCTTAGGCATTTGCCACGATCAGCACCGGTAACGTTCCAGACATTTATAAAGCTTTAGCGCCTCCTTGAGCCGCGGACAGCGGGGCGCTTTACGACCGGCTCGGTAACAAAAATCCATTAACTCAGGCGCTAGCCTTTATCAATCTTACAAATATTATAGCTATCGACCACTCTCCGGTATTGGCTGGGTGAGGCGCCGATGTGTTGGCGGAAGAAGCGGGTAAAATGGCCCTGTTCGGAAAATCCCAGGCTCTCGGAGAGCTGACCGAGCGTGCCGCTGCGCTCGCGCTCCAGCCAGACGAATGCCCGGCGCATGCGTGCATCATTGACTACCAAAGCGGGTGTCATGCCGGTGTCCTGCCGAAACAAGGTGAAAAAGTGCGCGCGCGACAACCCGGCGGCCTTGGCAGCGTTGTTTACGCAATCCGGATCGTCAAGGTGCGTCTGTAGATAGTCGCAGGCGCGGCGGATACGCCCATCGCGGAAGCCCTGGGGCGTCTGAGCACCGAGGCGGCGCAGTTGCTTCCACTGCGAGAAATCCTCGATCAGCTCGATCAGAAAATCGAACAGCAGAAATTCGATGTGCTCGCGCGGTAGCAGCCCGGCGCTGTAGGCCTCGGCGATCAATCGATCAGCCATTGCCCGGTTCTTGCTGCTGAGCTCGATGCAGGGCTGGGAAAAGAAACCTGGATGAGCGCTCAGCGCCAGCGACTGTTGGGCTTCGGCCAACCAGGCCGGCTCGATGTAGAGCGCGAGGATCTGCGTCTGCTCGGCGCCGGGCTGGAAATCGTAGTAATGCGGCTGCCAGGCGTTGACCAGCACCGCGCAGCGATCAGTGAGCGGCACCTGCCGACCATTGACGTTGAAGAAGGTGTCCGCCCCGGATGCCTTCACCAGCACATGGCACTCGTGGTGCGAGTGGGTGACCAGGGGGCGATCCATGTCGAGCAGGGCGACCCGCCCGAATTTGCCATGAAAGACGCGTTGTGCAGTGGACATCGCTAGCTCCTTACGGGTCGGCTGGTGGAGGCGACGGCGATTGCCGAGCGCTCGTTAAGATCGGCTGGACGGTCGACATCCAGCAGGATGCCAGGATCCGCGACGTCCACCGTTTGGTAATGTTCGGGATGACGGCGGATCAGGCTGCGCGCGCCCTCGTCGCCGTCAAGTTCGCATAGCGCTGGCCAGAAAGCACGGCCGAACAGCACCGGGTGGCCGGGGTGGCCGTCATGGCGCGGCTGCACGATGTGAGCGGCGTCGGCTACGGCGATCAAACTTGCGCAAGTATCCGGGCGCACCCAGGGCATATCGCCGAGCAGCACCGCGAGCGCCTTGGCCGGATGTGAGGAGAGCGCCTCGGCGCCTGCTGCCAGGCTGGCGCCGAGACCGCGCTCGGCCAACGGCGTGTGGATCACCCTGATCTGCGGCGGCAGGTGCAGATCATCGACCGTTTCGCCGTCGCGCAGCACCAGCAGCAGCTCGTCGAAGGCCTCTGCGGCGTTGGCAAGGCTCGCCTCTAGCAGCGTGCGGCCGTCGGCCAGGCGCGCCCGGCGCTTGTCGGTGCCGAAGCGAGTGGCGCGTCCGGCGGCCAGGACCAGGCCTACCACATCCGTTTCAGAGTTCATCGCGAGCCTTGCCGTGGTAGACGCGCAGCACGTCGGCAACCACCGACAGAGCAATCTCCGCGGGCGCTTTGCTGCCGAGATCGAGCCCGATGGGCATGTGGATACGTGCGATCTGCTGCTCGGACAGTCCGCCGACCCGGGCCAGCCGTTCGGCGCGTTGGGCCGAGGTTTTTCGCGAGCCCATGGCGCCAATGTAGAAGGCTGGCGTGCGCACGGCCTCCATCAGCGCCAGATCGTCGATGCGTGGGTCGTGGGTTAGGGCGACCACGGCGGTGGCCTCATGGCAGTGGCCGGCAGCGATGAATTCCGAGGGCAACACCGCATGAAAGTTGACGCCTTCGAGCGGGCGCTCACGCATCTCCTCCCGCGGATCGCAGGCGATCACCTCACAGCCGATGGCCCGCGCGAAGCTGGCGCAATATTCGGCAACTGGCGATAGCCCAGCGAGGATCAGACGCAGCACCGGGCCGATGCGCAGACGCACGCGCTCGTTCGCTACCTGCGTGATTTCCCCGCCACGGTCGTCCACCGCAAGCACGAAGGCACCGGAGCTCAGGTCGAGCTCGCGCATCAATCGGCGCTGGCCAAGCAGGGCGTCGTACAGGTCCTGCAGATGGTCGACCCAGGCCTCGTCCGGCTCGCGGTGCTCGACCAACACCTGAAGGATGCCGCCGCAGGGCAGGCGCAGCCGCTGACGCTCGTCGTCGCTCTCGCCGTAGCGGACGATCTGGGCCGGCGCGCGTAGCTCGCCGCGCGCCAGGCTTTCAAGAAAGGCTTCCTCGACACAGCCGCCGGAAAGCGAACCGACGAACTGGCCGTCGGCGCGGGCTACCAGCATCGCGCCGGGCGCGCGTGGTGCCGAACCGTAGGTCGAAAGCACCGTGCACAGCCAGACGGCGTGGCCTTCGCGGACCCATTGCAGCGCGGCATCCATTACCTGGAGGTCGAGTTGACGCATGTCAGAGTTCCCATGACGGACGCAGGCGCCGAACGCGCTGCGCAGATCGGTTAATCTTTGGGCCCGTAGACAGAAGGGCCCGTATTCCATGACGCACCGACAATTTATCGAGACCGCCGGTGCCAGGCTCGATTATCAATTGCTGCAGCCCGAGGGTTCGACCGGTCCAACGCTCGTCTTGTTGCACGAAGGGCTCGGCAGTCTCGAACTGTGGAAGGATTTCCCGGCGCAACTGGCCGAACACTGCGGCTCGCCGGTATTGATTTACAGCCGGCAGGGTTATGGCCGCTCCAGCCCGGTTCGGCTGCCACGTCCGCTCGATTACCTCAGCGTGGCCGGCCCCGATGAGCTCGGACGCGTGCTGGACAGCTTGGCGCTCGAGCAGGTGGTGCTGCTCGGTCACAGTGACGGCGCTTCCATCGCGCTGGCCTACGCCGCTCGCCAGGATCCGCGTATGCGTGGTGTGGTGGTCCTCGCGCCGCACGTCGATGTCGAGCAAGCCAGCGTCAAGGGTGTGCGCCACACAGTAAAAGCCTATGCCCGTGGCGACCTGCGCGAACGGTTGCGCGCTTACCACGGTGAAAACCTTGACGGCGCCTTTCGCGGCTGGAGTGAAACCTGGCTGAACCCTGCGTTTGCCGCCTGGAACCTGCATCAGGCCTTGCCGCGCATCCAGGTGCCGTTGCTGGCTATCCAGGGCCGTGACGACGAGTTCGCCACACCCGCACAGCTGCAAACCATCGAACATGAGGTCGGCGGCGACTGCCAGACGGTGCTGCTCGATGACTGCCGCCACTTTCCGCAGAACCAGGCCCGCGATCGCGTGCTGGCGCTGATCGCGGGCTTCATGGCAAAGCTGCCGCGCTGAGTGGCGGCGGGTCTGGCGGAAGGCGTCGGGCGCAGGCATGGGCGTCAGCACTCGCGTGTGGATGCCTCGACCTCGTCGAGGGTTGGCAGGTCTTCCGGCGTTTCGCGCCAGCGCTTGACCACGCCGAGTTCGATATCGAACAGATCCAGCACTCGCCCGAGCGTGTGGTCGACCATTTCGCCGAGCGAGGCCGGCTTGGTATAGAACGCCGGTACCGGTGGGGCGATGATGGCGCCGAGCTCGGCCAGTTCGGTCATGGTACGCAGGTGGTTCCTGTGCAGTGGCGTCTCACGGACCATCAGCACCAGGCGGCGACGCTCCTTGAGAATCACATCGGCGGCGCGAGTCAGCAGGGTCGAAGTCACGCCGCTGGCGATTTCCGACATCGAGCGCACGGAGCAGGGCGCGACGACCATGCCCATGGTCTTGAACGAGCCACTGGCAATGGCCGCGCCGATGTCCTGGTTGGAATAGCACACGGTCGCCATAGGCTTGAGCTGGGACCAGGACAGCCCGGTCTCGTGGGACAGCGTGATCAGCGCCGATTTCGACACCACCAGATGCGTCTCGATTGGCGTGTCGCGCAGCAGTTCGAGCAGGCGCACCCCGTAGATTGCGCCGGACGCGCCGGAGATACCGATGACGAGTCGCTGCGGACGGGGGCTAGTTGAGATCATGGTCGGATTCCTGAATGGCGCCTTCCTTGTAGAAGTGGATGGCATTGAGTGCAGTGGCCAGCGTCTTGCTGATGATGTCGATGAACAGCGTCGCGGCAGGGGTCAGCGGGCGACGGCTGTCGTGCACGCAGACCATGCGCCGCGTGATCCCGGGGGGCGCCAGTGGATAGGCGCGCAAGGCGCCTTCTTCCAGACCGCGTTGCAGCACGGTGGCCGGCAGTACGCTGATCCAGTCGCTGCGGCGCAGAAAGCTCTCGATCACTGTGAGGTCGTCGAGCTCTAGGTGCGGCGTCAGCTCCAGGCTCTGCGCGGCAAGTGCCTGATCGATGACCATACGCAAACCATGACGGCGCGAAGGCAGCACCAGCTTGAGGCCAGCCAATGCGCTGAGCGGAATCGGCGTGGGCTGGCGCAGCCGGGTCGTGGCACCGGTCGCTACCAGCAGTTCCTCGTCGAGGATGTCGGTACGGTGCAAGTGCTCCTGCTGGAAGCTCTGGTTGATCACCGCGAAGTCCAGCGCGCCGGACAGCACGCGATCGATCAGATCCTGGCTGTAGCCGTAGCTGACCTGCAACTCGACATCCGGATGGTGCTCGACGAAATAGGCCAGGGTGCTGGCCAGCGCCTGGTTGGCCGCCGAGGCGATCAGCCCGGCATTGATCCGCCCGCCGATCTCGCCGCTGCGGTCGATCAGTGTCTGCCGGGCCTCCAGCAGCTCGCCGAGGATCGGCATAAACAGCCGATAGGCCTGCACGCCGGCCTCAGTGGGCGTCATGCCCTTGGGGGTGCGCTCGAACAGTGGTTGGCCGAGTTCCTCTTCCAGCTTGGCGATCTGCATCGACAGGGCGGGCTGGACGATATTCAGCCGCTGTGCGGCCTTGGTCACCGACCCCTCCTCGTACAGACAGGTGAAATACTTCAGCTGGCGTAGTTCCATTCCCGGCCTCGTCGATGTGGCTATAAGAAGCCAACATTCTGATAGATGTGCTTGAGCTCCGTAAAATCCAGTAGCGCATCGTAGCCGTGCAGGCGGCCCAGCCCGCTCTTGCGGTAGCCGCCGGTTTCCGCCTCGGCGAACAGCTTGTTGTGATCGTTGATCCATACGGTGCCGTTGCGCAGGGCGCGGGCCAGGCGCATGGCCCGCGCACCGTCGCGGGTCCAGACGCTTGCCGAGAGGCCGAACTCGCTGTGGTTGGCCCGGCACACAGCCTCTGCCTCATCTTCGAATGTTTCCAGCACCAGCAGAGGGCCGAAGATTTCCTCCTGGCAGAAGAATGCGCCGCTATCCTGATGCGCGATCAGCGTTGGCGAGAGGAAAGCGCCGCGGCCCAGCGCATCGCCTGGTCGAGCGCCTGCCAGCAACACTTCGTCGCAGCAGTCCATCGACTCGCGAATGCGTTGCTCGACGAGATCGCGCGAACGCCAGTCGATCAGCGGGCCCATCTGTGTGGCCACCTCGAGCCCGTGGCCCAGGCGCACTTCGCCCAGCGCCGCGGCCAGCGCCTGCTTCATTTCCGCTGCGCGGCTGGCATGCACCAGCACACGGCGGGCGGCGGTGCACTGCTGCCCGGAGATGATGGTCGCAGCGGCAGCGAGCTTCGGCGCCACCGCGGCGATGTCCGCGTCCTCCAGCACCACACAACAGGATTTCCCACCCAGCTCAAGCGACAGTTTCTTCATGGTCGGCGCGGCGTCCTGCATGATCCGCGTTCCTGTGGCGGTGGAGCCGGTGAAGCTGAGCACGTCGACCTTCGGCGTGGCGACCAGGTGGGCGGCGCCGGTGTGGCCGGTCTCGGCGAACAGGTTGACCACCCCGGGCGCGAGATCCGGCAGATCCAGCAGCGGGGCGAGGAAGGCGGCGTTGAACAGCGCGGTTTGCGGCGCCGGCTTGACCACGCAGGTGCAGCCTGCGGCGAGTGCCGGGGCCAGCGCGCGCACCAGCAGCACCGCCGGAGCGTTCCAGGGAATGATCAGTGCGGCGACGCCGGCCGGTTCGCGTAGCATCGTCGAGAATTCGCCGGGCGCGACTTCCAGCACGTGGCCGGGATTGTGGCGCGCCAGCCCGGCGTAATAGAGGATTTCCGAGATGGCGCCGCCGATCTCGCCGCGCGACTGCGCCAGCGCCTTGCCGTTCTCGCGGGTGAGCAGGCTCGCCAGTTCCTCCTGGCGACTCTTCAGCGCCTCCGCCCAGTCCAGCATCAGCTGCTGGCGCAGGCGTGGATTCTGCGACCATTGGGGGTTCTCGAAGGCGCGCTCGGCAGCCTCCACGGCGGCGCGGGCCTGGACCTCGCCACCGTCAGCGAAGCGGCCGACGAGTTCGCCATTGGCGGGATCGAGGCTGTCGGCCCACCGGTCGTCGTCGCACCACTGTCCGTCGATGAAATGTCGTGCCTGCTGCATTTGAATCTCCTGTCCGGCGAAGTTGCTTATGTTTGTTTTTCAACCATCGGCGAGGGCGCCGCGTCCTGGCCAGTCTTGGCCTGGGCGGGTGACGTCCCGAACTGGCGCCTTGTGGGCCGGCCAGTTCGAGGACCGCATTATCGCTTGAGCGTAGAGAGAATACGGGTGCCGGCCGGTGACGCCGGTTTCCGTTTGTGGGCGCGTGGCGCCAATACGCCGCGCGCCCACCGCCGGTCAGCCGTTGTGCGGCTGGCCGAACAGTTGCTGCCAGTCGGCGTCGGCTGGCTGACTGACCTCGGCGAGATCGACCTCACTCTCCCCCGGCACGCGGATGCGCTTGAAGCGCATCGGCGGTGCGGCCAGCGGTACGGTGGCGTCGAAGCCCATCTTCGAGCCAACGCCGTCGCGGGTCGACGGGTCGAGCTTGGAACCTTGGGATTCGTGGACAAGCACCAGATCGCGGTCGGCCTGGAAACGCGTCGCCACTGCCCACTCGACTTCGGTGGGGTTGTGGATGTCGACATCGCTGTCGACCACCACCACATGCTTGATGTCATAGTGGCCCCCGAGCGCGCCGAGGATGACGTTCTTCGCCTCGCCTTCCGAGCGCTTGTCGATCTGCACGTACAAGTGGTAGCGGCACACGCCGCCGCGCGCCAGGTGGACGTCACGCACGCAAGGGAAACTGCGACGCAGGTGCGAGAGCATGGTCGCCTCCCGCGGAATGCCGCCCAGCAGCAGGTGCTCCAGGCCTCCGCCGACGATGGTATGGAACATCGGCGCCTGGCGATGGGTGACGGCATCGACCTCGATCACATGCCGCTCGGCGCGCTCGCCGTAGTATTGAGGGAACTCGCCGAACGGTCCTTCCTCTTCGCGCGTATTAGCCAGCAGGCGGCCCTCGACGACGATCTCGGCATCGGCCGGCACGCGAATGCGGTTGGTGACGCACTTGGCTACCGGCAGTGGACGGCCATGGAGCGCACCAGCGATTTCCAGCTCATCATGGTCAATCGGCACGATCGCCTGCGAGGCCATCAGTGTCAGCGGGTCGCAACCGACCACCACCGCAACTTCCAAGTCCTCGTTCTCGCGCTCGGTCTCCTGGAAGAAGGCCAACGCGTGACGCGGCAACAGCAGCGCGCCGAGGCGGTTGCGACCGCTGACCTGCAGGCGGTGGATGGAGACATTCTGCACGCCGGTGCGCGGGTTGCGGGTGATCAGCAGGCCTGCGGTGATGTAGGGGCCGCTGTCGTGCTCGTTGTGGGTGGGGATGGGCAGCTGGGCGAGCAGGTCGACGTCGCGGTGCACCACCTGCTGGCAGGGCGCGTCGGCGATTTCCTGCCAGGGCAGGGGGTTGAGGCTGGCCTGCTCGAAGCGCGCCAGTACCTGGCTCGACTCGACGCCCATGGCCTCGGCCATCCACTGGCGGTCCGAGAGCAGACCGGAGATCACCGGGACCGGGTGGCCGCCCGGCTGTAGGAACAGCGAGGCGCTGTGGCCGTCCAGGCGGTTGGCGATGGCTGCAACGCCGAAGCGCAGCGCCGTGCCTGGGCGGATCACGCTCAGTCGCTGAGTGTTCTGCAGATGATCCAGCCAGCCGCGCAGGGTGGCACCGACAGGCAGAGCAGCGCTAGCGGGCTCGGCCGAGGAAGAGGGCATGGACGGCATGGACGGCATGGCAAGTTCTCTCGTGGTTATTGTTTTGGCCATGCTAGGAGTGTCAGGCAGGTCTGCCTATTAAGGTTTTCTGATGCGAGCCATCAGAACCGGCGATGCCTCGTGCTATTGGTTTGAAGATTCATCGGCACCGGCTTTCATCGATTTCGAAAATCGTCCGCGCCCCCCATAACGATCCGTGATCCTCTGCATCAATATTCCCTAATGGCTGAGATAGAAGCCTTGCGCTACGTTCATGCCCAGCAATTGGATAGCCGAGCCCGCAGTCGTCGAAGGTTGCCGGGCCGGCCACAAGAACAATAAATGAGGTCCGTGTATGAACCTTCGCCGAACGCCTGCAAACCTTTCATGTCACCGCGCGCATGCTTTTACCCGTTCTCGTCGCGACTGCCAGGCCGCGCTCGTCAGTCGTATGCCCGCGATAAACATCCCTGCGTGAATAAAGCGTCATCCGTGCATCGCTTGATGCTCTGCTAAATACCGAGGTGGCAGACGAAGGCCATTCGCGTATCGCAGTTGGCGCCGCGTGAAAAATCGCCTGTGCGTGACAGTGGTGCTGTCCGTTTCACCCGGTCATTTGTTCGATAACAACAAGAAAGGTGAGTCATGAAGAAAACAACGAAATTGTTGTGTGCGCTATGTTCTGCCGCCGCCTTATTGGTCAGTGCCGGTGCGATGGCCAAGGATCTGCGGCTGGGGCTGGTCGTCCCTGGCACCCATGCCTGGTCGCAGGCGGCACAGGCCATGGGCGAGGAACTCAAGGAACGCTCCGGCGGCAAATACGATGTGGTGGTTTTTCCCGCCGGCCAGCTCGGCAGTGAGGCGCGCATGCTGCAGCAGTTGCAGACCGGTGCGCTGGACATGGCCTTTATGACCACCGCCGAAGTGGCGAACCGGGTGCCGGACTTCGGTGCCTTGTTCGCCCCCTATCTTGTGCATGACGTGGCGCAGGCCGGTCAGTTGCTCAATGGCAAGGCCGCCCAGGGGATGCTTGATCAGCTACCGGCCAAGGCGGGTGTAGTCGGGCTCGGTTATGGCGTGGCCGGCATGCGGCTGATGCTCAATGCCTTCCCCACCGACGACGTCAAGGCGATCAATGGCCGCAAAATCCGTATCACGCCGTTCCCGCCGGTACAGGATTTTTATCGCCTTCTCGGCGCTGCCTCGACGCCGATGCCGGTTACAGACGTGTATGACGCCCTGGCCAACGGCCAGGTCGACGGCGTCGATGCCGATCTCGAGCTGATCTGGAAGCTGCGCCTCTACGAGCGTGCCAAAACGGTGTTGCAGAGCAATCACATGATGTTCCCGGTGATCGGACTGATGTCCGGGCGGGTCTGGGCGCAGTTGCCGCAAGAGGACCGCTCGATGATTCGCGAACTGACCCGCAAGCACCTCGACACGCTGACGGCGCACTACGAAAAATCGGAGGCCGACACCCAGGCGAGCATCGAGCAGGCCGGCGTCAAGGTCACTCCGGTGGGGCCCGAATTCTTTGGCGATACGCTGCAGCAGTGGGAAAAAATCTGGCTGAAGAAGGCCCCGGCGCTGGCTGATCTGCGCCGGGAAGCGGCCGATCTCAAACCTTGATTCCGAGCCCCGTGGCGTGACAGGCGCGCGGGGCACCTGCATAAGTTGTTCGGGAGAATGCCTATGATCCGGGCGCTGAGTAACCTGATTGGTCGCAGCGAACGCGCCGCCTTGCGCGCGCTGGTGCTGATCCTGCCGTTGATGATCCTGGTCAATGTTGCCGGGCGCGCGCTGAAGGCGCCGATCTTCTGGCTGGACGAATTGGCGGTGCTGACCATGGTCTGGTTGGCGATGCTGGGCCTGTCGGTCACCTTGCAGACACGCGAAGCCGTCGCCGTGACCCTGCTCACCGACGCAGTGCCAGAGACTGCCTGCAAGATGCTGCGCTGCACCGCCGATCTGGTGGTGCTTGGCTTTGCCGTGGCGCTGCTGGTGCTTTGCTACCTGTGGTTCGACCCGCTGTCGTTATGGCGCCACGGTTTCGACTTCGACGCGTTTGCCGCGCAGTCCTTCAATTTCATCTATCAGGAACCGACCTCAACGCTCGGCGTCGCTAAGTTCTGGTTCTGGCTGATTCTTCCGTTGGTGGCCTTCACCAGCTCCATCCATGCACTGGCCAACCTGCTCGATAGCCTGCGCGCGCCGCATCCGGCGCCGGGGGCCGGGCCTGCTGCCGCCACCGGCTCGGGGGAATAGCGCAATGATCATCGGACTCTTCACCGTGCTGCTCTTCATCGGCGTGCCGATCGCGCTGGTGCTGGCGGTCAGCGCCATGATCTACATTCAGTCCAGCGGCAATAGCGTGCTGTTTCTCTCCTACCCGCAGCAGTTCTTCGGCGGGCTGGACAACTACGGACTACTCGCAATCCCGCTGTTCATGCTGGTCGGTGAACTGATGAACGAGGGCGGCATCACCCGCCGCCTGGTCGCCTTCGCGTCGGTGTTTCTCGGTTCGGTCCGCGGCGGTCTGGCTTACATCAACATCCTCGCCAATATGATGTTGGCCTCGATCGTCGGTTCGGCCAACGCCCAGGTGGCGGTCATGTCCCAGGTGATGGTGCCGGAGATGCATCAGAAGGGCTACGACCGCAATTTCGCCACCGCGACCACGGCAGCCGGGGCGCTGCTGGCGCCGGTAATTCCGCCGTCGATGCTGTTCGTGATCTTTGGCGTGCTTGCGCAGATATCCATCGGCGACCTGTTCATCGCCGGCATCGTTCCCGGCCTGTTGATGGCCGGTGGCTTCATCCTGGTAATCGCATTGCTTGGCTTCTTTTACCAGTACCCCCCAAACGAGCGCCTGACCCGCGCGCAGATGGTGCGCAATGTGGTGCGGAGCGTACCGTCGCTCAGCGTGCCGGTAGTGATGATCGGTTCGATCATTGGCGGCATCGCGACGCCGACCGAGGCCGCTGCGGTGGGCGCGGCCATGGCGGTGCTGGTCGGTCGCTTCGCGCATGGCGAGATGAAGCTCGATCGCATGGGAGACATGCTACTGCGAGTGGGGATCAACAGCGGTGTGGTACTGGCGCTGGTCGCCGCGGCGGCGGTTTTCGGCTGGGTCATCGTCTACGAGCAAATCCCGCAGCAGCTCGGCGCGATCATGCAGGGAATGACGTCCGATCCCTTCATCTATCTGTTGTTGCTGATCGCACTCCTACTGGTGGTGGGCATGGTACTCGACGGCATCGCGGCGCTGATCCTGCTGGTGCCGATCGTGTTGCCGGTGGCCGAGTCGGTCTATGGCATCAACGCCTACCATCTAGGCGTGATCATGTGTATCAACCTGACCCTCGGCCTGCTCACCCCGCCGGTGGGCGCGGCGCTCTACGTCGCGTCCCGTGTCACCGGCTGCCGGCCGGGCGACATCATGCGGCCACTGTTGCCGTTCCTGCTGGTCACCCTGCTGGTGATGATTCTGATCGCCTGGCAGCCGGACCTGGTGACCGCGTTTATCTCATGAGGCCTGTGCAAGGTCGCTATTTATACCCCGGCCCCTGTGGCCGGGTCTGACTGGAGACGTCTATGAATCGCATGAAAGACAAGGTCGTTATCATCACCGGCGCAGCCCAGGGCATCGGGGCGACCTACGCCCGCGCTTTGGCGGCCGAGGGCGCGCGCATCGTCATCGCCGATGTGCTCGATGGCTCGTCGCTGGTGGCCGAACTTGAAGGCATCGGTGTCGAAGCCATTGCCTTGACGACCGACGTGACCGACGAGGCGTCGGCGGCAACCATGGCCACCGCGGCGATGGAGCGCTTCGGGCAGATCGACGTACTGGTAAACAATGCCGCGATCTACGCTTCGCTAAAGATGAAGAGCTTCGAGGACATCGACCTCGCTGAGTGGGACAAGGTCATGGCGGTGAACGTGCGCGGTCCGTTCATTTGCGCCCGTGCGGTGGCGCCCTACATGAAGCAGCGCGGTTACGGGCGGATCATCAACATCTCATCCGGCACGCCGTTCAAGGGCACCCCAGGCTTGCTGCACTACGTAACCTCCAAGGGCGCTATTCTTGCGCTGACCCGCGCGCTGGCACGTGAGCTGGGCGATTACGGCATCTCGGTCAATACGCTGGCACCGGGCCTGGTGCTGAGCGAAGGTGTGGTAGCCAACGCCGAGATGCGCGAACGGCTGACCGCGCCGGTGATCGCCAGCCGCGCAATCAAGCGTGACCAGATGCCAGGCGACCTGATCGGCCCGCTACTGTTCCTCGCCTGCGACGACAGCGCCTTCATGACCGGGGAAACCGTGGTTGTGGATGGCGGCTCGGTGATGCACTGAGCGGGCAGATGCCTACGGGCGGCTAGGCTCCGGATGTAGGAGCCTTGTTCGCGAATGGACTCGATACGGTGGAAGACTCTGCGCGGTCGAGACTGTCTCCCGGTTGGGGTAAGTGGCCAAGCCCACCTACACGCCAGTCGCCGCGAGGCACGCTTCCCAGAAGTCGGGCACTGACGGTTTTGTGGGAGGCCAGGCCCGACCTCGAGGCGATGCGCTCAGGGCCGCAGGATCGCCGGGTCGATCATCAGCTCGATGAGAAAGGGTCGGTCACAGGCCAATGCCTGCTCGAAGACATCGGCAAATTGCTCGGTTCGCTCCACCCGTGCCGCAACGGCGCCATAGGCCTTGGCGAGGGTGACCATGTCCGGGTTGACCAGGTCGGTGCCATATCGCCGACCGGGGTAATGCTTATCCTGATGCATGCGAATCGAGCCGTAGGAGCCGTTGTTGACCACCACGATGATCACGTTGGCGCCATATTGCACCGCCGTGGCCAGCTCCTGGCAGGTCATCTGAAAACAGCCGTCGCCAGCGAAGCACACGGCCGGCCGCATGGGCTGGGCGAGCTTGGCAGCGATCGCCGCCGGCAGGCCGTACCCCATCGAACCCGACGTCGGAGCCAGTTGGCTGCCCCAGTCGCGAAAAGGGTAAAACCGATGGACCCAAAGGGTGTAGTTGCCCGCTCCATTGCTGATCACTGCATCGGCAGGGAGGCGATTGCCGAGCCAGGCGACGATATCACCGAGCTGCAAAGAGCCCGGCAGCTGCGTAGGCTGCTGCCAGGCCTGACGGATTTCCCGGGCGCGGCTCAGCCAGGCACGGCGTTCGGCGGACAGTGCAGCCGGCGGTGATAGCTCAGCGGCAGCTTCAGCGAAGTTCGTCACCGAAGCACAGACAGCCAGCTCCGGCCAGTAGACCCGGCCAGGCTCCTGCGGATCGGGATGGACATGTACCAGCCGCTGGTGTGGCCGAGGTGCCTCGACCAATTCGTAGTGGCGAGTGGTGATATCGCCCAAGCGCGTACCGACCGCAACCAGCAGGTCAGCCTCCTGAATCATCTTGGCCAGCGCCGGGTTCATGCCCAGTCCAGCGTCGCCAGCATAGTTCGGGTGACCGTTATCGAAGCGGTCCTGGCGGCGGAAGGCCGTGACCACCGGCAGCCCCTGGGCTTCGGCGAAGCCCTGCAGCGCCTGCCGGCATTCAGGATTCCAGCCGGAGCCGCCGAAGATCGCCAGCGGTCGCTGCGCCTCGCTCAACATCTTCTGCAGTTGCGCCATCGCCGCCGGCGCTGGATAACCCTGGTTGATCGGCGCCGCCTCTAGCGCCAACGGTGGAACGGTTTCGAACAGGAGATCTTCCGGAAGCCCCAGCACCACCGGTCCCTGGCGGCCGGAGCGAGCCGTGGTGAAAGCGCGCGAGAGATACTCGGGAAGGCGCGCGGCATCCTGAATATCCACGGCCCATTTGGCGACCGGGCCGAACAGCGCACCGACATCGACTTCCTGCCACGCCTCGCGCTGCTGAAAACCACGAGGCACCTGACCGACGAAGACCAGCAGCGGCGTGGAGTCCTGCGAGGCGACATGCAGCCCCGCCAGGGCATTGGCACTGCCTGGGCCACGGGTCACGAAGCAAACCCCCGGGCGCCCGGTGGTCTTGGCATAGGCCTCGGCCATCATCGACGCACCGCCTTCCTGGCGACACACCACCAGGGCGATGTCGGAAGCATCGTGCAGCGCGTCGAGAACCGGCAGGAAGCTTTCGCCGGGCACCGTGAACACCCTGTCCACACCATTGCGTCGGAGTAGTTCGACGATGGCCTGACCGCCATCGTATCGCTTGTCGACTGTCATCTGATCCTCTCTGAGATCGGGCGAAAAGAGCCACGCGGCACGCGCCGTAAGGCCAGGGTGGCGTTACTTCAGCAGGCCACTTTCACGGTAGAACCTCTCAGCACCCGGATGCAGCGGCACGGCAAGGTTGGCTGGGTCGAAGGAACCCTTAGCGGTCCAGTCCTTCATCGAGCCAAACGAGCGCTGCAGCGCCTCACGGCCGTCCAGGACTGCCTTGGTGATGGCGTAGGCCGCTTCCTCGGAGACCTGATCGTTGGCGTACAGAGAGGTGACGAAGCCGACGCCCTCGACCGCCTTGTCCTGATGTTCGAACATGCCGGCAGGCATGGTGGTGCGAACGAAACCGTATTTCTCCAGGAAGCTGATGGCCTCGTCGCTCAGATCGAGGAAACGCTGGCCGGGGGTGATAGACAGCTGGGCGGTGTTGGGGTGGCCAGCGGTGGTGATGCCGATGATCATGTCGATTTTCCGGTCGCCGAACTGGTCCTGCAGGATGCTCAGGCTGGACTTGCTGATGCTGCCGCCGAAAGATTCGATCGCCTCGTAACTCAGGCCATTGGCCGCGAGGATCAGCTTGGCGATGTATTCATTCAGGCTGCCCTGCGGGCCGGTACCGATACGCACTGCCAGCTTTTTCTCGCGAATATCGGCGATGGACTGGATGGGGCTGTCGTTCTGCACCGTGATGCGTTGGTAGTACTGGTCGAGGCCGCCGACCAGGCCGCGGACGCTTTCTATCTTTTTCTTGAACGGGCCGAACGGCTGCTGGGCCCAGGCGGCCACCGGCGGGAAGATCAGGCCGATGTCGGCGCGCCGTACGGCCAGCAGCTGGGTATTGGCGATGGCCATGGGCGTGCCCTGGATATCCACCGTCGAACCGGCTGGCAGACGCTCGAGCATCTCGCCACGCAAGGCTCCGGCATAGGCGTACCAGGTGGTACCGGTCGGCCCGGCGGCGAACTTGACCTTCACCGGCTCTGCGGCCAGCGCGCTGCCGCACAGTCCGATGGCTCCCAGCAGCGCGATCGCCGCGTGTTTCTTGAGTGCATTGATCATCTTGTTGTTCTCCTTGGTTGAGTTTGGAAGAGCAGGGCCGTCAGGCGCCCGACCTTCCCAGCACGCAGTTGGCCTTTGTGGTCCTGGCCTTGCGGACCTGCCAGGCCCAGACCGCGCAGAGCAGCACCAGGCCGCCCAGCGAGGCCTTGATGACCGGCGCGATCAGCAGCGCGGCGGCGACGAACAGCAGCGTCGATTCGAGCAGCGTGTTGCGTGCGCGCAGGTAGCCCACCACGCAGCCGGCCAGGGCGTAACAACCGATCACTGCGGTGACCACCGCCGGAACGATTGCCTGCCAGTCGCCTTGCAGCAGCAGCGCGGGGCTGAAGACGAAAGCGAAGGCGACGAGGAAGCCGGCCAGGCTGTAGCGGAACGCCACCCAGCCGGTCTTCCACACGTTAGCCTTGGCGATCCCGCCAGCGACGAAGGCAGCCAGAGCTACCGGCGGCGTGACCATCGACAGCGCGGCGAAATAGAGCACGAAGAAATGTGCCGAGATGGCCGGCACGCCCAGCTTGTCCAACGCCGGAATAGCCAGGATGGCCCCCATGATGTAGGCGGCGGTGGTGGGCATGCCCATGCCCATCACGATGACCATGAACATCACCAGCAGCAGCGCGGGGATCAGCATGCCGCCGGACAGTGCGGTGACGAAGGTGCCGAAGGTCAGGCCAAGGTTGGTGATCGAGGCGATACCGACCACGATGCCGGCGCCGGCACAGGGAATGGCTACGGCAATGGCGCCGCGCGCCCCGGAATCCAGCGCCTGCAACGAGTCACTGAACACCGAACCGGTAGCCTTCAGCACGCCGCGACCGCCCTCCGCACGCAAGCCCTCCCAGACGCGAGTGCAGAGGCCGAAAACCAGGGTGATCCAGATCGCCTGCAGGGTCGCCGAACTCAGCGCGCGGCCGGCCATGATCTGGTAGACCAGCACGAATACCGGAATCAGCAGATACAGGCGCTTGAGCACGCTGGCCCAGCCGGTGCTGATCTCCGCGCGCTTCAGTCCGGCCAGGCCCTTGCGGCGCGCCAGCAGGTCGACCACGAAATACAGCGCGACGTAGAACAGCAGCGCTGGAATCAACGCGGCGATCGCCACCTCCGCATAGGGAATGCCCATGAACTGCGCGATCAGGAAGGCCGCCGCGCCCATCACCGGCGGCATGATCTGCCCGCCGGTAGAAGAGGTCGCTTCCACCGCTGCGGCTTCTTCGGCACTCATGCCGGACTTTTTCATCGCCGGGATGGTGAACATGCCCATCACCGCGGCGTTGGCTGTGGCGCTGCCGCTCACCGAGCCGAACAGCGTGGAGGAGACGATCGAGACCTTGGCCATCCCACCACGAAAACGGCCCACCAACAGCACCGAGAGATCCATGAACAGCTGGCCGCCGCCGAACAGCTGGAGGAAGGCGCCGAACAGCAGGAAGTAGAAGACTTGGTTGTAGGAGACGATACTGGGGATGCCGAACACGCCCTCGTTCTGCATCGTCTGCAGGCGCTGCTCTAGGGATGGTCTGAAGTAGTCCTGTATTTCTGACCGACTGTTTTTTGACAGAGCAAACAGCGTAACCAGTTGCGCGGTGTTCTTGGCCAGACCACGGAAGCGCACCTTGGTGTAACCAAACTGGCCTTGATCACCCGGAACGGGTGTTCGGCCTTGGCGCGTACCTGCGCCTTGGCCTTCTCGATCTTGCGCTTGGCTTTGTACAGAGCGCTGCGCTTATCCAGCTTCTTATACGTACTGCGGCGGGCAGCGATCTGCCAGACCACCTCTCCATCGCCGGGTCGCTGTAGCCAAACCAGTTCTGCATTAGATGAACGCGCAGCATCGCCATCAACGGATACGCCGGGCGACCACCTTCATCCTTGGGATAGTACGGCTTGATCAGGGCAACCAAGCCCTTCCACGGCACTACCTGATCCATCTCGATCAGGAACAACTCCTTACGGGTCTGCTTGCGCTTGCCGGCGTACTCGGTGTCGGCGAAGGTCATCTGCTTCATCGGGATACTCGGGCAACGGGGATCGACGTATTTCACCAGGTGAGGGAAGTCTTTTTCAGACCTTCCCTAAGTGAGTTGCGCCCTGCCGGACGAACAATGGAAAAGGCCGCGAGAGTAGGCCAAGCCATCACCTGGGCATAGGGAAAGGCTCAAAATAACGTCAGCGTGTAGTTGAGGATCAGCCGGTTTTCATCGATATCGGTGCGGTAGTTGGAGCGCGCCGTGACGTTGCGCACACGTACGCCGAAACCCTTGAGGGCACCGGTTTGGAAGGTATAGCCGAGATCCAGGTCGCGCTCCCACTCCTCGCCCTCGAAGCCACCGCCGGTGTCGACATTGTTGCCACGGATATAGCGCACCGTGGAAACCAGACCCGGAATGCCAATAGCGGAGAAGTCGAAGTCATGCCTTACCTGCCAAGAGCGCTCGTCCGCGCCGGCAAACTCGTAGGTGGGCACCTCGTTGCCCAGCGGGCTGACGTTGTTGAACACCCGCGGGAAAGCGTCATCGCCGAACATCGCCTGGTAACCGACGGAAACGGTGTGGCCACCGCGCTTGGCGGACAGCATCGTAAACAGCGCCCGGTTGTCAATGTCGCCCAGCAACCGGTCACCATCCTCCTTCGAATCGTAAAAACCGAGATTGGCGCCGAACACCCAGTCGCCCACCGGCTCACTGTGTTTGATGCTGTAGAACCGCTGGTTATAGATATCCTTCAGCTGCGCGTACCAGACGCCTGCGGAAGTGCGCTTGTCGTTGAAGGCATAGTCGGCACCGATATAGTTGAATCGATCCGTTTCCGCATCGCCGCCCAATTGCGCCACATGCCCAAGCTTCGCTCGCATCTTGCCGTCACCGGCTTCGTTGAGCACGCTGCCGGAATGGAACTGGCCGGCTTGCAGGGTCAGGCCATCGATTTCCTGAGAGACGAGGCTGGCGCCTTGGTAGGTCGGTGGCAGTAGGCGAATGTCGCTGAAGGTCAGTACCGGCAGATTCGGAGTAAGCTCGCCGATCTTCAGTTCGGTCTTAGATAGCCGTGCCTTCAGCGCGGCGCCGATGCGGCCGAAGTTGTCTGCGGCCTTGCCATCACTGCCGGTCGGCAGCAGACCGGTATTGACGCGGCTACTGCTACTGTCGAGTTTGAAGCCAAGTTGACCGAGCACATCGACGCCGAAACCGAGCGAGCCCGGTGTGTAGCCGGATTTGACGTTGAGGATGAAGCCCTGCGCCCACTCCTCAGACTTTGACTGTTGGTTCGCCCCGACAATGTCGGAGAAATCCCGGCTAAAGTAGTAATTGCGCGCTTGTAGGGTCGCCGTGGCGTCATTGAAAAAATCGTTGTCAGCAGCCGAAATCTGGAACGGTAACCCCAGCAGCACACCGGTGTAGAGCAGGCTATGGGTGGGTTTGTGTGGGCGAGTTAAAGTAAAGGTCATTGTTGTAAGCTCTCTTCTTATTAGATTTTTTATGCAAGCCCCCACGGGCCTCTTGCAGACCCCATGTGGCAGTGGGAACGCTTTTGGAACACAGCATCTAAATGCGCGGTTCGTCGTTACTGGCCGACGGCAACGCGACTCTAGGTGGTCCGCTCACGGCGCAACTCCCCAAGCAACCAGGACACCGCGACGCCGAACAGCAGCGCCCAGAACGGTGAGCTGATGCCCAGCAGGGTGAACTGGCTCATCGCCACCGCCAGCGCCACAAAGGCTCCGATCTGGCAGTCGCCGCCCTTCTGGAAGGCCTGCTGCAGCGCGCCGAGCAGCACTCCGATCATGGCCAGACCGGCCACCACCACGATCAACGCCTTCGGGAAAGCCAGGATGAACGGCACCGCGAGACCGGCAAACAGGCCGAAGAGGGCAAACAGCACGCCGTTTACCAGCGCCGCGCCATAACGCAAGCGCGGATCGTCTCCGGCCTGCTCGGATGAACAGATCGCGGTCATCGGCCCGGCGATATTGGCGTTGTGGCCCCCCAGCAGACCGGCCAGCACGCCGCCGATGCCGCTGATGACAGTCATCGCGTTGACCGGCGGGCGATACCCTTCGGTCATCAGCACGCCGGTGGCCTGGGCGTTCTCCGCGCCGATCACCAGCGCCGTGAGCGGGATGGTGATGGCCAGGAAGGCATCGATCGAGAAGGTCGGCATGGTGAGCACCGGCATCACCCAGGCAATGTTCACATCGGCCGGCTGCAATTGCCCAAGCGCATAGGCTAGTACCAGCCCGACCACGCCGGCGACCAGCACCGGCGGCACCGAGCGCGAAAAGCGGGGGATCAGGAAGAAGCTCAGCGCCGCGGCGCCGGCCATCAGTGGCGCACTGACGACGGCATCGACCGCGCCGGTGGCGAAGCGGATCATCGCGCCAGCGATCATCGCCATCACGATCGGCATCGGCAGCCAGTGCATCAGCCGGCCGATCAGTCCAGTGACGCCGAGCACGAAGACCAGCACGCCACTCATGATGAAGGCGCCGAGCGCATCGCTGAAGGGGATAACCGTGAGCGACGCAGAAAGAATCGCAGCGCCGGGAATGGTATAAGCACCACAGATAGGCTGGCGGTAGCGCAACGCCAAGAACAGGCTGATGAGCCCGCCGAGCACGTAGATGGCGAACAGCCAGGCCACTGTTTGCGCGTTGCTCAGACGGCCGGCTTCGGCAGCGTTAATCACCACCAAGGCCGGGCCGGTGCAGCCGAACAGGGCGGCGACCACCCCGGCGCTAATGGATCTGGAGTTGAACGCCTGGCGCAGCCTGGGTTTGCCGGAGGTAGGCGGGGTGTCGACTGCTGGATGGAACAGGTTCTGGGTCATGGCACGCCTTTGCTTGTTGTTGTTCGCGTCCGGTCGTTCGCAGTGTGCCGCCCGTGGTGGGCGGCACGCGTGTAAATGGCGTTCTATCGCGCGGCATCACTCGCCGCGGAAGATCGCCGGCCGCTTACCGTGGAACGCCTCGACACCTTCTCTGAAGTCGGCCGAGCTGCGCAGCCGGCTGTAGCAGTGGCCCTCCATCTCGATGGCCACCTTCAGCGGCGCGTCCTCGTTGTCGTTGATCAGCTTCTTCGCGGTGCGCTGTGCCAGCGGTGAGAAGCGGCGCAGCTCGTCGACCAGCGCGTCGACCGTGCTTTCCAGCTCGGCGTCCGGCACGCACTCGGTGACGAAGCCCCAGTCGTAGGCCTGCTGGCCGCTGACCCGCTTGGCGCGCATGACCATGTGCTTGGTGCGGGCGATGCCGATCATCTTCTGCAGGCGCGCCGAGCCACCAGAGCCGGGGATCTGGCCGAGATTCTGCTCCGGCAGCGCGTAGCGCGCGGTTTCCGAGGCGATGCGGAAGTCGCAGGCCAGCGACAGCTCCAAGCCGACGCCGAAGGTGTAGCCACGGTTGGCGGCGATCACCGGCTTGCTGCAGCGCTCCGGAGCGGCGACGTTCCAGGCCAGCTTGGAGACGTGCTCCGGGGAGGCCTCGAGGAAGCCCTTGATGTCGCCGCCGCTGGAGAAGTGCTCGCCCTGGGCGCGCAGCACGATCACCCGCACGTCAGGATGCGCGTCGAGCGCCTCGAACACCTGGCGCAGAGTCTCGCGCTGGCTCATGGCGATGACGTTATAGGGTGGGCGACCGAGGATGATGTCGGCGCGTTCGCGGGAGGTGTCCACCTCGACGGTGAAGCCATCGAATTCTTTGTCGAGAAACTGCTCGGGGGTGGTTTGGTTCATGGTCTTTCCTCTTGTCATAGGGGGGTGGCGGCCTTGAGCTCGCCGTACTGGGCCACCAGCACGCGGCGCAGGATCTTGCCGACGGGGGATTTGGGAATCTGTTCGATGAATTCGTAGCGGCGCGGGCGCTTGAAGCGTGCCAGGCCGGAGGCGACGCAGTGAGCATCGAGCTCTTCTTCGCCGACCGGGTAGCGCAGCTTGATGAAGGCGGCGATAAGCTTGCCCCACTGCTCGTCGGGCAGGCCGACCACGGCGACTTCCTCGACCGCCGGGTGCAGCGACAGCGTGTTCTCGATCTCTGCCGGGCTGACGTTCTCGCCGCCGGTGATGATCAGGTCGTCGACCCGGCCGGTGACGAACAGGTCGCCATCCTCATCGAAATAGCCGGTGTCACCTGTGAAGTACCAGCCTTCGCGCAGCGACTGGGCGTCCGCATCCGGGCGCTTCCAGTACCCCTCGAAGGCCTCGTCGCTGGCCAGGTCGGCGATGATCTGGCCTTCTTCATTGGGCCTGGCGACCTGTGTCGGCGACTGGGCATCGAGGCCGACCACGCGGATGCGCTGGTTCAGCGCGCAGCGGCCTGATGAGCCGGGCTTGCGCGCGGCGCTCTGGTCGATGGTGAAGGTGTAGATTTCCGAGCTGCCGTAATGATTGACGAACAGCTCGGGCTGGAAGGCCGCTTCCACCCGGCGCATCAGGCCGTCGCTCATGGCCGCGCCGGCGAAGCCGATTTTGCGCACGCTGGCGACCCGCTCGGGACTGAACGCCGGATGCTCGATAAGCATGTGATAGAGCGTCGGCACCAGGTAGAGATTGCCGATCTTCTCGCGCTCGATGGCGTCCAGCGTGACCTCGACGTCGAATTTCGGCACGCAGACGAAGTGGCCGTCGATCAGCGCCATCGACAACAGCGAGCGCACGCCCATGGTGTGGTAAAGCGGCATTACGCCGAGGGTGCATTCCTCGTGGCCGTAGAGGTTCTGCGCTACGTGCGCCACCGCCGCCGCGCGTTCGGCACGATGCCGGCGCGGAACACCCTTGGGCCGGCTGGTGGTTCCGGAGGTGTAGAGCATCAGCGACCAGTCCTCGGGGCCGGCGCGCAGGATGATCTCGCCGGGCGCCTCGGCGCACAGCTGCTCAAAGCTAATCGCGCCTTCGACTATCGAGTCGCCGACGCTGATGCAGGGAATCTGTAGGGCTCCGCAGGCGAGCACCGCCTCGGCGCAGGAGTCGTCGTGCACCAGCGCGCGGGCGTCGGCGTCGGCCAGGCACCAGTTCAGGTCGTCCGCCGTGCAGCGCCAGTTCAGCGGGGTCATGACGATGCCGCTGAACTGGCAGGCCCAGTGCAGCGTCGCCATCTGCCAGCGGTTCTGCATCACCACCACCAGGTGGTCGCCCTTGCCGAGGCCGAGGCGTTCGAGCCCATGGGCGGCGCGCTGGATGTCTGCGAACCACTCCGCATAGGTCTTCTTCAGCGCACCGTCGCTGATCGCCACCGCCTCCGGGCGGCGTTCGACCGCGGCGAGAAAGCTGCGTCCTAAATCAAACATGGGTGTTCTCCAAAGCTTCTTGTTGTTGTAGGGCTTTCTGTTGGGCGCGCTGGCGCGCCACTTCGAGGACCGCCTGGACCATGCCGGTGTACCCCGTGCAGCGGCACAGGTGGCCGGACAGCATGTCGCGCACCTGGGCTTCGTCGGGCTCGGGTACGCGCTCGAGGAATTCCACACAGGACATCAGGATGCCGCTAGTGCAGAAGCCGCATTGCAGCGCGTGATGGCGGCTGAAGGCCTGCTGCAGGTCGTTCATCACCTCATCGCGGGCCAGCGACTCGACGGTGTCGATGCTTCGCTCGTGGGCCTGCACCGCGAGCATCAGGCAGGAGCGCGAGGCGACGCCGTCTACCAGCACCGTGCAGGCGCCGCAGACGCCGTGCTCGCAACCGACGTGAACGCCCGTGGCGCCCAGTTCGTGCCGGAGAAAGTCGCACAGCTGCATGCGTGGCTCGGCATGCCCCTGGCGCGTGCGTCCGTTGAGTTGCAGGCGGACGGGAAAACGTTGGTCAGCTGGCGCGCGCATGGTCCTGCTCCTCGATCAGTTGTCGGCCGAGCTCGCGTACCAGGTGACGTCGGTACGCCGCGCTGGCGTGTACGTCGTCCTGGGCGCCGAGCGACCAGGCGAAAGCGTTAAGTGCGTCGGGTAGTTCCGCACCGCGCGGCAGGCGGCGCAGCACTGGGCGGTCAGAAACGCCGCCGATGCCGAGTTCCACCGAGTCGTCGCGGATGCATGCGGCCAGCGCCACCAGGGCGAAGTCGCCGTGGCGCATGGCTACTTCGCGAAAGCGATAGCGCACTTGCGGATCGGCCAGCGGAAATTGCACCTCGCTGACCAGCTCGTCCGGGCGCCGCGCGGTTGTCAGCACGCCCTGGAAGAACTCCGCCGCCGGCACTTCGCGGCGCTTGCCTTTGAGCGATTCGAGCACCACCCGACCGCCGAGGGTGACAAGGCACAGCGGAATCTCGGCGCTGGGGTCGGCGTGCGCCACCGAGCCGCACACAGTGCCGCGGTTGCGCGTCTGGAAGTGGCCGATCCAGGGCAGCGCCGCCGCCAACAAAGGTACTTCCTCGGCAAGGCTGGCTCGATCCAGCAACTCGACCTGGCGCACCGCAGCACCCACTACCAGCTGTTTGCGGTCAACGCTGATGCCGTGCAGGTCGCTGGCGTGGTTGATGTCCACCAGAACCTTCGGCTGCGTCAGGCGCATGTTCAGTACTGCCATCAATGACTGGCCGCCAGCGATGATGCGGGCCTGCTCGCCGTGCTCGGCGAGGAGTTCCAGCGCTTCGCGCTTGTTGGCGACGCGGACGTAATCGAATGAGGCTGGTTTCATTGCGTACCTCCCTTGCCGAATAGGCCGAGCAGGCGTTGCCACAGCCCGGTGCGAACCGGCGCACCGGTCAGACGTTGCGCCAGGCGAGTGAAGATCTGCCCGATGATCACCTTCGAGGCGCTTTGCAGCATGCGCCCGCCGACCGCAGCGACCTTGCCGCTGACGGCAGCGTCGTAGATGTATTCGAGGCGGGTGTGGCCGTTGTCCAGTTCTACGAAGCGCACCCGCGCACTGCCGGTGGCCGAGCCCATCGGGCTGTTGCCGGAGCCGGACAGCTTCAACGAGTGGGGCGGGTCGAGGTCGGTCAGGCCGACCCGGGCGGCGAAGCGCGCGCGGATCATGCCGACGCCCACGGTGACGTCGGCGCGGTAGTGGTTTTCGCTTTCCAGTTCCAGCGCGTGACAGCCGGGAATGATCGCCTTCAGCGTTTCCGGATCGAGCAGGGCGTCGTACACCTCCTGCGGCGAGGCGGGAATCTCCACTGAATCCTCGGCCTGCAGGCTGGAGCCGCCGGCCACCTTCGGTGCCTCGAGCACCATGCCTTCAGGCGCTGGCGGTTCGTCAATGCCAATCATGGTGCGTACCCGCGACGGCGTCAGTGGAATGCGGATGTCCGAGCGGCCGAGCGCGTCGGCCACGGCATTGGCGATGCACACCGGGGTACTCATGTTGTTGCCTTCGCCGACGCCCTTGGCGCCGAGCGGCGTGAACGGGGAGGGCGTTTCCATGTGCAGGATCACCGGCTCCACTGCTTCCGGCGCGGTCGGCACCAGATAGTCGGCGAAGGTGCCGGAAAGGAAGCTGCCGTCGCTGGCGTAGGCAAATTCCTCCATCAGCGCCACGCCCAGACCCTGGGTGAAGCCGCCGCGGATCTGCCCGTCGACCAGCATCGGGTTGAGGATGCGCCCGGCGTCGTGGCAGGTGACGTAGCGGTCGATGTGCACTTCGCCGGTGACCCGGTCGATCTCCACCGCGCAGATATCGAAGATGAAGCCGTAGCACAGCGAGCTGTTGATGCAGTCCTCGTCGGTCGGTGCGGTCAGCTGCGGCGGGCTCCAGAACGCGGTTTCGCGCAGGCCGCCGTGCTCGCCTTCCGGCAGCAGGCCGGGCGACCAGTGGGTGGCGCCGGCGATACGGTGAAACGGCTGGCTCGGGCCACCTTCGACGAACACCTTGCCGCCGCCGAAGCGGACGTCTTCGGGCGACACGTTCCACATGGCCGCGGCAATGCCGGCCATGCGCTCGCGGATGCGCATCGACGCGTTGTAGACGGACCCGGCGACGGCGCCGGCGAAGCGGCTGGAATAGTTGCCCGAGGCGATCGACCAGGCGTCCTTGCCGGTGTCCAGCTCGACATTGACGCTGATGCCTTCGAGCGCCACGCCGAGCACTTCGGCAACGACCTGCGCGACCACCGTCTGGTGACCCTGGCCCTGCGGCGTCGAGGCGACAAGTACGCTGACGCTACCCAGCGGGTCGACACTGACGGTGGCGGTGCTCACCGCGCCGTTTTTCGGCCCAGCCTTGTGCCGCTCTTCAGGCGTCATCGCGACGGTGATGTAGCCCATGTTGGAGATCGACGGCTCCACCGCCGCGGTGTAGCCAATGCCGTAGATGCGCCCTTCGGCGCGCGCCTGTTCGCGGCGGCGCAACAGCTCGTCGAGGCCGCCTTCACTCACCGCCAAGTCGATAGTCGCCGGGTAATCGCCCGAGTCGAGCAGGGCGCCGGCAGCCGAGCGGTAGGGGAATGCGCCGGTCGGTACCAGGTTGCGGCGGATCACTTCCAATGGATCGAGGCCCAGTTCGACAGCCACCTGATGCATCAGCCGCTCCAGCGCGAAGTACACTTGGCCGCCCCCGAAGCCGCGGTTTAGGCCGCTGGGCACCTTGTTAGTCAGCACCACTCGGTTGCGCACCAGCAGGTTGCGGATTGCGTAGGCGCCGGTCAGGTTGCCGTGCATGCGATAAAAAGTCGCCGGTTCCGGGGCGCGCAGGTAGCCGCCGCAGTCGTCGATCTGGTCGTATTTCAGGGCCAGCACGCGACCGTCGGCCGCCACCGCTGCCTCGAGCTCACAGACCCGGTTGGTCGCGCTGGATGAAGCCTGCAAGTGCTCGAGGCGGTCCTCGACCCATTTCACCGGCGCACCGACCTTGCGCGCGGCCAGACCCATGAGCACGACGTAGGGGAACACTCCCTGCTTGATGCCAAAGCTGCCACCCGAATCCGGCGGCGTGCGCAGGCGCAGGCGATTGGCTGGCACGTTCAGCGCGCGGGACATCACCGAGTGCAATGCGTACGGCCCCTGGAAGTTGGAGAGCACGTCGTAGGTGCCGGTCGCTGCCTGGTACTGGCCGAGCACCACGTAACATTCAATCGGCGTGCAGGAATTGCGCGGGTAGTGGACCTTGACCGACACCCGCCGCGCGGCCTCGGCGAATGCCTGCTCGGGCTCGCCATAGCGGAAGTGCCGCTCGTTGACCACATTGCTGCCGACCGCTTCGTGCAGCACCGGCGCGTCTTCGGCGGTGGCCGCCTCCGGGTCGACGATCGCCGGCAGCGGTTCGTACTCGACCTGCACGGCATCCAGCGCGTCTTCGGCCAGGTAGCGGTCGTCGGCGATGACCACGCAGACCGGCTCGCCGACGTAGCGGACCTTGTCCACCGCCAGGCACCAATGCTCCATCGGCGCACGCACGCCAACCGGGAATGGGTTGGCCCAGCGCTTGACGTCTTCGCCGGTCAGCACGCCGTGCACGCCAGGCATGGTCAGGGCGGTGGTGGCATCGACGGAAATCACGCGGGCATGGGCATGAGGGGAGCGGACGATAGCGGCGTGCAGCGTGCCGGGCGGCGTCGCGACGTCGTCGGCGTAGCGGCCGAGTCCGCGCAGCAGGGCGGCATCCTCGACGCGGCACTGGCTCCGACCGATATGGCCGGTCGCGGTTTTGGCGTTGCTCTGGTGCATTGTCATGGGCGAACTCTTGTTTTTATGCGCAAAGCGATTGCAACCGATTCTCGGCAATCACCCCGTGCACCGCCTTGCCCAGGACTATTCGTTTATGCGTTTGAGTCTGGAAATTTACCTCTGAGTCTGATCGATGCTCGATTGGTATCCCCTGCTGGGGCCGCTGGTAATCCGTAGGAGAGCTAAAGCGCTAACCCTTGGAACAGACAGCTAGATTTATATTTTCTACTGATTTGATCTCCGCTTTCGGCCAAACCGCCAGTTGGCTGAGCTAATTCATCACGGGCGTGCCGCACCCTCGCAGATCGTTTCCCATCGATTGAAGCTGGATGATGGCCCAAGTGCTTATAAGCACTTCGATGCACGAGACAAGGGGTGGACGAAGGTTGTGATGAAGCCTGCGGCTTAGTGTTTTGAGTAGCCGTCTCCTGCTCGGGGCGGCTACTCGGATGCTGTATCGTTCGAATCCATGCGAGCATCAATGATGCTCAGGCAGGATCCAAGTTTCGCCGGTCATGAAACATCGTTCTGAGCGACTCATGGCGACTTTGGAAATCTGCCAATCGCCATGCTGTTCCTAAGCTTGAGTACCGACGGCTTGTGATCCTGATGAGAGAACGAATCGAATCTGCCAACCAGCAGCATCTTGTATTAGTCAGTTAGCAATGGATCTAAGGATTATTGCTGCGTGAGCTCCAGTCGCTGCCTTATGGTGAATCATCTCTATGGTATCGCGACTGACCGCTATTGGCCCAGAGTGTGTAAAAACTTTCTCAACAGAACACTCAGATAGTCAGTTTCAAATTATAAAATTTTCAGCTTTCAGGCTGGACAGGGTGAGAACGCCGAGATAGCCTCAAAGCTCACAAAGGCACCGGGCGAGCCTATCGCCCCGCCGCCAATGGCGGAAAATACGACACGTAGTGTCGTCGCTACACTGCCTTACGCGTGGTGTAGTTAACAAAAAGTGCGATCGCAAATCGGCGATACACATAATCAAATCGGGCCTTTACGCCCGCATCAAGGCAAAAGCCGCGGTGTGCACGCTACAGGCGCGCCCGCCGAATCGATCCCAGGGATCACCTCTCAGTAGCCCTAACGAGCCCGCTGAGCACAAATCTCGAACTGGCTATCAGCACGCGCCGCGCAGCGTTCATCGGCATCTACACGCCCTGCGCCCCCATGCGCCCCTGCCACCAGTCTAAAAGTCGCACACAGAGACGGCTCTCTCAAAAAGGGCCAGACGCTTAGTGCTGCGTGGGTTTCAGCCGTTCGATTTACGGACGAAACCGGACGAATCACCCGTAGAAATGAACTGGGGCCCACCGGTCGAGGCGGTGGGCAGGCCGACATAGGCCGATGCCGGACTGCTGCAGCGAAAAACTGCAGCGGGTTGCGATTAGCCCCGCCATAGCTCCCACCCCCCGCCCTACGGAAAAAATCTCCTCGTACGCACCGCCTGCACGGTGCTGCCCGCACGGTCGGCGAGAACCAAAAAACTCTCGCGAAAAACTTACCAGTTTTAAGGGCGCGGGCTCTCCTTTAACTAATTTCATTTTGAGGTTTGTATGGTAACTCGCAATTTAGGTTTGAAAACGAGAGATATTAAAAAAGCCGGCGAATTTTCACTTAAGCGAGGCAATCTTTCATTTAGCTCTGCGGCGACAATTGCTGACCGCTGGAAACCGTTCGCTAGTTATATGGCTGAGAATAATATCAAAGACCTTAAGGATTTATCCCGAGAGGATCTGATTGGGTATGGGGTGCTGCTTTCTGATCGTGTTTGCGATGATGAAATATCCGTTCCGTATGCGCAGAACCTGGTAAGCGCGGTTAACACGGTTATGAAAATGGCAACTCTTGGTGCATGGCATTCGGTTAGCCCGACACTGGATTGCGGGATTCCGGAGCGCTCGCACATAAGGACGTCGCCTCCAGATGGATTGTGCCGTGATGCATTTTATCGCGCATTGAATGCGTTAGACGACGAGTTCTCCGAGGGTAAAGCGGTTGCAATTCTAGCTCGGGAGTTTGGGCTCAGAACTAAAGAGGCAGCTCTCCTTGATAGCAAAAAAGCACTTGAGGAAGCGCACGACGGCGGATGTGTAAATATCACGCGCGGCACTAAAGGCGGGCGCAAAAGAAAAGTTCCAGTTTCATCATCTTCTCAAATTCGGGCCTTGGAGTTTTGTGCTTTTGTTCAGGGTCAGAGAAATCTTTTGATTCCAAAAGACAGCAACTGGGAGAAGTTTCGAGGAAATCAGATTCGCCAGATGCGAGAGGCATTACAGAAGCACGGCATCAGTCGACTACACGAGTTGCGTGCGGCATATGCCTGTGAGCGCTATGAGCAGCTTTCAGGTGTGCCTGCTCCAGTGCTAGGAGGTATAGAAACGCCACTAGGACATATGGCTCGAATAAAAGTTGCTATTGAGCTAGGACATGGTCGGATTGATGTAACTAACTCTTATCTAGGAGGGCGCAATGCTGACGCGCGAACTCAACCATAAAATCCACCTTTATAAGTCTCGCGGTGGAAAGGCGAGTCGGAGGCGTTCTGCTCAGCGCATGTTGGAGTTTGTTAATTGGTGCAATTGCGAGGCACATCAGACCGGGAAAAAACATGTCCATAAGTTTTTTGAGGAAAAAAACTTTGCACCATCTACCGCGCGTGATTACTGGTACGCAATTAAAACGCTTTGGGAGCTTATGGGGCGTGTTGGAGAACCGCCCAAGCCATGCGGCCTGAAGAGGCTGGTAAAGGCATCTTCTTAATAATTATTCTCAACAGGTATTTGCGACATGTTAAAAAATAAAGTTGATATAAAATTTGACTTAGGTGAAAAGCCGCTGAAAATGCCCAGCATCAAACACGCCTTTGTGATGGTGCCGCAGCAAAGCGTTGATCAGCTGTATGCTGAGTTGGATAAGTCGAAGGTGGTGCGTGGGATTATTTTGCTTCACTATCTAACCCAAGGTAGTGTCTTGCTGCGGGTGTGCCCAGAACCTTTTGTAAAAGAAGGCCCATCGCGCATCGATGTCGTATCTTTTAACAGTATGCGTAAAAAATGCTGGAGTTATCATGGGGATAAAATCTACTACTCTAAGTTTGTGCCTCTGGTTGACGCAGAGGGCAAAGAGCTGCCGTCTGAGGATAAGGCAAAGCTGATTAGTTATTATTTTAACGTTGCCAGTACTGTGAGGCTGTCTGCTGGAAAAGATCGCCGGGATAAAAATTTTCGGGCTCTATCTGGGGAGAAGTTTATTCCCATGGTGAAAGCTTTTTCCATGCGCGGGTTGCTGTCAAAGCTAATGTAATAACAGGGTCGGGCCCAATGCCTTGCTTGCGCTGTTTATTCAGTGCAAGCAAGGTTTTTTGTTTTCGCTGCTGAAAAGTTTCTAATGATAAGGGAATATGGTTCGATGACCTGCGGCGCATGGTGCAGCAGCTCACCGGGCGGGGAGTGCGGATCGAGTTTGTGAAAGAGTCGCTGGCCTTCACCGGCGAGGATTCGCCGATGGCCAACCTGCTGCTATCGGTCATGGGGGCGTTTGCCGAATTCGAGCGGGCGTTGATTCGTGAACGGCAGCGCGAGGGTATTTCCCTCGCGAAACAACGCGGTGTATACCGAGGGAGGAAAAAAGCGCTGTGCGACAACCGGATCGAAGAGCTACTGCGTCGTGTTGAAGCCCGCGAGCCGAAAGCCGCCCTGGCGCGCGAGTTCGGCATCAGCCGGGCCACCCTCTATGAGTATCTGCGGACTCCGGCGTAGGACCTGATCCCTGGTAGGGAAAAGCTTTCCCATCCAGAGGAAGAGCTTCAGATCCTGCAGTGCTCTGTCAGCAACTGTTGCGCTGAAGTGGGGTTGGGATTTGTCGCACATGTCGCCAGGGCATCACCGTTGTTGTGCTTAGCTCTGTGGGTGTGTCGCCGCTGTCGCCGCTGTCGCCGCTGTCGCCATCACAGGGACGCTGCTGACGTGGTGGTTGGTATTTAATCGATAACCGAAAAAGTACTGGATATTTGTAACGCCTCAGTTTTACAACTACCACATCAATGGATTAATGAGTACGGATTGTGTTCTTGAAGCTCAACCAGAACCTAACTCTTTGGGCTTTAGATTCGATCACAGCAATTCAATCCGCAGCTGCTCCCTTTAGGGCGGCGACAACGGCGACAGCGGCGACAAACCACGTGTTGGCCCAGCTACCAATGGTGACTGGATGGCGAAGAAGCGGCGACAGGCCCAGCCTGTCGCCGCTTCTTCGCCTATACCAATGCTCCACTTTACTATCGGGGTGACGCCAGCGGATTGATGCAGAGGGTGTTTCCGGTAGCAGTTAACATTCGATGTTCCACGAGTACTCTCAGTAATTGGTTGCGGTAGGCTGCGCTCTTACGGGCAAAACGAGGGCCCAGGCGCTGTAAGTCACGTCCGTAAAACTGCTGCCAATCCCTAGCGCAGAGCCATTCGAAAAGCTTTTGCGCCTCGATTAGATGCGTATCGATCTTGATCGGGTGGAGCACACGCAACGCCTCTTCCAGATACCACCTCATGAGCATGGCTGCACGTTCGACTAGGGGGCGAGTGATGGAGGAGGAGCCCTCAGTAATCGCGAAGACCCCAGCGATTCGGAGCGCGTTTTCCGCGGCTTTGGCAGCGGTGGGCTTGATCTCTAGTAGATCACCACCACGGCCCAACGACACCTCGACTTCATCATGCATCTTGATCCAAGCCGATAACGCCTCCCGCTCCAGGTGCAAGGGCGGTGGAGCCAAATCGCCCGTAGCATTTAATGGGCAAGCAAGCGTCAGCAGATCATTCATGCGCTGCCAATAGCATATTAGCCGAGGGTCTTTCGTCGGGTCAGCGTCGCGGTACAGCCGGTGTCCTGATAGCGACTCCGGCCAGGCGACCAGAAAACGAGCCAAAAAACCTTGCCCCAGCAAGACCCGACTGGTCAGTACTTCCTGAGCGACGGCTGGCTGGATCAACAGATGGGCACTCAGCCGGCAGCCGCTGCGGGACGCATTTTCTCCCTCTTTTGCGCGGGTGCGGGTGATGGGTTCGCCATCCCACATCCTGGAGAGTCCGGATACGGTTTTGAGCATGTTCTCGGGCCTGAATGAGTGCCCACCCAGAAACTGGCCACCCTCATCGCTGAAAAATCCTTGCGACGGGTGGCCATGCAAAAAGCTTTTATGCAGACCCTCAAGGGTGGGCTCCACACACAGGATAAACGGGGAAGGAGGGTTTTTGGGCTCCTTCAGTTTTGCCAGTTCTGCCAATAGTGTGTCGGGTTCTCCTCGCCTGCCGAGAACAGCTGCTCGGCAACGCTGAAAAACGTCGGTGGCGTCGCGATGCTCCTTCACTGTCCGTGCAAACTCTGAGACCAGCCGGTTTTGGTGAGAGTGATGAGCGCTTAGGGCGATCCGGTCTGCACTGCTTTTTCGGTCTCCCGACTCGCCTACCGACAGGCAGAAAATACTCAGTGGGATCTCTTGCCCACCACGTACCACGTTTGCGTGGGGTTGAGCTGCCATAGCAGCGGCTGCTAGGACGGACTGTGCCGCCAGGGCATCAGGTACCTGTACGGCCGAGATGATGGCGTTAGCGGCGCCCCCCAGAACCTCGCCTAGAGCGTCTACTGGGTATGGGGCGCAGGCTTCCAAGCGTGGCAGTAAGGGCCGCGGCATATCGAAGCTGACTTTTTGAGGCATGTGGGTTCCTCCATGCGTAGCGTGCTAAGCATGTGAATTTTTTAGGGTTAAGGAAAATGTGGCCGGTACCGCCGCAGCTAGAACTGCGGCGATAAACTGAGCTATTTCAGAAGCAGCATTCCTCGCACTAACTGCTCCGAAGTCCACAACAAGTGCTGCCCCGCCCGGAAAGGCTGTGGAAAGCGGCGGACTGCTTTGCGCCTCCGCAACAGGGTGCTCTCGCTGCAGCGCAAAATCTCGCCCGCTTCTCTAGTAAACAAATGGTTTCGGCATAGCTGTGGTTCTCCCATGGGTTAGGTGAAGCCACGATGACGTTTTTTATCAGCGATTTGTGCTCTAAACTGACAACATTCTGGTAAGCAAAAAAATGCCAGTAGCGAGTTGTCGTCACGCTGTCGCTCAGGTTGGATAGGGGCAAGCGCAGATGGCGGTCGCTCAGGAACTTGACCCGTTTGCAGAGGGCAGCAGGACGCGAAGTGACTCGCATCAAAAGAGGCGTCTACTTCCCCATCTGCCGTGCGGACAGCAGGTCCGTACATCACACCTGCGATTGAGCCGTCGCGAATACGCTCTACAGCTCGTCAATCAAACGCAGCGGTACCCACTCCCTGGGCTTGACGGGATACCGAAGCGATCAAGGTTCGTCAGCTCAATTTGGGTAGGACTGAACAGCCGCCTGCGGGTATGCCAATAGCTTCGCCCCGAAGGCGGTGCTTCCATGGATATATGCTGCTTTCGTTCGAGCCGAGCCCTTGCGGCGAATGCAGACCATAGGCCTGTTCAAACCTAAACTGGACGTTTTTTGTTCGACATTTGCGGCGGGGGCTTGGGGCAAAAATGGGGCAATCGCAGCGCCATTCCATGCCATCCAATGCTAAATGCAGGCCGCACGCTAGCTACACAATATGCACTGAAGCCCGCTATCTACGCGGCTTAGGGCCGATTTATCAAGAGTCACCGCCCATCATGGGGGTATGGGCGGAGAGATCGGTGTTCGACTTGGTCATCGGTTGCTTCGGCTTGGCGCGTGAATCGGTGTGCCCGACAGGCGGCGGTGGCTGCGTCGCCAGACGAAGGCGACGCACGCAAAGCGGCAAAGGGTAGCACGGAAGACGGGGCTCTTTGCCCCTATCCGGGGCCCGCGGATCGCACGAGACGGCGGTCGCCTGCTGCTGTTTCGAGTGCCATCCTGGTGTAGGGTATCGGGCCGACACATAGGTTGAGGGCACCATGGATATCACGGAGCTGGCACAACGGCTGGGCGACGAGCTGGCGCTGCGTGGTGCGCAGGTGACCACGGCCGAATCCTGTACCGGTGGTGGCATCGCCGAAGCGATCACGCGGATCGCCGGTAGCTCGGCCTGGTTCGAGGCGGGCTACATCACCTATTCGAATGCGCAGAAAACCAGCCAGCTGAACGTTCCGGCAGCGCTTTTCACAAGCGTCGGTGCGGTCAGCGATGAAGTCGTGCGCGCTATGGTGGCCGGGGCACAGGCCCGTAGTGGCGCACGCTATGCGGTCGCGGTCAGCGGCGTGGCGGGGCCAGGCGGAGGGTCGCCGAACAAGCCGGTTGGCACCGTGTGGATTGCCTGGGGCGACGACGAGCGGCAGTTCAGCCGGCGCTACCAGTTCGCCGGCGACCGCTGCGCCGTGCGCAGACAAACGGTCGAGGCGGCGCTGCAGGGGCTGATCGCGCTGGTCGTCGGAGAAAATCCCCAGCGGGGCTAGGCGAGTAAAACGGCCTATGCTCTAATACTGTCTACTTATACAGTTGTTCGTGGCCTTTGGCCCTCTTGATCAAGTGAGGAATTGAATGGACGAGAACAAGAAGCGTGCCTTGGCTGCGGCTCTGGGCCAGATCGAAAAGCAGTTCGGCAAGGGTGCGGTCATGCGCATGGGCGATCATGATCGCCAGGCCATTCCGGCTATTTCGACCGGCTCGCTCGGGCTCGATATCGCGCTGGGCATCGGCGGCTTGCCAAAGGGCCGTATCGTCGAGATCTACGGTCCCGAGTCGTCCGGTAAGACCACGCTGACCCTGTCCGTCATCGCTGAAGCCCAGAAGAAGGGCGCGACCTGCGCCTTCGTTGACGCCGAGCACGCACTCGACCCCGACTATGCCGCCAAGCTGGGCGTCAATGTCGAGGACCTGCTGGTTTCTCAGCCGGATACGGGTGAGCAGGCGCTGGAAATCACCGACATGCTGGTGCGCTCCAATGCCGTCGACGTGATCATCGTCGACTCGGTTGCGGCCCTGGTGCCCAAGGCCGAGATCGAGGGCGAAATGGGTGACTCCCATGTCGGTTTGCAGGCGCGTCTGATGTCTCAGGCGCTGCGCAAGATCACCGGCAACATCAAGAACGCCAACTGTCTGGTCATCTTCATCAACCAGATCCGCATGAAGATCGGCGTGATGTTCGGCAGCCCCGAGACCACCACCGGTGGTAACGCACTGAAGTTCTATGCCTCGGTTCGTCTGGACATTCGCCGCACCGGTGCGGTGAAGGAGGGCGACGAGGTGGTTGGCAGCGAGACCCGCGTCAAGGTGGTGAAGAACAAGGTGGCGCCGCCGTTCCGCCAGGCCGAGTTCCAGATCCTGTACGGCAAGGGCATCTACCGCAGTGGCGAGGTCATCGACCTGGGCGTGCAGCAGGGCCTGGTCGAGAAATCCGGCGCCTGGTACAGCTATCAGGGCAGCAAGATCGGGCAGGGTAAAGCCAACGCGGCCAAGTTCCTCGAGGACAACCCGGCTGTAGGCGAAGAGATCGAGCGGCTGGTTCGTGAAAAGCTGCTGGTGGTCTCCTCGAACAGCAAGGCGGCGGCCGGTGCTGTGGCCGAGGATGATCTGGTCGAAGCCGACTACTGATCGCCATGCCGGTCATCCTGGACAGCCCCGCCGCCGTGCGGCGGGCCGCCATGGATCTGCTGGCTCGGCGCGAGCATGGGCGCGCCGAGCTGACCCGCAAGTTGCGCCAGCGCGGCGCACCCGCAGAACTCATCGAGGCGGCGCTCGAGCGCCTGGCGGACGAAGGCTTGCTGTCCGAGTCGCGCTACATCGAAAGCTTTATCCGGGGACGGGCCAGCAGCGGTTATGGCCCGCTACGGATCCGCGAAGAGCTGACGCAGCGCGGCCTGCCGCGTGGCGAAGTCGAGCAAGCCTTGCAGGCCTGCGGTTACGACTGGGGCGAGCAGCTCGAGGCGCTGTGGCAGCGTCGTTTCGGCGTGCTTCCAGGCGACCCGCGCGAGCGCGCCCGGCAAACACGGTTCCTGGTCTACCGGGGCTATCCACTCGAGTTGATCGGGCGGCTGCTGCAGCGCGGCCGGCTCGACTGATTGGGCACTGATCAGCCCGGCACCGTTCGAAGATGCCTCACTTCGGGTTCCGTTACGACTGGCTGCTGCGTAGCGCTGCGCTGGTCTCGAATGGGTGTTCAGTCTTCCGTGGGTAGCGCGGCGGCCCAGCTTTCGGTTTCGTTGAGATAGTCGATCAGCTCGCGCAGGCGACCGTAATTGCGCCCGTTGAAAACGAAGCTGAGCCGGGGCAGGCGCTGCAGTTCAGGCTCGTCGAGCTCCATTGAACAACAGGGTTGCTGCTCGAATTCGCCGCTTGTGCACAGATCGGCGTAGGCCTCGTTGATGTGCTCCAGCGCCTCGTTGCTCAGTGCATGGTTCATGCGGATCACGAAGCGATCCTGCAGCCAGCGGCTGGAGTGGAAGTTGCGGTAGAAATTGGTGATCTCCCGCGTAGCCTGTTCCGCGCTGTCGGCCAGCCGCATGAGCCGCAGGTCGCTCGGCAGGATGTAGCGGTTTTCTTCCAGCTGGTGCCGCATGAACTGCAGGGCATCGCGCCAATAGGTGCCGCCTGGCATGTCGAGCAGTACTACCGGAACCAGCGGGCTTTTGCCGGTCTGGATCAGGGTCAGGACTTCCAGCGCCTCGTCCAGCGTGCCGAAGCCGCCGGGGCAGAGCACCAGGCCGTCGGCCTCCTTGACGAAGAACAGCTTGCGCACGAAGAAGAAGTGAAACGACAGCAGGTTGTCGGTGCCATCCACCGTCGCGTTGGCGTGCTGCTCGAATGGCAAGGTGATATTCAGCCCCAGGCTGTTGTCGCGGCCGGCACCTTCGTGGGCGGCCGCCATGATGCCACCTCCCGCGCCGGTGATGACCATCATGTCGCAGCGCGCCAGACGTTCGCCCAACTCGCGCGCGAGCCCATACAGCGGATGCTCCATCGGGGTGCGCGCCGACCCGAACACGGTGACCTTGCGGCGTCGCTTGAACTGCTCCAGGCGGCTGAATGCGTGCTCCATCTCACGCAGGGTCTGTAGCATGATCTTGGCGTCCCAGCGGTTGCGGTCCGCCTGTGCCATGCGCGTCACCGTGACGAACATTTCCCGGTACAGCGCCAGATTCGGGCTGGTTTCCGAGACGACCAGCGCGACCAGTTCATCGATCCGTTTCGCGAGATCGGCGCCGCCAGTCTTGAAGTGTCGGGACAGGTAATCGTCTGCTTCGAAGGGCATGTGCCATCCTCCATGTCTTGCGGCCGTCGCAGGGCCTGGACCGCGACGGCCAGATGGCTGTCAGAGGGCGATACGATCGCCAGGTTCCGGAATGTTCGCCTCCCAGCCCAGGCGATCGCGCAATACCTGCTGCAGGGTCTGCATCTTGTCTTGCTCGCCATGGACGAGATACAGCTCGGGGCGCTTGTCGAAGTGGCTGACCCACTCGACGAGCTGCGATTGCCCGGCATGGGCCGAGAACCCTCCCAGCGTGTGCACCTTGGCGTTGACGGCGATGCGTTGGTGCAGAAGCTTGACGCTGCGTGCCCCCTCGACGATGGCCCGGCCGAGAGTTCCGCGCGCCTGGAAGCCCGGAATCACCACGTGACACTCGTTGCGCCACAGGTTGTGTTTGAAGTGGTGCAGGATGCGTCCACCGTTGCACATGCCGCTACCGGCGATGATGATCGCGCCGCTTTTGAAGCGGTTTATCGCCATGGACTCCTCGGGCGTCGGGGTCGCGCGCAGGATTGGCAGCCAGCGCTCGGCGTAGCGGCCGGTGCTGTCTGCGCCGAGGCTGCCGGCGATGCCGTTGAGGTCCAGCTGATCCTTGAAGTGTGAATAGATGGCGTTGGCGCCGATGGCCATCGGGCTGTCGAGAAACACGGCCTGCTGCGGCAGGCGGCCTTCGCGGTAGAACTTGCCCAGGTAGTAGATCAGATCCTGCGTACGGCCGACGGCGAACGACGGCATCAATACGTTGCCGCCGTCACGGTGCGCTTGCTGGAGGATGTCGGCCAGCTCCTCGAGCGTCGCTGCATGGCTGCGATGGTCGCGGTCGCCGTAGGTCGACTCCATCAGCACCACGTCGGCCTCGCGCAGCACGGCCGGCGCAAACATCAGTGGCGAGCAGGTATTGCCCAGGTCACCCGAGAACACCAGGCGACGGGTCTGGCCGAGATCCTCGACATCGACCTGGACGATTGCCGAGCCCAGAATGTGGCCGGCATCGTGAAAGGTGGCGGTGACGCCGGGCGCGACCTCGATGGCGACGCCGTAGTCATGTGCCTCGCGACGACCAAGCATGCGCTCGGCATGCAGGCGCGTGTAGAGCGGCTGAATCAACGGCTTGCCGATCCGTGCCCGCCAGCGGTTTTCCCACTCGGCGTCTTTTTCTTGGATCTGTGCGGCGTCCAGCAGCATCAGTTCCAGCAGTTCGGCGGTAGCGGCAGTGCAATGAATGCGCCCGCGAAAGCCCTCGGCGACCAGGCGCGGCAGCAGACCCGAGTGATCGATATGGGCGTGCGATAGCACTACCGCGTCAATGCCCGCAGGATCGAAGGCGAAGGGCTGGCGATTGCTGTCTTCCTCTTTGCGTCGGCCTTGACGCATACCGCAATCGAGCAGAACTCTGGCACCGGCATGGGTCTCTATCAGATAGCAGGAACCGGTGACTTCCCGTACAGCACCTAGAAAACTGAGCAGCGCCATGGATGACTTCCTGTTGGGTAGGATGAGGCCAGCATGCCCGTCCTTGGCCCGGAAGGCCTTGATACACGTCAGCGAGCCTCCGGCAGGTACTGGCTAGACTATCGCACAACCTCAAGCGACGGAGTGACCCATGAGCCAGCTATTGCCCAGCCTTGCAGAACTGGAACAACACGCCCAGGCGCAACCGGAGTTCGCCAGCTGGCGCCAGGGCTACGGGCCGTTCGAGCACAAGCTGGAGACCCAGGCGGCGGTGTTTCGGCTGGCGCACCAGCTGGTTCAGGCGGGGCATCAGGCGGACCTGGCCGCCGTCTACCGGCTGCTGCAGGCGATCGATCGAATCGCTAGCGCGGGCTTGTGGCTGGTGGTGCACATGACCTACGCCGAGCGCGTCCGGCTGGATGGTTCGGCGCTCGCCGCCGAAGACTTCAAGCCTCGGCCTGAAGGCCATACCGGGGGCGCGCTGAACATGGTGCCGGCCTATGCCGGTTATCTCGGTCTGAATGCGCTGACCGGCAAGACCCGTGCGTGGATGATGGGGCAGGGTCACTGTGTGGCAGCGATCGAGGCCCTCAATGTCCTGACCGATAACCTGCATCCGGAACAGGCGCAGGCCTACGGTGGCGGCGAGGAAGGGCTCAATCGCCTGCTGCAGGATTTCTATGGCTACCGTCTGGCCAGCGATGGCAGCCCGCTCGCGCCCTTGGGCAGCCACGTCAATCCGCATACCGCAGGTGGCATTGCCGAAGGCGGCTATCTCGGCTTCGCCGAACTGGAGTATGCGCACATGCCGCTGCCAGGCGAGACGCTGGTGGCGTTTCTCTCCGATGGGGCGGCCGAGGAACAGCGCGGTAGTGACTGGATTCCGCGCTGGTGGCGCGCCGAGGATTGCGGCGTGGCACTGCCGGTGATGATCGCCAATGGACGGCGGATCGAGCAGCGTACGCAGCTGGGTACCCACGAAGGGCTGGAAGGCTTCCGTCAGCACCTGAGCCATTGCGGCTTTGACCCGATCCTGTTCGATGGCACCGACCCGGCCGCGTTCATCGCGACGCTCTGGGAGATGGAAATGCGCCTGAGCCATCGGGTCGATGAAAAACAGCGCGGCATCCTGCGCTATCCACTGCCGATCCCCTACGGCATCGCCCAGACGCAAAAGGGCTTCGGCTTCTACGGAGCGGGCAGCAATGCGGCGCACAATCTGCCGCTGCCGGCCAACCCGCGAGACGACGAGCAGGCCCGCCAGCTGTTCAATCAGCACAGCGCACAGCTGTTCGTTCCCCAAGACACATTGCAGGACGCCCTGGCCACCTTTGGCCAGCATCGTCGTGGCCGGCCGTTGGAGCGCGACAACCCTCTGGCGCTGCGTTGCCCGGCATCGCCCAGGTTGCCGACGCTGGCCTATCGCGACGACGCCTGTTCGCCGATGACGGCGGTCGATCGTTTCTTCGTCGATCTCACCGCAGCCAATCCGCAGCTGCGCCCGCGCGTCGGTAATCCGGACGAGCTGGCCAGTAACCGCCTGGGTGAAGTGCTCAAGGTGCTGAAGCACCGGGTCAACGAGCCGGAAAGCGACCTGGAAGCCATTGACGGGCGCATCATCACAGCGCTGAACGAAGAGGCCGTGGTATCGGCCTGCCTGGCCAACCAGGGTGGGTTGAACCTGGTCGCCAGTTACGAAGCCTTCTGCGTGAAAATGCTCGGCGCCGTGCGGCAGGCGATCATCTTTGCGCGGCAGCAGAAAGAGGTCGGCCGACCTGCGGGCTGGCTGGGCTGGCCGCTGATCGCAACCTCGCACACCTGGGAGAATGGCAAGAACCAGCAGTCGCATCAGGACACGACCTTCTGCGAAGCGCTGCTCGGCGAGATGAGCGACATGGTTCGGGTGGTCTTTCCTGCTGACCACAACAGCGCGCTGGCCCTGCTGCCGAGTATCTATCAGGCACGCGGCACGCTCGCCTGCATGGTCATGCCCAAGCGGGAGAGGCCGCGCTATTTCGATGCGCAGCAGGCCGAGCAGCTCGCGCGCGATGGGGCCATTGTGGTCGAGGACTTCCCCGGTGAAGAAGCGTTGTTGCTGATTGCCAATGGCAGCTACCAGCTCGGAGAAATGCTGCGCGCCGCCGAGCGCCTGCGAGAAGCCGATTGTGCGTATCGCCTGGTCTATTTGCAGGAGCCGGGGCGCTTCCGCGCGCCGCGCGACCACTGGGAAGTGGAGGCACACATCGACGAAGCGGTCGCCGCGCGACTGTTCCCGGATCAGATGGAGATGCGCGTGTTGCTGACGCACATGCGCCCTGAGGTGGCGCGTGGCCACCTCTGGCCGATCCTGCCGGATGCGCGGCGCAGTTCGGTGCTCGGCTATCGCAATCGTGGCGGTACGCTGGATGAGTTCGGCATGCAGTTCGCCAACAGGGCCTGTTGGGCCAACGTGTTGGCGGCCTGTGCGCGTCTGCGCAACGTACCGCGCACTGCGCTGTTAACGCGCGAGGAGGCCGCTGCGCTGGCCGGCAAGGGCGACCCGGAGGCCTTGCGCTAGTGCGGGTGCTATCGGGCGACTAGAGACCGCAGTCTCCGGCATCGTAGCGTTCGCTGGTGATAGGCCGATCGCTCTGGTACTCGCTGAACTCGAAGCGCAGCGTCGCGCCCCGGCTGAGCAGCGCTCGCAGTCCATCGTTATTGCAGACGCTGGCCGCGAGCTGCTCGCGGACCTTCGCCGGGTTGTCGCGCATCTGCGCGGCATGGCGGGGCTGCACGCTCAGATGGTTCACGAGCGTGTGGCCATCGACCGAGTAACCTCGGTCGAGAATGTCTTCGTTGATGGCTCTCGGGGTGCCGACGCTGCTCTTGCGTGCGACGTCATCGAGCAGTTGGTCCAGCTGCTGCTCCTTGAGCGATGCGGCGCCGGCGAAGGCAGGCGCCAGGCCGAGCATCAGCACGGCGACTAGACGGTACATAGCGGTCTCCTGTGGCTTGCGCAGGTTCGACCGGCTGCGCGACGCGCCGTTCAACCGTAGCGCCACCCGGCCGCGGAGGCTGCTAGACTGCCGCGCCTTCGTACAGCCCAGAAACGCCAATGTCACACGCCGTTGCCCAACTTCGAGAGGAGCGCCTGGCGCGCAGCCTGAAACCCTTCGTGGCGCGCGGATCGCGCATGCCGCGCTGCGATCGTTGTCGTGTCGCGGCCACGCATTGCCTGTGCGCCTGGCAACCAAGCGTGGAGACGCGCGCGGGGTTCTGTTTGCTCATGCATGACATCGAGCCGCTCAAACCAAGCAACACGGGTTGGCTGATCGCCGATGTCGTGCAACGCACCCATGCCTTCGGTTGGGATCGAACGGCAGTCGATGAACTATTGCTGGCGTTGCTGGCCGACCCGCAATGGCAGCCGGTGGTGGTGTTCCCGGGCGAATATGCCGAACCCTCGCGGGTCATCGACGAGGTGCCTGTGGCCTCGCAACGCCGGCCGCTGTTCGTGGTGCTCGATGCGACCTGGACCCAGGCGCGCAAGATGTTCCGCAAGAGTCCCTATCTCGACGGGTTGCCAGTGCTCGGCCTGCGTCCCGACCAGCTATCGCGGTATGGCCTGCGTCGCTCCTGCCGGGGTGAGCATTTGTGTACCGCTGAGGTGGCCGCACTCTGTCTCGAGCTGGCAGGTGAGCAGCAGGCGGCGACAGCGCTGGATGACTGGCTGGACCTGTTCAGCGAGCACTATCTGGCCGCCAAGCACCACCGGGCCCTGGACTGCAACGACGAACGCCATCGTCGCCTGGCCGCATTGCGCTGATTCACGCGGCGCTCGACGCTTTTACGGTGACGTTGCGTCGCTGCGGCCAGAGCTGTGCGATCAGCATGCCGGCGAACATCATTGCGCAGCCCAGATAGCCTCGCAGGCTGAGGCTCTCGCCCAGGATCAGCGCGCCGGCAACCGCGGCAAATACGGCTTCCAGCGAAAGAATGATGGCGGCGTGCGAGGCGATGGCATGCTTTTGCGCGACGACCTGTAGCGTATAACCGACCGCCACGGCGAACAGTCCACCATAGATCAATGCCGGGGCCGCCAGCCAGACGGCCTGCAGGGTCGTCGTTTCGAACGCGGCCGCTAGCATCAGGCTGACCACGGCGCAGGTGGCGAACTGCAGGAACGCCAGGCGGATGGCATCGTGCCGGCTGACGAAAAAGCCCACCAGCAGCACGTGGATGCCCCAGATGAACGCGCCGGCCAGTTGCAGCCAGTCCCCGGAAGCGACCTGAAAGTCTTCGCCGATGCTCAGCAGGGCCATGCCGACCACGGCGAGGATCGCACCCAGCCAGGTGCCCAGCCCGGTTCGATTGCCGACCACCAGGCCCAGCAGGGGGACGACGATCACGTACAGGCCGGTGATGAATCCGGAATTGGTGACGCTGGTGAACAGCAGGCCGACCTGCTGCAGGTTGATGCCAATGGTGAGCGCCAACCCCATGGCGAATCCGCCGAGCAGCACGCCCTTCTGCAGGAAAGGTTCGTAGCGCGCCTCGTGCCGTCCCCGCCAGATCACCAGGGGCAGCAAGGCAAGCGCGCCGAGGGCGAAACGCAGTCCGGTGAAGAGAAACGGTCCGATATTGTCCATTCCGATTCGCTGCGCAACGAACGCCGTTCCCCAGATCATTGCGGTGATCAGCATGAGGACGTCGGCGCGGAGGGCTTGGCTACGCATGATTGGCTCGCTTGGCGCAAAAAAAGCGCAGACTTTGCTACAAAGCGCTGCGCTTGACCACTTATTCCCGTGTCGGCATGCTTGCGCGGCTAGATTGTTGTAGCGGGCAATCGAAGCCGATATGTCGGACCACAGCGGTCATCGGCATATTTCCCGTTTCCTCGGGAGGGCGCCGCCTCAGTTCGGTAAGCCGATCGGGTCGGTGATGAAGCGCCAATAAAAAATACAGGTCTGCCATGGCTGCTTATCAAATAATCATTGCCGATGATCATCCGCTGTTTCGTAGTGCGCTCCAGCAGGCGCTGACCATGGGGCTGGGGGAGAACGTCCGGCTCGTCGAAGCGGCCAGTATTGCCGAGCTGGAAACCTGCCTGACGCAAGGGAGCGACTGGGATCTTGTTCTGCTGGATCTGAACATGCCGGGCGCCTATGGCTTTTCCGGTCTGGTGCTGCTGCGTGGACAATATCCCCATCTGCCGGTCGTGATGATCTCCGCGCAGGAGGATGCCGCGGTGGTGGCCCGCTCGCGCGAGTTCGGTGCCAGCGGCTTCATCCCGAAGTCCAGTTCGCTCGAGACCATTCAAGAAGCTGTTCGCGCCGTGCTCGACGGCGATGTCTGGTGGCCGGCGAACATTCAGGAGGAGGCCGGTGTCAGTGCCGAAGCCAAGGCGGCGAGTGCAGGGCTGGCCAGCCTGACACCGCAACAGTTCCGGGTTCTCACGATGGTCTGTGATGGCTTGCTGAACAAGCAGATCGCCTACGAGCTGAACGTTTCCGAGGCGACCATCAAGGCGCACGTGACGGCCATCTTCCGCAAGCTCGGCGTTCGCACGCGCACTCAGGCCGCGTTGCTGCTGCAGCAGATGGGCTCCATTCCGACCGCCTGACCAGAAACGCCATCAGGCGATCGGCGGCAGGTCGATCTGGTCGCTTCGCTGGACGCCTTGCGTGAGTTGTTGGCACAGTTCGATGAACTCGCGCATCGCGGCCGTCTGGTACTTCTGTGAATGCCAGATGAAGTTGAACTGGCGGCTCAGATCGAGCTCTGGCGTGGCGACAGGCACCAGGCTGCCGCGCCGAAAGGCGTCGCGCAGCGCCAGGCGCGAGATACAGCCGATGCCCAGGCCGGATTCGACCGCACGCTTGATCGCCTCGGTGTGCTCCAGCTCCAGCCGCACATTCAACCGGCCGGAAAGATGACGCATCGCATGATCGAACGTCAGCCGAGTCCCCGAACCCTGCTCACGAAGAATCCAGGCCTGCCGGGCAAGCTCGTCGAGCCCGACCGCATCGCGTCTGGCCAGGGGGTGCTGCGGCGCGCAGAACACGGTCAACTCGTCGGCGATCCAGGGTTGCACGATGAGTTCCGGCTGCTGGCAGCTGCCTTCGATCAGACCCAGATCAAGTTCGTGATGTGCGATCTGCTGCACGATGTGCGCGGTGTTGTGCACGCGCAGCTTCACCCGGCACTCGGGGTGGCGCTGCATGAAGCGCCCGATCAGCAGGGTGGCCAGGTAGTTGCCAATGGTCAGCGTGGCGCCGACCGCGAGTGAGCCGAAGCCGCTTTTCCCGTTGAGCAGGTCTTCGATTTCGCGCGCCTGGTCCAGCAGGGCGACCGCCTGGGGCAGCAATTGGTGTCCCAGCGAGTTGAGGCACAGCCGCTTTCCGGCGCGGTCGAACAGTTGGCAGCCCGACTGCCGCTCCAGTTCCGCCAGCGATGTGCTGGTTGCCGATTGTGATAGCGACAGGCTGGCCGCGGCCCGGGACACGCTTTCCTGACGCGCCACTGCGGCGAAGACTTCGAGTTGTCTGAGTGTGAAATGCATATCTATATAACTGATAACTGATATCTTTAATATTTAATTAACAGATAAGTTGAGCATCTATACACTGCCGGTCCAAAGGGCACCAGGTGCCTGTTGGGTCTCAAGAGGAATAGGCAAGCATGAGCAATCTGAACGTTGAGCGTGTTCTCAGTGTGCATCATTGGAACGACACGTTGTTCAGCTTCAAGACCACGCGCAATCCCGGCCTGCGCTTCGAGAACGGCCAGTTCGTGATGATTGGGCTCGAGGTCGAAGGCCGGCCGCTGATGCGCGCCTACAGCATCGCCAGTCCGAACTACGAAGAACACCTCGAGTTCTTCAGCATCAAGGTGCCGGATGGTCCGCTGACCTCGCGTTTGCAGCATTTGCAGGAAGGCGACTCGCTGATGGTCAGCCGCAAGCCTACCGGCACGCTTATCCTTGGCGACCTGCTGCCGGGCAAGCACCTGTATCTGTTGAGCACCGGGACGGGCCTCGCTCCGTTCATGAGCGTCATCCAGGATCCGGAAACCTACGAGCGCTTCGAGAAAGTCGTACTGGTGCACGGTGTGCGCTACGTCAACGAGGTGGCCTACCGGGAGTTCATCACCGAGCTGTTGCCGCAGAACGAGTTCTTCGGTGACGCGGTGCGCGAGAAGCTTATCTATTACCCCACCGTCACCCGCGAGCCGTTCGAGAATCAGGGCCGGCTGACCGACCTCATGCGCAGTGGCAAGCTGTTCAGCGATATTGGCCTGCCGCCGATCAATCCGCAGGACGACCGCGCGATGATTTGCGGCAGCCCGAGCATGCTCGACGAAACCAGCGAAGTGCTCGACAGCTTCGGCTTGAAGGTTTCGCCTCGCATGGGCGAGCCTGGCGATTACCTGATCGAGCGGGCGTTCGTGGAAAAGTAGCGTCGACTCGGGTGCACACAGCGAGCGGCTTCGGCCGCTCGTTTCGTTTTCAGATAAAGGGCGCGCAGCACTTCTTGAATTTCTCCCCGCTCTCGCAAGGGCAGGGGTCGTTGCGGCCTGCCTTCAGCGGAACCGTCGGATCGATGAAGTACCAGCGGCCATTGCGCTGTACGAACGCCGAGCGCTCATGATGAGCGTGGTCCCCTTCGCCGTCGTGCCAGCGCGCGATAAAGCTCACCAGTGCATGCTCCGGCTTGCCACCGAGCACGGTGCTCTGCTCGATCTCCAGCCCCAGCCAGATACTGTTTGCGCTCCATTGCCGCATGCTCTCGAGGTCGAGTGCCGCCTGCTGGACAGGCAGCGTTGTCGCCTTCAGATAGTCGATCAGCCCCAGCACGTAGGCGCTGTAGCGTGAACGCATCAGTCGCTCGGCGCTGGGCGCGGGCGTCCCGGCGTGATAGTGGCCACAGCACAATGCCAGCTCGTCTCCGCTGCCGCAGGGGCAACTGATCGACCCGGCTTGATCGCTTGCCTGCATGTTCACCACCAGTATTTGCCGAAGTTCTGTGGGTTGGCCCAGAACTTGGCGTTCAGCCAGTTTGGAACCTGCTTGTATTCGAACAGGTCGTAGCTCAGGAGTGTCAAGGTCTGTTCGTCGCGCTGAAAGCGCTGGCTGACTTGCAATGCCAATGCATAGAAGTCGGTCAGTTGCCAGTCGGCTACGGCGAGGTCGACCAGCACCGCCAGGCGATTGCTGTTCAGGTTGCGCAGGCCGCCGAGCAATTGGCGGCCGTTGTGCCTGGGCAGGTGCTCGAGGCAGTCCACCACGATGGCCATATCGTAACGTTGCGTGGCCATTTCAGTGGGAAGAGCGGGGGGCTCGCAGTGATCCACGCGAACCTCGGGGTGGCTGGCGGCGTAGGCTTCGATGGCAGGCTGGGCGCTGCGGCTGACCAGCAGGATTCGGCCGGGGCAGTGCTGTTCGAGCAGGGCCGCGAGGGCCTGCTGTGGTGTGGGGGGTTGATGTAGGGTCAATCCGGATTCCTCTCGCAGTGGCAAGAGACTAGCGCGCTTTGTTATGAGCACCTAGTCTGAATAAAACCGGGCCGCCGAGCGACCACGAGTGCGGCACCTGGAAGAACCCAAAGTGGAGATTTGATCGATGAGTACTTTACGGACAGCTGTACCCTTGATTGTCATGACTAGCGTTCTGGCCGGTTGTGCCGGTGTGCAGAAGCAGGACTGGCCCACCTGTGCCGCAGTCGGCGGTGTGAGCGGTGCGGCCCTTGGTGCTATCGAAAGCTCCACCTATGCCGGTTGGGGCGCATTGATCGGTGGCGGTGTCGCTGCAGCCTACTGCTGGGCCAACGGTACGGAAGAGCAGACCGTCGCCGTGGTCGAAACCGTCGAGCCGATGCCCGAGCCGACCGAGCCAGAGCCCGCGGCCGAGCCGGTCCGTGTTGAGCTGGACGTCAAGTTCGACTTCGACCGCGCGGTTGTGCGGCCCGAAAGCTACAACGACATCGAGAACCTGGCTGATTTCATGAAGCAGTATCAGCAGACCACCACGGTGCTCGAGGGTCACACCGACTCGGTGGGTACCGATGCCTACAACCAGCGGCTGTCGGAGCGTCGCGCGCAGGCCGTGCGTGAGGTGCTGGTCAACCAGTACGGAGTGGCCGGCAGCCGGGTTGATTCGGTCGGCTACGGTGAGTCCCGTCCGGTCGCCGACAACTCGACCGAGGAAGGTCGTGCAATAAACCGTCGCGTAGAAGCCGAAGTCGAGGCGCGTCCGGAGTAACGCGCAGCAGCCTCTTCCAAGCCGGGCCCAGTGCCCGGCTTTTCATTGCCTTCAAAACGACAGTCGGGTGCTGGCGATCACAACGGTAGCCAGGCCGAGCAACAGGTTGATGCCCACCAGGCGGCGAATCCGCGCGAGTACCTGGCCGCCATCGGCCCAGGCCTGGCTTTCGACCGCACGGTTGAGCGCCGGCAGAAGCAATAACTGGAGGCGCAGAAATATGGCCAGCATCGCCAGAAAGGCTCCTGCCATCAGATGCACATAGCGTGGCGCCGCTTCCATCGCCCCGAAACGCAGATGCCACAGCGCGATGCCGCTGAGCGCCAGGATCAGCACCGCGGCCCAGACCCAGGCAAAGAACCGGCGCAGTACCTCGCTCCACAGGCGCAGCCGCTCGGCTGGCTGTAGCGCACTGCCCGCAGCAGGGCGCAACACCATCCAGGCGAAAAACATCCCTCCGACCCAGATCACGGCGGCCAGGACATGGAGGGCATAGGGCAGGGCGACGAAAGGCATGGGAAATCTCCACTGGCGATCAGGGCGGGGCGCGTTATCATAGCCGCCCTGCGAAACACCTGAAAATATATACAGTCCCGCCCATGCTCAGCACCGAACTCAAGTCCCAGATCCAGGGCGCCTACAGTCGCTTCCTCGAGGCCAAGCAGCTCAAACCGCGCTATGGCCAGCGGCTGATGATCGCCGAGGTGACGAAGGTGCTGGGCACCATCCAGGCCGACGACGAGGGGCGGCGCAGCAGCGAGCCGGCCGTGGTGGCCGTCGAGGCGGGTACGGGGACGGGCAAGACCGTGGCATACAGCATCTCGGCCATTCCCACGGCCAAGGCCGCCGGCAAGCGGCTGGTGATCGCCACGGCTACGGTGGCCCTGCAGGAGCAGATCGTTCACAAGGACTTGCCCGATCTGATGCGCAACAGCGGGCTGAACTTCAGCTTCGCACTGGCCAAGGGGCGTGGCCGCTACCTGTGCCTGTCACGCCTGGACCTGTTGCTTCAGGAGGGGCAGGCGCAAAACGCGACAGCTCAGTTGTTTCAGGAAGAGGGCTTCGCCATCGATGTCGATGAGCGCAGTCAGAAGCTGTACACCTCGATGATCGAGCGCCTGGCCGGCAATCGCTGGGATGGCGACCGGGACAGCTGGCCGGAGGAACTCGATGATGGCGACTGGGCGCGCCTGACCACCGACCACAGCCAATGCACCGGGCGGCATTGCCCGAACTTCCAGCAGTGCGCGTTCTACCGCGCCCGCGAGGGGATGACCAAGGTCGATGTCATCGTCACCAACCACGACATGGTGTTGGCCGACCTGGCGCTAGGTGGGGGCGCCGTGCTGCCCGATCCACGTGAGACCTTGTACGTCTTCGACGAAGGCCACCATCTGCCGGACAAGGCGATCGGCCATTTCGCCCACTTCACCCGTTTGCGCTCGACCGCCGATTGGCTGGCACAGATCGACAAGAACCTGACCAAGCTGCTCGCGCAGCATCCGTTGCCCGGTGAGTTGGGCCGTCTGGTCGAGGCGGTGCCGGAAATCGCTCGTGACCTGCGTGCACAGCAGCAGTTCATGTTCAGCGCCTGCGAGCAGGTCGCCGACTTCCGGGCCGGCGAGGACATGGAAGGGCGCGAACGGCCGCGGCATCGCTTCGTTGGGGGTGTCGTGCCCGAGCATCTGGTCGAACTCGGCAGTGAGCTGAAGAAAGGCTTCGCCAAGCTGACCGATCTGTTCACGCGCATCGCCGAAGTGCTCAAGGAGGCGATGGAGGGTGAGGGTTCGACGGGTATTGCCAGTCACCAGGCCGAGGAATGGTATCCCCTGTTCGGGAGCCTGCTGACGCGCGCGCAAGGCAACTGGGACCTCTGGCTGGCGTTCACCGCACAGGACGCCGAAGACAGCCCGCCGATGGCGCGTTGGCTGACGCTGGCCGAGGGCGGGGCGCTGTTCGATATCGAGGTCAACGCCAGCCCGATCCTCGCGGCCGAGACGTTGCGCCGCAATCTCTGGAACGTGGCCTATGGCGCGCTGGTGACCTCAGCGACGCTGACCGCGCTGAACAGCTTCGATCGCTACCGTATGCGCGCCGGCCTGCCGAAAGCCACGGTCACCGCCGTGGTGCCGAGCCCTTTCCATCATGCCGATGCCGGTGTGTTGCGCGTACCGGATTTGCGTGCCGATCCGCGTGACGCGGCAGCGCATACCGCCGCGATAGTCCGCGAGCTGCCGGCGCTGGTCGAAGGTTCGCGCGGTACGCTGGTGCTGTTTTCGTCACGCAAACAGATGCAGGACGTGTTCGATGGCCTTGAGCGCGACTGGCGTCGGCGTGTGCTGATCCAGGGCAACCTGTCCAAGCAGGAAACACTCAACAAGCACAAGGCGCGGGTCGATGGCGGCGAGCCGAGCGTGCTCTTCGGTCTGGCCAGTTTCGCCGAAGGGGTGGATCTGCCCGGGGCCTACTGCGAGCACGTGGTGATTGCCAAGATTCCCTTTGCCGTACCGGATGATCCGGTCGAGGCTGCGCTGGCCGAATGGATCGAGGCGCGCGGCGGTAATCCCTTCATGGAGATCGCCGTGCCCGACGCCTCGCTGCGATTGGTGCAGGCGTGTGGCCGGTTGCTGCGCACCGAGCAGGATAGGGGCACCATCACGCTGCTCGATCGCCGGGTGGTGACGCAGCGTTACGGCAAGGCCATTCTCAACGCGCTGCCACCTTTCCGCCGGGAAATCCAATAGTTCGCCCCAGACCTGGCCATTCGCCGGGCGAATGCGGCTTGCCTGGCTGGAATACGCTGGAACAATGCCTGAAACCGATCGCCAGGAGGATCACGCGTGCAGATACAAGGCTATTTCGACCTGCGCTTCGAGGCTGTCCGGGACGGCTTCGCCGAACTCTTCTCCACAACCCAGACACGCGGCGCAGCGCTCTGTATCCAGGTCGGTGGCGAAACGGTTGTCGATCTCTGGGCCGGAGTGGCCGACAACGCCGGGGAACAGGCCTGGCAGGATGACACCTTGGTCAATCTGTTTTCTTGCACCAAGGCGTTCACCGCCGTTGCCGCACTGCAGCTGGTGGCCGAAGGCAAGTTGGAGCTTGATGCGCCTGTCGCCCGTTACTGGCCCGAGTTCGCTGCAGCCGGCAAGGCCGCTATCACGCTGCGCCAGTTGCTCTGTCATCGCGCGGGGTTGCCAGCCATCCGTCGGCCTTTGCCACCGGAGGCGCTGTACGACTGGGCGGCAATGACCGCTGCGCTCGCTGAGCAGGCGCCTTGGTGGACGCCGGGAACGGATCAAGGTTATGCGGCCATCACCTACGGCTGGCTGGTTGGCGAGCTGCTGCGAAGGGTGGATGGACGCGAACCGGGCGCCTCGATCGTTTCGCGCGCCGCCACCCCGTTGGGGCTGGACTTCCACGTTGGCCTCGATGATCGCGAGTTTCATCGAGTGGCTTATCTGACCCGTGCGAAGAACGAATTCGGCGATGCGGCGGCGCAGCGGCTGTTCCGTGCGACGGTGGGCGAGCCGGAGTCCGTCAGTGCGTTGGCCTTCACCAATCCGCCATCGATCATGACCAGCGGCAACAAGCCCGAATGGCGACGTATGGCTCAGCCTGCTGCCAATGGCCATGGTCATGCGCGGTCGCTGGCTGGTTTTTATGCCGGTCTGTTGGGCGGGCGCCTGCTGGACGGCGCGCTGGTCGACGAAATGACCCGCGAGCACAGCTTGGGCGTCGATCGGACGCTGCTCGCGCAGACACGCTTCGGCCTCGGTTGCTGGCTCGACCAGCCGGCGGTGAGCAACGCCACCTTTGGTGCAGGCCCGCGTGCCTTCGGTCATCCGGGTGCCGGCGGCAGTGTCGGCTTCGCCGACCCTGAGCGTGAGCTTGCTTTCGGCTTCGTCACCAATACACTCGGCCCCTACGTGCTGATGGATCCTCGGGCACAGGCGCTGGCGCGATGCGCGACGGCCTGCCTGGCTTGAACCGCTCGTCACTTTGAAACGTGGATGCTTTGCAGAATAGGCACTTGCGTCCACAATTTGAACACCTGTCTGAACACCTGCGGTGGCTGCTCCAGTTGCCGCACCAAGCCTGATGGAAGCGTCCATGATTCTGCCGAAAAGCGCTGCTGCCCTGATCGTCTTGCTGGCCCTTGCCGGCTGCAGTTCGAATGAAGAGAAGCCCGCAGAAACAGCGGCTGCTCCGGCTACCGTCAAGGTCGATGCGGCATGGATGGATGCGTACGAGGCGCGCCTGCGCGATGCGCTGAAGGACAGTCGCTTCGAGGTGGAACGTCGCGACGAGGTGTTGGTGGTTACCGCGCCGGTCGATTCGTCATTCAATCCGGATCGCCCGGGGATGTTGCTGCCGGTCACGCTCGGCCCGATCAGCCGAGTAGCCAAGCTGGTTGAGGATGACGAGAAGACCGCGGTGATGGTGCTTGGTCATGCCGACAGTACCGGCTCCCAGGACATCAACCGAACCATCAGTCGTGACCGGGCCAGCGCCGTTGCGGCGATCTTCCGCCTCAGCGGGCTCAAGCATGACCGGCTGCGCATACGTGGGCTGGGTTCGGACATGCCTCGCGCTGCGAACGATAGCCAGGAAGGACGTGCGCTGAATCGGCGGGTCGAGATGGTCCTCGCGCCCCAGGCCAGTATGCTCGCGCTGCTGGCACGCTACAGTCTGCCGGCGCCGGCTGCTCAGGTGGCGGTCGCGAAGGTCGACGACAAGGCTGCGAAAAAGGACTGAGCGCCTTGGTGGATCGCTCAAAACGAAACGGGCCCGTACAGGGCCCGTTTCGTTTTGCCTTGAATCAAGCGCGAGGCCGCCTGCTGCGGATAAGCTAGGCAGCCCTAATCGTGGCAAGAGGCCTTCGGAGCAGCGCGCTGTGCTGCGCCGGTCGGCACCGTACAAGGAGCATTCGATGATCAAGTCCCTGGCCGATATGCGCCGTGACTACACCCGTGACGGGCTGAGCGAGGCCAATGCGCCGCAGGACCCGTTCGTGCTGTTCCATCAGTGGTTCGAGCAGGCCGTGCAGACCGAGCAAGCGCCGGTCGAACCTAACGCCATGTCCTTCGCCACCGTCGACGAGCAGGGGCGGCCGCACTGTCGCGTGCTGCTGCTGAAGGCACTGGACGAGCGCGGTTTTACCTTCTTCACCAACTACGACAGTGCCAAGGGCGCTCAGTTGGCGCACAGTCCGTTTGCGGCGATGACGTTCTTCTGGCCTGCCCTCGAACGGCAGGTCCGTATCGAAGGCCGCGTCGAAAAGGTCTCGGCTGAGGAGTCCGATGCCTATTTTCACGTTCGGCCGTTGGGCAGCCGGCTTGGTGCCTGGGCTTCACCGCAGAGTCAGGTCATTCGCGATCGTGCGGAGCTCGAGCGGCTGTTGGCCGAAACCGAGCAGCGCTTTCTCGACAAGGCTCCGCACTGCCCGCCGCACTGGGGCGGCTACCGCTTGCTGCCCGAGCGCATGGAATTCTGGCAGGGCCGGGCCAGCCGTCTGCATGACCGCCTCGACTACCGCCTCGAGGCTGGCGGTTGGGACCGCCAGCGATTGGCCCCCTGATTCTTCCGGGCCCGCGCATCAGTTGACGGGCGGGCCGCCTCCGTACACGCCCGGTCAATGCCCCGGGTATTCCAGCGCCTTGCGCTCCAGCCAGGCCTGCAAGTCGCCGCGGCGAACCTTCTGCGCCTTGGCGTCGGCCAATCTATCCAGCATCCAGCTGCGCCTGTCGGGGTCGCTTCCGGCGATCGAGAGCGCCAGGTCGCGATCAGCCCATCGACGAAAACGAACGAAAAGCCAGGCGTGGAAGGCCAAGCCGGCAATCGTGGTGATGGCTATGATGAAATAATCCATGTCGGTGTCTATTGCAGTCATCGGGAGAGATTCTGGGCTTGCGTAGGGTACAGACGCAGGCCGCCATGTACCATGCGGCTAACAGCCAGCCCGCTGCTCGTCGCGGTAGCGGTTCAAATCGTCCGTCAGGAGGTTTTCCATGCGCCATTCGATTCTGCTTGCTTCGTTCACGGCCGTCGCGCTTGCGGTCAGCGGTTGTGCATCCAGCCTCACGGGGGATACTTACTCGCGCGACGAGGCGCGCGCGGTTCAGACGGTTCGCTATGGCACCATCGAGTCGCTGCGGCCGGTGAAGATCGAAGGTACCAAGACGCCGATCGGCTCCGGCGCCGGTGCCATCGTGGGTGGCGTGGCCGGCAGCGGTGTCGGCGGCGGCCGCGGTAGTGCGGTCGCAGCGGTGATCGGTGCGGTGGCTGGCGGGATGCTCGGCGCCGCTGCGGAAGAGGGGATCACCCGAGCCCAGGGCGTCGAGATCACGGTCCGTGAGGATGACGGCACCACCCGCGCCTATGTTCAGGAGGTGGAGCCGAACCAGGTGTTCCGCGTGGGGCAGCGGGTGCGCATTCTGACCGTTAGCGGTACCAGTCGCGTCGCCCCCTGACGCAACGGGTACCCCGTGGTGCAAGTTGCCGAGCAAGTTGGCGGCCGGCCCAATAGCTTTTAGAAATATATCCACGCGTGGCGCTGCGGTCTCCGATATGGATAATCGGCTGCCCATTCATGATGACCGGCATGTCGGGTTGACTTATCTGGAACTGCATCGCCACCCGCTTGGGGTGCTTAAGGGGGCTCGCTCATGGCGCTTGCGCTGATCATTGCTCTGCCGTTTGCGGGGATCTTCCTGCCGCTACTGCTTGAGCGATTCGGCCGATCGGCCTGTGCCTTCGGCGCGGGCGTGGCGCCTTTGGCTGCCCTGTCGATCCTGCTCGCGCAGCGTGAGTCGGTATTCGCCGGGGAAGTCCTGATCGCCCGGCAGGGCTGGCTGCCCGACCTCGGGCTCGATCTGGCGCTACGCCTCGATGGCCTGGGCTTTCTGTTCGCCCTGCTGATTCTCGGCATCGGCCTGCTGGTGATTCTCTACGCGCGCTATTACCTGTCGAAGAAAGATCCGATGGGACGTTTCTTCGGCTTCTTTTTGCTGTTCATGGGCTCGATGCTGGGCGTGGTGCTTTCCGAGAACCTGCTGCTGATGCTGATGTTCTGGGAGCTGACCAGCCTTTCGTCGTTCTTGCTGATCGGCTACTGGAACCATCGCGCAGACGCCCGACGCGGTGCTCGGATGGCACTGGCCATCACCGGCGGAGGAGGGCTGGCGCTCCTGGCCGGCATTCTGCTGCTTGGCCATATCGTCGGCAGCTTCGAACTGAGCAAGGTGATCACGGCAGGCGATCAGATCCGCGCGCACGCGCTGTATCCACTGACGCTGGTGCTCGTCCTGCTCGGCGTGTTCACCAAGTCGGCGCAGTTTCCCTTCCACTTCTGGTTGCCACAGGCGATGGCCGCGCCGACGCCAGTGTCGGCGTTCCTGCACTCGGCGACGATGGTCAAGGCCGGCGTATTTCTGCTGGCCCGCCTGTACCCGGCCCTGTCGGAGTCGGAGTGGTGGTTCTACATGGTCAGCCTGACGGGGCTGGCGACCCTGCTGATCGGCGCCGTGATGGCATTGTTCCAGCACGACCTCAAGGGGCTGCTGGCCTACTCGACCATCAGTCACCTGGGCCTCATTACGCTGCTCTTCGGCCTAGATTCGCGCGTTGCTGCCGTGGCGGCGGTGTTCCATATCATCAACCACGCCACATTCAAGGCCTCGCTGTTCATGGCCGCCGGCATCATCGATCACGAGACCGGTACGCGGGACATGCGCAGGATCAACGGCATGTGGAAATACATGCCGCATACCGCGGCGCTCGCCATGGTCGCTTCGCTGGCGATGGCCGGCGTGCCGCTGCTGAACGGTTTTCTCAGCAAGGAAATGTTCTTCGCCGAGACGCTCGAGCAGCACCTGCTGGGCAGCTTCTACTGGACCATTCCGGTCCTTGCGACCGTTGCCGGGGCCTTCTCGGTCGCCTATTCGGTACGCTTCATTCACGACGTGTTCTTCAACGGCGAGCCGATCGACCTGCCGAAGTACCCGCCTCACGAGCCGGCGCGCTACATGAAGATCCCGGTGGAAGTCCTGGTGCTGCTGTGTCTGGTAGTCGGCATGTTGCCGGGCTATACGGTCGCCTCGCTGCTCGCCGCGGCGGTCGGTGCCACGCTCAATGGCGACGTGCCGGCGTACAGCCTGTCGATCTGGCATGGCTTCAACCTGCCGCTGCTGATGAGCTTTGTAGCGCTCGCCGGCGGGCTGGGTATCTATGCGACGCGCAGATGGCTGTTCAGCTGGTACGAAGGCCTGCCAAGCATCGATTCGGTGCTGGTCTTCGAACGCATGATGAAGACGCTTACCGAGACGGTGCGGCGGCTGGACGCCCTGGTGGACGGCGGTTCGCTGCAGCGTTACCTGCTGCTGATGCTGGTGGCCGTTCTGGTCCTGGTGATCTATGCGTTGACGCCGCTGGCGCCGCTGGAGGGGCCGGTCGCGCTCACTCCGCTCGATGCTGTGACGGTCGGCGGCATGACGCTGCTGGCGCTGGCCGCGCTGTTGACGGTCGTCTACCACCGGCGCCGGCTGGTTTCGCTGATGATGCTCAGTACGGTCGGGTTGCTGGTTTCGTTGGCCTTCGCCCGCTATTCCGCCCCCGATCTCGCGCTCACTCAGCTGTCGGTCGAGGTGGTGTCCATCATCCTGCTGGTGCTCGCCCTGCTGTTCATGCCGGCGCATACGCCAGCCGAGTCGAGTAGCTTGCGGATGTTCCGAGACGTGCTCATTGCGGGTGGTTGCGGCGTCGCCATCGCCTTGTTGACGTTTGCTGCGCTGACCCGGCCATACGACAGCATCGCCTCGTTCTTCCTGGAAAACAGCGTTTCTGGTGGCGGGGGTAAGAACGTCGTCAACGTGATTCTGGTGGACTTCCGTGGCTTCGATACGCTCGGCGAAATCACCGTGCTGGCGATCGCCGCGATCGGCGTCTTCGGGCTGTTGCATGGGTTGCGCCTGGCGCCGCCGCGCCGTGACTATGTCGGTCGCTTCTGGTCGGCCGATCGCCACCCAATGATCCTTTACGTGCTGGCCAGGGCGTTGCTGCCGATGGCGCTGATGGTCTCGGTGTTCATCTTCCTGCGTGGGCACAACCTGCCGGGTGGTGGCTTCATTGCCGGCCTGATCACGGCGGTAGCGCTGATTCTGCAGTACATCGCCCACGGCGTTGCCTGGGCCCAGGAGCGGCAGCCGGTGAGCTACCACCTGGTCTGCGGGGCCGGCCTGTTGATTGCTGGGCTCACCGGGCTTGGCAGCCTGGCGCTAGGTTATCCGTTTCTGACGTCGGCCTTCGGCCACTTCCATATCCCGCTGATCGGCGATGTCGAACTGGCCACGGCAATGCTGTTCGATCTGGGCGTGTATCTCGTGGTTGTCGGCGCCACCTTGCTGATGCTCTCCAACATCGGACATGTCAGCCAGGACGCGACCTGCAAGGAGGTGTTGTAATGGAGGCGGTGCTGGCTGTGACACTCGGCGTCATGGTGTTCAGCGGGGTGTATCTGCTGTTGCGTGCGCGCATCTTTCCGGTCGTGGTTGGCCTTACGCTGATTTCCTATGCGGTCAATCTGTTCATCTTTTCCATGGGGCGCCTGGTGACCGGCGCGCCGGCGGTGATCGGCCAGAGCAAGGATTATGTCGATCCATTGCCGCAGGCCTTGGTCCTGACGGCGATCGTCATCGGTTTCGCCATGACCGCCTTCGTGGTGGTGCTGGCGCTGCGCGGTATCGGTGAGCTCGGAACCGATCATGTCGACGGGCGGGAGCCGCGCGAATGACTCACGCGTTGATTTTTCCCATCCTGTTGCCGCTGTTCACCGGGGCGCTGTTGTTGCTGGCGCACCGCATGCCGCTGGCCGCCAAGCGCGGACTGTCGGTGCTGGCGGCAGCGCTGCTGGTGCCTTTGGCGGCTTGGCTGGTCGTGCTGGCGAGCGATGGTGAGCTGCGTCTCTACGCGCTGGGCAACTGGCAGCCACCGTTTGGCATCATCCTGTTGCTCGATCGGCTGAGCGCGATGCTGCTGCTGCTGACCGCCGTGCTCGCCAGTCTTTCCCTGCTGTACGCCTGCCGTGGCGATGACGAGCGCGGGCCGAACTTCCATGCGCTCTATCAGTTTCAACTGCTCGGCATTAACGGCGCCTTTCTGACGGGCGACCTGTTCAACCTTTTCGTGTTCTTCGAGATCCTGCTGATCTCCTCCTATGCCTTGTTGCTGCATGGCCACGGACAGCGGCGGGTTCGCTCGGGTATCCATTACGTTGTGCTGAACTTGCTGGGCTCGGCGCTGTTTCTGATCGGCGTCAGCCTGCTTTACGGGGTGCTCGGCACGTTGAACATGGCCGACCTGGCGCTGCGTGTCGCCGAGATGGATGAAGCCCTGGCGCCGCTGGTCGCCGCAGCCGGCTATCTGCTGCTCGTGGTATTCGCCCTGAAGGCCGCCATCTTGCCGCTGCATTTCTGGCTGCCACGGGCCTACGCAGCAGCGACGGCGCCGGTGGCGGCGCTGTTCGCGATCATGACCAAGGTGGGGCTGTATGCCATCCTGCGGGTCTTCTGGCTGATCTATGGCAGTGAGGCCGGTCCGCTGGCGAACATGGTCGCTGACTGGCTGTGGCCGCTCGCCCTCGTGACTCTGCTGGCAGGGGTGCTGGGAGCGCTCGCCAGTCGCAATCTGCAGACCACGCTGGGCTATCTGGTGATTGTCTCGGTGGGAACCCTGCTGGCTGGCCTGGCCTTCGGTAGCGAAGCCGGCTTGAGCGCTGCCCTGTATTACCTGCTGCACACCACGCTCGTCAGCGGCGGGCTGTTTCTGCTCGCCGACCTGGTCGCGCGGCAGCGCGGCAACGTGGGCGGCGAACTGATTCCAGGCCCCGCATTGCGCCAACCGCTGCTACTCGGTGTGCTGTTTTTCATCGGCGCGATCTCGGTGGTGGGGTTGCCACCGTTTTCCGGCTTTTTCGGCAAGTTGATGCTGCTCCGGGCAGTGCCGCCGGGCCCTTCGGCTCTGATGTTCTGGCCGGTGCTGCTGATCGGTGGGCTGGGTATGCTGATTGCGCTCAGCCGCTCGGGAAGCCTGCTTTTCTGGCGCGGCAGCGGTGAGCCGGCCGGGGCAACGGCCGATGGTGTCCGTCTGCTGGCGACGTGCGGGTTGTTGGCGGGGAGTGTCGCGCTAGTGGTTTTCGCTCAGCCCATCATCGGCTATCTGCAGGCAACCGCGGCGCAGTTGCTCGAACTCGGGCCCTATCTTGCGATCATCCGGGGGGCGCAGGCATGAAACGATGGCTGCCCAATCCGGCGCTGACCTTGCTGCTGGCGCTGCTGTGGTTGCTTCTGGCCAATACATGGTCGCTCGGCCAGCTTTTGCTGGCGCTGTTTCTCGGCTGGGCGATTCCGCTGCTCGCTAACGGCTTCCTCGTTCCGGTGCCAGCGGTGCGTCGGCCGTTGTGCCTGCTGCGCTTCGTCGGGCGAGTGGTAGGCGATATCGTGATGGCGAACCTGCACGTCGCCAAGCTGGTGCTCGGGCCGAAGAATCGTCTGCATCCGGCGTTCGTCGAGGTGCCGATGGACATCGGCGATGAGTTCGTCCTCGCCGTGCTGACCAGCATCGTCTCGCTTACGCCCGGGACAGTCTCGGCCGGCCTCAGCCCTGATCGCCGGGTGCTGCTGCTGCACGTGCTCGACGCTCCGAATCCCGACGAAATCGTCGAGCAGGTAAAGACGCGTTACGAAGCCCCGCTGCTGGAGATATTCGAATGCTCGCGTATGTGATTCCGCTGTGCTTCGTGCTGCTCAGCATCGCGGTCGTGCTCAACATGCTGCGGTTGATTCAGGGGCCGGACATGCCGGACCGCATCCTGGCGCTCGACACGCTCTACATTAACGGTCTGGCCCTGATCATCCTGTTCGGTGTGTGGCTGGCTTCGGACATCTTCTTCGAGGCCGCGCTGCTGATAGCCGTGATGGGCTTCGTCAGTACCGTGGCAGTGGCCAAGCACTTGCTTCACGGCGATATCATCGACTGAGGTTTAGAACATGCCGCTCTGGTTGGAAGTCGTCATCAGTCTTTTTTTGCTCGGCGGCAGCCTGTTTGCCCTGATCGGTGCGATCGGGCTCTATCGATTACCCGATTTCTATACGCGCCTGCACGGGCCAACCAAGGCCACCACGCTGGGGGTCGGTGGCATCGTCGTGGCTTCGGGCATTTTCTTCGGTGTGCAGCGGGGCAGTATCAGCCTGCACGAGGTACTGATCATCCTGTTCCTCCTGCTCACCGCGCCGGTCAGTGCACACATGCTGGCCAAGGCCGCGATGCAGCAGAAGCTCGATCGCACCGAGCGAACCCAGGGCAAGCCCTGGGACTGAACCGGCGAGCCTTGGCTCAGAATTCGATGGAGCTTGGAGAGATCTGCTGCTGATTGTCCTGCTGCAGTTGATCGACCAGCGCCTGTTGCAGGCGCGCACAGAGTTCCGGGTCGGACAGCGGCTGGTTGTCTTCGGTGGTCACGAAAAACACGTCCTCGACCCGCTCGCCAAGCGTGGCGATCTTGGCGTTCTGGACGGACAGATCGAACGCCAGGAACAGCTGACCGACACGCGCCAGCAGGCCCGGGCGGTCCGGCGCGATGATCTCGATGATGGTCTGGGGGCGCTGGGTGTCGTTGAGGATCGTTACCTGCGGCGCGAAGGCGAAGTGCTTGAGCTGCCGAGGAACGCGACGCTGAATGATGGTCAGGTACTCGTCGGGGTTGCGCAGGGCGTCGATCAGGCCCTGGCGGATCTCTTCGATGCGCTCGGGGCTATCGCCGATCGGCGTGCCATCGGCGTCGAGCACGATGTAGGTGTCGAGGGTGAACTGGCTGGTGGAGGTGATGATCCGGGCGTCGTGGATATTCAGGTTGAGCTGGTCCATCGCCGCCACGGTTACCGCGAAGAAGTCGTGCTGGTCCGGCGCGTAGATGAAGATTTGCGTGCCGCCTTCGAACTCCCGCTGGGTGGTTTCCTTGATCAGTACCAGCGGGCCGCCATCGCTCGGGTGGTCGATGATTGCCTCGGTGTGCCAGGCGATATCGCTGGCGGTGTGACGCAGAAAGTAGTCGTCGCCCAGTTGCGCCCAGAGCTGCTCGGCATCGTCCGGGTCGGTGCCGTTGCGTACCAGAGTATCCAGCGCGGCGCGCTGGCTCTGGCGGATCTGTTCTTCGCGCCCCAGCGGGTTCTCCAGGCCACGCCGGAGCGCGCGCTTGGTTTCCGTATACAGCTGGCGGAGCAGGCTGGCGCGCCAGGAGTTCCACAGCGTCGGGTTGGTCGCGTTGATGTCGGCGACCGTCAGCACATAGAGATAGTCCAGATGTGTCTCGTCGCCGACGATCTGTGCGAAATCATTGATGACCTGGGGGTCGGAAAGGTCCTTGCGCTGCGCGGTGGTCGACATCACCAGATGGTTCTGTACCAGCCAGACCACCAGTCGCGTGTCCCAGGCGGGCAGCTTGTGGCGGCTGCAGAACTGCTCGGCGTCGACGGCGCCCAGCTCGGAATGGTCGCCACCGCGCCCCTTGGCGATGTCGTGATACAGGCCGGCAATGTAGATGAGTTCCGGCTTGGGTAGTCGCTCGACCAGCTTGCTCGCCAGCGGGTACTTCTCTGCGACGCCCGGTTTGGTGAGCTTGCGCAGGTATTTGATGACGTTCAGCGTGTGCGCATCGACCGTATAGATGTGAAAGAGGTCGTGCTGCATCTGCCCGACGATGTGACCGAACTCCGGCAGGTAGCGACCGAGGATGCCGTAGCGATTCATGCGTCGCAGGTTGCGGTGAATGCCTTCCTTGCACTTGAACAGTTCGATGAACAGGCTGGTGTTGCGGATATCACAGCGAAAATCGTCATCGATCAGGTAGCGGTGATCACGCAGCAGGCGAATCGTCGTCGCCCTGACGCCTTCGATCTCCGGGTGCTGGGCAAGCAGCACGAAGGTTTCCATGATCGCGAACGGGGTGCGCTTGAAGATCGAGGGATGGCTGACTTCCAGATACCCGTCGCGCACCAGGAATCGGCTGTTGAGCGGAATGCTCGGGCCGGAGTCGCCTTCCCAGAGAATGACCTCGGCGAAGTGCTGGCCGACCAGGTCGCTCAGCTCGGCGATGCTCATGACGACCCGGTAATACTTCTGCATGAAGCGCTCGATGGCCAGCTTGGCGTCGTTGTCTTCGTAGCCGAGCAGGGCCGCCAGCTTGCGCTGGTGATCGAACAGCAGCCGGTCCTCGGCGCGCCCTGCCAGCAGGTGCAGACCATAGCGGACCTTCCACAGGAACTCCTGGGCCGATACCAGTAGCTGGTATTCGCCCTCGGTGAGAAAGCCCTGATCGACCACGGCCTGTAGATTCAGGGTGCCGAACTGGCGCCGGGCGATCCAGAGGATCGTCTGGATGTCTCGCAGTCCGCCGGGGGAGCGTTTGACGTTGGGCTCCAGGTTGTATTCGGTGTTGTTGTACTTGGAATGGCGCTGCCGCTGCTCGTTGCGCTTGGCGAGGAAGAACTCCTTGCTCGGCCACATTTCGGCAGGGCTGGTCACCTGCAGCATGCGCTGGCGAAGCTGCTCGGGGCCGGCGATGGTCCGGCTCTCCATAAGGTTGGTGATGATGGTCAGGTCCGCACGGGCCTCCTCGGCGCATTCGGCCACCGAGCGGACGCTTTGGCCAACCTCGAGGCCGATGTCCCAGAGGAGGGTGAGAAAGCCCTCGATTGCGTCGCGAAACAGCTCGTGGTCGTCCCCGTCGAGCAGGATCAGCAAATCGATGTCGGAGAAGGGGTGCAGCTCACCGCGGCCATAGCCGCCGACGGCGACCAGCGCGATATCCGCCCCCTTGTCCCAGTCGAAGCGCTTCCAGGCGGCGCGCAGGATCTGATCGACGAACCAGGCGCGATCTTCGATCAGGCGGCGGATGTCGCGGCCGGCGAGAAAACGCTTGTCGAGCACTTCGCGCGCCTGGCGAATGGCCTTCTTATATGCCGGGATGGGGCTGGCCTTGAGCGCCAGCTCTGCCTGGAACTGGCTGAGATCGAACAGCTCGGGGTCCACTTGGGGCATGCGAGATCCTCTGTCTGGGCCAGGGCAGGGTAGCGGCTAAGGTCAGGCCGGAACGCGCGGAATGGTGTCGTCGCTACGTAGCGTGAGGATCTCGTAGCCGTCCGCGGTGACGAGGATGGTGTGTTCCCACTGCGCCGAAAGCTTGCGGTCCTTGGTGATCGCGGTCCAGCCGTCGCCGAGCAGGCGGGTTTCGGCGCGACCCTGGTTGATCATCGGCTCGATGGTGAAGGTCATGCCTTCTTTCAGTTCGAGCCCGGTGCCAGCACGACCGTAATGCAGCACTTGCGGCTCTTCGTGGAAGACCTTGCCGATCCCGTGGCCGCAGTATTCGCGTACGACCGAGAAGCCGTTCTTCTCGGCGTGCTTCTGGATCACCTCGCCGATGTCACCCAGACGGGCGCCCGGACGAACCAGTTCGATCCCTTTATACAGGCACTCCTGGGTGACCTTGCACAGGCGTTCGGCCCATTCGGCCGCCTTGCCGACGATGAACATCTTGCTCGTGTCGCCGTGATAGCCGTCCTTGATGACGGTAATGTCGATGTTGAGGATGTCGCCATCCTTCAGCGGCTTGTCGTTCGGGATGCCATGGCAGACGACATGGTTGATCGACGTGCAGATCGACTTCGGAAAGCCCTTGTAGTTGAGCGGTGCCGGGATGGCTTGCTGTTCGTTGACGATGTAGTCGTGGCAGAGGCGGTCGAGCTCTTCGGTCGTCACGCCCGGCTTCACGTGCGCCTCGATCATTTCCAGGACTTCGGCGGCCAGACGGCCGGCGATGCGCATTTTCTCGATGTCTTCGGGCGTCTTGATGGTGACAGTCATGCAAACCCTCGGGCGCCCACCGGCGCAAGGCAAAAATCGGAAGCGGCGATGATAAACGAAAGCAGAATGGACTGCAGAAATCGCCGCCCTGCGTCGGCGTGCTAGCCTGCAGAAGGCGACTGTGCTATAAAACGCGCCGCTCAGCGGGGGACCACCCGTTGGGCTTAACCCACACACGCGTCGACACGCCTATCCTGGGTGCTCGCAAGAGTTGGATAGCGGGACGTGTGGAGGCCTAACCCGACTATTCGAGGACAAGTCATGTCTCAAGTCACCATGCGCGATATGCTGAAGGCCGGTGTGCACTTCGGCCACCAGACCCGTTACTGGAACCCGAAAATGAACAAGTACATTTTCGGCGCGCGCAACAAGATTCACATCATCAACCTGGAAAAGACCCTGCCGATGTTCAACGACGCGCTGCGTTTCGTTGAAAAGCTGGCAGCTGGCAAGAACAAGATCCTGTTCGTCGGTACCAAGCGTTCCGCCGGCAAGATCGTTCGCGAAGAAGCCGCTCGCTGCGGCCAGCCGTACGTCGACCACCGCTGGTTGGGCGGCATGCTGACCAACTACAAGACCATTCGTGCTTCGATCAAGCGTCTGCGCGAACTGGAAACCCAGTCGCAGGATGGTACTTTCGACAAGCTGACCAAGAAAGAAGCGCTGATGCGCTCGCGCGATCTCGAAAAGCTCGAGCGCAGCCTGGGCGGTATCAAGGATATGGGCGGCCTGCCGGACGCCATGTTCGTCGTCGACGTTGAGCATGAGCGCATCGCGATTTCCGAAGCCAACAAGCTGGGCATTCCGGTGATCGGCATTGTCGATACCAACAGCAGCCCCGAAGGTGTCGACTACATCATCCCGGGTAACGACGACGCCATCCGCGCCGTGCAGCTTTACCTGAGCTCCATGGCTGACGCCGTGCTGCGCGGCCGTCAGGCCACCGCTGGCGGTGCCGACGAGTTCGTCGAGGAAGTGGCCTCCGAGGCTGCTCAGGGCTGAGCCGTCGCGCCTTAGCGTGAGACCCGATGGACAAGAAGGGGGCTAGGCCCCCTTCTTTGTCACTCCGAATTGATCGTCCGAGAGGGCGACTGGTTAGAAACCTATCAGAGGATTCGAACATGGCAGAAATTACTGCGGCCCTGGTCAAGGAACTGCGCGAGCGTACCGGCCTGGGCATGATGGATTGCAAGAAGGCGCTGACGGCAGCGGGCGGCGACATCGAAAAGGCAATCGACGACATGCGTGCGGCTGGCGCCATCAAGGCTGCCAAGAAAGCCGGTAACATCGCCGCCGAAGGTTCCATCGCAGTCAAGATCGCAGCGGACAACAAGTCTGGCGTGATCATCGAAGTCAACTCGCAAACCGACTTCCTGGCGCTGCAGGATGACTTCAAGGCGTTCGTTGCTCAGAGCCTGGACAAGGCTTTCGATCAGGGGCTGACCGATGCTGCCCCGCTGATTGAGTCGCAGGAAGAGTCGCGCCTGGCGCTGGTCGCCAAGTGTGGCGAGAACGTCAACATCCGTCGCCTGACTCGCGTCGAGGGCGACACCGTTGGCGCCTACCTGCACGGTCACCGCATCGGCGTTCTGGTCGTGCTCAAGGGTGGTAACCCTGAGCTGGCCAAGGACATCGCCATGCACGTTGCGGCCAGCAACCCAGCGGTGCTGACGCCAGCTGACGTTTCCGAAGAGCTGATCGCCAAGGAAAAGGAAATCTTCCTGCAGCTCAATGCTGAGAAGATCGCCGGCAAGCCCGAGAATATCGTCGAGAACATGGTCAAGGGCCGCATCAACAAGTTCCTGGCCGAGGCGAGCCTCGTCGAACAGGCTTTCGTCAAGGATCCGGAAATCAAGGTCGGCGACCTGGCCAAGAAGGCCGGTGCGGAAATCGTCTCCTTCGTGCGCTACGAAGTGGGTGAGGGCATCGAGAAGGCCGAGGTCGACTTCGCTGCAGAGGTTGCTGCTCAGGTAGCGGCAAGCAAGCAGTAACGTTTCAGGCCGTCCGGTACGAAGAGGCTGCCCGCTAACGCGCGCGGCCTCTTTGTCAAACTGGTGGCAGCAAAATACTGGCTCTACACGATATAGTCTCGCTGGCACTTATCGTTCGTTCGTTGGTCCAAGCGCAGATTATTCTTCTATGCCCAATCAATACCGTTTTCTTTCGAACGCCGTGGGAGGCGCACGCCAATGGCTCAGCAGATGAGTGCTCGAAATCCTCGCTACAAACGAATCCTGCTCAAACTGAGCGGCGAAGCGCTGATGGGCACGGAGGACTTCGGCATCGATCCCAAGGTGCTGGATCGCATGGCGCTCGAGGTTGGCCAGCTGGTGGGCATTGGCGTGGAAGTGGGCCTGGTGATCGGTGGCGGCAACCTGTTCCGCGGGGCGGCGCTGTCCGCCGCCGGGATGGATCGTGTAACCGGCGACCATATGGGCATGCTTGCCACGGTGATGAACGGCCTGGCGATGCGTGACGCGCTGGAGCGCTCGAACATTCCGGCGCTGGTTATGTCGGCCATCTCGATGGTTGGGGTGACCGATCACTATGACCGACGCAAGGCGATGCGCCATCTCAAGAGCGGTGAGGTTGTGATCTTCTCCGCCGGCACGGGCAACCCGTTCTTCACCACGGACTCGGCGGCCTGCCTGCGGGCGATCGAGATTCAGGCCGACGTGGTGCTCAAGGCGACGAAGGTCGACGGCGTGTACACGGCCGATCCTTTCAAGGATCCGAATGCCGAGAAGTTCACCGAGCTCAGCTACGACGAGGTGCTGGACCGCAAGCTTGGGGTTATGGATCTGACGGCCATCTGCCTCTGTCGTGACCACAATATGCCGCTGCGTGTCTTCAACATGAACAAGCCCGGTGCCCTGCTCAATATCGTGCTGGGGGGCGCCGAAGGAACTCTCATCGAGGAATCGAACGAATGATCAACGAGATCAAGCAAGACGCGCAGGAGCGCATGAAGAAGTCCCTCGAGTCGCTGGAACACGCTTTCGCAAAGATTCGTACCGGGCGTGCTCATCCCAGCATCCTCGACGGTGTCATGGTGTCCTATTACGGCGCTGACACCCCGTTGCGCCAGGTGGCCAACGTGGTGGCCGAAGACTCGCGCACGCTTGCGCTGACCGTGTTCGACAAGAGCATGATCCAGGCGGTGGAAAAGGCGATCATGACTTCCGATCTGGGGCTCAACCCGGCAACTGCCGGCACGACCATTCGCGTGCCGATGCCGGCCCTGACCGAGGAAACCCGCAAGGGTTATACGCGCCAGGCGCGTGCCGAGGCGGAAAATGCTCGCGTGGCGGTGCGCAATATCCGTCGCGACGCACTGGCCCAGCTCAAGGACCTGGTCAAGGAAAAGGAAATCAGCGAGGACGAGGAACGCCGTGGCCAGGACGATGTTCAGAAGCTTACCGACAAGTTCGTTGCCGACATCGACAAGGCGCTAGAGGCGAAGGAAGCGGACCTCATGGCAGTCTGATTCTTCAGTCTGTTCTGCGAAGCGCATTGCCATTGGCGGTGCGCTTCGGTCGATGAGCTCGAGCTGGCGCTTGCAGCGTCTTGTATTCATCGCAGCGTTTGATAGCGCAAGTAGAGTTGGTCATGGAAAACGGCAAACAGATCGCGCGGGGGGCCGTCCCCCGCCACGTCGCGATCATCATGGACGGAAACAATCGCTGGGCCAAACGCCGGCTGTTGCCTGGTGTAGCGGGCCACAAGGCGGGTGTCGATGCGGTGCGAGCCGTCATCGAGGTGTGTGCCGAGTCGGGCGTCGAAGTGCTGACGCTGTTCGCCTTTTCCAGTGAGAACTGGCAGCGGCCCGCCGATGAGGTGGGGGCGCTGATGGAGCTGTTCCTTTCTGCGCTACGCCGGGAAGCGCGCAAGCTGGACGACAACGGCATTCGTCTGCGGATCATCGGCGATCGCAGCCGCTTTCATCCGGAGCTGCAGGCGGCGATGCGGGACGCCGAAGAGACCACTGCGCATAATCGGCGCTTCATCCTGCAAGTGGCTGCCAACTACGGTGGTCAATGGGACATCCTGCAGGCCACGCAACGCCTGGCGCGCGAGGCGCAGGCGGGCAGGTTGAATCCGGACGAGATCACACCGGCACTGTTCGAAGGCTATCTAGCGACGGGCGAGCTGCCCCCGCCCGACCTGTGCATTCGCACCGGTGGCGAACAACGCATCAGCAATTTTCTGCTCTGGCAGCTCGCCTATGCGGAGCTGTATTTTTCCGATCTGTTCTGGCCCGACTTCAAGCGGCAGGCGATGCGTAAGGCGCTTGCCGATTTCGCCTCCCGGCAGCGTCGTTTCGGCAAGACCAGCGAGCAGGTGGAGCGCGAGGCCAAGGTCGAATGCTGAAACAACGAATCATCACCGCGGCGATTCTTCTGCCGATCGCCCTGATCGGTTTCTTTCTGCTCGAGGGGCTGGCGTTCGCCATCTTTATCGGCGTTGCAGTTACCTTGGGGGGCTGGGAATGGGCCCGGCTCGCGGGTTTCTCTTCGCAGTCGGTGAGAGTTGGCTACGCCGCAGGCGTGGCGTTGCTGCTTGCTGTGCTCTATGCCAATCCGGCTCTCGCCGCCTGGGTGCTTGCTGCGGCAATTGCCTGGTGGGTTTTCGCGACCTTCCTAGTGCTGGGTTATCCGCAAAGCCGTCGTTACTGGGGAGGGGCAGGCGGCAGCCTCGCCTTTGGTTTCCTGGTGCTGCTGCCTGCCTGGCAGGCCTTGGTGCTGCTCAAACAGTGGCCGATGGGGAACTGGTTGATCGTGGCGGTGATGGTGCTGGTGTGGGTTGCCGATATCGGTGCGTATTTTTCCGGGCGGCGCTTCGGTCGGCGCAAGCTCGCTCCCGAGGTCAGTCCCGGCAAGAGCTGGGAGGGCGTGTTCGGCGGCCTAGTAGCGAGCCTGCTTGTTACCGTTGGCGTCGGGTTGTACCGCGATTGGGCTCCGCGTGAGCTCGTACTCGCGTTGCTTGGGGCGGCGGTGGTGGTGTTGATCTCGGTGATCGGCGATCTCACCGAAAGCATGTTCAAGCGCAATGCGGGCATCAAGGACAGTAGTCAGCTGCTTCCTGGTCACGGCGGAGTCATGGACCGGATCGATAGCCTGACGGCCGCGGTGCCGGTGTTTGCCGTGCTGTTGTGGTTGGCTGGGTGGGGGGCGCTGTGACGACCCTCAAGGTCACCGTCTTGGGTGCTACCGGCTCCATTGGTCTAAGCACGCTCGATGTCATTGCCCGTCACCCTGATCGCTACTCGGTCTTCGCGCTTACGGCCTTCAGCCGGGTTGCTGAACTCATGGCGCTGTGCCTGCGGCATCGTCCCCGCTTCGCGGTGTTGGCCGATGAGGCCCAGGCCCGAGTGCTGCAGGCCGATCTTCATGCGGCCGGGTTGGCAACGCGCGTGCTCGTCGGTTGCGGCGGGCTATGCGAAGTCGCCGCTCATCCCGAGGTCGATGTAGTCATGGCGGCCATCGTCGGTGCAGCCGGTCTGCGCCCGACGCTATCCGCCGTGCAGTCAGGCAAGCGAGTGCTGCTGGCAAACAAGGAGGCGCTGGTGATGTCCGGCGCACTGTTCATGCAGGCTCTGCAGCAGAGTGAAGCGGTACTGCTGCCGATCGATAGCGAGCACAACGCGATATTCCAGTGCCTGCCGACCGATTACTCGCGAGGGATGGCTGCGGTCGGGGTCCGGCGCATTCTGCTGACCGCCTCCGGCGGGCCATTCCGGGAAATGCCAGCCGAGGCGCTGGTCGATGTGACGCCCGAGCAGGCCTGTGCGCATCCGAACTGGTCGATGGGGCGCAAGATTTCCGTCGACTCGGCGAGCATGATGAATAAAGGGCTCGAGTTGATCGAGGCATGCTGGTTGTTCAATGCGCGTCCGAGTCAGGTCGAGGTCGTTGTTCACCCACAGAGCGTCATCCACTCGATGGTCGACTATGTCGATGGATCGGTGTTGGCGCAGCTTGGCAACCCTGACATGCGCACCCCTATCGCGCATGCCCTTGCCTGGCCCGAGCGCATCGATTCGGGCGTGTCGGCACTCGATCTGCTGCGCATCGGTCTGCTCGAATTCCAGGCGCCGGACGATGCGCGCTTTCCCTGCCTGCGTCTGGCTCGAGAGGCAGCCGAGGCCGGCGGTACCGCGCCGGCCATGCTCAATGCCGCGAATGAGGTCGCCGTTGAGGCGTTTCTGGGGCGGCGCATCCGTTTTACCGAGATCGCGAGTATCATCGCCGATGTGTTGGAGCAGGAGGCGGTCGGTGCGGCCGGCTGTCTCGACGATGTGTTGATGGCGGATCAGCAGGCTCGCCGGCTTGCGGGTGACTGGCTGGACCGCCACGGGCGTTAGCCCGGAGGACCTTATGAGCGCGCTTTACATGATTGCCGGTACCCTGATAGCACTCGGGGTGCTGGTCACGTTTCACGAGTTCGGTCATTTCTGGGTCGCCAGGCGCTGCGGTGTAAAGGTGTTGCGCTTCTCGGTCGGTTTTGGTTCGCCACTCCTGCGTTGGCATGACCGGCATGGTACCGAGTTCGTCGTGGCTGCCATTCCGCTCGGTGGCTATGTGAAGATGCTCGACGAGCGCGAAGGTGAAGTGCCTGACGAACTCTTGGGGCAGGCGTTCAACCGCAAGTCCGTCCGCCAGCGCTTTGCCATCGTAGCCGCTGGCCCTATCGCGAATTTCCTTCTGGCTCTGCTGTTCTTCTGGTTGTTGGCGATGCTGGGCAGTCAGCAGTTGCGTCCGGTAGTCGGTAACGTAGAGCCCGGTAGCCTGGCCGCGCAGGCTGGCATTGGGCCGGAGCAAGAGCTGATCGCTATCGATGGCAAGGCGGTTTCGGGCTGGGGCGATGTGAATCTGCAGCTGGTGCGCCGCCTCGGCGAGTCCGGCTCGTTGGAGATGGTGGTTCGCGATCTCGGCGATTCGCTCGAGCGCAAGGTCGAGGTTCCCCTGCGGGAATGGCTCAAGGGGGCAGAAGAGCCCGATCCGCTGGCTGCACTCGGTATCCGGCCCTGGCGCCCTCGCATTGCGCCGATCATTGCGCAGCTCGATCCGGAGGGGCCGGCTCAGGCGGCTGGTCTGAAGCTCGGTGACCGATTGCTGGCTGTTCAAGGGCGCTCCCTGGATGACTGGCAGGATGTCATCGATGCCGTTCGTCCCCTGGCGGGCGAAACCGTGACCCTGTTGGTCGAGCGCGATGGCCGGACGCAGGATCTGTCGGTCACCTTGGCCGCAAGGGGTGAAGGCCAGACGCGCAGAGGCTATCTGGGCGCAGGCGTCGAAGGCGGTGAGTGGCCGGCGAACATGCTGCGTGAAGTAAGCCATGGGCCGCTCGAGGCGGTCGTCGAGAGCCTGCGCCGAACCGGCACGATGACGCTGCTGACGCTTGATTCGCTGAAGAAAATGCTCTTCGGCGAGCTGTCGGTAAAAAACTTGAGCGGCCCGATAACGATTGCTAAAGTGGCCGGCGCTTCTGCCCAGTCCGGTGTCGGGGATTTCCTCAATTTTCTCGCCTATCTGAGCATAAGCCTGGGGGTTCTCAATCTGCTGCCAATCCCGGTGCTTGATGGCGGGCACCTGCTTTTTTACGCCATCGAATGGCTTCGCGGCCGACCGTTGTCCGAAAGAGTGCAGGGATGGGGTGTTCAGATCGGCATCAGTCTGGTCGTCGGGGTGATGCTGCTTGCGCTGGTCAATGACCTGGGCCGCCTGTAACGCAGAATCCGTATTGTTGCCGCGCTAGGCGTCGGCTCATCCGTCAGGTCTGAAATAAGAAAGGACTTCATGAAACGTCTGCTGCTTCCCGCGGTGATCTCCGCTTTGATGATCGCCGAAGTCCACGCTGAGTCCTTCACCATTTCCGATATCCGGGTCAACGGCCTCCAGCGGGTCTCTGCAGGCAGCGTGTTCGGTGCTCTGCCGCTCAACGTGGGCGAGCCGGCTGATGACCAGCGCCTGGTAGAGGCCACGCGGGCCTTGTTCCGTACCGGTTTCTTCCAGGACATCCAGCTCGGCCGCGAAGACAACGTGCTGGTGATCAGTGTCGTGGAGCGGCCGTCCATTTCGGCCATCGAGATCGAGGGCAACAAGGCGATCAAGACCGAGGATCTGCTGGCGGGTCTTCAGCAGTCGGGCTTGGCCGAAGGCGAGATTTTCCAGCGCGCAACGCTCGAGGGCGTACGTAACGAGCTGCAGCGCCAGTACGTCGCGCAGGGGCGTTACTCGGCCAGCATCGAAACCGACGTCGTCAACCAGCCTCGAAATCGCGTTGCACTGAAGATCAAGATCAATGAAGGCTCGGTCGCGGCGATCAAGCACATCAATGTGGTCGGCAATACCGTGTTCTCCGATGAAGAGCTGACCGATCTGTTCGAGCTGAAGACGACCAATTGGCTGTCGTTCTTCCGTAATGACGACAAGTACGCTCGCGAAAAGCTGTCCGGCGACCTCGAGCGGCTGCGGTCCTATTATCTGGACCGTGGCTACATCAACATGGACATCACCTCGACCCAGGTGTCGATTACCCCGGATAAGAAGGATGTCTATGTCACGGTTAACATCGCCGAAGGCGAGCGTTACACCGTTCGCGACGTGAAACTCAGCGGCGACCTCAAGGTGCCGCGTGAGGAGGTCGAAGCTCTACTGCTGGCCAAGCAAGGCCAGGTTTTCTCGCGCAAGGTGATGACCACGACATCCGAGCTGATCACGCGCCGGCTCGGTAACGAGGGCTACACGTTCGCCAACGTCAACGGCGTACCGGAGCCGCACGACGAGGACAACACCGTCTCCATCACGTTCGTCGTCGACCCGGGCAACCGTGCCTACGTCAACCGCATCAACTTCCGTGGCAACACCAAGACCGAGGACGAGGTGCTGCGTCGCGAGATGCGCCAGATGGAAGGTGGCTGGGCGTCGACCTACCTGATCGACCAGTCCAAGACCCGTCTGGAACGGCTGGGCTTCTTCAAGGAAGTGAACGTCGAGACACCGCAGGTGCCGGGAACCGAGGACCAGATCGACGTGAACTACAGCGTCGAGGAGCAGCCTTCGGGCTCGATCATGGCCAGCGTCGGTTTCGCGCAGAATGCCGGCCTGATTCTCGGTGGCTCGATCAGCCAGAACAACTTCCTCGGCACCGGTAACCGCGTGAGCCTGGGGTTGAATCGCAGCGAGTACCAGACGCGCTACAACTTCGGTTTCGTCGATCCCTACTGGACCGAGGATGGCGTCAGCCTCGGCTACAACGCGTTCTACCGGACGACCGACTACGACGAGCTCGATTACGACGTGTCCAGCTACTCGGTGGATAGCTTGGGTGGGGGTGTCAACATCGGTTATCCGATCAGCGAGACGGCGCGCCTCTCCTTCGGCCTGTCCGTTCAGCAGGACAGCATCGATACCGGTCTCTATACGGTCGACGAAATCTTCGATTTCATGGAGAAGGAAGGCGACAGCTTCCTCAACTTCAAGGGCTCGGCCGGCTGGTCCGAATCGACGCTGAACCGCGGCGTACTGGCCACTCGCGGCCATTCGCAGAGTCTGGTCTTCGAAACCACCATTCCCGGTAGCGACCTTTCGTTCTACAAGCTCGACTACAACGGCCAGCTGTTCGTGCCGATGACGAAGGATTACACGCTGCGCATGCATACCCGACTGGGCTACGGTGATGCCTATGGCTCGACCGAGCGCCTGCCGTTCTACGAGCACTACTACGCTGGCGGCTTCAACTCGGTACGCGGCTTCGAAGACAGCAGCCTTGGGCCGCGCAGTACGCCAAGCGACGGTACGCGGCCGGGAACGGTGAAGGATCCGGATCAGGACCCGCTGCCGTTCGGTGGCAACGTGCTGGTGCAGGGCGGTCTCGAGGTGTTGTTCCCGATGCCTTTCGTCAAGGACCAGCGTTCGCTGCGGACCTCCCTGTTCTGGGATGTGGGTAATGTGTTCGATACCAACTGCCCGTCGGGTTCGAACAATTGCAGCGACATCGATATCGGTGACATGGCCAGTTCGGTAGGTGTGGGCCTGACATGGATTACCGCGATGGGCCCGTTGAGCTTCAGTCTGGCGATGCCCGTCGTGGAGCCGGATGACGCCGATACCCAGGTGTTCCAGTTCTCCCTGGGGCAGACGTTCTAACACTAGCCGAGCATCTTGCTTCGGTAACCTTTGCAGGAGTGGTATTCACCGTGCGTAAGTTGACCCAGATGTTTCTCGTTCTCGCCGCTCTGGTGGCGACGCCCGCGTTCGCCGAGATGAAAATTGCGGTTCTGAACTACCAGATGGCGCTGCTCGAGTCCGATGCCGCGAAGCGTTACGCCGTCGATGCCGAGAAGAAGTTCGGCCCTCAGTTGAGCAAGCTGAAGAGCTTGGAAAGCGAGGCGAAGCGCATTCAGGACCGCCTGGTCAAGGATGGCGACAAGATGCAACAGGCCGAGCGCGAGCGCCTCGAACTGGAATTCAAGCAGAAGGCGCGTGACTTCCAGTTCCAGTCCAAGGAGCTCAACGAAGCCAAGGCCGTTGCTGACCGCGACATGCTCAAGCAGCTCAAGCCGAAGCTGGACAAGGCTGTCGAGGAGGTCCTCAAGAAGGGTGACTACGACATCGTTCTGGAGCGTGGTGCCGTGGTCGACGTGAAGCCAACGTACGACATCACGCGTCAGGTCATCGAACGTATGAACCAGCTGCGTTGACATGTCCTGCCACGAATACTCGCTCGGCCAACTGGCCGAGTTGCTGGGCGGCTCGGTGCGCGGCGATGCCCAGCGAGTCATCACCGGCCTTGCGACACTTCAGGATGCCGGGCCGGGCCAGCTGAGCTTTCTCGCGAACAGCCAATACCGCAAGTACCTCGCCGAGACGCGGGCGGCCGCCGTGCTGCTCACGTCGGAAGAGGCCGAGCGGTATCAGGGAGCTGCGCTTATAGTCAGCAACCCCTACCTGGCCTACGCACAGCTTTCGCATCTGTTCGAAACCCGTCCTGCCAGCGTCCCGGGCGTCCACCCCTCCGCGGTGATCGCCGCCAGCGCGCAGGTTCACCCCTCGGCGCGCATCGGCGCTTACGTGGTCATCGAGGCCGGCGCCTGCATCGAGGCGGATGTCGAAATCGGGGCGCAGTGTTTTATCGGTGCACGTAGTCGGATCGGCGAAGGCGGACGGCTCGCGCCACGGGTCACGCTGTATCACGACGTCGTCATCGGCAAGCGCGTGGTGATTCAATCCGGTGCAGTAATCGGTGGCGAAGGCTTCGGCTTTGCCAACGAAAAGGGCAGTTGGCAAAAGATCGCGCAGATCGGTGGAGTCCTTATCGGCGACGACGTTGAGATCGGCTCGAATACCACCATCGACCGAGGAGCGTTGGCAGACACGCTCATCGGCAATGGCGTCAAGCTCGATAACCAGATCATGATCGCGCACAACGTACAGATCGGTGACAACACCGCCATGGCCGGTTGCGTGGGCATCTCGGGCAGTACCAAGATCGGGCGTAACTGCATGATCGCAGGCGGCGTTGGCATGGTCGGTCACATCGAAGTGTGCGACAACGTGTTCGTTACCGGGATGACCATGGTGACCCGCTCGATCTCCGAGCCAGGCAGCTATTCGTCCGGCACGGCGATGCAGCCGGCGGCTGAATGGAGAAAGAGCGCGGCACGGATCAGGCAGCTCGACGATATGGCGCGACGCCTGCAACAGCTGGAAAAACAGCTCGCAGCCGTGACCTCGGGCGGCGATTCGTCTTCTGATGCCTGACCCTTTCTGCTGAGTCGCTGACTGGCGCTGCGCGCGCGTCGACGAGGCGGGGCATTGGTTGCCCCTTCATATTTCTACAGGCTCCTTGCTGACATGATGGATATCAACGAGATTCGCGAATACCTGCCGCACCGCTACCCCTTCCTGCTGGTGGACCGGGTGGTCGAGCTGGACACGGGGGCCAAGCGCATTCGCGCATACAAGAACGTGACCATCAACGAGCCGTTCTTCACTGGGCATTTCCCCCAGCATCCGATCATGCCCGGTGTACTGATCATCGAGGCGATGGCGCAGGCAGCGGGTATCCTCGGCTTCAAGATGATGGATGTGAAGCCCTCCGACGGCACGCTCTACTATTTTGTCGGTTCGGACAAGCTGCGCTTCCGCCAGCCAGTCCTGCCGGGCGATCAGCTGATCCTGGAAGCCAAATACCTCAGCGTTAAGCGCGGTATCTGGAAGTTCGAGTGCGAAGCCAGTGTCGACGGTAAGGCGGTCTGCTCGGCCGAAATCATCTGTGCGGAACGCAAACTATGAGTTTGATCGACCCTCGTGCCATCGTCGATCCATCGGCCCGTCTTGCAGATGACGTGCAGGTCGGTCCTTGGTCGATCATCGGGCCGAATGTCGAGATAGGCGAGGGAACGGTGATCGCGTCGCACGTGGTCATCAAGGGGCCGACCCGTATCGGCCGACACAATCGTATTTTTCAGTTTTCCTCGGTCGGCGAGGACACTCCTGACCTGAAGTACAAGGGGGAGCCAACCCGGCTGGTGATCGGCGATCACAACGTCGTGCGCGAAGGGGTAACGATCCATCGCGGGACCATTCAGGACCGTCACGAGACTACGATCGGCAATCACAACCTGATCATGGCCTACGCTCATATCGGTCATGACAGCGTCATTGGTGACCACTGCATCCTGGTAAACAACACCGCGCTGGCCGGGCATGTACATGTGGGTGACTGGGCCATTCTCTCCGGTTACACCCTGGTCCATCAGTTCTGCCGGATCGGTGCGCACAGTTTTTCCGGTATGGGCACGGCGATCGGCAAGGACGTACCCGCTTTCGTTACCGTTTTCGGCAATCCGGCCGAGGCGCGCAGCATGAATTTCGAGGGCATGCGCCGGCGGGGCTTCAGCGACGCGGCGATCCATGCTCTGCGGCAGGCCTACAAGGTCGTCTATCGCAAAGGCCTGACGGTGGAGGCTGCGCTTGGTGAGCTTGCCGAAGCGGCTGAGCAGTTCCCCGAGGTTGCGGTATTCCGCGACTCCATCAAGGCCTCGACGCGCGGCATTACACGCTGAGATGAACAGGCCGCTTCGAGTTGCTTTGGTAGCCGGGGAGGCATCGGGCGATATCCTCGGCGCCGGGCTTATGCAGGCATTGCGCAAGCGCTGTCCCGATGTCAGGTTCATCGGTGTCGGCGGCAAGCGCATGGAGGCCGAGGGGCTGCAGTCGAGCTTCCCGCTCGAGCGTCTTGCAGTGATGGGCTTGGTGGAAGTGCTTGGCCGTCTGCCGGAGCTGCTGGCACGCCGCCGCCGGCTGACTGCCGAGCTGATCGCGGCCAGGCCGGACGTGTTCATTGGCATCGATGCGCCGGATTTCAACCTGGGCCTCGAGCTTCGCCTGCGGCGCGCCGGCATTCGCACCGTGCACTATGTCAGCCCGTCCGTCTGGGCGTGGCGGCAGAAGCGCGTGCTGAAGATCCGCGAAGCCTGCGATCTGATGCTGACGCTGTTTCCATTCGAGGCGCGCTTCTATGAAGAGCAGGGCGTGCCGGTGCGTTTCGTTGGCCACCCACTGGCCGATGCCATTCCGTTCCAGGCCGACCGGGCCCTAGCGCGTGCCGAGCTGGGTTTGCCCGAGCAAGGTGCTGTCGTGGCGCTGCTGCCTGGAAGCCGCGGCGGCGAGGTGGCCCGTCTGGGTGAGCTGTTTCTCGAGGCGGCTCAGCGGATCCACGCAAAACGACCGGATGTGAGCTTCGTACTGCCATGCGCCAGCCCGGAGCGGCGCGCGCAGATCGAGCAGATGCTTGTCGGGCGGGCACTGCCGTTGCGGCTCGTCGATGGCCGCTCGCACGAGGCGCTGGCCGCCTGTGACGCGGTGCTGATTGCGTCGGGCACGGCAACGCTCGAAGCGCTGTTGTTCAAACGGCCAATGGTAGTTGGCTACCGGGTGGCTCCGATGACCTATCGCATCCTCCGGCGTCTGGTGAAGAGCCCTTACGTGGCGCTGCCGAATCTGCTCGCTCAACGCTTGCTGGTGCCGGAGTTGTTGCAGGATGCCGCCACACCCGACGCGTTGGCGGCGGCATTGCTGCCACTGCTGGACGATGGCGAATCTCAGGTGAAGGGGTTCGATGCCATTCACCGGGCGCTGCGCCAAGACGCCTCGGTGAAGGCCGCCGAAGCAATATTGACGTTGGTAGAGAGGCCCTGATGCAGTTCGGACTGGATTTCGGTTTGGTCGAAGAGCTGGTCGCCGGCGTCGACGAGGTCGGCCGAGGGCCGCTCTGTGGTCCGGTTGTGACCGCGGCGGTGATCCTCGATCCGGCTCGCCCGATCGAGGGGCTCAACGACTCGAAAAAACTCAGTGAAGCCCGCCGCGAAGCGCTGTTCGACGAGATTTGCGAAAAGGCGCTGGCCTGGTGCGTGGCGCGCGCTGAGGTCGAGGAGATCGACCAGCTGAACATTCTGCATGCCACCATGCTGGCGATGCAGCGCGCGGTGGAAGGGCTCAGCGTGGTGCCGCGGCTGGCGCTGATCGACGGCAACCGCTGCCCGCAACTGGCGGTGCCGAGCGCACCGGTGGTACAGGGTGATGCACAGGTCCCGGCGATTGCCGCGGCGTCGATCCTGGCCAAGGTCAGTCGTGATCGCGAGATGCAGGCGCTCGATCTGGTTTATCCCGGCTACGGCCTGGCCGGTCACAAGGGCTATCCGACACCGCTGCACCTCGAGGCATTGCAGCGACTCGGCCCCACCCCCATCCATCGGCGCTCCTTCGCGCCGGTGCGTACACTGATCGAGCGCGCCGAGCTCAGCGTAACGGCGCTGGCGCCCGCAGCGTTGGTCTAGCGGCACCCTGATTCAGCTGAGCTGTCCATAGCTGACGGAGCCGCCGCGTCGCGCGCGGCGGTACGTCACTGCCGATGGAGAGCGCTGATGCCAGAGTTTGCCACCCAAATCGTCGATCTGCTCAACGGGCTCATATGGGGCAAGATCCTCATCTGGATGCTGGTCGGTTGCGGCCTGTTGTTCACGTTCCGCCTGGGCTTCATCCAGTTCCGCCACTTCGGCCATGCGTTCGGCATCCTCAAGGGCAGCGGCAAGAGCGACGACTCGGGTATCTCGCCGTTCCAGGCGCTCTGCACGTCACTCGCCGCGCGGGTGGGCACCGGCAACGTCGCCGGGGTGGCGGTCGCCATCACGCTCGGTGGCCCGGGCGCGGTGTTCTGGATGTGGGTAATCGCCCTGGTCGGTATGGCGACCGGTTTTGTCGAAGCGACACTCGCGCAGCTGTTCAAGATTCGTGACGACCGCGGGCAGTACCGCGGCGGGCCTGCCTATTACATGGAGAAGGGGCTGGGCGCCCGCTGGATGGGTTCCCTGTTCTCGGTGTTTCTCATCCTTGCCTTCGGCTTCGTCTTCAACTCGGTTCAGGCCAACACCATTACCGGGGCGATGCAAGGCGCCTTTGGCGTGCCTGCCTGGCTTTGTGGCGTCGGCATCGTGCTGCTGACCGCGCCGATCATCTTTGGCGGCCTGCGCTCCATCGCGCGCTTCTCGCAGCTGGCGGTGCCCTTCATGGCTGCGGCCTACATGCTCGTTGCGCTGGCGCTCATCCTGATCAATATCACCGAGCTGCCCGGCGTCTTCGCACTCATCTTCAAGAGCGCGTTTGGTTTCGAGGAAGCCGCCGCCGGTGGGCTCGGCGCTGCGCTGTTGAACGGCTTCAAGCGCGGCCTGTTTTCCAACGAGGCGGGCATGGGCTCGGCGCCGAACGCCGCTGCGGCGGCTGTGCCCTATCCGCCCCATCCTGCTTCGCAGGGCTATGTGCAAATGGCCGGCGTGTTCATCGATACGCTGATGATCTGTACGGCGTCGGCGGCGATCATCCTGCTGGCCGGCCCCCAGGAAGGCGAGGGGATCGAGCTGGTGCAGAATGCGCTGGTCGACCATGTCGGCGGCTGGGGGCAGTATTTCCTGGCGATCATCGTGCTGTTCTTCGCGTTCACCTCCATCGTCGCGAACTACTTCTACGCAGAGAACTGCCTGGTCTTTCTCGAGCGTAACCATTCGGCCGGCCTGCTGGTCTTTCGTCTATTGGTGCTGGCGATGGTGATGTTTGGCGCGCTGGCCTCGCTACCCTTCGTCTGGAGCCTGGCCGACGTCTCCATGGGGCTGATGGCGATCACCAACCTGATCGCCATCGTCCTGCTGTCGAAGACTGCGGTGAAACTCTCGCGCGACTACCGGCAGCAGCTGAGTGCCGGCAAGGTTCCGCAGTTCGACGCGCGCGACTATCCGGAAATCCGCGCGAAGCTCGAGCCCGGCATCTGGGACGACGGCAACGGCGGCATCAAGCCCTGAGTATCGTGCCGCAGGCAGGGCGAACGGCGGACCTGCCTCGGCCGCTTTTCGGTACAATCGCGCGCTTGTCGTTTTGCCCGCGCAGGTTTGTCCATGTCCGTTTCCTTCGTTCACCTCCGTCTGCATACCGAGTACTCGCTGGTGGATGGGCTGGTCAGGGTAAAGCCGTTGGTCAAGGCCGTTGCGGGAGCCGGTATGCCGGCGGTTGCCGTTACCGACATGAGCAACATGTGCTCGTTGGTGAAGTTCTACAAGACGGCGCTGGGCGGTGGCATCAAGCCCATCTGCGGCGCCGACATCTGGCTGGCCAGCCGCGACGAGGACGGCCCGCTGAGCCGTCTGACGCTGCTGGCGATGGATGCCAAGGGCTATCGCAATCTCACCGAGCTGGTCTCGCGGGGCTGGACCGAAGGCCAGCGCAACGAGCTGGTGATCATCGAGCGCGATTGGGTGAAGGCAGCAGCCGAGGGCCTGATCGCACTTTCCGGCGCGAAAGAGGGCGAGATCGGCCTGGCCCTGCTCGAGGGCGACGAGAGCGGTGCCGAGGCGCTCTGGCAGGAATGGAGCGCCGTTTTCCCGGGGCGCTTCTATCTGGAAGTACAGCGCACCCATCGGGTCAACGACGAGGAATACCTGCACGCCGCGGTGGCTCTGGCCGGGCGCTGCGGTGCGCCGCTGGTGGCGACCAACGACGTGCGCTTTCTCAAGCAGGAAGACTTCGAAGCCCACGAAACGCGTGTATGCATCGGCGAAGGCCGTACGCTCGATGACCCACGGCGTCCGCGCAACTATTCGGACCAGCAATACCTCAAGACGCCCGAGGAGATGGCCGAACTGTTCAGCGATCTGCCGGAGGCGCTGGAGAATTCCGTGGAGATCGCCAAGCGCTGCAACATCGAGGTGCAGCTGGGCAAGTACTTCCTGCCGGATTTCCCCACGCCCAATGGCATGGGTATCGACGACTACCTGCGGCATGCCTCGTACGAAGGCTTGGAAGAGCGTCTGAAGGTAACGTTGCCGGCGGACACCCCGGATTACGAGGCGAAGAGGCAGCTCTATGTCGACCGCCTGGAGTTCGAGCTCGGCACCATCATCCAGATGGGCTTTCCCGGCTACTTCCTCATCGTTGCCGACTTCATCCAGTGGGCCAAGAACAACGATGTGCCGGTAGGCCCCGGGCGTGGTTCGGGTGCCGGCTCGCTGGTCGCGTACGTGCTGAAGATTACCGACCTCGACCCGCTGGCCTACGACCTGCTGTTCGAACGTTTCCTCAACCCCGAACGGATCTCCATGCCCGACTTCGACGTCGACTTCTGCATGGATGGCCGCGACCGCGTGATCGACTACGTGGCCGAAAAGTACGGGCGCAACGCCGTGAGCCAGATCATCACCTTCGGCTCGATGGCGGCCAAGGCCGTGGTGCGCGACGTGGCGCGGGTGCAGGGCAAGTCCTACGGACTCGCTGACCGCCTGTCGAAGATGATCCCCTTCGAAGTCGGCATGACCCTGGAAAAAGCCTACGAGATGGAGGAGCCGCTGCGCGACTTCCTCAAGACCGACGAAGAGGCCGCGGAAATCTGGGAAATGTCGCTCAAGCTCGAGGGCATCACCCGCGGCACCGGCAAGCACGCCGGTGGTGTGGTGATCGCGCCGACCAAGCTGACCGACTTCGCGCCGATCGCCTGCGACGAGGAGGGCGGCGGCCTGGTTACCCAGTTCGACAAGGACGACGTCGAGCAGGCCGGCCTGGTGAAGTTCGACTTCCTCGGCCTGCGCACCCTGACGATCATCAAGTGGGCGATGGAGACCATCCACCGCGAGCAGCGGCGCAAGGGCGTCGACGAGAAGGACCTGGTCAACATCGACTTCATCCCGCTGGATGACAAGAAAACCTACGACATGCTGCAGAAGGCCGAGACCACCGCGGTCTTCCAGCTCGAATCGCGCGGCATGAAGGAGCTGATCAAGAAGCTCAAGCCCGACTGCCTGGAAGACATGATCGCACTGGTGGCGCTGTTTCGCCCCGGCCCGCTGCAGTCGGGCATGGTGGACGACTTCATCAACCGCAAGCACGGTCGCGAGCCGATCTCCTATCCGCACCCGGACTACCAGTACGCCGGTCTCGAGCCGGTGCTCAAGCCCACCTACGGCATCATCCTCTACCAGGAACAGGTGATGCAGATCGCCCAGGTGATGGCCGGTTATACGCTGGGCGGCGCCGACATGCTGCGCCGCGCGATGGGCAAGAAGAAGCCCGAGGAAATGGCCAAGCAGCGCGGCGGCTTCATCGAGGGCTGCGCCAACAACGGCATCGACGGCAACCTGGCGGGCAACATCTTCGACCTGGTGGAAAAGTTCGCCGGCTACGGCTTCAACAAGTCGCACTCGGCAGCCTACGGCCTGGTCTCCTACCAGACTGCCTGGCTCAAGGCGCACTACCCGGCGCCGTTCATGGCGGCGGTACTGTCGGCGGATATGCACAACACCGACAAGGTGGTGATCCTGGTCGAAGAGTGCCGCAGCATGAAGCTGCGCATCGACCCGCCGGATGTAAACGTCTCCGAGTTCAAGTTCACCGTCAACGACGACGGGCGCATCGTCTACGGCCTGGGCGCGATCAAGGGCGTCGGCGAGGCGCCGGTCGAGGCCATCGTCGAATGCCGGAAGGCGGGGGGGCCGTTCAAGGACCTGTTCGATTTCTGCAACCGCGTCGACCTCAAGCGCATCAACAAGCGCACCCTGGAAGCGCTGATCCGCTCGGGTGCGCTGGATCGCCTGGGGCCCTACTACCAGGACGAACTCAAGGCCTACCAGGCCAGCGTCGACCTCAACCGCGCCGTGCTGCTGGCGTCCATGGAAGAGGCCGTGCAGGCCGCCGAGCAGACCGCGCGCAGTGAAGAGAGCGGCCACATGGACCTGTTCGGGGGGCTGTTCGCCGAGCCGGAGGCCGATGTCTACATCAATCACCGCAAAGCGCGCGAACTCTCGCTCAAGGAGCGTCTCAAGGGCGAAAAGGACACCCTCGGCCTCTACCTCACCGGTCACCCGATCGACGAGTACGAAGGCGAGGTCCGCCGCTTCGCCCGTCAGCGCATCATCGACCTGCGCCCGGCGCGAGATACCCAGACCATCGCCGGCCTTATCGTCAACCTGCGGGTGATGAAGAACAAGAAGGGCGACAAGATGGGCTTCATCACCCTCGATGACCGGTCGGGGCGGATCGAGGCCTCGCTGTTCGCCGATGCCTTCGCCAGCGCCCAGGCGCTGCTGCAGACCGATGCGCTGGTGGTGGTCGAGGGCGAGGTCAGCAATGACGACTTCTCCGGCGGGCTGCGTCTGCGCGCCAAGCGGGTGATGAGTCTCGAGGAGGCGCGCACCGGCCTGGCCGAAAGCCTGCGCGTGCGGGTCGCGGCCGATGCGCTCAAGGGCGACCGCATGCGCTGGCTGGCCGATGTGTTCGGTCGCCATCGCGGTGCCTGCCCGATCACCGTCGAATACACCGGCAGCGACGCGCGTGCGGTGCTGCAGTTCGGCGAAAGCTGGCGAATCGACCCGGCCGATAACTTGATTCAGGCATTGCGTGACCAGTTCGGGCGCGACAACGTCTTTCTCCAATACCGATGACCGGGCGGTACTTGCGCCCGGACGCAAGAGGCGTCGCCCCGGCGGCGCTCGATCGGCCCGGTCGCCGACCGGGTTGTTGGTGCTGAACGATTTCGTTCGACCTGAATGCGCCCGTCCCGTAAGGTATGGCGCAAAAAACGGAACAGCCTCCCGGCCGCCTGGCCGTCGACGCATGACGGATGCCTATGAACCCGAATTTTCTGGATTTCGAACAGCCGATTGCCGACCTGCAAGCCAAGATCGAAGAGCTGCGCCTGGTAGGCAATGACAATGACCTGAATATCGGCGACGAGATTGCCCGCTTGCAGGAAAAGAGCGAGTCGCTCACTGCAAGCATCTTCGGCAACCTCAGCAGCTGGCAGATCGCCCGCCTGGCCCGCCACCCGCAGCGCCCCTACACGCTGGACTACATCAGCCACCTGTTCACTGAATTTGAAGAGCTGCATGGCGATCGTCATTTCTCCGACGACGCAGCGATCGTCGGTGGGACCGCACGCCTGAATGGCCAGCCGGTCATGGTAATCGGCCACCAGAAGGGCCGCGAGGTGCGCGAGAAGGTCCGCCGCAACTTCGGCATGCCGCGCCCGGAGGGCTATCGCAAGGCCTGCCGCCTGATGGAAATGGCCGAGCGCTTCAAGATGCCGATCCTCACCTTCATCGATACGCCTGGTGCCTACCCCGGCATCGATGCCGAGGAGCGCAACCAGAGCGAAGCCATCGCCTGGAACCTGCGCGTGATGGCGCGCCTGAAGACGCCGATCATCGCCACGGTGATCGGTGAGGGTGGATCGGGCGGTGCGCTGGCCATCGGTGTCTGCGATCAGCTGAATATGCTGCAGTATTCGACCTATGCAGTGATTTCTCCGGAAGGCTGCGCCTCGATCCTCTGGCGCACCGCCGAGAAGGCGCCGGAAGCCGCCGAGGCCATGGGCGTCACCGCCGAGCGCCTGAAGGACTTGGGCATCGTTGACAAGGTGATCAACGAGCCGCTGGGCGGCGCGCACCGCAATCCGGCGGCGATGGCCGAGTCCGTGCGCGAGGAACTGACTCGTCAGCTGGACATGCTCAAGTCGCTGGATACCGACAAGCTGCTCGCGCGTCGCTACGAGCGGCTGATGAGCTACGGCGTCTGAGCCGGCTCAGGTGATCCAGCTGCGGTATGACAGGGTGCCTTCCGGCACCCTGTTTCGTTTTCGGCGGATAGCACTTGGCGGGGCGGCTCGGTCTTGTCGGGAGGCGGGGCATGTCGCTTGAGCGGGAATTGCTGAGCGCACTGGCGCCGTGGCGTGACGCGCCGCGCTGGTTCGTCGCCTTTTCCGGCGGGCTGGATTCCAGCGTGCTGTTGCACCTGCTGAGCCGTCTGCGCCAGACGCAGGATCTGCCGCCCCTGGTCGCGGTGCATGTCGATCATGGTTTACAGGCTGCCGCGGGTGACTGGGTCAGGCATTGCCGTTCCCGTTGTGGCGAGTTGGTGGTGCCGCTCGAGGTCAGGCGGGTCGAGGTCGAGTCGGGAGCCAGTCTCGAGCGCGCGGCACGGCAGGCCCGCTACGCCGCCTTTGAAGCGTTGCTCGAGCCGGAAGATGTGCTGCTCTGCGCCCATCATCGCGACGACCAGGCGGAAACCTTGCTGTTTCGATTGTTGCGTGGTTCCGGGGTGCGCGGCCTGGGGGCGATGGCGCCGGCGCGTCGACTTGGGCGTGGCTGGTTGGTCAGGCCCTGGCTGAGCGTGTCCCGAGAAGTGCTGGAAGGTTATGCGCAGCAGTTCGGCTTGACCTGGGTGGAAGACCCGAGCAACCGTCAGGTGAATTTTGCGCGCAACTATCTGCGCCATGAAGTGTTCCCGGTTCTAGAGCGGCGCTGGCCGCAGGCCAAGCGCGTGATCGGACGTGCCGCGGCCCATCTTGCGGAGGCCGATGCCTTGCTCGGTGAGCTGGCCGAGGACGATCTGCGCAATGCGGCCGGGCAGGGGCTGCCTGGGTGGCTGCCCTTGCCTAGTCTCGACCTCGCGGCATTGGGCCGTCTCAGTCCGGCGCGCCAGCGCAACGCGCTGCGCCATTGGCTGAGAGCCTGGACGCTGCTACCCGACAGCGAGCACTGGGCGGGTTGGCGAAACTTGCTCGATGCGAGCGAGGATGCCTGCCCCATCTGGCGTCTGACGGGCGGTGAACTGCGCCGGGCCAATGGCCGCGTCTGGTGGCTTTCTGGCCAATGGTTGGCGCCTTTGCCAGCCGAAGCCTTGGCGATTCGAGCGCCGGAAACGCCATTGCCGAACAATGGTGAGCTGACCCTAACCATCGGCGGCAAGGCACCGTCCGGCGTTGAACTCGGGGCGCTCACCCTGCGTTATCGCCAGGGCGGAGAGCTTATGCACGCGGGCTCGCGGGGCAGGCGCGACCTGAAGCGCCTGCTCAACGAGGCGGATGTTCCCTGGTTCGTCCGCCAGCGGCTGCCGCTCGTTTATCGCGATGGCGAGCTGCTCGCCGTTGCCAATCTGCCCGGGCTCTGCCCGCCGGGATGGGAGGTGCGTTGGCAGCCCCCAGCGGTGACGGCGGTTTGAGCTGATTGGGGGTTTCGGGTAGACTACGCTCCCGTCTTAATACAGCTTCTGCGGCCTTCCTCGAAAGCCGTGGTGGTTACGCTATTGCCGCCTTGCGGCCAATGGCATCTTCGCTTCCCCCGGCGGCGCCGGCCGCTTAACGCAGACTTCTAGGGTTCTTATGACGCGCTACATCTTCGTCACGGGTGGTGTTGTTTCTTCATTGGGGAAAGGCATCGCCTCGGCTTCATTGGCGGCCATCCTGGAGGCGCGGGGCCTGAAGGTCACGATGCTGAAGCTGGACCCTTACATCAACGTCGATCCGGGCACCATGAGCCCGTTCCAGCACGGCGAAGTGTTCGTCACCCACGACGGCGCCGAGACCGACCTCGACCTGGGCCACTACGAGCGGTTCATCCGCACCCGCATGACCCAGAACAACAACTTCACCACCGGTCGCGTCTATGAGGACGTGCTGCGTCGCGAGCGTCGCGGCGACTACCTGGGTGCGACCATTCAGGTCATCCCGCACATCACCGACGAGATCAAGCGCCGCATCATCAAGGGCGCCGGCGATGCCGACGTGGCCCTGGTGGAAGTCGGCGGTACTGTCGGCGATATCGAATCGCAACCCTTTCTCGAGGCGATCCGCCAGTTGCGCGTGGAAGTCGGTGCCAAGCGTGCGATGCTGATGCACCTGACGCTGGTGCCCTACATCGCCACTGCCGGCGAGACCAAGACCAAGCCGACCCAGCATTCGGTCAAGGAGCTGCGCTCCATCGGCCTGCAGCCGGACGTGCTGGTCTGCCGTTCCGATCATCCGATCGATGTCTCCTCGCGGCGCAAGATCGCCCTGTTCACCAACGTCGAAGAGCGTGCGGTGATCAGCCTGCCGGACGCCGACACCATTTACCGGATCCCCGGCATTCTGCATGCACAGGGACTGGATGATTACGTCGTCGAGCGCTTCGACCTCAAGTGCGGTGGAGCGGACCTCTCCGAGTGGGATCGTGTGGTCGATGCCAAGCTGCATCCGGAGAAGGAAGTCACCATCGCCATGGTCGGCAAGTACATGGAACTTCTGGATGCCTACAAGTCTCTGATCGAGGCCATGAGCCACGCTGGCATCCAGAGCCGCACGAAAGTGAACCTGCGCTACATCGACTCCGAAGACATCGAAAACCAGGGCACCAGCCTGCTCGAAGGTGTCGACGCAATCCTCGTTCCCGGTGGTTTCGGGCTGCGCGGCGTCGAGGGCAAGATCGCCACGGTGAAATACGCTCGCGAGAACAACATTCCCTATCTGGGTATCTGCCTGGGCATGCAGGTCGCGGTCATCGAATACGCCCGCGATGTGCTCGGCTGGAGCGATGCCAATTCGACCGAGTTCGACAAGGACAGCGGTCATCCGGTAGTGGGCCTGATCACCGAGTGGGCCGATGCCTCCGGTAACACCGAAGTGCGCACCGAAGCCTCGGACCTGGGCGGCACCATGCGTCTGGGGGCACAGGAATGCACGCTCGAGCCTGGTTCGAAGGTATTCGAATGCTACGGGCAGGAGCGCATCATCGAGCGCCATCGCCATCGCTACGAAGTGAACAACAATCTGCTGCCGCAACTGCAGGCGGCTGGCTTGAAGATCACTGGCCGTTCCGGCGACGGCGCATTGGTCGAAGTGGTCGAGGCGCCGGAGCATCCCTGGTTCGTTGCCTGTCAGTTCCACCCCGAATTCACGTCCACCCCGCGTGACGGACATCCGCTGTTCAGCGGCTTCGTCAATGCAGCGCTGGAATACAAGGCGAAGAAGGCATGAGCCAGAAGACCATTCGCGTAGGCAACATCGAGATCGCCAACGACAAGCCGTTCGTGCTGTTCGGCGGCATCAATGTCCTCGAATCGCGGGATCTGGCCATGCAGGCCTGTGAAGAATATGTGCGGGTGACCGAGAAGCTCGGCATTCCCTACGTGTTCAAGGCGAGCTTCGACAAGGCCAACCGCTCCTCGATCACCTCCTTCCGCGGCCCGGGCCTGGAAGAGGGCATGAAAATCTTCGAGGAAGTGAAGAAGACCTTTGGCGTGCCGGTCATCACCGACGTACACGAGCCATGGCAGGCCCAGCCGGTCGCCGATGTATGTGACATCATCCAGCTGCCGGCCTTCCTCTCGCGGCAGACCGACCTGGTGGTGGCCATGGCCAAGACCGGTGCGGTGATCAACATCAAGAAGGCGCAGTTCCTCGCGCCGCAGGAGATGAAGCACATCCTGAAGAAGTGCGAGGAGGCCGGTAACGACCAGCTGATCCTCTGCGAACGTGGCTCGTCCTTCGGCTACAACAACCTGGTCGTCGACATGCTTGGCTTCGGCATCATGAAGCAGTTCGAGTACCCGGTGTTCTTCGACGTCACCCATGCGCTGCAGATGCCGGGCGGTCGCGCCGATTCGGCTGGCGGTCGTCGTGCCCAGGTCACCGACCTGGCCAAGGCCGGTCTTTCCCAGGGCTTGGCCGGACTCTTCCTCGAGGCGCATCCGAACCCCGACCAGGCCAAGTGCGACGGCCCCTGTGCCCTACGCCTGGACAAGCTCGAGCCCTTCCTCACCCAGCTCAAGCAGCTGGATGACCTGATCAAGAATTTCCCGCCAATCGAAACTGCTTGAAGCCTTGCAGCTATCTACGGAGTGTTAATAACAATGGCAAAGATCGTCGATATCAAGGGACGTGAGGTGCTCGATTCCCGCGGCAACCCGACAGTGGAAGCCGACGTGATCCTGGACAACGGCATTGTTGGCAGTGCTTGTGCACCGTCCGGCGCCTCCACGGGTTCGCGCGAGGCGCTTGAGCTGCGCGACGGCGACAAGAGTCGTTACCTGGGCAAGGGCGTGCTGAACGCCGTAGCCAACGTCAACGGTCCGATCCGTGACCTGCTGCTGGGCAAGGACCCGGTCGACCAGAAGGCGCTGGACCAGGCGATGATCGAGCTGGACGGTACCGAGAACAAGGCCAAGCTGGGCGCCAATGCCATCCTCGCCGTGTCCCTGGCAGCCGCCAAGGCAGCTGCACAGGCCAAGGGCGTACCGCTGTATGCGCACATCGCCGACCTGAATGGCACCCCCGGCCAGTATTCGATGCCGGTGCCGATGATGAACATCATCAATGGCGGCGAGCACGCCGACAACAATGTCGACATCCAGGAGTTCATGGTCCAGCCGGTCGGCGCCAAGACGTTCGCCGACGCGCTGCGCATGGGCGCCGAGATCTTCCACCACCTGAAGGCCGTGCTCAAGGCTCGTGGCCTGAATACCGCAGTGGGCGACGAGGGCGGCTTTGCGCCGAACCTGGCCTCCAACGAGGATGCGCTGGGCGCCATCGCCGAGGCGGTCGAGAAGGCTGGCTACAAGCTGGGCAGCGACGTGACCCTGGCCCTGGACTGCGCTTCCAGCGAGTTCTACAAGGACGGCAAGTACGACCTGGCCGGTGAAGGCAAGGTGTTCGACGCCGAAGGCTTCGCCGATTACCTTGCCGGCCTGACCCAGCGCTACCCGATCATCTCCATCGAAGACGGCATGGACGAGTCCGACTGGGCAGGCTGGAAGGCGCTGACCGACAAGATCGGCGAGAAGGTTCAGCTGGTCGGTGACGATCTGTTCGTGACCAACACCAAGATCCTCAAGGAAGGCATCGACAAGGGCATCGCCAACTCGATCCTGATCAAGTTCAACCAGATCGGCTCGCTGACCGAGACCCTCGAAGCCATCCAGATGGCCAAGGCGGCGGGTTACACGGCAGTGATCTCGCACCGTTCCGGCGAGACCGAAGACAGCACCATCGCCGACCTGGCGGTGGGTACTGCCGCTGGTCAGATCAAGACCGGTTCGCTGTGCCGCTCCGACCGCGTGTCGAAGTACAACCAGCTGCTGCGCATCGAAGAGCAGCTGGCCGGCAAGGCGCCGTACAACGGCCGCGCCGAATTCCGCGGCTGATCGGAAGATCGGGAAAAGGGCGGCGTAAGTCGCCCTTTTTTGTTTCAATCGTTGCGGCGACAATGGCGAGACTTGCCGCTCCCGTAGTGCATCCTTCTTTTTCGAACCGCGACCGATACCGTTCATGCCTTCATTGCGTAGCCCATACTGGCTGTTCGTCGTGCTGATCCTGCTGCTGGGCGGTCTGCAGTACCGCTTGTGGGTGGGCGAAGGGAGCCTGGCGCAGATCAGCAGCCTCAACAAGCAGATCGAGGAGCAGCAAGGCGAGAACAAGCGCCTGCTCGAGCGCAATCGCATCCTCGAGGCCGAGGTGATGGAGCTCAAACAGGGCATGGAAACGGTCGAGGAGCGTGCCCGCCATGAGCTGGGCATGGTCAAGGAAGGCGAAACCCTCTACCAGCTCACCGAATGAACAACCGACCGACCTCTTTCTGGGTGGTGATTCCTGCTGCCGGCATTGGCAGTCGCATGGCTGCTGACCGCCCCAAGCAATACCTGCAGCTTGGTGATCGCACGATTCTTGAACATACCCTTGGCTGTTTTCTGGGCCGTACCGGCGTTCGTGGTGTGGTGGTCGCCCTTGCACCGGACGATCCCTGGTGGCCGATGCTGGGCTGCGCGGCTGACCCGCGGATCAGTCGCGCAGCAGGCGGGAGAGAACGTGCCGACTCGGTAATGGCCGGTCTCGAGCGGCTGAAAGACCTCGGTGCCCTCGATGGGGACTGGGTATTGGTGCACGATGCGGCACGCCCCAATCTTGCGGATGAAGACCTGCAGCGGTTACTCGACCAGCTCGGCGAGGATCCGGTCGGCGGCCTGCTGGCCGTTCCGGCGAAGGACACGCTCAAGCGCGTCGCGGCCGACGGTCGCGTTGAGCAGACGGTCGACCGCCGCCCGATCTGGCTGGCCTATACCCCGCAGATGTTTCGCCTGGGCTTGTTGCGCCAGGCTCTGACCGGGGCGGCCCAGGCGGGTGCGGAAATCACGGACGAGGCCTCGGCGATCGAGTGGCTCGGCCATCGTCCGCGGGTGGTGGAGGGGCGCGCGGACAACATCAAGGTCACCCGTCCGGATGACCTCCAGTGGTTGCAGTTGCAGTGGGGTTCGCGCTGAGGTGACAGGCGTGCCCCGCAGTCCGGCCTGAGCCGGTCCGCGGGGCTGGGTTCTGACCTAGAACCGATACAGCGCCGCCGCTCCGCTCTGCGTGGGCATGCGCTCGGCCGGCACCGCGATGACTTCACCGCCCTGTTCCAGCGTCCAGACGGTCAGTTCGTCGAGCAGATCGGGTGTCGAGGCGTCGGCCTCTTCGGCAGGCAGGGCCTTGGCCTCATCCTTGTCGACCTGGCCCGGAATGCGACGGTCCGCCTCGACCAGCAGCGTAGCGACGCGCCCCTCACGGGTCGCGCGACCGATTTCCTCGATGGCCTCGCTGGCCAGTCCCTGACCGAGCGATTCCCCGAAGCGATCGATGAAGCCTTCCAGGCGCTTGATGTAGCGCGGCTGCATCACCAACCAGCTCTTCTCGCGCAGCTCGTTCTGGCTAAGCAGGGACGGATCGTTGTCGATGCCCTCGGCGAGCAGGTGGGGGTTATGGCTGAGCTTGCGGAAATGCGCCTGGTGATCCGGCAGCGCCGCCAGTATCAGCGGCAGGCCCGAACGCTTGGAGTGATGTTCGAGGATGGCCCGGTCCACTTCGCGGAAGAAACGCTCACGGTCACGGTCCATCTCGGCTTGACGCCCGGCACCACCGGCCTCCACCTGCATCGGGTCGCCCCGCTCACCGGCGCGGCTGTAGCCCTGCGGGAAACCGCTCTGGCCCTTTTCGGTCAACTCGCGGCCCAGCGCCTGCTCGAGCGTGGCGGGGACGCCGTCGGCCAGTCGAACCTGATCGATGCCGTCCCGGTTACCCTCGTAGAGCCGTACCGAATCCATCGTCAGCGCCAGAATCTGGTAACGGTCGGCGGACTGGGCGATACGCAGTAGTGGCTTGACGTGCATGCGCTCGTTCGCCACGGCCAGTTCGGCGACCCGACGCTGCAGGCGAAAGATCTTGAAATAGCCCGGTGCGGCGAAGATGGCCAGGCCGTCGCGGCTGTTATTCCAGAAATCGGCGTCGTCGATCAGCGCTCGGAAAGGCGCGAGCAGCGTCTCGGGCTGGTCGCAGTGCTGCTGTTTCAGGGCGTCCTCCAACTGACGTACCAGTTGTTTGAAACGAATGGGGTCCTGCTCTCGCTCGGGAAAACTCCTGTGGGTCGGCTGATACAGCGACAGACATGGACGCTGGCGCACCGCCAGCAGCTCCTTCAAGGTGTCTCGGTTCAGATCGCTTGGCATGGGGTACCTCGCAACAGGGGCCGGTGAAAGGGTGGGGTCAGCGGCTTAGCTTGCCGGTGAGGTGGTCGAGCGCGTGCAGCATCTTCTCCGCTGCGCCGTCGATGGCCAGGTCCAGCGACTCGGCCTTGTGCGTTACCGATAGCGGTTCGTGGTGCTTGAGACGGGCCTCGATCTGGCAGCGCTTGTCCTGCGGGCCGCTCTTGCTGCCGTTCTCGTCGTTGAGGTGAACCTCCAGACGCGTCAGGTATTCGTCGAATCGCTCCAGCTCGTCTTCCAGGGTGGCGCGGACGCGGTCCTCCAGGCCCTGGGACATTTCGATGCTGTGATTGCTGTTTACCTGGATGAGCATGGAATTCTCCTGATGGCATGGCTTGGCAAAAACCAGACGCCGACGCTCTGGCTTTCCAGTTACGACGGGGCCAGCAGGGCAGGGTTCCAACGCCCGTCCGGACGCCGGACAGACGACCGAACAGGCGAAACGGCGCTCAGCGACGGGCGTATTCCGGCGCGGCGGCCAGTCCCGATTTCAATGCGTCGATCAGGCCACCGACCTTCGCGGACAGCAGCCGGCGCTGCGGATAAACGGCCCAGACGGCGGTGTCCGGCGGCTGGTGCGCCGAAAGCAGCGCAACCAGTTCGCCTCGGCGTAGCGGTTCCTGAACGTAGTAATCAGGCAGTTGGCAGATGCCGAAGCCGCGCAGCGCTGCATCGAGCACGGCATGGCCACTGTTGCAGCGCCAGTTGCCCGAAGGCTTGAAATGCTGCTCGCGGCCGTCGACCTGCAGCATCCAGGTGTCGCTGGTGCCGATCAGGCAGTTGTGCCGTGCCAGCTCGGAGAGCGTGTGCGGGCGGCCGTAACGTTCCAGATACGCCGGTGCGGCACACAGATACATGACGCGAGGTGCGATTCGTGTTGCGACCAGCCGCGATTCGCCCAGCCGACCTAGGCGGATCGCGAGATCGAAGCCTTCCTGGACCAGGTCGAGCGTGCGATTGGACAGCTCGATCTCCACCCGCAGCTGCGGATGACGCGCCATGAAGTCGTTCACCAGTGGCACGATGAACCGCTCTCCATAGGCGACGGCAGCGGTCATGCGCAGCAGGCCGCTGGGCACGCTGTTCTGATCGCTGACGGCGCTGAAGGCATCGTCGCGTTCCTCGATCAGGCGCTGGCAACGGGCGAAGAAGTGATGACCGGCATCGGTCAGTGAAACGCGACGGGTGGTGCGATACAGCAGGCGCGTCTGCAGGCGTTCCTCCAGGCGTGCGACCTGGCGGCTGACATGCGACGACGACACGCGCAGCTTCTGCGCGGCGGCCATGAAGCTGCCCTGTTCGGCAACGGCAACGAACTCGTCCAGACCTTCCCAGCGGCTCATGCGGCCCTCGATTATTGCTTTGCAGCACTAATGTTTTGAGAAAAACGAGATTATCCCTGCTTGAAGAGAAATTACACTCACCCGACTGCAACCCATCGAGAGTGAGCCATGACCATCAAGTCCCGTGCTGCCGTCGCCTTTGCCCCTAACGAGCCGCTGAAGATCGTCGAGGTGGACGTCGAGCCGCCCAAGGCAGGTGAAGTGCTGGTGCGTATCGTCGCCAGCGGCGTTTGTCATACCGATGCCTACACGCTGTCCGGCCAGGACAGCGAAGGCGTGTTTCCCTGCATTCTCGGCCACGAGGGTGGCGGCATCGTCGAGGCCGTGGGCGAGGGCGTGACCTCGGTGAAGGTCGGCGATCATGTGATTCCGCTGTACACGGCTGAATGTCGAGAGTGCAAATTCTGCAAGTCGGGCAAGACCAACCTGTGCAGCTCGGTGCGTGCGACCCAGGGCAAGGGCCTGATGCCGGATGGAAGCACGCGCTTTTCCTACAACGGCCAGCCGGTTTACCACTACATGGGCTGCTCGACCTTCTCCGAATACACCGTGCTGCCGGAAGTATCCGTAGCGGTGATTCCCAAGGAAGCGCCGCTGGAGAAGGTCTGCCTGCTCGGCTGCGGCGTGACCACCGGAATCGGTGCGGTGCTCAACACCGCCAAGGTCGAAGAGGGCTCCACCGTCGCGATCTTCGGTCTGGGTGGCATCGGCCTGGCGGCCATCATCGGCGCCAAGATGGCCAAGGCCAGCCGCATCATCGCCATCGATATCAATCCGGAGAAGTTCGCTGTAGCGCGCGAGCTGGGCGCCACCGATTTCGTCAATCCCAAGGACCATGCGCGACCGATCCAGGAGGTCATCGTCGAAATGACCGATGGCGGCGTGGATTACAGCTTCGAGTGTGTCGGCAATGTGCAGCTGATGCGCGCCGCACTGGAGTGCTGCCACAAGGGCTGGGGCGAGTCGACCATCATCGGCGTGGCCCCTGCTGGCGCCGAGATCAGCACGCGGCCGTTCCAGTTGGTCACCGGCCGGGTCTGGCGCGGCAGCGCGTTCGGCGGCGTCAAGGGGCGCACGGAACTGCCCGGCTACGTCGAGAAATCGCAGAAGGGTGAAATTCCGCTGGATACGTTTATCACCCACACCATGGGGCTGGACGACATCAACAAGGCCTTCGATCTGATGCACGAAGGCAAGAGCATTCGTACCGTCATCCACTTCTGAGCCAGCTCGGTGAGCTGCACGGGCGCTCACCGGCTTCTTGCGCACCCTGGATACCGGTGCGCAAGGCGCATTCTACGGAGGTTCGCATGGCCCTTGAGATCGTTTCCAGCAACAAGAGCTTTGGTGGCTGGCACAAGCGCTACCGACACCGCTCCAGCAGCCTGGGATGCGACATGGTGTTTGCCGTATACCTGCCGCCGCAGGCTGAGCAGGGAGAGAAGCTGCCGGTACTCTACTGGCTCTCCGGCCTGACCTGTACCGATGAGAACTTCATGCAGAAGGCGGGCGCCCAGCGACTGGCGGCCGAACTCGGTCTGGTCATCGTGGCGCCGGATACCAGCCCGCGCGGCGACGGCGTGCCGGATGACCCGGACGGTGCCTGGGATTTCGGCTTGGGCGCGGGGTTCTATCTGAACGCCACCGAGGAGCCCTGGGCACAGCATTACCGGATGTACGACTACGTGGTGGACGAGCTGCCGGCGTTGATCGAGGCCAACTTTCCGGTATCCGACCGGCGTGGTATCAGCGGACATTCCATGGGCGGGCATGGCGCGCTCGTCTGCGCCCTGAAGAACCCCGGGCGTTATCGCTCACTATCGGCTTTTGCGCCCATCAGCAATCCGATGGCCTGTCCCTGGGGCGAAAAGGCATTCTCCCGCTATCTGGGGCCGGATCGTTCCCGCTGGCGCGCATGGGACGCCTGCGCGTTGCTCGTCGAGGCGAAGGAGCGCCTGCCGCTACTGGTCGATCAGGGCGACCGTGACGACTTCATGCACGGCCAGCTAAAGCCCGACGCGCTCCAGGCAGCCGCCGACGCGGCCGGCCATCCGCTACGGTTGCGCATCCAGCCGGGCTATGACCATAGCTACTACTTCATCGCCAGCTTCATCGATGACCACCTGCGCCACCACGCCGAGGCGCTGAAGGCGTAGGGGAGAGCGGCCCAGCCTGATGCACGGATCTGCCCCGGCGCAGCGCTTTTGCCACCGGGTTTGCATGCTGCGCTGGCGGCGTGGAAAACGCCGGGCGGTTTTCCATCCGGCGGAGGCGTTTGCTTTGCAGGCGCGTAGGGTGGATGACGGCGCAGCCTCATCCACGCGTATGCTCCGGTTCGGTTCGGTTCGGTTCGGTTCGGTTCGGTGCTGGTGCTGGTACTGGTGCTGCGGCGTTTGCGTGGTGCTGCGGCGTGGAAAACGCTGGCGGTTTTCCACCCTACGGAAGCGGTGCCTTACAGGGCGCGAAGGGTGAGTGACGGCGCAGCCTCATCCACGCGTCTGTTCCGGTCCGGTGCCGGTGCTGCGGCGTTTGCGTGGTGCTACGGCGTGGAAAACGCTGGCGGTTTCCCACCCTACGGAAGCGGTGCTTTGCAGGGCGCGTAGGGTGGATGACGGCGCAGCCTCATCCACGCGTCTGTTCCGGTAGGTGCCGGGCCAACCGGGCTTCGCGGCGATGCGACGACCCGGCGGCGCTATTGAATCGAACGCACAAAAAAGGCCCGGCCGGTTTCCCGGACGGGCCTTTCCGTCGCAAGGAGCTAGAGCGACGGGTAATCGGTATAGCCTTCGGCGCCCTTGGCATAGAAGAGCTCGGGCCGCGGCTCGTTGAGCGGCGCATCCCGGCGCAGGCGTTCGACCAGATCCGGGTTGGCGATGTAGGGAATACCAAAGGCCACGGCGTCGGCCTTGCCTTCCGCGAGCCAGGTGCCGGCCTGCTCCTTGGTAAAGCGCTCGTTGGCGATGTAGACACCCCCGAACAGTTGCTTGAGCTGCGGGCCAAGGCTGTCTTCGCCGGCCTTCTCGCGGGTGCAGATAAAGGCGACGCCGCGTTTGCCCAGTTCGCGGGCAACGTAGCCAAAGGTTTCGGCGCGGTTGGAATCACCCATGTCGTGGGAATCGGCACGCGGCGCCAGATGTACGCCGACGCGTCCGGCGCCCCAGACCGAGATCGCGGCGTCGGTCACCTCCAGCATCAGGCGTGCGCGGTTTTCCAACGAGCCACCGTACTGGTCGGTGCGCTGGTTGGTGCTGTCCTGCAGGAACTGGTCGAGCAGGTAGCCATTGGCGCCATGGATCTCCACGCCGTCGAAACCGGCTTCCTTGGCATTTTCCGCGCCTTTGCGGTAGGCCTCGATGATCCCCGGGATCTCGGCTGTCTCCAGCGCGCGCGGGGTCTCGTAGTCCTTCATCGGACGGACCAGGCTGACATGCCCGGCAGGCTTGATGGCGCTCGGCGCGACCGGCAGCTGGCCGTCCAGGTAGATCGGGTCGGAGATGCGCCCGACGTGCCATAGCTGCAGGACGATCTTGCCGCCCTTGGCATGTACGGCTTCGGTGATCTTCTTCCAGCCCTGAACCTGCTCGGCCGACCAGATGCCGGGGGTGTCCGGGTAGCCGACGCCCATGGGCGTGACCGATGTGGCTTCACTGATGATCAGCCCGGCATCCGCGCGCTGGCTGTAGTACTCCACCATCAGGTCGCCCGGTACACGTCCCGGTTCGGCACGGCAGCGCGTCAGCGGCGCCATGATGATGCGGTTGGACAGTTCCAGGTCGCCGATCTTGATCGGGTCGAAGAGTGTGGGCATCAGAGTGCTCCTTGAACGTGGATGATTCATCGGTTGAAGCGCGGCTCAATCACAGGGATTGCCGCAGTTGCGTGAGAAAGCGCTCGATGGCCGCATCGTTGCGCCTGAAGAAGTGCCATTGCCCCACCTTGCGACTGCTGACCAACCCGGCACGCTGGAGCGTGGCCAGGTGCGCCGAGACAGTGGACTGCGACAGGCCGGCACGCTTGTCGATCTGGCCGGCACAGACACCCAGGTCCAGCGGGTACTGTTGCTCGGGGAAATACCGCTCGGGCTCTCGCAACCAGCACAGGATTTCGCGGCGCAACGGGTGGGCCAGGGCCTTGATGGCATCGTCCAGGGTAGGTTGCATGGCGCTGCTCGTTGCATATCGGGATGTGGCGAACTCTATATCGTCAAAAGGCGATATGGGATCGATTCGGTCGATAGTGCTCATCGCCGTGGTCGATCCTGGGCGCCGGAATCACCACAGCCCTGCGCTCCTGTAGAATCGCCACTTTCAATTTCTCGAAAGGGTTGTGCGCATGCGTATCGGCCATGGTTACGACGTCCACCGCTTCGGCGAGGGCGACTTCATCACGCTCGGTGGCGTGCGGATTCCTCACAGATTCGGCCTGCTGGCGCATTCCGATGGCGATGTACTGCTGCATGCCCTGGCCGATGCGCTGCTCGGTGCCGCGGCACTGGGCGACATCGGCAAGCATTTCCCGGACACCGATCCGCGCTTCAAGGGCGCCGACAGTCGCGTGCTGCTGCGCCACGTGCTCGAACAGGTCCGGTCCAAGGGCTGGAAGGTGGGCAATGTCGACGCCACCATCGTCGCCCAGGCGCCCAAGATGGCGCCGCATATCGAGACGATGCGTGCATTGATTGCCGAGGACCTGCAGGTCGACCTGGATCAGGTCAACATCAAGGCCACCACGACCGAGAAGCTCGGCTTCACCGGGCGGGAGGAGGGCATTGCCGTGCATGCGGTCGCTCTGCTGGTCGCGGCATGACCGAAGAGCAGCTGCTTGGACCACATGCGCACGGTGAGCCCTGCGGTCGCGCGTTGCTGAAGGCCGTGGCCGAAGACTTCCAGGTCGATGAGGTGCTGGACATTCCGCTATCCGGCGAAGGCGAGCACCTCTGGCTGTGGGTCGAAAAGCGTCAGCTGAATACCGAGGAGGCGGCACGACGTATCGCCAGAGCCGCAGGTGTCCCGCTACGTCAGGTCAGTTATGCCGGCCTCAAGGATCGTCAGGCGCTGACCCGCCAGTGGTTCAGCCTGCACCTGCCGGGCCGTCCTGACCCGGACTTGAAACGGGCCGAGGACGAGAGCCTGCGGGTGCTCCGATCGGTACGCCATCAGCGCAAGCTGCAACGCGGTGCGCACTCGGCGAACGGCTTCACGCTGCGCCTGACCGAACTCGACGCTGACCGTGCGCTGCTCGAGGCAAGGTTGCGCCAGCTCCAGGTGCAGGGTGTGCCGAATTACTTCGGCCTGCAGCGTTTCGGTCACCAGGGCAACAACGTGCAGGGTGCCCGCGACTTCGCCGGCAGGGGCGAGCTACCGGAGCAGCGCAACCTGCGCTCGCGGTTGCTCTCGGCCGGGCGCAGCTATCTGTTCAACCGCGTGCTGGCCGAGCGTGTCGCCGACGGTACCTGGAACCAGGCGCTGGTCGGGGACCTGCTGGCCTTCACTGACAGTCGCAGCTTTTTCGCGGCTGGTGAGGACGAGTGTCAGGATCCTCGCCTGGCGATTCTCGACCTGCATCCCACGGGGCCACTCTGGGGCGCGGGCGACGCGCCGACGACCGGCCGCGTCCAGGCGCTCGAGCAGCGGGTGGCGGCAACTCAGCCGGCCATCGCCAAGTGGCTTGCGGATGCTGGAATGAAGCATGAACGGCGGGTGCTGCGCCTCCCCATTGGCAACTTGTCGTGGCATTATCCCGAGCCTGACATTCTGCAACTGGAATTCGTCCTGCCGACCGGGTGCTTCGCCACAGCCGTGGTGCGTGAACTGGTCAGCCTGGCAGGGCAGACGGAAATCTGATGCGTATTCTGATCGCCAACGACGACGGGGTGTATGCACCTGGGCTCGCCGCGCTCTATGACGCGCTGGCCGACTATGCCGAGTGCCGAGTAGTCGCCCCCATCCAGGACATGAGCGGTGCCAGCAGTGCGCTGACACTCGACCGGCCACTGCACCCGGTGACCATGCCCAACGGCTTCATCGGGCTGAACGGCTCGCCGACCGATTGCGTCCATCTGGGGCTCAACGGTCTGCTGGAAGAGACGCCCGACATGGTGGTCTCCGGGATCAACCTCGGTGCCAATCTGGGCGACGACGTGCTCTATTCAGGGACCGTCGCGGCGGCGATCGAGGGGCGCTTCACCGGTCGTCCGGCCTTTGCCTTCTCGCTCGTTTCGCGCTCTCCGGACAACCTGGCAACCGCGGCGCATATCGCCCGTGTGCTGGTGGAGAAGCACGAGCAGCTCGAACTGCCTCCGCGCACCGTGCTGAGCGTCAACGTGCCGAACCTGCCGCTGGACCATATCCGTGGTATCCGCCTGACCCGTCTCGGGCATCGAAGCCGTGCCAAGCCGCCGGTGCGCCAGGCCAATCCTCGAGGCAAGGAGGGATACTGGATTTCCGTCGCGGGCGACGTCGAGGATGGCGGCCCGGGCACTGACTTCCACGCCATCATGCAGGGCTACGTTTCGATCACGCCGTTGCAGCTGGATCGTACCTTCCATGAGGCCTTCCAGGGGCTGGATCGCTGGATGGAGGACATCTTGTGAACCACCGCGTACCGACCGATCTGCTGCATGGCACCGGGATGACGTCGCAGCGTACGCGCGATCGCCTGATCCAGCGCCTGTACGAGGAAGGCCTGTCCAATCCGCACGTGCTCGAGGTGATCAGGCGTACGCCACGCCACCTGTTCGTCGACGAAGCGCTGGCGCATCGTGCCTACGAGGATACGGCGCTGCCCATCGGCCACAACCAGACGATCTCGCAGCCCTTCATGGTAGCCAGGATGAGCGAGCTGCTGCTGGCTGACGGCCCTCTGGACAAGGTGCTGGAGATCGGTACCGGCTCCGGCTACCAGACTGCCGTGCTGGCGCAGTTGGTCGAGCGGGTGTTCTCCGTCGAACGAATCCAGGCGCTGCAGGAGCGAGCCAAGGAGCGTCTCGGCGAACTCAAGTTGCGCAATGTGGTCTTTCGCTGGGGCGATGGCTGGGAAGGCTGGCCGGCACTGGCACCTTACAACGGCATCATCGTCACCGCAGCGGCAGCCGATGTGCCGCAGGCCCTGCTCGATCAACTGGCTCCCGGAGGGCGGCTGGTGATTCCGGTCGGGGCCGGCGACGTTCAGCAACTGATGCTGATCATCCGAGAGGAAAACGGATTCTCCCGTCAATTGTTGGATACCGTTCGCTTCGTGCCGCTGCTCAATGGACCTGTGATCTGATCATCAGCGGAAGGAAGCATGAAAAACGCTTTGTTGTTGTACGCCAAGGGCATGGCCATGGGCGCGGCCGACGTTGTGCCTGGCGTTTCGGGCGGTACGGTCGCGTTCATTACGGGGATCTATGACGAGCTGCTGCGCTCGATCGCATCGCTTCCCTCCGCGGTAGGTCCGCTGTTGCGCGGGCGTGTTGCCGAGGCCTGGGCGCGCGCCAATGCATCCTTTCTGCTCGTTCTGTTCGCCGGCATTCTCACCAGCGTCTTCACGCTCGCCAAGGTGATCACCTACCTGCTGGAGCGACACCCGATCCCGGTCTGGTCTTTTTTCTTCGGTCTGATTCTCGTGTCGGTCTATCTGGTCGGGCGCGAGATCAAGCAGCGCAACCTGCCGCTGCTGCTGGCTTTCGCCGCCGGCATCGTTTTCGCGTTCTGGATTACCGTGGCCGCGCCGGTGCAATGGGGCAGCGACATGCTCAGCCTGTTTCTGGCGGGCGCGATCGCCATCTGCGCGATGATCCTGCCGGGTATTTCCGGCAGCTTCATACTGGTGCTGCTGGGCCTTTATCCGGTGGTGCTCGGTGCGGTGAAAAGCCTCGATGTCGCCGTGCTGGCGGTGTTCGCGTTGGGTTGCCTGGTGGGCCTGCTGAGCTTTGCCAGGCTGCTGAGCTGGACGCTGCGTCGCTGGCGTGACCTCACGCTCGGTTTTCTGACCGGCCTGATGCTCGGTTCGCTGAACAAGGTCTGGCCGTGGAAGCAGACCCTGACCTGGCGTCTCGATTCGCATGGGCAAAAGACCCCGCTGCTGGAGCAGAACCTGCTGCCGGGCGCCTTTGGCGATCTGACCGGGCAAGACCCGCAATTGCTGCTGGCGGTCGGCCTGGCAATCGCTGGTATCCTGCTGGTTCTCAGCCTGGAGTGGGTTGCCGGCCGACGCCAGCCCGCCACCCAAGGCGCCTGAACACCGATTACATCCCTAGGGAGCGAGCATTGAGGCTCATGGGCTATCGGCGGTGGTTTCGCCTCTTTTCGTCGTACGCGCTGTATCCGGTGGCATGTGCCGCCATCTTTCTCGCCGGGTGTGCCTCGTCGCCGCCAGGCGGTGTGCAGGTGGTCGATCGAAACAGCCGGCCGCCAGTGACCAGCGGCGCCTACACGGTTCGGCGCGGCGACACGCTTTCGTCTATCGCAGGCCGGCATGGCTGGGACTGGCGCAGCCTGGCGCGGCTGAACGGGATTTCTGCGCCCTATGTGATTCATCCGGGGCAACGCATCCGCTTCTCTGGCGCAGGTTCGACGACCGCGGCACGGCCGGCTGCGCCGTCCCCTGGACAGCGCCCGGCGCAGCCGGCGCCTCGGCCGAGCACGCCTGTGGTGGTTGCCAATCCGATACCTCGGCCGCCGGCGATCAGCAAGGAGCCAGTGGCGTCCGCCCCCGTCAAGGTGACGCCTGTAACCCGTTCGGCAAGCGGCTGGGCATGGCCCTCGAATGGTCAGGTAATAGGCCGTTTTTCCTCAAACGGCAGTTTGAATAAAGGCATTGATATCGCCGGTGAATTAGGACAGCCTGTTCTCGCTGCTTCTGATGGGACTGTGGTGTACGCCGGTAGTGGTTTGAGGGGTTACGGCGAACTTGTAATCATCAAGCACAGCGATACCTATGTAAGCGCCTACGGTCATAACCGCAGGCTGCTGGTACGGGAGGGCCAACGAGTCAAGGCTGGGCAGAGCATTGCCGAGATGGGATCTACAGGTACCGACCGGGTGAAGCTGCACTTCGAGATTCGTCGCCAGGGTAAGCCCGTCGACCCACTGCAATACCTGCCAAAGCGTTGACTCCAAGCCACCCGTGCCGCCACTAATGGGCTCGGGTTTCGTGCATGGACGCGCGTGTCTTGAGCCCGTTGTCGAACTCGGAACGGGACAAGAATAATGGCACTCAAAAAAGAAGCGCTGGAGTTTGACGTCGAGGATGCGGTTTTGCTCATGGAGCCGGGCATAGACTTCGACCGTGTCAGCACAGTGCAGCATGCGACCAAGGCTCCCAAGACCAAGCCTGTCGCCAAGCAACACAAGTTCATCGACTACAACCGGGCGCTCGACGCGACCCAGTTGTATCTCAACGAGATCGGCTTCTCCCCCCTGCTGACGCCCGAGGAAGAAGTGCACTTCGCACGTCTGGCTCGCAAGGGGGATCCCGCCGGGCGCAAGCGCATGATCGAGAGCAACCTGCGCCTGGTGGTGAAGATTGCGCGTCGCTACGTCAATCGAGGCCTGTCGTTGCTCGATCTGGTCGAAGAGGGCAATCTCGGGTTGATTCGCGCCGTGGAGAAATTCGACCCGGAGCGGGGGTTCCGCTTTTCGACCTACGCCACCTGGTGGATTCGCCAGACCATCGAGCGCGCGATCATGAACCAGACGCGGACCATCCGCCTGCCGATTCATGTGGTCAAGAAGCTGAACGTCTATCTGCGCGCGGCTCGCGAGTTGACCCAGAAGCTGGATCACGAACCGAGCCCTGAGGAAATCGCCAACCTGCTCGAAAAGCCGGTTGCCGAGGTCAAGCGCATGCTTGGGTTGAACGAGCGGGTCACTTCGGTCGACGTGTCGCTCGGGCCGGACACCGACAAGACGCTGCTCGACACCCTGACCGACGAAAAGCCCAACGATCCCTGCGACTTGTTGCTGGACGATGATCTGTCGTCAAGCATCGATCAATGGCTGTCCGACCTGACCGAAAAGCAGCGCGAGGTCGTCGTGCGCCGATTCGGCCTGCGTGGGCACGAAAGCAGCACGCTCGAAGAGGTGGGACAGGAGATAGGTCTCACTCGCGAGCGGGTGCGGCAAATTCAGGTCGAAGCGTTGCGCCGTATGCGTGAGATCTTCGAGCGCAACGGACTGTCGAGCGAAGCGCTGTTCCACTGAGGCGTCCCGGTCGCCGAAACGGGCCTGATTTCAGGCCCGTTTCGTTTTTGGCCTCACTAAACCGAACGGACTAATCCACGCGGGCCAATTGCTCAGCAAGATGTAAGCATTTGCTTACATTTGCTGTAGGTAAAGCCTGGTTGAGCCTGTCGAATGGTTTCGTGGACTATAAATAAAACATTGATTTATAAGGTATTTTAGTCGAAGGGCTGCGGTGATTTGTCGCTGTTGCCCGGTGCCGGGCCAGTTGCTCCGGGGCGGGTGATCATTAATATCGCCCCTGTGCTGACGGACAAGCACAAGGCCACAAGGATGGGGCCAGGACAGCCGCAGGATGCGGTTTCATCAGGATGATGATCAGGAATACAGGGAGCATGGAAGAAGCCGGGCGGGGTATACCCCGCCCCTTTTTTTGTCCGTAGAAAAGTGCGGCCGACCGAGTAGCCCGAACTGTTGCTGGCCGACGCACACTAATGTTCTGACGACGCCCCAGAGGTTGGAAACATGATTGGTCAGAACCCTTCAGACAAAGATCCCATTCCCGATGAAGGTGAAGTGGAGCGCAAGCCCGATGAGGCTGATGAAGAGCAGCTGGACGAGGCCATCGAGGAAACCTTTCCCGCCAGCGACCCCATTTCGCCCTGAGTTCGCTTTACCTTCGAACTGCCAGTGCCGGGAGAATCTGTTCCGCGAGTAACGGCGCCAGCTCAATTCGGGTAACGGCTGGCAGCTCGAGCCAGCACGCCTCCTCGATTTCGGCGCGCGTCTCAACCGCTTCATGCAGTTTGCCCAGAAAGACCTTTGCATTGACGCGGTGGCCTGGCTCGTTGGCGGCGGCCGCCTGGAACCGCCCGAGCGGTTCGACGTCTTCCGCTGGCAGTGCAAGACCCAGTTCCTCCTCGAGTTCCCGGCAAAGGGTCTGCAAAGAGGTCTCGCCTGCTTCGCGTTTGCCACCGGGCAGCATGAAGAAGCGGCTGCCGCGTTTGCGCACCACGAGCAGGCGCCCCTCTGCATCGAACAGGGCGGCCGCGACAATATCGATCGTTGGCGTGTCCATCTCTCTCTCCTTGCGTCGCATGGCGACCAGTGCCTTGGTCTGCCGGTAGCGCTCCAGACGAGCGCAAAGCTCTCTCGGCAGCTCCTCCGTCGCTCCAAACCCTCGCTGCTCGTAGAAGCCAACCAGCGAAGGGCGGCAGAACAGCCAGATCGGCGCAGCGGTCTGCATCTGCACTTGAGTGAGCAGGGCGGACGCCACACCGGTACCGCGGTGTTCCGGCGCGACCAGGAGATTGGTCAGCCAGTAGCCCTCGGCGACGGGCGTCAGGCACAACCCCGCTACGATTTCGCCCTGGCGGACTACCCAACATTCTGCGAGCGGCGCGATGCGCGCGCGACTGCCATGGCTGCGATAGAACTGTTTGAGCAACGGATGAAGGGGGCTGGCGAGGCGTTGAATTTCGAGCACAGGAGGATTCGATTGGCCCTAGGCCCGGCGATTCTAGCGCGTGCCGGCCATGCGAAGCAGCCGGGCCGGATCGCTGCCGTTCATCCGGCCGGCGGCATTTTTATCGCCAGGAGGTGCTCTCAACCTTAAGCAGATTCCAACGACAGGAAAAACAATATGTTGGACCTACTGATCGTCGTGGCCTTCATCGTTTACGGGTTGATGTCGGGCCTGCGTGCGCGAAGCAAGGCGTCCCAGAGTCTGGATGAGTATTTTCTCGCTGGCCGGACCATCAAGGGTTGGCGGGCGGGGGTATCGATGGCGGCGACACAGTTTGCCGCCGACACGCCGCTGCTGGTGGCAGGCCTGGTCGCCACTGCCGGTGTGTTCGCAGTGTGGCGGTTGTGGATCTACGGTCTGGCGTTTCTGCTGCTGGCCTGGTTGTTCGCCAGCAACTGGCGGCGTGCCGGCGTTCTGACCGATGCCGAGGTCACTCGCGTGCGCTATAGCGGCAGGGCCGTCGCGCCGCTGCGGCTGTTCAAGGCGGTTTATTACGGCACGGTGATCAATTGTGTGGTGCTGGCGATGGTGCTGGTTGCAGCCATCCGCATCGCGGAGGTCTTTCTACCCTGGCATGAATGGCTGCCAGCGGGGCTTTATCAGGTCGTCGCTAGCTTTATCGAGGCCAGCGGCATACGCCTGGGCGAAAGCATTACGGGCCTCGACCCGATCACCACCAGTGCCAACAACCTCATCTCCATCCTGCTCATCCTGGTATTCACGGCGACCTATTCGATCACCGGCGGGCTGCGCGCGGTGGTGCAGACGGACGTCATGCAGTTCGCCGTGGCGATGCTGGGCACGGTCGCCTATGCCTGGTTCGTGGTCGATGCGGCGGGTGGGCTCGGGGGGCTGACCGACCGGGTCGTCGAGCTGTATGGCATGGAGCAGGCAAGCAAGCTGCTCTCTTTCTCGCCGCCCTCGAATGTAGGGGAGGCTGTGCTGCCGTTTCTGGTGATCGTTGGCATGCAGTGGCTGTTCCAGATGAACTCCGATGGCACCGGGTATCTGGCACAGCGCAGCATGGCCTGTCCGACCGACCGTGAGGCGAGGATCGCAGGCCTGGTGTTCACCTGGTTGCAGATTCTCGTGCGCAGCCTGTTTTGGCTGGCAATCTCGATCGGCCTGCTGGTGCTCTATCCGTTTTCCCCGGCGGAGGCCGGCGCCGATGGCTTCACCGCAGCCCGCGAGGCGCTCTTCGTGACCGGCATCGATGAGCTCATGCCGCCCGGCCTGCGCGGCCTGATGCTGGTGGGCTTGCTGGCGGCGCTGGCCTCTACCGTCGACACGCATCTCAACTGGGGCGCCTCGTACTGGAGCAATGACGTCTATCGCGCGGTGGTGGCGCCGAAGCTGCTCAAGCGGGAGGCCAAGGATAAGGAGCTGGTGTTGGTAGCGCGGATATCCAACGTGGTGATTCTGCTCATCGCCATGGTCATCATGGCCAACCTCGGTTCGATCCAGACGGCCTGGTTCATCTCGCTGCTGTTCGGGGCCGGAATGGGCGCCGTGCTGGTGCTGCGTTGGTTGTGGGAGCGGATCAACCTCTATTCCGAATTGGCCGCGATGCTCGTCTCGCTGATCCTGGCGCCCGTCCTGCTGTACTACTTCGGTACCGACCCCGGTGAGGAGTGGATCCGGCTGGGCCTGATGTCGTTGATTACTTGCGCGGCGGCGGTACTGATCACCTTCGTCACGCCACGCACCGACGATGCGACGCTGCAGCATTTCTATCGCAAGGTTCGCCCGTTCGGCTTCTGGGGGCGCACGGCGGCGCTTTGTGGCGATCAAGGTCGTGCGCGTGGGGCCTTTGGAAGTCGCGTTCTGGCGGTAGTGGTCACCGCGGTGTCGCTCTACAGCCTGTTGGTCGGAATCGGTCGCCTGGCATTCCCGCCCCCCGAGGGCGGCGAGTGGCTCAGTTGGCTGAGCCTGGGCGTGGGTCTGGTGCTCTCACCCGTGTGGCTGCGGATGGCGCTGAGCGACAGGTTCGAGCAACGTCCCGATCCGGCGCTCGGCGTGGCCGAAGCCGAGCACCGTTGACTATCGGCTCCGCGGGCAGCCAGGCGGTTGCTGGACCTGGCGGATGCGCTCGGCCGGCACGCGCAGCTGGGTCAAGAGGTACTGGGCGAACGCGGCCGAGTAGGGCTGGCGCTCGATGGCCCAGGCCATGCAGCTCAGCCAGGCATCGCGCTCCGCCTCACCGACGTTCCAGCGCGTATGGAACTGCGGAATGCTGATCGGGCCGAAGCGCTCTGCATAACGCCGCGGGCCGCCCAGCCAGCCGCAAAGAAAACTGGTCAGTTTCTCCTGCGCCAGGCCCAGGTCATCCGGATACATGGCGCGTATCGTCGCCGCCTCCGGCAGGCTGTCCATCGCCCGGTAGAAATCCGCTACCAGGCGCTTGAGCCCGGCCTCGCCGCCGGCCGCCTGGAACGAGGCATCGCTCACGCCGAACACCGGCTCCTGCTGTTGACCGATCATTTTCGTCCTCCATTGCGGGCGCCGATGATCGCGGCTTGTGCCAGATCAACACAAGCGCGGCGGTGCGCCCTGCGTCGCGTTGGCCTGCGCTATGCTCTAAACCTCACATCAAGGGAGGTGACTATGCGCAAGCTTCTTGTGGCTTTCGATGGTTCGGACAATGCCCGGCGGGCCCTGCAGTACGTGGTCGATCTGGCAGGCGAGCTCAAAAGCGTGCCGCAGGTGCACGTGATCAACGTCCAGCAGGAGCCGGTGCTCTATGGCGAGTACGTCAGTGCCAGCATGATCGAGGAGATCAACAACGGCTTGATGGCCCAGTCGCGCGGCCTGCTCGACGAAGCCTCGAAGACCCTGAACGCGGCCGGCATCCAGGCCGAGACGCACACCGTCATGGGCAATGCGGCCGACCAGATCAGTGCAGCGGTCAGCCGCCTCGGTTGCGACACGCTGGTGATGGGCACCCGCGGGCTTGGCAACTTCACCGGCCTGGTGATGGGCTCGGTGACCAACCGGGTCGTGCACGAGTCGGCTATCCCGGTCGTGCTGGTCAAATGACCGGCAACTGAGAACAGGGGCGAGGCAAGGGCCTCAGCCCTTGTCCTTGAGCAGCTCTGCCAGGCCGGCGAGGGCCTTGAAGGTTTCCTTGCGCCCCAAATCGGCACCGGCGCGCGGCGCAGTCTGGTATTGCGCGTCGGTATAGCGAGCATGCTCGTTGTCGTGGCAATACAGGCAGAGCAGCTCCCAGTTCGATCCGTCCTCGGGATTGTTGTCGTGGTTGTGGTCCTTGTGATGGACCGTCAACTCGCTCAAACGCTTGCCCGAAAACTCCCGTGCGCAACGACCGCACACCCAGGGGAACATCTTCAGGGCCTTCTCCCGGTACCCTTGCTCGCGCTGGCTATAAGGAATGTCCGGCTTCTTCGCTGTCATGCTGCCTGCCTCCTAATGCTCTCAGCCGGCAAGGCCGACATAGACGTTCTGCACATCGTCGTGCGAGTCGATCGCCTCGAGAAAGGCTTCCACTTCTTCCAGCTCCGCACCGCTGAGTGACACCGGGTTCTTCGGGCGGTAGCCGAGCGTGGCGGATTGCACGGTAAAGCCGAAGTCGGGCAGGGCCTTGCATACCGCGTCCAGGTCAGTGGGCTCGGTAATGAACAGTGTTGCGCCTTCGTCGGCGGCCTCGAAATCCTGGGCGCCGGCCTCGATGGCGGCCAACTCGGCGTCCGCGCCGGCTTCGGGCGTCGCCTCGATCATGCCGACGTGGTCGAAGTCCCAGCTTACCGAGCCGGACGAGCCGAGCTGGCCCTTGCGGAACAGCACGCGAATTTCCGCGACCGTGCGGTTGAGGTTGTCAGTCAGGCACTCGACGATCACCGGCACCTGATGCGGGGCGAAACCCTCGTAAAGGGTGCGCTCGTAATGGACCACCTCGCCGGTGAGGCCGGCACCCTTCTTGATTGCGCGCTCGAGCGTGTCCTTGGGCATCGAGGCCTTCTTGGCCTGGTGCACGGCCAGGCGCAGCTTGGCGTTGGTCTCCGGATCGGCGCCGTTACGCGCGGCGATCATGATTTCCTTCACCAGCTTGCCGAAGATCTTGCCCTTGGCATTGGCGGCGGCTTCCTTGGGTTTGGCTTTCCACTGTGCGCCCATGGTTCATCTCATGTGATGGTCGATGTCGCGCGGATTCTAGCCCCTTGGCGAGGCGCCGGCACCTGCCGGCGAGCGATTCACGCGACGCCCGCTCAAGCGCTTGCCTGGGTCAGGCGCTGCAGTTCGCGGCGCACCATGGCGGCATAGGCCGGCGGGCTGAGCCGATAGAGTTCGGTTGCGACCCAGGCCAGCCAGCGAGATTCCAGGCGGGCGCGCTCATCCAGCAGGCGCTGTGCTTCGGCCGTGGCACGCTCGGCATGCGCGCGGTGAAAATCGGCTCGGGACATGGCAGTGCTCTTCGCTCGCGAGGGTTGAAGCGGCCAGCCTACGCCAGGTGCGCTGCCTTGGTAATAGTGGTGCGACAGGTTAGGCTCGGCAGCTTCGGAGGTCTTTCGGATTGCATCTCTTGGCTATCGATTTCAAGTGCAGGGTGACTCGTCAGCGGCCATACGGGCGCGCGGAGCAGGGAGCGGCCGGTGGCCTGCCGGCGATCGTCGATCAGCTGGAAAGCGATCGTGGCCGCATCATCAATTCCGCCGCCGTCCGTCGGCTGCAGCAGAAAACCCAGGTGTTCCCGCTCGAGCGCAATGCGGCGGTACGCAGCCGGCTGACACATTCGCTGGAAGTGCAGCAGGCCGGGCGTTTCATCGTGCGCACCTTGTACAAGCAGCTCGGTGAGCGGGCCGGCGAGGTCGGGCTCGATGGGCTGGAGGGCGCACTGGAGACGCTCGTCGAGATGACCTGCCTGATGCATGACATCGGCAATCCGCCATTCGGACACTTTGGCGAGTACGCCATCGGCCAGTGGTTCGACCAGCATCTGGACGCGCTCTTCGACCAGGCGCTCGGCCAGCGGGGCGACCCGGCGCTGCGTCATCGCATGCTTTGCGATCTCAAGCAGTTCGAAGGCAATGCCCAGGCGGTTCGCCTGGTGGTGACCCTGTTACGCCTGAACCTCACCTATACCCAGACGGCCGGGCTGCTCAAGTACGTGCGTGCGGCCTATGCACCCAAACCGGATAAAGGTACGCCGGGCGCCTACCTGCGCAAGAAGCCGGGCTTCTATCTTTCCGAGGAAGGTTTCGTCGCTGAACTGCACGAGGCGCTCGGCATGGCACCGGGCACTCGCCACCCGGTCGCCTACATCATGGAGGCGGCGGACGACATAGCCTACTGCCTGGCCGATATCGAGGACTCGGTCGAGAAGGGCATCTTCAGCATCGAGCAGCTGGCGCAGCTGCTGGTCGAGCGCTTCGCCACGCATGCCTCGCCGGATGCACCGGTCCCGGGCAGCAATCGCAGTTTCGCCAGCATGGTCGGTTACGCACTTGAGCGCGCGCACAGGGAACCGATCAACAGGAACGGCGAGTTCTTCATCTGGCTGCGCGTCAATCTGGTGCATCCGTTGGTGCAGCATGCCGCGCGGCAGTTCATCGACAACATCGAGGCGATCTTCCACGGCACGCTGGACCGTGCGCTCCTGGAGGATCGGAGCCTGCCCAACGCGATAGTCGCCACCTTCAAGGATGTGGCCATGGCCCGGGTGTTCTGCCATCCGGAAGTCGAGACGCTACAGCTGCAGGGCCACCGGATCCTGCAGGGCTTGCTCGATCACTACGCGCCGTTGCTGCGAGTAAGCCCAGCGCTCTTCGAGCAGTTGACCGTAGGCAGCTGCCGCGAGGAGCCTTATCTGCAAATGCTGGCGCGCCGTCTGCCGAGCCTGCTGATCAAGGCCTATCACGAAGCCCTGCGCGGCGCAGACCCGGATGCGCCCGATTGGCCGCTGTGGGAGTTCTACCATCGCACCCGCATGCTGCAGGACTTCGTCAGCGGGATGACCGACCAGCACGCCTGGGACGAATACCGCACGTTGCAGGTAATCTGAGTCTTCGCAGCGCCAACGTCCGAATGTGCTTTGCGCCAACGCAGTGCCGCGGGACGGCGCCTGCCCCGATGTGCAGCATCGAGCCGAGGCAATACCGGCTCGCTTGGTACGCGCGTTGCATTGCTTCGGTGCAGGAAATACCTGATCAGCTCCAACTTGGCGCGATCCGGTTTTCCAGAATTGGCAGCAACCTGTTAAAAATCAAATACTTGCCTGATTTCCATCAGCGAGCCCTCGCTACGGCGGGCCGGGGATGCGGTCTTGGAAAAGATGGCAGCGACGCATCTTGGTGCGGCGGGGTTTTCGAGGTTGCCGTTTTGGTGCGATTTCTCCTGAGGCAGTAGCGAACCATGGAAAACCTCGATAGTGCCGTGCAGTCCCTGGTGCACGGCTCCAACACGCTTTTCATCCTGATCGGTGCCGTGATGGTGTTGGCGATGCACGCCGGCTTCGCCTTTCTGGAGGTGGGCACGGTGCGCCTGAAGAACCAGGTCAACGCACTGTCGAAGATCATCACCGATTTCGCCGTCTCGACCCTGGCCTACTTCTTCATCGGCTACTGGATCGCCTACGGCGTCACCTTCATGACCCCGGCCGATCAGCTGGTGGCCGATCACGGCTACGCGCTGGTGAAGTTCTTCTTCCTGCTTACCTTTGCCGCAGCCATCCCGGCGATCATTTCCGGTGGTATCGCCGAGCGCGCCAAGTTCGGCCCGCAGCTATGCGCCACGCTGCTGATCGTTGCCTTCGTCTATCCCTTCTTCGAAGGCCTGATCTGGAACGGCAACCTGGGCCTGCAGGCCTGGCTGGAGGCGACCTTTGGTGCGGCCTTCCATGATTTCGCCGGCTCCGTGGTGGTGCATGCCATGGGGGGCTGGCTGGCCTTCGGCGCGGTGATCCTGCTCGGCCGGCGCAACGGTCGCTACCGTGACGGCCGCCTGGTTGCCTTTGCGCCCTCGAACATCCCGTTCCTGGCGCTGGGCTCGTGGATCCTCATCGTCGGCTGGTTCGGCTTCAACGTGATGAGTGCGCAGTCACTCGAGGGCATCAGCGGCCTGGTCGCCGTCAACTCGCTGATGGCGATGGTCGGTGGTACGGCCTCGGCCTGGCTGGTTGGCCGCAACGACCCGGGCTTTCTGCACAACGGGCCGCTGGCCGGACTGGTAGCCGTTTGCGCCGGTTCCGACCTGATGCACCCGGTGGGTGCGCTGGCCACCGGAGCGATCGCCGGGGCACTGTTCGTCTGGGCGTTCACCGCCACCCAGAACAAGTGGAAGATCGACGACGTGCTCGGCGTCTGGCCGCTGCACGGCCTGTGCGGTGTCTGGGGCGGAGTCGCTTGCGGCCTGTTCGGCCAGCACTGGCTTGGCGGCCTGGGCGGCGTCAGCCTGGCCAGCCAGTTGATTGGCTCGCTACTGGGCGTTGGTGTGGCGCTGGTCGGCGGTTTTGCGGTTTATGGTCTGCTGCGCGCCACGCTCGGTATCCGTTTGTCGCAGGAAGAGGAATTCAACGGCGCGGATCTATCGATTCACCGCATCGGTGCGCTGAATCAGGACTGACGCGGCGCGGGCGAACGCCAGTCGTTCGCCCGCAGTCGGCCCGTTGTGAGCAGCGCCCGGTTACTGGAGCAGGAATGCCGCAAGCGGGGCAGGTGGGTGCAGCGCGATGAAGGGGGCAGCGAGCTTAGCCGGTGCGACGCTCTGCTCCCTCGTGTCAGGAAAACCGGCCTGGCGGCGGTGTCTCTTGTTCGGCAGCTTGTCTAGAATCGCGCCTCCGCCTACAGGAAGCCCGCCATGACGCCTGCCGACCAGCCCCTCGATATCGACGCCCGTTACGCCTTTGCCTGCTCCCTGGCGCGCGAGGCGGCGCAGATGGGCATGGCACTGTATCGCTCGCGCGCGACGCTGACGGTCGAACACAAGGGCGGCGACCGGCAGGATGTCGTCAGCGTCGCGGACCAGCGGATCGAGCAGTTCCTGCGCTCGCAGCTGGCCGAACGGTTTCCCGCAGACGGTTTTCTCGGCGAGGAAAGCGGCGCCGCCGACCTCAAGGCCCGTTGCGTGTGGGTGATTGATCCGATCGACGGAACCGCCTGCTTCCTGCATGGGCTGCACAACTGGTGCGTATCGGTTGGCCTCTTGGTCGATGGCCAACCCTGTGTTGGCGCCATCGCCGACCCCAACCACGACGAACTCTTTCATGGCTGCCTGGGACGCGGCGCCTATGTCAATGAAGAGCCGCTAAAGGCCAGTGCGGCGACCCACGTCAGTGAGGGGCTCACCGGGGCGGGTACCTTCCATCCGCGCGGCAAGGAGCACTTCATTCCCTTCCTCGTGCAGTTGCTTGCCGAGGGCGGAATGTTCCTGCGCAACGGCTCTGGCGCGCTGATGACGGCCTATGTCGCCGCCGGACGCCTGATCGGTTACTACGAGACCCAGCTCAAGAGCTGGGATTGCCTCGCCGGGTTGGTCCTGGTGAAGGAGGCCGGCGCGCTGGCGAACGACTTTCTGCGCGGCGATGGGCTGCTCGAGGGCAACCCCTATCTCGTGGCAGCCCCCGGTGTGTATGCGCAACTGTCGCGCATGATCGGGCCCTCGCTGGACGCCTGAGCCGAGTCGGCGCGTTCGTCGGTACGGCTTGCGTCGGCCGAGCTCTGCGCGCAGCCTTGGACAGACCCCGGTGCGGCAGCCGCCGAGCGGTCGCCGGGGGCAAAGCCAAGGCTGATTGCGAGGTAACGACCATGAGCACCATGCAATGCACCTACCGCGACCACACCATCGTCGCCGACGTCATGGAGTACCCGGGGGCTCCTACTCCCTGGGCCCTGGGCTGTCGGATCACCGATCCCGCCGGACATACCACTCGGCGCTTGCCGGTTTCGGGTGGTCACGGCTTCGTCAGCGAACTGCAGATCGCCCAGCGGCTGTCGCTGGCACACGGGCGCTGGCTGGTCGATCAGGCACTCGATCACGGGCATGCGCTGTTTTCGCAGGCGGCCTGAGACCGTCTGCAAACGACCTTCCCGGGCCGCCGATCGCGCGGCCCGCATTTTCTTACAGTTTGTTGTCTCGAGCGTTGGGGTTGCGAACGGCATCGCAATGGCTACGAACCGCTGCTAGCGGGCTGCACCCTGCGTCGAACCTGTTCGTGCTCCGGCAGCCGCTGCGCGATTTTGCCCATTGCGCATCGGGCCGGACGGTGGCATAGCTGGTGCCAGGCCACTCGACAACGGTGGCCGTGTCCACAAGCCAAGGTAAGGACGACTTATGCAAATCCAGGTTCACAGCGATAACCATATCGACGGCAGTGCCCGGCTTGCAGACTGGGTGAGTGCCAGTGTCGCCAGCAGACTGGAGCGCTACGACGACGATCTGACGCGGATCGTCGTGCATCTGAGTGATGAGAACGGAGACAAGGCTGGCGCCCAGGACAAGCGCTGCCAGATGGAGGCGCGGCCCAAGGGGCTGCAGCCGGTTTCGGTGACCCACAAGGCCGAGTCGCTGGAACTGGCCATCGACGGCGCCATGGAAAAGCTCGACAAGGCCCTCGGCCATCAGTTCGGCAAGGCGCGTGCGAAGCGCAATGCAGTCGCCGCGCAGCCGCTGGGTTCCAGCGCGGCGAGCGATGCCCTGCTGGAGGAGGACTTCCTCGCCGATGAGCAGGCCCGCCTGGCCTGAGCGCTAGCAAGTAGCCGGTAATGAGGGCCGCCGTGAGGCGGCCCTTTGCATTTCTAGTGCAGCAGTTCGGGCGGAACGCTACCGCCGTGATCGGCGACCCGCTTGAGTACTTCACGGTGCAACCACATGTTCATCTGCGCCGAGTCGCTCATCTTCTCGGCCGGGCAGTCCAGCTCGACGGCCAGCTCGCGGCGCGATTCCAGGCTGCTGTCCAGGCCGAGCAGCTTCATCAGGTCGACGATCGATGTCCGCCAGTTGAGCTTTTCGGGATGACTGGCAGCCATCGAATCGAGCTTGGCTGCTACGTCCACCTGGGACAGGTGGGCGGGGGCCGCGTTGAGGTCCTGGCCCGGTGCCAGGGTCGCATTATCGGTGGCGGATGGCCGATTGGTAGTCAGCGTCGCGCCTTGTTCATTGCTGGTCGAGGCGCTGGTGGGCGCGGTGCTGGTCGGCTTGTGTGCTTCGTTGGAAACGCCACCAAGGCCCAGTTTCTCTTTGATGCGGTCGAACAGTCCCATGGCAAGACCCTCTTGCGGTGAATGGCTTCGCGTTGGACCGCCGAATCAGTCAAAGCGCTCGGCTGCGCCGTGCTGACCTGAGTCAACGGGCCTGGCGACGGACCGTTCCACCATGGCGGGGCCATCTTCGTGGGAGCCAGGCAAATGCCGGAATTTCTGGCCGGACTGGGCGTGATCCGGTTTCGCTTTCTGCTGCAAGCCGTCACCTGTGTGGCGTTGGGCGTCGCGCTGGCCATACGGCAGGTCGGCAGCCAGATCGCGTTGTGGGACGTGCTGGCGGTACTGATCGGCGCAATCGCCGCGCATGCGGCGGTGAATGCGCTGAACGAATATGCCGATTTTCGTAGCGGGCTGGATCAACAGACTCGACGCACGGCGTTCAGCGGCGGCAGCGGGACACTTCCTGCACAGCCGGGGCTCGCACCCGTGGCGCTCTGGCTGGGCATCGGCAGCCTGGCGCTTTGCGCTGCCAGCGGCGCCTGGCTTCTCTGGCGCGATCCGACCCTGGCCCTGCGCCTGGGGCCGCTAGGATTGCTCGGGCTGTTGCTGGTCGTTGCCTATACTCCTTGGGTAACGAGACAGCCTTGGTTGTGCCTGGTGGCGCCTGCCCTGGGCTTCGGACCGCTGATGGTGCTCGGAACGCAGTTGGCGCTGGCAGGCAGGGTCGATGGCACCGGGTTGGCGCTTTCGCTGGTGCCTTTTGCGCTGTGCAACAACCTGCTGTTGCTCAACCAGTTTCCAGACATCGAGGCGGACCGGCGGGTTGGCCGGCGCACATTGCCCATGGTCCTCGGTTGCGCCCGCTGTGTGCGACTGCTCTGGCTGCAGTGGTTCGCCACCTATCTGCTGCTGGTGGCGGTGGTAATGGCAGGCGTCGCACCCATGGCGGTGCTGCTGGGTTGTGCGACCCTGCCGCTGGCTGTGCGCGCTGGCTGGCTGCTCCGCGGCGAGCCCTGCCGCGAGCGTGCTTTGCTGCCGGCGATGGGCTTGAACGTGGCGATCAGCGTGACGACGCCATTGCTGGTCGCGATCGGGCTGTCGCTCGGTTGATCGTGGAACCGCGGCGGGTTGGCGGCTCTCTATTGTGCAACGCCACGGTAATGCCGCTTCGATTCGAAAGGAGACTTCTATGGAACCGGTAAGCAAAACCCTCGAACTGCTTTTCGAGCAGCTCGGCCTGCCTTCCGATCAGGCGGGAATCGACGCGTTCATCGCCGAACACTACCCACTGCCCGACGACGTCAAGCTCACCGAGGCATCGTTCTGGAGCCCCGGCCAGGCGCAGATGCTGCGTGAGGCGCTGGCGAGCGATGACGCCTGGGAGCCGGTGGTCGATGAACTCAATGTGCTCCTGCACGAGAACCGCGACAGAGCCGGCGAACCGCGCTGAGCGCTAATAGAAAGGCCCGGGAAACCGGGCCTTTTCGCGTTCAGTCCTGGCGGCTGGTGACTTCCAGCAGGTGATAGCCGAACTGCGTCTTCACCGGGCCTTGCACCTGGTTGAGCGGCGCGCTGAAGACCACGGTATCGAACTCGCGGACCATCTGCCCCGGGCCAAAGGAACCTAGATTGCCGCCGTCACGGCCGGACGGACAGGTGGAGTGCTGACGGGCCAGCTCGGCGAAGTCGGCACCGCCTTCGATGGCGGTTTTCAGTTCATTGCACTTGGCTTCGGTGGAAACCAGGATGTGGCGGGCGGTAGCGCGTGCCATGGGAACACTCCTCTGCGAATAGGCCGCCGAGGCTACCGCAAACGTCTTCCCTTGGCGATGGCCGCCGCCGTGAGCGTTGAAGGCGTAATGAAGGCCCCTGGCAATCATCGTTTCGGGTACTCTCGCGCGCTTTTTCAAGCCGACCTGGAAACCTTTCCCATGCTCGAAGCCACCCTGGCGCAACTCGAAACCGTTATCGATGACCTGCTGCAGCGCAACCAGCAGCTCAGCGAACATTGCACGTTGCTCGAACAGCAGCTGCAGCAGGCCCGTGAGGAGAACGACAACCTGCAGCTCGCCGCGCTGGAGCAGGAAGACCGCCAGGGCGCCACCCTGGCACGCCTGCAGGCCCTACTGGACCGTGCCGCCAGTAGCTCAGCGGCATGAGTGCCGATGGGGTGCAGGTGCTGAAGGTATTCGGCCGCGAGTACTCCTTCCGCGCCCCGCCCAGCCAGGAAGCGCTGCTGCAGGATGCTGCCGCGCTCCTGCAGCAGCATCTGGCCGAGAGCCAGCGGCAGTTCCCCAACGCCACTGGCGACAAGCTGCTGGTGCTGACGGCGCTGAACCTCTGCGTACCCTTGCTGAAACAGGACGAGCAGTTACAGAGCGTCGAGCAGCGCATCGCGGCCAGCCTGGCGCGGATCAACCGGCAACTCGATGCAACCCGCGATTGACCGCTCAGGCGGCGTCGCTGCTGCGTCCGGGTTGCAGCAGCGGATGATCGGCCAGGTAACGCTGCAGCTGTGCGACCTGCTCGGGGCTGCAGACCAGGCCGAGCTTGGTGCGCCGCCAGAGAATGTCCTCGGCCTGGGTGGCCCATTCCTCGGCGAGCAGGTAATCCACTTCGGCCCGGTACAAGCCGTGGCCAAGTTCTTCACCCAGCTCGCTGCGTGAACGCGCGTCGCCCAGCATGTGCCAGACGCGACTGCCATAGGTCGTGGCCCAGCGGTGGGCCAGCTCTGGCGTGATGTCGACGACTCGCTCGGTGAGCCGCGCAGCCAGCTCGCTGATCGAGCCGAAGCTCTCCGCGCCGGGCAATGGCGACGATGCAGTCCAGCTGTCGCCCATCTGCGTAAAGAACGGCTTGAGCTGAGCGAGCGCGGACTCGGCCAGCTTGCGGTAGGTGGTCAGCTTGCCGCCGAACACCGAAAGCAAGGGAGCCTGGCCTGGGTCAGCCGAGAGCGACAGGGTGTAGTCGCGAGTTACCGCCGAAGGGTTGTCCGATTCGTCATCGCATAGCGGCCTGACGCCGGCAAAGGTGTGCAGGATGTCCTGCGGTGCCAGCTGCTTGCGGAAATGCGCGTTGGAAATGGCCAGCAGGTAGGCGATCTCCTCTTCGCTGATGCTGACCTGCGCCGGGTCGCCCCGGTATTCGCGGTCGGTGGTGCCGATCATGGTGTAGCGATCCAGATAGGGAATCGCGAACACGATGCGACGATCTTCGTTCTGCAGAATGTAGGACTGTTCACCTTCGAACAGGCGCGGAAAGATGATGTGGCTGCCCTGGATCAGGCGTATGCCATAGGGCGAGCGCTGCTTCAGGTTTTCGCCGATGAACTGTGCGACCCATGGGCCGGCCGCATTGACCAGCGCCTTGGCGCGTAGGGCGAAACGGCTGCCGTCGGCGCGCTGTAGCTCGACATGCCAGATGCTACCGGCGCGCTTGGCGCTCAGGCATTGGGTGCGGGTGTGGATATGCGCACCTTTCTCGCGCGCCGCCATGGCGTTGAGCACTACCAGACGCGCGTCGTCCACCCAGCAATCGGAGTACTCGAAGCCACGGCGGATATGCGGTTTGAGCGGACTCTCGGCGGAAAAGCGCAAGCCCCGCGATCCCGGCAGCTTCTCACGCTTGCCGAGGTGGTCGTAGAGGAACAGCCCGGCGCGGATCATCCACGCCGGACGCAGATGCGGGCGGTGAGGCAACACGAAACGCATCGGTTTGACGATGTGCGGTGCCTTCGCCAGCAGCACCTCGCGTTCGGCCAGCGCCTCGCGAACCAGGCGGAATTCGTAGTGTTCCAGATACCGCAGCCCGCCATGGATCAGCTTGCTGCTGGCCGACGAGGTGTGGCTGGCGAGGTCGTCGCGTTCGCAAAGGAACACTGACAGTCCGCGGCCGGCGGCATCGGCCGCGATGCCGACGCCGTTGATACCGCCGCCGATCACGGCAAGGTCATAGAGCTCGGAGACGGGCTGGACGGAATGGGGCACGGGCTTCTCCTCGAAAACGAAAGATCATGTTCGGTTTTGAACATGTTATTCGCGAGAGAATCCATGTGAAAGCAAAAATGTTCGAAATCAGATAAAAGGGAACATTTCCGAAAATGGCGTTTGCTGCCTTCCGCACTGAGCGGGACGGGCGCGAAAGCTCGCTATCCGGCGATTTCCACCTGCACCTTGTGGCGTGCAAGCAGCTCGACGAATACATCGGATGGCGGCGTGTCGGTGAACAGGCAGTCGATCTGCTCCAGCGAGCCCAGGCGGGTCATGGCGCTGCGGCCGAACTTGCTGGAGTCCGCGGCGAGGAAGACCTTGCGTGCGTTATGGATGATCGCCTGGGAGACGCGGACTTCCTGGTAGTCGAAGTCGAGCAGGGTGCCGTCCTCGTCGATGCCGCTGATGCCGATCAGTGCAAAGTCGACCTTGAACTGGCTGATGAAGTCGGCGGTGGCCTGGCCCACCACGCCGCCGTCGCTGCGCACGTTGCCGCCGGCGATCAGCACATCGAAATCCTCCTTGGTGCTGAGGATGCTCGCCACGTGAAGGTCGTTGGTGATGATCTTCAGGTTGCGATGGTTGAGCAGGGCGCGGGCGATGGCCTCGGTAGTGGTGCCGATATTGATGAACAGCGAAGCCTGATCGGGGATGCGCGCGGCCATGGCGGCGGCGATGCGCTGCTTTTCATCGCGCATCTGGTGCGCGCGCTGGCTGTAGGCGGTGTTCTGCACGCTGGAGTCGTAGGCCGCGCCGCCGTGGTAGCGCCGCAGCAGGCCGGCTTCGCCGAGCTGGTTGATGTCGCGGCGGATGGTCTGCGGGGTCACGGTGAAGTGCCGGGCCAGTTCGTCGATGCTCACATAGCCGCGTTCGCGCACGAGTTCGAGGATGTTCTGCTGCCGGGGCGCCAGGCTCATGGGGCTTCCTTGTTCGCTGTTTGGCGGGAAGCATGCCGGAGTCTGGCGTTCGGTTAAAGCGTAGCCTGTTCGGATTCGCGCATGACCGCGCCTGCCAGCGAGCCGGTCGCCGGCAGGCGTGGGCGCGTCCGCTCAGTCCTCGGCCCAGTTGCGGGTGCGCTCGACCGCCTTCTGCCAGCCGCGATAGAGCGCTTCGCGCTGTTCGCTGCCACACGCCGGTTCGAACACCCGCTCGATGCTGCTCTTGCTGCGCAGCTCGTCGAGATCGCTCCAGAAGCCTGTCGCCAGTCCGGCCAGGTAGGCTGCGCCGAGGGCGGTGGTTTCCTTCATTTGCGGGCGCTCGACCTGGGTGCCGAGCAGGTCGGCCTGGAACTGCATGAGGAAGTTGTTGGCCACCGCGCCGCCGTCCACGCGCAGGGCGCGCAGCCGCTCGCCGGCGTCCTGCTGCATGGCATCGAGCACGTCGCGGGTCTGGTAGGCGATGGACTCCAGCGCCGCACGGATCAGATGGTCAACCTTGACCCCACGGGTCAGGCCGAACAGTGCGCCGCGGGCGCGCGGATCCCAGTAGGGCGCGCCAAGGCCGGTGAACGCCGGCACCAGGTAGATACCGTTGCTGTCCGGCACCTTGGTGGCGAAGTACTCCGAGTCCAGCGATTCGTTGAGCACCTTCAGTTCGTCACGCAGCCACTGCACGGTGGAGCCGCCATTGAAGATGGCGCCTTCCAGGGCGTAGTTCACTTCGCCACGCGGCCCGCAGGCGATGGTGGTCAACAGGCCATGTTCGGACTGCACTGCCTTGGTCCCGGTGTTCATCAGCAGGAAGCAGCCGGTGCCGTAGGTGTTCTTGGCCTGCCCGGGCTCGACGCACATCTGGCCGAACAGCGCGGCCTGCTGATCCCCGGCGATACCGGCGATGGGAATGCCGGTGCTCTGGCCGGAACCGATGTAGGCGTGGCCGTAAATTTCCGACGAGGAACGCACCTCCGGCAGCATCTCGCGCGGGATATCCAGCGCTTCGAGCATCACCGGATCCCAGTCCAGCTTGTGGATGTCGAACAGCATGGTGCGCGAGGCGTTGGTGTAGTCGGTGACGTGGGCCTTGCCCTGGGTCATCTTCCAGATCAGCCAGCAGTCGACGGTGCCGAACAGCAGTTCGCCGCGGCGGGCGCGCTCACGGCTGCCCTCGACGTGGTCGAGAATCCACTTGATCTTGGTGCCGGAGAAATAGGGGTCGATCACCAGGCCGGTGGTCTTGCGGATGTGATCGTTCATGCCGTCGCGCTTGAGCTGGTCGCAGATCGGCGTGCTCTGGCGGCTCTGCCAGACGATGGCGTTGTAGATCGGCCGGCCGCTGACCTTGTCCCAGACGATGGCGGTCTCACGCTGGTTGGTGATGCCGATGGCCGCCACCTGCTCGTTGCTGATGCCGGCCTGGGCCAGGGCTTCGACGAACACGCCGCTCTGGGTCGCCCAGATTTCCATCGGGTCGTGCTCGACCCAGCTCGGCTGCGGGTAGATCTGCGCGAACTCGCGCTGGGCGATGGTCACCACGTTGGCGTTGCGGTCCAGCACGATGGCGCGGGAGCTGGTGGTGCCCTGGTCGAGGGCTACGACGTATTGCTTGTTCGAGTTGCTCATGGCGACGTTCCTCAGCGGGCTTTGCTGACTTCGGGTTGCGCGGAATTGATTTCGGTCGGGGTGTTTTCTCGGGCGGCCGGCACTGCGCAGGCGGCTGAGCCGACTCCGGGCAGGTGCCGGCAGATCAGTGCCTTGTAGCCGGCGGCGCCGAGGCAGGCACCAAGAATCGGGGCGAACACCGGCACCAGAAAATACGGCACGCTGCGCCCGCCGGTGAGGGCGACCTCGCCCCAGCCGGCCAGAAAGGTCATCAGCTTGGGTCCCAGGTCACGCGCCGGATTCATCGCGAAGCCGGTCAGTGGTCCCATCGAGCCGCCGATGACGGCAATCAGCAAGCCGATCAGCAGCGGTGCCAACGGCCCCCGTGGCAGACCGTTGCCGTCGTCGGTTATGGCCATGATCATCGCCAGCAGAATCGCGGTGATCACCGTTTCCACGAGAAACGCCTGGCCGAACGACAGCGAAGCGTGCGGATAGGTGGAGAAGATCGAGGCCAGCGCCAGGCTCTCCGTGCTGCCGCGGATCATCTGATGGCTCTGTTCGAAATCGAAAAACAGGCTGCTGTACAGCCCGTAGACAAGCGCCGCGGCGCAGAAGGCGCCGGCCAGCTGCGCCAGGATGTAGGCCGGCACCCGGTGGCGCTCGAAAGTGCCGAACAGCCACAGGGCGATGGTCACTGCCGGGTTCAGATGGGCACCGGAGACGCCGGCAGCCAGATAGACTGCCATCGATACACCGATACCCCAGATGATGCTGATCTCCCACAGGCCCAGATCGGCACCGCCGAGCTTGAGCGCGGCGACGCAGCCGGTACCGAAGAAGATGAGAAGGGCAGTGCCGAGAAATTCGGCGATGCATTGTCCCTTGAGCGTAGGGACGATGGGCGTACTCATGCGCGAGGCCTCGTTCAGTTGTTTTTGTTTTATTCCGAGCACTGCGGTTCGTTCGGAATTGTTCGGAAACGAAAACTTAGAGGCAAAGAAAGGCGCTGTCAAAGTAAAAAATCGAACATTTTCCCGCCATCCGTCGGAACCAAATGGCTGAGCGGTTGTCCGGCGCCGAGGTGTGCGGCGAGCGTTCTTGCCCGGCTCAGTGCCGACGCCGCCACAGCCGCCAGCCGAGCAGCAGGTCGTCGGACAATGGCACCGTCGCCAGCGCCAGCAGCACGGCCGCCAGCGGAACGGTGAAGAGGAAGCCGATCAGCTTGAAGCCCTGCGCACCGACGACACCGCCCCCGAAGAAGCAGCCCACCAGCAGGCTGTTGATCAGCAGGCGCTCCCGGTTGGCGCGCACCCGAGGCAGGTCTTCGCGCCGCGAGCGGTTGACATAGAGCAGCTTGCCCAGCTCGATACCGATGTCGGTGATCATGCCGGTGACATGGGTGGTACGTACCTCGGCGTTGGAAAGCTTGGTCACCATGGCGTTCTGCAGGCCCATCATGAAACTCAGCAGCATCACGGTCAGCGGCACGAAGAAGCCCGGCACCTCCATCAGGCGCGCGCCAAGCACGCCAAAGGCCAGCAGCAGCCAGGCCTCGACAGCCAGCGGCGCGGCATAGACGCTGTGCAGCCGGCGCCGACGGGCGAAGTTGATCATCAGCGTCGAGCACATCGCCCCGAGCACAAAGGACAGCAGCGCGCCCAGGCCGGCCAGCACCAGCTGGTAGCGCCCGAGCGCCAGGGCGTCGGCCATCGTCGAAACGATGCCGGTCATGTGCGACGTGTATTGCTGCACCGCCATGAACCCGCCGGCGTTGGCGGCACCGGCGACGAATGCCAGGTACAGGCCGAGCTGGCGATTGCTCCGCCGGGAGCGACGGCGATCGGTAAGGCGGCGCACATAGTGGATGGGCACGAAACCTCCGCGACAGGAAACTGCAGAGGGCCAGCAGTATACGCCTCTCGTCAGCGTCGGGCCTGGCGCTCGCGCCGCAGTGGGCCGCCCGTGCGCTGCTTGGCGTGGCGCGGCCGCCGCTGGCGCGACAGTTCGCGTGTGATCGCCTGGTTGAGCAGGGTGCGCTGTTCTTCGGCCTGCTCGACCTGCGCAAACCGGTCTGGCAGCGTGCGCGCCAGGTGCAGGTAGGTTTCGACCACGTGCAGCGAAGTCTCCAGGGAGCTCAGGTCGTTGCGCAGCAGCAGGCGCGGCAACTCGACCGAGCGGCCAGCGGCGACCCGCTTGAGCCACTGCTGCGCGGCATGCGCGGCCGGCCCCTCGAGCCCGCCGCGAATCGGCGTGCAGGCGAAGATCCAGCGCAGCCAGAGGGGGATTTTCGGATCGTCGATCAGGCCGATCCACTCGGCCAGCTCGTCGGGCAGCACCGAGACGAACTCGGCGCCGTAGTTGATGTTGCGGTTGAACGTCAGCCAGGCACGCAGCAGCGACGGCTCGTTCATCTGCTCGGAAATTGCCAAGAGGTGTTCGATGGACGGACGAACCTGAAACTGCGCGAGGCTCACCGGGCGGTCCGGGCTGTGAAACAGCTGGCGGATCGCGCGCAGCGTCTGCGGGTCGAGCGCGGTGATGGTGCCTTCGTCGTGATGGCCGAAACGACCGGCACGCCCGCCGATCTGCTTGACCTCCTGAACGTTGAGCTGGCGGTTCTGGATGCCGTCGAACTTCTCGTCGGTATAGAAGCACAGGGTGTGCGCCGGGAGATTCAGGCCCATGCCCACCGCGTCGGTGGCGACCATCAGGTCCGCCTCGCCCTCGCGGAAGCGCCGTGCCTGCTCGCGGCGCACTTCCGGCGACAGCGCGCCGTATACCACCGAGACGCGCTTGCCGGTGGTTTCGAGCATGCCCTTGAGTTCGAGCACGGTCTTGCGGCTGAAGGCCACCAGCATCGAGCCCGGCTCGAGGCCGTTGAGTGTGGTGGCCCGGCGTGCGACCTCCACCGGCGACAGGCGCCGGGTGCGCTCGATCTTCAGCTGATCGCCACACAGCTCGCAGAGCGTACGCAGCGAGGGTTCGATCAACGCCGGGCCGGTCATCAGCAGGCGTGGCGTGTAGGCACTGACCAGCGCATCGACCCAGGCCCAGCCGCGCTGGCCGTCGGCAAGCATCTGCACTTCGTCGACCACCACCACGTCCCAGTGCTGGCCGCGAAAGCGGGCGAACTCCTCCACCGTGCAGCAGAAGTGCGTCGCACCTTCGCGGATGATCTGCTCCTCGCCGGTGACCAGCGAGCAGGGCACGCCCATGGCTTCCAGGCGCTCCTGATTCTCCAGCGCCATCAGCCGCAGCGGCGAGAGGTAGATGCCGTGCTTGACTGCCGTCATCGCCTCGATCGAGCGATGGGTTTTGCCGCTGTTGGTCGGCCCCAGGTAGGCGACCCACTGGCGGGTCAGCCGGCGCGCCGGGTACAGCTCGTGGTAGTGGGCGAAGCGCGGGTCGTTCTCCAGCAGCACGGCAAAGGCCATGCGCTCGGCGTGCTCACGGTGGGCGAGGGTAATGGCGCGGCGCAGCTTGCGCGGCTCCAGCTGGAGCAGTTCGATCAGCCGCTTGTGGCCCAGTTGCAGGAGGTCGAAGTCGCCGGCGTGCTCGCGCATCAGGGCGAACTTTTCCTCCAGCATCTGGCGGTCGTCGGCCTTGTAGCGGGCCACTTCGGCGTCGCTCAGGAGCTGATCGTGGCGGGGCACACGCCGCTGGATTTCCAGGCGCAGATCGCCCTGGCGCAACTCGACGACATAGCGCAGCTCATGACGGGTCTCGTTGACGATCTCGATGGCCCGCGCGAGGAATTCGTCGAGCCGCTCGACTTCCGGGCGGACCCGCGCCAGGCAGCGCTGGCGGCTGTCCTCGTCCATCTCGGCGAAGGGCCTTTCGAGCAGTTGCAGGCGGCTCCGCACATGGCTCTGCACGGCCTGCTGCAGCGTGCCGGGGAAGTCACCGCGCCGGGGGCTGTCTTCCAGGCGCAGGGCCCATTCGGGCTCCAGCAGGTGTGCCGGCGAGCCCAGGGTGAAGGTCTTGGTGGTCCCGAACACGTCGACGTCGCAGGCGATTTCGCCGAGGTCGCGAGCGACGACGCGGTCGAGCAGTTCGTTCGCATCGGGTTCGGCCATCAGCGCGTCCACTGCCTCGGCGTGCAGGCCCAGCCAGAAGGCTTTTGCCGCGCGCCCCAGGCCCGGCATCGGGTAGCCGATGTAGGGCATGTACCACTTTTCCTGATGGTGCTTCTTCGCGACGAAATCCGGATGGCGCGCGCTGGCCCACTCGATGAAGCGCGCAAGACGCTCGAGCCTGACGGATTTGTACGGCTTGCCCCCGGCCTTGGCCATGATCGACACCTTTACTGATCAGTGTTGTGTTTCGACCCGCAGCGCAGCAGATCGCTCAGTGCGCGCGGTCGCGCCTGTCCGCACCGGCCGGGCGCTAAGGTACCGAGCGCGGTGGCTCTGCCTCATCGGCGGCGCCGTGACCCTGGCCCTGTAGCTGCCGTTTCAGGCTGCGCACTTCCTCGGTCAGGCTTTCCATTTGCAGCAGCAGCCGTTGCAGCGTTTCGCGATCGGCCTGTTGGTCGCGGTCGTCCTGCTCGTTCTTGTCGGCGACGAACAGCGAGCCGATGTAGGCCGCGAAGCTGCCGAACAACCCGACGCCCGAAATCATCAGCAGCACCGCAACGATCCTCCCCAGGGTCGTGACCGGGTAGAAGTCGCCGTAGCCGACCGTGGTCACCGTGACAAAGGCCCACCACAGAGCTTCCTCCGGCGTGTTGATCGAGCTCTGCGGATTGGGCGCCTCCACCAGCAGCATGGTCAGTGCACCGAATGCGACCAGCAGCATGGTTGCGGTAGCGGCCGAGGCGACGATGCCTTCGGCGCGGTTGCGGAACAGGATCCGCCAGATCAGGCGCATCGACTTGATCGCCCGCAGCACGCGCAGAATCTGCAGGACGCGGAACAGCTTGGCCGCCTGCAGGCCCGCGGCCGGTACGCTGGCCAGCAGGTCGATCCAGCCCCAGCGCATGAAACGCAATTTGTCCTCGGTCTGTTGCAGGCGCATCCAGAAGTCGAGAAAGAAAAAGAAGCAGACGATGTTGTCCAGATAACCAAGCAGCGTCGAGACGTCCTCGGGCAGTTCGAACAGAAGGTCGGCCACCAGTGCGCCGATCACATAGACGGAAAGCACCAGGATCAGGATCTGGAAGGGCGTAACGGGTTGCTGCTTCATGACAATGGCCGCTGAGGACGTCAGACAGCGCGCAAGTCTAAAACACCTGGCCGGCCTCGCGCTGGCACAGTCGAACCGGAGGGGCGATGAGCGCGAATGAGGGCATCCGCCTCGGTTGCGCCGGCTGGAGCCTGCCACGGGCAGCGTGGCCCGAGTTTCCGAGCGAAGGAACACACCTGCAACGCTACGCCGGGCGGTTTTCAGCGGTGGAGATCAATTCGTCGTTCTACCGCCCGCATCGTCCGACGACCTACCGTAGGTGGGCGGCAGCCGTACCGGAAGGCTTCACGTTCAGCGTCAAGTTGCCTCGGCTGATCAGCCATGAGCAGCGTCTGCGCAGCTGTGAAGGCGAACTGCAGCGCTTTCTCGACGAAATCGCCGAGCTGGGAGGGCGGCTGGGTTGCCTGTTGCTGCAGTTGCCGCCTTCGCTGGCGTTCGAGCAGGCCTTGGCCGACGATTTCCTCGGCCAGTTGCGGGCGCGCTACGACGGGGCTCTGGCGCTGGAAGCGCGGCATGCCAGCTGGCTGGACGCCGAGCCCTTGTTGCGACACTGGCAGCTGGCGCGGGTGGCTGCTGACCCATCGCCGATTCCTGGCGGCGACCGGCCTGCTGGCTGGCCGGGCTTGCGCTACTACCGCCTGCACGGCTCGCCACGCATTTATCACTCTGCCTATTCGCCTGACTGGCTCGCACGGCTGGCGGGCGAGCTGCGCCAGTGCCGGCAGGCGGGTATCCCCTGCTGGTGCATCTTCGATAACACCGCCAGCGGCGCCGCCGTGGCCAATGCCTTGACCCTGCAGGTGCTGCTGTCTGCTCGAGTCAGCGCGGAATGATGCGCACCCGGCCGGCCGTGTTGTCGCGCCGCGCTGCCCGGGCGTTCTCGGCGCGGCCGGGAATGCTGCCCTGCGCCTGGCCGCGCTCCGGCGTGCTGCTGCCGTCCAGTTCGCGCGCGTCCACTCCGATGGACGTGGCATCCGGGTAACCGCTGGTCAGCGTTTCGGTGCTGGCCGTCACCGGCGTCGCATCGCCATTCGCCCAGCTGGCGCTGCGCTCGTCTATGTCGATGGCGCCGTGACGCTCCATGACCTGCTCGACCATGGAGACCGGTCCCTCATCGCTCAGCGACACCGTCACCACCGTCGACCCCCGCCGCGCAGCTTCCGGGTAACGCCCGGCATGGGCAGGTGCGTCGTCGCCGAATACCCGGCGAAAGAAACTGCCAATCCTGTCGACGACACCAGCATCGGCATCCGGCTCCTCACCGACGACCTCGACGCGGCTGCTGGCGATGTTCTCGGGGTTGAAGGATGCCGAGAGCTGGATGTCGTCCGGCGAAATGCCCTGGCTCACCAGCTCGGCTTTGACTTGCTCTGCTTCGGTGTACCGGTCGAACGCCGCTATGAGTATCTGGGGCATGGTTTCACCTTGTTGAATTGCGCGTGCTGCAGGCGAGCGGGCCAGAAGCCCGGCGAGCCGGCACGCCTCCGATCGTCTGTGCTGAGTGTTGGTGGCGGCGAGCCTGCCGATGGTTCCTCGCAGGGTGCGCCTGCGTGCCTCGCCTCGAGACCGGTACGCAACGGACCGCAAGATGTCCGCATGCCTGCTCCAGCTGCTCGCCGGGGCAATCCGGACGAACTCGGCTCCCGCTTTCGGCCCGGGAAAACGGCCTACTGCTTTGGTCTGATATTGCGCTGATATCACTGGACGAATCTTGTACAGCCTCGCCGCTTGGTGAAACACTCTGTATTAGTTTCGGAACAATCCTGTCCGAAGCCTACCCTCAGGGTGCCTCCCATGTTTCGCTCAATGAACGTGTCTGCCCGAGCAGCGCTCAGCTTCTCGGCCATCGCCTTGCTGTTGCTGTTTGTTGGGTGTTTTTCGCTGGTCCAGGTGCAGGCTCTGCGGAAAACGGAGCAGGTCATGGAAACCAACTGGCTGCCGGCGTCCGCGATTCCGGTGGGCTTCGGAGCGATGTACTGGAGTTGCGCCTGATGGTGGCGCGATCGCTCATCCCCTCGGCCGATGAGTCAGCCGCCGACGCCCGGCGCGATATCGGCGAGCGTCGTTCGCAGATCGAACAGCGGGTCAGCAGCTACCTGGCATCGCCGCTGATCGATGAACAGGAGCGGCAGCTCGTGGGCCAAGTCCAAACCGCCGTTCATGGCTACGAACAGTCGCTCGAACAGCTGCTCACGTTTCTTTCGGGTGGTGATGCGCCCGCGGCGATCGCGTTGTTCAACGGCGGCATGCGCCAGCAGGGCAGCGATATCAACGAGGCACTGGCGGCCCTGACGGCCTATAACGACGAGGGCGCCAAGGCCTCCAGCCTGTCTGCCGGCTCAGTCTATTCGCGCAGCCTCTGGGTGCTGCTCGGGGTAATGGCGGTTGCCGTCGTCGCTACGGTGGGCCTGGCGGTCGGCTTCACGCGCAGCATCACCCAGCCGCTTGGGCAGGCGCTGCGGGTGGCCGAACGCATCGCCGGATCGGACCTGAGCCAATCGGTCAAGGTTGACGGTAGAGACGAGCCGGCCCGCCTGTTGTCGGCGCTGGCCACGATGCAGGCGACCCTTCGCGCGACGCTCAAGCACATCGGCGACTCCTCGACGCAGCTGGCCACGGCCACCGAAGAGATGACCAGCGTGGCCCACGAAGGCAAACGCGGGTTACAGCGGCAGAACGAGCAGGTCGAGCTCGCCGCGACGGCGGTCAATCAGATGACCGCGGCCATCGAAGAGGTCGCCAACAATTCGGCCTCGACGTCGGACAGCGTGCGGGACTCGACGGCCGCCGCCGAGGCCGGGCGCCGCCACGTCAACGACACGGTCAACGCAATCGATAGCCTGTCGGCGCGCATCGGCGAGACGGGCGGGTTCGTCCAGGGGCTCGCCGGCCAGGCGCGCGACATCAGCAAGGTGCTCGACGTGATACGCACCATCGCCGAACAGACCAATCTGCTGGCGCTGAACGCCGCTATCGAGGCAGCCCGTGCCGGCGATCAGGGGCGTGGTTTTGCCGTGGTCGCCGACGAGGTGCGGGCGCTGGCGCACCGTACCGGGCAATCGACCCAGGAAATCGAGCAGATGATTGCCGCGATCCAGTCGGGTACCGACAGCGTTGTGAAAGCGACGGCGCTGAGCACGCAGGAGGCCGACAGAACGCTCGACGTGGCCCGCGAAGCCGGGGCCATGCTCGACAACATCGCGGCCTCGGTGGCGATCATCAACGAGCGCACCGTCATGATCGCGGCTGCGGCGGAACAGCAGGCGCAAGTGGCCCGCGAGGTGGATCGCAGCCTGATGACCATTCGGGACCTGTCGATTCAGTCGGCGGCGGGGGCCGACCAGACGGCGGTTGCCAGCGATGAGCTGGCCAGGCTGGCAACCGATCTCAACCAGATGGCGCTGCGCTTCAGGACCTGAAGCGAGCCGGCTGCGATGAGCCAGGACCGAGCCTGCAGGCGCTCGGTCCTCTGGCATCGGGCCTGCGGCGGGGCCGCGGGTCAGTGCGCCGGCTTGCTGCGGATGGTCTTGAGCAGGTCTTCCGGCGTGATCTGGCCGACCACGCTGGCGGCCGAGCCGGGTTGCGGCAGGCCGAGAATATGGCCCTTGATCTTGCCGACCACGTGCATCTCGCAGGGCTTGCAGTCGAACTTCAGGGTCAGCACCTCGTCACCGTGGACCAGCTGCATCGGCGCCACCTTGGTGCGCACGCCGGTCACGCCCTTGGCCTGTTTCGGGCAGAGGTTGAAGGAGAAGCGCAGGCAGTGCTTGGTGATCATCACCGGCACCTCGCCGGTCTCTTCGTGGGCCTCGTAGGCCGCATCGATCAGCTGCACGCCGTGGCGGTGGTAGAACGCACGCGCCTTGTGGTTGTAGACGTTGGCCAGGAACGACAGGTGCGCCTCGGGATACACCGGCGGCGGCACGCTCTCGGCCTTGCGCGCGGCGCGCGGGCGCAGGGCGGCGCGGGCTTCGTCGAGCGCTTCGATGGCTTCGCGGCGCAGCGCCTTGAGCTGGGAGTTGGGGATGAAGAACAGCTCCGGCGCGTCCAGTTCGACGGACTCGGCATGGTAGAGCGTGGTGCCCAGCTGGCCGAGCAGGTCTTCGAGGCCGGCGCGCGCCTGTTCGGGCTTGTTCGCCGGGGCGAAGGGGCCATCCAGACGCACCGAGGCCACGGCGCCTTCCTCACTGGTGGCGGTCAGCTGCAGGCCGTCGCGGCGCAGGCTGGCCTGCCAGGCGAGGCCGATGCGGCGCTCGGCGGAGGGCCTGAGCAGCGCCTGCTGCCAGTTGTGGTCCAGGTTGCGGTTCAGCGGGTGATGCGGGCGCAGGCGATGCAGGCCTTCAGGCAGCCCGTCGTTCGGCTCGACGCGGTAGTGCAGCCAGCGCTCGCCGTCTTCTTCCTGCTCGCCGCGCGGTTCCACCACGCTGGCGCGAAAGCCGAGCACCTCACGCTTGACCAGCACGTTCAGGCCGTCGCCGTTGGACAGCGGTTCGCGCGTGCGTACCTGGATGTCACGCTTGCCGACCTTGAGCACCTCGCCGACCGCCAGCCCGGTGAAGGTCGGCGAGTCGAACGCGCCGATGTCGACCTTGCGCTCGGTGACGAAGTAGTCGGTGCTGCCGCGGTGGAAGGTGCGCTCCGGGTCCGGCACGAAGAAGTGCTCGGTGCGGCCGCTGGAGGCGCGGGCCAGGTCCGGGCGGTCGGCAAGGATCTCATCCAGGCGCTGCCGGTAGTAGGCGGTGATGTTCTTGACGTAGCTGACGTCCTTGTAGCGCCCCTCGATCTTGAACGAACGCACGCCGGCCTCGACCAGCTGGCGCAGGTTGGCGCTCTGGTTGTTGTCCTTCATCGACAGGAGATGCTTCTCGAAGGCGACCACGCGGCCCTGGTCGTCCTTGAGCGTGTAGGGCAGGCGGCAGGCCTGCGAGCAGTCGCCGCGGTTGGCGCTGCGCCCGGTCTGCGCGTGGCTGATGTAGCACTGCCCGGAGAAGGCCACGCAGAGCGCGCCGTGGATGAAGAACTCGATGGCCGCATCGGTGGCATCGGCGATGCCGCGGATCTCGGCGAGGTTCAGCTCGCGCGCCAGCACCAGCTGGGAGAAGCCGGCCTGGTCGAGAAAGCGCGCGCGCTCCAGCGTGCGAATGTCGGTCTGGGTGCTGGCGTGCAGCTCGATCGGCGGGATGTCCAGTTCGAGGATGCCCATGTCCTGCACGATCAGCGCATCGACGCCGGCGTCGTACAGCTGCTGGATCAGTGCGCGTGCCGCTTCGAGTTCGTCGTCGTGAAGGATGGTGTTGAGGGTGACGAATACCCGCACATGAAAGCGATGGGCGAAGGCCACCAGCTCGGCGATCTCCGCCACGCTGTTCTCGGCGTTGTGCCGGGCGCCGAAGCTCGGCCCGCCGATGTACACCGCATCGGCCCCGTGCAGAATGGCCTCGCGGGCGATGTTGACATCGCGGGCCGGGGCGAGCAGTTCGAGGTGATGCTTGGGCAGTGACATGGGCGAGGACCGGTTGGAACGAAACCGCGCATTGTAATGACTCGGCGGTTTTTTGCAGCGACCGTTCGTGCCCGCTGCGGCGGGCACGTGCGAAGGCTGTCAGTGCAGTTCGTTGGCGAAGCGGCCGACGGCGCTGACCACCTGCTTGGCGCCGTCCTGGATCTCGACGATCACGGCGCCGGCCTGATTGGCCAGCGCCAGACCCTGCTCGGCCTGTTCCCGGCTGGCGGCCATCTGCGCGGTGGCCTGCTCGGCGAGCTTCTGGTTCTGCTGAACCACTTCGACGATTTCCTCGGTGGCCGCGCTGGTCCGACCGGCGAGCTGGCGCACCTCGTCGGCGACCACCGCGAAGCCGCGGCCTTGCTCGCCGGCACGGGCCGCCTCGATTGCGGCGTTGAGGGCGAGCAGGTTGGTCTGCGCGGCGATGCCGCCAATGGTCTGCACGATCGAGCTGATCAACTGCGATTGCTGGCCGACCGCGTCGATGCTGGCCGTGGCGCCCTGCATCCGTTCGGCGATCCTGTGCATGGTGTGCATGGTCTGCTGCACCACGGCGGCGCCGCGCTCGGCGCTGACGTCGGTCTGCTGCGACACCTCGAAGGCAATCGCCGCCGCCTCGCGCACCTCGCTTTCGCGATGAACCTGGTCGGTCACCACGCTGGCGAACTTGACGACCTTGCACAGCTTGCCCTCGGCGTCATGCACCGGGTTGTAGGTCGCCTCCAGCCAGACTTCCTGGCCGCGGCTGTCCACGCGCTTGAAGCGGTCGGCCACGTACTCGCCGCGATTGAGCGTTTGCCAGAAGGCCTCGTATTGCGGCGAGGCGGCTTCGTCGGGCGTGCAGAACTGGCGATGGTGCTTGCCGACGATCTGCTCGAGGCGGTAGCCCATCGCCTGCAGGAACTGTTCGTTGGCGGTGATCACGGTGCCGTCCAGGTTGAACTGGATGACCGCCGTGGAGCGGATCAGCGCATCGATGAAGGCTTCGCTCTCACGGGCTTTTTCGATCTGCGCCGTGACGTCGGTAGCGTACCCCTGGATGTAGGCCAGCGCGCCGGACGCCGCGCGGATCGGCAGCCAGTGCACGCGCAGCCAGGCAAGGCTGCCGTCGGCCCGCAGGTAGCGGTAGTCGTCGCTGACCGGTTCGAAACGGGCGATGGCGGCCTGGAAGTTATGAAAGCAGGGCAGGTGCTTCACATAGGGCGGCACGATCTCGGCCAGCGGGCGGCCGATGAGCTGTGCTTCGCGATAGCCGAGTGTCTCGGCGAAGCGGTTGTTGCAGGCGCAGATGCGCGCGTCGGCGTCCAGGCGCAGGGAGAGCATCTGGCGCTCGAGCTGGTCGCCGAGCTGGCGCAGCAGGGCCAGTTCGCCATTCTGTTGTTCGAGTTGTTGTTTGAGGCGTCCGTTGAACATGCACAAGCACTCCATGGCGAGTCGGTAAAGCGTTTTCGGCTCGCCAGAAAGGTTCTTGAGTGTTGTGGTCGGGCAAAAGAACGGTATTCAGCCGATGGCACTGATGCCGGCCAGAAGAGCACCGAGCAGCGGCATCGCCAGTGCAAGGCGTGGCCGGTAGGGTAGCAACAGCAGCAGGCCCAGCCCGGTTAGCGAGAGCATGGCGAGCCAGGCGACGACAGCCATGCCGCCCGGCCACAGCCGACCGGCGAACCAGACCGAGGCGGCCAGCAGAAGCAGGCCCAATGGCATGCAGGCACGCCTTGCCGCGGCTGGCAGGCGGGGGCTGGCGAGCTGTTTCCAGTGCCGCTGCGTGCCCAGGCACAAGCCCAGCATGCCGGCGTAGGCGAGGCTCAGCGCGATCAGCAGGTGGGGCGCATTCATGTCAGGGCTCCTGCGCAGCGTGGCCGCCGTTGGGCCGCCGGCGCGCGCGAGACGGTTTTCCAGCCGACCCAGGCGAGCAGCGCACCGATCACGACGGCGGCCAGGTCGACGCCGAGCCGGCGGCCATCGAGTTCGCCGGTCGTGGCGAAGTCCAGCAGCGGCAGGCCCGCGCAGAGCAGCGCCGCGGTGAACAGTTGCTCGCGCCATGCCTTGAGCGGCGGGCGCAAGGCGGCGTGCAGCAGGCTGGCCAGCCCGACGGCGAAGAACACCCGCGTCTCCCAGCCGCTGCGCCCGACCATGTCGGCTGGCAGCAGCCGGTTGGCCCAGAGCAGCGCGATGCAGGCCAGGCCAAGCCCGGCGACGGTCATCACGTTCAGCCGCTCGACGAGTTCCAGGAAGCGCCGCGAGCCCTTGGCCTGCTTGCGCTGTTTGACCGTGTAGAGCACCAGGCCGGTGGCGATCATCGCGCAGCTCGCCAGGCCGCACAGAAAGTACAGCCAGCGCATCGGGTAGCCGCCGAACTGGGCGAAATGCAGGCCGGCCATCACCCGCTGGGTGAGGTGGCTGGCGCGCGAGGCGGCCGGGGACTGCAGCAGCGCGCCGCTGACCCCGTCGAACACCAGCGCTTCGCCCTTGGTCAGCTCGATCCGGCTGCCCAACATCGGCCTGACCGTGACCCGCGCGTCGGCCCGCCCCGGATGGCTGACCTGCAGCCCGGCCAGCATGCCCGGACCATAGTGCGCCTCACCCTTTGCCACGAAGTCGGCCAGCGGCAGCAGGGTGGCCGGCGCCGCGCGGCTGGCGGCGGGGCGCTCACCACGGGCGCCGGCCTCGATGCGCTGAGGCGAGCCGCCGGCCTCGCGCAGCATGGCGTTGCGATCGCCGTCATACAGCGCCTGGAGCGCGGCCGGCATGTAGATCAGAAAGAAGATCACCAGCCCGGTGTAGGTGATCATCAGGTGAAACGGCAGCAGCAGGACGGCGCTGGCATTGTGGCCGTCGAGCCAGGAGCGCTGGCCCTTGGCGGGGCGAAAGGTGAAGAACTCCTTGAAGAGCTTCTTGTGGATGACGATGCCGCTGATCAACGCGACGAGCATCGCCATGGCGGCGAACCCCACCAACCACACGCCCAGCGTACGCGGCATGTGCAGGGTGAAGTGGAAGCGGAAGAAGAAGTTGCCGCCGACCGTCTGTCTTGGCTCGAGCGTTTCGCCGCTGACCGGGTCGATCGGGGTACCGCCACCGCGCCGCTGTTCGCCGGCCGCTACGGTCAGCGTCGGCGTACGCTCGGTGGGCAGGCCTATGTTCCACGCCTGGGCTTCGGGGTGGCGGGCCTGCAGCCATTGCTGCGCCGTATTGGCCGCCAGGCTCGGGTCGACGGCGCGGCTCGGCAGCTCCGGCTGCATCCAGCCATTGAGTTCCTTGTCGAACACTGCCAGCGTGCCGGTCAGGAAGATGGCGAAGAGCACCCAGCCGAGCAGCAGCCCGCACCAGGTATGCAGCCAGGACATCGACTGGGTGAATGTCCGGCCTTTCATCCGAGACGCTCCAGTAGCTGTGGCCAGAAGCCGATCAGGGCCAGACCCAGCGTACCTGTCGCGGTGACGAGGGCCAGCCGACGCAGGCTGACGCCGGCAAAGCTCCATAGCAGGTACGCCAGATAGACGATGAAGGCGATCTCGGTGGCGAACATCACCGCGTCGAAGCGCGGCAGCGGCAGCAGCCTCGCCAGCGCGGCGGTGAAGGCATAGGTGAAGGCATAGCCGCCGAGGATCGCCAGGGCGCTGCGCAGTGCGATGTCGAGCCAGGGCCGGCTGAGAAGCGTCGATCGAGACACGGGTGGTCTTCCGTCAGTTGGTCTTCACGAGCGTCGCCCGGCGGGCATGCGGCCGACCGGGCGACGGGTAACGCGGTGCTCAGACGGCCAGGGACGCGGCCGCCTGCGGGCTTCAGAAATCGACGCTGACGCCTACCACCAGCCGGCGACCGTCGAGTACCACTTCGTAGTCCTCGTTGGTGATTTCCTTGTTGGCGATGTTGTACAGCCCGGCCTTCAGGTCGACGCTCTCGGTGAGCCGATAGACGCCGCCGATATCGACGAAGCCGTAGCCGGGCGTGCCTGCGGACATGCTGGTGCGGCTGATGTAGTCCGATGTCTCGCTGCGATAGTTCCCCTGGACCCAGGCCGACAGCCGATTGTTGATCTGCCAGTCGAGCAGGGCATTGGCCATGTGCTTGGGCTGCTTGTTCAGCGGCTCGCCCTTGAACTCGCCGGACTTCTGCTCGGATTCGGTGTAGGTGTAGCTGGAGGTCAGGCGCAGCGACGGCAGGATGTCGTAGTCGAGCGTCCACTCGATGCCCTGGATGATGGCTTCGGAGATGTTCTTGCGCGTGCTGAGGAAGTACCAGCGCTCGCCACCGTAATTGCACGACCAGGCCGCGTAGTTGTTGCGGTTGGCGTTACCGCTGGCATCGGTCGAGCAGAAGCGATCCTCGGCGATCTTGTCCTTGTATTGGGTATGGAAGGCCATGACGCTGGTGCTCAGGCCGGACGCCCGGTCGGTGTAGTTGAAGCCGACTTCGTAGTTGGTGCTGGTTTCAGGCTGCAGGTCGGGGTTGCCGATGCTGATCGCCCGCGAGTGCGGCGCGATCGCCTGCCAGCCGCCGCCACCGGTGGTGCCGCCGAAGCCTTCGGTGGCATCGGTCAGCGAGGGCTGCTTGTAGCCGGTAGAGATGCCACCCTTGAGGGTCAGTTCGGGAGTGAAGGTATAGACGCCGTAGACGCGCGGCGAGACCTGACCGCCAAAGAACTCGTCATCGTCGTAGCGGACCCCGGTGGTCACCCGCAGGTCATCGCTGACGCCCCAATCGATCTCGCTGTAGACGGCCGCGATCCAGCGGTCCATCTCGCCGACCGCGTCGGGCAGGAAACTCAGCAGGCCGTTGTCCTTGCGGGTCAGTTCCTCTTCCTTGTAGCGACCGCCAAGCGTGATGACGTGCTCGCCCCAGAAGTAACTGGCCTGGGTGTTGAACGTGGTGACTTCTTCCTTCTTCGTCAGCTCCTGCACGCGCTCGGAGATGTCCTTCTGCAGGTAGGTATTGATCTGCAGGTTCTCGTAATGGCCCTCGTGGCTGAGCACGAAGATGTCCTTGTCGTACTCGGTGGAGCTGGCCACGGCCGTCGGGCTGTAGGCGACGCTCTTGCCCGGATGTGCGCTCTCGTCCAGCCGCGCCGCCTCGTAGCTCAGGGCGAAACGGTTGCTGGCATCGGGGGTGAGGAAGAGTTCGGCGCCACCCTGCTTGCGCTTGCCGTCCGGCGTGCTCGCGGCGCTGTCGTCCCCGCCGATGTACTCGGCCTCCTGGGTGCGGGTAAAGCCGCCATTCAGGCGCAGGCCGAGCAGGTCGGGAACCAGTGCGCCGGCGAGATAGAGGCTGGTATAGCTCTCGTCTTCCTGCAGATCGTTGAGTGAATGCGTGTATTCGGTGGAAAGAGTCCCGCCCCACTCGTTGGCGCCCTTGCGGGTGATGATGTTGATGACCCCGCCCATCGCTTCGGAGCCGTACAGCGAGGACATCGGGCCGCGGATGACCTCGATGCGCTCGATCATCGACAGCGGAGGCAGGCCGATCTGCTTGCCGCCATCGCTGCCGTTGGTATTGACCGAGCGGCCGGCGGAGATCGGGCGGCCATCGACCAGGTACAGGGTGTAGGAAGACGTCATGCCGCGGATGCTGATGTCCTGCATCTGGCCGCCCCCGGTGACGTAGACGCCGGGAATGTTCTTCACCGCATCGACGATATTGCTGTACGACTGCTTCTCCAGCTGCTCACGGGTAATGACCGAGATACTGGCCGGCGCCTGGGCGATATTCTGCTCGTAGCCTGCGGCGCTCACTACCGTGGTGGGCTGCAACTCCAGCGCCTGTTCAGCCCGGGCCTGTGTGGCGGTGAGGGTCGCCAGGGCGATTGCACCCGCCAGGCGATGCCGTGTGTAAATAGCCATTTACTGCCGTCTCCGTGAAAAGCATCAGTCGTTGCGGGGCCGAGGCGGCCACTCGCCTGTGAGCGTCGAGCGATCGCTTACAGCGAGACGAATGCTAGTCATTCGCAACTAACAGTAAAGCGCATTTACAATCTATACATTCTCAGCAGCAGGTTGACCCGCAGCCCTGGAGCGCGGTTCTCCGCCCAGATCCGCCCGCCCTGCAACGTGACCATACCCGCGGCGATCGCCAGGCCGAGGCCGAAGCCGTCCCCGCCCGGGCGCGCGGCACTGAGCCGGGTGAACGGACGAAACATCGCCTGCAACTGATCCTCCGCAACGCCGGGGCCCTGGTCGTCGATGCACAGGCGCCAGTGTTCGCCTTCGCGATAGGCGCCCAGGCAGACCGTGCCGTCGGGCGGCGAATGGCGGATGGCGTTGCGCAGGATGTTCTCCATCGCCTGCGCCAGTGCGTTCAGATTGCCCTGCACCAGGCAGGCGTCGGGCAGTTCACTGCGCAGGCGCTCGCGCGGCCAGCCCGACTCGAAGCAGGCGTCCTCGCACAGCAGGTTCCAAAGGGTCTGCACATCGACCGGCTCGCAGTCGAGGCGGGTCTGCTTGCTGTCCAGCCAGGCCAGCGCGAGCGTGTCGTCGACCAGGCGTCCCATGCCGGCGACCTCGCGCTCGACCCGCTCGCGCAGCTCGGCGGGTGGCAGCTCGCTTTCGCAGGCGACCCGCAGCCGGCTCAGTGGCGTGCGCAGCTCGTGCGACAGGTCGCGCAGCAGTTGCTGTTGCTGGGCGATGGAGTCGCGCAGGCGGCGGGTAAGGTATTCGATCGAGCGGCCCAGCTCGCCCAGCTCGTCGTTGCGATCGGTCAGCAGCAGCGGTGCAGGCGGGTCGAGGCGATCGCCGCGCAAGGCGTTGGCCTGGCTGCGCAGGCGGTCGAGCGGTGAAATGAGCTGGCGGTACAGCAGCCAGCAGAACAACAGGGAAAACAGCACGGGCGGCACGTAGACGGTCGCCAGCACCAGCAACAGGTGATGGCGCCAGGGGCTGAACTGCTCGGGCAGCTCCACCACCAGCTGGTTGTCGCTGCCCTCCAGCGGTACGAGTACGGTCGGCCGCGGCCCCGAGCGCCTGCTCATCGGGGCGTCGTAAAGACGGGCGAAGCGCAACTGGCGGCGGATTTCATCGCTTGGTGCCTGTTCGAACAGCGGTTGCAGATGGCCGTTCACCACCAGCAGGACGCCCGAATCATCGTGCTGTCGCTCGGTGAGCCAGCGTTCCAGCGCGGCAGGGCCCTGTGCGACGGCCTCGCTGGCCTGCCTGGCATGCGCATCGAGCGCCTCGATCGCCGCCTGCGAGAGAAAGGAGTTGCGATAGCTGACCTGGCGGCCGATATGGTCGCTGACCCAGATCATCGCCAGACAGAACCCGGCGACCAGCAGGGCCAGACGCCAGAACAGCGAGTGGCGGCCGGGCATCAGTCGGGCAGCCTTTCCAGCACATAACCCTTGCCCCATACCGATTCGAGCCGCAGCGCTTCCACCTGGTGCCGGGCGAGCTTGCGGCGAATGTTGCTGATATGCATGTCCAGGCTGCGGTCGTGCTGTGAATAGCCGCGGTGGAGCACCTGCTGATAGAGAAACGGCTTGCTCAGTACCTCGCCGCAGGCATCCTGCAGCACCTTCAACAGGCGGTACTCCGTAGCCGTCAGCCCGAGCCAGCGCTGCTCGTAGCGCACGTCGTTGCGCTGGTCGTCGTACAGCAGCCGATCATCGGACTGATTGGCCGCGGGCGCACGTTCGTAGGCGACCCGGCGCAGGATCGCGGCGATCCGCACCTGCAGTTCCTCGATGCTGAAGGGTTTGGGCAGGTAGTCGTCGGCGCCGTTGTCGAAGCCCTGGATGCGGTGGGCTTCATCGCCCAGTGCCGAGATCATCAGCACCGGCGTGCTGCGGCTGGCGCGCAGCCGGGTGAGCAAATCCATGCCGTTCATTCCCGGCAACAGCACATCGAGCAGGATCAGGTCGAACTCGGCTCCGGCCGCCAAAGCCAGGCCGCTGGGGCCCTGCTCGGCAAGGGTGACGCGAAAGCCGCGTTCTTCGAGCGAGGTCTTCAGGTGGGCGCCGAGAATCGGATCGTCTTCGATGGCGAGAATCTGCCGCGGGGTAAAGGGTGGCATGCCGAGGGCTCGTTACAAATAGGAATTATTGTAATTTGATAGCCGGGTGCAACGGCAAGCCTGTCCCACCGTTCAGGCGTCGCGCAGCAGGTCGTGTGCATCGAGCAGACGCCAGGCAATTTCCGGGTGACGTTCGAGCGCACGGCGGATCGCGATCGGCAGATTACGGCGGGTTTTGCGGCACAGCCCAGGTTGCTCGGCGAACTCGATGGCAATGCCGCGCATGCTCCGCACTTCGCTTGCGCCGGGCTTGATCGACAGGCGAATGCCGAGCTGTTCGTCCATTCGCCGCTGCAGGTGCTCGAGTTCGGCCAGGCTGGCGATGCTTTCCAGCCGCTGCAGCAGCCGTTTCTCTTCATGCTGGGTGAGGCGCAGGATGCGTAGATCGGCGCCGGGCGTCGCGAGCAGGTCGTCTCGCCGACAGGTGCAAGTGCCGGGCGGGCAGGGCTGGCGAAGGGTGGGTGTGCTACGCATGGCCCGGATCATAGCCAGCTTTCTGACGCAATGGCCATCGTGCGGTGGACCGGCACCGATGGCAAAAAAAACCCGGCCTGAGGGAGCCGGGTCAAGACCATTAGGAGTTTCGAGAACGCGGTCCTCACGGTCTCGACTGGCCAGACAGTGGGGGGAATGTCTCGCCAGTGATTTCAAGTATTAGTCCGTTTTTCGGATTCTGCCGACCGGATCTGCCGGGCCGTTAAACCGAATTGGAATACTTTTCCGTTAGCTGATTCCTCAGCCGGCGAGGCTTCGCAGCAACGCAAGCGTGTCTTCGATCACCTCGGCCGGTGTATAGAAGTGCGGCGAAAGACGAATCCCGCCGCCGCGCAGGGCGCATACGACCTGCTCGGCCTTGAGCTGTTCGAACAGGGCCTGGTTTGCGCTCCCGGCCAGACGAAACGTCACGATGCCTGCACTGCGCTCCGGTTGCGCCGGGCTCAGCAGTTCGATGCCGGGCAACTGGCGCAGGCCGGCACGCAGCCACTCCATACGCTCGTTGAGGCTCGCTGCGACCTGATGCATGCCGACCTCTTCGAGCAGCGACAGGCTGGCCTCCAGCGCTACGGCGCCGAGCATGTTCGGGCTGCCACATTCGAAGCGCCGTGCGCTGCGGGCTGGTTGCCAGTCGCTGCGGTCATAGTCGCCGGCATGCTCGAGCATGTGCCAGCCATACTCGTGCAGCTTCAGCTGCGGTCGCAGATCGCTGCGGCAATAGAACACGCCCAGGCCTTCCGGGCCGAGCATCCACTTGTGCCCGTCGGCCATGGCGAAGGCGCAGCGGCTCTGCTGGACGTCGAAGGGCAGGGCTCCAAGCTGCTGTATCGCATCGATGCACAGCAGTACACCGCGCTGCTCGCAGCCGTGCCCCAGGCGGTCCAGATCCAGACGGATGCCGCTGGCGTATTGCACCGCGCTGATCGCCAGCAAGCGTGTGCGGGGTGTGCAGGCGGCCAGCAGATCGGCTTCCGGGTCGGCACCTGCCAGGCTGACCTGGATGACCTCAACCCCCTGCGGCTGCAACGCTTCCCATACCACGCGGTTGGAGGGGAATTCCTCGTCGCTGATGACGATCTGGTCGCCGGCGCGCCAGTCGAGGCCGAAAGCGACGAAGGACAGCGCCTCGGAGGTGTTCTTGACCAGCGCCACATCCGCGCTGGTCGGCGCGTTGAGCAGCCGTGCCAGGCGCTCGCGCAGACGGTTTTCGATCTTCAGCCACTGCGGATAATCGCGGGCGCCGAGGGTGGCGTTCTGTTCGGCGAACTGGCTGACGGCGCTGCTCGCACGTCGAGGCCAAGGTGCGACGGCCGCATGATTCAGGTATCGCAAGCCGGGCGCCTGCGGGAATTCGTTCTCAAGTTCGAACATTAACGATGTCCCCGTGCAATTCATGACCGAATAGGCATAATGAGTGCCTTCTTTTTTCGCCCGTCGCCAGATATGCAGAATGAACCCCGGAAGGTTCGCGAGTTTCGTCGCCGCGAACAGGAAATCCTCGATACCGCATTGCAACTGTTTCTCGACCAGGGCGAGGACAGTGTCACCGTCGAGATGATCGCCGATACCGTGGGCATCGGCAAAGGCACCATCTACAAGCACTTCAAGTCGAAGGCCGAGATCTATCTGCGCCTGATGCTCGACTACGAGCGCGATCTCAATGCGCTGTTCCACTCTGAGGATGTGGACCGCGACAAGGAGGCCCTGTCGCGTGCGTACTTCGAGTTCCGCATGCGCGACCCGCAGCGTTATCGCCTGTTCGATCGCCTCGAAGAAAAGGTGGTCAAGGGCAACCAGGTGCCCGAGATGGTTGAGGAATTGCACCGTATCCGCGCGTCCAATTTCCAGCGGCTCACCCAGCTGATCGAAGGCCGGATCGCCGAAGGCAAGTTGGAGGACGTACCGCCGTATTTCCACTATTGCGCAGCCTGGGCTCTGGTACACGGGGCGGTGGCGCTCTATCACTCGCCGTTCTGGAGCAACGTGCTCGAGGATCAGGAAGGGTTCTTCCAGTTCCTCATGGATATCGGCGTGCGTATGGGTAACAAGCGCAAGCGCGACTGAGCCGGCTGCTTGCCCGATGCGGCCGGGAGGCCTGCGGTCGCCGGCTCGACGCCTGTAAAGTGCTGGGGGCGAGCCGAGAAGGCGCCTGCTCGTCTTCGCTGTTCAGTCGCGTCGGAGTGATTGGCTTGGTTGCTGCATCGGCGGCCGCGACCGCCGGATTTCCGGCAACAGTGGGGATCTCTTTATGCGTTGGTTGAGCATGCTTGTGGCGATCTTGGCCCTGGGCGGCTGCATGCGGGTAAGTGATATGGCTGAAGGCGCGCGCGAGCACCTGAGCGACGCCGGAATACTCGACCACAGCCAGACCCAGCGCTCCAGTGGTTGGCGCCTGCAGCCCGACTCCTTCATCTATATCGCGCAAGGGCATTTCGTGCCGCCGGGTAATGGCTATCCGCGTCCGAATGTCGTGGCCGAAGAGGCCTTCGAGGCTTTCGTCGAGTATTTTCCGGTTGTGCGCCGGGCGCCGCAGCCGCTGGGGCTGGAAGAGGCCATGGCGCAGGCGCGCGGCGCTGGAGCGCACTATCTGCTCTATACCCGCTTTGCCGCCGCCGACGACCGTATCGGCAGTTTCGACGAGCTCAACGAACAGCGTGCGCTCGACCGGCTGGGTGTCGACAGTGGCGTCGTCCAGCTGATGCTGATCGAGACGGGGACGCGCTACCTCGTGGACACCGCGCGCATCCGCAGTCGCGGCGGCCTGTTGAACCTGTACGATGCCAAACCAGACCAACTTCTGGGGCCGGCGATGCACGACTACGCACGTCGTCTGCTGGGGCTGGCCGAACGATAGCGGCGACGGGAGGGTATATGAGCGATACGGGAAAGGCAGCGGATCTGCTGGCGCAGATCCCGGCCGGCGAAAAGCGCGGCCTGCCGCCGGTGCATCTGTGGAACCCGCCTTTTTGCGGCGATCTCGACATGCGTATCGCGCGCGATGGTACGTGGTACTACCTGGGTACACCTATCGGCCGTCCGGCGATGGTCCGGCTGTTTTCCAGTGTGTTGCGACGTGACGACGACCGCTACTTTCTGGTGACGCCCGTCGAGAAGGTCGGTATCCAGGTCGAGGATGCGCCGTTCGTTGCCAACCGGCTCGACGTGCTCGGTGAGGGGGAGTCCCAGGTGTTGCGCTTCTTCACCAACGTCGATGACGAGGTCGATGCCGGTGTCGAGCACCCGATACGTGTCGAGTTCGATCCGGTCACTGGCGAGCCCGCGCCTTACGTGCACGTTCGTGCCAATCTGGAGGCGCTCATCCACCGTAATGTCTTCTATCAGCTGGTCGAGTTGGCCGTGCCGGGTGAAGCCGATGACGGTGAATGGCTCGGCGTCTGGAGTGGCGGTCGGTTCTTTCCGATCGGACGTGACGAATAACGGCGCTGAGACGAGAAAGGCTCCCGAGGGAGCCTTTTCTGTTTCTTACATGTTGGGGTAGTTCGGCCCGCCGGTACCTTCCGGCGCCACCCAGGTGATGTTCTGTGACGGATCCTTGATGTCGCAGGTCTTGCAGTGCACGCAGTTCTGCGCGTTGATCTGGAAGCGCTGGCTGCCATCGTCGTTGCTCACGACCTCGTAGACGCCGGCCGGGCAGTAGCGCTGCGCCGGTTCGTCGTACAGCGGCAGGTTCTTCTCGATCGGGATGCTCGGATCGATCAGCTTGAGGTGGACCGGCTGGTCTTCCTCGTGGTTGGTGTTGGAGAGAAACACCGAGCTGAGCTTGTCGAAGCTGAGCTTGCCGTCCGGCTTTGGGTAGTCGATCTTGCGCGCCTGGTCGGCATGCTTCAGGCAGGCGTAGTCCGGCTTGGTGTCGTGCAGCGTGAAGGGGATCTTGCCGCCGAAGATGTTCTGGTCGATGAAGTTGAACGCACCGCCCTTGACCGCGCCCCACTTGTGGATGGCGGCGCCGAAGTTGCGGCTCTTGTAGAGTTCGTCGTAGACCCAGCTGTTCTTGAAGTTCTCTTCGTAGGCGGTCAGTTCGTCGCCGCCCTCACGGCCGGCGGCCAGCGCTTCGGCAATCGCCTCGGCGGCGAGCATGCCGGACTTCATCGCCGTGTGGCTGCCCTTGATCTTGGCGAAGTTCAGGGTGCCGGCGTCGCAGCCGATCAGGGCGCCGCCCTTGAACACCATCTTCGGCAGGCAGTTCAGGCCGCCCTTGGCGATGGCGCGGGCACCGTAGGAAACACGCTTGCCGCCTTCGAGATACTGCTTGATGACCGGATGATGCTTGTAGCGCTGGAACTCATCGAACGGCGACAGATACGGGTTGCTGTACGACAGGTCGACGATCAGGCCGACGACCACCTGGTTGTTCTCCAGGTGATAGAGGAACGAGCCGCCGGTGTTCTCGTCGTCCAGCGGCCAGCCGGCGGTGTGCACCACCAGGCCCTGTTCGTGCTTGGCCGGATCGATGTCCCAGAGCTCCTTGATGCCGATGCCGTAGTGCTGCGGGTCGACGTTGGCGTTGAGCTGGAAGCGGTTGATCAGATGCTTGCCAATGTGGCCGCGGCAGCCTTCGGCGAACAGCGTGTACTTGGCGCGCAGTTCCATGCCCGGGGTGTACATGCCTTCCTTCGGATTGCCTTCGCGGTCGACGCCCAGATCACCGGTGACGATGCCGCGCACGATACCGTCTTCATCGATCAGCGCTTCCTGAGCGGCGAAGCCCGGGTAGATCTCGACCCCCAGGTTCTCGGCCTGCTGGGCCAGCCAGCGGCACAGGTTGCCCAAGGAAATGATGTAGTTGCCTTCGTTGTGCATGGTCTTGGGGACCAGCATGTTCGGCAGCTTGCTGGCGGCCTGCTCGTTCTTCAGCAGGTAGATGTCGTCACGCGTGACCGGCGTGTTCAGCGGGGCGCCGAGCGCTTTCCAGTCAGGGAACAGCTCGTTCAGCGCGCGCGGCTCGAAGACCGCCCCGGAGAGGATGTGGGCGCCCACCTCGGAACCCTTCTCGACGACGCAGACACTGATCTCCTGACCGGCGTCGGCGGCTTTCTGCTTCAGGCGGCAGGCAGCGGATAGGCCTGCGGGGCCGGCGCCGACGACCACCACGTCGAATTCCATGTATTCGCGTTCCATAGGCGTTCTCCTAATCAAGGCTGGGTTTTTTATAGAAGTGAGAGAAGGCTGTGATCGTTCCCTGACCGAGCCGGGCGGGGCGCATTATATATAGCTGCCGAAAACGGTCCAATACAAACGTTTGTTTGAATTTTCTGCAAGCCTGCTAGAATCGAGAGCCTGAGGGCTTATGGCGGGCCATATGCGTTGTTGACCCGCTACAGGCCTGCAGTCAAGATACGGGACAGTTTGCGCTCGCCGAACAGCCAGAAGGGCAAAGGAACCCAGGCCTGTGGCCGGTTCGCCTCGGCGAATAAATCTAATCTCCGGAGAGAACGAGGAATCCATGAAGGTTCTTGTAGCTGTCAAACGAGTGGTTGACTACAACGTCAAGGTCCGCGTCAAGGCGGACAACTCCGGCGTTGACCTGGCCAACGTCAAGATGTCGATGAACCCCTTCTGCGAAATCGCCGTGGAAGAAGCCGTGCGCCTGAAAGAGAAAGGCGTGGCCAGCGAAATCGTGGTCGTCTCCGTCGGCCCGAGCGCTGCCCAGGAGCAGCTGCGTACCGCCCTGGCGCTGGGCGCCGACCGCGCCGTGCTGGTCGAGTCCGCTGATGAACTCAATTCCCTGGCGATCGCCAAGCTGCTCAAGGCCGTGGTCGACAAGGAGCAGCCGCAGCTGATCATCCTCGGCAAGCAGGCGATCGACAGCGACAACAACCAGACCGGGCAGATGCTCGGCGCGCTGACCGGCTATGCCCAGGGCACCTTCGCCTCCAAGGTGGAAGTGGCTGGCGACAAGGTCAACGTCACCCGCGAGATCGACGGCGGCCTGCAGACCGTCGCGCTGAACCTGCCGGCGATCGTCACCACCGACCTGCGCCTGAACGAGCCGCGCTACGCGTCGCTGCCGAACATCATGAAGGCCAAGAAGAAGCCGCTGGAAACCCTGACGCCCGAGGCGCTGGGCGTGACCACCACCTCGACCGTGAAGACCCTCAAGGTCGAAGCGCCGGCTGCCCGCAGCGCCGGTATCAAGGTCAAGTCCGTGGCTGAACTGGTCGAGAAACTGAAGAACGAGGCGAAGGTGATCTGATGGCTATCCTGGTTATCGCTGAACACAACAACGCGGTCCTGGCGGCTGCAACCCTGAACACCGTGGCGGCGGCCACCAAGATCGGCGGCGACATCCACGTGCTGGTCGCCGGCAGCGGCTGCGGCGCCATCGGTGAAGCGGCGGCCAAGATCGAGGGCGTGTCCAAGGTGCTGGTCGCCGACGACGCGGCCTACGCCAATCAGCTGCCGGAAAACGTCGCGCCGCTGATCGCCGACCTGGCAAAAAATTACAGCCACGTGCTGGCTCCGGCCACCACCAACGGCAAGAACTTCCTGCCGCGCGTGGCGGCGCTGCTGGATGTCGACCAGATCTCCGAGATCATCGCCGTCGAGAGCGCCGACACCTTCAAGCGCCCGATCTACGCCGGCAACGCCATCGCCACCGTGCAGTCCAGCGCCCCGATCAAGGTCATCACCGTGCGTGCCACCGGCTTCGACGCGGTGAACGCCGAGGGCGGCTCGGCGACCGTCGAGCAGGTCTCCGGCAGCGGTGACGCCGGCAAGTCCGCCTTCGTCGGCGAAGAGCTGGCCAAGTCCGACCGTCCCGAGCTGACCGCGGCCAAGATCGTCGTTTCCGGCGGCCGCGGCATGCAGAACGGCGACAACTTCAAGCACCTGTACTCGCTGGCCGACAAGCTCGGCGCCGCGGTCGGTGCCTCGCGTGCCGCGGTCGACGCCGGCTTCGTGCCGAACGACATGCAGGTCGGCCAGACCGGCAAGATCGTCGCGCCGCAGCTGTACATCGCCGTCGGCATCTCCGGTGCGATCCAGCACCTGGCGGGCATGAAGGACTCCAAGGTGATCGTCGCGATCAACAAGGACGAGGAAGCGCCGATCTTCCAGGTCGCCGACTACGGCCTGGTCGGGGATCTGTTCGAGATCCTGCCGGAGCTGGAAAAGCTCGTCTGAGCCTTTTCGCTCGTGAAAGAACCCGCCATGTGCGGGTTTTTTCATGGGCGCCTGTCAGGCGGGGCGATGATAAGATCGCCCGGCTTCCCACTCAGCAGAAGGTGTTCTCGATGCGTCTTGCCAAACCGCTCAACTGGGGGCTGGCCGTGCTGGCCCTCGTTTCGTCGGCGGCTACCCTGGCGGCGGGCAAGTGCGATCGGCTGATCGCAACCGGCTCGGCAAACAATCCGCCGTTCATCTGGCGTGACGCGCAGAACGGCAAGCGGCTGATAGGTGCCAACGTCGACCTGCTCGAGCAGTTGGCCGCCAAACTAGGCGTAAAGGTCGAAGTGCTGCATACCGGCGACGCCAAGAAGGCGCTCGAAGAGGTTCGCAGCGGTCGGGTCGACATTCTCCTCGATACGCCGTTGCAGGCCGAGCGGCTCGGCGAACTGGATTTCGTCCATCCGGCGATCACGCAGCTGGAGACCTTCGCCTGGGTGCGCAACGAGCCGGGCTTTCTCTATAGCTCGCCTGCCGATCTCGCAGACCGCCGTGGCATCCGCACCGCCGATGGCCCGGTCGAGGAGCCTGTCGCCGAGGGGCTGCCGCTCGCCAAAACGATGCGGCAGGCGCTCAAGCAGCTGCGCAAGGGCGAGGTCGATTTCGTGCTGCACGAGCGCTACAGTGCGCTGGCCAGGCTCGATCGAGCCGCGCTCGAGCAGGTCCAGCGCCTGACGCCCGCCGTCGCGCAGCGCGGCATGCATCTGGCCATCTCGCATGATTCGGCGTGCAACGACCCGTGGCTGCGCGGCCAGCTGGCTTTGCAGATGACCGAGCTGCAAGCGGCCGGCGTGCCTGAGCGACTGCTGGTCGATAACCTGGCGCTCTGGAAGCAGCAGCGCCTGGCACGCGAAGCGTCAACACAGAAATAGGTTGCCTCCGTTGAACAAGTTTTTTTCTCCGACACTGTTACTGCTGGCTGGCCTTTTGTCGGCTTGCGCCAGCGACCCGGCACCCAATGAGCAGCTGCGCCTGACCAGCGAGGCGGTCCAGCAGGCCCAGGCGGTCGGTGCCACCGATGAGGTCGCTGAACTGGCCCTGGCACAGGCCAAGCTGCGCGAAGCCCACCAGGCGATGAAGGAGGGCGATCATCGGCAGGCTCGGCTGCTTGCCGAGCAGGCCGAGCTCGATGCGCGGCTGGCCGAAGCTCGCGTGCTGAATCAGAAGAGCACGGCGCAGCTCGCCGAACTCAAACGCAGCATCGAGCGCGTTCGCGAGCAATTGGGGAGCCTGCAATGAAGGTCACTCGTTCCGCCATCGGCCTGCTCGCCCTGTCGGTGTCGCTCGCCGGCTGTGCCGATAAAGCGCTGCGCGAGCAGCTCGACCAGGCGTCAGCCGCTTACGAACAAGTCAGCCACGACGCCGATCTGGTGCGTACTGCGCCCAAGGATGTGGCTCGCGCCGGTGAGACGCTCGAGCGCGCCCAGCGCTTTTCTCATTACATCGGGGGTGCCGAGGACGCCCGTCACTACGCCTACCTGAGCCTGAGTTACAGCGAGATCGCCCGGCAGCACGGCGCGTTGCTGGCCAATCAGCAGGAGGCGGTACGCCTGCAGATGGATCGCGAGCGCTTGCGGCGGATGCTGCAGGACGCCCGCCTGCTGAATCTGCAGCAGGGGCAGTGGATGGAAGATCAGCTGATCAGCCTGGCGGCTACTGAAACCGATCGTGGGCTGGTGATGACCCTCGGCGATGTGCTTTTTCGCGCCGGCAGCGATCGTCTGGGCCCGGAGGCCAACCGCACGCTGCTCAAGCTGGCACATTTCCTCCAGCTCAATCCGCAACGCAAGGTGCGCATCGAAGGCTATACCGACAGCCGCGGCGATGCTCAGGAGAACCTGGAACTGTCTCGAGCGCGGGCCCAGGCAGTGGCCTCGATCCTCACCGATCTGGGTATCGACGCGCAGCGGATCGATGTGCGCGGCTACGGTGAGCAGTTCCCAGTTGCGGAGAATGCCTCGGCGCGTGGACGCGCTCAGAACCGGCGCGTCGAGATCCTGTTCTCCGATCCGCAAGGGCGCTTTGCGCCGGATCGCTAGGCCACGGACGCGTCTAACGCACTGTTTCGGCCAGATTCGGCGCAACTGTATTGGTGTAAGGTCGTCTGCCTGAGCTACTGTTACGGTTCAGTTGGCGGAGGCAGGGACCATGACCAATCTGTTGCTGTATCAGCGCATCGCGCAACAACTGGCCGAAGATATACGTCGGGGCGTCTATCGGCCCGGCGAGCGTGTGCCCTCGGTGCGCAAACTGAGCATGCAGCTCAACGTCAGCCACGCCACGGTGTTGCAGGCCTACGCCAATCTCGAAGACCAGGGGATGATCAAGGCGCGCCCGCAGTCGGGGTTCTATGTCCATCAGACTCCGATGCTGACGGCCCCCACGCCCGATATTGCGCGTGTCGAGCGGCCCAGCCTGGTCACGCGCAGCAGCATCATCAACCAGGTGCTCAGCGAATGCCGTCGTGAAGGTCTGGTGCCCTTCGGGGCGGCGGTGCCTCACGTCGACTACCTGCCGGTACGCGCGCTGCATCAGCAATTGGCCAAGGTCACCCGCTTTCACAGCCCGCGCGCCTTCAGTTACATGTTCAGCCCCGGTTACGAGCCGCTGCGCAGGCAGGTGGCCATTCGCATGCGCGATGCAGGCGTGGTGGTCGATCCCTCCGAAATCGTCATCACCCATGGCTGTGTCGATGCGTTGCAGATGTCACTGCGCGTCCTGACGCGCCCGGGTGATCTCATCGCCGCCGAATCGCCGACCTACTACGGCCTGCTGCAATTGGCGGACCTGCTGGGCTTGAAGGTCATCGAAATACCCAGCGACCCGGAAACGGGCATGAGCCTGGAGGCGCTCCAGCTGGCGGCGAGCCAGTGGCCGATCAAGGCGCTCGTGCTGACCGCGCGTCTGAGCAATCCGCTAGGTGTGAGCATTCCCGACGGTCGACAAAAGCAGCTGCTGAGCCTGGCGGCTCGCTTCGATATCCAGATCGTCGAGGATGACATCTATGGCGAGCTGCTGTTCGAACAGGGCACCTACAAGGCGCTGAAATCCAATGACCGCGACGGTCGGGTTATCTATTGCTCGAGTTTTTCCAAGACGCTATCCCCCGGCGTGCGCATCGGCTGGATCGTCGCTGGGCGGCATCAGCCCGAAATCGAGCGCCTGCAGACGTTCAGTACCCACTCCGCCTGCAGCGTGACGCAGATGGGCGTTGCCGCCTATCTGGAGAACGGCGGTTACGACCGCCACCTGCGCTTCATTCGCCAGGAGTACCGCAAGAACCTGTCGGCCTTTCAGCTCGCCGTGCAGCGCTACTTTCCCGAAGGCACGCAGATGACTCGGCCCAAGGGCAATTTCATTCTCTGGGTCAGTCTGCCGGCACCGGTCAACACCAAGGAACTGCACGGCCACGCGTTGGAGCAGGGGATCAGCATTGCGCCTGGCCTGATCTTCAGCAACACCGAACAGTTCAACCACTGTATCCGGCTCAATTGTGGCCTGCCCTGGAATGCCGAGACCGAGCGCGCCCTGCGAACCCTTGGACAGCTCGCCCGCCAGCTGTGCGAGAGGGCTCAGGTTTCCCGCCAGGATGAGCGAGCGCTGGCATGAGGCGAGCGGTTCTCGGGTTCGGCCTGGTGCTGCTGGCCGCCTGTGACGAGCAGGCTCGGGATGACGCGCCCGCTGCGGTGGAGCGTCCGCCTCGGCCTGCGGCCGAGGAAGGTGCGCCGCCGAGCCTGCGTATCAGCGTGCCGCCGATCGAGCCCGCAGGCAAAGCGAAGCCGCCGGTCGAGATCAGTCTGCCGGAACCGGCCGAGAGTACGCCCGAGCCGTCGCCTGCAGCGGAACCCTCGCCGCCCAAACGCAGCGTGGAGGAGGTCGAGCTGGCGGCGCCAAAGCTGGATCTGAGCTTGCCCGAGGCCTGGCCCGAGGCCCTGGAAGAGCCCAGTGGCGAGCCTCCGGCCACGCTTCTGCCACCGATGTTCGGGCCCCCGGAGGGGCCTGCCGTGCACATGAGCGGGCGGTTGATCCCGGGAGAGCAGGAGAGCGAGCAGGCTATCGACGGCGCCGAAATCCAGTTCGAATTTCGACGCTGATCCCGCGGCGCTACGCCTGTGGGCTCGCGCCCGGTTCGCCGTGGTCGAGGAGCATCGCGGCCAATGCCCCGGTGCTCAGCGGCTCGCTCATGTGAAACCCCTGTACCTCGGTGCAACCGTCGTCGAGCAGCAGCTGCAGCTGCTCTTCAGTCTCTACGCCTTCAGCCGTGACGCCCAGCTGCAAACCGCGGCCGATCTCGATCAGCGCGCGGACGATGGAGTGGTCCTGCGGGTTGTGCTCGATGGTGCCGACGAAGCTGTCGTCGATCTTGATCACGTCGAAAGGGTAGTGGCGCAGACTGCGGATCGACGAATAGCCCGTACCGAAATCGTCCATGGCCAGGCGCACGCCGAGGGCCTTGATCTCGTTGAGCAGCGAGAGGATGTCATCACTGTTCTGCAACAGGGCGGTTTCGGTGATCTCCAGCTCCAGCCGCTGCGCCGGCAAACCACTGTCGGCCAGTGCGCTGCGGAGGTCGTCGAGAAGCCGATCGTGCAGCTGCTGCGGCGACAGGTTCACCGAGACCACCGCATCGCCGGGCCATTGGCGTGCATCGTGGCAAGCCTGGCGCAGCACCCAGCGGCCCAGCGCGACGATCTGCCCACTGTGTTCGGCCAGGGGAATGAACTGCTCAGGCAGCAGCAGGCCGCGTTCGGGATGCTTCCAGCGGACCAACGCCTCGGCGCCGGCGATCCGCAGGTTGTGACTGCGAAACCTTGGCTGGTAGTGAATTTCGAACTGCTGTTCGGCAATCGCGTTGCGCAGCTCCTCTTCGCGTTCGAGGCGTTGCTGCAGGCTCTTGTCCAGTTCATGGCCGTAGAAGCGCCAGGTACCGCGGCCGTCGGCCTTGGCCTTGTACAGGGCTACGTCGGCGCAGCGCAGCAACTCGCTGGCGCTGGTCGCATCGTTCGGCGCGATGGCGATACCGATGCTGGCGCCGACAAAGACCTGGTTGCCGTCGATCTGGAAAGGGCTGGCAACGGTCTTGATAATGCGCGCGCAGAGCTGGTCGATGGCCTGGCGTTCGACCAGTCGGCCAAGGATCATGACGAACTCGTCGCCACCGACCCGCGCGACCAGGTCCTCCTCGCGCGTGCAGCGCTTGAGACGGTGTGCGATGCCGTTGAGCACTTCGTCTCCGGCAGCGTGGCCGAGCATGTCGTTCACTGGCTTGAAACGATCCAGGTCGATGTAGAACACCGCCAGCTGGGACTCGCCGCGCTTCTGTGCGGCCAGGCGCGACTCAAGGTACTCGCGCATGCGCGAGCGGTTCGGCAGCCCGGTCAGCGCGTCATGCTGGGAAAGGTAGGCAATGCGTGCCTGGGCGCGGGTCTCTTCGGTGATGTCACTGGCCGTGCCGCGGTAGCCGGCCAGCTGCCCGCCGTGCCGAATCGGCCGTGCGACCAGCCGGCAAATGCGTTCGCAACCGTCGGCCGCCCGGTAGCTGCAGCGCAGGGGATGGCGGGGGGCGGCCAGCCATTGCTCGATGGCGGCGTTGTCGGTGATCAACAGGTCGATCAGTGGGCGACCGAGCCACTCTCCGGTCGGGTGCCCGGTGATCTCCTTGAAGCGGTCGGAGAGGTAGCTGAGCTGCGTCTGGGCATCGGTTTCCCAGATCCAGTCCGACGCCGCTTCGGCAACGTCGCGAAAGCGCGCCTCGCTTGCCGCCAAGGCGCGACGGCTGTTCGCCAGGTTCGCATAGCTCTCGTTCATCAGCTCGATGGTGCGCATGGCCTGGCGTGACAGCAGCCAGGCCAACAGCCCAAGGCCAAGGGCGACAAGCAGCAGGATCGGCAGGGCGCCCCACAACAACAGCCTTCCCGGGCGCTCGGGTGTCCAGGTCAACAGCAACGGCGCGCCGTTGGCGAAGTCGATGCGCTGGCTCGGTTGTGCGCGCGCATCGGCCGGCGAGAGCAGGCGCAGGCCTTCGATGCCGTAGTGATGCCCAAGTTCGTCGAGGCGCTCGGCATCGAGCAGGTCGACGAACAGCACCACCGGCGCAGGGCCGGGGTCGGCCTCGATCCCGCTGTCGCCCGGTGTGAGCTCGGCGGCGACCACCATGGCCGGCAGTCCTTCGGCCGAGAGCAGGCCAGCGGCAGCGCTATCGTCCGCCGCCGCCGCGTGGGCATTCTCGAGCAGGGCGTCGACCCCGGCGCCGAGCCACGCCTTGAGTTCGATCTGCTGCAGCTCTCCGCGTATGACCGCATAGCTGACCTTTCCGGAGGGCTGCACGATCAGCAGCGCTTCATAGCCGAAATCGGCATAGAGCGACGGCCCGAAGTTGGCTTGCTGATAGGCCCAGTCGAGGTCGGGGCTGGGGCCCTTGAGGTGCAGGTAGGCGTCGCCCCAGAAGGCATAGTCGACAATCGAGCGCAGCAGCCAGTCGCGCTCGGTGGCAATGGCCTTGTCCGCGAGGAAGCGCGTCTGGGCGTCGGCGTCGTGGTCGATGCGCAGCGCGATATGCACGATGGCGAATGCCGCAGCCAGGAGCGTGAAAGCGAGCAGGCTGACCATGGCGGGAAGGATGCGGCGAGCGAAGGTGGCGTGTAGATCGGGAGGCAGATCGCTGCCGTCGGTATGGGCGGGTACTGACATGAAGAGTTCCAACGAAGTGGCGTATATGATCGCGCCAATGAAGGCCTTTTGCCATCATTCGATGCCGTCGTTCGGCCTTGGCCTGACCGGCGGCTCGTGTACAGGCGACTGCCGCCAGGGCTCAGCGGTCGCGTGCGTCTTCGGCATCGGCCTTGGCATTACGCTCGGCGATACGCTTCTTCTGCTCTTCGGTCAGGGGAATCTTGCGTGCGCCATCGCGCAGCAGCAGCAGGCTACCAACGATTGAGCCGAGCGCGACCGCCAGAATCAGCCAGAAATACCAGGACATGCACTCACCCTCTGCCAGTTCGGTTCTTTCCGCACTCTAACGTGAGCGCGGAAATCCGGCCATCGTCGGCTGCCCGAAGCGTCGCTGGAGTCGTTTTCTGCGACAATGCGTGGCGAACTCTTCACAAGGCTCTGCCATGACCTGCAAGACTCCCATCATCGTTGCGCTCGACTTCCCTTCCCGCGAGACGGCTCTGGCGCTGGCCGACCGCCTCGATCCGGCGCTCTGCCGCGTCAAGGTCGGCAAGGAGCTGTTCACCCGCTGTGGACCGGCGATCGTCGAAGCGCTGCGTCACAAGGGTTTCGAGGTATTCCTCGACCTGAAGTTTCACGATATCCCCAACACCACGGCGATGGCGGTCAAGGCGGCTGCCGAGCTCGGTGTCTGGATGGTCAACGTGCATTGCTCGGGCGGGTTGCGGATGATGGCCGCCTGCCGGGAAACCCTGGCCGGGGTGAGTGGGCCGGCGCCTCTGCTGATCGGCGTGACCGTGCTGACGAGCATGGAACAGGCGGATCTGGCCGATATCGGACTGGATGTCGAGCCGCAGCAGCAGGTGCTCAGACTGGCCGGGCTGGCAGCTCGCGCAGGGCTCGACGGCCTGGTCTGTTCGGCGCAGGAGGCGCCGGCGCTCAAGCAGCAGTTCGCCCAGCTGAAGCTGGTCACGCCTGGCATTCGGCCGGCCGGCAGCGCGCAGGACGATCAGCGCCGCATTCTCACGCCGGCCCAGGCGATGGCGGCCGGCTCGGACTACCTGGTAATCGGCCGGCCGATCAGCCAGGCGGCCGATCCTGCTGGGGCGCTTGCCGCGGTCGCCGCGGAACTGGCCTGAGCCGACCGGGGCCGGCAGCAGCGCCGGCCCCGCTGAGCATCAGCTCACCTTGAGAATCAGCTTGCCGAAGTTTTCGCCGGTGAAGAGCTTCATCAGGGTGTCCGGGAACGTCTCCAGGCCCTCTACGATGTCCTCGCGGCTCTTGAGCTGGCCGCTCGCCAGCCAGCCGGCCATCTCGCGCAGCGCTTCGGGGTAGCGCTGTACGTAGTCGGTCACCACCATGCCCTCCATCCGCGCGCGGTTGACCAGTAGCGACAGATAGTTCGACGGGCCCTTGATCGCTTCCTTGTTGTTGTACTGGCTGATCGCGCCGCAGATCACTACGCGCGCGCCTACGCTGATCCGGCCGAGCACGGCATCGAGAATGTCGCCACCGACATTGTCGAAGTAGACGTCCACGCCCTTGGGGCATTCACGCTTGAGGCCTGCCGCCACGTCCTCGTGCTTGTAGTCGATCGCGCCGTCAAAGCCGAGCTCGTCGATCAGAAAGCGGCACTTGTCGGCCCCACCGGCGATGCCGATCACGCGGCAGCCCTTGAGCTTGGCGATCTGGCCGGCGACGCTGCCGACCGCACCTGCAGCGCCGGACAGCACCACGGTCTCGCCGGCCTTTGGTTGGCCAACGGCGAGCAGGGCGAAGTAGGCGGTCATGCCGGTCATGCCCAGCGCCGAGAGGTAGCGCGGCAGCGGCGCCTGCTGCGGATCAACCTTGTAGAAACCCTTCGGCTCACCGAGGAAATAGCGCTGCACGCCCAGCGCGCCATTGACGTGGTCGCCGACGGCAAAGCCGGGATGCTGCGAGGCCACGACCTCGCCCACGCCGAGCGCGCGCATCACCTCGCCGATTCCGACGGGGGGAATGTAGGACTTCGCATCGTTCATCCAGCCACGCATTGCCGGGTCGATGGACAGATATTTGACCTTGACCAGGACCTCCCCGGGGCCAGGCTCGCGCAGGTCCGTCTCGACCAGCTCGAAGGTGTCGCGGGTGGGCGCGCCAACCGGGCGGGTGGCGAGCAGGTATTGCTGATTCTTGTCGTTCATGGCTGCCTCGCGGGTTCGAAAGTGGGTGGTTTAGCCCGCCGGACGGAACGCTGCAAGCTGATCGCGTCGGTGCGTATGCGTTGGCATCCAGAGCGGTTATATCGACACCGTGGTCCTTATCGAGGCGCGGCGGCGGGCGTATAAACATGACCGATTCGCCGCGCCCGGTCACGTTCGAGACGCGGCGCAGGTTGGGCTTTCATAAGGATGACAGCATGAGCATGAAATTCTCCGGCCAGGTTGCGCTGGTCACCGGCGCTGGCGCCGGTATCGGGCGGGCGACTGCCCTGGCATTTGCCGAGCAGGGGCTGAAGGTGGTGGTCGCCGACATCGACCTGGCGGCGGCCGAGGCGGTGGCAAAGACCATTGTCGACGCTGGGGGCCAGGCATTCTGCGTGCGCTGCGACGTCACCCGTGACGCCGAGGTCCAGGCCATGCTCGATGCGGCCAGGGAACGTTTCGGGCGCGTCGACTATGCGTTCAACAATGCGGGCATCGAAATCGAGAAGGGCAAGCTGGCCGAAGGCAGCGAGGCCGAGTTCGACGCCATCATGGGCGTCAACGTCAAGGGCGTCTGGCTGTGCATGAAACACCAGCTGCCACTGATGCTCGCCCAGGGTGGCGGGGTGATCGTCAATACCGCTTCGGTGGCCGGGCTGGGCGCTGCGCCGAAGATGAGCATCTATTCGGCTTCCAAGCACGCGGTGATCGGCCTGACCAAATCGGCGGCGATCGAGTACGCCAAGAAGGGCATTCGGGTCAATGCGGTATGTCCGGCAGTGATCGATACCGACATGTTTCGCCGCGCCTACGAGGCGGACCCGCGCAAGGCCGAGTTCGCTGCGGCGATGCATCCAGTCGGACGGGTCGGCAAGGTCGAGGAGATCGCTGCGGCGGTGCTTTATCTGTGCAGCGACGGGGCGGCCTTTACCACGGGGCATGCGCTGGCGGTCGATGGCGGGGCGACGGCCATTTAGGTGAAGGTCTTTGGGGTGGGCTGATACTGGGCTGGCAAGAATGGATGAGGATGCTGTTCGGTTCAGTTCCTGATGTTGAACCGATCTCCTAAGGCAACTGAGTTGCCTGGAAAATCAGCATCTTTTCTTCGGCTTTTCAGTCGATTGCACGACCCGTCAGGCGGCTCCAAATGCCCCATCAGGAGGGTGAGCGCAGTCGTTGCGTAGAGGGGCGAGCCGCAGGGACGCGGCGAGAGTCGTAAAGGGCCAAGGATGGCCCTTGTACGACGACCCTCGGAGCGGCGATGGAGCGAACGAACCCTGCGCAAAGCGCAGGGCCGGATGCAGGGGCAAGCGTTTTTGCTTACTTTTTTCGCGACTGAAAAAAGTGAGTCGCCCAGCAGGGCGAAACCAAGCTTACAGGCAGATCGCCAGCAGCCAGTGAAGCAGAGCTTTCATTCGACACACTAAGTGGCCAGCTCGATTGCCTACCCCGCCTCAGCCCCGCTTGCTAAGAATCACCAAGGTCAGCACCCCTGCAATCAATCCCCATAGCGCCGCCCCGATACCGAACAGCGTCAGTCCGGACGCGGTGACCATGAAGGTGATCAGCGCCGCCTCGCGCTCCTGAGGCTGCTGCATCGCCTGGGTCAGCCCCGAACCGATCGAGCCGAATAGCGCCAGTGCGGCAATGGACAGCACCAGCGCCGCAGGAAAGGCTGCGAACAGCGCCGCCAAGGTGGCGCCGAAAATACCGGCGATGCCGTAGAACACCCCGCACCAGACGGCCGCCGTATAGCGCTTGCTACGATCGGCGTGGGCCTCGGGGCCGGCGCAGATGGCCATGGTGATCGCTGCCAGATGGATGCCATGCGAGCCGAACGGTGCCAGCAGCAGCGAGGCGATGCCGGTGACCGAGATCAACGGCGAGGCCGGTGCGTCATAGCCCTCGGCGCGCAACACCGCGAGCCCCGGCATGTTCTGCGAAGCCATGGCGATGACGAACAGCGGAATGCCGATGCTGAACACGGCCGCGAAGGACAGCGACGGGGTGGTCCAGACCGGGACCGCAACTTGCAGGCTGAAGCGCTGGAAATCGAGCAGGCCCGCCAGGCCGGCGATGAGGCAGCCGACCAGCAGCGCGGCGAGCACGGCGTAGCGCGGCAGCAGGCGCTTGCTCAGCAGGTAGGTGAAGAACATGCCGAGCACCAGTGCTGGCTGAACCTCCACTGCGCGAAAGATCTCGATGCCGATATTGAACAGCACCCCGGCGAGCAATGCCGCGGCCAGCGAGGCGGGGACCCGGCGCATCAGGCGCTCGAAGCTGCCGGTCAGGCCGCACAGCACGATCAGCGCCGAGGCGAAGATGAATGCACCGATGGCTTCCGGGTAGGGCACGCCCGGCAGGCTGCTGATCAGCAGGGCTGCGCCGGGTGTCGACCAGGCCACGACGACGGGCGTGCGGTAGCGCAGTGACAGGCCGATGCTGCAGATCGCCATGCCAATCGACAGCGCCCAGATCCAGGACGAGATCTGCGCCTCGCTCAGTCCGGCGGCCTGCCCGGCCTGGAACATGAGCACGAGCGAACTGGTATAGCCGGTCAGCATGGCGATGAATCCGGCCACCACGCTTGAGGCTGAGCTGTCGGACAGGGGGCGCAGGGCAGTCTGGGTGGCTTCGGGCATGAGGTGTCGTCTGCTGGGTGGTCGATGGGTTGCGGCGTTAGCCTAAGTGCCGAAGTGTTGCCTCGTCCCGGTACAGCCGGCGGGGCAATGGCCGTAACAGTGTCACGCTCGGCGACAAAAGGCGGGCGGCCGAGCTGTCCTGTCTGCTCTTCTGGCACCCTTGTTGCTATCTACCCTGTGCCTGCCGCGATGCGTCAAAAAAACCGCGGCTGTGGAGGAGATCGATGAGTCAGGGTGTTCAATTCAATCGCTTGATGCTGGAAATGCGGGCCATGCAGACCGATGCCATGGCGCGTACCCGGCCCACGCCCGAGCCGCAGGAGGTCGGTGCGCCGAGCTTCTCGGAGATGCTCGGCGCCGCGGTGAACAAGGTACACGAGACCCAGCAGTCCGCCAGCCAGATCGCTTCGGCGTTCGAGATGGGGCAGGGCGGCGTCGACCTGACCGAAGTGATGATCGCCTCGCAGAAGGCCAGCGTTTCCTTTCAGGCCCTGACCCAGGTTCGCAACAAGCTGGTCCAGGCCTATCAAGACATCATGCAGATGCCGGTGTGAGGCGGTTTGAATTATGGCTGACGCAGTGAGCAACGTTCCGGTACCGGCAGGCGGCGGCGAAGAGAAGAAGCCGCTGCTGGGCTTGTCGTTTCTGGAAAATCTCTCCGAGATGTCGATGCTGCGGCAGATCGGCCTGTTGGTCGGCCTGGCCGCCAGCGTGGCCATCGGCTTTGCCGTGGTGCTCTGGTCGCAGCAGCCCGACTATCGTCCGCTGCTCGGCAGCCTGGCCGGGATGGACGCCAATCAGGTCATGGAGACCCTCGCCGCTGCCGATATCGCCTATACCGTCGAACCCAATTCCGGCGCTCTGCTGGTCAAGGCCGATGACCTGGCTCGCGCTCGCCTGAAGCTTGCCAGTGCCGGCATCGCGCCGACCGACAGCAATGTCGGCTTCGAGATTCTCGACAAGGATCAGGGGCTCGGCACCAGCCAGTTCATGGAGGCGACGCGTTACCGTCGCGGCCTGGAAGGCGAGCTGGCTCGCACCATTTCCAGCCTGAACAACGTCAAGGGCGCCCGCGTGCACCTGGCGATCCCGAAGAGTTCGGTGTTCGTGCGCGACGAGCGCAAGCCGACGGCCTCGGTGCTGGTCGAACTCTATCCGGGTCGGACGCTGGAGCCGAGCCAGGTGATGGCGATCATCAACCTGGTTGCGACCAGCGTGCCCGAGCTGGGCAAATCGCAGGTCACCGTGGTCGACCAGAAGGGCAACCTGCTCTCCGACCAGCAGGAACTCTCCGAGCTGACCATGGCCGGCAAGCAGTTCGACTACAGCCGTCGCATGGAAGGTCTCTACACCCAGCGCGTGCACAACATCCTGCAGCCGGTGCTCGGCAGTGGCCGCTACAAGGCCGAGGTGTCGGCGGACGTCGACTTCAGTGCCGTGGAGTCCACCTCCGAGACCTTCAATCCGGATCAGCCGGCGCTGCGCAGCGAGCAGAGCGTTGACGAGCAGCGCCAGAGCAGCCTGCCGCCGCAGGGCGTGCCCGGTGCCCTGAGCAATCAGCCGCCCGGCCCTGCTTCGGCGCCCGAAAAGGCCAATCAGGCCGCGGCAGCCGCCGGTGCGGTCGCCCCGGGGCAACCGCTGCTCGACGCCAATGGCCAGCAGGTCATCGACCCGGCTACCGGGCAGCCGATGCTCGCCCCCTACCCGGCGGACAAGCGCAAGCAGTCGACCCGCAACTACGAGCTGGACCGTTCGATCAGCTACACCAAGCAGCAGCAGGGGCGGCTGCGTCGGTTGTCCGTCGCCGTGGTGGTGGACGACCAGGTCAGCCTCAACGACGCCGGCGAAACGGTGCGCAAGCCCTGGAGCGCCGACGATCTGGCGCGCTTCACACGGCTGGTGCAGGACGCCGTAGGCTTCGATGCCAGTCGCGGCGACAGCGTCAGCGTGATCAACACACCGTTCGTCCCGGATACCTTCGACGAGAGTGCGCTGGAGATACCCTTCTACTCGCAGCCGTGGTTCTGGGATGTGGTCAAGCAGGTGCTGGGCGTACTGTTCATCCTGGTGCTGGTGTTCGGTGTGCTGCGTCCGGTGCTGAAGAACCTGACCACGACCGCGCAGAGCAAGCAGCTGCAAGCGGCCGAGGGCGGCGCCGAGCTGGGTGAGGGCGATGATGTCGATTCGGCCCTGTCCAGCGACCGGGTCAGCCTTAGCGGCCCGCAGAACATCATGTTGCCAAGCCCGAGCGAGGGATACGAAGCCCAGCTCAACGCGATCAAGAACCTGGTAGCCGAAGACCCCGGACGGGTGGCGCAGGTGGTCAAAGAGTGGATCAACGCCGATGAGTGACAATCGCATACCGACCAAGCTCAACAAGGTCGACAAGGCCGCCATTCTCCTGCTGTCGCTGGGGGAGACCGACGCCGCCCAGGTGCTGCGTCACCTCGGGCCGAAGGAAGTGCAGCGCGTCGGCACCGCGATGGCGCAGATGCGCAATGTGCAGAAGGCGCAGATCGAGCAGGTGATGGGCGAGTTCGTCGAGATCGTCGGCGACCAGACCAGCCTTGGCGTGGGCTCGGACAGCTACATCCGCAAGATGCTCACCCAGGCGCTCGGCGAGGACAAGGCCGGCGGCCTGATCGACCGCATCCTGCTCGGTGGCAACACCAGCGGCCTGGACAGCCTGAAATGGATGGAGCCGCGCGCCGTGGCCGATGTGATCCGTTACGAGCACCCGCAGATCCAGGCCATCGTCGTGGCCTACCTCGACCCGGACCAGGCCGGCGAAGTCCTGAGCCACTTCGATCACAAGGTCCGCCTGGACATCATCCTGCGCGTGTCCTCGCTCAATACCGTGCAGCCGGCCGCGCTCAAGGAACTGAACCTGATTCTCGAGAAGCAGTTCTCCGGCAATACCAGCACCAGCCGCGCCAGCCTGGGCGGCGTCAAGCGCGCCGCGGACATCATGAACTACCTCGACAGCTCCATCGAAGGCCAGCTGATGGACTCGATCCGCGAGGTGGACGAGGACCTGTCCGGGCAGATCGAGGATCTGATGTTCGTCTTCGACAACCTGGCCGACATCGACGACCGTGGCATCCAGGTACTGCTGCGCGAGGTGTCCTCGGACGTGCTGGTCATGGCCCTCAAGGGAGCCGACGAGGCGATCAAGGAAAAGATCTTCAAGAACATGTCCAAGCGCGCCGGCGAGCTGCTGCGCGACGACCTGGAGGCCAAGGGGCCGGTCCGCGTCAGCGACGTGGAGAACGCACAGAAGGAAATCCTCACCATTGCCCGCCGCATGGCCGAAGCCGGGGAAATCGTCCTGGGCGGCAAGGGCGGCGAAGAGATGATCTGAGGCGCCGATGGCTAAAGACAATCCGAGCGAGCTGATCCGCGCGCGCGACGTCAGCGTCTTTGATCGCTGGGCGCTGCCGAGCTTCGATCCGGAACGCGAGCCCGACGAACAGCCGAGCGAGGCTCCGGAGCCGCCGCCCGAAGAGACCGCTCACAGCGAAGAGGTCCCGGTCGAGGAAGTCAAACCGCTGACGCTCGATGAACTCGAGGCCATCCGCCAGGAGGCCTACAACGAAGGGTTCAGCACGGGCGAGCGGGACGGCTTTCATGCCGGACAGCTCAAGGCCCGGCAGGAGGCCGAGGCGACCCTGGCCAGCCGCCTGGAAAGCCTGGAAAAACTCATGGCGCAGCTGCTCGAGCCGATCGCCGAGCAGGATCGCAACCTCGAGCATTCGCTGGTCACGCTCGTCAGTCATATGGCGCGCGAAGTGATCCAGCGCGACCTGCTGATCGATTCCAGTCAGATCCGCCAGGTCCTGCGCGAGGCGCTCAAGCTGCTGCCGATGGGCGCCTCCAATGTGCGTATCCACGTCAATCCGCAGGATTTCGAATCGGTCAAGGCGCTGCGCGAGCGGCACGAGGAGAGCTGGCGGATTCTCGAGGACGCCAGCCTGCTGCCCGGCGGCTGCCACATCGAGACCGAGCATAGCCGTATCGATGCCAGCATCGAGACGCGCCTGTCGCAGGCGATCAAGCAGTTGTTCGAGCAGCAGCGCGAGAACGCCACGCACCCACCGGAAGCGGATCTGCAGCTGGACATGGGTAGCCACGATGCGTCTTGAACGGGTCAGCTTCGCCAAGCGTCTGTCGACCTATGGCGAGGCGATCGCGCTGCCAAGTCAGCCGATTCTCGAGGGGCGGCTGCTGCGCATGGTCGGCCTGACGCTGGAGGCCGAGGGCTTGCGGGCGGCGGTCGGCAGCCGCTGCCTGGTGATCAACGACGACAGCTATCACCCGACCCAGGTCGAGGCCGAAGTCATGGGCTTCTCGGCCGGCAAGCTGTACCTCATGCCGGTTGGCAGCCTGGCCGGAATCGCTCCGGGAGCGCGCGTGGTACCGCTGCCGAACACGGGCCGCCTGCCGATGGGTATGTCGATGCTCGGCCGCGTGCTCGATGGCGCCGGCCGCGCGCTGGATGGCAAGGGCGGCATGCGTGCCGAAGACTGGGTGCCGATGGATGGCCCGGTGATCAACCCGCTCAAGCGCCACCCGATCAGCGAGCCGCTGGACGTCGGCATTCGCAGCATCAACGGCCTGCTGACGGTCGGGCGTGGCCAGCGGCTGGGCCTGTTCGCCGGTACCGGTGTCGGTAAGTCGGTGTTGCTGGGCATGATGACCAAGTTCACCGAGGCCGACATCATCGTCGTCGGGCTGATCGGCGAGCGGGGCCGCGAGGTGAAGGAATTCATCGAGCACATTCTTGGCGAGGAGAGCATCAAGCGTTCGGTGGTGGTGGCCTCGCCAGCCGACGACGCGCCGCTGATGCGTCTGCGCGCGGCGCAGTACTGCACGCGCATCGCCGAATATTTTCGCGACAAGGGCAAGAACGTCCTGCTGCTCATGGATTCGCTGACCCGCTATGCACAGGCCCAGCGCGAGATCGCCCTGGCCATCGGCGAGCCGCCGGCGACCAAGGGTTATCCGCCTTCGGTGTTCGCCAAGCTGCCGAGCCTGGTCGAGCGCGCCGGCAACGCGGAAAAGGGTGGCGGCTCGATCACCGCCTTCTACACCGTGCTTTCCGAGGGCGACGATCAGCAGGACCCCATCGCCGATGCCGCGCGCGGCGTACTCGACGGGCACATCGTGCTGTCCCGGCGCCTGGCCGAGGAGGGGCACTATCCGGCGATCGACATCGAGGCCTCGATCAGCCGCGTGATGCCGGCGGTGGTCGGCGTCGAGCACCTGCGCAGCGCGCAACGCTTCAAGCAGCTCTGGTCGCGCTATCAGCAGAGCCGCGACCTGATCAGCGTCGGCGCTTACGTGGCCGGCGGCGATCCGGAGACCGATCTGGCAATCGCCCGCCAGGCCGACATGGTGCGCTACCTGCGCCAGGGGTTGGACGAGAGTGAACCGCTGGCGACCAGCGTGGCGCAGCTGTCGGCGGTGTTCGGACCGCGGCCGGCCGGTTGATGGAGCGAGGGCGCATCATGCTTGCAGCCGGCACTCGGCCAGACGCGCTAGCGGAGTTGAGTCGTGGCGCCTAGTCGGGCCGACCGCATGGCGCCGGTCGTCGAGATGGCCGAGAAGGCCGAGCGCGAGGCGGCGCGGATGCTCGGCCAAGGGCAGGCCCAGCTCAATCAGGCCGAAGGCAAGCTCGCCGAGCTCGAACAGTATTTCAGCGACTATCAGCAGCAATGGCAGCGCCAGGGGAGCCAGGGTGTGTCCGGGCAGTGGCTGATGAATTACCAGCGCTTTCTTTCGCAGCTCGAATCGGCAATCGCCCAGCAGCGCCGCAGTGTCGCCTGGCACCGCGATAACCTGGGCAAGCTGCGCGCCCAGTGGCAGCAGCGCCATGCTCGTCTGGAGGGGCTGGGCAAGCTGGTCGAGAGCTATCTGCGCGAAGCGCGCGTCGCGGCCGACAAGCGCGAGCAGAAGCTGCTCGACGAATTCGCCCAGCGGCTGGCGTCGCGCAAGCAGGAATGACGCTTGCCGCTGCCGGGCACGGAGTGATAAATGTGTCCCGCTTCATTGCAGCAGCCCGCGACAGGTCGTTGAAGAGAACAGAGCGAGCCCATCCGCTGAGCAGTGAGCCTGCCGCCTGCGCGGCGCAGGTCGCCCGCTGTTTTCGAATGACAGAGTGAGCGAAGCCCGTCGGACCGTGCCGACCTGCCAAACCTCGTACCGCATCAGAAGGATGCTACATGACCATAACTTCCCAGCCATCGGCGGATGGCCGCGAGCTGACGATCGTCATTAACGGTCGCTTCGACTTCAACGCGCACCAGGCCTTTCGCGAGGCCTACCTGCGCTCCGACGTCCAGCCGCAACGCTATGTGCTCGACCTGCAGGGTGCCAACTATCTCGACAGTTCGGCGCTTGGCATGCTGCTGTTGCTGCGCGACCACGCCGGCGGCGACGAGGCCGATATCCGGCTGCTCAACTGCAACCCGGATGTCAGGCGCATTCTGCAGGTTTCCAATTTCGAAAAGCTCTTCGTGATCGCCTGAGCATGAGCAGCGGGCTGACCATTCTGGTTGCCGAGGACAGCCCGGTCGATCGCATGCTGCTGTCGACCATCGTCTCGCGACAGGGCCATCGCGTACTGACGGCAGCCAATGGCCTGGAGGCGGTCGCGCTATTCGAGCAGGAGCGCCCGCAGCTGGTCTTGATGGATGCGTTGATGCCGGTGATGGACGGCTTCGATGCGGCCCGCACGATCAAGACGCTGGCCGGCGACGAGCTGGTGCCGATCATCTTTCTCACCTCGCTGAGCGAGAACGAGGCGCTGGTGCGCTGCCTCGAGGCGGGCGGCGACGACTTCATCGCCAAGCCCTACAACCCGATCATTCTCGAAGCCAAGATCAAGGCGCTGCATCGTCTGCGTCGCCTGCAGGCCACGGTGCTGGAGCAGCGCGACCTGATCGCCCGGCGTAACCAGCAGTTGCTCGACGAACAGCGCGCCGCCAAGGCGATCTTCGACAAGGTCGCGCATGCCGGCTGTCTGGGGATTCCGAACATCCGCTATCGGCAGTCACCGCGGGCACTGTTCAACGGCGATCTGCTGCTGGCGGCGCAGGCGCCGGCCGGGCACATGTTCGTCCTGCTCGGCGACTTCACCGGGCACGGCCTGCCGGCCGCGATCGGTGCGATGCCCCTGGCCGAAACCTTCTACGGCATGACTGCCAAGGGGCACTCTAGCGGCGACATCCTGCGCGAGCTGAACGCCAAGCTGAAGCTCATTCTGCCGGTTGAGATGTTCTGCTGTGCGGCGCTGCTGGACATCGACTTCGATCGTCGCGTCCTGCGCGTCTGGAATGGCGGGTTACCGGACGGCTACCTGGTTCACGCCGACGGCTCGCGCACCGCGCTGCGCTCGCGTCATCTGCCGCTTGGCGTGCTCCCGGCGGCGAAGTTCGACAGTCATTGCGAGACGTTGCCGCTGCTGGATGGGGATCGGCTGCTGCTGCTGTCCGATGGCGTGGTGGAAAGTCGCAACGCCCGCGACGAACTCTTTGGCGAAGCGCGGCTGCTCGAGCTGCTCGACAGCGCCGCGCCGGATCGGCTGTTCGATCACATCGAGCAGGCGCTGGCCGCGTTTCACGGCCAGGCCCAGGACGACGTGAGCCTGGTCGAAGTCAGCCTGGGTGAGGTTCCCCTGCGTGGCGGCGCGTTCTCGACGCTGGCCGCCACGGCCCCTCGTGCGATCGATTGGTCGGCGCAATTCGAATTGCGTGCCGACAGCCTGCGCACGTCCAACCCATTGCCGTTGCTGTTGCAGGTGCTGCTGCAAACGCCACAGCTGCGACCGCGCGCCGGCGAGGTCTACTCGGTGCTGGCCGAGCTCTACTCCAACGCGTTGGAGCATGGTGTGCTGGCCCTGGATTCGGCGATCAAGCGCGACGCCGAAGGCTTCGCGCGCTATTACGAGCTGCGCCGCCAGCGCCTTGCCGAACTGGCCAGCGGCTGCATCCAGCTGAGCCTGGCAGTGTGCAGCGATGAGCAGGGTGGGCGGTTGCGCATTGGCGTGCGCGACAGTGGCAGCGGCTTCGACGTCGCGCGGGTGCTGGACGACAGCCATAGCCCGGCGGGGTTGGGCGGCCGCGGCCTGCGCCTGGTTCGGCAACTGAGCGACGCGCTCTACGCGACCGCCGACGGTGCCTTGAACGTGGAGTTTCGCTGGGGCGCTCATGCATAATCGCGCCTTTGCCTGAAGGAGGTGCCAGTGGCAGACGAGCATCTGGACAGCGCTGTCCTGGCCACCCTGCAGGACGTGATGGAGGCCGAGTATCCGGTATTGCTGGATACCTTTCTCATCGACTCGCAGGATCGCCTGCGCACCATCCAGGATGCCCTGGCTCAGGGTGAGGGCGAAGCCTTGCGGCGCGCCGCGCACAGCTTCAAGGGCAGTTGCAGCAACCTGGGTGCGCTGCGCCTGGCCGAGCTCTGCTTCGAACTCGAGGAAATCGCCCGGCAAGGCGCGCTCGAACAGGCGGCGGTCTGCGTCGAGCGAATCGAGCGTGAGTTTGCGATCGTCGGCATTCTCTTTCGTGCCGAGCGTCAGCGATTCGCCTGATTGGCAGCTGGCGCGAAACTTGCTCTGACTCGGCTGTAATACTCTGCGAGCGTAACCCGCCATGGCCGTTTCCCCGGATTTCCTGCTGCAAACCTCGACCCTCGATGCGCGACCGAAGGCACCTGCACGTACCTCGGAAGCTTCCCGCGAGCCCGCGGATAACGGGCGTTCCAGCTTTTCCGACGTGTATGCCCGTGAACGTCAGGCCAAGCCGGCCGAGCGCCCGGCTGCGCCGGCGCGCCGCGAAGCGGACAAGCCCGCCGAGACGCGTGAAGCGGCAAAAGGCGAAAGCGTCGAAAAGCCGACGGTTGCCGAGAGCGGCAAACCCTTGCCTGCCGACGAACAGCCGTCGCCGGATGAGCCGGTGGCCGAAGGTGAGCTCGATCCGCTGCTGTTGTTCGGGCTTGGCGGCGGGCAGCTGCCAGTCGAGGACGCGGCGTCAGAAACAGCCGAGGACGCTGCCTCGGACGTCCTGACAGAGCCCGAGGGGCTCTTTGCCAGCCCGACCTTGCAGGCGCCGGTGCTCACCGATGCCGGCGCGCCCGAAGGCGAGGCGGCGCTGAACGTCGGCCTGCAGGTCGACGCCCAAGGCAAGAAAGCGATGGTGCCTGGCGGCGTGCAGCCCGCCGACCTGAGCGCTGGCACGGGTGAGGCGGTCGAGGCCGAAAGCGTGCTCGAAGAGGCGGCCCTGAAGGGTGAGACAACACCGGAAGAGCAGGCGGGCAGCTTCGCCGAGCTGCTCGAAAGCGCCGAAGGCCCGAAAGAATCGCGCCAGAGCGCTGGCGAGCCGAACGCACCGCGTTTCTCGGCCGCCGCGGCCCAGGTCGCCAACCCCCAGCCCGTGGCGCAGGCCGCGCGGCCAATGCTGGTCCCCGGGCAGCCGGTACAGATGCATCAGGCCGGTTGGAGCGAGGCCGTGGCCGACCGGGTGATGTGGCTGTCGAGCCAGAACCTGCAGTCCGCGGAAATCCAGCTGGACCCGGCTGAGCTCGGGCGCATGGAAGTGCGCATCGACATGAATCGTGACCAGGCGCAGATCACCTTCCTCAGCCCGCATGCCGGTGTGCGCGATGCGCTGGAAGGCCAGATGCAGCGGCTACGCGACATGTTCGACCAGCAGGGCCTCGGGCTGATGAACGTCAACGTCTCCGACCAGTCACTGTCGCGCGGCTGGCAGGGCCGTGAACAGGGCGAGGCGACCGCGGGGCGCGGCGGCGCTGGCGGAGCGGCGGCGGACGACAGCGAGGTTGTGCTCGGCAGCAGCGAAGTTTCCGCCAATCGGGCGGCTGGCAATCGCGGGCTGGTCGACTACTACGCCTGATCTCCCGCGCCCGGCGCAGCGCGTGGCGTGCCCGCTCGCTTGCGCCGCCGCTGTGCCGTCGCGCCACGCGCCTGCCTGAGCGCCCATCGCGGCCCGCATCGGGGCCTTCGCCACTCCAGGGCGCGTGCCCGGCCCGAACTCCGCGCTTTTCCGCTTGCCTCCGGCGTCGAGCGGCGCGAGCCTTGTCCCGCTCCAACGGCCTCATGGCCTGACACCTCGGCGAGGCGCGACTGGCAGGTGGCTCTGGTCACTTGGCACAGCAGTTGCTCCTTGCGTTGGCAACCGAGCTCACACGAGCAAGATGACGGAATTTTGGCATGGCAAAGAAACCGGTACCCCCAGGACCGCCGATTCCCGGCGCCGAAGAGGCAGGCGGCGGCAAGGGCAAGCTCAAACTGATCATCGCCATCGCCGTGGCGTTTCTGCTGGCCATCGGCCTGTCGATCGGCGGAACGCTGTTCTTCCTCGGTCGCGACGCCGACGAGCCGAAGGCGGAGGCCGAGCAGGCCACTACCACGCCGGCGGGCAAGGCGCCAGCGATCTATGAATCGCTGATGCCGGCATTCGTGGTCAACTTCAATCACAACGGGCGCCAGCGCTACATGCAGGTGAGCGTCGCACTGATGTCACGCGATCAAGTGGCGCTCGATGCACTCAAACAACATATGCCGCTGCTGCGCAATCGCCTGGTGATGCTCTTCTCCGGCCAGGATTTCGCCACGCTGATGACGCCCGTCGGCAAGGAGATGCTGCGGCAGCAGGCAACCAGTACCGTGCAGGAACTGGCACAGAAGGAAATCGGCAAGCTTGCCGTCGAGCAAGTGCTGTTCACCAACTTCGTACTGCAATAGAAGGCCCGGCGCATGGCTGTTCAAGACCTGCTTTCGCAAGACGAGATCGATGCACTGCTGCATGGCGTCGACGACGGTCTGGTGGATACCGAGAGCGACGCTGAACCGGGTTCGATCAAGAGCTACGACCTCACCAGCCAGGACCGTATCGTCCGCGGCCGGATGCCGACGCTGGAAATGATCAACGAGCGCTTCGCCCGTTACACCCGCATCAGCATGTTCAACCTGTTACGGCGCTCGGCCGACGTGTCGGTCGGCGGTGTGCAGGTCATGAAATTCGGCGAGTACGTGCATTCGCTGTATGTGCCGACCAGCCTCAATCTGGTGAAGATGAAGCCGCTGCGCGGCACGGCGCTGTTCATCCTGGACGCCAAGCTGGTGTTCAAGCTGGTGGACAACTTCTTCGGCGGCGACGGTCGTCACGCCAAGATCGAGGGCCGCGAGTTCACCCCGACCGAGCTGCGCGTGGTGCGCATGGTGCTCGATCAGGCCTTCAACGACCTCAAGGAAGCCTGGCACGCGGTGCTGGATGTCAATTTCGAGTACATCAACTCGGAGGTGAACCCGGCGTTGGCGAACATCGTCAGTCCCAGTGAGGTGGTGGTGGTCTCGACCTTCCACATCGAACTGGACAGCGGTGGCGGTGACCTGCACGTGACCATGCCATATTCGATGATCGAGCCGATCCGCGAGATGCTCGACGCCGGCTTCCAGTCCGATGTCAGCGACCAGGACGAGCGCTGGGTCAAGGCGCTGCGCGAGGACATCCTGGATGTCAACGTGCCGCTCGGCGCGACCGTGGTGCGGCGTCAGCTCAAGCTGCGCGACATCCTGAACATGCAGCCCGGCGACGTCATTCCGGTCGATATGCCGGAGGAGATGATCATGCGCGCCAATGGCATGCCGGCCTTCAAGGTCAAGCTGGGCGCACACAAGGGCAACCTGGCTCTGCAGGTGCTCGAACCCGTGCAGCGTCCGCGCTGACGGTCAAACCATTTGTAGCCTCGAGGAACCGCGATGGCAGACGAACACGACAACACTTCCCCCGAGGAACAGGCGCTGGCCGACGAATGGGCCGCAGCCCTGGCTGAAGCCGGCGACGCCAGCCAGGATGACATCGATGCCCTGCTCAACCAGGGTGGGGCGCCCGCGGCGGCGGCCCCGGCTGCGCCGCGCGCGCCGCTGGAGGATTTCGACAATCCGCCGAAGTCCAACGGCCCGCAGCTCGGTCTCGAAGGGCCGAACCTGGATGTGATCCTCGACATTCCGGTCTCCATTTCCATGGAAGTGGGCAGCACCGAAATCAGCATCCGCAACCTGCTGCAGCTCAACCAGGGCTCGGTGGTCGAGCTCGACCGCCTGGCGGGCGAGCCGCTGGATGTGCTGGTCAACGGCACGCTCATCGCGCACGGCGAGGTGGTGGTTGTGAACGAGAAGTTCGGCATTCGCCTGACGGACGTGATCAGCCCCACCGAACGCATCAAGAAGCTGCGCTGACCATGCGTGCGTTTGGCGTTCTCGCGCTGTTGTTCAGCCTGTCGGCCGCCGCGGCCGAGCCGGCGAGCGGCATGACCAGTACCGACATGGGCGCCCAACTGGGCAAGCTGCTGCTCGGATTGTTGCTCGTCATCGGCCTGATCTTCCTGCTTGCCTGGCTGCTGCGCCGGGTGCAGCAACTCAATCCGCGCGGGCCGCAGGCGATCAAGCTGATCTCCAGCCAGGCGCTGGGGCCACGCGAGCGGCTGGTGCTGGTGCAGGTTGGCGGCGAGCAGGTGCTGATCGGCCTCGCCGGTGGACGCATCACCCCGCTGCACGTGCTCAAGGAGCCGGTGCTGATGCCGGATGCCGAGCCGGCCAATCCCGAATTCGCCCAGCGGCTGATGGACTTGCTGGGCAAGGACAACAAGGACAAGAGCTGATGCTGCGCATATTGCTGACGGTGCTGCTGTTGACCGTCGCACCCCTGACGCTGGCGCAGGATGCCGGAGGGCTGATCGGTCGCGGCGACAATCCCTTGTCGATTCCCGCCATTACCCTGAGCACCGACGCGCAGGGCCAGCAGGAATACTCGGTCAGCCTGCAGATCCTGCTGATCATGACGGCGCTGAGCTTCATTCCGGCGTTCGTCATGCTGATGACGAGCTTCACGCGGATCATCATCGTCTTCTCGATCCTGCGGCAGGCGCTGGGCCTGCAGCAGACACCGTCGAACCAGATTCTCATCGGGCTGACGCTGTTTCTGACGCTGTTCGTCATGGCGCCGGTGTTCGACCGCATCAATCGCGAGGCGCTGCAGCCCTATCTGGCCGAACAGCTGCCGGCGCAGGACGCGATCGCGCGCGCCGAAGTGCCGATCAAGGCCTTCATGCTGGCGCAGACGCGCGAGAGCGACCTGGACCTGTTCATGCGCCTGTCCAAGCGCACCGATATCCCGAGCCCCGAGGCGGCGCCATTGACCATCCTGGTGCCGGCGTTCGTCACCTCGGAGCTGAAGACCGCCTTTCAGATCGGCTTCATGATCTTCATTCCCTTCCTGATCATCGACATGGTCGTCGCCAGCGTGCTGATGGCGATGGGCATGATGATGCTGTCGCCGCTGATCATTTCGCTGCCGTTCAAGATCATGTTGTTCGTCTTGGTCGATGGCTGGGGGCTGATTATCGGCACCCTGGCCGGCAGCTTCGGCACCCTGTAGGAGCCCTCCGATGACCCCAGAAGTCGCAGTGGACATATTTCGTGAAGGCCTCTGGATGACCGCCGTGATCGTGGGCGTGCTGGTGGTGCCGAGCCTTGTGGTCGGGCTGGTGGTGGCGATGTTTCAGGCTGCCACGCAGATCAACGAGCAGACCCTGAGCTTCCTGCCGAGGTTGTTGGTGATGTTGCTGACGCTGATCTGGGCCGGGCCCTGGCTGGTGCGTGAGCTGATGGAGTACACGCAGAACCTGATCACCAACATCCCGCTGATCATCGGCTGATGCTCGAACTGTCCGACGCGCAGATCGGCGCCTGGGTGGCGCAGTTCATGCTGCCGCTCTTTCGCGTCGGCGCGTTGCTGATGAGTATGCCGATCATCGGAACGCAGCTGGTCCCGGTACGTATCCGCCTGTATCTGGCAATGGCGATCACCCTGGTGATCGCACCGAGCCTGGGGCCGATGCCCGAGGTGGAGGCGCTGAGCCTGCGCGCGATGCTGCTGATCGCCGAGCAGATTCTCATCGGGGTCATGCTCGGCTTCGTCCTGCAGCTGTTCTTTCACCTGTTCATCGTTGCCGGCCAGCTCTTGGCGATGCAGATGGGGCTCGGTTTCGCATCCATGGTCGATCCGGCCAATGGCATCTCGGTGCCGGTGCTTGGCCAGTTCTTCAACATGCTGGTGATCCTGCTGTTCCTGGCGATGAACGGGCACCTGGTGGTGTTCGAGATTCTCACGGAGAGCTTTGTCACCTTGCCGGTCGGGACGGGGTTGTCGACCAATCACTACTGGGAGGTCGCCAGCAAGCTCGGCTGGGTGCTGGGCGCGGGATTGTTGCTGGTCTTGCCGGCCATCACCGCGCTGCTGGTGATCAACCTGGCATTCGGCCTGATGACCCGGGCAGCGCCGCAGCTCAACATCTTTTCCATCGGTTTCCCGCTGACCCTGGTGCTCGGTCTGATCGTCGTCTGGATCGGCATGGCCGATATCCTGGCGCAGTACCAGACTTTCGTGGGCGAGGCGCTGCAGATGCTGCGCGAACTGGTAGGGCTGCGCTGATGAGGCGCGCGCCGAGCAGGGTGGAGGTCGCTGATGGCCGAGAATGAAAACGGCGCGGACAAGAGCGAAGAGCCAACAGAGAAACGCCTGCGCGAGTCACGCGAGAAAGGGCAGATCGCCCGCTCCCGCGAGCTGAGCACCGTGGCGGTGACTGTCGGTGGCATCGGTGGGCTGCTGGCCTCCGGCGGCGGTCTGGCGCAGGCGTTGATGACGCTGATGCGTGGCAGTTTCGAGCTGAACCGCGAAACGCTGTTCGACCAGGGCAGCATGGTCTTGCTGCTGCTCTCGGGCGGCTCGCTCGCGCTCAAGGCGGTGCTGCCGCTGCTGCTGGTCCTGCTGATCGCATCCATTGCCGGCCCCATCGCCCTGGGCGGCTGGCTGTTCTCGGCCAAGGCCATGGCGCCGCAGTTCAGCCGGATGAATCCTGCATCGGGCCTGAAGCGGATGTTCTCCACCAAGGCCCTGGTGGAGCTGCTCAAGGCATTGGCCAAGTTTTCCGTGGTGTTGCTCGTCGCGCTGGCGGTGCTGTCCGCCTACGAGGAGGATCTCTTGTCGATCGCCAAGCAGCCGCTCGATCTGGCGATCATGCACAGCGTGGAGGTGGTCGGCTGGAGCGCCTTGTGGATGGCTTGCGGGCTGATTCTCATCGCTGCAGTGGATGTGCCGTTCCAGCTCTGGGATCACAAGCAGAAGCTGATGATGACCAAGCAGGAGGTCAAGGACGAATACAAGGATTCCGAAGGCAAGCCCGAGGTGAAGTCACGCATTCGCCAGTTGCAGCGTGACGCGGCGCAGCGGCGCATGATGCAGGCAGTACCTGAGGCCGACGTGGTGATCACCAACCCGACCCACTTCGCCGTGGCGCTGAAGTACGACGCCGACAAGAGCGGCGCACCGATGCTGGTAGCCAAGGGTGGCGACTTCCTGGCGCTGAAGATCCGCGAGATCGCGCAGGAACACCGGGTGACGGTGCTGGAGTCGCCGGCCCTGGCGCGTGCCGTGTTCTACTCGACCGAGGTCGACCAGGAAATCCCGGCCGGACTCTACCTGGCAGTGGCGCAAGTGCTGGCCTACGTCTATCAGCTGCGTCAGTACCAGGCGGGCAGGGCGCGGCGCCCGGCGCCGCTGAACGATCTGCCGATTCCGCCGGATCTGCGCCGCGACGCCTGATCGCAGCTAGGCGAGGCCGGCGTTCGCCGGCCTCTGGCGGGGCTTATTTGATCAAACCGCAGGCAACGCGGGCACCGCCGCCGCCCAGCGGTTGCGGATGGTCGGCATGGTTGTCGCCGCCCTGGTGCACCATCAGAGCCAGGCCCTTGATGTCGCCGAGGCTCTTGAGTCGCGGTGCGAGCACCGGCTGCTTGGCTGTGCCGCCGCTCTCGACGTAGAGCGCCGGCAGGTCGCCCATATGGCCGTCGCCCCAGGGCTCGCCGTGCTTGCCCGTGTTCTTCGGATCCCAGTGGCCGCCTGCCGCGCCGGCCGGCGTGGTCTTGCCGTCGATCTCGGCCGTTTCGCAACTGCCCTTGGCGTGGATGTGGAAGCCGTGCACGCCGGGTTGCAGGTCCGACAGCTGCGGGCGGAACACCAGGCCGTAGTCGCTGGTTTCGATGCTGACCTGGCCGACCGACTTGCCGACGCCATCGGCGCCGACGGCGTTCATCTGCACGTTGAGCGTTTCAGCCTGCGCCGCTGCGGCCACGCAGCTGGCCAGAGCGGCGATGATCCACTTGTTCATGGCGGTCTCCTTCTTCGGTTCGGGTTGTGTGGATGCAAGTCAGCGTGTGACTGCCGTTTGGGCGACGGGTTCGCCCGCTGCACCTGAGTTGGACCCCTTCTTGCTATAGCCGGGGCAGAGCGTTTCGTCGCGTCAATTTTTCTCTGTTTCGCTGGGGGCCACGTTGGATCGCACGCAACTGATCAATATGCGCAACAGCCTGACCGGTGTCGGCCGCGGCAACCTGGGGGTGCCGCTGCTGCTGCTGGTGATGCTGGGCATGATGATGCTGCCGGTGCCGCCGTTCCTGCTGGACGTGCTGTTCACCTTCAACATCGCATTGTCCATCGTCGTGCTGCTGGTCAGCGTCTATGCGTTGCGGCCGCTGGATTTCGCGGTCTTCCCGACGGTGCTGCTGGTCGCCACCCTGCTGCGCCTGGCCTTGAACGTCGCCTCGACGCGGGTGGTGCTGATCCACGGACACGACGGCGGCAGTGCCGCAGGCCATGTGATCGAGGCCTTCGGCAACGTGGTGATCGGCGGTAACTACGTCGTCGGTATCGTGGTGTTCGCGATCCTGATGATCATCAACTTCGTGGTGGTCACCAAGGGTGCCGGGCGTATCTCCGAGGTCAGCGCGCGCTTCACCCTCGATGCCATGCCGGGCAAGCAGATGGCGATCGACGCCGACCTCAACGCCGGGTTGATCGACCAGGCCGAAGCCAAGAAGCGGCGCGCCGAGGTCTCTTCGGAGGCGGACTTCTACGGATCGATGGATGGTGCCAGCAAGTTCGTCCGCGGTGATGCCATCGCCGGCCTGCTGATTCTCTTCATCAACCTGCTCGGTGGCATGGGCATCGGTATGGCCCAGCACGGCATGAGCTTTGCCGAGGCCGGCCAGGTCTACGCGCTGCTGACCATTGGTGACGGCCTGGTGGCGCAGATTCCGTCGCTGCTGCTGTCCACCGCAGCGGCGATCATGGTGACGCGGGTCACCAGCTCCGAGGACATGGGCCAGCAGGTCAATCGGCAGATGTTCTCTTCGCCCAAGGCGCTGGCGGTGTCGGCGGCAATTCTGATCGCCATGGGTCTGGTGCCGGGCATGCCGCATTTTTCCTTCGTCGGGCTCGGTGCCCTGGCTGCGGCCGGTGCGTACTGGATCTGGTATCGCCAGAAGCGCACGGAGAAGCAAGCCGAGCAGGAGGTGCAGAAGCAGCAGGAGATGTTGCCGGCCCAGCGCGCCACCGAAGCCAAGGAGCTTGGCTGGGATGACGTCACGCCCGTCGACATGGTCGGGCTGGAGGTGGGCTACCGCCTGATCCCGCTGGTCGATCGCAACCAGGGTGGGCAGTTGCTCGGGCGCATCAAGGGCGTACGCAAGAAGCTGTCGCAGGATCTGGGCTTTCTCATGCCGTCGGTGCACATCCGTGACAACCTCGACCTGATGCCCAACGCTTACCGGCTGACCCTGATGGGGGTCAGCCTGGCCGAAGCCGAGGTCTATCCGGACCGGGAGCTGGCAATCAACCCCGGGCAGGTGTTCGGTCCGCTCAATGGTATCGCCGCCAAGGATCCGGCCTTCGGCCTGGAGGCGGTCTGGATCGAGGGCAGTCAGCGCGACCAGGCTCAATCGCTTGGCTACACGGTGGTCGATGCCAGCACGGTGATTGCTACGCACCTGAACCAGGTGCTCTACAAGCATGCTCACGAACTGCTGGGGCATGAAGAGGTCCAGCAGTTGCTGCAGCTGCTGGCCAAGAGTTCGCCCAAGCTCGCCGAGGAGCTGGTGCCGGGCATGGTGTCGTTGTCTACGCTGCTCAAGGTGCTGCAGACGCTGCTGCAGGAGCAGGTGCCGGTTCGTGACATTCGCACCATTGCCGAGGCCATCGCCAATGTCGCCGGCAAGAGTCAAGATCCCGCCGCGATGGTCGCGGCAGTGCGTGTCGCGCTGTCGCGTGCAATCGTGCAGAACGTGGTGGGACTAGAGCCGGAGCTGCCTGTCATCACGCTCGAGCCCCGGTTGGAACAGATATTGCTCAACAGTCTGCAGAAGGCCGGACAGGGTGCCGAAGATGGCATCCTGCTGGAGCCGGGAATGGCCGAAAAGTTGCAACGCTCCCTTGTGGAGGCCGCGCAGCGTCAAGAAATGCTCGGCAAGCCGGCGATTCTCCTGGTGGCGGGTCCGGTTCGTGCGATGCTCTCGCGCTTCGCGCGGCTCGCGGTGCCGAACATGCATGTGTTGGCCTACCAGGAAATTCCGGACAACAAGCAGGTCACCATCGTTTCGACGGTGGGACAGAATTAATCGAGGGTGCAGGCCATGCAGGTCAAACGTTTCTTCGCCGCCGATATGCGCATCGCCATGAAGATGGTTCGCGACGAGCTGGGCGCCGATGCCGTGATCATCGGCAACCGGCGCGTGGCCGGCGGCGTGGAGCTGACGGCTGTGCTCGATTATCCGGTGCAGGCCGCGCCCGAAGCGAAGAAGCCCAATCCCGCGCTCGAAGCCGAGCTGCGCAAGACGCAGACGCGCATCGCCACCGCGCACGCAGAGCTCTCCGGCGCCCGGCCGCAGCCGGCGCAGAATCGTCAACTGCTTGACGAGCCCAAACCGGCGCCGGCACCCGAGCCGGTGTCGAACGGCGCGGCGCCGGCGCTCGACAGCCGGGCCATCGAGAGCATGTACAGCGAGCTGCAGGGGCTGCGTGAGCTGATCGAAGTACAGCTCGGCTCCATCGCCTGGGGCCAGGAGCAGAGCCGTCGCCCGCAGCAGGCCAGCCTCTGGCGCCGCCTGCAGCGCGTCGGCCTGCCGGCCGAGCTGTCGCGCAGCCTGCTGGAAAAAGTCTCCACCGTCAGTGATCCGCGGCAGGCCTGGCGCATGCTGCTGGCGCACCTGGCGCAGTCGATCAAGGTCAGCAAGAACGAGCCGCTGGAAGAGGGTGGCGTGATTGCCCTGGTCGGCCCGGCAGGCGTCGGCAAAACCACCACCCTGGCCAAGCTGGCCGCGCGCTACGTGCTCAAGCACGGCGCGCAGAGCATTGCCCTGGCGAGCATGGACAACTATCGCATCGGCGCACAGGAGCAGCTCAAGACGCTGGGGCGAATCCTCGACGTGCCGGTGGTGCAGATCGATCCCGCCAAGCCGTTGGCCAGCTCGCTGGCGTCGCTGGCACGCAAGCGGGTCATCCTTATCGATACCGCCGGCCTTCCGGCCAGCGATCCGACCCTGCGTCAGCAGCTGGCCGCGCTGTCGGACCGAGGCGTGAAGTCACGCAATTATCTGGTACTGGCCGCGACCAGCCAGAGCCAGGTGCTCAAGGCGGCGTGGCACAACTATCGTCGCTGCGGCCTGAGTGGCTGCATCCTGACCAAGCTGGACGAGGCTGGTTCGCTCGGTGATGTGCTGGGGCTCACGATCAGCCAGCATTTGCCGATAGCCTACCTGGCCGACGGGCCGCGTATTCCGGACGACCTGCATCTGCCGCGCAGCCACCAACTGGTCAGTCGCGCTGTCAGTTTGCAGTCGGACGAAGAGCCGAGCGAGGAAACCATGGCGGACATGTTCGCCGGCTTGTACAACGAATCGTCGCGGCGGGCGGGTTGAGCGCGCGCTGGCAATCGAATAAACCTGATGCGTCCGCAAGGCGCATCGTCGGCCCCTTGGGCCTGCTACATATGGGCGTTTGAAGATGGGTATGCATCCCGTACAGGTGATTGCGGTGACCGGCGGCAAAGGTGGCGTCGGCAAGACCAATGTGTCGGTCAATCTGGCACTGGCCCTGGCCGATCTCGGTCGCCGCGTCGTATTGCTCGACGCCGACCTCGGCCTGGCCAACGTCGATGTGCTGCTGGGTTTGACCAGCAAACGCACGCTGGCCGATGTGATCGCCGGTGAGTGCGACCTGCGTGACGTGCTCATCCAGGGGCCAGGCGGCATCCGCATCGTGCCGGCCGCCTCCGGTACCCAGAGCATGGTCCAGCTCTCGACCCTGCAGCATGCCGGTCTGATCCAGGCCTTCAGCGAGCTGGGCGATGAGCTCGATGTGCTGATCATCGACACCGCCGCCGGTATCGGCGATGCCGTGGTGAGCTTCGTGCGTGCCGCCCAGGAAGTCTTGTTGGTGGTCACCGATGAGCCGACGTCCATCACCGACGCCTATGCGCTGATCAAGCTGCTCAATCGCGACTACGGCATCAGCCGCTTCCGTGTGCTGGCCAACATGGCCCACGCGCCGCAGGAAGGCCGCAACCTGTTCGCCAAGCTGACCAAGGTCACCGAGCGATTTCTCGATGTCGCGCTGCAATATGTCGGCGCGATTCCCTACGATGAGTCGGTGCGCAAGGCCGTGCAGAAGCAGCGCGCCGTCTACGATGCCTATCCTCGGGCGAAGTCCTCGCTGGCGTTCAAGGCCATTGCGCAGAAGGTCGATACCTGGCCATTGCCTGCCACCCCGCGTGGGCACCTGGAGTTCTTCGTCGAGCGACTGATCAATCCAGGCACTGCCGGGAACCACGAATGAAAACTGCCGGATCCGCTATGTATTACAGCAAGGCACACGAAAAGGATGCGCAATATCGCCTGATCGATCAGTACGCCCCGCTGGTCAAGCGCATCGCCTACCACCTGCTGGCCCGCCTTCCGGCGAGCGTGCAGGTCGACGACCTCATCCAGGCAGGGATGATCGGGCTGCTGGAAGCGGCAAAGAAATACGACTCGGGCAAGGGCGCCAGCTTTGAAACCTACGCCGGCATCCGCATCCGCGGCACCATGCTCGACGAGGTGCGCAAGGGCGACTGGGCGCCCCGTTCGGTGCACCGCAACTCGCGCATGGTCAGCGAGGCGATCCGCGGCATCGAAGCCAGAACCGGGCGTGACGCTAAAGATCACGAGGTTGCGGCCGAACTTAAGTTGAGCCTCGACGAGTACTACGGGATTCTGGGCGATACGCTTGGCAGCCGGCTTTTCAGCTTCGACGATCTGCTGCAGGAAGGCGAGCACGGCGAACTGAACGAGGATGCCGGCAGCGCGCACCCGGAACCCTTCCGCGACCTCGAAGACGAGCGTTTTCAGCAGGCCCTGGCCGATGCCATCGCCAATCTGCCCGAGCGGGAAAAGCTGGTGCTGTCGCTGTATTACGACGAAGAGCTGAATTTGAAAGAAATCGGTCAAGTGCTGGGCGTCAGCGAATCGCGCGTAAGCCAGCTGCATAGCCAGTGTGCCGCGCGTCTGCGGGCGCGCCTTGGCGAGTGGCGTGCCGCCTGATCGACTGTATTGCTGCGAGACGTGCTCGGTTGCCGAGATTTTGGAATTACGGAGGTCGACTTGGACAAGAACATGAAAATCCTCATCGTCGATGACTTCTCGACGATGAGACGCATCATCAAGAACCTCTTGCGTGATCTGGGGTTCACCAATACGGCCGAGGCCGACGACGGCACCACGGCCTTGCCGATGCTCAAGAGCGGCAGTTTCGATTTTCTGGTGACTGACTGGAACATGCCCGGCATGAGCGGCATCGACCTGCTGCGCCAGGTGCGTGCCGATGAGCGCCTCAAGCATCTGCCGGTACTGATGGTCACCGCTGAAGCCAAGCGCGATCAGATCATCGAAGCGGCCCAGGCCGGGGTCAACGGCTATGTGGTCAAGCCCTTCACCGCCCAGGTGCTCAAGGAAAAGATCGAGAAGATCTTCGAGCGCGTCAACGGCTGAAGCAGCAACGCCGCGAGGGCACTATGACGCAAGCAGATCAAAGCCTGGCAGAGTTCGAAGCGACTCTGAAGGCCAACGCCCCCAAGTTGATTGAAAGCCTGCAGCAGGGTCGTTTCGACGAAGCGACGCAGATGTTCAATGAGCTCAGCCAGGCGCGCAACCACAGCCTTTATCAGGAAGTCGGCAAGCTCACCCGCGAGCTGCACAACGCCATCGTCAAGCTCGAGATGGATACCTGTGCCACTGGCGGCGATCCGTCACCGATCACCGATGCCACCGACCGGCTCTCCTATGTCGTGGAAATGACCGAGAAGGCCGCCAATCGCACCATGGACCTGGTGGAGGAGTCCGCGCCGCTGGTCAACTACGTGAGCTACGAGGCCCAGAGCCTGACGGCGGACTGGCAGCGCTTCATGCGCCGCGAAATGGACGCCGACCAGTTCCGCAGCCTGGTCAAGCGCATCGACCAGTACCTCAAGCGCAGCATGAACGACGGCAGCCTGTTGTCGCAGAACCTGAGCGAAATCATGCTTGCCCAGGACTTCCAGGATCTGACCGGACAGGTCATCAAGCGCGTCACCCGACTGATCACCGAGCTCGAAAGCAACCTGCTCAATCTCGTCTTGATGGCGGGCCAGGTGGACCGTGTTGCAGGCATCCAGCATGACCGCGATGCCATGCGCGCCGAGCAAGAGAAGAAAAAACAAGAAAAATCACCGTCCAACGGTGAAGGTCCGCAGATGCATGCCGATAAGCGTGAGGACGTCGTGTCGGGACAGGACGACGTGGATGATCTGCTTTCGAGCCTGGGTTTTTAGGGGAACAGGAATATGAGCTTCGACGCCGATGAAGAAATTCTCCAGGACTTCCTGGTAGAGGCCGGCGAGATTCTCGAATTATTGTCTGAGCAGCTGGTGGAGCTGGAAAGCAGCCCCGATGACATGGCCCTGCTCAATGCGATCTTTCGCGGGTTCCACACCGTCAAGGGCGGCGCAGGCTTTCTGCAGCTGCACGAGCTGGTCGAGTGCTGCCACGTTGCCGAAAACGTCTTCGATACGCTACGCAAGGGCGAGCGCCGCGTAGATTCCGAGCTGATGGACGTAGTGCTGCAGGCCCTGGACTCGGTCAACGCCATGTTCAATCAGGTCCGCGAGCGCGTCGAGCCGACCCCGGCATCGCCCGAGCTGCTGGCCGCGCTGTCGCGGCTGGCCGAGCCGGCAGGCGCCGAAGAGGCCGCACCGGCGGCCGAACCTGCTCCCGAGCCGGTCGTAGCGGCTGCCGAGGACTCGGTAGATAACGAGTACGAGCAGCTGCTCGATGCGATCCAGGCGCCGGCGGCCGAGCCGACGGCCGAGTCGGGCGCAGCTCCTGATGAGATCACTGACGACGAATTCGAAGCGCTGCTCGACCAGCTGCACGGCAAGGGCAGCTTCAGTGGCGCTTCCGAGGCCGCGCCGGCTGGCACGGCGCCCGCTGCCGCAGCCCCCGAGCCGGCATCCGACGAGATCACCGACGACGAATTCGAAGCGTTGCTCGACCAGCTGCATGGCAAGGGGCAGTTCGCCCCGGACGCTGAAAAGCCGGCCGCGCAGCCAGGCAAGCCGGTCGAACAACCGGTTGCAGCCGCGAGCGAAGCCACCGGCGGCGAGCACATCACCGACGACGAATTCGAGGCGCTGCTCGATCAGCTGCACGGCAAGGGCAAGTTCGAGCCTGCCAGCGCGAGTTCCAGCGCCGCCGAGGCGACGCCGCCAGCGGCACCGGCCAAGCCCGCGGAAAAAGCCACCAAGCCGGCGGCGGCCAAGGCGCCGGCGGCTGCTCCGACACGCGCCGAGGCACCAGCCCGTGGCACGCCTGCCGCGGCGAGCGCCACGGCGGAGAAACCGGCCAGCGAAGCGGAAACCACCGTGCGGGTCGATACCGCACGCCTGGACGAAATCATGAACATGGTCGGCGAGCTGGTGCTGGTGCGTAACCGCCTGGTACGCCTGGGTGCCAGCAGTGGCGACGAAGCCATGGCCAAGGCCGTGTCCAATCTCGACGTGGTGACGGCCGATCTGCAGAGCGCGGTGATGAAGACGCGCATGCAGCCGATCAAGAAGGTATTCGGTCGCTTCCCGCGCCTGGTCCGCGACCTGGCGCGCAGCCTGAAGAAAGAGATCAACCTCGAGCTGGTCGGTGAAGAGACCGACCTCGACAAGAACCTGGTCGAAGCGCTGGCCGATCCGCTCGTGCACCTGGTGCGCAACGCGGTCGACCACGGCATCGAGACTCCCGAGGATCGCGAAGCCGCAGGCAAGCCGCGCACCGGCCGGGTAGTGTTGTCCGCCGAGCAGGAGGGTGACCACATCCTGCTGATGATCACCGACGACGGCAAGGGAATGGACGCCAATGTCCTGCGCGCCAAAGCTGTCGAAAAGGGCATGCTGGACAAGGATGCCGCCGATCGCCTGAGCGATCTGGAATGCTACAACCTGATCTTCGCCCCGGGCTTCTCGACCAAGACCGAGATTTCCGATGTGTCCGGCCGCGGGGTCGGCATGGACGTGGTGAAGACCAAGATTTCCCAGCTCAATGGCACGGTGAACGTCTTCTCGACCAAGGGGCAGGGCTCGAAGGTCGTGATCAAGGTGCCGCTGACGCTGGCGATCATGCCCACGCTGATGGTCATGCTTGGCAACCAGGCATTCGCCTTCCCGCTGGTCAACGTCAACGAGATCTTCCACCTCGACCTGTCGCGTACCAACGTGGTCGATGGCCAGGAAGTCATCATCGTCCGGGACAAGGCGCTGCCGCTGTTCTACCTCAAGCGTTGGCTGGTGCACGGGGCGGCGGACGAGGAGCAGGGCGAGGGGCATGTCGTCATTCTCAGCGTCGGCAACCAGAGCATCGGTTTTGTCGTCGACCAGCTCGTCGGGCAGGAGGAGGTGGTGATCAAGCCGCTGGGCAAGATGCTGCAGGGCACGCCTGGCATGTCCGGCGCCACGATTACCGGCGACGGACGCATTGCGCTCATCCTCGATGTTCCCAGCATGCTCAAGCGCTACGCGCGTAGGGCCTGATCAGTAGGGCGGGGGTCTGCGGACCACCGCCGCTAGGAGTGTTTATGGCAGTCAAGGTCCTGGTGGTGGACGACTCCGGCTTCTTTCGCCGGCGCGTCACCGAAATCCTCTCATCGGACCCCGCAATTCAGGTCGTCGGCACCGCGAACAACGGCCGTGAAGCCATCGACCAGACGATGGCACTCAAGCCCGACGTCATCACCATGGATTACGAGATGCCGATGATGGACGGCATCACCGCGGTACGTCAGATCATGCAGCGTTGTCCGACGCCGGTCCTGATGTTCTCCTCGCTGACGCACGAGGGCGCGCGCGTCACGCTCGATGCGCTGGATGCCGGCGCCGTCGACTACCTGCCGAAGAACTTCGAGGACATCTCGCGCAACCCGGAAAAGGTCAAGCAGCTGCTCTGCGAGAAGGTGCACACCGTCTCGCGCAGCAATCGGCGCTACAGCGGCCTGGCCCACTCCAGCCATGCTGCGCCGATGCCGGCTGCGCGCAGCTCGAGTTTTTCTACGTCTGCCGCAAGCCCGGCGCGCAGCGCCAGCGCTGCGCCGGGCGCGACTGCCGCGAGCCCGAAGCGCAAGGCCTACAAGCTGGTTGCCATTGGAACTTCGACGGGTGGGCCGGTGGCGCTGCAGCGCGTGTTGACTCAGTTGCCGTCCAGCTTCCCGGCCCCGATCGTGCTGATCCAGCATATGCCGGCGGCCTTCACCAAGGCGTTCGCCGATCGCCTCGACAAGCTCTGCAAGATTCGCGTCAAGGAAGCCGAAGACGGTGACCTGCTGCGTCCGGGGCTCGCGTTGCTGGCGCCAGGCGGCAAGCAGATGATGGTCGATGGGCGTGGCTGTGTGCGCATCCTGCCCGGCGACGAGCGGCTGAATTACAAACCCTGCGTGGACGTGACCTTCGGCTCGGCCGCCAAGGCCTATCACGACAAGGTTCTGGCCGTGGTGCTGACCGGCATGGGCGCCGATGGTCGTGAGGGAGCGCGCCTGCTCAAGCAGAGCGGCAGCCAGGTCTGGGCGCAGGATGAGGCAAGCTGCGTGATCTATGGCATGCCGATGGCCATCGTCAAGGCGAACCTCAGCGATGCCGTGTACGGCCTCGACGACATCGGGCGCCATCTGTCCGAGGCCTGCATCTAGATGAAGGCGGTTCTCTAGATGGATGTGCTCAGCCTTATCGGGCTGACCCTCGCGTTTGTTGCCATCGTCGGTGGCAATTTTCTCGAAGGGGGGCATGTCTCGGCGTTGCTCAACGGGCCAGCGGCACTGATCGTGATCGGCGGCACGCTCGGCGCGGTCCTGCTGCAAACCCCGGTGGCGGTGTTCATGCGCGCGGTGAGCATGGTCGGCTGGATCTTCTTTCCGCCGCGGATCGACATGATCGGCGGCATTTCCCAGGTGACCGGCTGGAGCAATACCGCGCGCAAGGAAGGATTGCTCGGCCTCGAGCCGGTGGCGGAAACCGAAGCCGATCCCTTTGCGCGCAAGGGACTGCAGCTGCTGGTCGACGGCGCGGAACCGGAAGTCATCCGCGGCGTGTTGGAGGTCGATCTGTACACGCAGGAGGCACGTGACCTGCGTGCCGCGAAGGTCTACGAGAGCATGGGCGGCTATGCGCCGACCATCGGCATCATTGGCGCGGTCATGGGCCTGATCCATGTCATGGGCAACCTGGCAGACCCGAGCCAGCTGGGTAATGGCATTGCGGTCGCCTTTGTCGCCACGATCTATGGGGTGGGCATGGCCAACCTGTTGCTGCTGCCTATCGGCAACAAGCTCAAGAGCCTTGTGCAGCGCCAGACGACCTACCGTGAAATGCTGCTCGAAGGCGTGCTGTCCATCGCCGAAGGCGAAAACCCGCGTTCCATCGAGATGAAGCTGCAAGGCTTCATCGACTGAGGCGATCACCATGCCACGCCGTCGCGCTGCCGAGGAACACGAAAACCACGAACGCTGGCTGGTGTCCTACGCGGACTTCATCACCCTGCTGTTCGCCTTCTTCGTGGTCATGTACGCGATCTCGTCGGTCAACGAGGGCAAGTACAAGATCCTTTCCGAGTCGCTGGTTGGCGTGTTCAATCAGCCGGATCGCGCGGTCAAGCCGATTCCGATCGGCGAAGAGCGCCCGCGTACCACCGACCCGGCACGCTCGCAGGTCGATCAGCCCTCGGGTGATTCGCTGCTCGACCAGACTGCTTCCGATCCGCTGCAGAACATTGCTCGAAGCATGCGCGAGGCCTTTGGCGACCTGATCGCCAAGGAGCAATTGACCGTTCGTGGCAACGAGCTATGGGTGGAAATCGAGCTCAATTCGAGCCTGCTGTTTCCCAGTGGCGATGCGATTCCCAACAACGCAGCCTTTGCCTTGATCGAGAAGGTCGCCGCCATCCTGGCCCCCTACGAAAACCCGGTGCACGTCGAAGGCTTCACCGACAACCTGCCGATCGCGACCGCCAAGTATCCGACCAACTGGGAGCTGTCGGCTGCGCGCGCGAGCAGCATCGTGCGCATGCTGGCGGCCGACGGTGTGGCGCCGCAACGGCTTGCCGCGGTTGGCTATGGGGAGTTCCAGCCCGCGGTATCGAACGATACGGTCGAAGGGCGAGCGCGCAATCGACGGGTCGTGCTGGTGGTTTCGCGCAATCTGGACGTGCGTCGCAGCGTGGCGGGCATGGGCAGCAATGGCCGAAGTGGCATGCAAACTGCACCTGCGGCAGGCAGGTAGGCGCCCGATGGCGCGTTCGTCAATTCATCGTCGTTGCTTGCAGACCGTGAACGTCGGTCTGGTCTGAACCGGGTGGAACACTGAAATGAGAGTCTGGGCAGTAGCCAATCAGAAAGGCGGAGTCGGCAAGACCACGACTTCCGTGGCCCTTGCTGGTCTGCTCGCCGATTCCGGCAAGCGGGTCGTCGTGCTCGACCTGGATCCGCATGGCTCGATGACCAGCTATTTCGGCCACGATCCGGACAACCTGGAGCACAGCGTCTTCGATCTGTTCCAGCATCAGGGCACGGTGCCCGAAGGATTACCGTGGCAGTTGCTGCTATCCACCAGCCATGAACGCATATCGCTGCTGCCGTCGAGCACGGTGTTGGCCACCCTGGAACGTCAGTCGCCAGGCCAGAACGGCCTGGGCCTGGTCATCGCCAAGAGTCTGTCGCAGATGTGGCAGGACTTCGATTACGCGATCATCGACAGCCCGCCGTTGCTTGGCGTGCTGATGGTCAACGCGCTCGCCGCGAGCCAGCAGCTGATCATTCCGGTACAGACCGAATTTCTTGCCATGAAGGGCCTGGAGCGGATGGTCGGCACGCTGGCGATGATCAATCGTTCGCGACGCCAGCCGCTGCCCTACGTCATCGTTCCGACACTCTTCGATCGCCGGACGCAGGCGTCGATGAATACGCTCAAGGTGCTGCGAGCGGGCTACGAAGAGAATCTGTGGCCGGCATTCATTCCGGTCGATACCCGCCTGCGTGATGCCAGCCGTGCCGGCGTCACGCCTTCGCAGTTCGATCCCGGCAGCCGGGCCGTACTCGCCTACAAGGCGCTGCTCAAGCATCTGCTGGCGCGCCAGGCGTCGCCGCAGGTGGCCTGACGTGTCGACGAACTGCCTTGCGCCTCGCTCAAGTTCGCCGCGCCAGCGGCCGATAGCCTGTAACGAATTCCATAGCGGACTGATTCGATGAGTCGCCCCGTCATAGCCGAAACGCGCTCCCAGTTGGCCCTGCAGTCCTATCTCGACGCGCTGTTGCAGGATGCGACGCAGGAACTCGAGCAGGCTCCGCTGGCCTCGGTCACCCTTGACGAGTTCCAGGCGGCGGTACTCGAAGAGCAGCAGCGCGATCACCAGCGTCAGCAGACCGTGCCGCCCGCTGCGCAGCCGCCTGTAGCCCCGGCGCCCGTCGAGCCGGTGCATTTGCGGGTGGTGGAGGAGGTTGTCGTCGCACCGGTGGTGCCACTGGTGCAGCCCGAACCAGAACCCGCGGAGCCCGCCGGGCCAGCGCTCGATGGTCAGCCAGACTGGGCGCGGGAGCCCTTCGAGTGCCTGCTGTTCGACGTCGCCGGACTGACCCTGGCCGTACCGTTGGTCTGCCTGGGCTCGATCTATCCGCTTGAAGGGCAGGAGCTGACGCCCTTGTTTGGCCAGCCCGACTGGTTCCTCGGCATCCTGCCCTCGCAGGCCGGCAACCTCAAGGTACTCGACACGGCGCGCTGGGTGATGCCCGACCGCTACCGAGACGATTTCCGCGAAGGGTTGCAGTACGTCATTTCCGTGCAGGGCTACGAGTGGGGCTTGGCAGTGCATCAGGTCAGTCGCTCCATTCGCCTCGACCCGAGCGAGGTCAAGTGGCGCACGCAGCGTACGCAAAGACCGTGGCTGGCCGGGACGGTGATCGAACACATGTGTGCGCTGATGGACGTGACGGCGCTGGCCGAGCTGATCGCCAGTGGCGCGATTCGTCAGTTGCGTCCCTCAGTTGCAAGGCACTGAGTAACCCATTTGCCGCGGGCATTGCCCGCCCCCGATAAGACGACCGCCGTTGCGGTTCTGGAGAAGGTGAGACTATGAAGATGACTTCCGCGCAGGGTGCCGAAGATCCCGTACTGCAGTGGGTTACGTTCCGTCTGGATAACGAGACCTATGGCATCAACGTGATGCAGGTCCAGGAAGTGCTGCGCTACAGCGAAATCGCGCCGGTCCCCGGTGCGCCGAGCTATGTGCTGGGCATCATCAACCTGCGTGGCAACGTGGTGACCGTGATCGACACCCGTCAGCGCTTCGGCCTGGCGCCGGCCCCGGTCAGCGACAATACTCGTATCGTCATCATCGAGGCCGACCGCCAGGTGATCGGCATCATGGTCGATAGCGTGGCCGAGGTGGTCTACCTGCGGCAGTCGGAGATCGAGACGGCGCCGAACGTCGGTAACGACGAGTCGGCCAAGTTCATCCAGGGCGTGTGCAACAAGAACGGCGAACTGCTGATTCTGGTCGAACTCGACAAGATGATGAGCGAAGAAGAATGGGCGGAACTTGAGAGCATCTGATACATGCTGATCCTGTCGCTGGTCGCGTCGGTCGTAGCCTTGGCGGTGGGGTGCCTGGGCTTGCTCGGCTTCTGCCTGTGGCTGCTCAAGCAGCAGCGGCGCCAGGCGGAGGAGCAGGCCAAGCGCGACGCGATCCGCGATCGACGGATCAAGGAGCTCGCCCAGCAGCTGGAGGTATTCGCCGAAGGTAGCATGCGCATGGGCGAGCGGCTCGATGAACTCAATCGTGTGGTGTCGCCGCTGCCCGAGCGGATGGTCCAGCTCGAGCAGCGTGACCCGAACAACTTTTCCTTCTCCCAGGCCGCCAAGCTGGTTGGCATGGGCGCCAGCGTCGATGATCTGACGCAATCCTGCGGGCTGTCGCAGTCCGAAGCCGAGCTCATGAGCAAGCTGCACAAGGCCCGGCAAAAGCCCTGAGCCATCGGATTCCCCGTAGTGCGGAACCGTGGCTGCTGCGTCACCCTCCAACGCATATCGACCCTTGGTCCGCTGCCCCCTGATCAACAGGGAGGAGGAGCGATGCTGCGTATTCTGATGCTGTTCTTCGTGCTGGTACCGGCTGGCCTCCAGGCCGGCGAGGCGCCGGATTCGGTGGATGGTGCGCTGACCGTGAATATCGCCCAGGCCAGGCAGCTGCACGAGCTGGGCGCAATCTTCGTCGACGTGCGGCCGGAGCGTGAGTGGGCCTGGGGACACATTCGGGGGGCCCTGCATCTGGATCTGGCGACCCGTTTCCAAAGCCTTGCCTCGGCAGACCTGCCGCGCCATGCGCCGCTCGTTGTCTATTGCGACAGCGCAGTCTGCCCCAGCGGTGCGCTGGCAGCGCAGATGGCGGTCGCCTGGGGCTACGAGCAGGTCTTCTACTTCCGCGAAGGCTATTTCGCCTGGCAACTGGCCGACCTGCCGCAGGCCAGTGGGGCAGAGGAACTGACCTACTTCAGTGCTTTGGGCCCGTGAGCATAGGATGCTGAGGCGCTGCCGGCTCGCCGGGATTGGGTTCGAACCCAGCAGGGCACTTGCCCTTGAGGTACCAGGCGAACGCGATGATTTCGGCGATGGTGCGATAAAGCGACTCGGGGATCGCGTCCCCCAGTTCCATGCGCGCCAGCAGGCGCACCAGGTCAGCATTTTCGTAGATGGGAACCTCATGTTCGCGCGCCAGCGCGAGAATGGCCTCGGCCAACTCATCGTCACCCTTGGCGGTTAGCGTCGGGGTGTTCTGGCCATCGTAGTTAAGGGCGATGGCCTGGCGGGGTGGGGAGGTGGTCATGCGGTTTCGTCCACGAAGCGTTGCTCCAGCGAAGTGCGTGGGCCCTGGGGCGGCGTACCTTGGCGGCAGTCGAGCTGGCCGACTTGCAGGCCCGCTGACAGCAGGCGTTCGCGCAAGTGTTCGAGCTCGGCGCTGACCAGGCTTGCGGTGCTCGCCCGTTCCGCCCAGAGCTGGCTGGACAGGCAGCCGCGCTGGAGCTGAGCCTGGACCTGCAGCGGGCCCAGCGGCGCGAGATCGAATGCCAGCTCCACGCGCCACAAGGGCTCAGGCTGCTCCTTGCTGTTTTCGCGCGCGGGCGCCTCACGTTGCAGCTTGATCTGCAGCGGCACGATGTCCTGGCGATCGCGCATGGGCAACTCCAGTTGCCAGGTGGTCAACTGGCTGCCGTCCGGGGTGACGTGCGTTTGCGCCAGGCTCGAGAGCTGGTGGGTCTGCAGACGCGAAACGGCGGCGGCGGCCAGTTTGAGGAGCATTTCCAGGTCGACTTCTTCTTCCATGCCGGCCGGCAGCCTGGCGCCCAAGGGGAAATTGAGGGCCAGTTGCTGCGCGTTGGCCTGGCCGAGTGCGCCTAGCGCCTGACGCGCGAAGGCGGGCAGCGCCTGACCGAAGCCGGCGCCTGATTGCGCCGCCAGCTGCGGCGTGCTGGTTGGCTGGGTTGGCAGCTGCGCCAGCAGCCGGAGCAGCAGTGCCTTGACATCGGCCGGAGCGCTACCCGTGAGTCCGGCGAGCAGGCGCGCCTCGAGGAAGACGCCGCTCGCGCTCAATGTCTCGGCGAGGGTTTTCGGGTCGCCGAGCTGTTCGACATCCGGCACGAGCCCGAGCAACTGCGACACCGTGCTGCGCAAATTTTCCGGCAGGTTGTTGCCCATGCCCTGCAGGGCATGGAAAACCCCTTCGAGCGAAGCCTGTCGACCTTGCTGCGCCGCAAGGTGCTGGGATAGCTGCAACTGGTCAAGCAGCCCGCCAAGCGGAATGAAGTTCAGCGCCTGCCCGCCCTGAACCTGAGCGGTCATCAGGCTGCCCAGCGCCAGCGGGCGGCTGGACTCGATCAGCATTGTCTGCCCGGATAGCGGGGTGTCGAGCAGCTTGAACGCAATCTGAAAGCTGGGACGACCGCTGGCATCGGTCAACTGGGCGCTGCCGACGACCTTGCCCTGAATGACCGTGCCGACCGGCAGCAGCGAGAGGTCGATACTCTGCAGCGTCTGGCTGCGCCCAGGTTGCAGTTGTGCCATGAGTCGGCTGTCGGAGAGCGCCGCGACTGCATAGGTCGCGCCGGGCAGGACGGGCCTGGTGCTGGTAGCCTCAAGCGTGGTCTGCCGACCGTTCTCCTGTGTCAGGCGCAGTACCAGCTGAAAGCTCTGCAGCGCTTCCTTGATCGATACGACCTCGGCCTCAGCGGTCTCGCCAGGACCGAGCAGACCTTGCATGGGCTGTAGCAGGCGCAAGGCGAGATCCACGGCTGCCGTGCTGTTGCGCACGGCAGCTGCCGGCGGCATGGCCTGGACGCTCTTGATCTCGGTCATCTTCCCCTCAAATGCGCTTACAACCTTTCGCGTTCGCTGCCTTCGGCACGAGAGCCTGGCATGTATAATCGCGACCGCCCGGCCAGCCGCCAGAGTATAGCGGCTGAGCTTTTTCCATCTTGAGGTGCCGCCAGCGTGACAACACCCTTTCTCGAAGCCGTGGCGCTCGCCTGCGAGCGGGACTGGCGTCTGTTGTTCGAGCGGCTGGATCTCCGCCTGGATCGTGGCGACATGCTGCAGATTGCCGGGCCCAATGGCAGTGGCAAGACCAGCCTGTTGCGCTTGCTCTGCGGTCTGATGCAACCGACCGCCGGCGAGGTGCTGCTCAAGGGCGCGCCGTTACAGGCCCAACGGGGCGAGCTGGCGCGCAACCTCCTGTGGATCGGGCACGCGGCCGGTATCAAGGGGCTCCTCACCGCCGAAGAAAACCTCAGCTGGCTCTGTGCGCTGCATCAGCCCGCCGAGCGAGAGGCCATCTGGCAGGCGCTGGCCAGTGTCGGACTGCGCGGTTTCGAAGATGTACCCTGTCATACCTTGTCGGCCGGCCAGCAGCGTCGAGTTGCGCTGGCCCGACTCTATCTCGCGCCGCCGCCCTTGTGGGTCCTCGACGAGCCCTTTACCGCGCTGGACAAGCTCGGGGTCGCCCAGCTCGAGGCGCACCTGGCCCAGCACTGCGAGGCGGGCGGACTGGTGGTGCTGACCACCCATCACAGCCTGGCGCAGACGCCCTCCGGCTACCGTGAACTCGACCTGGGGCAGCGCGCGGCATGAGTAACGTCTTCACGCTACTGCTGGCACGCGAAAGCCGCCTGTTGTTCCGTCGGCCGGCAGAGCTGGCCAACCCCCTGGTGTTCTTCGCCATCGTCATCGCGCTGTTCCCTCTGGCTGTCGGCCCGGAGTCGCAACTGTTGCAGAGCATTTCGCCGGGCCTGGTCTGGGTAGCGGCGTTGCTGGCCGTGCTGCTCTCGCTGGACGGGCTGTTCCGTAGCGATTTCGAGGATGGCTCTCTGGAACAGTGGGTCGTTTCGCCGCACCCTCTGCCGCTTCTGGTGCTTGCCAAGGTGCTGGCACACTGGGTCTTTTCCGGTCTGGCGCTGGTTTTACTGGCGCCGCTGCTCGGCATGATGCTGGGCCTGCCGCTTCGCACCCTGCCGGTGCTCCTGCTGTCGTTGCTGCTGGGAACGCCCATTCTCAGCCTGCTCGGCGCAGTTGGTGCGGCACTGACCGTCGGTCTCAAGCGGGGCGGCCTGTTGCTGGCCTTGCTGATTCTGCCGCTGTATATCCCGGTACTGATTCTTGGCAGCGGGGCACTCCAGGCGGCGCTGCAGGGATTGCCGGCGGCCGGTCATCTGTTGTGGCTGGCCAGCCTGACCGCCCTGGCGGTTACTCTGACCCCCTTTGCAATCGCCGCTGGCCTGAGAATCAGCGTCGGCGAATGAGGTTTTCCGACAGTCGGAGGCCCTGAGAGCCTCCCCTAGCGATGAGTCTTGCGATGAATTGGACGTGGTTTCACAAGCTGGGTTCGCCCAAATGGTTCTACGAAATCAGTGGCCGCTGGTTGCCCTGGTTCGCCTGGGCAGCCGGGGTTCTGATCGTCGTTGGTACCGTTTGGGCCTTGGCCTTCGCGCCGCAGGACTACCAGCAGGGCAACAGCTTTCGGATCATCTACATCCATGTGCCCGCCGCGTTTCTCGCCCAGTCGGTCTATGTAATGCTCGCCGTGGCGGGGGCGGTCGGGCTGATCTGGAAAATGAAACTCGCCGATGTCGCCCTGCAGCAGGCTGCGCCGATCGGCGCCTGGATGACCTTCATCGCCTTGCTCACCGGCGCGGTGTGGGGCAAGCCGACCTGGGGCGCCTGGTGGGTCTGGGATGCTCGGCTGACCTCCATGCTAATCCTTCTGTTCCTGTACTTCGGTGTCATTGCGCTCGGTCAGGCGATCAGCAACCGTGACAGTGCGGCGAAGGCCTGCGCGGTCCTGGCGATCGTCGGCGTGGTGAATATCCCGATCATCAAGTATTCGGTCGAGTGGTGGAACACACTGCACCAGCCGGCGACGTTCAAGATCACCGAAAAGCCGGCGATGCCCGTGGAAATGTGGCTGCCGCTGCTGATCATGGTGATCGGCTTCTACTGCTTCTTCGCCACGGTGCTGTTGATGCGCATGCGTCTGGAAGTGCTGCGACGCGAGTCGCGCAGCAGCTGGGTGAAGTCCGAGATCAGAACGCTGGTGGGGAAAGACGCGTGAATTTTTCATCCTTCGCCGAATTCGTCGCCATGGGCAACCATGGCGTCTATGTCTGGACATCCTACGGCATCAGCCTGGCGGTCCTGCTGCTCAACGTCGCGCTGCCGCTGCTGGCGCGTCGGCGTCACCTGCAAGAAGAGGCGCGCCGTTTGCGCCGGGAGGAAGTGAAGTGAATCCGGTGCGCAAAAAGCGGTTGTTCATCGTCCTGGCGATCCTGGCGGGGGTGGGCATCGCGGTGGCCCTGGCCTTGTCGGCGCTGCAGCAGAACATCAACCTGTTCTACACGCCAAGCCAGATCGCGGCCGGCGAGGCGCCGCAGGGAACTCGCATTCGAGCAGGCGGCCTGGTCGAGAACGGGTCGGTACAGCGCAGCAATGATTCGTTGAGCGTGGCCTTTCGCGTAACCGATGGCGCCGCCACGGTGACCATCCGCTATCAGGGCATCCTTCCTGACCTGTTCCGTGAAGGTCAGGGCATCGTCGCGCTCGGACGGGTGAACGAGGAGGGCGTGTTGGTCGCCGATGAGGTGTTAGCCAAGCACGATGAAAACTACATGCCGCCGGAGGTCAGTCAGGCCCTGGAAAAGAGCGGCATGATGAAACACTACGAAGGCGGCAAGCAGGAGTATCAGAAATGATTCCGGAGCTCGGCCATCTGGCCATGATCCTTGCCTTGTGCCTGGCGGCCGTGCAGGCGACTCTGCCGCTGATCGGTGCTTGGCGTGGCGACCGTATGTGGATGGGGCTGGGGCAGCCGGCGGCCTATGGCCAGTTCGTTTTCCTCGCCTTCGCCTTCGTTTGCCTGAGCTATGCGTTCATGGTCGACGATTTCTCGGTCGCCTACGTGGCGCAGAACTCCAACAGCGCATTGCCCTGGTATTACAAGTTCAGTGCGGTGTGGGGGGCGCACGAGGGTTCGCTGCTGCTCTGGGCGTTCATTCTGTCCGGCTGGACCTTTGCCGTGGCGGTCTTTTCGCGGCAATTGCCGGAGGACATGCTGGCGCGCGTGCTCGGCGTAATGGGGTTGATCAGCGTCGGCTTCCTGCTGTTTCTCATCGTCACCTCCAACCCGTTTACCCGCCTGTTGCCGCAGGCGCCGGGCGATGGGCGCGATCTCAATCCGCTGCTGCAGGATTTCGGCCTGATCGTGCACCCGCCGATGCTCTACATGGGTTACGTCGGCTTTTCGGTGGCCTTTGCCTTTGCCATCGCCGCTTTGCTGGGCGGCCGCCTCGATGCCGCCTGGGCGCGCTGGTCGCGTCCCTGGACGCTGGTGGCCTGGGCCTTCCTCGGTGTCGGCATCTCGCTCGGTTCCTGGTGGGCCTACTATGAACTCGGCTGGGGCGGCTGGTGGTTCTGGGATCCGGTGGAAAATGCCTCCTTCATGCCCTGGCTGGTTGGTACCGCGCTGATCCACTCGCTGGCAGTGACCGAGAAGCGCGGAGTGTTCAAGAGCTGGACGGTCCTGCTCGCCATCGCCGCGTTCTCCCTCAGCCTGCTGGGCACCTTCCTGGTCCGTTCCGGCGTGCTGACCTCGGTGCACGCGTTCGCCACCGATCCGGAACGCGGTGTGTTCGTCCTGGTATTCCTGCTGCTCGTGGTCGGCAGCTCGCTGACCCTGTTCGCGCTGCGCGCGCCGGTGGTCAAGAGTCAGGTTGGCTTCGGGCTCTGGTCGCGAGAAACCCTGTTGCTGGTGAACAACCTGCTGCTGGTCGTGGCCACTGCGATGATTCTGCTCGGCACGCTTTACCCGCTGCTGCTGGACGCCATTTCCGGTGCCAAGCTGTCGGTCGGGCCACCCTATTTCAATGCCATGTTCGTGCCCTTGATGGCGGCACTGATGCTGACGCTCGGTGTTGGCGTGCTGGTGCGCTGGAAGGATACGCCGCTGAAATGGCTGCTGGGCATGCTCGGTCCGGTGCTGATCGCAGCCGTGGTGCTTGGAGGCCTCGGTTCGTTGGTCTTCGGTGACTTCAATTTCGCTGTGCTGGCGGTCTGTCTGCTGGCGGCCTGGGTCGTCCTGGCTGCAGTGCGCGACCTGCTCGACAAGACTCGTCACAAGGGACTGGTCAAAGGCGCACGCGGCCTGAGCCCGAGCTACTGGGGCATGCACCTGGCGCACCTGGGCCTTGCGGTCTGCGCGATTGGCGTGGTGCTGACCAGCCATCAGAGCGCCGAGCGGGACCTGCGTCTGGCGCCTGGCGAGTCGCTCGAGCTGGGTGGCTACCATTTCGTCTTCGACGGTGCCGAGCACCACGAAGGGCCGAACTTCACTTCTGATCGGGCTACGGTCCGCGTGTTCGATGGCGAGCGCCAGATCGCGACGTTGCATCCGGAAAAACGGCTTTACACGGTGCAGCAGATGCCGATGACCGAAGCAGGTATCGACCCTGGATTCACCCGCGATCTCTACGTGGCGCTCGGTGAGCCACTGGGCGACGGTGCCTGGGCGGTGCGCGTGCACATCAAGCCCTTCGTACGCTGGATCTGGCTCGGCGGTCTGATGATGGCATTCGGCGGCGTGCTGGCGGCGAGTGACCGGCGTTATCGAGTGAAGGTCAAGACCCGGGTGCGTGAAGCGCTGGGGCTGGCAGGACAAGGAGCCTGATGTGAGAAGACTGCTGTTGTTGCTACCACTGGTGATATTCCTGGTGGTAGCGGTGTTCCTCTACCGGGGGCTGTTCCTCGATCCGTCCGAATTGCCGTCGGCCCTCATCGGCAAGCCGGTGCCTGCTTTCTCGCTGCCTTCTGTGACCGACGAGCAACAGCTGCTCACGCAGGATGATCTCAAGGGCAAGCCGGCGCTGCTCAACGTATGGGCGACCTGGTGCGTGTCGTGCAAGGTCGAGCACCCTGTGCTGAACGCGCTGGCAGAGCAGGGCGTGGTGATCTACGGCGTCAATTACAAGGACGACAATGCCGCTGCGCGCAAGTGGCTGCGCGAGTTTCACAATCCGTACCAGCTCGACATCCGTGATGAGCAGGGCTCGCTCGGGCTCGATCTGGGGGTCTACGGCGCGCCCGAGACGTTCCTGATCGACAAGCAGGGCGTCATTCGCCACAAGTTCGTTGGCGTGATTGACGAGCGCGTCTGGCGTGAGCAGCTTGCGCCGCTTTACCAGGCGCTGGTGGAAGAAAAATGATGCGCTCGCTCCTCGCCGTGTTCGTCGGCTTGCTCATCAGTCTCGTGGCCTATGGTGCAATCGATACTTACGAGTTTCGTGATGAAGCCGAACGTGAGCGCTACCGGACGCTCACCGAAGAGCTGCGCTGCCCCAAGTGCCAGAACCAGAACATCGCCGACTCAAACGCGCCGATTGCAATGGATCTTCGCAAGGAGATCTTTCGCATGCTGGAGGAGGGCCAGAGCAACGACCAGATCATTGATTATCTGGTTGCCCGCTACGGTGACTTCGTTCGCTATCGGCCGCCGGTAACCAAAACCACGCTGCTGCTCTGGTACGGGCCCGCCGCGCTGCTGATCCTCGGGCTTGGCGTGCTGGCGTTCATCATCGTGCGCCGCCGTCGCGTGGACAGCACGCCTGCGGCCCAAACTCTCACCGAAGCCGAGCGCCAGCGCCTGGCCTCCCTGCTGGACAAGAAAGAGCCATGACCGATTTCTGGATCGCTGCCGGCCTGTTGCTGCTGGCGGCCCTTGCCATTCTGTTGCTGCCGATCATGCGTGGCCGCAAGGCGCAGGCCGAAGAAGACCGTACTGCACTGAACGTCGCGCTCTATCAGGAGCGCCTGGACGAACTGTCCGCGCAGTTCGCGGCAGGTACGCTTACCGAGGCGCAGTACGAGGCAGGCAAGGCCGATGCTGCGCGCGAGTTGCTGAGCGATACCGAAGGGGCTGAGCCACAGCGTAGCGGTCGCCTTGGACGCGCGGTGCCGCTGATTCTGGCGTTTCTGGTGCCCTTGCTGGGCTTTGGTCTGTATCTGCATTGGGGCGCCAGTGACAAGGTGCTGCTGGCTCGCCAGTTCTCCGAGCAACCTCGTTCGATGGAGGAGATGGTCGTGCGTCTCGAGCAGGCCGTCGAAGCCCAGCCGGATTCGGCCGAGGGGTGGTACTTCCTCGGGCGCGCCTACATGAGTCAGGAGCGCCCTGCCGACTCGGCCAAGGCATTCGATCGGGTGATCGCACTGGCGGGGCGGCAGCCTGAGCTGCTTGGACAGTTGGCTCAGGCGCGCTACTTCGCCAATGACCGTCAGTGGAGCGAGGAACTCCAGGCTTTGACCGACGAGGCGCTTAAAGGCGATCCGCAGGAGGTTACGACCCTCGGCTTGCTCGGTATCGCCGCATTCGAGGAGAAGCGCTACGCCGACGCCATCGGCTACTGGGAGCGCCTGGTGGCGACGCTGCCTGAGCAGGACCCATCGCGCGAGGCCATACAGGGCGGGATCGCTCGTGCGCGACAGGAGCTGGGGGACGCGGCGCCAGCTGTGCCACCGGCGGTTGCCCAGCAAGCGGTCACATTGCAGGTGCAGGTAGACCTTGCGCCGGAGCTCAAGACCAAGGTCGATCAGCAAGACAGCGTGTTCGTGTTCGCCCGCGCCGTGTCCGGGCCGAAGATACCCTTGGCCGTCAAGCGGCTCAGCGTGGCTGACTTGCCCGCGAAGGTCAGCCTTGGTGACGCCGATGCGATGATGCCGCAACTCAAGATGTCGAATTACTCCCAGGTTCAGCTCACCGCGCGTATTTCACGCGAGGGGAATGCAACCAAAGGGCAATGGATCGGTCAGAGCGAGGTGCTTGAGCCGGCTGCGGATGCGCCTGGCGTGAGCCTGGTGATCGACAGCCCCGACGGACAGTAAATGCGAGAAATGCAAGGCGAGCGAGCATGAACAACAGGGAATCCGGAATCGACCGAGTTGCCAGACTGGCCGGTGTAGTCGGCATTGCGCTGCTTCTTGGCGCTTGCGCCGGGTCGCCTTATCGGAGTGAGAAGGCGCCTGTTGAGCCGAGCGAGCCGCCGAGCGGGCCGGTGATCACGCCGCCGCCCATGCCGTCTCCGGAGGCGCCGCGCGCGCCGAGCGTTCAGCGTAGCCACCCGCGCTATGCCCCGCCGCCTTACGGACAGGCGCATTGGGACAACCGCCTGGGTGTCTATGTGGTTGAAGGGACCGAGCTGTTCTACCGCGATCGCCTCTACTATCGGTGGGATGGCGACTGGTTTTGTGCCGGTCGTCCGGATGGCCCCTGGGAGCCGGTCGCGCCTCCAAGTGTTCCGCCAGGGTTGCGTAGTTACCGCTGAGCCTCGCATCGACCGATCGCACTAAAGCCTCGTTTGCCGTTGCCGATAAGAGAAGTGTCCCGGGCAACTGCCCATGACTCAGTCACTGATCGCCCAACCGGAGTCGACTCCATGAATGCTTCCGTCAAACGTCTCGAGGAAACCGGCAGCGCCTTGCGCAATGCACTGGCGGAACAGGACTGGGCGGCCATCAGTATGCTCGATCGGGAATGCCGGCTGGCGGTCGAAGAAGCCATGCACGAGCCGCAGCGCGATGAGGCGCTGGTGCGTCAAAGCATGCAGGCTCTGCTCGAGCTCTACCGTGATCTGGTTTCAACCTGCCAGGCCGAGCGGCACCGGATCGCTTCGGAACTGCTTCAACTGAATCAGTCCAAACAGGGCGCCAAGGTGTACCAGCTCTTCGGTTGAACCGGTATTTCCCCTCGCGACGCAATGCCGCATGTCCTTCCGTCTGTCTTCGGCAAACGTAACGGAACTTTTCTATCACTCTCGCAGCTCATAGATTTATCAGGGCAGAGAGTTGGCGCTATATCCCTGCATTTTGTGCTTTTAATCGCTGTTATTTTGACTTTTTGAGGCGCTGGATTTCACGCGCTCAGATCCCGGCCAAGCTGACAGTCGACACATAAGGGGCGGAGACCGTTACGCCTTTAGGCGCATTGGCACGTCATTAATTTGACTCAGTTCCCTTTTTCTAATTAACTAGCGGCTCGCTGCCGTTGGTGGTCGTTTCTCAAGGATTCGAGCGCAGGCATCCTCTAGAAATCAGGGCCCTATAGACAAGATGTGGCGTGATACCAAGATTTTGTTGATAGACGATGACTGCGATCGTCGGCGGGATATGACCGTCATCCTGAACTTCCTCAGCGAGGATCACCTGGCTTGCGCAAGCGACGACTGGCGTCGGGCCGTCGAAGGGCTGGAGTCGAGCGGCAGCATTCTCGGCGTGCTGGTCGGCCAGATCGACTCGAAGGGGGGGGCGGCCGAGTTGCTCAAGCAGCTGGGGCAGTGGGACGAACAACTGCCGTTGATCCTGCTTGGCGAGCCGGCCCCGGCCGATTGGCCAGAGGATGCGCGACGTCGTGTTCTTACCAGCCTGGAAATGCCACCGAGCTACAACAAGCTACTCGACTCCCTGCACCGCGCCCAGATCTATCGGGAGATGACCCAGGCGAAGGGGCGCGGACGCCAGCGTGAAACCAATCTGTTCCGCAGCCTGGTCGGGACCAGTCGTGCCGTCCAGCATGTGCGACAGATGATGCAGCAGGTCGCCGACACCGAGGCCAGCGTACTGATCCTTGGTGAATCCGGCACTGGCAAAGAAGTCGTCGCGCGCAATCTGCACTATCACTCCAAGCGCCGGCAGGCGCCTTTCGTGCCGGTCAATTGCGGTGCGATCCCGGCCGAGCTGCTCGAAAGCGAACTGTTCGGTCATGAGAAAGGCGCCTTCACCGGGGCGATCACTGCGCGAGCCGGGCGTTTCGAATTGGCCGAAGGCGGCACGCTGTTTCTCGATGAGATCGGCGACATGCCGTTGCCGATGCAGGTCAAGCTGTTGCGCGTACTGCAGGAGCGGACGTTCGAGCGCGTCGGCAGCAACCGTACCCAGCAGGCGGACGTTCGCATTATCGCGGCGACCCACAAGGACCTGGAGAAGATGATCGAAGAGGGGACGTTCCGCGAGGACCTCTACTATCGATTGAATGTGTTCCCTATCGAAATGGCGCCCTTGCGCGAGCGGGTCGAAGACATACCGCTGCTGCTCAACGAACTCATTTCAAGGATGGAGCACGAGAAGCGCGGCTCCATTCGATTCAACTCAGCCGCAATCATGTCGCTGTGCCGTCACGACTGGCCGGGCAACATCCGCGAGCTGGCCAACCTCGTCGAGCGCATGGCGATCATGCATCCGTACGGTGTCATCGGCGTCATGGAACTGCCGAAGAAATTCCGCCATGTCGATGACGACGACGAGCAATACGCCAGCGCCTTGCAGGACGAAATGGAGGAGCGGGCAGCGATCAACGCGCCCATCGCCGTCGCTGATGCCCACGCGATGCTGCCGGCCGAAGGCCTCGACCTCAAGGAATACCTGGGCAACCTCGAACAGGGCCTGATTCACCAGGCGCTCGAGGATGCCGGTGGCGTGGTTGCGCGTGCTGCCGAGCGTCTGCGCATCCGGCGGACCACCCTGGTCGAAAAGATGCGCAAGTACGGGATGAATCGCCGCGACGACGACATCGCCGAGTGATCTCCCGCGGGCGTTGACGCGAAGGCGCCGACGCCCAGTCAATCCCGTCAAGGCACGAACATTGCTCCGGCTCCGCAGACGTCCAATCCTTGACGGAGTCGAGCGGAGCCGTGAGTACAACCGCCCACCACGCCACAACCAGTCCACCCGTTGCCACGCCGAAAGAGCGGGCGCTTGACGATCTGGCGCGCCTGGCCAGGCAGCTGGATGTCTCCTATGGCCAAGTCGAAGCGCGTGTCGCTGAGCTGACCGGCCAGCTCGAGGCTGCCAGCTTGCTGCGCCAGCAGGAGATCGCCGAGAAAGAAAGCCTTGTGCGAAGGCACCAGAGCCTTTTGGATCTGCTGCCCGGTGGGGTAGTGGTGATCGACGGACGCGGCATTGTCGACGAGGCCAATCCGGCTGCGCTGGACCTGTTGGGTGCCGATCTGGTCGGCCGCCTCTGGCGTGACGTTATCGCCCAGCGCTTCGCCCCTCGCGGCGACGATGGCCATGAGGTATCGCTGCGCGACGGACGGCGTGTTGCCATTGCCACGCGCTCGCTGGAGAGCGAGCCAGGGCAGCTGGTGCTGCTGACCGACCTCACGGAAACCCGCCGGCTGCAGGAGCAGCTTGCTCGGCACCAGCGCCTCTCGTCGCTGGGGCGCATGGTCGCTTCGCTCGCCCATCAGGTGCGGACGCCTCTGTCGGCCGCACTCATCTATGCCAGCCACCTGCAGCAGGGCGCGCTGAACCCCGACCAGCAAAGCCGTTTCGCCGGCCGACTGAAGGCCCGTCTCGAAGACATGGAGCGGCAGGTGCGCGACATGCTGGTGTTTGCCCGTGGCGACCTGCCGCTGACTGACCGGCTGACCCCCACAGCATTGCTCGCCGCACTGCGTTCAGCGGCCGAGCCTTTGCTTCAGGGCATCGAGGTGCGCTGGCAGTGCGACGTCGCGGCGGGCGAGCTGTTGTGCAATCGAGACACCCTTGTCGGTGCCCTGTGCAACTTGCTGGACAATGCCAGGCAGGCGGCCGGCGAGCCGGCGCGATTGAAAGTGCATGTCTTCCGTCGCCGAAGTGTCGTGCGCCTGTGTGTGAGCGACAACGGGATGGGCATCGCGCCCGCCGTGCTGGCCCGTCTGGGCGAACCGTTCTTTACCACCAAGGCGAGCGGGACCGGGCTTGGTCTGGCTGTCGCCATGGCTGTCGCACGTGCGCATCACGGCGAACTTCAGGTGCGCTCACGGCTCGGGCGCGGGACCTGCGTGCGGTTATCCCTGCCGCTGATAGCGGTGCAGGACCTTGCCGATGACCGCTGATGATCGGTTGTTGCTGGTCGAAGACGATCCCGCATTGCGCGAGGCGCTGGGCGACACGCTCGAGCTGGCCGGCTACGCGTACACCGCAGTCGCGAACGCCGAGGAGGCACTGGCGGCGCTGCGGTCGGAACACTTTGCCCTGGTGATCAGCGACGTGAACATGCCGGGAATGGACGGCCACGGACTGTTGCGTACTTTGCGCGAGCGGCACCCCGGCGTGCCGATGGTGCTGATGACCGCCTTCGCCCAGGTGGAGAGGGCGGTCGACGCGATGCGCGAAGGGGCGTTGGACTACCTGGTCAAACCCTTCGAGCCCTCCAGGCTGCTCGATCTGCTGGCGCGCTACCTCGATACGGCGTGTCGGCCGGCACAGGACTCGGGCCCTATCGCCTGCGAGCCTGCCAGTCGGCAGTTGCTGGCTTTGGCCGCCCGCGTGGCACGCAGCGATTCCACGGTGTTGATCTCCGGCGAGTCCGGTACCGGCAAGGAAGTGCTGGCGCGCTATATCCACGTCTGCTCGGCGCGCGCTGAGCAGCCGTTCGTGGCGATCAACTGTGCCGCGATACCGGATTCGATGCTCGAGGCCACCTTGTTCGGGCACGAAAAGGGCGCCTTCACGGGGGCCTTGCATTCTCAGCCTGGCAAGTTCGAACAGGCTAACGGTGGCACCTTGCTGCTGGACGAGATTTCCGAGATGCCGCTCGCGCTACAGGCGAAGCTTCTACGTGTTCTGCAGGAGCGTGAGGTGGAGCGGGTCGGTGGTCGGAGGCCGATCACCTTGGATATCCGCGTGCTGGCCACGACCAACCGGGACATTCAGGGCGAAGTGGCCGCTGGGCGCTTTCGCGAGGACCTCTATTACCGGCTGTCGGTATTTCCCCTGCGCTGGGCCCCGCTGCGTGAGCGGCCCGCGGATATCCTGCCCCTGGCCGAGCGCTTGCTGGTCAGGCATGCGCAGCGTCAGGGCCTGGGGTCGGCGCGTTTATCCGAGCAGGCGCGGCGCAGCCTGCTCGAGCACGACTGGCCCGGCAACGTGCGGGAACTGGACAATGCCATTCAGCGTGCGCTGATCTTGCAGCAGGGCGGCGTGATCGAGGCGGCGGATCTGTTTTTCGACCGGCCGGGAGAGGCGCACGGCAGGCCTGCCATGCCTGCCGTGGGGGGCGAGACTGACGAGCCATCCGGCGCACTGAATGACGATCTGCGCCACCGCGAATATCGGCTCATTCTCGACACCCTGCGTGCCGAACGCGGCCGGCGCAAGGAAACCGCCGAGCGCCTGGGCATCAGTCCGCGGACGCTGCGCTACAAGCTCGCACAGATGCGCGAGGCCGGGCTTGATATCGACGGCTCGCTGTTCGGCTGAATTCAACGCTGGGCCGGTGTAGGCTGCGTCAGTCATTCACTGGAGAGGCGGCTGTGAACGAGGCTTTCTGGCACGAGCGCTGGGCGCGTAACGAAATCGGTTTCCACCTGGGCGAAGTCAATCCCTATCTGCTGCGGCACTGGCCGTCGCTTGCGCTGCCGAATGGCGCTCGCGTGCTGGTTCCGTTGTGTGGCAAGTCGCTGGACATGGCCTGGTTGGTGGAGCAGGGCTTCACCGTGGTGGGGGTCGAGCTGAGCGAAAAGGCCGTGCGTGCGTTTTTTGACGAGCAACGGCTGGTGCCGCAGGTGGAGCGGCGCGGGGCTTTCCAGCGCTTCGTCGCCGGCCGGCTGGAAATACTCTGCGGTGATGTGTTCGCCTTGGGCGCCGCAGAGCTCGAAGGTTGCGTTGCGATCTATGATCGAGCGGCGCTCATCGCGCTACCACCGGCGCTCCGGCAGCGATACGTTGACCACCTCACTTCGCTGATGCCTGCGGGGGCCGAGTTGTTGCTGGTGACCGTGGAATACGATCAGGCCGAGATGAGCGGTCCGCCATTCTCGGTGCCCCAGCAGGAAGTTGTGCAGCTTTACGCAGGACGCTGGCAGCTCGAATTGCTCGCCAGGCACGACGTGCTGCAGCAGAACTGGAAGTTTCTCCAGCGGGGCCTCAGCCGACTGGAGGAGTGCGTCTATCGCGTGCGCCGCCTCTGAATCGGTCGAATGGCTCAGCTGGGCGAACGGGACGACTGCAACCGTTTGACGAAACCGTCGGCCTCATCGATCGAACGCTGCATGTCCTGCAGCAGTCGGTCGACGTTGCTCTGCAGGTTGCGGTATTCCCCGTGCAAGGCACCGATGGCGCGTGCGTTCAGGTTGTGCTTGAGGTAAAGCACCTGGTCGTGCAGCACATTGAGTACAGGGTCGATGCGCTTCTCGGCGGCCTTCATGCGTTCGATCAGAGTGCGATACTCGGCCCGTGTGCGGCTCAACTGGCGTGCACTGGCTTGCTTCAGGTTACGATCGGAATATTGCTCGAGCTCGTCAGCCCACTCGTCGAACAGCGCCTGAGCGACATCTTCCACTGCGGTGATTCGCTCGCGCACTTCTCGTGCACTGGCTGCGCTGGCTTCGTATTCGCGGCTCAGGGCGTCGTAGCGTTGCTCCAGTTCGCCGCCCTTGACGATGACCACGCTGCGATATTGTTCGAGCGCATCCTTGAATTGCTGCTTGGCTTCGAGTTGCGAGTCACGCGCATCTTCGACGCGATCGACGAGGATGTCGCGCTTGTGGATGCCGACCTTTTCCATCGCCGCGTAATAGGCGTTCTGGCAGCCGCCCAGGGTGAGCAGGGCGAGGCAGGTGATCAGCAAGCGGCGCATGGGCAGGTTCCTTATCCGACAGGTGCGCTATAGACAAAAGAAAAGGGCGACTTGCGTCGCCCTTTTCCGCTCTGCAAGGCTTACCCGCGCTGGCGTAGCGCCTCGATGCGGTCGTCCAGCGATGGGTGGGTCATGAACAGGCCGGCCAGGCCGTGTTTGAGGGCGCCGTTGATGCCGAATGCCTTCAGGCTGTCCGGCATCTGCACCGGTACGCCTTGTTCTACCTGCAGGCGGCGCAGGGCACCGATCATCGCCTGAGTGCCGGCCAGGTCGGCGCCCGCTTCGTCGGCACGGTACTCGCGTTTGCGCGAGAACCACATGACGATGATGCTGGCGAGAATACCCAGGACCAGTTCGGCGAAGATGGTCGCGACGAAATAACCGATCCCCTGACCTTCCTCGTTCTTGAGGATGGCCTTGTCGACGAAGTTGCCGAAGATGCGCGCGAAGAACATGACAAAGGTGTTCACCACGCCCTGGATGAGGGCAAGGGTGACCATGTCGCCATTGGCCACGTGGCCGATCTCGTGCGCCAGCACGGCGCGGACCTCGTCCGGAGAGAAGCGCTCCAGCAGACCCTGGCTCACGGCAACCAGCGCATCGTTGCGATTCCAGCCGGTGGCGAAGGCGTTGGCTTCGTACGCCGGGAAGATACCGACTTCCGGCATCTTGATTCCTGCCTCGCGCGACAGTTGTTCGACCGTCTGTAGCAGCCACTGCTCGTGACGCGTGCGCGGCTGGCTGATGATCTCGGTGCGAGTGCTCATCTTCGCCATCCACTTGGACAGGAACAGCGACACGAGCGAGCCGGCGAAGCCGAATACCGCACAGAACACCAACAGGCTGCCGTAATTCTGGCCAGTGTAGCGATCGACCCCCAGGACCTTCAGGGTGATGCTGGCGATCAGCAGCACCGCAAGGTTGGTGGCCAGGAACAGGAAAATGCGCATCATGTTGCGGCTGACTCCAGCGGATAGAGAGAACGATAGGCTATATAAGGCCCGGTCCCGGGCTATTCAACCGAGCGACTATTTCAAGCTATGTCGCTTGGCCGGCGCGATGATGATGCCGCGGTGCCGTGCAGCAGCTGATGCGAGAGCTGCGCTATCCGTTCGCTGTCGCCACGGGCCAGGGCCTCGCGTAGCTGGTTGGCCAGATTGCCGCGGATGCGACGGATCGCGGCGGGCAGGGCAGCGAGCTGCTCGTCGGCGTCGGGCGCCGCAGCGCTCAGTCGCAGGAAACCCTTTTCGCTGAGGACGGCCTGATCCAGCGCCTCGAAACGAATGGTCGTCTCGAAGCGCAGATAGCCTTCTTCGGCCAGCCAGAGCAGTGCGCCAAGGCAGCTCTGGTGGCGTTTGCTCGGCAGGCCGAAGTCATCGGGTTCTTCGCGGCCGATCAGATCTTCGACATAGAGCGCCGTCTTGCGCGGAAAGGCCTGATACAGCATGAGCAGGCCGGACGCGGCGTCTCGGTAGAAGTCGTCGATGTGCAGGTCCATCGTGCCTACTGCTGATAGGTCCTGAGGAAGTTGCCGATGCGTCCGATCGCTTGCTCGAGGTCATCGACGCGCGGCAGCGTGACGACGCGGAAGTGATCCGGCCAGGGCCAGTTGAACGCGGTGCCCTGGACGATCAGGAGCTTTTCCGAGAGCAACAGATCGAGCACAAATTTTTCGTCGTTGTGAATCGGGCAGATTTTCGGGTCGATGCGCGGAAAGGCATACAACGCACCCATCGGCTTCACACAGCTGATGCCGGGGATGTCGTTGAGCAACTCCCAGGTGCGGTTGCGCTGCTCGAGCAGGCGGCCCGGAGGCAGCACCAGGTCGTTGATGCTCTGGTAGCCGCCCAGCGCGGTCTGGATCGCGTGCTGCGAAGGAACGTTGGCGCACAGCCGCATGTTGGCCAGGATGTCGAGGCCTTCGATGTAGCTCTGTGCCCTCTGTTTCGGCCCGGAAATCGCGACCCAGCCGGAGCGGAATCCGGCGACGCGATAGGACTTGGACAACCCGTTGAAGGTCAGGCAGAGCACGTCCGGCGCCAGCGAGGCGGTCGAGATGTGTACCGCATCGTCATACAGGATCTTGTCGTAGATTTCGTCCGAAAAGATCACCAGGCGATGCTGGCGGGCCAGCTCCACCATGCCCTCGAGCACTTCCTTCGGGTAGACCGCGCCGGTCGGATTGTTCGGGTTGATCAGCACCAGAGCCTTGGTGTTGGGGGTGATCTTGGCCTTCATGTCCTGAAGGTCCGGCCACCAGTTGGCCTGCTCGTCGCACAGATAGTGCACCGGCTTGCCGCCGGCCAGGCTCACGGCTGCGGTCCACAGCGGGTAGTCCGGCGCCGGGATGAGCACCTCATCGCCGTTGTTCAGCAACGCTTGCATGGACATCACGATGAGCTCGGACACGCCGTTGCCCAGGTAGATGTCCTCGATGCCGATGCCTTCGACCTGCTTCTGCTGGTAGTACTGCATGATCGCCTTGCGGGCGCTGAACAGACCTTTCGAGTCGCTGTAGCCCTGGGCGGTCGGCAGGTTGCGGATGACGTCCTGGAGGATTTCCTCCGGGGCCTCGAAACCGAACGGTGCCGGGTTGCCGATGTTCAGCTTGAGGATACGATGGCCTTCCTCTTCCAGGCGTTTGGCGTGCTTGAGCACCGGCCCGCGAATGTCGTAGCAGACATTGGCAAGCTTGTTCGATTTGCTGACCTGCATGATTCCAGAGTGTCCCGAAGTGAAGCGCACCCGTCCCGAGCTGGGCTGCGCTGGTTGAACCCGGGCGCCTTGGCAGCGAGAAACCCCGCTGCCAGACTAGGCGTCGAAGAAGGAACGCATCATACGTGCGGCCCGATGGACGGAAAAGGTACAGATCGGGCTTTTTTCCACAGACGAGGTGTATCGATGGACAAGCTGGACAAGCCGCTCGAAGCCTGGCGCGCGGAGCTATCCGACGAGCAGTTCCGCATCTGCCGACTCGGCGCCACCGAGCGTCCCTTCACGGGGCGTTACAACGACACCAAGACACCGGGGACCTATAAATGCGTCTGCTGCGGCGAGCCGCTGTTCGATTCGTCCAGCAAGTTCGATTCCGGCTGTGGCTGGCCGAGCTATTCGGCGCCCATCAACGAGGCGGCCATTACCGAGCTGGATGATTTCAGCCATGGCATGCATCGCATCGAGGTGCGCTGCGCCCGTTGCGAGGCGCACCTGGGGCACGTTTTTCCCGATGGGCCGCCGCCGACAGGGCTGCGCTACTGCATCAATTCCGCTTCGCTCGAACTACAGCCACGCGAGGCCTGAACCCTCAGGGCAACGTATGCACGACGCGCTTTTCGACCTGCCTTGCACTACCATCGATGGGCAGCTCCGCACGCTGGCGGACTACCCGGCCAAGGTGTTGCTGATCGTCAATACCGCCAGCCAGTGCGGCTTTACTCCGCAGTACAAAGGTCTCGAGCAGCTCTGGCGCACCTATCGCGACCGCGGTCTGGTGGTGCTTGGCTTTCCCTGCGACCAATTCGGCGGCCAGGAGCCGGACAGCGAGTCCGAAATCGCCGCATTCTGCGAGCGCCGTTTCGGCGTCAGCTTCCCGCTGTTCGCCAAGGTGGAGGTCAACGGCGGTGAGGCTCATCCGCTGTTCGTCGAGTTGAAGAAGCGGGCGCCCGGCCTGTTGGGAAGCAAGGCGATCAAGTGGAACTTCACCAAGTTTCTGGTGGCTGACGGGGGGCGCACGGTGCGGCGCTATTCCTCGCGAACCCCGCCGGAGACGCTGGGCGCTGTGATCGAACAGTATCTTTAGCCCGCACCAACGCGGGCCCTCAATCTCATGATCGGAGTGGTATCGAATGGATGCCGAGTTGAGCGCTTTTCTGCGGCGCGCTGAAGCGGTGCTGGCGCGTGTCGAACCCCTGCTGCCCGAGCCTTGCCCGGAGATCGACTGGTCGAAGACCTTGGCCGCGCGCTGGCAGCGCAATGGGGCTAGCGGCTTTCTTGCGCCGCTGAAAGTCAGTCTCGATCTTTCGCTGGATGACCTGATCGGGGTAGACCGGCAGCGTGATTTGCTCGAGGCCAATACACGCCAGTTCATCGCCGGCATGCCGGCCAACCATGCGTTGCTGTGGGGCGCACGCGGCACCGGCAAATCGTCGCTGGTTCGTGCGTTGCTGGCCAGGCATGCCGAGGAAGGGCTGCGGCTGGTGGAGATCGAGCGGGATCATCTCGCCGATCTGCCGCGCGTGGTCGAAGCGCTCTCGGGGCAGGCGTTTTCTTTCGTGCTGTTCTGCGACGATCTCTCGTTCGAGTCGGGGGAGGGCGACTATCGAGTGCTCAAGAGCGTGCTCGATGGCTCTCTGGAGCGGGCGCCTGAAAACGTGTTGCTGTATGCGACCTCCAACCGTCGCCACCTGGTGCCCGAGCGACAGAGCGATAACGAGAACTGGCAAATGGTCGACGGCGAACTGCACCCCAACGAGGCCGTCGAGGACAAGATTGCCCTGTCGGATCGATTTGGTCTCTGGCTGTCGTTCTACCCATTCAGTCAACCGCACTATCTGGACGTCGTGCGCCACTGGGTCGGTGCGCTGGCAGGCGAGGCTTCGCTGCGCTGGGCGTGGGACGACGAACTGGAGAAGGAGGCGGTTCGCTGGGCGACCGGGCGAGGCAACCGCAACGGACGTTGTGCCTATCAGTTCGCGCGCCAGTGGGTCGGTAGGCAGCTGCTCGGTACCGCCCGCTAAGGTGGGCGATACCGATGCGGTTTCAGGCTTTGGCGGCTTTGCCCATCTCGATGAGCTTGGTATTCATCCGCTGTTCGCCCGGCAACACGCTTGCCAGGGACTCGGTCGCCTTCATGCGTGCATAGTGCGCGGCCAGCCGCGGCCAGCGTGAGGCATCGAGTTGCTCGCCGCCGTGCTCCATATTGACCAGCTGGCAGGCGACTGCGATGTCGGCCATCGATAGCTCGTCGAGGAAATACGGCCCCGCCCCGAGCTGCTGTTCCAAGTAATCGAAATGGCGCGGCAACTTGTCGTGCAGCGTCTCCTGTACCGCCTGCTCGTTACAGGCCTGCCCCGCGCTGGGCTTGAGAATGCGGTTGCGGAAGACGGTGAAGGTGCACAGGGGCGCCAACTCGTAGTCGGCGTACTTTTCCAGCCAGCGCACACGGGCCCGATCAGCCGCGCTGGCACCATAAAGAGGAGTGGTCTGCGGATAGGCTTCTTCGATGTACTGGCAGATGACGCTGGAGTCGGCGAGGCTCAGGTCGCCATCCTTGAGAGCGGGAATGCGTCCCAGCGGGTTGAGCGCCAGGTACCACTCCGGTGGTGTGAAGGGCATGACCACTTCAAGCGTGTAGTCCAGGCCCTTCTCCTGAAGGCAGAGGCGGGCTTTGCGCACGAAAGGTGAAAGCGGCGCACCGAAGAGCGTCAGTGACATGATGTTCTCCCTCTTTATTATCGTCAGGCACGAGGCTTAATAGACATTGTTCTTCTTCCAGAGATCATCGTCGTCAAAGCTCTTCATGCCTTCGGCGAGGATGCTTGGCTCGGTGGGCTGTGGCGTGCCCTGGCGCAGTACCAGCGCCTCGGCATGTGCCAGGGCGGCCTCCAGCTGGCGCAGCTGGCTCTGGTATTCGACAGGCTTGGGCTGCTTGCGGATGTAGTTGACCGCGCGTTCAAAGGCCAGCCGCGCGCGCTGCGGCAGGTTCTGCTGCAGCGCCTGCTTGCCCAGGTTGTTGAAGTAGTCGATGTGCAGCCTGACCAGCAGGCGTTGGATTTCGCGCAGCCACTGCTTGGCTTCGTCCTGCTTCAGGACGCCATCCTTGGCGCCTCGGACGACCTGAGCGTGCAGGTCCTCGAGCATGAAGCGAATTTCCTTGGCCTGCGCCTCGGTAACGATCTGGCAGGGCGCATTGCGCACTTCGACCGATTCGCCTTTTTCCCGCTCGGCGCGCAGGGTTTGCAGCCTGCTCTGCAGGGCGTCGTCGGTCTTGTCCAGTGGCAACAGCTTTTCACCGGCGTCCAGCTCGAGGCGCGTCAGGAGTTGCTTGAGGGCTGGCGTCATCAGCTGGCCAGGGAAGCTGTCGGATAGCTGTTGGCAGCGCCGACGACGATCGTTCAGTTCGGCTTTGAGCCTCGCCTTCTCCAGCTTGTGACGCTCGACGACCTGGTTGATATAGCCGATGGCGATCAGAAGCAGGACGCCGCCAATGACCAAAGCTGCAATCAAGACTGGGGACATGCGTGGCTCCTTCTCGGGCCGTTTTTTGCGTTCGAGTGTATAGGCTGAGATGGCAAGCTGATACCTCCACACCGCCTGGAGAAGAACGGGCAAAAAAAATTTCTCATGAGGGTTGACGGTCCTGGGAGGCGTCCATAGAATGCGCGCCACTTGCAGCGATTACCGCGAAGCGGAAGCGGCAAGTTAGAGGAATCCCTTGTAAAACAAGAGGTTCCGGGCAATGTCCCCTTCGTCTAGTGGCCTAGGACACCGCCCTTTCACGGCGGTAACAGGGGTTCGAGTCCCCTAGGGGACGCCAAGTTTTGCGGGAATAGCTCAGTTGGTAGAGCACGACCTTGCCAAGGTCGGGGTCGCGAGTTCGAGTCTCGTTTCCCGCTCCAAACATGGCCTTCGCAGTTGATGAGGGCAAGAAAAAAGCGACCAGACGGTCGCTTTTTTCGTTTCTGGCCCTGCCAGAGGCGCTCGCCGTGAGGGCCTCGGTTCGTTCAGGTGTACTTGGTGAAAATGGTGCGTACCCGCTCCAGGGCTTCGCCGGTCGCCTGGCTGCCGTCGGTCAGCGCCTCTTCCAGCAGGCAGGTCAGCATCAGCCGATAACTCTTGTCCAGCGCACTACGAGCGGCAGAGAACTGCTGTGCGATCGCTTCGCAGTCCTCTCCACGTCGGATCATCGCCTGAATGCCGCGAATCTGGCCTTCGACCCTGGCCAGGCGCTTGAGCATCGCCTGTTGTTGCTCGGGTAGCTTGGAAGGCTGGTCGTTCATCTGGATATACCTTGTCAGGGTGGCGGAAGAGCAGGCGCCAGGTCGCCTGGCGATCGTCGGCGTTCGCGCATCCTAGCGGCAGTGTCGAGCTGTGGCTACGGCCAAGTTGACACGCGACGCGTCTATCGATATATAAATAAATATATTATTTATAGTGAATGTATGAGTGACCATTCTTCGCCGAGTCTCGACATGGCGCAGCTGCGGGCCAATGCGGCGATGGCCGGCCAACTGCTCAAGGCGCTAGCCAACCCCGATCGCTTGCTGCTGCTGTGTCAGCTCTGCCAGGGCGAGCGCAACGTAAGCGAACTCGAGGCCTTGCTCGGCATTCAGCAGCCCACGTTGTCGCAGCAGCTCGGTGTGCTGCGCCGGGAAAAACTCGTTGCCACGCGGCGCGAGGGCAAGCAGATCTATTACCGGATCAGCAGCGCGCCGGCGCTGGCTGTCATCGAAACGCTCTATCAACAGTTCTGCGAGGGCAAAGAGTCATGACACTCGATTGGGCAGGCTTCACGCCGGTGACGGCCTTGTCGGGCGGTCTACTGATCGGCCTGGCGGCGGCGATCTTCGTACTGTTCAACGGACGTATCGCCGGTATCAGTGGGTTGCTGGGTGGGCTGCTGGAGCGGCAGACGGAAGGACGCGATGAAAAGGCGCTGTTCTTGCTCGGCTTGCTCGTGGCTCCGCTGATCTGGGGGCTTTTTGCGCAACAGCCAGCACCGGAGTTTCAGGTCGGCTGGCTGGGGACTCTGATCGCTGGACTGCTGGTCGGCGTGGGCACGCGCTTCGGCTCTGGCTGCACGAGTGGTCACGGGGTTTGCGGCATCTCCCGCCTGTCGCCGCGCTCGATCGTGGCCACACTCGCCTTCATGCTGGCCGGATTCGTCACCGTCTTTGTTCTACGTCATCTTTTCGGAGGCTGAGCATGCGCAGACTCATGGCATTCGCTGCCGGGCTGATTTTCGGCTTCGGGCTGCTGCTGTCCGGCATGGCGGATCCGGCCAAGGTCGTGGGATTTCTCGATCTGGCCGGGCGCTGGGACCCGTCGCTCGCGCTGGTCATGCTCGGCGCTATCGGCATTGCGATAGTCCCCCTTGCCTGGGCCAAGCGCCGATCGCGCAGCCTGCTGGGGGCTCCGATGGCCTTGCCGAGCAAGCGTGAGCTGGATGGCCGGCTAATCGGTGGCAGCCTGTTGTTCGGTGTGGGCTGGGGGCTAGCCGGCATTTGCCCGGGGCCGGCCCTGGTCCTGTTGCTGACCGGCTACTGGCAGGTCGTGCTGTTCGTCGCAGCCATGCTGGCTGGCATGGCGCTGTTCTCTGCGCTGGAGCACCGGCGCAATCACTGACCTCGGGAGGTCATCATGAAAACCAACGTGGGAACCATCGATCGTGCCGCGCGGATCGTTATCGGCCTGGTGCTGATCGTGCTTGCCTTGACGGGCATCATCGGTGCCTGGGGCTGGATCGGCCTGCTGCCGCTGGCCACCGGCGTGTTCCGAGTCTGCCCGGCCTATTCGCTGCTTGGCATCAATACTTGCGGGCGCAAGGCCTGACCGTTCGGGCTGCCGGCCATCCCGCCGGCAGCCTGCATGGCTCAATAACGCATCTGTAGCTCGAGGCGAGCCGGCTGCTTGCCGACGTCGAAGGCGCTGTCGTCGAAGGCTGGCGGCCCCATGACTTTCGGGTTGTTCGAAAGGGCATAGCCCTCGGTGGGAAACATCCCGAAGCGCCTGTCCAGCTCTCCATTCGAATTCTCGTCGTGATACGCCATGATGGCGTAACGCCCAGGGGGTACATCGTCGAACACGACGCTGACCTCACCCTGCTTGGCCGCAGCCTGCTGCGTGGCGAACGCCAGGCGCTCCTTGCGGAAGGTCTTGGGTTCGGCATACAGCCCGACGCGCAGCTGCCCCTTGTCGTGCTGAACGCCTTTGAGGACGACTTCCAGTTGCTCGGCATAGCTGGGCGAGGCGGCCAGCATGGCGAGCGCGCCGAGGATTAGCGTGGACTTCATGATCGCTCCGTTACGGTGGTCTGAGCGCTCAATCGAAATCGATGCTGGCCGGTTTGGCAATCGGCATTTCGGCGGCCGACCAGGCATCGAAGCCGCCTGCGAGCGAACTGACCTTCAGATAGCCCATCTCCTTGAGCGACAGCGCCGCAAGCGCAGCGCGGCCGCTGGTCTTGCAATAGATGAACAACTGGAGGTCGCGTGCGGCCAGCTCCGGCGTCGCCGTGAGCTTGAACTCAAGGACGCCGCGCGGAATGTTGATGGCGCCCGGGATATGGCCGTTGGCGTACTCGTCCGGCTCGCGAACATCGATCAGCACGTCGGCGGCATTGATCGCTGCTTGTGCCTCGCTGAGCTGTACCTCGTGGATCTGCGGCCTGGCCAATTCGACCAGATCATGAGCTGTGCGCATCGTTGACTCCTCGTTGAGCTATTCCGGCGGTTCGCTCGCCGTTGGCGGTATGCACGGAGGCGATGAAAGCGGGATCGAGTGCTTTCAGCGCTTCGTACTGGCTGATGAAGACCTGACCACCGAAATGGTGCAGGAACGGCGCCTGACGCAGGCGATCCATCACCGGTCCCTTGACCTCCGAAAGGTGCAGCTGCACGCCGGCAGCGTGCAGGCGCTGGGCGATGGCTTCGAGGCTCTCCAGCGCGCTGGCGTCGATCAGGTTCACCCCAGGGCACATCAGCACCAGATGCCGTGTGCCCGGTCGCGCCTCGATCAACGCGGCGACACGATCCTCGAGATAGCGGGCATTGGGGAAATACAGGCTCTCGTCGACGCGCAGGCTCAGGACCGTTGGGCTCTGTCTGACCGGGAAGCGCTCGACGTTGCGAAAGTGTTCGGTGCCCGGCAGCAGGCCGACCACCGCCATATGAGGCTGGCTGGTGCGCCAGAGGAACAGCAGCAGTGAGAGCCCGACGCCGAGCACTATGCCCACCTCGACCCCGATCACCAGTACGCCGAGCATGGTGGCGATCATCGCGCTGGCATCCTGACGGGAGTACTGCCAGGTTCGTTTCAATGCCGTCAGGTCGACCAGGCTGAGCACCGCCACGATTATCGTCGCGGCCAGCACGGCGTGTGGCAGGTTGCGAAACAGGGGCGTGAAGAACAGTACGGCGATGCCAATGCCGATGGCCGTGAGGGCGCCGGCTAGCGGCGTCTGAGCTCCGGCATCGAAGTTGACTACCGAGCGGGCGAATCCGCCGGTCACCGGAAAGCCGCCGCTCAATGCGGCGGCGAAGTTGGCGCTCCCCAGCGCGATCAGCTCCTGGTTCGGCTCGATGCGCTCGCGGCGTTTGGCAGCCAGCGTCTGTGCGACCGATACCGATTCGACGAAGCCGATCAGGCTGATCAGCACGGCCGCCGGCAGCAGTGCCTCGGCCAGCTGCAGATCCAGCGGCGGCAGGGTGAACGTCGGCAGGCCCTGGGGGATCGCGCCGACGACCTTTACCCCTCTTTCGTCCAGATCCAGCAGGGTGACGACCGCGATGGCAACCAGTAGCGCGAATACCGGGGCGATGCGCGTCAGGGTCGCAGCCAGCCCTGCTCGCAGACCAAGCGCTTGCAGCAGACGCCCGGCCCGCGTGCGGGCCAGGAACAGGAACAGCAGCGTGGTGCCGCCGATGGCCAGGGTGGGCGCGTGCGCCTGCGGCAATGCCGTCACCAGTTCGGCGAGCAGCGCCGGCGCGTTATCGCCCTGCAGCGAGACGCCGAGCAGGTGCTTGAGCTGACCCAGCGCGATCAGCAGGGCCGATGCGCTGATGAAGCCGGAGATCACCGGGTGGCTCAGAAAACTGGCGAGAAAGCCCAGGCGCAGCAGCGCCATCAGCAGCAGGAAGGCGCCGGATAGTGCCGCCAGCAACAGTGCGGCACCGATGTATTCGGCGCTGCCGACGGGATACCAGGGAGCGATAGCGGTAGCGGTCATCAGCGACACCACCGCCACCGGGCCGACAGCTAGCGTACGGCTGGTGCCGAACAGGGTGTAGGCCAGCAGCGGCAGAATGCTCGCGTAGAGGCCGGAGACCGGCGGCAACCCGGCGAGCAAGGCATAGGCGAGGCTCTGCGGAATCAGCATCAGCGTAACGATCAGCGCGGCCGTCAGGTCCTTGCCCGCCGCCTGACGGTCGTAGTGGCGCAGCCAGCTCAGGCAGGGCAGCAGGCGGCTGGCTCTGACGTTCATGAACACACTCCCATGGTGATCAGTGCGGGCCTAGAGTGCGTCCAGAGGGATTTTCAGGTAGCGCGTGCCGTTGCTTTCCGGCGCTGGTAGCTGCCCGGCGCGCATGTTGATCTGCACCGATGGCAGGATCAGCGTCGGCATGTCCAGCGTGGCGTCGCGCTCGTTGCGCATGGCGACGAAGGCTTCTTCGCTGATGCCATCACGCACGTGCACGTTGCGCTGGCGCTCTTCGCCGATGGTGGTTTCGAAGAGAAACTGCTCGCGCCCCGGAGCCTTGTAGTCGTGGCACATGAATACGCGGGTGAAGTCCGGCAGCTGGAACAGACGCTGGATCGAACGATAGAGCGTCCGAGCATCGCCGCCGGGGAAGTCGCAGCGGGCCGTGCCATAGTCGGGCATGAACAGCGTATCGCCGACGAACACGGCATCGCCGATCAGGTAGCTCATGCAGGCGGGGGTGTGACCAGGCGTATGAATGGCGCGCGCGGCGATCTCGCCGATCTGAAAGCGCTCGCCGTCGTCGAACAAGTGATCGAACTGGCGGCCGTCCGTGCAGAAATCGGCCCCGGCATTGAACAACTTGCCGAAGGTTTCCTGCACTTGGGTGATGTGATTGCCGATGGCGATGCGGCCGCCCAGCTGCTCGCGGATATAAGCCGCCGAACTCAGGTGGTCGGCATGCACATGCGTCTCCAGCAGCCACTGCAGGCTCAGCCCGTGCTCGCGGATGTAGCCGATCAGGCGGTCGGCGCTTGCGTGCGAGGTGCGACCGGCTGCCGGATCGTAGTCCAGCACCGGGTCGATCACGGCGCAGGCGCCTGTCTGCGGGTCGCTGACCACGTAGCTGTAGGTGAAGGTGGCGGTGTCGAAGAAGGCTTCGATCTGAGCGGTCATCTGGCGGCCTCGCGTGCTTAATACCCAAGGGGGTATCTGAGTGCTCCGAATGATAACTCGCAGTTTGGTTATATGCTTAGCTCGATTTTTCATTAGCAGCCGGACGGGGCTAGCGTGCGGATATTTGCGGCGAGGGTCAGCGTAAAGGGCCGCTTGTGCCGTCTCGAATGATCTGGCCATCGACCAGCTCGACTGTTCTCGGGCACGCCTCGGCCAGGCGCGGATCGTGCGTGACGACGAGAATGGCGCAGCCAAACTCGTCATTGATCCGGTGAAAGAGCTCGAACACGCTCTGCGCGGTGCGGCTGTCGAGGTTGCCTGTCGGTTCGTCGGCCAGCAGCAGAGGCGGGCGGGTGACCAGCGCCCGAGCGATCGCCACCCGTTGTTGCTGGCCGCCCGACAGCTGCGTGGGTTTCTGCTCGGCGAAGCGCCCGAGGCCGACCTGGTCGAGCAGTTCACGCGCGAGCTCGGTCTGCTCGGGCCCCGGTTTGCCCTGGCGGATCATCAGCGGCATGAGCACGTTGTCGAGCACGCTGAAAGCCGAGATCAGGTGATGGAACTGGAACACGAAGCCGATCGCCTGGTTGCGCATGTGCGTGCGGGTGGTGTCGTCCGCGGTGGCGGTCGGCTGGCCGAGCAGGTAGAGCTCGCCCTCGGTCGGCGTGTCGAGCAGGCCGATGATATTGAGCAGCGTGCTCTTGCCCGAACCGGACGGGCCGATCAGCGCGGCCAGCTCGCCGCGCTCCAGCTGCAGGTCGATCCCATGCAGCACTTCGGTTTCCAGCGTTGTGCCGATATTGAACGACTTGCGCACGCCGGCCAGGCGCAGCACCGGAGCGGATGGCCTGGGCGCGAAGGGTTGTTCAGACATAACGGATTGCCACGGCCGGATCGTAATGCGCGGCGCGTCTCGCAGGTGCCGCGGCCGCGAGTACGCCAGTGAGGGTGGCCACCAGCATCGCCAGTGGTACCAGCGTCGGGTCTACCGGAATTTCGAACAGCCGAGGCCCGAAGAGGTTGAACACCTGCACCAGCGACCAGCCGACCGCGCCGCCACAGGCCGAGCCGACCAGCCCGAGCAGCCCGCCTTGCAGCAGGAACACCCTGAGAATCTGCCCGCGCGGGCTGCCCATGGCGCGCAGGATGCCGATCTCGCGGGTGCGTTGCACCACACTGACCGCCAGTACGCTGGCAATGCCGAAGGCCACCGAGATGCCGACGAAGATGCGGATCATCTCCGTGGTCATGCTCTGCGAGGCGAGGGCATTGAGCAGTTGGCCATTGGTCGCCATCCAGCTTTCGGCCTTCAACCCGGTCAGCCGGGCGAGGCGGGCGGCGATGCGCTCGGCCTCGAACAGCTCGCCGATGCGCGTATCGATCACGGTGACGCCGCCGGGCAGGTCGAGCAGGGTCTGCGCCTGTTTCAGATCGAGATAGACGTAGCGCTCGTCCAGCTCGCGCACGCCGAGACGAAACACGCCGGCGATGTCCACCACAGCTTCGCGTCCATCGCCAGCGTCCAGGCGCAGCTTGTCGCCAAGCGCGAGGCCCAGGTCTTCGGCCAGCTCGGCGCCGATCACCGCGTGGCCGGCGCCGACGCGCAGCTCGCCGGCGATCAGGTCGTCACTCAGCGGGATGATGCGCTGATAACGCTCCGGGTCGATGCCGATCAGCGCGACCGAGGCGCGCGCCACGCCGCGGCGGGCGATGGCCGGGCCGCTGATGACCGGGGACACGGCGAGTACGTCGCGGTCGCGGTCGAGCACGTCGCGTACTTGCTGCCAGTTGAGGATCGAGCGCAGGCGCTGCGCGCGCGGGCTCTCCAGCACCAGGTCATAGCTGCCTGGCGTCCCAGGCAGCACGCGGTTGGCTTCATCGGGCGGGAGGATGCGGATGTGCGCCTGGGTGCCGAGGGTGCGTTCGATCACGTTCGCCTGCAGGCCGGTGATCAAAGCGGTGATGAACACGATGACCGCCGATCCGACGGCGATGCCGAAAACGATCAGCAGTGTCTGCATGCGATTGTCGAAGAGAAAGCGCAGCGCGATGCGCCATTCGGTCCAGAGCGAGTCGGCCAGGCGCATGTGTCAGCTACCGGCGCCAGGGATCGGCTGCTCGCGGATGCGCACCCGCTGCCCTGGCTCGGCCTCGCCGACGAGCACCAGCTGGCCCTCTTCGAGGCCTTCGGCGATCTCGCTCATGGCGGTACCGAGCAGGCCAAGGCGAACCGTGACAGGCTCGGCGTGGCCGTCGCGCACGCGCAACACTTCAGCGGTTGAGCCGCTGCGCTGGCGCAGTGCATCGTTGGGCAGCACGAGAGCCTGCTCGCGACGCCCGGTCTCGATGTTCACCGACACCGTCATGCCCTGGCGCAGCGCGTCGGCAGGCTCGAGCAGTTGCAGGTGGACGTCGATGGTGCCGCGAGCGGTGTCGACGCTCGGTGCGATGAAGCTGACCTCGGCGCGGTACGGTCGGTCGGGATAGGCATCGGCGATGACCAATGCCTGCTGGCCGATGGCAACCGGTGCCAGATTCTTCTCATCCAGCGGCAGGAGGATCTCGCGGCTATCGGCGCGGGCGATTTCCAGCAGCGTGCGGCCCGGCTGTACCAGGTCGCCGGGCTCGACGTTGCGTCGCTGCACGATGCCGTCGAAGCCGGCCAGGATGCGTGTACGCGCCAGGGCCGTGCGGGCGGCCTCGAGCCGCTCACGCAGGATGCGTTCTTCGCTGCCATCGGCGGCCAGCGCAGCGGCGGCCAGCCGGGCGCGATCGCGGATCACGCGCGCAGCCAGCTCGGCGCGGCGTGCCTGCTCCAGCGCCTCGGCCGATAGCAGCTTGCGCGCCTGCAATTTTTCGCGACGCGCGAGCTCGCGCTGCGCCTGCAGCAGGTTGCTTTGCGCGTCCTCCAGGGTTGCCTCGGCCTGCGGCCGGCTGGAGTCGACCAACTGGCGCAGCGCAGCCTCGGCCTCGCGCAGGCGAGCAGTCTGTTCCTCGTCGCGCAATTCGAGCAGCAGGTCGCCCTTGCGCACGCGGTCGCCCTCGCGCACATGTCGCGCGGTGACCACCCCGGTAATCTCGCTGCCGACCTGGGCGACGGACTGGTTGTCGACCTCGCCACTGGCCACCACGCGCTGGACCAGCGGGCGCATTTCCACGCGGTAGGCGGTCAACAGCGGGCCGCGCCACTGCAGCCAGAAGAACCAGGCGGCCAGCAGCGCGAGCAGCAGGACGACCAGATAGGCGGGGCGAAGGGATTTGCTGAGCGGCAAGGTAGACGACTCCTGACGGATGCGCCGGTTGGATTTGGGCAAGCTTAAGAGCAAAACCGCCCGACGGTACACAGGGCGCTGGCCAGATGATGTCCGAGGCTATGTGAAGGCGGCGTCTATCACGGCCATAGGCGGTTTGCCGCGGACCTTCGTCGCTACAATGGCGCCACTCTCTCCGGTAAGGCAGTTCACCATGGCAAACACCCAAAGCCCCGCTTCGACACTGCGTGCAGCCTGGATCGCCCAGGCACAGGCCAGCCCCTGGGTCACCGCCGGCCTCGGTGGCTCGCTGCTCGCCGTGCTCGTGCTGCTCCTGGCCAGCGGCTACAACGCGCTCGACAACGGCGACCAGGGCAACCTGCGCTATGCCTTGGCCGGAGGATCGGCGGGGTTCGCCGCGACGGCGTTCGGCGCGCTGCTTGCCATCGGGTTGCGCACCGTCTCGCAGCGCACCCAGGACAGCCTGCTTGGCTTTGCGGCCGGCATGATGCTCGCGGCAGCCTCGTTCTCCTTGATCCTCCCGGGGCTGGCCGCCGGCGAGGAGATCCTGGGCAACAGCAGCCTCGCTGCGGTCACCGTGGTACTCGGCCTGGGCCTGGGGGCCTTGCTGATGCTCGGCCTGGATCGCTTCACCCCGCACGAGCACGCCAGTACCGGGCCGTGCGGGCCGGATTGCGAGCGGCTCAACCGCGTCTGGCTGTTCGTTTTCGCCATCGCCCTGCACAACCTGCCCGAGGGCATGGCGATCGGCGTCAGTTTCGCCAACGGCGACATGAGCGTCGGCCTGCCGCTGACCACGGCGATTTCGATCCAGGATATCCCCGAGGGGCTGGCGGTCGCGCTGGCGCTGCGAGCCGTCGGCCTTTCGGCTCTGGTCTCGGCGCTGGTCGCCGCCGCTTCTGGGCTGATGGAGCCGCTCGGCGCGCTCGTCGGCATGGGCATCTCGACCGGTTTTGCCATTGCCTATCCGGTCAGCCTCGGGCTGGCGGCCGGTGCGATGATCTTCGTCGTCTCCCACGAAGTCATCCCGGAGACCCATCGCAACGGGCACCAGACCCCGGCAACCATCGGCCTGATGATCGGCTTCGGCGTGATGATGTTCCTCGACACCGCGCTGGGCTGAGCGGGCGGCTCAGTTGCCGGGCGCGGTCTGCATCACCAGTTCCACTCGCCGGTTGCCGGCTCGGCCGGCAGCGCTGGCGTTGTCGGCCAACGGCCGGGTATCGGCAAAGCCGGTGGCGCTCATGCGCGTGGCCGCGATGCCGTTGAGCTGCAGATAGCGCACGACGCTGCTGGCACGCGCCGAAGACAGCTCCCAGTTCGACGGAAAGCGTGCCGTGCTGATCGGCAGGTTGTCGGTATGGCCTTCGACGAGGATGCGATACGCGTTGCCGGCCAGTGTTGGCACCAGGCGGTCAAGCACATCCAGGCCGGCCTCTGCCAGCTCGGCCTCGGCGGAGGCGAACAGCAGCTCACTGCTGATGCGAAAGCTGATGCTGCCCTCGTTGACGATGACCTCGATACCCTCGCCGAGATCGGACGCGAGCGCGTGCTCCTGGGGCGGCGCGACCGGTTCCGGCGCAGGGGGCGTGGCGACGACGATCGGAGCGATCGCTGCACCGGGCAACGGTTGCGCGGCCAATGGCGTGCCGAGCGCCGCCGCGTCGGCTGCAGGCGGCTGCTCGGCATGCCCGTCGCCCTTGCCAGCCAGGGCAAGCAGCACCACCAGCATCACCAAGAGCAGGGTGATGGTGTCCAGGTAGGTCAGCAGCCAACCCTCCTGTTCTTCTTCGCGCGGGGCTTCGACATGCCACTTGCCGAAGCGACCTCCGCCGGCCGAGGGGCTCACCTCAGGCGCCCTCGACGCTGCGGGCGCGCGGGGGCGGCGCCTTGCCGTCGCGAATCTCGTCGTCATGGTGGGCGATGAACGACTTGAGCGTCTCGCGCATGTACGCCGGGCTGCGCTTGTTGCACATCATCGAGATGCCCTGCATCACCAGGTTCATCAGCGCGACGCGCTGCTCGGTACGTCGTTCGAGCTTCACCGCGACCGGCTTGAGGATCAGGTTGGCCAACAGCACGCCATAGAAGGTGGTCATCAGGGCAACGGCGAGGCTGCGGCCGATCTCGGCCATGTCGCCGCTGCCGAGCAGGAACATCAGGTTGATCAGCCCGACCAGTGTGCCGATCATGCCGAACGCCGGCGCATAGCTGGCCATGGCGCGGAACAGCTGTGCCTCGGCGGCTTCCCGCGCGCGGAGGCGTGCGATACGCCACTGCATCAGGTCGATGATGTCTTCCTCGGGCGTGTTGTCGATCACCAGCTGCACACCCGTGCGCAGGAAGGGGTTGCCGACCTTTTCCAGCGCGCGTTCGACCGCTGGCAGGTCGCCGCCGATCCACAGCCGCGAGATCTGCACCAGTTCTTCCAGGTCCTGGCGGGTATACAGGCGCTCGTTGCGCAGCACCGTCCAGATCAGGCCGAAGACGCGCATCACTTCGCGCAGGGGGTAGCTGATGAAGGTGGCCGCCAGGGTGCCGACCACCACGATGCCGAGGCTGGGCAAGTCGACGAACAGCGCGGGCTCGCGCGCGGCGAAAAGCATCACCACGCTGAGCAGCGCAACGCTGGCGACGATGCCGATAAGGGTAGAGGGATTCATCAGGGCTCCGGGGCGGGCGCGCAGGCGCAAGCAGTCTTCCGGAGATTCGGCCGGGAGCCGGGCAACTTTAGCCCGGCTTGGCCTGGCGCGGCGTGGCAGAGCCCTCGCGGCGGGTCAGAGGTGTTCGAGCAGCCGGCGAGCGGCCTCCTGCCCGCTGAGCCAGGCACCCTCGACGCGTCCGGACAGGCACCAGTCGCCGCAGGCATAGATGCCGAGCCCGGCGTCGGCCAGCGCTCCCCATTCATGGCTCTGTGCCGGTCGCGCGTAGAGCCAGCGGTGCGCCAGGGTGAAGGTAGGGGCGGGCACCACGCAGTCGATCAGCTCGGCGAAGGCGCCATGCAGATGCTCGATGATCGCCTCGCGCGAGTGATCCAGGTGCTGGCGACTCCAATTGCTGGTGGCATGCAACACCCAGGTATCAGGCTGCCCATCACGGCCGGGTTTGCTGCTGTTGCGGGCGAACCAGTCGAGCGCGTCGTCGCGCACGAAGCAGCCGTCGACCTCGGTGGCCAGCGGCGTGGCGAAGCCCAGCGCGACGGCCCAGGTCGGCTCCATCGCCACGCTCGCGGCCACTGCGGCGAGTTTCGGCGCGCCCGCGAGCAAGGCACTGGCCTGCGGCGCCGGCGTGGCGACGATGACCTGGCTGAAGGGGCCGTGGCTCGCCCCGCTGGCGTCGACCAGGGTCCAGTTCTCCTCGCCGCGAAACGCCTCGGTGATGCGACAGCTGAAGGTCACCGGCAGGTCGGCCAGCAGGCCGCGGGTGATGGCGCTCATCCGTGGTACGCCGACCCAGCGCAGCTGCTCGTCGGCAGACGGGGCGAGCTGGCCCTCACGGGCCTGGTGCAGATGCGGCGTCCAGGGCGCGGCCCAGCCTTCGGCCTGCCACAGCTGGACGACGTCGGTGAAGCGACGATCACGGGCGGTGAAATACTGGGCGCCGAGTTCGAAGGTGGCGCCCTCGGCGCTCTTGCTGCCCATGCGTCCGCCACTGCCACGGCTCTTGTCGAACAGATGCACCGCCTGGCCTGAGTCGTGCAGAAGCCGGGCGGCCGACAACCCGGCGATACCGGTGCCGATGATGGCGATGGGAGCCTTGCTCATGAATTACCTCTTCGCGGGTGGCACCGCGCCCAGGAAGAAAAGCGCGGCACTAACATCAATGTATGACAGGCATTCGAACCTGTTGCTCATCCTCGAACAGACCACCCGTCCTTGCCTAGGGGGCATTTGCTCCAATTGGCTCAATGGACGACTTTGGCGAAGCCCGCGCCCAGCTGGAGGCCGCAAGCAGAGGTTGTAAGTTGGGAGCAAGCCGGTACAATGGCGCCGCTCGCCGCAAGGCGGGTTCGTTATGGTGGCCCTGCCGGTCCCCCCGCAACGATCAGCCGTGAACCCGGTCAGGCCCGGAAGGGAGCAGCCGCAGCGGTGACATTGTGTGCCGGGGTGTGGCTGGTGGGGTCACCTCCATAACGCCTTCTCGAAATCCCTTTCTCTTCGCGTTCGTCGGTCTTTGTCGGTCGGTGACGTGTTCGCATATCCTTACGCCCCTTTTCAGAGCGCACGCCGGCGGCGTGGCATCAGGAGCGATTCGTGTCGGTAAAGGCCAGCTGGGACATTTTCTGCGTCGTGGTGGACAACTACGGCGACATCGGCGTGACCTGGCGTCTGGCGCGGCAGTTGGTCGCCGAATACGACCAGCAGGTCCGGTTGTGGGTCGATGACCTGGAAACCTTTGCGCGCCTCTGTCCCGGCGCCAGCGCCGAGGCGGCACAACAATGGCAGCAGGGCGTCGAGATTCGCCTCTGGCCGCAGCCCTGGTGCGATGCCGAGCCGGCCGATGTCGTTATCGAGGCGTTCGCCTGTGATCTGCCACCGTCCTACATCAATGCGATGACCGCCAGTGGCAGACGGATTCTCTGGCTGAACCTCGAGTACCTCAGTGCCGAGGACTGGATCGTCGGCTGCCACGCGCTGCCTTCGCTGCAATCCGGCGGGCTGCAGAAGTACTTCTTTTTTCCGGGCTTCGAGGCCGCCACCGGCGGGCTGATTCGTGAGGCCGATCTGCTCGGGCGGCGCGACGATTTCCGTCGCGAAGGTCGTGCGGCGGCTTTCCTGGCGAGTCTCGGCGTGGGGCTGGAGCCCGAGGCGCGGCTGCTGTCGCTGTTCGCCTATGAAAACGGCGCGGTGGCCGGGTGGCTGGATGCCCTGGCCTGCGATTCGCGGCCCAACCAGCTGCTCGTGCCCGAAGGGCGCGTGTTGGGCGATGTCGCAGGCTGGCTGGGCGAGCCCGCCGCCGCGGCCGGCCAGCGCTTCGTTCGCGGCACACTGACGCTCGATGTGGTGCGCTTCATGACCCAGGAGGAATACGACCAACTGCTGTGGAGCTGCGATTTCAACGCGGTGCGTGGCGAGGAGTCGTTCATTCGCGCGCAGTGGGCGGGTCGTCCGCTGGTCTGGCACATCTACCCGCAGGAGGACGACGCCCACTGGGTCAAGCTCGGGGCGTTTCTAGACCTCTACTGTCACGGCCTGAGCGCGCCGGCCGAAGCGGCTCTGCGCGGGTTCTGGCGCGCCTGGAACAGTGGCGAGGGCAGCGCCGCGGCGTGGCGTGCCTTGCTGGGCCAGTACGACGAGCTGCTCGCACACGCCGAGCAGTGGACCGGCAAGCAGGTGGCCAATGGCGATCTGGCGGGAAAACTGGTGTTCTTCCATACCGATTGGCTATGATGTGCGGCCTGTTTTTTGTCTCCCATTTTCTCCGGATATTCGTATGAAAACCGCACAAGAGTTTCGTGCCGGCCAAGTGGCCCTGATCAACGGCGAGCCCTGGGTCATCCAGAAAGCCGAATTCAACAAGTCCGGCCGCAACGCTGCCGTGGTCAAGATGAAGCTGAAGAACCTGCTCAACGGCCAGGCTACCGAAACCGTGTACAAGGCTGACGACAAGTTCGAGCCGGTCATCCTCGAGCGCAAGGAAGTGACCTACTCCTACTTCGCCGATCCGATGTACGTGTTCATGGACACCGAGTTCAATCAGTACGAGATCGAGAAGGAAGACCTCGGCGACGCGCTGAACTTCGTCGAAGACGGCATGCAGGACGTCTGCGAGGCCGTGTTCTACAACGATCGCGTGATCTCCGTCGAAATGCCGACCAGCATCGTGCGCCAGATCGCCTACACCGAGCCGGCCGTACGCGGCGACACCTCGGGCAAGGTGATGAAGACTGCCAAGCTGAACAATGGCTACGAGCTGAAAGTGGCCGAGTTCTGCGATATCGGCGACTACATCGAGATCGACACCCGCACCGGTGAGTACAAGTCCCGCGCCAAGGTCTGAGACCGGCGGCGACTGAACGATCGAAAAAGCCCGGCCATGTGCCGGGCTTTTTCTTGCCTGCCTTCCGGGCGGCCGCGGCGGAGCACGGCCGCCAACGGTCAGGAGGCCCAGATCAGGCCGATCAGGCCATAGCAGAGCAGGGTGACGAAGAACACGCCGAACAGGTTCAGGGCGAAGCCGGCCTTGATCATCGACTGGATACGCATCTCGCCGGTGCCGAAGACGATAGCGTTCGGCGGAGTCGCCACCGGCATCATGAAGGCGCAGCTGGCAGCGATTGCGGCCGGGATTGCCAGCATCTGCGGCGGCAGGCCCTGTGCCACGGCGAGCGCGCCGAGCAGCGGCAGGAATGCCGCGGCGGTTGCCGTGTTCGAGGTGATTTCGGTCAGAAAGGTGATCACCAGCGCGACCAGGCCAATCATCAGGATCAGCGGCAGCATGTCGAGGCCGCCGAGGCTCTGCGCGATCCATTCGGCCAGCCCGGAGGCGCCGATGACGCCAGCCAGCGACAGGCCACCACCGAACAGCAGCAGCACGCCCCAGGGCAGCTTGTTGGCGGTCTGCCAGTCGAGCAGGAAGGTACGCTCCTGGACGTTGGCCGGAATCAGAAACAGCAGCAGGGCGGCGCCGATGGCGATGCTGGTGTCGTTCAGCCCCGGGAGATGCTCGGCCAGCAGCGACTGGAAGATCCAGGCGAGTGCCGCCAGGGTGAAGATCAGGGCGACCAGCTTTTCCTGGCGCGACATGGGCCCGAGGGCGGCCATCTCCTGTTGCAGCATGCTGCGACTGTCGCCACCGGACAGGCGGAAGCCGCCGCGTGTGAGCCACCACCAGGTAAAGAGCAGCATGCCGGCCGTTACCGGCACGCCGAGCAGCATCCACTGGCCGAAGCCGATGTGTACGTCATGGTTCTCGCGCAGAAACGCCGCGAGCAGCGCGTTGGGCGGCGTGCCGATCAGCGTGGCGATGCCGCCGACGCTGGCGGCATAGGCGATGCCCAGCAGCAGGGCGGTGGCGAAGCGTTCGCTCTGCTCCCGCGCGCTGCCCTCGGTCAGCAGGCCGATCACCGACAGGCCGATGGGCAGCATCATGATGCTGGTGGCGGTATTGCTCACCCACATGCTGATAAAGGCAGTGGCGATCATGAAGCCGGCAATCTGCCGGCTCGGCTGGTTGCCGACTGCCAGCAGCGTGGCCAGCGCGATGCGCTTGTGCAGGTTCCAGCGCTGCATCGCCAGACCGAGCAGGAAGCCACCGAGGAACAGGAAGATCGTCGGGTTGGCATAGGGGGCGGTGGCCTTGGCGAGGCTGTCGATGCCCAGCAGCGGAATCAGCAGGACCGGCAACAGCGAGGTGGCCGGAATCGGGATCGCTTCGGTCGACCACCAGACGGCCATCATGGCGGCCATGCCGACGGTGCGCCAGGCCGTTTCCGATAGGCCCGCCGGCGGGTCGGTCAGCAGGCAGGCGACCAGCAGCAGTGGCCCGAGGAACAGGCCGATCCAGGCGGCGAGGACCGCGGCCCGGTGTTGCGATGCATCAGACATTTGAAAGGACAACCTCTACAGCGATGAACAAAAGCGTGCCACCCGTGGTGTAAACACCCGGGGGCGGGATTGGTTCGCTCGGAAGGCTCCGCAGGGGGAGCATGGTCGGCTGCCGGATGCGCTCCGGCAGCCGCGAAGGGCGCGTCAGCCGACGCGCAGCTGCTTGAGCGTCTCGGCGATCATGAACGCCAGCTCGAGCGACTGGTCGGCATTCAGCCGCGGATCGCAGTGCGTGTGGTAGCGGTCGCACAGGCCGGCCTCGGTGACCGGGCGCGAGCCGCCGATGCACTCGGTGACGTTCTGCCCGGTCATTTCGATATGAATGCCGCCCGGGTAGCTGCCTTCGGCTCGGTGTACCTCGAAGAACTGCCGCACCTCGGCGAGGATGCGCTCGAAGTCACGCGTCTTGTAACCGCTGGACGCCTTCATGGTATTGCCGTGCATCGGGTCCGAGCTCCAGAGCACCTGGCGACCCTCGTTCTGCACGGCGCGGATCAGCCGTGGCAGATGATCCTCGACCTTGTCGGCCCCCATGCGCACGATGAGGTTCAGGCGGCCCGGATCGTTGTCCGGGTTGAGCAGGTCGATCAGGCGCAAGAGATCATCGGTGGCGATGCTCGGCCCGACCTTGACCCCGATCGGGTTGCCTACGCCGCGCAGGAATTCGACGTGTGCGCCGTCGACCTGGCGGGTGCGGTCACCGATCCAGAGCATGTGCGCGGAGCAGTCGTACCAATGGCCGGTGAGGCTGTCCTGGCGCACGAAGGCTTGCTCGTAGTTCAGCAGAAGCGCCTCGTGGGCGGTGAAGAAGCTCGTCTCGCGCAGCTGCGGCGCATCGTCCAGACCACAGGCGCGCATGAAGCGCAGGGTTTCGTCGATGCGCGCGCCGAGCTGGTGGTACTTCTCGGCCATCAGCGAGTTGGCGATGAAGTCGAGGTTCCACTGATGGACCTGATGAAGATCGGCGAAGCCGCCCTGGGCGAAGGCACGCAAAAGGTTCAGCGTGGCGGTGGACTGGTGGTAGGCCTGCAGCAGGCGCTCGGGGTCCGGCACGCGGCTGGTGCTGTCGAAACCGATGCCGTTGACGATGTCGCCGCGGTAGGCCGGCAGAGACACCTCGCCAATGGTCTCGCTGCCGGACGAGCGTGGCTTGGCGAACTGGCCGGCCATGCGCCCGACCTTCACCACCGGGCAGCCGGCGGCAAAGGTCATGACGATGGCCATCTGCAACAGCACCTTGAAGGTGTCGCGAATCTTCGTCGCGGAGAATTCGGCGAAGCTCTCGGCGCAGTCGCCGCCCTGTAGCAGGAACGCCCGGCCCTGGGTGACTTCGGCGAACTGCCGACGCAGCTCACGGGCCTCGCCGGCGAACACCAGCGGCGGCAGCGCCGCAAGATTATTTTCGACGCGTGCCAGCGCGGCGGCGTCCGGGTATTCGGGTTGCTGCTCGATGGGCTTTTCGCGCCAGCTAGACGGGCTCCAGGAAGTGGTCATGGTCGTTCCGGGGTCAGAAGGGTGGGGCGATGTTAGCGCAACAAACCGGCGCCCGCTGATAGTCCACGCCTGCCGCTTGCTAACATTGCGCGGTCTCGAGGAGAACCTGATGCACAGAGAAGAGCGGCTGCTGGCCGAGGTAACCGATGAATACGGCCTGATCCGCGTGCTCGAGGTGGGCGACTACCGCTTTCTCGAATTCGGCGCCGAGGTCGAGCAGAGCTGTGTATTCAGCGCCGATCCCGCCTGGCTCGAATACGACTACACGCGGGCCATGCTGCTTGGCGCGCTGGCTCACGAGGCACCGGAGACCGCGCTGTTTCTCGGGCTCGGTGCCGGCAGCCTGACCCAGGCCTGCCTGAAATACCTGCCGCTCGAGGATGTCGAGGCCATCGAGCTGCGTCCGGCCGTGGTGGAGCTGGCACGCAGCCATCTGGGCCTGGCCGATGATCCGCGACTGTACATCCGCGTCGGCGATGCGCTGCAGCTGCTCGACAGCGCGGAAACGGCGGACCTGATCTTTCTCGATCTCTACACCGATACGGGACCTGCCGCCGCGCACCTGGCCTGGGATTTCCTGCGTCGCTGCCAGGGCAAGCTCAATCCCGGCGGCTGGCTGGTGATCAATCAGTGGGGCACCTCGGAGAACAAGCCGCTTGGTGCGGCCTTGCTGCGTGGCCTGTTCCATCGCCACTACTGGGAATGCCCGGTCGCCGAAGGCAACGTGGTGCTGCTGGTGCCAGCCGAGCTGGAGCAATCCCTCGATCGGGCGCGCCTGCAGGCGCGTGTCGAGGCCCTGGCGCCGCGGCTCGGCTATTCGCTGCAGCCGCTGCTTGAGGTGCTGCGGCCGGCCAGCTGAGCTGCACCAGCCCGGGGCGCGCTTCGCTGAGCGCGTGCGACAGCTGCACATTTTCAGTGCGGCGTCTGCGCCAGGCCAGCGGACGCGAAGCGGAATCGTCGCGACGAGCCGGTAGCCGGAGGAGCTGGCCGACTAATTGCAAAGTGCCAGCTCTGTTTTCCGCGCAACCAGGAGCTCGCCAGTGCCCGACCTCAAAAGCCACCGTATGCATCTCTCGCCCGCCGAACGCGGCTGGCTGCCCTGGTTCGGGCGCAGCGGAAAGCTGGCGATGGGGTGGTCCTGCTGGCTCAATCGTGGTCGCTACGCCGGCGTCGAGCAGATCTTCGAGGGAATCGCCGAGACCCGGGTACGCTTGCTCCAGCAATGGGTGGCGGCGCATTGGGAGCATCTTGCCGACACCGTTGCCAGCTTCGGAGAGGAGGCCATACGCGCCGATGGCGCCTCGCTCGAGAGCAAGCGCGCACAGCTGCCGGACATCACCGAGTTGTTCGTGGTCGACACGAATGGCTGCGTGATGGCCTCGACCCGTACTGCGCAGGTCGGCACCCGGGTCGATGCGCGGGCCCTGGCTGCCGGGCTGCGCGCGCCGTTTCTGCATGGACCGTACCTTGACTCCGCAACCCTGGCGATGGGGCCGTCCACCTCGCGTTTCCATGATGCCGTGACGCTGATGTTCTACCAGCCACTGCAGGCGGGCGGGCAGACGCTTGGGTGCCTGTGCGCGCGGGTGCCGAACGACGTACTCGGCGACCTCATCCAGCGCGAGGCCGGACACATCTACCCGGAGTCCGGCGACAACTACCTGTTCATGGTCGAGTCGCGCTTCGACCGTGCGATCCAGCCGGGCACGGCACTGTCGCGCTCGCGCTTCGAGGATTCCACCTTCAGCCATGGCGAGAACCTCAAGAGCGGCGTGCATACGCGCTGGGGCACGGTGCGCGTGCAGGCGCATACCGAACTGGAGTTGCGTTTCACCGACCCGGCCACCGGCCAGCTGCATCCGGGTGTCCGCGAAACCATCGCCCAGGGCGAGAATCTTTTCGTCAGCTATCCGGGCTACTCGGACTACCGCCATATTCCCGTGGTCGGCAAGGGCGTGACCTTTCAACTGGCGGGTTCGCCCGATCGTTGGGGCATGATGTGCGAGGCGGACCTGGAGGAAGTCTATCGACGCCGCTCGCTGTCGGTCGGGCTGATGCGCACCTACCTGGTCACCGTTACCACGCTGTTCTGCCTGGGTACGCTGCTGCGCACCTTCAGCGGCCTGCCGGAGCTGGTGCTGACGCTCCTCGAAGCGGTACTGCTGCTCACCGGCGCCTCGGTGTTCGCCGCCTTCGGCCCGCGCCGGCTGGCAGCACGCATGCAGGCGCTGACCGACGTCATCCGCACGCTTGCAGAGGGCGAGGGCAATCTGCGCCAGCGCGTCGACGTGCAGCACCTGGCGCACGATGAAAGCGGCGAGCTGGGGCGCTGGCTGAACAGCTTCGTCGACAGCCTGGACACCGTGGTCGGCCAGGTGATCCACGTCTCGCAGCATGTGCGTCACGACAACGAGCAGATGCTCCGGCGCAGCGGTGAAGCGGGGCAGACCACGCGTGAGGTGGCCGACTCCGTTCACCAGCTCCTGGTGCTGGTCGAGCAGCAGCTCGGTGAGATCCAGCAGGCGTCGATGACCGCCGAAGAGATGAAGGCGGCCATGGACGATGTGGTTGCGCGCGCTCGCGAGCGCTTCGAGACGGTGCGGCAGGGCACCGAGTCGATTCGCGACGTGGTGTCGCGCTCGGCGCGCAGCGTCAAGCAACTCGACAGCCGCATGTCGGAGATCGACGAGATCGTCGGGCTGATCAGCGACATCACCACCCAGACCAACCTGCTGGCGCTCAATGCGGCCATCGAGGCGGCTCGTGCGGGCGAACACGGACGCGGCTTCGCGGTGGTGGCCGGCGAGGTGCGTTCGCTGGCCCAGCGTACCGCTGGCGCCGCCGAAGACATTCGCCACAAGGTCGAGAGCCTGCAGGCCGAGACCCGCCAGGCGGTGTCCTTCATGGAAGGCGGTGTGCAGGACGTCGACAGCAGCCTGAGGCTGACTGAGGAAGCCTCCTCGGAAAACCTGCACCTGCACCAGACGGTCGAGCGCATGTTCGAGATCATCAAGCAGCTCAACGAGCGCAGCCTGCACTACGGCCAGACCATTCGCGGTGTCGACCAGGCCTCGGGCGAGATGGGCCAGACCCTCGGCGTGCTGCAGGACAGCGCCGAGCGGGTTCGGCATACCGCGGGCAAGCTGCAGCAGCTGGTCGGCCGCTTCCGGGTCAGCGCCGCCAACGAGGCGCCAGACGAGCCTCGCCGCGACTCGTTTGGCTGCTAATCGCGCCGGCAGATAAGGGCCGGCGCCGGGGGCGTGCGGGTCGCCAGGGCGCGGCCGCTGCCTCCGGGGAGCGGCGTGACCGTTCAAGCAAAATACGCGCACAGCTTCGCGTTAATCCGGTATAGTACGCGCCGGCTGAAACCCAGCCTGCGTTCAGGTACTGCAACACACGAAGCGCTGCTTCGGCTGCTGTCCGCCCCGCGCGGACTATCCTTGACGATTCATCATCCATACGTTTTCGCAACCCCGCCGACCAGGCTGCCAGGGTGACCTTCGGGTTTTGCACGGCATGCGCAGCTTCGGAACATGGGTCTTGCGGAGCATCAGAGACAAGACCCATGACCCAGGAAATCGGCGGCTTTGCCGCACTCGGTATTCATTCCGCTGTTCTGGCTGCGATCAGCGCAGTCGGCTACGAAGAACCATCCCCCATTCAGGCCCAGGCGATCCCGGTGATCCTCGATGGCCACGACATGATCGGCCAGGCCCAGACCGGCACCGGCAAGACCGCGGCCTTCGCGCTGCCGATCCTGTCGAAGATCGACCCGGCCAAGCGTGAGCCGCAGGCGCTGATCCTCGCGCCGACCCGCGAGCTGGCGCTGCAGGTGGCCACCGCCTTCGAAACCTATTCCAAGCAGCTGCCGGGCGTCGGTGTCGTCGCCATCTACGGCGGCGCGCCCATGGGCCCGCAGCTCAAGGCGATCCGCCAGGGCGCGCAGATCATCGTCGCCACCCCGGGCCGTCTGGTCGACCACCTGAGCCGCAACAGCGAGCTGCTGTCGACCATCCGCTTCATGGTCCTCGACGAAGCGGACGAAATGCTCAAGCTCGGCTTCATGGACGACCTCGAAGTGATCTTCGAGGCGATGCCGGAAAGCCGTCAGAGCGTGCTGTTTTCCGCGACCTTGCCGCATTCGATCCGCGCGATCGCCGAAAAGCACTTGCGCGAGCCGAAGCACATCAAGATCGCCGCCAAGACCCAGACCGTCGCGCGCATCGAGCAGGCGCACCTGATGGTCCACGCCGACCAGAAGATCCCGGCGGTGCTGCGTCTGCTGGAGGTCGAGGATTTCGACGCACTGATCGCCTTCGTGCGCACCAAGCAGGCCACGCTGGACCTGGCCGCTGCGCTGGAAGCCAAGGGCTACAAGGCCGCTGCACTCAACGGCGACATCGCGCAGAACCAGCGTGAGCGGGTGATCGAGTCGCTCAAGGATGGCCGTCTGGACATCGTCGTGGCCACCGACGTCGCCGCCCGCGGCATCGACGTACCGCGCATCACCCACGTGTTCAACGTCGACATGCCGTACGATCCGGAATCCTACGTACACCGCATCGGTCGTACCGGCCGCGCCGGTCGCGAAGGCCGCGCGCTGCTGCTGGTCACTCCGCGCGAACGGCGCATGCTGCAGGTCATCGAGCGCGTCACCGGGCAGAAGGTTGCCGAGGCGCGTCTGCCCGATCCGCAGCAGGTGCTCGACGCCCGCATCCGCCGGCTGACCGAGAGCCTGACGCCGCTGGTCGCTGACGCCGAGGCCAGCCACGGTGAATTGCTCGACCGCTTGATCGCCGACATCGGCTGCACGCCGCGCGCGTTGGCCGCGGCGCTGCTGCGCAAGGCCACCAACGGCCAGGCGCTGACGCTCGCCGAGGTGCAGAAAGAGCAGCCATTGGTGCCGGTCGGCGGCCCGCGCGAGCGCTCCGAGCGCAGTGATCGTGGCGAGCGCTCCGAGCGTGGCGACCGCGAGCGTCGTGCGCCGATGCCGCTGGCCGAAGGTCGCGTGCGCTGCCGCACGCCGCTGGGCGCGCGCGACGGTATCGCGGCGCGCAATCTGCTGGGTGCCATCCTCAACGAAGGTGGCCTGGCACGCGATGCCATCGGCCGTATCCAGGTGCGCGACAGCTTCAGCCTGGTCGAGCTGCCGGAGGACGGCCTCGAGCGTCTGCTCGGCAAGCTGAAGGACACCCGCGTTGGCGGCAAGCAGCTCAAGCTGCGTCGTTATCGCGAAGACTGATCGGCGTCGCGCATCGGGAAAAGGCGAGCTTCGGCTCGCCTTTTTCGTTTCCGCGGTTCAGTGTTCGGGCTCCGGTGACAGCAGGCGGACCGGCGGCAGGCGCGGGCCGAGCTCGTTGAGGCGCTGCAGCGATTCGTTCACCACTCGGCGGTCGCGGGGGTTGCGCAGGTTGCTGTCGGCATCGCTGCGCAGCGCGCTGATTTCCGCGTGCAGCGCCTGCAGCTGCGCGGCGCTCTGCTCGCCATGGGCAGCGTTCTTCAGGCAGCGCAGCAGGGCAACGATCACCAGGGGGTCGTGGTTGCCGTAGGTGCGCAGCGGGCCGAGCATTTCCACCAGCAGGCGTTCGGTGCCCAGCTGTGGGTAGAACAGCCGCGGCCGGCCGTCTTCCAGGCAGCCGACGTCAAAGGCGGGCACACCGCCGAGTCGACCCAGAATCACGCCGAGCAGGTTGCACACGCGAATCGCCGTGCCCGGGTCGTTGATCGAGGGGCTGATCGCCTTGACGGCTACTTCGGTCATCTGGCGCATGGCGAACGAGACGTTGGACCGGGCGAATTCGTCGTCATGGAAATCGAAGCAGCTGAGCAGGGCATTGCACTGCTCCGCCTGCAGCGGCCTGCTCAGCTTGATCAGTGGATGCCCCTCGACGAGAAAGAAGCCGGGTTCGACCTGGATGACCGCCAACAGGTCGTGCTTTCGCAGCAGTTGCCCGAGTTGCCGCTCATTCACCCGGCGCAGGTAACCCGGCTGCCGGGCTCGCACGCACCACCAGTCGCTGTCGTCCGGCGGCAGCTGGAGTTCGCCCAGCCGCGCGACACGCGTGTCGAGCGCGTCGGTCGCCTCGCGATAAAGCTGGCGCACGACCCAGTCCGGCTGGATCGACTGCGACACCGAGCGGATGAACACCACGAACAGCACCATGCTGTTGAGGCCGGCCAGCAGGGCGAGCAGGGCGCCGAAGCTCGGGACGCTGCTCGGCTGGCTGGTGTTCACCTGGCTGATCATCAGCAGCAGGTAGAGGATGTTGCCCAGGTAGGCGCCAAGGATGACGCTGTTGCGCCTGTCGCTGATCAGCTGCGGCAGCACCCGCGGCGACAGGCGCGCGGCGGCGCCGTTGAGCACGACCATGACCATGGAGAAGGAAAACACCATCAGCGAGACGACCGCGGTGATCAGCGTGCCGAGGATCTCGCGCACATTGTCCGGGTCGCCCAGGCCCGCCGGCAGCGCAGGGCGCAAGCGGTCGGCGAGCGAACTGCCCTCGAACGCCAGCAGCGCGATGCCGAAGAGCAGATGCGCCGAGGCGATCAGCGCCGGGTAGAACGCGATGCTCTGATGGATGCGGTCGAGCAGGCGAAACAGGCGGTTCGTGGCAGGAGGCATGCCGGGCTCCGGAGGCGCGTGGTCTGCCGGATATCTGACCGCGATGCAGGGTCAAATACGCAATCTCGGCGATTTCGAACTAAAGGAGAGATGACACCCCGGCTCGCTTTGGCGAGCTGTCTGTCGGGCGCCGGTGGCCTTCGGCCTCCGTTGCGGTGCGGCGACCAGCGCCGTTATCTGCAGCGACGCCGCAGCTATCCGGTTGGCGCTTGCCGCACAGGCCTGTGGCAAGCGCTCGGGTTGATATGGGTACGCCTGAAGGACGCGGGGGTTCCAGCTGCAAGCAGACAGAGGTGATGCCATGAGTGCTGCATCCGTGTATCCCGTGCAACCGGAGGTGGCTGCCCGGTCGTTGACCGATGAAGCCACTTACAAGGCCTTGTATCAGCAGTCGGTGGTCAACCCGGAAGGGTTCTGGCGCGAGCAGGCGGCGCGTCTGGACTGGATCCGTCCGTTCAGCGAGGTCAAGCGAACCTCGTTCGACGACCACCATGTCTCGATCAAATGGTTTGCCGACGGCACGCTGAACGTCTCGGCCAATTGCCTGGATCGCCACCTGGCCGAACGTGGCGATCAGGTGGCGATCATCTGGGAAGGCGACGATCCCTCGGAGCACCGCGAGATCACCTACCGTGAGCTCCATCAGGAGGTCTGCAAGTTCGCCAATGCCCTGCGTGGCCAGGACGTGCATCGCGGCGATGTAGTGACGCTCTACATGCCGATGATCCCGGAGGCGGCCATCGCGATGCTGGCCTGCGCCCGCATCGGTGCCATCCACTCGGTGGTGTTCGGCGGTTTCTCGCCGGAGGCATTGGCCGGGCGCATCATCGACGGGCAGTCGAAGGTGGTGATCACCGCCGACGAAGGCATACGCGGCGGCAAGAAGGTCCCGCTCAAGGACAACGTCGACGAGGCGTTGACCAATCCGCGCACCCATTGCGTGCAGAAGATCATCGTGGTGCGGCGCACGGGGGAGCGGATCCGCTGGCACCCGCATCGCGACGTCTGCTACGACGATCTGATGCGGGTGGCCGGGGAAACCTGCGCGCCGAAGGAAATGGGCGCCGAGGAACCGCTGTTCATCCTCTACACCTCCGGTTCGACCGGTCGGCCCAAGGGCGTATTGCACACCTGCGGCGGCTACCTGCTATACGCCGCCCTGACACACGAGCGGGTATTCGACTATCGGCCCGGCGAAATCTACTGGTGCACCGCCGACATCGGCTGGATCACCGGCCACAGCTACCTGATCTACGGCCCACTGGCCAACGGCGCGACGACGCTGATGTACGAGGGGGTGCCCAATCATCCGGACGTCAGGCGCGTGGCGCAGATCATCGACAAGCACCGGGTCAACATCCTGTACACGGCGCCCACGGCGATTCGCGCGATGATGGCCGAGGGCGCTGCCGCGGTCGAAGGCGCCGACGGTTCGAGCCTGCGTCTGCTCGGCACGGTCGGCGAGCCGATCAATCCGGAGGCCTGGCACTGGTACCACGAGACCGTCGGCCAATCGCGCTGCCCGATCGTCGACACCTGGTGGCAGACCGAGACCGGCGGCATCCTCATCAGCCCGTTGCCGGGCGCCACTGCGCTGAAGCCGGGTTCGGCGACCCGGCCGTTCTTCGGCGTGGTGCCCGGGCTGGTGGACAACCTGGGCAATCTTCTCGAAGGGGCGACCGAAGGCAATCTGGTGATCCTCGATTCCTGGCCGGGCCAGGCGCGCACGCTGTACCGCGACCACGACCGCTTCGTCGATACCTACTTCAAGACCTTTCGCGGCATGTGCTTCACCGGCGACGGCGCCCGGCGCGACGAGGACGGCTATTACTGGATCACCGGGCGGGTCGACGACGTGCTGAACGTCTCCGGCCACCGGCTGGGCACCGCGGAGATCGAGAGCGCGATGGTCGCGCACCCGAAGGTGGCCGAAGCGGCTGTCGTCGGCGTGCCGCATGCAGTCAAGGGGCAGGCCATCTACGTGTTCGTGACGCTACTGGCGGGCATCGAGCCCAGCGAAGCGCTGCGTGACGAGCTGTGCCACTGGGTGCGCCAGGAGATCGGCCCGATCGCCATGCCGGATGTCATCCAGTGGGCGCCAGGGCTGCCGAAGACCCGTTCGGGCAAGATCATGCGCCGCATCCTGCGCAAGATCGCCACTGACGACTACGAGGCGCTGGGCGACATTTCGACCCTCTCAGAGCCGGGCGTGGTGCAACAGCTGATCGCCGATCGCAAGGCCATGGGGTGAGGCGACGCCGCCGCGACGGCGTCGCGCTGGCTCAGCCATTGGCCGCCGGCTTGGCTTCGGCCACGCCGGCGACGCTGAGCTCCGGCAGGCGGCCGCCGACGAATTCGACGCTGCGGGTCGGGAAGGCGAAGCTGACGCCCATCTCGCGCAGGCCGTCGAGCAGACCCAGGTTGATCTCCTGCTGGGCATCCATGTACTGGTTGTAGTCGGAAGTCTGCATGATGTAGACGACCTCGAAGGTCAGCTGGCTGTCATCGAAGGCAAGGAAGTGGGCGCGGTCGAACTTGGCCTGTTCGACCCCATCGATGATGCGCTTGACCAACTGGCCGATCTCCCGAACCTTGTCGCTCGGCGTGTCATAGGTGACGCCGAACTTGAAGACGATGCGCCGCGTGTTCATGCGCTTGTAGTTGTGCACGGTCTGCTGGAGCAGGTCGGCGTTGGAGCAGACGATCTGCTCGCCGCTCAGCGAGCGGATGCGCGTGCTCTTCAGACCGATGTGCTCGATGTTGCCGGCGACGTCGCCGAAAACGACGAAATCGCCGATCTCGAACGGCTTGTCGATGCCGATCGACAGCGAGGCGAACACGTCGCTGAGCAGCGTCTGCACGGCCAGGGCGATGGCGATACCGCCGACACCGAGGCTGGCGACCATCGCCGTGATGTTCACTCCGAGGTTGGCCAGGATCGACAGCAGCATCATGGTCCACACCACGATACGCAGCATGATGCCGATGATGGTGGTGGTGACCGGGTTGCGCGCCTTGCCGTCGCGGGTCAGGCTTTCCATCCACAGGCGAACGGCGGTGTCCATCCACAGGGCGATCTGAAAGGCCAGCGCGATGAACCAGCCATGCGCCATGGTCAGCTCCCAGCGCGGGGGTAGCTCGACCACCTTGAGGCCGATCAGCAGGGAAAAGGCGAACAGCAGCAGGTTGCTGGTGTGCTCGAGCATTTCTGCGGCGATGCCGCTGAATCCGCTGGTTGAACCATGGGCCAGCTTGCGCAGGCGCTTCTTGATCAGGGCCAGCGCGCTGCGCAGCACCCAGAAACTGACGAAGGTAACGGCCGCCACGATGGCGACGTCGATCCACAGGGTATTGTCCAGCAGAACTTCCCAATTCATTGCCTCGAACCTCCAGGGCGGCAAATGTGCCTAGGCACGGAAGGATTTGTCGGGAGCGCGCCTGCCCGAAGCCCGTTCAGGTCATGCGCAAGGCTGGGACGACCCCGAGCGGGGCCGGCCCAGGCTCAGGTTAGCCCATGGCAGGTGAGGTCAGTCGAACGTCAGGGCCTGCGCTGATGCGGCGCAAGCCCTGGCAAGGGAGAAACGCGCCCTGGGTTTTCGGGTCCGTCGGGGGCGATAAGTTCCATCGGCGGGGCGCCTGGGAACGGTGGCGCAGGTGCTTCAGTCGGCGTCGAAGGCCGGTAGCAGGTCGCTGTAGCCGCCGGCGTTGATCACCTGGCGATAGCCCATCGATTCCAGCACCTGCTGCGCCTCGCCGGCGCGCCGGCCGCTGCGGCAGTAGAGCACCACCGGGGCGTCCTTGTCCGGTGCGACCTCGGCGATGTGCGCGGAGAATTCGGAGGTTTCGAGGTTGACTGCGCCAGGCAGGGCGCCCTCGGCGAACTCTTCGGGCGTGCGAACGTCGATCAGCGTCGCATTGGGCTGCGTCAGGGCCTGCATGGCGGCTTCCCGATCGACGTCGCCGGCCATTGCCGACAGGTTCAGCAGGCTGGCGAGCAGGACGGCAAGTAGCACTTGGCGCATGGTGGTTACCTTATGGAACGCTCAGCCGAACAGGCGGCTGAGGTTGGGCAGAATCAGCACGACCGCAGTAGCCAGAAGTATAAGCGTCGCCTGCCTGAATTTCTTGTGTTTGAACATGGCTCAACCCTTTGTTGTTTTCGACGCTGCCGGCCGCTATGGGGCGGTTTTGAGCGCGCGGCGTCCGATTCGACGGGGGCCGTAGGTCCGCTCTCGCCAAAGCACGAAGTGGTCGAGCTGGGCCGTCTGCCGGAGGTTGTTGTCTTCAGGTCAGGCAAGTTCCGTACCGCCGAATGGCGCATGAGTGTCGCACTCCCCGCCGCTTGCTGTGGTCCACCGCCTACCAGCAACCCCTCGGAGGCGCCAGCATGATCAGACCCATCCATCTCCCGTTACTGCTTGTGGCGGCGGTCGCCGGCCAGGCCATCGCCCAGCAATCGCTGGAACAGGAACGCGACCGCATCGGTGAGGAACTGACGCAAAGCCGTGAGCAGACCGATCGCGACATCAACCGCATCCGCGAGGATGCGCTGGACCGGACCAACCGACTCGATGACGGGGCCCGTTCGACGCTTCCCGGGCAGCCCGGGCAGCCCGGGCGTGGCAGCGGCAGCACAGTGCGCCAGCCCGACCGGCCAGTAGCGCCGGCCACGCGCAGCGAACCCGGGCGACCGCTGACCACGCCTCAACCTCGCCCCGCTGGCGACGGCACGACGATTCCCGGCACGCCTGACGCCGGCACGGGCATGCCTTCGGGCAATGGCGGTGCGGCGTCCGGCGCCGGTGGTGCCAGCACGGGCGGGGCCATGGGTGGCGGCGCCGATCGCTAGCTGCCGCGCTGCGCCGGCCCCAGGGTGCGCAGGATGCGCCCCAGCACGGCCATGGCTTCCTCGCTCTGCGCCGTCCATGGGTGGCCATGGTTGAGCCGCGCGCAGTGGCCGAAACGGCGGCTCGCCGAAAAGATCGGCCCTGGCGCCAGGCTGATGCCTTGCGCCAGGGCGAGGCGGAAGAGCTGTAGCGAATCCACCTGCTCGGGGAACTCGAACCACAGGAAATAGCCGCCGGCCGGCCGGGTGACACGCGTCTGCTGCGGGAAATGCCGGGCGGCCGAGGCGAGCATGGCGCTTTGCTGCATCTCCAGCGTGTGGCGCAGGCGTCGCAGGTGGCGGTCGTAACCGCCGTGCTGCAGGTAGTCGGCGATGGCTGCCTGGGCTGGTACCGAGGGTGACAGGATGGTCATCAGCTTCAGCCGGCTGATCGATTCGGCGAATCGCCCCCCGGCGACCCAGCCGACCCGATAGCCGGGCGCCAGGCTCTTGGAAAACGAGCCGCAGTGCATCACCAGTCCCTCGCGGTCATGGCTCTTCACCGGCCGGGGCGGCTGCTTGCCGTAGTACAGCTCTGCATAGACGTCGTCCTCGATCAGCGGTACCTGATGCCGCTGAAGCAGAGCGTACAGCGCTTCCTTGTTCGCTTCGCTCATGCTCGCGCCGAGCGGATTCTGCAGGCTGCTCATGAACCAGCAGGCGCGAATCGGCAGCCGCTCGAGGCTGTCAGCCAATACCGCAAGGTCGATGCCCTCGCGCGGCTGCACCGGAATCTCCACTGCACGAAGCTCGAGGCGTTCGAGCACCTGCAGGCAGGCATAGAACGCCGGTGACTCGATCGCCACCAGATCGCCGGGCCGGGTGACGCTCTGCAGGCACAGGTTGAGCGCCTCCATCGCGCCGTTGGTGATCACCAGCTCGTCCATTGGCAGCAGCACGCCGCTGGTCATGTAGCGCAGGGCGATCTGCCGGCGCAGGTCGGGATTGCCGGCGGTCATGTCGGCAATGACTTCGTGCGGCGAAAGCGTGCGCAGGCCATGCGCCATGGAGCGCGCCAGGCGTGCCAGGGGAAACAGATCGGGGCTGGGAAAGGCCGAGCCGAAGGGCACCGTCTGCGGGTCTTTCAGCGAACCGAGTACCGAGAACACCAGTTCGCTGACATCCACTTCGGTGGCCTGCGCGGACAGGCTGCGCGGCTCCGGTTCGGGGAGGGGGCGCTGGGCATGCTCGCGAACGAAGTAGCCCGAGCGTGCCCGGGCCTGAATGAGCCCGCGATCCTCCAGCAGGTAGTAGGCCTGGAACACCGTCGACGGGCTCACGCCGTGCGAGCGACTGGCCTGGCGTACCGAGGGCACTCGTTCGCCCGCGGCGAGCACACCGCTGCGGATCAGTTCGGCTATTTCCTCGGCAAGTTTCTCGTAGCGCTTCATCGACGGTCTCTCGGGCAAGGCAGGCACACTCTACGTCGGCCGCCTGCCCTTGTGCATGGCCTCAGCGCGGCGGCGCGATAAAGGTGCTGTCGGTAACGGCGCGCTGCTCCGCCGCGCCGGTGGCGGCAACCTCGAAGTACAGGGTGCGCGTACTGCGTGGCGCAGGCTCACTGAGCTGGACGACGCTGACGGCCAGATCGCGGATTTCGCCCCCGGCCAGCGCGAGTTCGTCGGGCCCCTGCAGCGCCAGGCCGTCGGCTCCGCGCAGGGCGAGTCGGTAGCGCTGGGGGAGCTGCGACTTGTTGATGATCTTCAGGCTGTAGACGTTCTCGATCTGGCCGGCGGCGTTTTCGCGGAACAGACCGCGGTCACGGGTGACATCGAGCGATACCAGCGGCCGGTCGGCCAGCGCCCAGGCGAAGGCGCCGATCATCACTGCCAGGGCAGCCACGTAGCCGAGCAGGCGTGGCCGCAGCCAGCGCGTCCGGCCACCCGCCAGCTCGCGCTCCGAGCCGTAGCGCACCAGGCCTCGGGCATAGCCCAGCTTGTCCATCACCTCATCGCAGGCGTCGATGCAGGCAGCGCAGCCGATGCACTCGAGCTGCAGGCCGTCGCGGATGTCGATCCCGGTGGGGCATACCTGGACACACAGGGTGCAGTCGATGCAGTCGCCCAGACCCTGGGCGCGGGCGTCGCTGTCCTTGCGCCGCGCACCACGCGGTTCGCCGCGCGCGGCATCGTAGGCGATCGTCAGGGTGTCGCGGTCGAACATCACGCTCTGGAAGCGCGAGTAGGGGCACATGTCCCGGCAGACCTTCTCGCGCAGCCAACCGGCATTGAGGTAGGTCGCTGCCGTGAAGAACAGCACCCAGAATGCCGTGGAGCCGTCCAGCTGCAGCCTGGCCAGGTCCGCGACCAACGCGTGGATCGGCGTGAAGTAGCCGACGAAGGCCACCGCGGTGACGAGCGAGATGGCCAGCCATAACGCATGCCGTGCGGTGCGTCGGCCCAGCTTCTGGAACGACCAGGGCGCGGCATCGAGCTTCAGCCGCTGGCCGCGGTCGCCTTCGGTGATACGTTCGGCCCACATGAACAGCCAGGTCCAGACGCTTTGCGGGCAGGCGTAACCGCACCACACGCGACCGGCAAATACGGTAACGGCGAACAGGCCGAAGGCGCAGATGATCAGCAGCGCGGACAGCAGAACGAAATCCTGCGGCCAGAATGTCGCGCCGAAGATGTGGAACTTGCGTTCCGCCAGATCCCAGAGCACCGCCTGGCGTCCCTCCCAGTTCAGCCAGGCGGTGCCGAAGAACAGCGCCATCAGCGAACCCGCGCCGAGCAGGCGCAGGTTCCGGAAGCGGCCGCGAAAGCGGCGCGTGTGGATCGGCCCACCGGCCTGAGCCGGGGTCAGGCGCAAGGGACGGTGATCGAGCGTTTCAATCGCGCGGATGGGAATGCGGTCGTTCATGGGGCAGGTCCAACAGGCCGGTTCGGATGCGCCGCATCTTCCGGTAGCCGTGGTGTGCATAACAGACTCAGCTCCGTGTGCAAAAAGCAGATCAGATAGAGGGCGACTGGCTGATCGAAGAGCCTGATACGGTCTCTTCGAACGCAACTGATCCTGTCTCCGTCGCGCATGCATGCGGCATAGTCGCGGGTCGCGCATTCCGGGCCGGCTCTTGATGTCGGCTCGATGAAGAGGAGAACAGATGTGCTGAAAGGGCTTTTCGTGCTGGTGCTGTTACAAATTGCGGGGACGACGCTGAGCAGCCTGTGGCTGCCGATGCTGCCGGGCCCGATCGTCGGGCTGGTCCTGTTGCTGCTGGGGCTGGCGTTTCTCGGTGCAGTGCCCGAGTCCCTGCAGAAGGCGGCTTCCTTGCTGCTGCAGTACCTTCCGCTGATGCTGATGATCCATGCCGCGGGCATCATGACCAGCTACGAACTGTTGTTCGACGAGTTTGCCGTGGTGATTGTCGCGCTGCTGGCTTCGCTGCTGGTGACCATTCCGGTCTGCGGCTGGCTGCTGCAGTTTCTCGCGCGGCGGATGGGAGGTGAGCAGCCATGACGGCCTGGCACAGCTTCATCGGTCATCCGCTGTTTTCCGTGGGCCTGACGCTGCTGGCATTCCAGCTGGCCGTCGCGCTCTATCGTCGCTCGGGGTGGCTGCTCCTGCAGCCGGTGCTGGTCGGCATGTTGTTGATCGTCGCGGTGTTGGCGCTGTGTGGCATCGACTACCGCGACTATCGCCGCGACGCCGAGCCCATCGCCTGGCTGCTCGGCCCGGCGACAGTCGCCCTGGCCGTGCCGCTGCGCGAGAACCTCGCGCGCATTCGCCAGCTGTTCTGGCCCATCGTCATCACGCTGGCGGTCGCCGGGGTGCTCACGGTGCTGATCACGTTGCTGGTGTGCTGGTTGCTCGGCGCCAGCGATGCACTGTCCATGAGCCTGGCGCCAAAGTCGGTGACCATGCCCATCGCCATGCTGGTCGCCGACCAGCTGGGCGGCGTCGCGGCGCTGGCGGCAGTGATGGTCATGCTCACCGGCGTCATCGGTACGGTGCTCGGGCCGCCGCTGCTACGCCTGGCGCGGGTCGACCATCCTGCCGCGCGCGGCTTCAGCTATGGCATCAACGCCCACGCGATCGGCACCGCCCATGCGCTGCAGGAGAGCCGGGAATGCGGTGCTTTCGCCGCCCTGGCGATGAGTCTGCTGGGTGTCGCTACGGCGCTTTTGATGCCCTGGCTGTTGAGCTGACAGGTGCAGCGGGCCGTTCATGAGCCGGACGGGCGGCCGGAACGGCGGCCCGGCGGCGCTCTCGAAAGCTGAAACAGCGAGCGAGGAAGAACGATGGCCAGCGAAGACAGCAAGCAAGACCCGATCATTCCCGGCCGCCCCGAGCTGCCGGGGCGTGCGCGTACCGATCTCGAGCCGAGCGACGAAGCCGGGATAGACGAGCTTCCGGACAACGACGGCGCGCTCCCGCACGGGCGGCGGCGGAACGAGCAACTCCCCGATACCGACCCGGACAACGCCGAGCGCGATGGCGTCATCAACCCGCGCTGAATAAATGAAGGCGCAACGAAAAAGCCCCTGAGTCGCAAGACTCAGGGGCTTTTTTAACTGGCGGTGAGGAAGGGATTCGAACCCTTGATACGGTTTCCCGTATACACACTTTCCAGGCGTGCTCCTTCAACCACTCGGACACCTCACCGGATCTCAACGGGCGTGCTGTCCGTCGAGGCGCGCTAATTTAGCCGAAGGCTTTTCGAATGGCAAAAACTTTTTGAGTTTTTTCATGCATTTAAGCCGGCCGTCTTCGCGCAGGGCTTGACCGAGCGCCAGGCGCGGCAACTCTGCGGGAGTTCGCAGCGGTAGCGCTGGAACAGCGGCGAAATGCGGCAATCGGTGACCGAACGGTCAGTCAAGGCGCTTTACCGAGCGAGTTCCGGTGAGTAACGTCGGCGCACTTGCGTAAAAGACAAACAAAGGGATGGGGCATGAGTGAGCTGATTTCGTACCAATTCGACGATGGCGTTGCCACGCTGACGCTGGCCAACGGCAAGGTCAATGCGTTGTCACCGCAGATGTTCGAAGCGCTGAACGCGGCGTTCGATCGCGCCGAGCAGGATCGCGCCGTGGTGATCCTGACTGGCCAGCCGGGCATCCTCTCCGGTGGCTACGACCTGAAGGTAATGACCTCCAGCGCCGAAAACGCGATGAACCTGGTGGCGACCGGCTCGGCGTTCACCCGGCGCATGCTGGCCCACCCTTATCCGATCATCGTGGCCTGCCCGGGCCACGCCATCGCCAAAGGGGCCTTTCTGCTGCTGGCTGCAGACTACCGCATCGGTGTTGAGGGGCCATTCAACATCGGCCTGAACGAGGTGCAGATCGGCATGACCATGCACCATGCCGGTATCGAACTGGCCCGTGATCGCCTGGGCAAGGCCGCGTTCCAGCGCTCGGTCATCAACGGCGAGCTGTTCGATCCGCAGGGGGCCGTGCTGGCCGGGTTCCTCGATCGCGTCGTTTCCGCCGAGGCCTTGATGGAAACGGCACTGGCGGTGGCCGCCCAGCTGAAACGCATCAACATGGTGGCGCACAGGAATACCAAGCTGAAGGTGCGCAAAGCGCTGCTCGAGACGCTCGATCAGGCCATCGAGCTGGACAAGCAGCATTTCGGCGCCTGACAGCGAGTTTTTTTCTCGCGACCGCTCAAACGGGGCGGTCCTGCGTTTACACTGCGCCTTGTGACGCCCCGCCGCTGGCGGGGCGTTTTCTTTCCTAATTCCGACGCATCGCAGGAGAGCCCGATGTCCGCCCCGCATATCCCGGTTGAACGTGCCGATTTCGATCAGGTCATTGTTCCGAGCTTCGCCCCCGCCGCCTTCATTCCGGTGCGAGGCCAGGGGTCGCGAGTCTGGGACCAGAGCGGGCGAGAGCTGGTGGACTTCGCTGGTGGCATCGCGGTCAATGCCCTGGGGCATGCACACCCGGCGTTGGTTGCTGCGCTGACCGAGCAGGCCGGCAAGCTCTGGCACATCTCCAACATCTTCACCAATGAGCCGGCCCTGCGTCTGGCCAAGAAGCTGGTGGCAGCGACCTTCGCTGACCGCGCGTTCTTCTGCAACTCCGGAGCGGAGGCCAACGAGGCCGCCTTCAAGCTGGCCCGCCGCTATGCACATGACGTCTACGGGCCGCAGAAGTACGAGATCATCTCGGCGATCAACAGCTTTCATGGCCGTACGCTGTTCACCGTCACGGTAGGTGGGCAACCGAAGTACTCCGATGGTTTCGGGCCGAAGATCGAGGGCATCACCCACGTGCCCTACAACGATCTCGAGGCGCTGAGAGCGAAGATGTCCGAGCGCACCTGTGCGGTGGTGCTCGAGCCGATCCAGGGCGAAAGCGGGGTGCTGCCGGCCGATCAGGCCTACCTCGAGGGTGTGCGCGAGCTGTGCAACGAGCATGGCGCCTTGCTGATCTTCGACGAAGTACAGACCGGCATGGGCCGTACCGGCGACCTGTTTGCCTACATGCATTCGGGAGTGGTTCCGGACATCCTGACCAATGCCAAGAGCCTCGGCGGCGGTTTCCCGATCGGCGCGATGCTGACCACCCACGAGATCGCCGCGCACCTGAGCGTGGGCACCCACGGCACCACCTACGGGGGCAACCCGCTGGCCTGCGCGGTGGCCGAGACGGTGGTGGACATCGTCAATACGCCCGAGGTGCTGGAAGGCGTGAAGCAGCGTCATGCGCTGTTCCGCACGCGCCTCGAGGCGATCGGCGAGCGTTACGGCGTGTTCCGCCTGGTGCGTGGCCGCGGCCTGCTGATCGGCTGCGTCCTCAGCGACGCCTGGAAAGGCAAGGCGGCCGCCTTTTGCGCGGCGGCGGAACGGGAAGCGCTGATGATCCTGCAGGCCGGCCCCGACGTACTGCGCCTGGCGCCAAGCCTGATCATCGAGCAGGCCGACATCGACGAAGGCCTCGACCGCCTCGAGCGTGCCGTTGCCGCGCTGGTGCAGGCCTGACTCGTCCCGGGGGCGGCTTGCCGCCCCTCATTTCCAGAAGAGCGAATGTCCATGAGCGATAGCCTGCAACTGATTCTCGAAGACGTCGACGGTACCCAGTTGGTGACCTCCTGCACCCGTTTTGCCGTGATGTGGCAGGGGCGTGAGGTCTGGATCCAGCAGGTCGGTAATGGCCAGCTGATGATCGGAGTTGATGTCGAGGAGGGCGACACCGAATACGCCAACCTGCTGCTGCGCCCCTTGGCGACCAATCTGGTCAGCCTGCAGCTGGAGATGGAGCCAGTCGAGGGCGAGGACGACGAACACGTCCACGGCCCCGATTGCAACCACTGAAGCGCTGCGTTCAGGGGTTGGTCGGCGGACTGTCCAGCCCCTGATTGCCCGTCACCGTGACGGTCGACGTGGCTGCTTGCGCACTGCTGCGCAAGCGCTCGCGTTCGGCCGGCGTCTGCTCCAGCGGCATGTGGCTGGAATCAATCACCGCGTTCTGCGCCTGTTCGCCGACTTCCTGCAGCACGCGCTTGGCCTCGCAGCGGCCGCTGATACCGCGCGCCAGCGCCAGGGCGCCGATTCCCACCTGGAACAGGCCTCCAAGCCCCCCGTGGCGCAGACCTTTACCCAGAAGATACAGGCCGCCGGCCAGCGAGGCGGCGCGCTCCCAGCCATGGACGTTCTGCGCGGGTCGGTCGGAAGAGGTTCGGTTCATCGCATCAGCTCCTGAGGTGTCCTCAATGAGTGACTGCTGGCGGCGATCCCGGTTCGCCGCCGCAGGTCGGCTGCGTCAGCCGGCCATGCCGAACACCTTGAGCACGAAGGCGTACTCCAGCGCCACATCCTTGAGCGCCTGGTAGCGACCGCTCATGCCACCGTGACCTGCGCCGAACTCGGTCTTGAGCAGCAGCAGGTTGTCGTCGGTGCGGGTGGCGCGCAGCTTGGCAACCCACTTGGCGGCCTCCCAGTACTGCACGCGGCTGTCGTTGTAGCCGGCCACGGCCAGCAGTGGCGGATAGGCCTGGGCCCGGACATTTTCATAGGGCGCATAGGCCTTGATGCGCTCGTGCACCTCGGGCTGATTCGGGTCGCCCCATTCGTCGTACTCGGTCACGGTCAGCGGCAGGTCGGCATTGAGCATGGTGTTGAGCACGTCGACGAAGGGCACCTCGGCGATCGCCGCACCGAACAGCTCGGGACGCAGGTTGAGCACGGCACCGATCAGCAGGCCGCCGGCACTGCCGCCGCTGATGGCCAGGCGTGGCGATGTGGTGTAACCGTCGGCCAACAGCTGCTCGGCGCAGGCGATGAAGTCGTTGAAGGTGTTCGGCTTGTGCTCCAGCTTGCCGGCGCGGTACCAGGCTTCGCCGAGATCGCCGCCGCCACGCACATGCGCGATGGCGAAGACGAAACCGCGGTCGAGCAGCGACAGCCGCGCGTGTGAGAACCAGGGGTCCAGGCTATGGCCGTAGGCGCCGTAACCGTAGAGGTAGAGCGGTGCAGGCTCGCCAAAGCTGTCGCGGCGGCCGACCAGGCTGATGGGAATCTGCGTACCGTCCTGGGCAGTGGCCCAGATGCGCCGACTTTCATAGGCGTCCGCATCAAAGGGACCTTCCACCGGGGTCTCCTTGAGCACTTCCTGCGTGCCGTCGGCCAGGGTCAGCTGGCGGATCTGCGCCGGGCGATTCAGCGCCTCGTAGCGCAGGCGGATCACCGTGCTGGTGAATTCCAGCGAGTTCTGCACGTGCAGGCTGTAGGCCGCATCGGGCAACTGCAGGCGATAGGGCTGGACGCCCTGCGGCCGCACCTCGATCACCGGCAGGCCGCCTTCGCGCAGGGTCAGGGTGATCGCCTCGGCGTTCAGGCTGACATCCTCGAGCATCACCGCGTCGTCATGCGGGACCAGCTCCTGCCAGTGCTTGCGGCCTGGCTCGGCCTCGCTGGCGTGATAAAGGGCGAAGTTGATGCCCGCCTGGTTGCTGCGGATCAGCCAGCGCCACTGGCCCTCGTACAGGCCATGATCGGGGAAGTATTCGTGATCCTCCTGGCGCGCTGCCAGACAGGTCCAGCTGCCCTCCGGCTGGTCCGCCGACAGCACCCAGGCTTCGCTGGTGGTCTTGCTGTGGGAGAGGATGACCAGCTGGCGGTCGGAGCTGGCGCGGTAGCAATGCACGAAGAAGCGCCCGTCCGGGTCATGGAATACCGCGTGGCTGCCGGTTTCGCCCAGGCGATGGCGGTAGATCCTGTGTGGTCGGTGGGTCTCGTCCAGTTCGCCATAGAACAGGGTCTGGCTGTCGTTGGCCCAGGTCATGCTGCCGTCGCAGTTGTCGAAGGGCAGCTCGGTGACCGCGCCGCTGGCCAGGTCCTTGACGTACAGCCGGTAGATCTCGTCGCCTTCGCGGTCGAGGCTGTAGGCGAGCTTGCTGTGGTCCTGGCTGATGCTGAAGGCGCCCAGCGAAAGAAAGCCGCCACCGGCCAGCTCGTTGGGGTCGAGCAGCAGCTGTTCGGCGCTTTCATCGACGGTCAGCGAACCATCCAGCGGGCGCGGGCAGCGGTAGTGCCGCGGGTACTCGTCGCCTGCGGTGGTGCGCTGGTAGTACAGCCACGGCCCCCAGGGGGAGGGCAGCGATAGATCGGTTTCGCGGATGCGGCTCTTGATCTCCTGAAACAGCGCTTCACGCAGTTCGGCCTGATCGGCGAGCTGCTCTTCGAGGTAGGCGTTCTCCGCCTTGAGATAAGCGAGCACTTCCGGGGCGTCGCGTTTTTCCAGCCAGCGATAGGGATCGGTACCGGCGTCGGCGCGAGCGATGGGGGGACGGGACATGCTGGGCTCCGAGCAAAGAGGGCGGGCGCCAGAGGTCGGCGCATTGTGGCTGCAGTGTACCTGCTGGTCCCCCGATTGACCTGCGCCTGCCGGCTTTGTTTGCGCGCCCCAGGCGCGAATGATCGATGTACTGAATGGTCAGGCATTGTCCCTGGGAAGGCCAGTCGTGCGCCATCGCTGCGCTGGTGCCCCGCGCAGCGAAGAGCGCGTGCGACCGATTGACAAGGCGACGCTTTTCCTCGAAGGTGTGCCGACCCAAATCAAACGGGCGTATGAATCGAGCGTTTGCCAGCGAACCTCGAGTGCCCGATGTATCGTGTCGGTGGGTGTCGTCGCCGCAAGGCGCGGTCGAGGAAGGCCGAAGACGTGCGACGCGTAACGTTCAGCTTCCATTCCTGGAGATCAGTTGATGATTTACGAAGGTAAAGCCATCACGGTTAAGGCTCTTGAGAGCGGCATCGTCGAATTGAATTTCGACCTCAAGGGTGAGTCCGTCAATAAATTCAATCGCCTCACTCTCAACGATCTGCGCCAGGCAGTCGATGCCATCAAGGCCGACGCTTCGGTCAAGGGTGTCGTCGTCACCAGCGGCAAGGATGTGTTCATCGTCGGCGCCGACATCACCGAGTTCGTCGACAACTTCAAGTTGCCCGATGAAGAGCTGGTTGCCGGCAACCTCGAAGCAAACAAGATCTTCAACGATTTCGAAGACCTGGGCGTGCCCACCGTGGTCGCCATCAACGGCATCGCTCTGGGTGGCGGTTTCGAGATGTGCATGGCCGCTGACTATCGCGTCATGTCCACCGCCGCCAAGGTCGGTCTGCCGGAAGTCAAGTTGGGCATCTACCCGGGCTTTGGCGGCACCGTGCGTCTGCCGCGCCTGATCGGTGTGGACAACGCCGTCGAGTGGATCGCCTCCGGCAAGGAGAACCGCGCCGAAGACGCCCTCAAGGTGCACGCGGTCGATGCCGTCGTCGCTCCGGAGAAGCTGCAGGAAGCTGCACTGGATCTGGTCAAGCGCGCCATCTCCGGCGAACTGGACTACAAGGCCAAGCGCCAGCCGAAACTGGACAAGCTCAAGCTCAATGCCATCGAGCAGATGATGGCGTTCGAGACCACCAAGGCGTTCGTCGCAGGCCAGGCCGGCCCGAACTATCCGGCTCCGGTCGAAGCCATCAAGAGCATCCAGAAAGCGGCCAACTTCGGCCGTGACAAAGCGCTGGAAGTCGAAGCTGCCGGCTTCGTCAAGCTGGCCAAGACTTCGGTCGCCGAGAGCCTGATCGGCCTGTTCCTCAATGATCAGGAGCTGAAAAAGAAGGCCAAGGCCTACGACAAGCAGGCGCGCGACGTGAGGCTCGCTGCCGTACTGGGCGCCGGCATCATGGGTGGCGGCATCGCCTACCAGTCGGCTGTCAAGGGCACGCCGATCCTGATGAAGGATATCCGTGAAGAGGGTATTCAGATGGGTCTGGACGAGGCCTCCAAGCTGCTCGGCAAGCGTGTCGAGAAAGGCCGTCTGACGCCGGAGAAGATGGCTCAGGCGCTCAACGCCATCCGCCCGACCATGTCCTATGGCGATTTCGGCAACGTCGACATCGTCGTCGAAGCCGTGGTCGAGAACCCGAAGGTCAAGCACGCCGTGCTGGCCGAGGTGGAAGGCCACGTCCGTGAAGACGCGATCATCGCTTCCAACACCTCGACCATCTCCATCAGCTACCTGGCCCAGGCCCTCAAGCGTCCGGAAAACTTCTGCGGCATGCACTTCTTCAACCCTGTGCACATGATGCCGTTGGTGGAAGTCATCCGTGGCGAGAAGACCAGCGAAACCGCCATTGCTACCACCGTCGCCTACGCCAAGAAGATGGGCAAGAGCCCGGTCGTGGTCAACGATTGCCCGGGCTTCCTGGTCAACCGCGTGCTGTTCCCGTACTTCGGCGGCTTCGCCCGCGCCATCGCTCATGGTGTCGACTTCGTTCGTGCCGACAAGGTGATGGAGAAGTTCGGCTGGCCCATGGGCCCGGCCTACCTGATGGACGTCGTCGGCATGGACACCGGCCACCACGGCCGTGACGTGATGGCCGAAGGCTTCCCGGATCGCATGAAGGATGACAGCAAGACCGCCGTCGATGTCATGTATGAGGCCAATCGCCTCGGCCAGAAGAACGGCAAGGGCTTCTATGCCTACGAGATGGACAAGCGGGGCAAGCCGAAGAAGGTCGTCGATCCGCAGTCTTACGAGCTGCTCAAGCCGATCGTCAGCGAGACGCGCGAGCTGTCCGACGAGGACATCATCAACTACATGATGATCCCGCTGTGCCTGGAAACCGTGCGCTGCCTGGAAGACGGCATCGTCGAAACCGCTGCCGAAGCCGACATGGGCCTGATCTATGGCATTGGCTTCCCACCCTTCCGTGGTGGTGCGCTGCGCTACATCGATTCGATCGGCGTCGCCGAGTTCGTCGCGATGGCCGACAAGTACGCCGACCTGGGCCCGCTGTACCACCCGACCGCGAAGCTGCGTGAGATGGCTGCCAACGGCCAGCGCTTCTACGGTTAATCGAGGGAGAGAGAATTCATGAGCCTGAATCCAAGAGATGCAGTCATCGTCGACTTCGGTCGCACCCCGATGGGGCGCTCCAAGGGCGGCATGCACCGTAATACCCGCGCCGAGACCATGTCCGCACTGCTGATCGACGGCCTGCTGGCGCGCAATCCGAAGATCGACCCGGCCGAGGTCGAGGACGTGATCTGGGGCTGCGTCAACCAGACCCTCGAGCAGGGCTGGAACATCGCCCGTATGGCCTCGCTGCTGACCCGCATTCCGCACACCAGCGCCGGCCAGACCGTGAGCCGTCTGTGCGGTTCGTCCATGAGCGCCCTGCACACCGCCGTGCAGGCCATCCAGACCAACAACGGCGACGTGTTCGTCATTGGTGGCGTGGAGCACATGGGCCACGTCAGCATGATGCACGGTGTCGACCCGAACCCGCAGCTGTCGCTGCATGCGGCCAAGGCCTCGGGCATGATGGGCCTGACCGCCGAGATGCTCGGCAAGATGCACGGCATTACCCGTGAAGCCCAGGATCAGTTCGGCTACCGCTCGCACCAGCTGGCCTGGAAAGCGACTCAGGAAGGCAAGTTCAAGGACGAGATCATCCCGATGGAAGGTCACGACGAGAACGGCTTCCTCAAGGTCTTCGACTACGACGAAACCATCCGCCCGGAAACCACCCTCGAGGGTCTGGCCGAGCTCAAGCCGGCGTTCAACCCGAAGGGCGGCACCGTGACCGCCGGTACGTCTTCGCAGATCACTGACGGTGCGTCCTGCATGATCGTCATGTCGGCCCAGCGCGCCAAGGATCTCGGCATCCAGCCGATGGCCGTGGTTCGCGCCATGGCGCTGGCTGGTGTTGATCCGGCGATCATGGGCTACGGGCCGGTGCCGTCGACCCAGAAGGTGCTCAAGCGCGCCGGTCTGACCATGGACGACATCGACTTCGTCGAGCTCAACGAAGCCTTCGCCGCCCAGGCACTGCCGGTGCTCAAGGACCTCAAGCTGCTCGACAAGATGGAGCAGAAGGTCAACCTGCACGGTGGCGCCATCGCGCTGGGCCATCCGTTCGGCTGCTCCGGTGCGCGTATCTCCGGCACCCTGCTGAATGTGATGAAGCAGAACAACGGTACGCTGGGTATCGCCACCATGTGCATTGGCCTGGGCCAGGGCATCAGTACGGTGTTCGAGCGCGTCTGAAGTCGGCCTGACTGACAGTGACGGGCGACTGGGCTAGGCTGTGGCCTGTCGTCCGATGCTGCAGATTGGTGTCAATGAAAGCCGGGGCCGCAAGCCCCGGTTTTCCTTTTTATGGAGGCTCTCATGCAGGTCCAGCCGGGGCGTTATCGCCATTACAAGGGGCCGGAATACCGGGTGTTTGCTGTGGTTCGCCACTCCGAGACGGAGGAGCCACTGGTGTTCTACCAGGCGCTTTACGGCGAGCGAGGGCTGTGGGTGCGCCCGTTGTCGATGTTCGTCGAGTCGGTGGAAGTCGACGGCGAGCGTGTACCGCGCTTCGCACTGGTGGAGGCCGAGCCAAGCCGTTTCTGACGTTGCCCGGTTGGCAGCTCTGTCGACTGCCGGCTTGACCTGTCATCCGTCACCACTATATATAGCGGTGCTTTTCAGGCAGAGCGATCATGCAGCCTCGTCGCGACCCTTCGCCGTGGGCCGCTCGGATCGGTGCCGAGGTCCTGACTCCAGCTCGCCTGGCGTATCCGGCAAGCGCACTTCCGAGCTCCGCAAGCTCTCCTTCGTTCACTTCTCGATTCAGGAAATCTCCACTCCATGGGTAAATCGCTGGTCATCGTGGAATCACCGGCCAAGGCCAAGACCATCAACAAGTACCTGGGTAACCAGTACGTGGTGAAGTCGAGTATCGGCCATATCCGCGACCTTCCTACCAGCGGCTCTGCGAGCAAGGAGCCGGCCAAGCGCGGCAAGGCTGCCGAAGCCTCGTCGCTGTCGCCGAAGGAAAAGGCCAAGCGCCAGCTGTTTGCTCGAATGGGAGTGGACCCGGAGCACGGCTGGAAAGCCAAGTACGAGATCCTGCCGGGCAAGGAGAAGGTGATCGAGGAACTGCGACGCCTGGCCAAGGAAGCCGACACCATCTATCTCGCAACCGACTTGGACAGAGAAGGGGAGGCCATCGCCTGGCACCTGCGCGAATCCATCGGCGGCGACGACGAGCGCTACAAGCGCGTGGTGTTCAACGAGATCACCAAAAAGGCCATTCAGGAAGCCTTCGCCCAGCCCGGCGAGCTGGACATCAACCGGGTAAACGCCCAGCAAGCGCGGCGCTTCCTCGACCGGGTGGTGGGCTACATGGTCTCGCCGCTGCTCTGGCAGAAAATCGCGCGTGGGCTTTCGGCCGGTCGCGTACAGTCGGTAGCGGTCAAGCTGGTGGTCGAGCGCGAGCGCGAGATTCGCGCTTTCGTGCCTGAAGAGTACTGGGAAGTGCACGCCGATCTGGCGACGGCGCAGCAGGCCAAGGTGCGCTTCGAAGTCGCCCGCGAGAAGGGTGAGGCGTTCAAGCCGCTGAACGAGGCGCAGGCCAAGGCCGCGCTGGAAAAGCTCAAAAGCGCGACGTACAGCGTCAGCAAGCGCGAGGACAAGCCGACCTCGAGCAAGCCGTCGGCCCCCTTCATTACCTCGACGCTGCAGCAGGCGGCGAGCAATCGCCTGGGCTTCGGCGTAAAGAAGACCATGATGATGGCTCAGCGCCTGTACGAAGCTGGCTACATCACCTACATGCGTACCGACTCGACCAATCTTTCGGCCGATGCGCTGGTCATGGCCCGTGGGTTCATTGAAAGCGAATTCGGCAGCCAGTACCTGCCGGAGAAGCCCAACGTCTATTCCAGCAAGGAAGGCGCCCAGGAGGCCCACGAGGCGATTCGTCCATCGGACGTCAACCTGCGGCCCAACCAGCTGTCGGGCATGGAGCGCGACGCCGAGCGCCTCTATGAGCTGATCTGGCGCCAGTTCGTCGCCTGCCAGATGCTGCCTGCGCAGTACCTGTCGACTAGCGTGACCGTGACGGCCGGTGATTTCGAACTGCGTGCCAAGGGTCGCATCCTCAAGTTTGACGGCTACACCCGCGTGCTGCCGCAGCAGAGCAAGACGGGCGAAGATGACGTCTTGCCGGAAATGAAGCAGGGCGAGGCGATGGATTTGCTCGCGCTCGACCCCAGCCAGCACTTCACCAAGCCACCGGCGCGTTATTCCGAGGCGAGCCTGGTCAAGGAAATGGAAAAGCGCGGCATCGGCCGGCCGTCCACCTACGCGGCGATCATTTCGACCATTCAGGATCGCGGCTATGTCTCGCTGCATAACCGCCGCTTCTACGCCGAGAAAATGGGCGAGATCGTTACCGAGCGCCTCTCCGAGAGCTTCGAGAACCTGATGGACTACGGGTTCACCGCCGGCATGGAAGAGCATCTGGACGATGTCGCGCAGGGCGAGCGGGAGTGGAAGCACGTGCTTGACGAGTTCTACGGTGACTTCCGCCGCAAGCTCGAGATCGCAGAGTCGCCGGATAGCGGCATGCGTGCCAACCAGCCGACCCTGACCGATATTCCGTGCAAGGTCTGCGGGCGGCCAATGATGATCCGCACCGCCTCGACCGGCGTGTTCCTCGGTTGCTCCGGCTACAGCCTGCCGCCGAAGGAGCGCTGCAAATCGACTATCAATCTGATTCCGGGCGACGAAATCGCAGCCGATGACGAGGGCGAGTCCGAATCCCTGGTGCTCTTGGGCAAGCGCCGCTGCCCCATCTGCAGCAATGCGATGGATGCCTACCTGCTCGACGAAAAGCACAAGCTGCATATTTGCGGTAACAACCCCGACTGCGCGGGCTACGAAGTGGAGGAGGGGCAGTTCCGCATCAAGGGCTACGAGGGCCCTAGTCTGGAGTGCGACAAATGCGGCAGCGAGATGCAGCTCAAGACCGGCCGGTTCGGCAAGTTCTTTGGCTGCACCAATGCGGAATGCAAGAACACCCGCAAGCTCCTGAAGAATGGTGAGCCGGCGCCGCCGAAGATGGATGCGGTGAAGATGCCGGAACTCAAATGCGAAAAAGTCGACGATACCTACGTGCTGCGCGACGGGGCGTCGGGGCTGTTCCTGGCCGCCAGCCAGTTCCCGAAAAATCGCGAAACGCGCGCGCCGTTGGTCAGCGAGCTGATCCCGCACAGGGATGAGATCGATCCCAAGTACCACTTCCTGCTCCAAGCGCCGCAGCAGGATCCCGAAGGACGCCCAGCGGTCATTCGCTTCAGTCGCAAGACCAAGGAGCAGTACGTGCAGTCCGAGGTCAATGGCAAGCCCAGCGGCTGGAAGGCGTTCTACGACGGCGGTAAGTGGAAGGTGGAAGACAAGCGCTGATGCGCCGCTGCGACGGCGCCCGGTTCGAATGAGCGGGGCGCCCGTCGGGCATGTGCTGGTTTTGTCGCCGCAGGCGGTCCATTCTTGCGGCAATCCTGCTTTGCGGAGAGCACCATGGCTCACGAACGCTACACCCGTACCAACCAGAAACTGTTCTTTGCCGGCCTTTCGCTGGAAAACTGGCGCAAGGCTGACGCACTCGGCACCCTGAATGCTCAGGGGCAGGTCCAGGCCGAGCGTGAGGCGAGCCTGTTTCACCTATACGGGGCCGTGCTCGGCCTGTGCCATGAAATCGCTGGTTTCTACCGGTCGCCAGGTGCTGATGCGCCTCGCGCCGAGGCGTTTCTGAATCGCCAGGCGCTGGAGCAGGCGCCGAGCCAGGAGCTCGCCGAGCTGGTCGAACTCGCCGAACAGCCGGACACTTGGTTAGCCCGGTTGCTGTCGGCTCATGCCGCGTTGTTCCAGCCGCCTCAGGCGCCAACGAAGGCCAAAGTCGATCCACGGCAGCCGCTTATCGAGGCGGTGACGCTCGAGGAGGACCAGCCAGAAGCCTTGTCGCGAACCGAGCTGGAGCTCTGGCGCACGAACATCAAGGAGCTGGTGCTGCGCTTCCGCGAGACCATGACTGAGTGGTGACGTCCGGCTTGAATTGATTCGCGTCGTTTCTGTCGTGTCGTTCGTGCCTCACGGGTGGCCGGCGGCAAGGCATCAGGCCAGGGCTCGCTATGCCGGCGCGGCAGGTGGCGAGCTGAGATGCCTATGGCCGCGTTCATCGGCCTCATGGCTGAGCGCGGGGTACAAGCCTTTTCTCATGGCACTCCACTGGTACAATGCGCGCCTTTCAACGAGAGCCAACCGAATGCCTACGTCTTTTCTAGAGATTGTCGAGATGCCCGATGGGCGCATCGTGCTCCGCCGCGCCGAAGACGAGGAGGTGCTGGTCACGCTGGATTTCTCCGAGGAGGCCAGGCTGTTCCTGCAGGGACAGCACGTCGAGGTGGCTAAGGCGATGTTCAACGTCGGCGTGCAGATGGCGGGGAAAATGGCCGAAGGCGATTTCGAATACGAGGATGAGTCGCCGCGCGTCTTGCATTGATACGAAGCGGCTTGCCGGCACGATCCCTGTGCCGCCGAGAGGGAAGGGCCTAGCAGCCCAGGCGGATATTCAGCCCTTTGGCCTGGCCCAGGCTGGCCGCCGCACGAAGCTTGTTACGCTCAGCGTTGCTGAGCTTTTCCTGCCAGGTGATCACGGTGTGACTGCAGCCCGAGCCGAGTGCCTTGCAGGCCAGTTCGAGCGCGCTTTGGTCATTACGAGGGTGCAGAACGATCACACGTTGGCGGTTCAGGCCGCTGTCACGCAGCCAGTTGCCGCTCAGTGAGCCGGGGGGCGCAATCAGCGTCAGCCAGCGTTTGTCGTCCGCCTCGCTGAGATCCCTCAGGATAGGCGTCAACAACAGGTGGCAGTGTTCGCTGTTGCCGCTCAGGCTAAGCTCGCTAAGGTACTCGGGGCGAGGCTCGACAGAGGCAGGGGCTGCACAGAATGGCATGGCGCGCTGGGCCATCATGCCTTCGAACAGTGACAGCTGTGGTCGCATGGTTTCGGAACGGTACTGCATGATCCTTCTCCTGTTTAGCGGCGAATGACACCGACGCTCAACCCTTCGATGACCAGCTCCTGCTCTTCGAGGTCTACCTCGATCGGCGCGAAGTCCTCGTTTTCGGCCAGAAGCCACACCTTGTTGCCCTCACGCTTGAAGCGCTTGACTGTGACTTCATCGCCGACTCGAGCGACTATCACTTGCCCGTTGCGTGCTTCGCGCGTGGTATGGACGGCAAGCAGATCGCCATCGAAGATGCCGATGTCCTTCATGCTCATGCCGCGCACCCGTAGCAGATAATCGGCTTTCGGATGGAAAAAGGCGGGGTTGATCTGGCAGGATTCTTCGACATGCTGTTGCGCCAGGATGGGCGCACCGGCCGCGACCCGGCCAATGATAGGTAGCCCGCTCTCGTGCGTGGCTGGCTCGAAATCGGGGATGCGGATGCCGCGTGAGGCGCCCGGTGTCATTTCGATGGCGCCTTTGCGCGCCAGGGCCTTGAGATGCTCTTCGGCTGCGTTGGGGGATTTGAAGCCGAGCTCCTGCGCGATCTCCGCTCGTGTTGGCGGGTAACCGTTGTCTTCGAGGCAGCGTTTGATGAAGTCGAGGATCTGAGACTGGCGGGGCGTGAGCTTGATCATGGCGGTCTCTGTTCTTTTATACAGTGCCTGGGATTATATACAGTGCATGCGGGTTGGCAATCGCCTCGCGTCGCGCCTTTTCCTCTTAAAAGGCCGGTTGCGACAAAGCGGCACAACCGCCGAAGCGGATGCAGGTTGACTTGGTAGACACTGAAACGTAAGTTTCAAACACTTGTTTGTCTTCTGGAGGGGGCATGGCGCAGTCGGAAACAGTTGAGCGCATTCTCGATGCTGCGGAACAGCTGTTCGCGGAAAAGGGCTTCGCCGAGACTTCGCTTCGTCTGATCACCAGCAAGGCCGGGGTGAACCTGGCGGCGGTGAACTATCACTTTGGCTCGAAGAAGGCGCTGATTCAGGCCGTGTTCTCACGGTTTCTCGGTCCGTTCTGCGCGAGCCTCGAACGCGAACTCGACCGCCGAGAGGCGCTTGCCGGAAAGCCGGACACCCTTGAGGAGCTACTCGGTATCCTGGTCGAGCAGGCGCTGGCTGTGAAGCCGCGCAGCGGTGACGACCTGTCCATCTTCATGCGCTTGCTCGGTCTGTCGTTCAGCCAGAGCCAGGGACACCTGCGGCATTATCTCGAAGACATGTACGGCAAGGTGTTTCGCCGCTACATGCTGCGGGTACACGAGGCGGCTCCGTCGCTGCCGCCGATCGAGCTGTTCTGGCGAGTGCATTTCATGCTGGGTGCAGCAGCCTTCAGCATGTCCGGCATCAAGGCGCTCAGGGCCATCGCCGAGAACGATTTTGGCGCGCGTACATCGATCGAGCAGGTCATGCGGATGATGGTGCCGTTCCTGGCTGCCGGTATGCGCGCCGACAGTGCCATCGCCGATACGCCACTGGCCGAGGCTCAGCCGTTGGCCCGGCGCAATGCGGTGGCGGTTCCTGCCAAGGCTTGAGGTTCAAGCCTGTGGCTGCTTGGGCTAAGCTAGCGGCCCATGGCTGACCTCGATTTGCTCCTCGTTTCCCTCGCTGACCAGTGCCTGTACGGGTTCACCCGCGACAGGCTCTGTTTTCGTGCCTCTGTTTCCACTGCCGTGAACGGGCCGGGCGAACACAATGGCTCGGGCTGTACGCCGCGCGGCTTGCACCAGGTGCGTGCGAAGGTCGGTGCGGGTCTGCCGGCCGGGGCAGTATTGCGCGGCCGACGCTGGACCGGAGAGGTCTGGACGCCGCAGTTGCACGCGCAGTTTCCGGCGCGCGACTGGATCCTCAGTCGGATTCTCTGGCTGAGCGGCTGCGAACAGGGCGTCAACCGACTCGGAAGCGTCGATACGTTCCGACGCTACATCTATATACACGGCACACCCGACACCGAGCCAATGGGTGTGCCGCTATCCCACGGCTGTGTGCGCATGCGCAACGAAGAGCTGATAGCGCTGTTCGCACGGGTGCCGTTGCACTGCGCCGTTCGCATCGACGAAGCCTCTTATCCTCAGTGGGCTCACGCCAAACTCGATTAAGGATTCTTTGCCTCATGCAAGGTTCATTGATGCTGGATATCGGCGGCACCTGGCTGACTGCCGAGGATCGCCAGTTGCTGCGCCAGCCGCAGGTCGGCGGCTTGATCCTGTTCGCGCGCAACATCGACCATCCTCGCCAGGTGCTGGATCTCTGCCGGGCCGTGCGCGCCGAGCGCCCGGACTTGCTGATTGCCGTCGATCAGGAAGGCGGTCGTGTCCAGCGCTTGCGGCAGGGCTTCGTCAGATTGCCGGCAATGCGCGAGTTCGCCCACCACCCGGATGCCGTCGAGCTTGCCCGGGCCTGCGGCTGGTTGATGGCCACGGAGGTACTCGCGGCCGGCCTCGATTTCAGCTTTGCTCCGGTGCTCGATCTCGACCATCAGCGCAGTGCGGTAATCGGTGCGCGGGCGTTCGAGGCGGCACCCGAGCGTGCGGCCGAACTGGCCGGCGCCTTTATCGGCGGGATGCATGCGGCGGGCATGCCGGCGACCGGAAAGCACTTCCCCGGCCACGGCTGGGCCGAAGCCGATTCGCACGTGGCGATACCGCGTGACGAGCGTAGCCTCGAGGAGATTCGTCAGTGCGATCTGCTGCCGTTCCGGCGGCTGGCGTCTACGCTGGACGCAGTGATGCCCGCGCACGTGATCTATCCACAGGTAGATTCTCAGCCGGCGGGCTTCTCCCAGCGCTGGCTGCAAGAGGTGTTACGCGGCGAGCTGGGTTTCTCCGGCGTGATCTTCAGCGACGATCTTTCCATGGCCGGCGCCCATGTAGCGGGCGATGCTGCGGCGCGCATCGAGGCCGCGCTGAGCGCCGGCTGTGACATGGGGCTGGTGTGCAACGACCGGGCAGCCGCCGAGCTGGCCGTTTCGGCATTGCAGCGGCTGGCTGTAAAGCCCTCGCCGAGGCTGGCCCGGATGCGCGCCCGTTCCGTGATTGCGCAGGACTACAAGCAGAGCCCGCGTTGGCTTTCCGCGCTCGGTGCGTTGCGCGGCGCAGGTCTGGTATGACCCCCTCAGAGAACCAAGCATGACTGTACACGCCATCATCGGCGGAACCGGGCTGACCCAGCTGGATGGCCTGGTGCTGCGCGATGCCAAACGCATTGAAACCCCGTATGGCCTGCCGTCGGCAGACATCCTCCATGGCCGTTACGCCGGCGGTGAAGTGCTGTTCCTGGCGCGCCATGGCCACCCCCATCGCATCCCGCCGCACGAGGTCAACTATCGAGCAAATCTCTGGGCGCTTAAGGAGGCGGGGGCTGAGAGCGTCGTGGCGGTCAACGCGGTGGGCGGCATCCACGCTGCGATGGGCGCGGGGCACTTCTGCGTACCGCACCAGATCATCGATTACACCTATGGTCGAGCGCATACGTTTTTCGAAGGTGAGCTCGAACAGGTGACGCATGTCGACTTCAGCTATCCCTACGACGAGTCGTTGCGTCAGCGCCTGGTCACCGCCCTCGCCGCCGAGGGCTTTGCCTTCAGCAGCCATGGCGTATACGGCTGTACCCAGGGCCCGCGCCTGGAGACGGTGGCGGAGATCGCGCGGATGGAGCGTGACGGCTGCGACATCGTCGGCATGACCGGTATGCCGGAGGCCGTGTTGGCGCGCGAGCTGGAGCTTCCCTACGCCTGCCTGGCACTGGTGGTCAATCCGGCAGCAGGAAAGTCCGGCGGGATCATCACCATGGCGCAGATCGAGGCCGCGCTGGCCGAGGGTATCGGCAAGGCACGTGCGGTGCTGGCTCGCATTCTGGGCTGAAGCACCTGGCTGCAACAGGGCTGTCATGCCGGCGCGTGACACTGGCAATTTGCAACTTGCCCCCATTGCGGCTGCCGGACCGCTTGCTACACTGAGCCGTCCTTTGGAGTACTTGGAATGTTCGATCAGCGGCGCACAATAACAATACTCAGAACGGTGCTATTGCTGAGTCTGCTCGGTTCGCTAACTGCCTGTTCAACCTGGTTCAGTAACAATTTCGTCGATCCCAAGGTTCAGTTGACGAAGGTCGAGGTGGTCAAGGCCCGCTTGCTGGAGCAGCAGTTCATGCTGCGTTTTCGCATCGATAACCCCAACGATCACAGCCTGCCGGTCCGCGGCCTGCGCTACAAGGTACATCTCAACGAGGTGGAGCTGGCCGACGGCGAATCGAGTGGCTGGCTGACGGTGCCCGCGCACGGGTTCGAGTACTACGAAGTCACCGTGCACACCAACTTGTGGAAGCACATGAAGTACATCGTGCGGCTGCTGGAAAAGCCTGATCGGGCCATCCGCTACAGTCTCGATGGTGAGCTCAAGACCGGCCTGATGCTTGGACGTGCTGTGCAGATCTCCACCAAAGGAGAGATAATCCCCGGCAACTTTATCCCGGAGTGACGCAGCAACATGACTCAAGAACCTCACGTACACGGCCCCGACTGCAATCACGACCACGAGCATCATCACCATGTCCATGGTCCGCACTGCAATCATGCGTCGGAGCCGGTTCGCAACCCGCTGAAGGACGTCGGTCGCAACGACCCATGCCCATGCGGCAGCCAGAAGAAATTCAAGAAGTGTCACGGGGCCTGATTGTTCCATGTCGCCCGTCGTGCTCGTGCTGCTGAGTCTGGGTGCGTTGGTGATTGCCGCGCTGGGCGGTTATGCCTTGTATCTCTGGCGCCGCGTCTGGCGCGTTGAACGCGAACAGCAGGCGCAGCAGACCAAGCGGCAGATTGCGCTGGCTGAGGATTTGCGGATCCTGGCTGGCAGCCTGCTCGACGAGCAGCTGCCACTGATCGAAGGTGCGATTCGCATCAAGGTTCTGCTCGATCACTACGATCCTGTTCTGGGGCAAGACCCTCGCTGCCAGGTGTTCCATCAGCTCTACGAGGCGACCGAGCAGGTGCCGACCCACGGCGCCTGGAAAGCGCTGGAGCGCAGTGAGCGGCGTCGCTACGAGGCGGCCTTCAGTGCGCTGGAACTCAAGCACAAGGCCGAGGCTCGGCGCTGTGCACGCTGGCTGCTCGACGAAGCGCTACCAGCATCCGGCCGAGCGGCTTGATCAGCAAAGCTCCCTAACTGTCTATCACCTGTCTGTCGGCTCGCCCCGCGAGGAGTTATCCATGTCGACGCGTTTGCCTGTCTCCTTGTCTCGCATTGCCATTGGCGCAGCGCTTGGGTTGTTCGGCCTGGCCGGGTGTCAGGCCTATCTGGATAGCCGTTACGCCGACAGTGTGGCACCGGCGCACGGTGTCCAGCCGCTGAAGGGGCTGGCAGGCAGTGTCAGTGTGCGGCGCAATGCACTGGGCATGCCGCTGATCGAAAGTCAGTCATTGCACGATGCGATCTTTGCCATGGGCTACGTGCATGCCAGTGACCGGCTCGGGCAGATGATCAGCCTGCGCCTGACGGCCCAGGGGCGGCTGGCTGAAATGGTCGGCCCCGGCGTGCTGGACATCGACCGCTTCATGCGTGCGGTGAATCTGCGCCAGAGCGCCGAACTCTTCTACCGCGAGGCATCGCCGCGCATGAAGAAGATCTTCGAGGTCTACGCGCGCGGCGTGAACGCCTATCTGTATCGCTATCGCGACCGGCTGCCGATGGAGCTCGCCGAGTCGGGCTATCGACCCGAGTACTGGAAGCCGGAAGACTCCGTGCTGATCTTCTGCCTGCTCAATTTCGGCCTTTCGGTGAACCTGCAGGAAGAGATCGCCGCACTGGCGCTGGCCCAGCAGGTGGGCAGCGACAAGCTGGCCTGGCTGCTGCCGACCTATCCCGACGAACCGCTGCCGTTCGATGAAGCCGCCAAGCTGGACGGGCTTTCGCTCGGCGGGCAGATTCCGGGGCTGGACAGCGTCGCCGAGACGACCCGTCGCGTTGCCGCTTTCAACATGCTGGGCGTCGCCGCCTCGAACAACTGGGCTGTCGCGGCGAGCCGCAGCCGCACCGGCAAACCCTTGTTCGCCAACGACACGCACTTGCCGTTGTCGATGCCCTCGTACTGGAATTTCATGCAAATCCGTTCGCCGAAGTTCCAGGCTGCCGGCGTAACGGTCGCCGGGGTGCCGGCCGTGGTCGCCGGCTTCAACGGCAAGCTCGCTTGGGGCATGACGATGGTCATGGGCGACAATCAGGACCTGTTTCTCGAAAAGGTCCGCCGAGATGGCGAACGCATGCTGTACCTGGCCGACGGGCGCTGGGTGCCGGCCCAGGTGCGCCACGAAACCTACTTCATCAAGGGCGCGCGGCCTGTTCGCGAAACCCTCTACGAGACGCGTAACGGCCCCCTGCTGAACACTGTGCTGGGCCCGCGTAAGCACCCGCTGCAACCGCTGGAACTCAAGAGCGGCTACGGCCTGGCACTGAAGAGCACGCTGCGCGAGGCCGATCGCTCGCTCGATGCGTTCTTCGACCTGTCCCGTGCCGGCTCCGTCGAGCAGGCTTTCGAGGCCAGCGGGCGCATCGGTGCCATGCCGTTGAACATGCTGTTCGCCGACGAACGCAGCATTGGCTGGCAGGTCACCGGGCGTTACCCGAACCGCCGTGAGGGGCTGGGCCTGGTGCCGTCGCCCGGCTGGGACGGGCGCTATGACTGGGATGGTTTCGCCGATTCGATGCTGCATCCCTACGACCAGGACCCGGCTCAAGGCTGGCTGGGCACCGCGAACCACCGTACCGTGCCTCGCGGCTATGGCATGCAGCTGTCGAGCTCCTGGTATTACCCTGAACGCTACGAGCGGCTTGCCGAGCTCGCCGGCAGCGGCCGGCATGACACGCGCAGCATGATGGCCATGCAATACGATCAGCGCACGCCGTTCGCCGCCAAGCTCCAGGCGATGCTGCAGGGGCCGGGCATGGCGCAGCCGCTGAAGGCGGCTGTCGCAGCGTTGCCAGCCGAGCAGCGGGTGCGCGCCGAAGAAGCATTGCGCCGTCTGCTGGCGTTCGATGGCGAGCTGGCCGCCGACTCGGCGGACGCGGCACTCTATGGCGCTTTCCTGCAGGAGAGCGCGCGGCAGATCTTCCTCGATGAGCTCGGCCCGGAAGATCGACCGGCCTGGCAGGCGCTGATTCAGGCCTCCACCTTGTCCTACTCGGCGCAGGCCGATCACTTGCTCGGCCGCGACGACAGCCCGTTCTGGGACGACCAGCGCACCGCCACCGTCGAGGACAAGCCCACCATCATTGCGCGCAGCCTGGCAGCGGCGGTGAGCTCGCTGGAAACCCGCCTCGGCCCCGATCGTCAGGCCTGGCAGTGGGGCAAGCTGCATCGCTACGAGTGGGTCAGCGGAGCCACCCAGCTCGCGCCTCATATGCCGGCCGGTCAGCGCCGCGCCATCGAAGCGCTGGACGGCTACCTCAATCGCGGGCCTTACCCGGCCGGCGGCGATCACTCCACGCTCAACGTATCGGCTTACCACTGGGGCGCGGATTTCGACACTTGGCTGATTCCGGCAATGCGCATCATCGTCGATTTCGGGCGCGACGAACCGATGATCGGGCTGAACAGCTCCGGACAGTCCGGCAACCCGGCCAGTGAACACTATGCCGATGGCATCGACGCCTGGCTCAAGGGGGCGTATCAGAGCTTCCCGCTGAAGCCTGCCAATCTGGACAAGGTGTACGGCACGCAGCGCCTGCTGCTGACCCCGGCTCGCTGAGCCGCGTCAGGCGGGTACGACCTCGAGCACGCAAATCGTGTCGGGCTCGGGGTAATGCCAGCGTACCTGCACGTCCCACAGCCGGGTGCCGTAGCGGCGCTCCGGCCGCGGCTGCTGGTAGGCCGGCCGCGGGTCCTGCGCCAGGCACTGTTCGATCAACTGCACCAGGGGCTCGCCGAGGCGCTCGGCGTGGGCCTGTGCCTGCTGCAGCGCAGCGGGTAGCCACCGCACCCTGATCGGCTCGGGGGCGGCATCGGCGATGTCGTTGCGCGCCTCGGGCAGGGCATCGGCATAGGGCACGTAAGGCTTGATGTCGAGCACCGGCGTGCCGTCCAGCAGGTCGATACCGGAGACGAAGAGGCGGCCGGGCTCGACCCTGTCGAGCCGTACGACCGACTGACCAATGCCGTTCGGCCGATGTGTGGAGCGAGTCGCGAACACGCCCAGCAGGCGGTTGCCGCCCAGTCGGGGCGGGCGTACACGCAGGCGTGGTTTGCTTTCCAGGGCCTGGTGAAAGAGAAAAAGCAGCCAGACGTGGCTGACCTGTTCCAGCCCGGCGACCGCCTCGGCGCAATCGTAGGGTGGCATCAGCTCGAGCACGCCGCGCGCCGCCGGCGCCAGGCTGGGCTGGCGCGGGATGGCGAATTTCTCCTTGAAGCAGGAGTGCAGGATGCCGACGGGGCTGACACTGTGAGGCATACGGGTGACCGGCAGAGGGCAGGGGAGCGCGATGATACGCCGCCCGCGCTCGCGTTGCTCAGCGGCGCGGGCGGGGAGCGCCTGGTTGCCGGGCCGAACCGTCAGAGGCCGAGCAAGCGGGCGACGTAGTCGGCGTCCTTGTCGCCACGACCGGACAGATTTACCAGGATATGTTGCTCACGACCCAGCGCTGGTGCGGCACGCATGGCCCAGGCCACCGCATGGGCGCTTTCCAGCGCCGGAATGATGCCCTCGGTGCGCGACAGGGTCATGAAGGCCTCGAGGCATTCCTGATCGGTGACCGACTGGTAATCCACCCGGCCGATATCCTTCAGGTAACTGTGCTGCGGGCCGACCCCGGGGTAGTCGAGCCCGGAGGCGATGGAGTGCACGGCGGCCGGGTTGCCTTCGGCATCCTCCAGTACGTAGCACGCCATGCCGTGGAGTTCGCCCGGCTTGCCCTGCGACAGGGTCGCCGCGTGGCGGCCGGGCCGGTCAACGCCTTCGCCGGCCGGCTCGATGCCGACCAGCCGGACTGCGCCGTCATTGAGGAAGGCGCTGAAGATGCCCATGGCGTTCGAGCCGCCGCCGACGCAGGCAGCGACATGGTCGGGCAGCCGCCCATGCCGGGCGAGAAACTGTTCGCGGGCCTCGCGGCCGATGATCGACTGGAAGTCGCGGACCATTTTCGGGAACGGATGCGGCCCGACGACCGAACCGATGGCATAGATGAAGCTCTGTGGGTCCTTGAGGTATTCCTCGAAGGCGCTGTCTACCGCTTCCTTGAGCGTCGCCGCGCCGCGGGTAACCGGCACCAGCTTGCAGCCGAGGATCTTCATCTTGGTGACGTTGGGGTGTTCTTTCTCGATATCCACCTGGCCCATGTGGATCTCGCAGGGGATGCCCACCAGCGCACAGGCGGTGGCGAGGGCCACGCCGTGCTGCCCGGCGCCGGTCTCGGCGATGACTTTCTTCTTGCCCATGAACTTGGCCAGCAGCGCCTCGCCCAGGCAGTGGTTGATCTTGTGCGCACCGGTGTGATTGAGGTCTTCACGCTTGAGGTGGATCTGCGCACCGCCGAGTTTTTCCGATAGCCGCCTGGCGTGGAAGATCGGGCTTGGCCGGCCCACGTAATCGGCGAACAGGCTTGCCAGCTCCGCCTGGAAATCCTCGCGCTGGCGGATTTCTTCATAGGCGAGGTTGATGTCGTCCATCGCCTGCTTCAGGTGCGGCGGCACCAGCTGCCCGCCATAGGGGCCGAAGTAACCGTTGGCATCGGGCATCGAGGCAAAAACAGGTTCGGACGACATGAATGCTTCTCTCCATGAAAAGGCAGCGCCTGGCTGGCGGGGTTGCCGATCATAGCCAGCGTCGGCGCCGCTGAAAACGCACGGCGATGTGCGCCAAGGCCGCATCACCGGGGCCGTTGCGTCGTAGCAACGGTGGCGCGGCAGGTGGTCACGTTTGGCGGTGGAAGGGCGCGAATTGGCGAAATAGACGTTGATCGTGTAGGATACGCGCCCAATTCGAGTTTATTGGAGCAAATCACCTCTTATTTGAACGTCGGTATGATCTGCCGACCGGGGCCTGGCTGTCATCAGCACAGTCGTCTGCAGGCCCGTCCCGCCATCGGGTCGCTGCGTTCCCCTGCGAACCGCTCTCGACCTGCCGCAATTCGTCGCCTAGCGATGTCATAAAGCCAGAACAAGTTCAGGAGATAGAACTTATGAACGAGGCTGAGCTCTCGCCCCATGATTCCGACGCGCCGCGCGACCGGATCAACCCCGTGGTCTTCTACGGTTCCGCCATTGCGATCGTCGTGTTCGCCGTGTGGACGATGTTCTTCACCGACCGCTCGCTGGCGGTCATCAACACGGTACTCGGCTGGATTTCCGACACCTTCGGCTGGTTCTACTTTCTCGCCGTATTGCTCTACCTGGTGTTCGTCGTGCTGGTCGCATCCAGTCGCTACGGCAAGATTCGCCTCGGCCCCGATCATTCCAAGCCCGAATTCAATGTCCTGACCTGGGCGGCGATGCTGTTCTCCGCCGGCATCGGCATCGACCTGTTGTTCTTCTGCATTGCCGAACCCATCACCCAGTTTCTCGAGCCGCCGGTAGGCGAGGGCGGCACGACCCAGGCCGCACGCCACGCGCTGGAACTGACCTTCCTGCACTGGGGGCTGTCCGGTTGGGGCGTCTATACGCTGGTCGGGATGTCGCTGGCGTATTTCAGCTTTCGCCAGGGCCTGCCGTTGTCGATCCGCTCGGCGCTGTATCCGATCTTCGGCAAGCGCATCCATGGGCCGATCGGTCACACCGTCGACTCGGCGGCCGTGCTCGGCACCGTGTTCGGCATCGCCACGAGCCTGGGCATCGGCATCATCCAGCTCAACTTCGGCCTGAACTACATCTTCGGCATCCCGGATGGCACCCTCACCCAGGCGGTGCTGGTGGTGCTCATCGTGGCTTTCTCGGCTGTGTCGGCAGCCACCGGCGTCGAGCGCGGCATCCGCCGGCTTTCCGAATTCAACATGCTGTTGGCGGTATTGCTGCTGCTGTTCGTGCTGGTGGTCGGCGATACGGTGTTCCTGCTCAACGCGCTGGTGATGAACGTCGGCGACTACTTCTCCAACTTCATCAGCCTGTCGCTGGACACCTACGCCTACCGCCGGCCGACCGACTGGCTGAACGCCTGGACGGTGTTCTTCTGGGCCTGGTGGATTGCCTGGGGCCCCTTCGTCGGCCTGTTCCTGGCACGCATCTCCCGGGGGCGGACCATCCGCGAGTTCGTCGTCGGTACGCTGCTGCTGCCGCTGGCGTTCATGATGGCCTGGATGTCGATCATGGGTAACAGCGCCATCGAGATGGTCATGGGCGGCGCCCTGGAGTTCGGCCAGCAGGCGGTAAGCAACCCGGGCTCGTCGATCTATCTGTTCCTGCAGAGCTTGCCGTGGCCGGGCCTCACTACCATCGTGGTGACGATCCTGGCCATTGTCTTCTTCGTCACCTCCGGCGACTCCGGTTCGCTGGTGCTGTCGAACTTCACTTCGATCCTCAAGGATGTGAACAGCGATGCGCCGGTGTGGATGCGCATCCTCTGGGCCGCGATCATCGGCATTCTCACCCTGGCGCTGCTGATTGCCGGCGGCCTGACCGCGCTACAGGGCACCGTGGTGATCATGGGGCTGCCGTTCTCCATCGTCCTGCTGTTCATGATGGTGGGGCTGTTCAAGGCGCTGCATGTCGAAGGCGTGATGGCCGACAGCTACCAGAAGAGCCTCGCCGGCTACCTGTCCGGGCGCGCCACCCTGGAGCACACCCAGATGAACTGGAGCCAGCGGCTGTCGCGGGCGATGAGCTTCCCCAGTCTGTCGCAGATCCGCCGTTACCTGAAGGAGGTCGGCAAGCCGGCCATGCAGGAGATCCAGCAGGCGCTCGGCGAGAAGGGCGTTCCGGTGGAAATCCTCGAAGGCGAGTCGGGCAACGAGCACCTGATCCTCAACGTCAACCTCGGCAGCGAGCAGGATTTCACCTATCAGATCTGGCCAGTGCGCAGCACCATGCCGTCCTTCGCCGTGCGTACCCAAAGCAGCAAGGCAGACTACTACCGGCTCGAAGTGCATCTGCGCCAGGGCAGCCTGGGTTACGACCTGATGGGGTACTCCCGACGCCAGCTGATCGAGGACATCCTCGACCACTACGAGCACCACATGCATTTCCTGCATCTGCAGCGCGAAAACGGCGGTGGTGAAAGCGGCATGCCCAATCCGGGCGCGGCGCCGACACCCTGACCCTGCACGCCTCGGGCGATCCCCGAGGCGTTCCATCCATGTCGCGGCAGCGTCGATCCGCTGCCGCCACAGACAGTACGAACGAGGTAGAACATGGCCCGTTTCCCACGGCAGCAACTCTATATCCATGGCGGTTATGTCGACGCCAGCAGCAACCAGACCTTCGAGAGCATCAACCCGGCGAACGGCGAAGTCCTGGCCGAAGTGCCCGAGGCCGGCGCGGCCGATCTGGAACGCGCGGTTGAAAGTGCCGAGCAGGGCCAGCGCATCTGGGCGGCGCTGACCGGTATCGAGCGGGCGCGCATCATGCGGCGCGCGGTCGATCTCTTGCGCGAGCGCAACGACGAGTTGGCCCTGCTGGAAACCCTGGACACCGGCAAGCCGCTGAGCGAGACCCGCAGCGTTGACATCGTCACCGGTGCCGACGTGCTGGAGTACTACGCGGGCCTGGCTCCGGCCATCGAGGGCGAGCAGATTCCACTGCGCGACAGCAGTTTCGTCTACACCCGGCGCGAACCGCTGGGCGTGGTGGCCGGCATCGGTGCCTGGAACTACCCGATCCAGATCGCCCTGTGGAAGGCGGCCCCGGCGCTGGCGGCCGGCAACGCGATGATCTTCAAACCCAGCGAAGTCACGCCCCTGAGCGCGCTCAAGCTGGCGGAAATCTTCAGCGAGGCCGGGCTGCCCGATGGCGTGTTCAACGTGCTGACCGGCAGTGGCGCCGGCATCGGGGCGCTGATCACCGAGCACCCGCGCATCGCCAAGGTGTCCTTCACCGGCGGTGTGGCGACCGGCAAGAAGGTCATGGCCAGCGCGGCGTCGTCGTCGCTCAAGGACGTAACCATGGAACTGGGCGGCAAGTCGCCGCTGATCGTCTGTGAGGACGCCGATCTGGATCGCGCGGCCGATATCGCGGTCATGGCCAACTTCTTCAGCTCCGGCCAGGTGTGCACCAACGGCACCCGGGTGTTCGTCCCCACGGGCCTGAAAGCGGCCTTCGAGGCCAAGCTGCTGGAGCGCGTGCAGCGCATCCGCCTGGGTGATCCGCAGCAGGATGAGACCAACTTCGGCCCACTGGTCAGCTTCGCGCAGATGAACAAGGTGCTCGACTACATCGCCCAGGGCAAGGCCGCTGGCGCGCGGCTGCTCTGTGGCGGAGAGCGGGTGACCGAGGGCGACTACGCCAGGGGCGCCTTCGTCGCACCCACCGTCTTCAGCGACTGCAGCGACGACATGAGCATCGTGCGCGAAGAGATCTTCGGCCCGGTGCTGAGCCTGCTCGAGTATCAGGATGAGGACGAAGTCATCCGTCGCGCCAACGACACCGAATATGGCCTCGCCGCCGGCGTGGTCACGGCCGATCTGGCGCGGGCGCACCGCATCATCCATCGCCTCGAGGCTGGCATCTGCTGGATCAACACCTGGGGCGAATCGCCGGCGCAGATGCCGGTCGGTGGCTACAAGCAGTCCGGTATCGGTCGCGAAAACGGCATCGCCTCGCTGGCGCACTACACGCGGGTCAAATCGGTACAGGTAGAGCTGGGCGAGTTCGCCTCGGTGTTCTGAAGGAGGTTTGAACCATGGAATATGACTACATCATCATCGGCGCCGGCTCGGCCGGTAACGTGCTCGCCGCACGCCTGACCGAGGATGCCGACGTCAGCGTGCTGCTGCTGGAAGCCGGCGGCCCGGACTACCGGCTGGACTTCCGCACCCAGATGCCCGCCGCGCTCGCCTATCCGCTGCAGGGCACGCGCTACAACTGGGCCTACAAGACCGACCCCGAGCCGCACATGAACAACCGCCGCATGGACTGCGGCCGCGGCAAGGGCCTGGGCGGCTCGTCGCTGATCAACGGCATGTGCTACATCCGCGGCAACGCCCTGGACTACGACAACTGGGCCAAGGCACCCGGCCTGGAAGACTGGACCTACCTCGACTGCCTGCCGTACTTCCGCAAGGCCGAATCGCGCGACATCGGCCCCAACGACTACCACGGCGCTGTCGGCCCGGTCAGCGTGACCACGCCGAAGGCCGACAACAACGAGCTGTTCCACGCCATGGTCGAAGCCGGTGTGCAGGCCGGCTATCCGCGTACCGACGACCTCAACGGCTATCAGCAGGAAGGCTTCGGCCCGATGGACCGTACCGTGACGCCCCAGGGCCGGCGCGCCAGCACGGCGCGCGGCTATCTGGATCAGGCCAGGGAGCGGCCGAACCTGACCATCGAAACGCACGCGGTGACCGATCGCGTCCTTTTCGAAGGCAAGCGCGCGGTGGGCGTGCGCTACCTGCGCGATCGCAAGGACCCGTACATCGTGCGGGCGCGTCGCGAGGTGCTGCTGTGCGGTGGAGCGATCGCCTCGCCGCAGATCCTGCAGCGCTCGGGCGTCGGGCCGGGCGAGCTGCTGCGCCGGGTCGGCGTGAAACTTGTCCACGAGCTGCCCGGCGTTGGCCAGAACCTGCAGGACCATCTGGAGATGTACCTGCAGTTCGAGTGTCTGAAGCCGGTTTCGCTGTATCCGGCGCTGAAGTGGTGGAACCAGCCGGCTATCGGCGCCGAATGGCTGTTCCTCGGCAGCGGCATCGGTGCCAGCAACCAGTTCGAGGCGGGCGGCTTCATCCGCAGCAGCGACGAGTTCGAATGGCCGAACATCCAGTTCCACTTCCTGCCGGTGGCAGTCAGTTATAACGGCAGCAACGCCCATGACGGTCACAGTTTCCAGGCCCACGTCGGTTCGATGCGCTCGCCCAGCCGCGGGCGTATCGAGATCCGCTCGACCGACCCGGTCGAGGATCCGAGCATCCTGTTCAACTACATGGCCCACGAGCAGGACTGGCGCGAATTCCGCGATGCCATCCGCATCACCCGCGAGATCATCGCCCAGCCGGCGCTCGACCCTTACCGCGGTCGCGAGCTGAGCCCGGGTATCGATGCGCAGAGCGATGCCGAGCTGGACGCCTTCGTCCGCGAGCACGCCGAGACGGCCTATCACCCGTCCTGCTCCTGCAAGATGGGCAGCGACGACATGGCCGTGGTCGACGGCCAGGGCCGGGTGCATGGGCTGGAAGGGTTGCGCGTGGTGGATGCCTCGATCATGCCGCAGATCATCACCGGCAACCTCAACGCGACCACCATCATGATCGCCGAGAAGATCGCCGACCGGATTCGTGGTCATGAGCCGCTGCCGCGCAGCACGGCGAAGTACTACGTGGCCGGCAATGCGCCGGTGCGGCAACCGCCGCGGCGTTGACGAACCCGCAGCCCGGTGGTGGAAAAGGCTTCGCCGTTTTCCACCCTACGCGTCGAGGACTCCTCACGCCGAAATGAAAACGCCCCGCAGAAGCGGGGCGTTTCATGTAGCGGTTCAGCTCAGATCACTTCGGCCCAGAGGTCGTACTCGTCGGCGTTGGTGACGCGCACGCGCACCTTGTCGCCCGGCTGCAGCGGCTGTTCGCTGTCGATGTAGACCATGCCGTCGATCTCCGGGGCGTCGGCCCAGGAGCGGCCGATGGCGCCGTCCTCGTCCACTTCGTCGATCAGCACATCCAGTTCCTTGCCGACCTTCAGCTGCAGGCGCGCGGCGCTGATGGCCTGCTGGTGCGCCATGAAGCGGTCCCAACGGTCCTGCTTGATCTCGTCCGGTACCGGTTCCAGGCCCATGGTCTCGGCCGGTGCGCCTTCGACCGGCGAATACTGGAAGCAGCCGACGCGGTCGAGCTGGGCTTCGGTGAGCCAGTCGAGCAGGTACTGGAAGTCTTCCTCGGTCTCGCCGGGGAAGCCGACGATGAAGGTCGAGCGAATGGTCAGCTCGGGGCAGATCTCGCGCCACTGCTTGATGCGCGCCAGGGTCTTGTCCTCGAAGGCCGGACGCTTCATCGCCTTGAGCACCTTCGGGCTGGCGTGCTGGAAGGGGATGTCCAGGTACGGCAGGATCTTGCCGGCGGCCATCAGCGGGATCACGTCGTCGACGTTGGGGTAGGGGTAGACGTAGTGCAGGCGCACCCAGACGCCCATCCTGCCCAGCTCCTCGCACAGCTCGAGCATGCGCGTCTTGACCGGCTGGCCGTTCCAGAAATCCAGCTTGTACTTGAGGTCCACGCCATAGGCGCTGGTGTCCTGGCTGATCACCAGGACTTCCTTCACGCCGGCCTTGACCAGGCGCTCGGCCTCGCTGAGCACATCGCCCACCGGGCGGCTGACCAGTTTGCCGCGCATGGACGGGATGATGCAGAAGCTGCAGGTATGGTTGCAGCCTTCGGAAATCTTCAGATAGGCGTAGTGACGCGGGGTGAGCTTGATGCCCTGTGGCGGTACCAGATCGACGAAGGGATCGTGCTCGATGCTCGGCGGCACCACTTCGTGCACCGCATTGACCACCTGCTCGTACTGCTGCGGGCCGGTAACTGCCAGCACGCTGGGGTGCACGCCACGGATGTTGTTCTCGTCCACGCCCATGCAGCCGGTGACGATCACCTTGCCGTTCTCGGCGATCGCCTCGCCAATGGCATCCAGCGATTCGGCCTTGGCGCTGTCGATGAAGCCGCAGGTATTGACCACCACCACATCGGCATCCTCGTAGGACGGCACGATCTGGTAACCCTCCATGCGCAGCTGGGTGAGGATGCGTTCGGAGTCGACCGTGGCCTTCGGGCAGCCGAGCGAGACAAATCCTACGGTAGGGGCGTTTTTCGACATGACGGGCCGGACCTCGGGTGATGCGGCGGGGAAAAATGGCGCGAGAGTATACAGCTATTTGCACTGCTCTGACGGTAGGCAAGCGGCGGGACATAGTGCCGATCGTCAGTTGCAGTATGCGCAGCGCGGGGCCGTCGAGCAGGGGCTCGTGCTCGATGAGTGGCTTTCGCTGCGCGACGAGGGGCTTTCGGCGTATCACCAGCGGCACGTGAAGCAGGGCGCGCTGGGCAGGGGAACGGTGCGACTCGGACGCATCCCTGCCGCGGCGGAGTGGTCGATGAAGCGAGAGATGGTGAGCCAGCGGTAAACGACGCGGTGGGATGAGGTGATGGTGGTTAGATAAAGCCGCGAATGTAGCGGCTCACTGGCTGTGAGCCGTACGTGGAAGTTGGGAGTGTTATTGGGGTTCGTAGTGGCTAAGTGGTTTTGGCAAAGTGACCGTAAACATTTGACTCCGATCAGCAAACCAGATGCTGTTTCCGCCTTCGATGGAGTGTCTCGTCACGTTCGCTTCAACAAGCACGCGCGCGGACTCTCGCTTCGCTGCGTCGAGGACCGCGAGCGTTGCGTCGTCAAACTCATCTCTTTTGCCGAGGACGTATGTGATAGAGCCGTTCCAAGCCAGTACGTAGTCCTGGAGAGAGTCGTATCCGTCTTTAAAGGACAGCTCCATCCTGATCTTGCTGCGCTCTGTAGGAGCTGAAGGAAGCATCCAATCCCGATATAGAGGGACAACCAGAACGCGGCCGTCCGTGGATGGCGGAAGGTTCTGTCTTCGTATCTCCTCCACTGTACGACGGCTTACAGCACCTGTTTCCAGATAGGCCTCGGTGAAGCCAGGGGCATTGCTCGATATCTGAGCGATGATGTTGCGGAAGCCTGTTTCCTTCGCAAGGAGGTTTTTCTCTACGGGGTGGGCATTGGGGTCGGTAAAAAACTGATAGATAGTCTCGTCGAGGCTGTATCCAGCCTTTTCAAAGCCTTCTTTCAAATACCTGCCAATCACGCGAGCCGCGGCTGGATTGCCGTATCCGGTGGCCTGTAGCTCAGACATCATCCGACGCTCAACGTCGGGGGTCCACAAGGCGCTAACTTTAGCGGCTGACTCTGTATTCAATGGAGCCGGTGGAAGTGCGGCGTAAACAGGGCTCCACGCAACGAGCATGCCGAAGCCTAGTGAGCAAAATAGATTTCGAGTGGCTTTTGCGGGAGTCATGATTGTCCTTAAGAAAAAATAGCCTCTTCCAATGAGGAAGTGAGCGCTGCTGTGCTTCGCGAACGGGTACTGTATCGCCCGCAGTGAATATTTCTTAAGTTGTAGAACCCCAGCAAGCAAATATGTCAGATCGAGGTTAGAGGACGTCGCCTAAGGGCAGCCGGGCTAGACAAATTACGGTAGGGGCGTTTTTCGACATGACGGGCCGGACCTCGGGTGATGCGGCGGGGAAAAATGGCGCGAGAGTATACAGCGATTCACGCCGGGCAGTCGCTCGGCGGGATGCCGGCCGTCAGCCGATGCGAGGGGAGCAAGGATGGCAAGCGCGGCCGCGCCAGGCGCGACAGCGGAGTGCGGGGGCTGGCGGCAGGTGGCTCAGACCGCCATGCGGCTGGGCGCCTGCTCGCCGAGTACATCCAGCAGCGCCCTGAGGTCGGCCTGCCAATCGATCGTGTCGAGTTCGAAGGCACTCTCGAAGCGGCTGCAATCGAGCACCGACCATGCGGGGCGGCGGGCCGGCGTCGGGTACTCGCTGGTCGGAATGGGCGACAGGTTCGGCAAGCGGTGAATCAGGCCAACTTCCTTGGCCTGGCGGAAGATTTCGCAGGCGAACGCATACCAGGAGCAGGCCGAGCGACCGCTGTAGTGGTAAAGGCCCCACGCCAGCTCGCCGGTCGTGGCATAACGGCGGGCCAATTCGAGGAGGACCGAGGCGATTCGCTCGGCGCTGGTCGGGCAGCCGATCTGATCGTCGACGATACGTAGCTCCGGCCGAGCGGCCAGACGCAACATGGATTTGACGAAGTTGCCGCCATGCTCGCCGTAGACCCAGCTGGTCCGCAGGATGAGGTGACGGTCGAGCTGCTCGGCGATGGCGCGCTCGCCGGCCAGCTTGCTCGCGCCGTAAATGCCCAGCGGTGAGGTGGTGTCGTTCTCCTTGTACGGCCGGCGCGCCTGACCGTCGAACACGTAGTCGGTGGAAAGATGGAACAGTGGCGCGCCGAGACGTTCGGCCACCTCGGCCAGCACGGCTGCACCGTCCCGGTTGACTGCATAGGCGAGTCTGGAGTGCTCTTCGGCGGCGTCGACCTGGGTATAGGCGGCAGCGTTGATGACGAGCGCGGGGCGAAGCTGTTCCAGCGTCCGCCTGACCCGCCAGGCGTCGGTGAGGTCCAGCTGAGCGTGTGACAGGCCGACTACCTCCAGGCCGTACGCTGATCCTTGCATGACCAGACTCCGGCCAATTTGTCCCGTGGCACCACAAACGAGAATTTTCAATGGGGGGTCCTCGACCTTACAACTTCTCACGATTCCCTATGAGTGCGATCGTGCTCGAATGTTCCTCGGCTGCGGGCAATTAGACGAAGCGGGCAGCGCGTCTGGAACGCGCCGGGTAGAGCAGTACCCCGCTGCAGGGCGATGGCGTATAGTGCCGCCGCACCGGGCTCCGCCCCGGTTCCCCGCCCGCGGCAGGCGTCGAAGCCCGACGATGACGGCGTACGCCAGCCGCTTTCGTTTCGCCAATTTCCGGAGGCTTCGAGGCCCATGTTCGCCGCCCTGGCCATCTTCGTCGTCACTATCGTGCTGGTCATCTGGCAACCGCGCGGGCTGGGCGTCGGCTGGAGCGCCAGCTTCGGTGCGCTGCTGGCGCTCGGCACCGGTGTGGTCCAGTTCGACGACATTCCCCTGGTCTGGGCGATCGTCTGGAACGCCACGGGCGCCTTTATCGCGATCATCATCATCAGCCTGTTGCTCGATGAGGCCGGCTTCTTCGAATGGGCGGCGCTGCATATGGCGCGTCTGGCCCAGGGCAGCGGGCGCCGGCTGTTCGTACTCTGCGTGCTGCTCGGCGCCGCGGTGTCGGCGCTGTTCGCCAACGATGGCGCGGCGCTGATCCTCACGCCCATCGTCATCTCGATGCTGCTGGCGTTGCGCTTCTCGCCGCCGGCCACGCTGGCCTTCGTCATGGCCGCGGGCTTCATCGCCGACACCGCCAGCGTGCCGCTGGTCGTCTCGAACCTGGTCAACATCGTTTCGGCCGACTTCTTCGGGCTCGGGTTTGCCGAGTACGCATCGGTCATGCTGCCGGTGAACCTGGTGAGCGTCGCGGCCTCGCTGGCGGTGCTGTTCGTCTGCTTCGGCCGCGACATCCCGCGGCACTTCGATGTCGACACGCTGAAGATGCCCGCCCTGGCGATCCGCGACCGCGCGACCTTCAGGGCGGGTTGGGTGGTGCTCGTGGTACTGCTGCTCGCCTTGTTCGCGCTCGAGCCGCTCGGTGTACCGATCAGCCTGGTGGCAGCGCTATGCGCCGGCGCGCTGCTGGCGGTCGCCGCGCGTGGGCGGGTGATCGGTACGCGCCGGGTATTGCGCGGTGCGCCCTGGCAGATCGTGGTGTTCTCGCTGGGCATGTACCTGGTGGTCTACGGGCTGAACAACGCGGGCCTGACGCGCCATCTCACCGCGCTGCTCGATGCCTTCGCCGAGTACGGCGTCTGGGGCGCCGCGCTCGGCACCGGCCTGCTCACGGCGCTGCTGTCGTCGGTGATGAACAACCTGCCGAGCGTACTGGTCGGCGCGCTCGCCATCGATGCCAGCCAGGCCGAGGGCGTGGTGCGCGAGGCAATGATCTACGCCAACGTCATCGGCTGCGATCTCGGGCCGAAGATCACGCCCATCGGCAGCCTGGCCACGCTGCTCTGGCTGCACGTGCTGGCGAGCAAGGGCGTGCGCATCGGCTGGGGCTATTACTTTCGCGTCGGCATCGTGCTGACCTTGCCGGTGCTGCTGGCCACGCTCGCGGCCCTGGTGCTGCGCCTGTCACTGTGACGCGGGCGGTTCCGCGTTGCCCGAGGGGGCGACCAGCAGGCGGTTGCGCCCGGCCTGCTTGGCCCGGTAGAGCGCCTCGTCGGCGCGCTTGAAGACCTGTTCGGCGGTCTCGCCGTGGGTTGGCCATTCGGCTACGCCAAGCGAAATGGTGACGGCGCCGACGGTGTCGATCTTTGCCTGCTCCACGCAGTGGCGCAGCCGCTCACCGACCTGCGCCGCGGAATGGCAGTCGGCATTCGGCAGCAGGACCAGGAACTCTTCGCCACCGAACCGGCAGAGCACGTCGCTGTCACGCGAGCAGCTGCGCATCAGGTCGGCGACCTGGCGGATCACCTGATCGCCGACGTCATGGCCAAAAGTGTCGTTGATGCGCTTGAAGTGATCGATGTCGAGGGTGATCACCGCGAAATGGCGCTGCTCGGCGCGGAGCATTTCCACCGCGGTGGTCAGCCCGCGGCGATTGCGCAGCCCGGTGAGTGGGTCGGTCTGCGCATCCAGGTTGAGCTTGCCGATCTTCTGGTGCAGCAGGCTGATGCCCAACAGCAGCGCGCGCTTGAGCTGCGCCGCTTCGAAATACCAGGAACGGATGCGATGGATCCGCTCGGGCGTTTCCGGGGCGTCCATCTCGCTGGCGGCCTGGGCCAGCTGCCAGAGCGGACGGGCGATCAGGCTGGCCAGCATGCCGACCAGCAGCAGCGTAAGCACGGCCATCGGCGCCGTCTCGCGCAGCACCTCCATCATCAGCCCCTCAAGCGCGCTGAGCGTGACCTCGGTAGGGCGCTGCGCGACGATGCCCCAGCCGACGCTGGGCACCTGAGCATAGCCGGCCAGCATGTCCACGCCCTGGCTGTTGATCAGGCGCTGGCTACCGCTCTCGCCGAGCAGCACCGCATCGATCACCGGGTTGGTGCCGACCACCGTGCCGAGCCGCTCGGGCTGCGGGTGATAAAGCAGCCGCCGGGTACGGTCCACCACGTAGATGTAGGAGCCATCCTGATAGAAATGCTCACCGAGCAGCGCCGCCAGTGGCCCGCTCTGCTTGAGGTGAATGGCGCCTGCCACATAGCCCAGGTACTGGCCGTCGGGGCCGAAGATCGGCTGTGATACCAGCACCACCAGATTGCCGCGTGGCGACATGTAGGGCTCGCTCACCGCCGCGCGGCGCAGCCGTAGCGCCTGCTGGCTGCCGGGGTTGTCCAGTTGCTCGCCCTTCAGATGCCGCGAAAGCGGCGACACGCCGCGCACGATCCCGCCGGCATCCACCACCATCACCGTGTCGTATCGGTTGGTTTGCATGCGCAGGTGCCGCAACTCTTGCTGCAGGTAGGCGTCATCGTCGAAACGCGTCGAGAACTGCGCCGAGGCGAAGCCGAGCTGCTGCCGGGCGCCGGCAAAGGACTGCTCGGTGATGTCCGCCAGCTTGGCCGCATAGACGCGGTTGGCCTCCAGCGTGTTGTCGATCAGCATCTGCCGCTGGACCTGCGAACTGGCATAGAAGCCGATCACCAGCGTGACGAGGGTCGCGGCTACCGTGAGCAGCACCACCGACCGCCGCAGATCGATGCGGAACATCCGGGTGAGGGGCATGACTACCTGACATCTGAGCACGTCGAACCAGCATGGTAGGCGCTTCGAGGATCAGGCTCCAGCCCGCCGGCCGCACTCGGCGCAGGTCAGGCCAGGCTAGCCGGCGCGCGGCAGCCCGCTGCGCAGCGGCGGGCGCAGCAGCTCCAGCCGCGAGGCTTCTTCCAGCTCCAGCACCGCGCCGCGTGCGGCCGGCTGGCAGGCATCGCGGTACTCGCTCGGTGTGCAGCCGGTGAACTGCTTGAAGGCGCGGGCGAAATAGGAGGGGTCGCGAAAGCCGGCGGCGTAACCGATGCTGGTGATCGGCATCTGGCTGTTGGCCAGGCGCTGCTGGGCGAAGGTCATGCGCTTGTGCTGGATGTAGTCCTGGTAGCTCATGCCAAAGGCTTCCTTGAACAGGCGGCTGAAGCTCGAGGGCGTCATCTTGCACAGCTCGGCCAGTTCCTTCTGCTCGATGTTCGAGCGGTACTGCGCCTCGATATGGCGCAGCGCCGGCGCCAGCCGTTGATGACGATGCGAGTCGGCGGTCAGGCGGATGCTGTCAGGCAGCGTCGGCAGGTGGTCGATGCCCTGGTGCCGGCCCTGCTGCCGCACCTGGCAGAGCTGTGCCAGGCAGCTGCGATAACGGCGCAGCTCGTCGGCATCCAGCGGCAGCACCACGTACTCCCAGATCCGCGCGCGCATCGCCCAGACGGCGAGCTCTTCGGAATGCTGCACCGTGAACATGGTGATCGGCAGGGCGGGCCGGGCACGCTTGAGTTCGAGTGCCAGGTTCAGCCCGCGCGAGTCCGGGCGGTCGTAATGCAGGCAGACCATGTCGGCGAAGGTGCCGGCATCGCCGAGCGCTTCGAAGGTCGTGAGGCTGCAGTGGCAGTCGCTGAAGTGGGCCATCAGTTCGGTCGTCGAACCGTCATGGGTCAGATCGACCCAGCGCAGCACCGGATACATCGTGGCGTTGGACATCATGCTTCGCTCGTTGTGACCACTCGGTCAGTATTGGCGAAGTGCCATCGCATGCCAGGTATTAAGCCTGATTAAAGATCAAAAGTTCTTTACCGGGCCTGCCGCACTGCCGCCAGCGCCGCCTGCACCGGGTTCGCACGCTTAGCGCAGAAAAGTCCTAGCGATACGCAACTGACTCCTAACCCCCACCAGTACCCGCTCACTAGTCTCGAAACCAGGCAACGCAGCGATGCGTTCCACTCGGGAAATCACACGAAAGGTGAGCGACATGAATATTCAGTCAATCAAGGAAGCAGTCAGGAAGTTCGCCCGGGACGAGGATGGCCTGACCATCGTCGAGTACGCCGTGGCCGGAGGCTTGATCACGGGAGCGGTGGTCCTGGCGTTCACGGCGCTGGGTGGTGCCGTGCAGGCGGAAATCGAACGCCTGACCGATGCGATCAGCGACAACTGAGCCCAGACCATGGCCTGGCTGCTGCTACCGCTGCTTGCGACTGCATTGGTCACCGACCTGTGGCAGCGGCGGATTCCCAATGCGCTGGTAGTGGTCGGCATCGCGATCGCGCTGGGCAGTCAGTACCTGACCACCGGCCTGGCCGGGCTGGGCAGCGGTGGGCTGGGCATGCTCATCGGCTTCGCGCTGTTCCTGCCGTTCTACGCCCTGGGTGGCATGGCGGCAGGAGACGTCAAGCTGATGGCCATGGTCGGGGCCTTTCTCACACCGACGCTGGCCCTGCAGGCGGCGCTCGCCAGCCTGATCGCGGGGCTGCTCTGTGCGTTGGTGCTGATTGCGGTGCAGGGGCAGGCGTGGCAGTTGGCGGCGCGTTACTGGCTGATGTTGCGGACCCGAAGCTATCTGGCGCCGCAAGCCGGGGAGGTGGCCGCCAAGCCATTTCCCTACGCGCTGGCGATCTGCCTGGGCACCGCGGCGAGCGGAATCTGGCACTGGGCGGGATGAGGAGGGCGATATGCAGGACGCGAACGAACAGGCCGATGGAGCGACGTTGCGCGAACGCGTGCAACGCCTGGCGCCCTCACCCCGCTGCATTGCCGATACAGGGCTCGGCGAGACGCTGCTGGCCGAGCTCTTGTGCAAACACCTGCTGGACGCCGGTGCGCTGGACCTGCCAAGGATGGCGTCTCGTCTACGCCTGCCAGGGATAGTGCTGGACGAGGTGCTCAACGGGCTGCGCCAGGACGGTCGCATTGAAGTGCTGGGCCAGGGACAGGGTCAGACGCTGCGCTACGGGCTTACCGAGCGAGGCCGCGAGGCCACGCGCGATGCCCTGCAGCGCAGCGGCTACCTGGGCCCGGCGCCCTTTGCCGTGGACGCCTATCGATCGCTGCTGCGGCTGCAGACGGTGCACGCCTCGCGCGTCGACCGCCAGGCCATCCGCGAGGCGATGCGTGACGTGGTGCTGAGCGACGACATGCTCGACCGGCTCGGAGTCGCGCTCAATTCCAACCGGGCGCTGATGCTCTACGGGCCGCCCGGTACCGGCAAGACCTTTATTGCCAGCCGCCTGATCAGGCTTTTCGAAGAGGCGATCTGGGTGCCCCACGCGATCGCCATCGACGATGCGATCGTGCCCATCTACGACGCACAGATCCACCGGCGTCTGGAAGACGATGCCACGCGCAACAACCTGCTGCTCGGCGAAGGCATCGACCGGCGTCTGGCCTGCTGCCTGCGTCCGCAGCTGCGGGTGGGCGGCGAGCTGGGCATGGATCAGCTGGACATTCGCCACGACCCGGTGGCCCGGCTGTTCCATGCGCCGCTGCAGCTCAAGGCGGCCAACGGCCTGTTCGTGATCGACGACTTAGGTCGCCAGCGCATGCCGCCCGAGCAGCTGTTCAATCGCTGGATCGTGCCGCTCGAGGAGCGCGAGGACTTCCTCAACCTGGGCGGCGGGCGTCATTGCAGCCTGCCGTTCGACGTGCTGCTGGTGTTTTCGACCAACTTCGACCCGCTGGATCTGGCCGACGGCGCCTTCTTGCGCCGGATCGGCCACAAGCTGCACTTCGGCCACCCCGATGCGCAGGCCTTCGAGCGCATCTGGCGCATGGAGTCGACGCGCCTTCACATCGACTTCGACCCGGCGTTGCTGGCCTATGTCCTGAACGAGCTTTACGCACCCAGCGGCATGCCGCTGTCGCCGTGCCACCCGCGTGACCTGCTGAACATGGCCTGCGACCGCAGGCGCTACTTCCATGGAGCTGGCGGGCCTCGTTGCGAGGACCTCGCCTGGGCCTGGCAGAACTACTTCATCCAACACGAAACGGAACAAGGAGAACGGCCATGGGCTCGCGCAGCTTCAGCCTCGTCGCACTTTCGTTGTTGTTCGGACTCGGCGCAGCCTGGCTCGCCAACGATTGGCTCAACAGCCGTCTGAACGCCGCGCCCGACGATGCCCAACGCAATGTGGTGGTCGCCACCATGGAGATCCCCTTCGGCCAGATGATCGAGGCGCGTCAGCTCGCCCTGGTGCGCATGCCGCGCGACACCGTGCCCGATGACGCCTTCGAGTCGATCGAGCAGGTCGCCGGCAAGATCGCCACCTTTGGCATGCTGCGCGGCGACATGGTCCGCCAGCCGCGCGTCGCCGAGCACCTGGGCGGCAGCACGCTGGCCTCGCTGATCGACAAGAGCAAGCGCGCGGTGTCGGTACGGGTCGACGATGTGGTCGGGGTCGGTGGCTTCCTGCTGCCGGGCAATCGCGTCGACGTGCTCGCGACAAGGCGCGTTGGCAACGGCGAGGAATCGCAGGCGCGGACCATTCTCGAGGATCTGCGGGTGCTCGCCGTCGACCAGACCGCCAGCACCGACAAGACGCAGCCGGTCGTGGTGCGTGCCGTCACCCTGGAAATGGCGCCCGAGGAAGCGGAAAAGCTGGTCAAGGCGATGAGCGAAGGCCAGCTGCAACTGGCGCTGCGCAACCCGCTGGACAACTCGCGCAAGGCCGTCCAGCCGGTCGCCGTGGCCCAGCCGGTCGCCGTGCCGGTCAAGGCGCCGGCGCGTCCGCGTCCGGCCCAGCCGGCCGGAGTGACGGTCATCCGTGGCACCGATGTGAACAGAGTCAGGTTGTAGCTCGCTCGGCGCCCGCCGCGGCGGGCCGGAATCGACAAGGAGAATTCACATGAAACCTGTGCGAAACGCCGCCGTAGTCGCCGTACTGCTTGCAGGCGCGATCCTGCCGTCCCTGGTCGTGGCCGCCGAGCCGCAAGCGGCCGTCCGCGCGCTGCCAGCGGCCAACACCGATGCGGTCAAGGTGCCGATCTATCAATCGCGGGTGCTGACCACGCGGGCGCCGGTCAAGCGCATCTCGGTCGGCAACCCGGGGATTGCCGACATTCTCATCACCACGCCGACCCAGCTGTATCTGCTGGGCCGCTCGCTGGGCAGCACCAATGTGCTGCTCTGGGACGCGCGCGACCGCCTGATCGACAGCCTCGAGTTGCAGGTCGTGCATGACCTGGGCGGGCTCAAGGCACGGCTGCACGAGGTGCTGCCGAAGGAAACCATCGAAGTGGCCAGCGCCCAGGGCGCGCTGGTTCTGCGTGGCCAGGTCAGCAGTGCGGCAGTGATGGACACCGCGCTGAAGCTGGCGACCAGCTACGCGGCGGCCAGTGCGCCGCAGGTCGAGGAGGGCAGTAGCGCGGCCGGCCGCAGCAAGAGCAAGGGCCCGGAAGTCATCAACCTGATGTCGGTCGGCGGCAGCCAGCAGGTGATGCTCGAGGTGAAGGTCGCGGAAATGCAGCGCAACCTGTTCAAGAACCTCAACGTGCGCTTCAACGCGCTGGACTTCGGCTCATCCTCGCGCTGGTCCAGCGGTGGTTTCAACAACGGCGCCGGGCTCGGCTTCAATGAGGATGGCAACCTCGACCCGACCACCCTGTTCGGTGATGGCAAGGGCATCTTCGGCCAGTTCCTCTCCGACGAATTCCTCTTCAACGTGGTGCTCGAGGCCTCGAAGGACAACGGCACCGCAAAGGTGCTCGCCGAGCCCACGCTCACCACGTTGACCGGACAGCAGGCCGAGTTCATCTCTGGCGGCGAATTCCCGGTGCCGATCACCGAAGACGACGGCATCACCATCGAATACAAGGAATTCGGCGTCGGCGTGAAGTTTCTCCCGGTAGTGCTCGACAGCGGGCGCATCAACCTCAACCTCAACGTCTCGGTCAGCGAGCTTTCGAACACCAACGCGCTGGTGCTCGATACCGGCCTGGAGAGCGTGCTCGGCGATGGCGTCGCCCAGGTCATTCCCTCGCTGACCAAGCGCAGCGCGCAGTCGACCGTGGAGCTGCGCGATGGCCAGACCATCGCCATCGCCGGCCTGATCAGCGAGAACAGCCGCGACTTCGTCAGCCGCTTCCCCGGGCTGGGCGACCTGCCGGTGCTCGGCATGCTGTTTCGCAGCCAGCAGTTCATCAATGGCGAAACCGAACTGGTGATCCTGGTTACCCCGCATCTGGCCACGCCGGTCGATGCCAAGGCGGTGCGCCTGCCGACCGACGACTTCGTGCCGCCGAGCGACCTGGAGTTCTACCTGCTCGGCAAGACCAAGGGCAGCCAGCCGGGCCGCACCGTGCCGGTCAGCCTGGGCGTCAGCGAAGGCCGCTTCGGCCACGATCTGCACTAGACGGAGAAACGCCATGAAAACCGTGTTCGTACTGGGTTGCGCGGCGCTGGTCGCCGCCTGCACCACCTATGAAGAGGCTCGCGTCGGCCCGCTGGGCTCGACCGTCCAGGCCGTGCACTACCAGCAGATCGCCGACAAGACGACGGCCGCCGAACCCGGAACGGCGCTGCCACCGGGCGCTGACGGGCCGCGTACCGAGCGGGTGCTCAAGGGCTACCGCGAGGCGCACGGTGACGCCGAACGCGTGGCCGAACCGATCCGGATCCGCTTCGAGCGCTGAGGCAAATGCCATGAACAGTCCACGCGCCATTTACCGGGGGCCGGCCCACCAGCGGGGCGCTGTCATGGTGCTGGTGACGGTCGCCATGCTCGCGATCCTGGCGATGGCGGCGCTGGCCCTGGACGGCGGCCACATGCTGCTGAACAAGGCGCGCCTGCAGAACGCGGTCGATGCTGCCGCGCTCAGCGGCGCGCGCACGCTGCTGCAGGTGTCCGGCACCGGCAACGCCGCCAGCCTGACCCGTGACGCGGCCGTCGGCACCTTCACCTTGAATGCGCAGGCCGATGGCAACGACGAGTTGGCCACCGCGCTGGCCGAGGGCGGCACGGGCTTCGTGCAGGTCGAACTCGCCACGAGCGTCTACGGGCCGTTCTCCTATCCGGGGCCGGTGGCCGCGCGCTATGTCCGTGTCTCGGTCGCCAACGAGCCGCTGCAGGGGTTCTTCTGGCCGATCCTCTCCCTGCTCGCCGACGACGCGCGGGACAAGGCCGTCTCGGCCATCGCCACCGCCGGCCCGAGCCCGACCACCCCGTGCCAGGTGGCACCGCTGATGATCTGCGGCGACCCCAATGGCAACGACCCGACGGCCGGGCAGTTCTGGGGCTACCGTTTCGGCGATCTGGAAGTGCTCAAGAGCGGGGCGGGCAACACCTCGCCGATCGGCCCCGGCAATTTCCAGCTGATTCGCCTGGGCAGCAACAGCGGGGCGGCGGACGTCCGCGCCGCGCTGGCCGGCGACATCGAGCAATGCAACCAGGTCGGCGAGGCGGTGGAGACCGAGCCGGGCAATACCGTCGGCCCCGTCGCGCAGGGGCTGAACACCCGTTTCGGTGAGTACAAGGGCTCGCTGGCCGGCTCGGCGGCGAGCTACCCGCCGGACCAGATCATCAGCCACACGACGCCGCTGATCGAATGGGACGAAGGCGCCGAGCAGGCCACCTATGACGGCCAGCCGGTGCAAGCGCGCGATGGCAACCTGTTCACCGGGCAGGGCGCGCTGCTCGATTACAACGACTGGCGTCGGGCAACGGCGGCCTGCCCGTCAGGCTGCACCGCCGGCGGTGTGGCGGAGCGGCGCGTGTTGCGCATCGTGGTGGGCGACTGCACCGGCAAGCAGAACGGCCAGACCTCCGTGCCGGTGCTGGGGTTCGGCTGCTTCTTTCTCGTCCAGCCGCTGCCCGCCGGCGGCAAGGACGCGCAGATATTCGGCCAGTTCCTGCGCGAATGTGCCGGCGACAACCAGCCGGACATCGACCCGAGCGACGACAGCGGCCCGCAGATCATCCAGCTCTACAAGACCTACATCGATAACGCCCGTACCCCCAGTGACGATTCGTGAGGAGGGAGCATGAGAGCGCCTCTTTATCGCTCGCGCAAAAGCCAGCAAGGCCTGGCCATGGTGGAGTTCGCCATTGCCCTGCCGCTGTTGCTGCTGTTGCTGCTGACCGTCGGTGAGCTGGGCCGCCTGCTCTTGCAGTACAACACCCTGGTGCAGGCCAGCCGCGACTCGAGCCGCTACCTCTCGGCGCACGCCTGGAACCGCACCCTCGGCCAGCTGGACCTCAACGCCGAGCTGACCGGGCAAACGCGCAACCTCGCCCTCTATGGCTCGCCCGCGGCCGGCGGCCAGCCCCGGCTCGAGGGGCTCGACGACAGCGCGGTCGAGATTGCCGCGGTGGGCAGCCAGCACGTGCGCGTGACCCTGCGCTACCTCTACCAGCCGGTTATCGGCACCGAGCTGCCGGCACTGATCGGCGAGGCCATTCCGCTGCAGTTGACGCTGCAGGCGAGCACCGTGATGAGGGCTCTGTGATGAACGCCAAACGGATGCGCGGCGCCTACGTCGTGGAGTTCGCCATCGTCGGCCTGCTGCTGTTCGTCACCCTGTTCGGCGTGCTCGAACTGGGGCGCCTGGCCTTTACCGTCAATGCGCTGAACGAGTCGGTCCGCCGCGGTGCGCGACTGGCTGCGGTGTGCGACATCCAGGATGCACGCGTACTGCGTCGGGCGATGTTCAACGAGGCCGACGATGACGGTGCCAGCCGTCTGATCGGCGGCCTGGACGGCTCGCAGCTGAGCCTGGCCTACCTCGACGGCAATGGTGCGGAGATCGCCGGCCCGGGGCTGGCAAGCGGCTTTGCGCAGATCCGCTATGTGCGCCTGCGCATCGAGGGCTTCGTCTTCGACCTGTTGATTCCAGGCATGCAGACGGGGCTCACCCTGCCGGTGTTCGAGTCGATCCTGCCCCGGGAAAGCCTGGGCCGCCAACCCGATCCCAATGAAGTACCGGAGATAACGCCATGCTGAAACTCGTCGACAGCGACGCCCCGACCCGGGCCGAGACGCAGGCCCTGCAACTGCTGTTCTGCGGGCGCGACGCCGATGCGCTCGCCGGTTTCAGGAGCATGGTGCAGGGCCTGCCCGACTACCGTGTGGCGACCCGCCTGGTCAGCAACGGTCATACCGATCCGCTGTACAACGTCGACCCGCTGCCGGACGTGCTGGTGCTGCATCTCAGCCAGCTGTGGCGCGACGAGCTGGGCGCGCTGCTGCAACGCGAGCGTGGCCAGCGCCCCGCACTGTTGATCTGCGGGCCGCTGGACAACCGTGAGGCGGTGCGCCTGGCGATGCAGGCCGGGGCAAGGGATTTTCTCCCCGAGCCGGTCGCGCCGGGCGAGCTGCGCGCGGCGCTGCTGCGGCAGGTGGCCGAGGCACGCAGCAGCGCGACTGAAGGCGGACGGCTGGTGGCGGTGATCAACGCCAAGGGCGGTGCCGGCGCGACGCTGATCGCCTGCAACCTGGCGCACCAGCTCAGCGTGCAGGGTGGCAAAACCCTGCTGCTGGACATGGACCTGCAATTCGGCAGCGTCGCCCACGCGTTCGACGTCAACCCCGCGCACGGCCCGGTGGAGGTCCTGCAGCGCGTCGACAGCCTCGACGGCGTGGCGCTGCACGGCTTCTGCAACCATTTCAGCGCGACGCTGGATGTGCTCGGCGTGCGCACCGGCGAGCTGTGCCTGAGCCAGGACGTGCGCCTGGAGCAGCTCGAAGCGCTGCTCGACCTGGCGCGCACCAGCTATGACTGGACAGTGGTCGACCTGCCGCGGCACATCGACCACCTGACCGGCGTCACCCTGGAAAAGGCCGATCGCATCTACCTGGTGCTGCAGCAGAGCGTCGGCCATCTGAAGGACGCCGCGCGCCTGTGGCGCATCCTGCGCGATGACCTCGGGGTGCAGGCCGGGCGCATCGAGGTGGTGGTCAACCGCTACGAGAAATCCGCGCCGGTCAGCACGCGCGACATCGTCGAGGCCCTGCGCTGCGAACGCGTGCTGACCCTGCCCAACGACTACGCCACCGTCAGCGAATGCCAGAACGCCGGCATTCCGCTGGAGTTGCAGGCGCCGCGCGCCGGCATCACGCGCGGGCTGCGCCAGCTCGGCCAGCAACTGGTCGGCGAGCAGCGGCGCGATCCGGGCCTGTTCAAACGCACCATTGGCCGACTGTTCGGGGGATAGACCATGTTGAGCGAATTTCGCAGCCGCCTGCAGCGCGCACGACCCACGACCGAAGCCGCGGCGACGCCGCCCGAGGCGCTTGTCGCCACGCTTGGCATGCCCTGGGAAGCCGAGGCCCCCGAGGACCGTTACGAGACGCGCAGCCAGCTCGGCGGGCTGGAGTGCGAGTGGCGCGAGCGCATCTACCAGCTGCTGCTGAAGGTCATGGACCTGTCGCTGCTCGACTCGCTGGAGCCGGACGAGGCGAGCCGGCAGATCCGCGACATCTGCCAGCGGCTGCTCGACGAGCAGAACGCGCCGGTCAGCGTGGCGGTGCGCCAGGCGATCATTCGCCAGATCACCGACGAGGTGCTCGGCCTCGGCCCGCTCGAGCCGCTGCTGGCCGACCCGAGCGTGTCGGACATCCTGGTCAACGGCCACGCCTCGGTATACGTCGAGCGCCACGGCAAACTGCAGCGCACCGATGTGCGCTTTCGCGACGACCGGCATCTGCTCAACATCATCGACCGCATCGTGTCCTCGCTGGGCCGGCGCATCGACGAGTCCTCGCCGCTGGTCGACGCCCGGCTGAAGGACGGTTCGCGGGTCAACGCGATCATTCCACCACTGGCCATCGACGGGCCGAGCCTGTCGATCCGCCGCTTCGCCGTCGACCTGCTCAACGCCGATGCGCTGGTGCAGATGGGGACGCTGACGCCGGCCATCGCGCTGGTACTCAAGGCCATCGTGCGCGGCCGGCTCAACGTGCTGGTCTCCGGCGGCACCGGCACCGGCAAGACGACCCTGCTCAACGTGTTGTCGAGCTTCATCGGGCACAACGAGCGGATCGTCACCATCGAGGACTCGGCCGAGCTGCAGTTGCAGCAGCCGCATGTGGTGCGGCTGGAAACGCGCCCGGCGAACATCGAGGGGCGTGGCGAGATCAACCAGCGCGAGCTGGTGCGCAACGCGCTGCGCATGCGCCCGGACCGCATCGTCATCGGCGAGGTGCGCGGCGGCGAGGCGCTGGACATGCTGGCCGCGATGAACACCGGCCACGATGGCTCGCTGACCACGGTGCATGCCAACAGCCCGCGCGATGCGCTGGGCCGCATCGAGAACATGGTGTCGATGACCGGCGCGACCTTTCCGATGAAGGCGCTGCGCCAGCAGATCGCCTCGGCCATCGACGTGGTGGTGCAGCTCGAGCGGCAGGAGGACGGCCGCCGGCGGCTGGTCAGCGTGCAGGAAATCAACGGCATGGAAGGCGACATCATCACCATGACCGAGATCTTCAGTTTCGAGCGCCGCGGCATCGGCGAGGCCGGCGAGGTGCTCGGCGACTATCGCCCGAGCGGCATGGTGCCGGTGTTCCGCGACGGGCTGAGCAAGCGCGGCATCGAGCTGCCGCTGGGCCTGTTCCGGCCGGACTGGATGGAGGCCTTGCAGTCATGAACGCGCTATCCGGCGACTTTCTGCTGATCTTTCTCGGCATGGTGTTTCTGGCGGTATTCCTGCTCAGCCAGGGCCTGACGATCCCGGTGTTCGGTGAAGCGGGGCAGGTGCGCAAGCGGATTCGCCAGCGCCTGCGTCTGCTCGAGCAGAGCGGTGACGGGCAGAGCATGCAGGTGCTGTTGCGGCAGAAGTACCTCAAGCGCCTCTCGCCGCTGGAGGCCTGGCTCGAGCAGCTGCCGGGCATGGAGCGCCTCGGGCGGACCATCGAACAGGCCGGGCGCCGTCACCTGGCGTACCGGGTGGTCCTGCTCGGCCTGCTCCTGGGGCTGGTCACGGCAATGCTGGTGTGGGTGGTGACGAAGCTGGCATGGCTGGCGCTGGGCCTCGGCCTGCTGGCGAGCGGGCTGCCGATCCTGCGCATCGTCAGTGCGCGTGCGCGTCGCTTCGCGCAGTTCGAGGAGGGCCTGCCCGATGCGCTGGACGCCATGTGCCGGGCCATGCGCGCCGGCCACCCGTTCAACGAGACCCTGCGCCTGGTCGCCGAGGAGCAGAAGGGGCCGGTGGCCGAGGAGTTCGATCTGGCCTTTGCCGACATCGCCTACGGCAATGACGTGCGCCGCGCGATGCTCGGGCTGCTCGAGCGCATGCCAAGCATGACGGTCATGCTGCTGGTGACCTCGATCCTGATTCACCGCGACACCGGCGGCAACCTCACCGAGGTGCTCGAGCGCCTGAGCCGGCTGGTGCGCGAGCGCTTCCGCTTCCAGCGCAAGGTGCGCACGCTGTCGGCCGAGGGGCGCATGTCGGCCTGGGTGCTGGTCTCGGTGCCCTTCGTGCTCGCCGCCGGAATCATGCTGACCACGCCCGGCTACCTGCCGATGCTGATCAACGAACCCCTGGGGCGCAAGCTGGCCCTGGCGGCCTTCGTCGGCATGCTGCTGGGGATCTTCTGGATACGCCGGATCGTGCGCATCCAAGTGTAGCGCCTCGAGGAGACGGATCATGGACTATCTGCTGAGCCTGATCGGCGAAACCGTCAAGGACGAGCGCCTGGTGCGCCTGATCTTCAGCGCCGCGGTGGGCGTCAGCCTGGTGCTGGTCATGATCGCCCTGGGGCTGGTGGTCATCGGCTTGCAGGACCCGGTGCGCCGGCGCCTGCACGCCATCGGCCGCGGCCAGGCCGGTGCGGCCGTCGCCAGCCAGCCGCCGGGCGGGGTGCAACTGCTGCTGGCGCGGCTCGGCCAGCGCTTCGTCAGTGGTGACCAGGCGGCGCCGAGTGCGACGCGGCTGCAGCTGATCCAGGCCGGCTACCGTTCGGTGTCCGCGCCGCAGCTCTACTGGGCCTTGCGCCTGCTGCTGCCGCTCGGCCTGGGCAGCGCCGCGGTGCTGTTGCTGCCGCTGCTCAGCGGTCTGGCCCTCAAGCACGTCGCGTTGCTGGCGGCGGTGCTGGCGGGCGTCGGCTGGCTGTTGCCGGCGCTGGTGGTGGAGAAGCGCCGGGCCGCGCGGATCGCCCGGCTGCGCAGGGCATTTCCCGATGCGCTGGACCTGATGGTCGTCTGCGTCGAGTCAGGGCTGGCCTTGCCGCATGCCATCGAGCGCGTGGCCGAGGAACTCTCGGTCAGCCATGGCGAACTGGCCGAGGAGCTGGCGCTGGTCAATGCCGAGATCCGCGCCGGCATCAGCAGTGCCGATGCGCTGCGCAAACTCGCCGAACGGACCGGGCTGGAGGACATCGGCGGGCTGATCAGCCTGCTGGCGCAGAGCATCCGCTTCGGCAGCAGCGTGGCGGACACGCTGCGCATCTATGCCGAGGAGTTTCGTGATCGTCGTACCCAGGCGGCCGAAGAGCAGGCGGCGAAGATCGGCACCAAGCTGGTCTTCCCGCTGATCTTCTGTCTCTGGCCGAGTTTTTTCCTGGTGGCCATCGGGCCGGCCATCGTGGGTGTACTCAAGGCCTTCGGGAGGCTGTGACATGAACAAGCTCGCATTACTGGTGGCGGCGACCGGCGTGCTCGCCGGTTGTCAGAGTTTCGAGCCGACGCAGCAGGGCGTGCGCTCGGTCTACTCGGGTGACAATTCGGTGCTCTATCAGGTGAGAAAGCAGGCCGGCAGCGCCAACCAGGCGATGCTGATGGCCGACGCCGCCTACCGCGCGGGTGATCTCGACCAGGCGCTGTACCTCTACCTGCGTACGCTCGAGCTCGAGCCCAAGCATTACGCCGCACTGGTGGCGATCGGCCGGATCCACCGCGAGCGGGGCAACCTGCAGCTGGCCGAGATGGCCTTGAACGAGGTGCTCGCCGCGACCCCGGATGACATCGAGGCGCTGGCCGAACTGGGTTTGCTGCGCCTCGAACAGCGCGACCTGGGCCAGGCCCGCACCGCGCTCGAGCGGGCGGTGACGCTGGATCAGCAGCGCCTGGGCAAAGCGCTGGGCGCAGGCGCGCTGCAGCCGGGCGAGCTGAGCGTGGACCGCGCTTCGCCGGTGCGCCTGTACAACGCGATGGGGGTGCTGGCGGACCTGGGGTCGTCGTTCGCCGAGGCCGAGGGCTATTACCGCCTGGCCCTGCGGATCGACCCGCGCTCGCCGCTGGTGAACAACAGCCAGGCCTATTCGTACTACCTCGCCGGCCAGTGGGACGCGGCCGAGCGGCTCTACCGCCGCGCCATCGACCTGTCGCCCGGGTATTCGCCGCTGCTACGCAACTTCGGCCTGCTGCTGGCGCGCAGCGGGCGCTACGAGGAAGCGATCGCAGTTTTCGAGCGTGGCGGCAGCCGGGCCCAGGCGAGCAATGACGTGGGCTACATCTGCCTGGTCGAGGGCCGGCTGGACCAGGCCGAGCAGTTCTTTCGCAGCGCGCTGGAGCTATCGCCTTCGCACTACGCCACGGCGGCGGAAAACCTCGAGCGGGTCCGCCAGCTGCGCCTGCTGCGTGAAATGGAACTGCAGCGCGACGGGCTGGCCGCCTCCACGGTTCACTGAACCGCCCGATCGCTGCCGGCCGGCAGCGGTGAGCTGGGCGGGCGGGGCAGGTAGCGCTTGAGCGCCAGGGCGGGCGCTTCGACCAGGTGCCAGGACAGCCAGGCCAGCGCCAGGCTGGCCAGGAGGCTCACGGCGATCATGCTGCCCAGGCCGATCTGCCCCTGCGTCCAGTGCACGATCAGCTGCTGCGTCGGAAAGCTGAAGATGTACAGGCCATAGGAGAAGTCGCCGTGCCGGCCGATGTTCGACAGCACCGGCAGCGGGCGCTGGGCGAGGTAGAGCGTGAGGTAGGGCAGGGTCAGCACCTGCACCGGGTTCCACAGCGTACTGCCGCCGGTGACCAGGCTCAGGACGAGCAGGGGCAGCGCCAGCTTCCAGGTCCAGGGGACTTGCGCGCGATAGAGGTAGAGCGCGGCCCCGGCGAGAAAGAACAGCCCCAGGCGGGTGAACTTGAACAGCACCTCGCTCGTCAGGCCCAGCCGATCGATGGCGAGGAAATGCACGACGAACAGCAGCCCCAGCAGCGGCAGGACTACGCGCCGGCGCAGCAGGCCGAACAGGCCGAGCGTCAGTAGGGTCGCGTACATGCCGACCTCGAATGGCAAGGTCCAGAGCGAACCGTTGACCGTATCGGGAAAGGGGTTGGCGGCGAACACGCCAGGCAGGTGAAAGCGCGTCACCAGCAGCATGTTGGCCAGGTAGCCGGTGGTGAGCTCGTGCCGCAGGTAGTCGCGCAGTGGCAGCTCGGTGGCCAGCGGGCCGACCACCAGCAGGGCGAACAGTGTGGAAACCAGCAGGGCAGGAAAGATCCGCAGCGCGCGTTTGCCGGCGAACTCGATCAGGCTGCGGCTGTGCAGCCAGGACGCGGCAATCAGGTAGCCGCTCATCACGAAGAACACATGCACCGCCACGTCGGCCATGTCGTAGCCGCCGGAAAAGCGTCGGATCGGCTCGCGCTCGGCCTGGCCGGTCAGCCAGTAGCTGTGCCCGATCACCACCATCGAGGCGGCGAGCAGGCGCAGGCAGTCGAAGTTGTTGCCGCCGCGTTGCAGGCTTTTCTCACTCATGGCGCAGGCCTCCCTCAGCGCAGCGGAAAGGTGGTGCTGACGCCCAGCTGGCGCCCTTCGCCGTCACGAATCGCCCGCTCGATCAGTTGCAGCCGCTCGCCGGCGTGGTGGCGATGGGCGACCCAGCGCAACAGCAGCAGGAAGACGGCGCGGTTGAGGCGGTAGAGCCAGGGCGATTCGGCCCAGACGTGGGCGTCGAACCAGGCCTGGTTGCGCGCGCTGTAGTAGGCACGGAAGTCCGAGTCGCCGAGCAGGAAGGCCTCGAAGATGTTGCGGGTGCGCGCCTTGATGTTCCACGACAGCTCCAGCTCGTCGATCAGCGCCTCGCTGAACAGGTACAGCGAGCCGCCGTTGGCACTGATGCGCCGGGTGTACTCGGTGTCGTCGGCATACAGCACCAGTTCGCGCAGCGGTACGCCGATGCGCTGGTAGAGGCTGCGGTGGGCGAGCATGCCGCCATAGGGGGCGAACGGCAGGGCGATTGCCTGTGGCGCGTGCCCGGTCGGCCGGCCCCACGGCAGCCGGCGCCAGAACTTGTAGGGCACCTGCGCGATATGGAAGCCGAAGGCGCTCGAGCGCGGCTGGCGGACGAAGCGCGCCGGTACGCCCTGGGCGATGTCGGCCTGCTGCGTGGGCCGGAAGCCGAGCACCGCGACCTTGTCCAGCCCCTGCGCCTGGCCCAGGCGCGCGAGTTCGCGGTGGAGGATGTCGACCGCGGCGGCGGTTGGCGCGTTGTCGTCATCCATCAGCCAGATGTACTCGGCGCCGCTGGCCAGCGCGGCCTCGATGCCTTCGGCGTAGCCGTTGGCCGAGCCGGTGTTGCGCCCCAGTTCGAGCAGTTCGACGCGCCCGGGCGCGCGCTCGACGAGGCGCGCCAGCGGCGCGGTCGAGGCGTTGCTGACGATCAGCACCCGGTCGATGGCGGCGAAACCCAGCGCGCGCTCGACCAGTTGTTCCAGATAACGCAGGCGGTCGCCGTAGGTGACCGTGACAATGGTGGTGGTGCCTTGCATGACATCCTCGATGGCGGGTGACGCCGTTGACCGCTGTGCCAGGGCCGCCGCGCCGCTCATGACGGCGCGGACTCGCGCGTGGCCTGTGGCGACGGGTCGTCGTCGGGGCGGGCGGGGCTGAGCAACGCGTGGAACACCATGCGTGGCACGACGGGGGGGTGGCCGTCGGCGTCGGCCGGTTCGTGGAATATTTCGACATAGGAGTAGCCGTCGGCCAGGATCGTCGAGGCTTTGGGCGCGCGATCGTTGCTCATGGTTTGGTCTCGCGGATCAGAACGAATACCGGCGCGTATCCACCGGCCTGGGCAGTACCTGCTCGGCGGTCGGTTCGGCGATCACCCGCTGCGTCGGCTGTGGCGGCTGAACGGTTCTTGGTTGCCCGGCCGCGGGCTGGCAACTGGGCGGCGGGGCGCCCAGGTAGCGCGCCGTGGCCGGCGCTGCCTGCAGGCAGGGTGCGGTGGGCGGTGGCGGATCGGCCAGGGCGAACTGGCCGAACAGAAGTCCGATGGCGATCAGCCCGACGGGCCGGGTTCGTTGCGATATGCGGTTCATCCTTGAGTCCTCCCATGCTGTGCCCGATCCGTCAGGCGTGTCTGGCAGCGCTATAGATCGGGGAGACCAGGCGGCTGGCGCTCCCCGTTTGAACATCCTGCAGAGATGCCTCGCGCAGACGCATCTCGACGAACAGGCGGATTTCTTCCTTGAAGCGCTCGGCGGCGAAACGCTCGGCACTGCGTCGGCAGGCCTGCGGCGTGATCCGGCCCTGCTCGCGCTCGAACAGCTCGACCCCGGCGATGATCGAGGCCTGGCTCTGCTCGGCGTAGAACACCCCGGTCGGCTGCTCGTGCTCGAGCCCGCGCACGGTTTCCAGCACGCCCCCGCGGGCAAAGGCGATCACCGGGGTGCCGCAGGCCTGTGCCTCGATGGGGGCGATGCCGAAGTCCTCTTCGGCGGCGAAGACAAAGGCGCGCGCACGCTGCATGTGGTCGAGCAACACCTCGAACGGCTGGTAGCCCAGCAACGTCACGTTGGGCCCGGCTGCCGCGCGGGCCCGCTCCAGCTCCGGGCCGGCACCGATCACCACCAGGCGTTTGTCGGGCATCGCCGCGAAGGCTTCGACGATCAGCGGAATCTTCTTGTAGGGCACCATGCGCGAGGCGGTCAGGTAGAAGTCTTCCTTGGCTTCATGCAGTGCGAAGGCGCTGGTATCGACCGGCGGGTAGATCACCGTGGAGCTGCGCCGGTAGCTCTTGTTGATGCGCCGGGCGATGAAATGCGAGTTGGCGATGAATTCGTCGACACCACTGGCGGTGCGCTGGTCCCACAGGCGCATGTAGTGCAGCAGGGTGCGCGCCAGCTTGGCCTTCAGGCCGCGCTCCAGGTGGGCCTCGTGCAGGTACTGGTGCTGCAGGTCCCAGGCGTAGCGGATCGGCGAATGCACGTAGCTGATGTGCAGCTGGTTCGGCCCGGTGAGCACGCCCTTGGCCACGGCATGGCTGCTGGAGATCACCAGGTCGTAGGGCGACATGTCCAGCTGTTCGATGGCCAGCGGCATCAGCGGCAGGTACTTCTGGTAATGCGTGCGCGCCTTCGGCAACTGCTGGATGAAGCTGGTGGTGGCGCGCTTGCCGCCCAGGCGCGCGCGGTCCTCGTCGGAGAGAAAGTCGATCACGGCGAACAGATCGGCCTCGGGAAACACTTCGAGCAGCGCTTGCAGTACCCGCTCGGCACCGGCAAAGGTCACCAGCCAGTCGTGGATGATCGCTATTTTCATGGGCAGGTCCTGGTGGGTGGCTGTTGGACGCACGGCAAGGGGCGGTGCGGCGTGCTTGCGCTCGCCGCACCACGCTGCCGGGCGCGGACGGTCAGTGGCGGGTGGCGCTCAGGCCTACCAGCTGGCGGGGGCTGCGCTTGCCGGTCAGCACCTGGTCGATCAGGTCGGAAACCTTCAGCGCCGAGCTCTTCCAGGCGAAGCGGGCAACGTTGGCACGCCCCAGTACGCGCAGGTCGTTGCGCAGCTCGGCGTTCTCCAGGATGCGACGCATGGCCAGGGCCATCGAGCTCAGGTTCAGCGGGTCGAAATACAGCGCGCTGCGGCCAAGCACTTCGGGGATCGACGCGCTGTTGGCGGCGATCACCGGGCAGTCGCAGGCCTGTGCTTCGAGCGGCGGTATGCCGAAACCCTCGTACAGCGAAGGGAAGACGAATGCGGTCGCGCCCTGGTACTGCTCGACCAGCTCCTCATCGGTCAGCCGGCCGAGCAGGCGGATGCGTGGATGCTGCGTCAGGTCGGCGTTCAGGCCGGCAAACACGCCATGGGCGTCGCCGACGATGTGCAATTGCACATCGTCGAAGCCCTGCAGGCTGAGAAACGCGTTGACCATGCGTGCGAAGTTCTTGTGCGCGTTGTGCGAGGACACGGCCAGCAGGTAGGGCGTGGGTTCGTGGCAGCCACTGGCACAGAACGGCCGGAAGGCCTCGGCCACGGCGTTGGGCACGATGCTGATCTTGTCGAACGGGTAGCCGTAGTGGGCGCTGATCTCCTCGCGGGAGAACTCGCTGACGGTCATCAGCGCGCGGGTGCGCCGCAGCAGCAGCGGCATGATGTTGCAGTAGAGCAGGCGAAAGGCGCGCGAGTAGCTCTCCGGGTAGCGCACGTAGGTGATGTCGTGGTGCGTGACGATCTGGTTGGCATAGGCCAGCGGCGCGGTGTTGCACAGCGAGACCAGGGGCGGGCGGCCGTTGCGCAACAGCCACAACGGCAGGTCGAGCTGTTCCCAGAGGTGGCCGCGGTTGTGGCCGATGACGCGGGCGTTGAGCCGCTCGGCGGTCTCGTGCCGGGTGATGTTGGCCGGCGTGACGAATACCAGGTCGTCACGCAGGCTGGCGAGCTCCAGGCTGATCTGTTCGGCGAAGCGTTGCACCCCGCGGGTCTGCTGGGTGAGAAAACGCGCGTTGATGACGATCATCTCGTCTACTCCCTGTCGTTTTTTATGGTGGCGGCACGTCCCTGTGCCACCTCCATACCGGTCCTATTCGCCGCCTTCCGCTAGCGGATTCAGGCTGAACACCTTCGGAAAGGCGCCGAGCTCGACCTTGACCGAGCAGGCGCCGCCGTCCGCTGGGCAGTTCCATTGCGCCTGCCCGCTGTGGCGGCCGAGCAGCGGCTGCGCGGTGTCGATCAGTTGCAACCGTCCGCGGCGTGCCGCCGGCGCTTCGAGCAACAGGCTGGTAGGCTCACCGGCGCTCCAGCCGACCAGCACCTCGTCACCCTCGTGGCGGAAGCGCAGCAGAAACACGTCCCGGCTGCGGCGCCGCTCCTGGCCGAGGTATTCGTAGTCGCGCACGATGGGGCTGATGGCGGTGAGCACGCGGTAGGCCGGCTTGGGCTGGTAGTCGTGGCGCAACAGGCCGAAGTTGTGCTCGCGCTCGCGGCGGTCGGTGCCGTCGTTGCGCAGGTCGTACCACCACATGCCGCGGATGCTCGGCAGCGTGCGCGCGAGGAAGAAGCTGCGCGCCAGGTAGGCTGCCTGGGTCTGTTCGTCAACGCCGCAGGCACCCTGGTGCGACGGCCAGGCCATCTCGGTGAGGTACAGCGGCACCGGCCGGCCGGCGGCGAGGGTCAGCTCGCGGTCGACGTCGTCGAGCCAGTCGATCCAGGCCTCTGGCGTGTTGCGCCCACGGCCGCGGCAGTGCACGTAGGGATGCAGCGACAGCCCGTCCACGCTGTTGAGCACACCGTTGTCGATCAGGCGGCGGGCAAAGCCGCTTTCGATGCCCTGGCTGGTGACCGCGCCGGCCAGCACTCTGGCCTGTGGATCACGCTCGCGGATGATGCCGGCAGCATCGGCGACGAGCCGCGCATAGTCCTCGGTGAAGGCGGGGCTGACCGGGTCTTCGACGTCCCATTCGTTCCACACCTCGTAGAAGCTCACCTGCCCCTTGAGCGCCTCGCCGACGAAGCCCACGTAACGATTGAACGCGGCGCGCACCGGTTCGCTGCGTGGCTTCTGGCCCTCGGCATGAAAGGAATTGCCATAGCCGAGGATGAACAGGCTCTGCAGCCCGCTGGCCTGGGTGTCTTCGAGGTAGCGATACCAGTGGCGCTCGATTTCCAGTTGGTCGCGCTGGCGCTCGACGAACGCCCAGTGCGCATCGGTGCGCACCGACTCGATGCCGGCGCGCTGCATCAGGCGGTTGGCCGGGCTGTCCGGCTGGCCACGGTGCAACTCGTGCGAACAGACGCCGACGATGAAGGCGTCCTGCGCCAGCGCCATCGGCGCCAGGCTCAGCGCGGCTGCCAGCAACAGCGGGTTGAACCGGGTGCTCATGAGCGCTCTCCCTGCCACTGCGCCGCGGCCGGCAGCGTCCCCAGGCGCAGCCCTGTGCGGGTGGGGGCCAAGGCATGCGCGGCGGCGAGCCCGAGGAACAGGGTGGCGACCGTGACTTCAGGGATGTCGGTGGCCCAGCCGATCAGGCATACGCAATAGGCGCAGCCAAGCAGCGCATTGCGCAGCCGTGTATCGCGCGCCTGCAGGCGTAGCAGCAGGCCGAACTGCAGCAGGTACAGGCCGATGCCGAACACCCCGAGCATGCCCCAGAGGTAGAGCGCGGTATTGTCGGCGATTGCCAGCAGCTCGATGCCGGGAATGGGAAAGGTCGCCGCGCCACTGCCGACCGCGCCGAAGCCTGCGCCCAGCCAGCCCCAGCCCGAGCCGACCAGCTCGGCGATGAAGTTCGGCCAGCTGTTGACCAGCCGATCGGCAAAGGAAGCCAGCATGCTGCGACTGGCGGCCGTATGGGGTTCAAGGTTCAGCACCAGGCTGGCGAACGGCAGGGCGATACCGCCGAGCACGGCGAACAGAAAGGCCGAGGCGCTGGCGAAGCGATAGGCGGCGATCACCAGCATCAGCAGGGTCAGCACATAGGCCGCCATGGTCGATTTGTTGGTGCTCAGCACGATTGCCGCCAGCGAAGCCGCATAAAGCAGCAGCCGCGCCAGCCGTGAGCGGGTGAAGGCGGCGAGGAACAGGCTGTACATGGCGATCATGACCGACAGGCTGGTGGACATCCTGGCGAAACCGCCGATCCGGTCGATGTCCTCCATGCCCCAGGAACGGTTGCCGCTCAGCTCGACATTACCCAGCAGGTAGCTGTAGCCCTTCCAGGGCACGCTGGTGAACAGATCGAGCGCGATGCCGACGAACGAGGCCAGCAGGCAGAAGCCGATCACCCGCACCAGCAGCTTCAGGCGTGTCTCGAGGTGGCGCCCGCAGAACAGGCCGAACAGCAGCGGCAGGTACATGAACAGGGCGAAACCCAGGTTGCGGATGTCCGCCCCGTGCAGCATGGCCAGCTGCGTCGAGAGCAGCAGGCCAAGCAGCGCCAGCCACAGCAACGGGTTGGCCCGGTAGCTCGGCAGCTCGACGGCGATGGCCGCCAGGCAGGCGAGCTTGGGCAGGTACAACAGCCAGGACACCCCGGCCATGTCCAGGTAGTAACGCAGCGCGCCGGAAAAGGTTTCAGTCAGCAGCAACGACGCAGCGATCAAGGTGTACAGGCTCGACTTGTCGAACGCCAGCGGGTTCGGCTGGGCTGGGCTGTGGCTCAGTGGAGGGCTCTGATTCATGGCGGGCACTCGTTCCTTGAAGTGTGCGCAGCAGGATGTCTTGGTACTCGTCGAGCATGCGTTCGGTGTCCAGCAGCGGCAGCACGCTCTCGCGCGCCTGGCTGGCCAGCCGCGCCCGCAAGTCGGCGTCGAGGTACAGCCAGAGCATGGCGATGGCCAGCGAGTTGGGTTCGTCCGGGTCGCAGAGCAGCCCGTTGAGCTGATCGACGACGATCTCCGGCAGGCCGCCGCGCCGCGTGGCGATCACCGGCACGCCACTGGCGCAGGCCTCCACGGCGACCAGCCCGAAGGGTTCTTCCCACAGCGAAGGCACCACCAGCACGTCGATGCCCTGCAGGAAGCTGGCGCTGTCGCGATAGCCGACGAAGCTCACCTTGGCCGGATCGGCGAGCGCCTTGAGCTCGGCTTCGTAGTCGAGCTTGCCGCGCCCGGCGATCACCAGGCGCGCGTCGATACCCAGCTCGTTGAACTGTTGCAGCAGCCAGCCGACACCCTTGTTCGGCGACAGGGTGCCGATGTAGCCGAAACGCAACGGGCCGTCGGCGCGCGGTTCGCTGGCCACGACGGCCGGCGGCCGGGCGCGGTTGTGCACCACGTGGCGCTGCGCGTTCTCGAAATAGCCGTGCGCGCAGACCCGCTCGAGCAGCGCCTGGCTGACCGCGATCACCGCGGCCACCTGGGCCGAGGCCTGCATGTGGCCCAGGCGCAGCGCCCTGCAGGTCAGGCACTGGCGGGCACAGGAGTGGCCGTTGGCGAACATGGTGTCCTTCGGGCAGAGCAGGTAGTGATCGTGCAGCACCTGGACGATCGGCAGGCCCGCGGCGCTGATCTCGTCCCAGGCCGACACCGACCAGCCGGTGAGGTTGTTGCTGAGCACGATGTCCGGCCGCTCCAGTTCGAGCACCTGGCGCAGGTGCTGGCGCATGCGCGAGTTGTAGCGGTCCAGGTAGTGCCAGCGCAGCCGGGCAAGACGGTTGGGGCGCTTCTGCGTGTAGTGCCAGTAGAGGTTCTCCAGGCCGGCGCGGTAGACGCGCACGTCGCCCTCGGTGCCCGCGTGCAACCCCGGTGTCGGGCAGGTCGCCAGCACGCAGACACCGCAGCCCCGGCGCTGCAGGCCCTCGGCCAGCTGGCGCACCACGATTTCGGCGCCGCCGCCGATGTGCGGGGCATAAAGCGTATTGAGAATGAGGATTTTCATGTCGCGCTACTCATGGTGCGCCAGGGGCCGGCGTGCGAGGGCAGCCGGGCTAGGCGCTCGAATGCAGGAAATGGTTGGGCACGCGGACTTTCTGTTGTCGTTGCAGCAGATTCAGCAGGATCACCGAACGCTGCTCACCGTCGGGGGCGACGAAGATCGCTTCGAGGTCGTGAAAGCTGTCGCCGCTGACCTGTACGCGATCGCCGGCCTTGAACGCCGCCGGGGTGCGTTGCCGTGCATGCCGCTCGACGCGCTCGCGCAGCTCGCCGATCAGCGCATCCTGCACCGGGGTCGGCTGGCCGCCGAACGCGACGATCCGCGCAACGCCGCGCGTGGAGCGGATCGGATACCAGTTGTCCTGCAGGTGATCGAGACGGATGAACAGATAGCCGGGAAACAGCGGCTCGCTGCTGCCCTGGCCACGCTCGATGAGCGGTCGGTAGCACTCGAATGCCTGGCGCTGGAGGTTTTCCTCGGCGCGAGCCTCCTGTCGCGGCCTGGTCTGCACCAGATACCAGCGGGGTTGTGCGGTGGCGGTCATGGTCGTCCTTCTCCGTGTGATACGGCGTCCTTGCCTTGACGTTGGCAACATTCAGGCCACGCGGCCCTCCGGTTCGGTCTCGCGCCCTTCGAGCGCGGTAAAGCGGGGTAACAGCCGCTGGATCTCCTGGCGGCTGTTGAACATCAGCACATCGATGATCGACAGCGCCGGCACGAACGGATGGCCCAGCTGCGGGTAGGTGATGTCGTCCATCTTCAGAAAGCGCAGCAGCAGGCCGTGCCGGCGAAAATGGGCGGGGCTGTACAGCTCCATCCCGCCGATCGGGTTCAGGTAGAGGTCGCCGCGAAGGCGATGCATGAGCTGCACGACGCGGTCCTGCTTGTCGGTCGGTGGCGGCAGGTCGAATTCCGATGCGCGATGGATCGGCGTGCGGATGTCCAGGTAGCGGCAGATCTCGCGGATCGAGTTTTCCGCGAACAGCGCCAGGTTGGGTTCGGTGAAGGCCAGTATCCGCTCGACCTGTTCGACCACCGCATCGCGGTGCGGCGCGCGCGCGTAGGCATTGCGCAGCAGGCGCAGAAAGCTCGCCGCTTCATGCGCGAAGTGCTCGCTCAGATAACGCTCGTTGATCGGCGTTTCGATGCTGGCCTTCTGCAGGCCGAAGCTGAACAGCTTGGGTTGGCCCTGGCAGAGCACCCGGTTGCGATTGACCCACGAGCCCTTGGAATACTGCAGGTTGTCGCCGAGCACGAAGGCGTCGGAGGCGGCGATCAACTGAAAGTAGCCGAGGTAAGGGAACAGGTACGGCTGCATCATTCCGATGGTTCTGAACATGTCCGCTCCTTGGTCAGGCTTTCTGAGCATAGCTGTAGTAACCGTAAGCGCCGGTATCGAACGCCGAGTTCGACGCGCGCCGCTTGACCCCGTTGAGGATGGCCCCCTTGACCAGTACGCCGTTCTGGCTGAGCCGCCGCTTGGCCGCCTCGATCTGGGCGGCCGTGCTCAGGCCGAAACGGGTCACCAGCAGCGTGGTGCCGGCCAGTTGCGCGACCAGGACCGCGTCGGTGACCGCCAGTACCGGCGGCGTATCGACGATGATCAGGTCATAGAAGGCTTCGGCCTCCTTCAGCAGGCGGGCGAAGTTCTGGTGCATCAACAGTTCCGATGGGTTGGGTGCGGCGAAGCCGCAGCCGAGCAGGTGCAGGTTGGGCTGTTCGGTCTGGCTGACCACCTGCGACAGCGCCAGCCCGGAGGCCAGCGCCTCGGACAGCCCGCGCGTGGGCTCCAGGCCGAACGCCCGGTGCAGGAAGCCGCGGCGCATGTCGGCGTCGATCAACAGGACGCGCTGCCCGGCCTGCGCGACGACGCAGGCGAGGTTCGCCGAGACAAAGGACTTGCCCACGCCCGGGGTCGGGCTGGTGATGGTCAGCACAGGGTTGCGCGCTTCGAGCATGGCGAACTTGAGGCTGGTGCGCAGGCTGCGCATGGATTCGATGGCCAGGTCGTCGGGGCTGCCGATGCCGAGCAGTTGCGCCCGCCCTTTGCGCTGCCGGCGCGCCTGTTGCTGCTGCACGGAGAAGGGCGTGGCGGCGTACACCGGCAGGCCGAGCTTTTCGATGGCGTCCGGGCTTTCCACGCCGCGGTAGAACGCCTGGCGTACCAGAACCACCAGCGCCGAGACGAACAGGCCGAGCAGCAGGGCGATGGCCACGACCAGCGGGCGGATCGGTCGCGCCGGTTTTTCCACGGGCGCGTAGGCCGTGTCGATGACCCGCACGTTGCCGATGGTGCCGGCGCGCAGCACGTCCTGCTCCTGGGCCTGGTTCATCAGCAGCGTATAGGTCTGGGTCGTCACTTCGACGTCGCGCTTGAGGCGCAGCAGCTCCTGCTGTGTTTCCGGCAGGGCGTCGACCTTCTTCAGCAGCTGGGCCTTCTGCGCCTGCAGCTGGGCGATCTGCTTCATCAGGGTCTGGAAGATGGGGTGTTCGGGCGTGTACAGGCGGTTGTATTCGACCCGCTTGAGGTTGTGCTCCGACAGCACCGCGTCGAGCGCGACGATCTGGTCGAGCACGGCCTTGGTCTCGATGCTGATGTCCACCGACTTGGAGCTGGTCTGGTAGTCGTTCAGCGCCGCCTCGGCCTTTTCCAGCTCGGCGCGCACCACCGGCAGCTGCGAGCGCAGGAAGTCCAGGCGCTGTGCGGCTTCGGCCGAGCTGCGCTCGACGTTCTGGCGCACGTAGAGGCGGCTGATTTCATCGAGGATGCGGTTGGCGCGATCCGGGTCCGGGTCGCGCAGGCTGAGTTGCATGATTCCCGAGTCCTTGCCGGCTTCGCTGACCTTCAGGCGCTTCTGGTATTTCAACGCGGTGGTTTGCGGGCGTTCGCGCATGAGGTCGAACTCGGTGCCCGGGCGGGCCTCGAGCGCGGCGACCTGCACCGTGAAGCCGGCGTTGTGCACGCTCTGGCCGACATTGCCGCGCAGCAGGAACTCGTCGTCCTCGTCGTACAGGCTGAAGGCCCCGTCGCGGCCGGCGACGAGCGTCAGCTCTTCGCCGTAGTAAGCGTCGGGCACGTCGAGCTGGAACACGTCGATCTTCTCGCCACCCCAGGCGAAGGCGTCCAGGCCCAGCGGTGCCTTGGCCAGCGGGCCGTCTTCGAGCGGGTCGTGATGGCGCGACAGGTAGCCGCCGATCAGCGGCACCTGCCTGGGTTCGGCGGTGATGTACAACTTGAGGTTTTCCACCGCCTTGCCGAGTACGGCCCGCGACTTGAGCAGCGAGATCTCGGTCATCGCCTGCGAGACCGAATCGGGCCGCGGGATGATCTCCGGCTGGGCGGTGATGCCGACCTTTTTCGTTTCGATCTGGATCATGCCGCTGGCTTCGTACACCGGCGTGGCCAGGATGGCGTAGACGATGCCGAGTGCGGTGAACAGACCGGTGATGCTGCCGATCAGCAGCTTGTGGTCAAAGGCGGTACGCGCGATTTGCGCCAGATCGATCCGATTGTCGGTTTCGTAATCCAGCGGAGAGCGAGTCAGAGCTGTCATGGATTCGTCCTTGCAGGGGTTGGGCCGGGGGCGGCAGTCCTTGGGGTGTCAGCCTTGTGCCGTGCCAGGGCTGAGCCGGCGCAGCAGGTTGGTGGCGGTGTTGCGCGCCGCGTCGAGCAGCGCGCGGGCCTTTCGCGCAGGCGAGAGGAGGGCGAGCGAATGGGTGATGACCTGGGTGAGGAAATATTCGTGGAGCTCCTGGTTGCCGATGCGCTGGTAGTAGCGGGCCAGGCTGTAGTACGCATGCAGCGACATGCGGATGCGCTGTTTGCTGCTGCGCATCGAGAAGATGCCGCCCTCGTGGACGCGATAGGCCGCCGGGGCGATCTCGGCGATGAACTTGCCCTTGCCGTGCGCGCCGAGCAGCGACCACCAGCAGATGTCCAGTACATGCACGTCGTGCAGTTCGGCCGGCAGTTCGTGGATGAGGTTGCGAAAGCAGGTCGTCAGGGTCGATACATGTCGCGCACGCATCAGCTCGCCGGCGCTGGCGTCGCCGCGCAGGCGGCCGGTGAGCTGGGGCGTCTTGAGCACGCCCTGGCTGTTGAACATGAACGCATCGTGATAGGTCATCACGTAGTCACGGTGGGCTTCGAGGAAGTCCACCTGGATCTGCAGTTTGCGCGGGTCGGTCCAGTAATCGTCGCCTTCGCAGTAGGCGATGTATTGCCCCGCGGCGCGGGCGAACAGGCCGGTGGCGAAGGGCACGCCAAGGGAAAACTGGTTCTGCTGCTGGAGGATGGGCTTGATGATCGTCGGGAAGCGCGCGGCATACTCGGCGATGATCGTGGGCGTTTCGTCCGTAGACGCATCGTCATGCACGATGATCTCGAACGGAAAGCGGGTTTCCTGCATGAGGAAGCCATCCAGCGCCTGACGGATGAAGGCCGCGTGGTTGTAAGTCAGGCAGACGATGCTCAGCAGCGGGGCGGTCTGGCCATTCCAGCGTGCCAGCAGCGTGTTTTCGTCGATCGATTCCATTCGTCATACGCTCGGTCTGGTGAATGTCAGGTAGAGGCGGTGGCGCAGCGGAGCGAAGCTCGCCGCGACCAGCAGCAGGCAGAGGCTGCCGCTGACCGACAGCGCCAGCAGCGTGTGCAGGCGGTCGTCATCGGCCAGCAGTGCGAACAGCGGCTCGCCCAGCAACAGGCCCAGTGCGGTCATCGCGCTGATGCGCAGCACATCCTTCATCCAGGTGGTGTGCAGGCCTGGCGCGAAGCGCCGATGGACCACGGCCGGCCAGATGAAGAACGCCAGCAGGCGCAGCGCGAACCAGGTGAGCGCGGCGCCCAGTGCGCCATGGGCGAACACCGCCCAGACCACCAGTGGAATGCTCAGCGCCGTGGAGACCAGGCTGTACCAGACGTGCATGCGCAGCTGCCCGTAGGCGTACTGCAGGAAGAACTGGAAGGTGCCGACCGCCATCACGGCACTGCCCAGCGCGTACCAGGCCAGAATGGTCTGGCTCCAGTCGGCGGCGGCGGCGTCCCCGGTCCAGGCCAGCACCAGCTCGCGGGCATGGAAGGCGATCACCGCGGCCAGCGGGAACAGCACGCTGCAGACGAAGCGGGTGGCGTTGAGGTACAGCGCGTGCATTTCGTCGACACGCTGTTCGGCCAGCATCACGGTCATGCGCGGCAGCAGCGCCTGCACCAGCGGGTTGATCAGCGTCAGCAGGCCGTTGCAGATCAGCGCCACCAGTGAGAAGTAGCCGTACTCCTCGAGCAGCAGCTCTTTGGACAGCAGCACCTTGTCCAGCTGGGTCAGCACGACCCAGAGCACCGAGGTCAGCGAGATGCCGGCCGCGAACGGCAGTACCGGGCGCACCACGCGCCAGTCGAAGCCCGTCAACCAGCGTCGGCCGAGCAGTTGCCGATAGGCGCGAGTGGCGAAGAGCAGCGTCTCGACAACGGCGACGGCAACCTGGAAGCGGAAGAAATCCAGCGGGTCCTGGCTGATCTCGGCGACCAGCAGCAGGCCGCCGAAATAGCGCAGGGTGGCGATGAGGATGTTCGCACCGTTGATCCAGCCATGCTGCTCCAGGCCCTGCAGGCCGCTCTTGTACAGGGTTGCGTAGAGCCGCAGGGCAACCATCAGGCCCATCAGCCCGACGCATTGGGCGATGGTCGCGGTGTCCAGTTCCTGCGCCTGCAGCCAGTGTTCGGCAATCCAGCGGCTGGACAGACCGATGGCCAGCCAGGTGGACAGGGCGATCGGCAGGAACAGGATCTCGAATGAGCGCAGCAGCCGGCCGGATTCGTCGGCAGGCGGCGACAGTACCTGCTGGCCCCGGTAGTGCGCCACCTGCCGGACCAGGGCGGGCGACATTCCGGCGTCGAGCAGCTGCAGCCAGGCCTGCAAAACGGCGAAGAATCCGATCAGGCCGTAGGCCTCGGCGCCCAGGTGCCCCAGGTAGAACGGCAGGATCAGGATGCCCACCAGCACGGCATAGGCCTGCCCCAGGTAGTTCAGCCCGCTGTTGCGCAACACCGACAGGTGTTTCGAGTCGTTCATTGGCACGCCCACTGCTCAGGAAATCTGCTTGACCGCTGTCGGGGTGGCGGCCAGCAGGCTGACCGCGTCGACCAGTGGCCGCAGGTAGGCACGGCTGGCCTGCTCGCGCTGGATGGCTTCCTCGATGAGGACCTGCATCACGCGGTTCTGCACCTTGCGCGGCAGGCCGGGATAGATCGGCAGGCACAGCACGCGCCGGCTCAGCGAGCGCGAATGCGGCTGTGGCTCCTGCGGCTGCAGGTAGTCGAGCGTATCGAGCGAGGGGTAGAAGTAGCGTCGCGGATTGATGCCGTGCTTGTTCAGCTGGCTGCGGCTGGCCAGCAGCTGCGCCTCGTCGCCGAGGGCGATCGGAGCGTAGCTGAAGTTGCGTGAGACGCCTGGCTGAATGCGCTGTAGCTGAAAATGGTCCTGCAGATGCCGCTCGTAATGGTGGCTGATCTCGGCGCGACGCTCGAGAATCGACTCGATGTCATCGAGGATGCACAGGCCCATGGCGGCGGCGAACTCGTTGAGTTTCGCGTTGATGCCGATGCCCTGGATGATGTCGGTGTCGACGATGCCGAAGTTGCACAGCAGCCGCACCCTGGCCGCCAGCGCGTCGTCGTCAGTGACGATGGCGCCGCCTTCGATGGTGTGAAACAGCTTGGTGGCATGAAAGCTCAGGGTACTGATGTCGCCCCAGTTGAACACCGACCGGTCCTTGTAACGCACGCCGAACGCATGGGCGCCGTCGTAGACGACCTTGAGATTGTGGCGCCGGGCAATCTGCTCGATGCGCTCGACGTCGCAGGGGTTGCCGAAGACGTGGGTGGCGACGATGGCGCTGGTGTCCGGGGCGATCCGCGCTTCGATCTCCCCGGGGTTCAGGTTCCAGGTGTCGGGGTCGATGTCTGCGAAGATCGGGCGAATGCCTTCCCACTGCAGCGAACTGGTGGTCGCCACGAAGCTGAAGGGGGTGGTGATCGCGCTGCCCGTGATACCCAGCGCGCGGTAGGCGATCTGCAGCGCGATGGTGCCGTTGTTCGTGAGTATCACGTGGCGCACGCCGAGGTAGTCCTTCAGGCGCTCCTCCAGCGCCAGCGACAGCGGCCCGTGGTTGGTCAGCCAGCCGCTCTGGTAGATGCGGTCGACGTAAGCCAGGAATTTGCTCTTGTTGCCCAGGTACGCCTTGGTCACGTTGATCATGGAAGAGTCCTTTCCATCAGCGAGTGCCGAACGGTCGATGGGGTGTGGTGCGTGAGATCAGGCGGCTTGTTGGCTGGATTGCGTCGCCCGGCGTGCCCGATGCTGGTTGAACGCGAGAATCAGCGCCGTGGCCAGGCTGCCGGCATGCGGGTCGCCGTAATGGAAGATCAGCGTGCTGCGGCGGGTGGTAGGCGGGCACGGTTCGCTCGCATGCAACGAGCGGTAACCCCAGAACAGGTAGAGGTTGCCGGGCACCAGGCGAATGCGCTGCGGCCGCAGCAGGTGCAGGCGGATGCCGAGGGTGATCAGGCGTTTGGTAAAGGCGTTCTGGATAAGCGTTTTCTCGATGACGTTGGCCAGGACGGTGCGGCGAATCCGGCGCCGGTTGGCGAACACCAGGAGGTTGCCCTGTTCACCGGGGGTGGTTGCATCCGGCACCTCGATCGGCAGCAGCGCTGTGACGAAGCTTGCGTCGAAGTGGAAACGATTGGATTCGCTGCGCCCTGATTCGCCTTGCACGCAGCGCAGCACCGGGTGGATGTCATCGGTAAAGGCGGGCTGGCCGGCGCCCTGCTGATACAGGGCGCCGAGCAGACGGAGGAGTTCCGCCGATTCGCTCAGGCCGCGGATGTCGCCCATCGCGACCGCCTTGCTGCCGTGGTAGGCGAAGTACCCGCCCGGATGTGTATCGGCTTCCCGCGCGACGAAGTCACGTAAACGCGCAAGTTGTTCTTCGCTAATGAAATTCTGAATTACCGTAAAGCCGTTATCGTTTATTCCGCTCGCATATTTGGCTGCATTCCGGAATAACTCTGGATTTTCTAAAGAGCGCACGATGACTCTCCGCGGTTCGCAGATGGATGAAGGGCAGGACAGTTTTAATTAAGTAAAAAATCTGTACTTCCAATTAATCGGCGCAAAGCTACCGCCACCCCATTCATCAAGCGGGGCGATTCAGGAAGTTTCAGGTACTGCTGCCTGGCTCGCCTGCAAGCCACGGGTTTCGGGAGCCTGACCAATCGAAAGGCCATAGCTACCGCACTCGTTACTTCGTCGAGATCTTGTCTGCTGACCAGGAACGTCACGATTCGGCAGGGGGCGAAAGCATGAATGCCTCGCTGGAATCGTTACTACTGCGGAACTTGACCTCTCCCGTTGGTCTTAACTGTCGCGCAGGTCGTTACTCCGTTTTGCGGATATAGGTATCTTGCAAAATGTGACGAAAGTCAACAATGAAGCGCAAAAAATTGTCGCGGCAATGCAAAGAGGCCGTTTAGCGTTTGTAACGTATTGATTGATAAGTAATAGATCGAATGATCTAGGGCAGCATGTCGCACCTGCCGGCGAACCGGCTGATGGAGCGGCGAGAGAGGGGGAGCCGTAGCGAGCCGAAACGAAAAAAGGCCACTCGATCGAGTGGCCTTTTTCGTATTTGGTTGCGGGAGCTGGATTTGAACCAACGACCTTCGGGTTATGAGCCCGACGAGCTACCAGACTGCTCCATCCCGCGTCTGTGGGGCGGCATTCTACAGCCTCGAAGGCTGCTGTCAACCATCCTTTGCGAAAAACTCATTTTGCCTCAGTCACTTAGGCAGAAATGAAAAAGGGCCGCTGTTTCGAGCGACCCTTCGTGAAACTGGTTGCGGGAGCTGGATTTGAACCAACGACCTTCGGGTTATGAGCCCGACGAGCTACCAGACTGCTCCATCCCGCGGCGGCCATTGTACAGCTTTGAGCCTGGCTGTCACGCAAAGAATCCAACGAGGCACGAATCGCGGCGTAGCGGTGGGTGGCGTCAGGGGCTCGCAACGGTCCTCGAGGAGAGGGCCGGGCTCGGATAGGCGCGCGTGTCGCCGTCGGGTGATCCGCAGCATGCCCCAGAGCATGGCGGACGCTACTGAGAGCCAACCGAATACCATCACGATAATCATCACCGCGGGCGTCATGCTTCTCGCCTCCATTGAGCCATTCCATCGTCCCTGGGAAATGGACCCCTGCCGAGCGAGACGGTTCAGCTTGCCATCGGTCGCAAAGCGGCGCGCACCGTGCCACTTTCATTGCGGCGCCATTGCCCAAAGGGCAGGGCGTATCGACAGGAGGCACGCATGAAGACTTCTCCAATCGGGCTGCTGGTCTGCACGCTGATAACAGGCGCCATCGGCTATGCGCAGGCCGCTCCGGCCAATGGCTTGCTCGCGCAGAGCATGCGGGGAGCGCCAGTAGACCGGGCCGCCGGCAACGGCTCGATGGGCACGGGCGAAGGCATCGAGCGGCTGGAGCGCCAATCGATGCCCGATGAGCGCGACGCGCGAGACGACGACGAGAAACGGCGAGCGGCGTCGACCTCGATCGATGATCCGGGGCACGGTGGCAACGAGACCGACATGGAACATCGCCGGCGGCCACACTTGGTTGACGATCGGCGCCCCTGAGCAGGGTGCACGAGCGTCGGGCGAATCCTTACAATGCCGGCCCTTTTCTGATGCTGGCTTGAGATTTCATGCAGATCGCCCTGGCGCCAATGGAAGGTCTTGTCGACGAGATCATGCGCGACGTGCTGACGCGCGTCGGTGGGCTGGACTGGTGCGTCACCGAATTCATCCGTGTCTGCGACCGTCTGCTACCCGAGAGCAGCTTCCACAAGCTTGCGCCGGAGCTGGCCGACGGCTCGATGACGCGCTCGGGTACGCCGATGCGCCTGCAGTTGCTGGGCTCGGACCCGGCATGCCTGGCCGATAACGCTGCCCTGGCCTGCACCCTGGGGGCGCCGGTCATCGACCTGAACTTCGGTTGCCCGGCCAAGACCGTCAACAAGTCGCGAGGCGGGGCGGTCCTGCTTCGTGAGCCGGAGCTGCTGCATGCGATCGTCCGCGAGGTGCGGCGCGCCGTGCCGGCCTCGATCCCGGTGACCGCCAAGATGCGCCTGGGCTACGACAGCCCGGACGGTGCGCTGGATTGCGCGCGCGCGCTGGTCGACGGCGGTGCTGCGCAGTTGGTAGTGCATGCGCGAACCAAGGTCGATGGCTACAAGCCGCCGGCGCACTGGGAATGGGTCGCCAGGGTAGCCGAGGTGGTGCAGGTGCCGGTGCTGGCCAATGGCGAGATCTGGACCCTGGCCGACTGGCAGCGTTGTCGCGAGATCAGTGGCGTGGATGACGTCATGCTCGGCCGCGGGCTGGTGTCGCGCCCGGATCTGGCCCGGCAGATCGCCGCCATGCGTGCCGGCGAGGCAGTGAGCGAGATGACCTGGCAGGCGTTGTTTCCGCTGGTCGCCGATTTCTGGCAGCAGGCGCGGCGCAAGCTGGCGCCGCGCTATGCGCCGGGGCGTCTCAAGCAGTGGCTGGCGATGTTGACCCGCAGCTATCCGGAGGCCGTGGCGCTGTTCGCCGAGATCCGCCGCGAAAACGACTGCCAGCGTATCGATCGGCTGCTCGGTGCCGACTCCATGGCGCACGCGCCGGAGCAGGCGCTGGCCTGACCGGGCGAGCTAGCGCCCACCGGCGACATCCAGCAGCGCGCCGCTGGTGTAGCTGGCCTGGTCGCTGGCGAGCCAGAGCACGGCTTCGGCAATTTCCTCGGGCTGGCCGCCCCGTGCCATCGGCACGCTGGCACGCACCCGCTCGACCCGATCCGGCTCACCGCCACTGGCATGGATGTCCGTATAGACGACGCCGGGGCGCACGGCATTGACCCGAATGCCCTCGGCGGCCACTTCCTTGGCCAGGCCGATGGTCATGACATCGATGGCGGCCTTGGCGGCGGCGTAGTCGATGTACTCGTGCGGCGCACCGAGGCGAGCCGCCACCGATGACAGGTTGACGATCGCGCCGCCGCGCCCGCCGTGGGCGGTCGACATGCGCTTGATCGCCTCGCGTGCACAGAGAAAGCTGCCCAGGACGTTGGTGGCGAACACGCGTTGCAGGCGCGCGGCATCCATGTCCTCGAGACGCATCTGGCGCTCGAGCATGCCGGCGTTGTTGACCAGCACGTCGAGGCGGCCGAACTCGCGGTCGATCGCCGCGAACAGGGCGGCAACCTGTTTTTCGTCGGCCACATCGGCTGCGAGCGTGATCGCTCGGCCACCGGCCTGGCGAATCCGCTGCGCCAGCTGTTCGGCCGCGTCGGCGCGTTGCCGATAGTTCAGGCACACCGCATAGCCGCGACGGGCTGCCAGTTGGGCGGTGGCGGCGCCGATCCCGCGGCTGGCACCGGTGATGAGCATGACCTTGTCCATTTCGTCCTCCGATGAATGGTTGTTCGCTGCGCCCTTGAAATCTGTCTGGTGGTTCCTATCTAGAGTCGCGTGGGATGCCGAAGTCGGGTCCCGCCAATCACTCGCTGAAATTCAGGAGATACGATCATGACCAGCTTTTCCATGGCTCCGTTGTTCCGTCAGTCCGTTGGCTTCGACCGCTTCAACGATCTGTTCGAATCGGCCTTGCGCAACGAGACCGGCAGCTCCTACCCGCCCTACAACGTCGAAAAGCACGGCGACGACCACTATCGCATCGTAGTGGCGGCAGCCGGCTTCAACGAGGCCGACCTCGAGCTGCAGGTCGAGCGTAGCGTGCTGACCATTGCCGGCGGCAAGCGTGAAAAGGACGACGACAACGTCACCTATCTGCATCAGGGCATCGCGCAGCGTGCCTTCAAGCTGTCGTTCCGCCTGGCCGACCACATCGAAGTGCGCAATGCCGCGCTGAGCAACGGCCTGCTCAATATCGATCTGGTGCGCGTCGTTCCGGAGGAAGCCAAGCCCAAGCGCATCCCGATCAATGCCGACCGGCCCGCGCTGGAGGGCTGATCGCTCCAGGCGAAGCTGAATAAGGGTGCCTCGGGCACCCTTATTCGTTCCGGCGGTCACCCAGGAGCAGCTGCTGGAACTGCGCGACCGGTACCGGCGGGCTGAACAGGTAGCCCTGGTAGCGGTTGCAGCCCTGGCGCTGCAGCATTTCCAGCTGGGCCGGAAGCTCCACGCCTTCGGCCACCACCGAAAGCCCCAGGCTGTCCGCCATGCTGACGATTGCGCGAATGATCTCCGCATCGTTGCCATCTGCTAGCGCGTCTCTGACGAACGACTGGTCGATCTTCAGCACGTCCACCGGCAGGCGCTTGAGGTAGGTGAGCGAAGAGTAGCCCGTGCCGAAGTCGTCCATGGCGAAGCCCACCCCCAGCTGGCGTAGCCGCCGCATCTTGGCGATGGTGTCGTCCAGGTTCTGGATGACGATGCTCTCGGTGATTTCCAGCGTGATCATCTGCCTCGGCAGGTCGCTGTGCTCGAGCGCACGCACCACGCGCTCGACGAAATCGGTCTGGCGGAACTGCCGCGGGCTGATGTTGATGCACAGGCTGAACGCCTCGGCGGTGACCAGCCGCTCGTCGCGCAAGGCGGCGACGATGCGGCAGGCCTCCTCGATGACCCAGGCGCCCACTTCGATGATCAGCCCGCTTTCCTCCAGCACGGCGATGAACGACTGCGGCGACTGCATGCCGAGCTGCGGGTGGCGCCAGCGCAGCAGTGCCTCGGCGCCGATGATGCCGCCGCTTTGCGCATCCACCTGTGGCTGCAGATGCAGCTCGAATTCGCCACGCAGCAGCGCCTGACGCAGCTCCTGTTCGAGCCGCAAACGGTTGCTGGCGGCGTCCTGCATCGTCTTGCGAAAGATCTGGATCGCGTTACGGCCGGCATCCTTGGCCCGATAGAGAGCAATGTCCGCGCGCTTGAACAGGTCGGCCGGCGAGTCGCCATGATCCGGGATCAGGGCGATGCCGATGCTGGGCGTCACGCGCAGGTGGTGACCGTCGAAGAGCATCGGCTCGGCCAGAACCTGGCGCAGTTTCTCGGCGACCATCCTGACCTGGCGCGTGACCTCCGAACGCTTGCCGGAGAGACCGGTGAGCAGCACCACGAACTCGTCGCCACCCAGGCGCGCGACGGTGTCCTCCTGGCGCACGCTGGCCTCCAGACGGGCCGTGATCATCTTCAGCACCGCGTCACCCACCGGATGGCCGAGCGAATCGTTGATGTGCTTGAAGTGGTCGAGATCGAGGAACAGCAGGGCGCCACGCATGTCGTGACGCTTGAGCAGCGCGCCCTGCTGGCTCAGGCGGTCCATCAACAGGGTGCGGTTGGGCAGGTTCGTCAGCGGATCGTGGTAGGCCATGTGCAGCACCTGCGCCTGCGCGGCCTTGAGCTGGCTGACGTCGCGCGCGGTTAGCAGCAGGCACTGCTGGCCGTTGAGTTCGATGGGTTCGGCCGACACCGCGATGCTCTTGCTCTGCCCGCTGCGATCCAGACCGAGCAGCTCCATGTTGGTCACGCGGCCGTCCTGACGTATGCGTTCGAGCAGGATTTCACGCTGCGGCCCGGGCCAGAGCCGCAAGTCTGCCGCGGTGCGCCCGATGACTTCCTCCGGCCGGTAGCCGGTCAGGCGGTAGAAGCCATCGTTGACCTCGATGAAACGCCCGCTGTCACGTTCGCTGATGGTGATGGCGTCCTGGCTCGAGCGAAACGCCTTGGCGAACTTGGCCTCGCTGGCGCGCAGCGCGGCCTCGGCTTGCTGCCGTTTGCTGATGTCGCGAAAGGTGGTGATGATGCTCAGCCGGCGATCGATCCGGATGAAGCGCGAGGAGACGACACAGGTCACGATGCGGCCGTCACGGGTATGGAACTGCGCCTCGGCATTGTCCAGGCCGTGCTGTTCGCGCAGTTGGTCATAGAGCTCGGCGCGCCGCCCTTCATCGACCCAGAAACCGACCTCCGGCGCATTTCGACCGACGATCTCGCTTGCCTGCCAGCCGAAGGTTCGGGTGAAACTCGGATTGATCTCGAGAAAGTTGCCGTCGCGGATCAGGGTCAGGCAGATCGGATCGGGGCTGGCCTGGAACAGCGTGGCGAACTTTTCCTCGGAGGCAGTCAGGCGCTGTTCGCGCTGTACCCGCTCGGTGATGTCCATGATGATGCCAGCCATGCGCAGCGGCTGGCCCTGTTCGTCGCGATACAGCTTGGCGGTGCTTTCCAGATGGCGCGTCTGGCCGTCCTCGCCGGTGGCGCGGTAGATCACCTGGTACTCCTGCCGCAGCCCGGCGACGAGGTCGTGGTAGGCGCGGCGCATCTTGTGCCGGTCTTCTTCCGGAACGCAGGCGAAAAAATCGCCAAAGGGCCCGTGATACGGACCGCTCACCACCCCTTGCAGGTCGGAAGCGCGCGCCGAGGCGTAGAGCATGTTGCTTGGGATGTGCCAGTCCCAGGTGCCGAGCCGGACCGATTCGAGGGCCAGTTCCAGGCGCTCCTGGCTTTCCAGCAGTGCCTCGGCCTGGCGGTGCTGCTCGGTGTTGTCCCGGATGACGCCGATGTAGACGGGGCCTTGCGGTGTCTGATGCCGCTGGCCGGTGATCTCCAGCCAGCGCGGCGTGCCATCCGCGCCCTGCACCCGGTGCTCCAGGCGCAGATGCTCGTCGGCGTTGCGCACCGCAGACTCGAACGCCGCGGCGACCGTTCTGCGGTCTTCGCGCAGTACCAGGTCGATGTAGTCCGCGTGCTGGTCGGCCATTGCATCGAGATCGACGCCGAACAAAGCCTGAGCCTGCCGCGACCAGAGGACACGACCACTGCGCAACTCCCAGGACCAGACGCCGAAATGTGCCTCGCTGAGCACCGAGAGCAGATAGGAGGTGTCATGCCAGGGTTGTTCGTGCTGCGCGGGAATATAGGCGTGAATGCGCGGGCGAGGAGGGGTGTCGTTCGCTTGCCCTGCTAGACCGGATGAGGCGGGGAAATCTTCGCTCATGGCGTACTTCGCTTTCTTGTTATGCCCGGACGTTAGCGCTTGCCTGCTTTGGGGTGCAAGCTGCGGCGATCTTCATCGAGCAGCGCCATGAAGGCCATCGCGGCATTGGATAGCGTCCGCTCGCTGTGCCGAATGTAGCCGAGCTGGCGTGACAGCCTGACGCCGGGCAGCGGCAGGCTCACCACCTGGGCGTCGAGCATGGTGCGCGGCAGCACGCTCCAGGCGATACCGATGGAGACCATCATCTTGATCGTTTCCATGTAGTTGGTGCTCATGGCGATGTTCGGCGCCAGGCCTTCGCGCTCGAACAGCCGCTGGGCGATGTGATGGGTGAAGGTGTTGCCGCCCGGGAAGACCGCCGGATAGCCGGCCACGTCCGCCAGCGAAACGCCCATCTTGCTGGCCAGAGGGTGCTCCGGGGCCACGACGAATTCGAGCGGGTCGTCCCACACCGGCGTCGCGCGGATCGGCTCGCTGGTATGCGGCGCCAGGGTGATGACGGCCAGCTCCGCGCGGCCGTGCAGCACTTCTTCGTAGGCGACCTCCGAATCGAGAAAGCGTATGTCCAGCGTCACGTCCGGATACTGGCGCGTGAACGCGCGCAGCAGCGGCGGCAGGCGATGCAGGCCGATGTGGTGGCTGGTCGCCAGGCAAAGGCGACCGCCGACTTCGCCGTTGAGGTTGGTCAAGGCGCGGCGGGTATCGTCCAGTACGTTGAGGATCTGATAGGCACGCGGCAGCAATGCGCGACCGGCCTCGGTCAGCCCGATCTCGCGACCAAGACGATCGAACAGGCGCACGTCCAGCTGTTGTTCCAGTGCGGCGATGCGTTTGCTGATCGCCGGTTGGGTCAGGTGCAGCCGGTCGGCCGCCAGCGAGAAACCACCGGTTTCGGCAACGGCGATAAAAGCGTTGAGGTTGGCAAGATCCATGCGCGCGCCCAAAGGTCGAGGTTGGTTTCGATTCCTGAATGGAATCCATTGGATGAAAAATATGAATTTGAGTAATTGAATGCAAGCCCCTAGCATTTGCCCACATAAAGCAAGGGCATCAGCCCCGCGTAGCACCTAGATGAGGAAAGTCCGATGGCCGGCAAGACGCTGTACGACAAGCTCTGGGAAATGCATGAGGTCAAGCGCCGCGATGATGGTTCGTCGTTGATCTACATCGACCGCCACATCCTGCACGAAGTGACTTCGCCGCAGGCGTTCGAAGGCCTGCGCCTGGCCGAGCGCAAGCCCTGGCGCATCGATGCCAACATCGCCACCGTCGACCACAACGTGCCGACCACGCCGGATCGCAAGGCGGGCGTCGATGCCATTGCCGACGAAACCTCGCGCATCCAGGTGCAGACGCTGGATGAGAACTGCGACGACTTCGGCATCCTCGAATTCAAGATGAACGATGTTCGTCAGGGCATCGTCCACGTGATTGGCCCGGAGCAGGGCGCAACGCTGCCGGGCATGACGGTGGTCTGCGGCGACTCGCACACCTCGACCCACGGCGCCTTTGGTGCACTGGCTCACGGCATCGGCACCTCGGAGGTCGAGCACGTGCTGGCCACCCAGTGCCTGATCGCCAAGAAGATGAAGAACATGCAGGTGCGTGTCGAAGGCCAGCTGCCGTTCGGCGTGACCGCCAAGGACATCGTGCTGGCGGTGATCGGCAAGATCGGCACCGCCGGCGGCACCGGCTACGCGATGGAATTCGCCGGCAGTGCCATCCGCGAGCTGTCCATGGAAGGCCGCATGACGATCTGCAACATGTCGATCGAGGCCGGTGCGCGGGTCGGCATGGTGGCGGTCGACGAGAAGACCATCGCCTACGTCGAGGGGCGCCCCTACGCGCCTAAGGGTGCGCAGTGGGAGCAGGCCGTGGCGCAGTGGCGCGACCTGGTGTCCGATGCCGATGCGCAGTTCGATGCGATGGTCGAGTTGAAGGCCGAAGAGATCAAGCCGCAGGTTTCCTGGGGAACCTCGCCGGAAATGGTTCTGGCCGTCGACCAGCGCGTGCCGGATCCGGCCGCCGAAGTCGATCCGGTCAAGCGTGGCTCGATCGAGCGCGCGCTCAAGTACATGGGGCTGCAGGCCAACCAGCCGATCACCGAGATCAAGCTGGACCGCGTGTTCATCGGCTCGTGCACCAACTCGCGTATCGAGGATCTGCGTGCCGCCGCCGAAGTCGCCAAGGGCCGCAAGGTCGCGGCCAACGTCAAGCAGGCGCTGGTGGTGCCGGGCTCTGGCCTGGTCAAGCAGCAGGCCGAGCAGGAAGGGCTGGACCGCATCTTCATCGAGGCTGGCTTCGAATGGCGCGAGCCGGGTTGCTCCATGTGCCTGGCGATGAACCCGGACAAGCTGGGTAACGGCGAGCACTGCGCGTCCACGTCCAACCGCAATTTTGAAGGCCGCCAGGGCGCTGGCGGGCGGACCCATCTGGTCAGCCCGGCGATGGCCGCGGCGGCTGCGGTGACCGGCCACTTCATCGATGTACGCGAGCTGATCCAGGCCTGAGGAGACGAGACATGAAAGCCTTTACCCAACACACCGGCCTGGTCTGCCCGCTCGATCGCGCCAACGTCGACACCGACCAGATCATCCCCAAGCAGTTTCTGAAGTCCATCAAGCGCACCGGCTTCGGTCCGAACCTGTTCGACGAATGGCGCTACCTGGACGAGGGCATGCCCGGCCAGGACTGCTCGCAGCGCCCGCTGAACAAGGACTTCGTGCTCAACCAGCCACGCTACCAGGGCGCCAGCGTGCTGCTGGCGCGCGAGAACTTCGGCTGCGGTTCCTCCCGCGAGCATGCGCCCTGGGCGCTGGACGAGTATGGCTTTCGCGCGATCATCGCCCCGAGCTTCGCCGACATCTTCTTCAACAACAGCTTCAAGAACGGCCTGTTGCCGATCGTGCTGAAGGAAGAGGAGGTCGACGCGCTGTTCGAGCAGGCCGAGGCCGCCGAGGGTTACCAGCTGACCGTTGATCTCGCGGCGCAGACCGTGACCCGCCCGGATAGCGTGCAGTATCGCTTCGAGATCGATGCGTTCCGCAAACACTGCCTGCTCAACGGCCTGGATGACATCGGCCTGACGCTGCAGGACGCGGACGCGATCAAGGCGTTCGAAAGCCGGCATCAGCAGAGCAGCCCCTGGCTGTTCGGCGCGATCAAGTAAGCGAGCGTGTCGGCAGGATGGAAAGCTGCGCAGTGTTTTCCATCAGGTGATTCCGGTGGTTAGGGCCGAGGGCCGTTATCCACCCTACGAAAGATAGAGGAATGTGATGAGCAAGCAGATTCTGGTTCTCCCGGGTGACGGCATCGGCCCGGAAATCGTGGCCGAAGCGGTCAAGGTTCTGGAGCTGGCCAATGAGAAGTACGACCTCGGCTTCGAGCTGAGCTACGACGAGCTGGGCGGTGCGGCTGTCGACAAGTACGGCGTGCCGCTGGCCGACGAGACCCTGGTGCGTGCCCGTGAGGCCGACGCCATTCTGCTGGGCGCCGTGGGCGGGCCTAAGTGGGACAAGCTCGATCCTGCGATCCGCCCCGAGCGCGGGCTGCTGAAGATTCGCTCCGAGCTCGGCCTGTTCGGTAATCTGCGCCCGGCACTGCTCTATCCGCAGCTGGCCGACGCCTCTTCGCTCAAGCCCGAGATCGTCGCCGGGCTGGATATCCTGATCGTGCGCGAGCTGACTGGCGGCATCTATTTCGGCAAGCCGCGCGAAAGCAAGGTGCTCGACAACGGTGAGCGCATGGCCTACGACACCCTGCCGTACAGCGAGAGCGAGATCCGTCGCATCGCCAAGGTTGGTTTCGATATGGCCATGGTGCGTAACAGGAAGCTCTGTTCGGTAGACAAGGCCAACGTGCTGGCCTCCAGCCAGCTGTGGCGCGCGGTGGTCGAGGAAGTGGCCAAGGACTACCCGGAGGTCGAGCTGTCGCACATGTACGTGGATAATGCCGCCATGCAGCTGGTCCGCGCGCCCAAGCAGTTCGATGTGATGGTCACCGACAACATGTTTGGCGACATCCTCTCGGACGAGGCTTCCATGCTCACCGGGTCGATCGGCATGCTGCCGTCCGCTTCGCTGGACGCCAACAACAAGGGCATGTACGAGCCTTGCCACGGCTCGGCGCCTGATATTGCTGGCCAGGGCATCGCCAATCCGCTGGCGACCATCCTCTCCGTGTCGATGATGCTGCGCTACAGCTTTGGCCAGGTTGCTGCGGCTGACGCCATCGAGCGGGCCGTCAGCGATGTGCTGGATCAGGGGCTGCGCACCGGCGACATCTGGTCCGAAGGCTGTACCAAGGTCGGTACCCAGGGCATGGGTGATGCGGTGGTCGCGGCGCTCGCGAAGTTGTAATCTTTCTGGCCCGTCCTCGTGGCGGGCCACTCTATTTATAGGTGTAGTCAGTGATGAAACGTGTAGGTCTGATCGGTTGGCGCGGCATGGTCGGTTCCGTGCTCATGCAGCGAATGCTGGAAGAGCGTGACTTCGACCTGATCGAGCCGGTGTTCTTCACCACGTCCAATGTCGGCGGGCAGGGGCCCAGCATTGGCAAGGAAACCGCTCCGCTGAAGGATGCTTACAGCATCGACGAGCTGAAAACGCTCGACGTGATCCTCACCTGCCAGGGCGGCGACTACACCAACGAAGTGTTCCCCAAGCTGCGCGAGGCAGGCTGGCAGGGCTACTGGATCGATGCGGCCTCGGCGCTGCGCATGCAGGACGATGCGGTGATCGTGCTCGACCCGGTCAACCGCAAGGTCATCGACCAGCAGCTCGACGCAGGGACCAGGAACTACATCGGTGGCAACTGCACCGTCAGCCTGATGCTGATGGGCTTGGGCGGCCTTTTCGAAGCCGGTCTGGTCGAGTGGATGAGTGCCATGACCTACCAGGCGGCCTCCGGTGCCGGTGCGCAGAACATGCGCGAGCTGATTCGCCAGATGGGAGTGATCAATGCCTCGGTGGCCGAGGAGCTGGCGAATCCGGCGAGCGCCATCCTGGATATCGATCGCCAGGTGGCTGAAACCCAGCGCAGCGAAGCCTTTCCGGTCGATAATTTCGGCGTGCCGCTGGCCGGTAGCCTCATTCCTTATATCGACAAGGAGCTGCCCAACGGTCAGAGCCGTGAGGAGTGGAAGGCGCAGGCTGAAACGAACAAGATCCTTGGTCGCTTCAAGAGTCCGATCCCGGTTGACGGCATCTGTGTTCGGGTCGGTGCCATGCGTTGTCACAGCCAGGCGCTGACCATCAAGCTGAACAAGGATGTACCGATTTCGGACATCGAAGGGCTGATCAGCCAGCACAACCCCTGGGTGAAGCTGGTGCCCAACCATCGAGACGCGAGCATGCGTGAGCTCAGCCCGGCGGCCGTGACCGGTACGCTGACGGTGCCGGTGGGGCGCCTGCGCAAACTGAACATGGGCTCGCATTATCTAGGGGCCTTCACGGTCGGCGATCAGTTGCTGTGGGGCGCCGCCGAGCCGTTGCGTCGCATGCTGCGCATCCTGCTCGAGCGCTGAGTTCTGCGCGGGCCATGCCTGCGCTTGATCAGCCAAGGCCCGGGACGGCGTTCGTCGTCCCGGGCCTTTCGTTTGTTCGGTGGCGGTGCGTGGAGAGAGGCTTGGCTGCAGCGGCGCGCCCTTTGTCGCTTACCGCGCGAGAGGCTGCCACGAGATCCGGTCATTCAGTTAAAGTGCCGAACGTTTTTTCGGGAAGGAGCGCAAGCGTGATCGATGTCGCCATCGTGGGAGCGGCTGAGCTGGAAGGCGAAGCGCTGCTGGAGCTCATGCAGGAGCGGGCATTTCCGGTCGGCGAGTTGCATTTGCTGGCCGATGACGACTCGATAGGTCAGTCGCTTCCGTTTGGGGCGCGAAATCTGCGTATCCGTGCTGCAGCGTCCTTCGACTTCTCGCGAGTGGCTCTCGTATTCATCGCCGGTGCGGGGCTTGGTCCGGCTGCTCGCGAGGCGCTACTGGCCGCCAGCTGCGACGTAGTCGATATGGTCGGCGCGCTGGGGCAGCAGGCCACGTCCTGCCTCTTGCCCGGCATCAATGACGCAACCCTCGCCGAGCGCTGCCCGCCACGGCGGCTGCGTTGCCCGATGCCTACGTCGGTTGCGCTGGTCACGGTTCTGGCACCGCTGGCGCGGCTGCAGACACTGAAGCGCTTGGTTGTCACCGTCTGCAGACCGGTTTCAGTGCGTGGTCGCTCCGGGGTCAAGGAGTTGGCTCGTCAGACGGCTGAGTTGCTCAACGCGCGACCCTTGGAGCCGCGCTTGTTCGATCGGCAAGTCGCCTTCAACTTGCTGGCGCAGACCGACGAGCCGGACCAGCTAGGTCACGGCGCCGCCGAGCGTGCCTTTGCCGAGGAATTAACGGACTTGCTTGGCTTGCCACAACTTCAGGTCTCTTCCACCTTCGTGCAGGCACCCGTTTTCTTCGGTGAAAGCCTCAGCGTTTGCGCGCTGTTCGACGCGCCGCTCGATATTGCCGGCGCTCATACGGCGCTGGATATGGTTGAAGGGCTTGAAATGGTCGATTCGCCAGACTACCCGACCGCCATTGGCGACGCGCTTGGGCAGGACCTGGTGTACGTGGGCAGGCTGCGTTCAGGCCTGCGCGACGCCAGCGAAGTCAATTTGTGGATTGTGTCTGATAACGTGCGAAAAGGCGCGGCGCTCAATGCCGTGCTGTCTGGCGAGTTGTTGATAAAAGACTATCCGTAAAAGATACTTGCCCGAAATTCGAAGAACTGTTCTAGCTCGAATTGCTGGAGCGGCTTATCACTGGTTGGGGGCGCCAACGCGGCGCGGGCAGTGGCTTTGAGACCCTTCTCGAAGTTCGAGAAAAAGGATAAACAAGGGAAGTAGATAATGGTTCGGGTTCGAAATCTGGTGCTGGCAATCGCAGCGGCTACTGCGCTGACCACCGAAATGGCCCACGCCGTGGGGCTAGGCGAAGTCACGCTGCAGTCGTCGCTGAATCAACCGTTGGTGGCAGAAATCGAACTGCTGGATGCGAAGAACCTTGGCCCTGGTGAGGTGATTCCGGGCCTGGCTTCGGTGGAAGAGTTCAATCGTGCCGGAATCGATCGCCAGTACTTTCTCACCGATTTGAAGTTCACGCCGGTAATGCGCCCAGATGGCAAGAGCGTGATTCAGGTTTCCTCCAATAAGCCGGTCCGTGAACCCTATCTGAATTTCCTCGTCGAGGTGGTCTGGCCCAGCGGCCGACTGCTGCGCGAATACACACTGCTTCTGGATCCACCGCTCTATTCACCGGAAACCGTGGCGGCCGTTGCCCCGCAGTTGCCGATTGCGGCGCCGCAGCCTGCTCGTGTCCCGGCGCCACGGCCCGCTGCTTCCGCTGGCACCACCTCGGCTGCCGCGGTTGGGCAGACCGGCGAGGAGTACCGCACCACGGCTGATGACACCCTTTGGCAGGTAGCTGAGCGGGCTCGGCGTGGCGGAACGGTTCACCAAACGATGTTGGCGATCCAGGAACTCAATCCGGGCGCCTTTATCGACGGCAACATCAACCGGATGAAAAGTGGTCAGGTGTTGCGCTTGCCGACCGCCGAGCAGATCGCCCAGCGCAGTCAAGGCGATGCAATTGCCGAGGTCGCCAGACAAAATGCTGTCTGGCGCCAAGGCAGAGCAGGGGGCGCTTCGGCTCGTCAACTCGACGCCACGCGGCGGACTGGCGCAGGTGACGCGCCGGCGAGAAGCGAGAGCCGCGACAGCCTGCGTCTGGTCGCTGGCGAAGCGGGCAAGGCGACTGCCGGCTCCGATAGCGGTGCGGCAAGCGATGCAGCGGCGCTCCGTGACAAGCTGGCGGTGACGCAGGAAAACCTCGATTCCAGCCGGCGCGAGAACGCAGAGCTCAATGATCGTCTCAGCGATCTGCAAGGCCAGCTGGACAAGCTGCAGAAGCTCATGCAGCTCAAGGACGACCAGTTGGCCAAGCTGCAAGCTCAACTGGCGACCGATGGCCAGGCGGCCGAAGCGTCACAGCCCACGGTTGCGCCGACAAGTGCGCCGGAGAGTTCGCAGTCCACCCCGGCAAGTACCGACAAACCCTCGGAAGCTAAGATCGAGCAATCTGCAGGCGAGCAGCCGGCCCCAGCCAAACCTGCCCAGCCAGCCAAGGCGCCCAAGCCAGCCGCAGCGGTTCCGGCGCAGGCGCCCGAGGAGCCGGGGTTGCTGGATCAATACACGGACAACCCGATTCTGCTCGGCGTGTTAGGCGGGAGTGCGTTGTTGCTCCTGCTGGTCGGCCTGATGGCTTTGTCGCGTCGCAACGCGATGAAGGAAGCGGAGCTGCAGGAGAGCCTGCTAGCGAGCCAGCGCGAGGATGACCTCGGGCTGCCTGGCAATTATCCGGCCGAGCCCGTCGATCTCGGCGCGCCGATTGCGGACGCCGATGCTGCGCAGGAAAGCGTCGAACCCGTTTCGCCGGCCACTGCCGACCCTCTTGCCGAAGCGGATATTTACATCGCCTATGGGCGCTTCAACCAGGCTGCTGAGTTGTTGCAGGCAGCACTCAATGACGAGCCCCAGCGAACCGACCTTCGGCTGAAGCTGATGGAGGTCTACGCCGAACTTGGCGACCGTGATGGTTTCGCTCGGCAAGAGGCAGAGTTGCGGGACATCGACGCCGTCGGCAGCAGCGCTCAGGTGGAACAGCTCAAGTTCAAGTACCCGGCCATGGCGGTCGGCGCGGTGGTCGCTGGCGCGGCGGCTTCGCAGACTGAGCTGGACAGCCTCGATCTGGATGAGCTGCAGCTGGATGATCTGCCCGCTGCACCCGGCCAGGACCTGGATGACGCTTTCGATCTCAGTCTTGATGATCTGGATGCTGAGCTCAGTGCCCAGGGCGCTGGTGCCGCAGAATTGGATACCAGCTCCGACCTCTTCCTTGAAGAGAGTGCTTCGGCCGACGCTTCCAGTCGTACAGATGAGCAGGAGCTCGATGCCTTCTCTTTGGAGCTGCCGGAAGAAAGCGCGGCGTCGTCCAGCCTCGACGAAGAGCTTGGTGACTTCTCTTTCGATCTGGATGACACCCAGCGACCGGCCAGTGATCTGGGAGAGGTGAGCGAACCTGTGACGTTGGATGACCTCACGCTGAGCTCGGAATCGGAGACAGAGGATTTCGACTTCGGCCTGGTCGAAGAAGAGAAAGCGCCAGAGCCTTTGTCCGATGCCTTCGATCTTTCCCTCGATGAACTCTCGTTCGACGGGGACGAGGTGGCTGGCGCCTCGAGTACCGCCGAAGCGGGTGACGAAGAGATGCTATCTCCTGTCGAAGAACAGAAACATGAGTCTCCAGCAGCGGCCGAAGAGCCGATAGCTGCCGCTTCGGACGAAGAAGACTTCGACTTCTTCGCTGACACCGATGAGGCAACAACGAAGCTGGATCTGGCGCGCGCCTATATCGACATGGGAGATGCCGAGGGTGCTCGCGATATTCTCGATGAGGTACTGGCGGAGGGTAACAGTGCCCAACAGCAGGAGGCGCGTGAAATGCTCGCCAAGCTAGCTTGACGATGAAACACGCAGTCAGCACAGAAACGGCAGCCGATATGGCTGCCGTTGCCGTTTCCAGGATTGCACTGGGCGTCGAGTACAAGGGCGCCCGATACCGTGGCTACCAGCGCCAGGTGGATGGCGTGCCTTCTATCCAGGAAACCCTTGAGCGCGCGCTTTCTCGCGTGGCGGGCGGGCAGCCGGTCAGCCTCACTTGCGCCGGCAGGACCGATGCGCTGGTGCATGCGAGCGGCCAGGTCGTCCATTTCGATACCACGGTGCAGCGCAGCCCGCACGCCTGGGTGATGGGGGCAAACGCCAACCTGCCCGCCGATATCAGCGTCACCTGGGCGCAGCAGATGCCGATGGGGTTCGATGCACGTTTCAGTGCGGTATCGCGCCGTTACCGTTATGTCATCTACAACGACCCTATACGTCCGGCGCACCTTGCCCAGGAAGTGACTTGGAATCACCGCCCACTCGATATCGTGGCAATGCGCGAAGCCGCGGCGATGCTCGTCGGTACTCACGATTTCAGTGCCTTTCGTGCGAGCCAGTGCCAGGCCAAGTCGCCGGTTAAGACGGTTCATCATCTGGAATTGCTGGAGTTCGGACGGTTGATTGTCATCGATATCCGCGCCAATGCATTTCTCCATCACATGGTGCGGAATATTGCGGGTGTTCTGATGACGATTGGGGCAGGAGAGCAGCCGGTCGATTGGGCGCGCCAGGTGCTCGAATCGCGTCGTCGGGAGCAGGGTGGGGTAACCGCCCATCCGTACGGTCTGTATTTGGTTCACGTCGAATACCCAGCGCAGTTCGACGTCCCCGAGCGCTACCTCGGGCCGCACTTTCTTTCGGGCTTGCCGGATTGCCTCCAGCTGAGCGGCTAGTGCGGTTGCAGTAGGGGCCGCTTTTGTTACCATCGGCGATCATTTCAAGGTGACCCCCTTTGAACGTACGCAGCAAAATCTGTGGCATCACCCGCGTGGAAGATGCGCTGGCGGCGGCTGAGGCTGGTGCCGATGCGATCGGTCTTGTCTTCTATGCCGCCAGCCCGCGGGCCGTCAACGTGGCCCAGGCGCGCCAGATCGTCGAGGTTTTGCCGCCGTTTGTCAGCAAGGTCGGCTTGTTCGTCAATGCGAGCCGCTGCGAGATTGGCGAGGTGCTCGATGCCGTCTCGCTCGATGTGCTGCAGTTTCATGGTGACGAGACGCCTGAGCAGTGCGAGGGGCACGGCCGTCCCTGGTTCAAGGCGCTTCGTGTGGGTCAGGAGGACGATCTTGCCGGGCGGATCGAACGCTACGGAAATGGCTGTGCGATCCTGCTCGACAGCTACGTCCCAGGCGTGCCAGGTGGGACCGGAGAGCGTTTCGACTGGACGCGTATTCCACAAGACCTTCCGCTGCCTCTGATCCTGGCCGGTGGCTTGACGCCGGAGAATGTGCGCCAGGCAATCGAGCAGACTCGACCCTATGCGGTCGATGTGAGCGGAGGCGTCGAACAAAGTAAAGGCGTCAAGGACCTGGCCAAGGTTCGTGATTTCGTGGCCAGGGTGCGCGCGGTGTGACGCCGATGCGGTCGCAGCCGTCCAGTTACGAGTTGCCGGAGATCGGTACGGTATTTATCGGGTCGAGCTGACCGTTGGCGATGCCCACGAGCGCGTCGCATAAGCGGGGTGAATCGAGCCTTCGATCCGCCTCGGAAAGAATCTGCCTGGCATCACAGCATGCCGAATTGAAGTTCTGGAGAACAACAAGCATGAGCAACTGGCTGGTAGACAAGCTGATCCCTTCCATCATGCGCTCCGAGACCCGCAAGAGCTCGGTGCCGGAAGGTCTGTGGCACAAGTGCCCTTCCTGCGAAGCCGTTCTGTATCGCCCGGAGCTGGAAAAGACCCTCGACGTCTGCCCCAAGTGCCAACATCACATGCGTATCGGCGCGCGTGCGCGTCTCGACATCTTCCTGGACGCCGAAGGCCGCGAAGAGATCGGCGCCGATCTCGAGCCGGTGGACCGCCTGAAGTTCCGCGATAGCAAGAAGTACAAGGATCGCCTGGTGGCGGCTCAGAAGCAGACCGGTGAAAAGGATGCACTGGTTGCCATGCGGGGCACGCTGCACAAATTGCCAGTTGTCGCGTGTGCCTTCGAGTTTTCCTTCATGGGGGGCTCGATGGGGGCGATCGTGGGCGAGCGTTTCGTTCAGGCCGCCAATGTGGCCTTGGAGTTGCGCTGCCCACTGGTGTGTTTCTCCGCGTCCGGCGGTGCACGCATGCAAGAAGCGCTCATCTCGCTGATGCAGATGGCCAAGACTTCGGCAGTTCTAGCTCGGATGCGTGAAGAAGGCCTGCCGTTCGTGTCGGTACTGACCGACCCGGTTTATGGTGGTGTGTCGGCCAGTCTGGCCATGTTGGGCGATGTGATTGTCGCCGAACCGAAGGCCCTCATCGGTTTTGCTGGCCCTCGCGTGATCGAGCAGACCGTGCGCGAGAAGCTACCGGAAGGATTCCAGCGCAGCGAATTCCTGCTTGATCATGGTGCGATCGATCTGATCGTTCCGCGTGCCGAACTGCGTTCGCGCCTGGCGCGCCTACTCGCTCAACTACAGCGTCTGCCTAGCCCGGTGGAGTCGGCCCCGGTTGCCGCAACCGCATGAGCCGAAGTCTGGCCGACTGGCTGAGCTACCTGGAGCAGTTGCACCCGACCGCGATCGACATGGGGCTCGAGCGCGTCAGGGTGGTGGCGGATCGGCTGGGGCTTACCCGTCCCGCACCCAAGGTCATCACGGTCACCGGTACCAACGGCAAGGGCTCGACCTGTACCTTCCTGGCGGCTCTGCTCTCGGAGCAGGGCCTGCGGGTCGGGGTCTACAGCTCGCCCCATCTGCTTCGCTATAACGAGCGTGTGCGAATCGCTGGCGAGCAAGCCGGCGATGACCAGCTATGCGAGGCGTTCGAGGCTGTCGAGCAAGCGCGTGGCGAGGTGTCGCTTACGTACTTCGAGATGGGCACGCTTGCAGCATTCTGGTTGTTCGAGCGCGCGCAGCTGGATGCGGCTGTCCTGGAGGTGGGGCTGGGTGGTCGGCTCGACGCAGTGAATCTGGTGGATGCCGATGTCGCCGTGATCACGAATGTCGGGCTCGACCATGCGGAATGGCTCGGCACTACCCGGGACAGTGTCGCTACCGAAAAGGCGGGCATCATGCGCACCGGCAGGCCCGTGGTTTGTGGCGACCTGCAGCCTCCGTTGCCGTTGCTGCAGCGCGCACGACAGCTTGGCGCGCCGTTGTCGCTGCGGGGGCGGGATTATGACCTGGCCGTCACCGACCAAGGCTGGGATTGGCGGGGTATTGATGCGCAAGGGGGAACTCTCGAGCTGCACGGCCTCTCGCAACCCTCATTGCCTCTGGAAAATGCCGCTCTGGCGCTGCAGGCCTTCGCATTACTCGGCCTGCCATGGCAGGAGCGTTCGATCAGGCAGGCGCTTTCAGCTGCCCGGCTGCTTGGCCGGATCGATCGGCGGTCGCTCTGCTGGCGAGGCCGCGAACTTGCTCTCCTGATGGATGTGGGGCATAACCCACACGCCGCGCAGTACCTGGCTGGGCAGCTGACAGAACGCCCCGTGACTGGTCGTCGGCTGGCCGTCTTCGGGCTGCTGGCCGACAAGGACCTTGAGGGTGTCATCGAGCCACTGCTGCCGCTGATCTCGCATTGGGCGGTCGCGCCGCTGCCTACCGGGCGCTCGAGAAGCGTGGCCGATTTGCGTACCGCGCTGCTTGAGCACGGCGCAGCGGTAAGCGAACATGCCGATGTTTGTGCGGCGCTTGAGGCGCAGTGCGAACGGGCCCTGCCGGGCGATGAAATCGTGCTGTTCGGATCCTTTTATACCGTTTCCGAAGCGCTGGACTGGCTCAATCGACGCTGAGGTGGCATGCCCATGCTGGACAGAGGTCTGAAGCAACGTATGGTCGGGGCGCTGGTGCTCGTTGCACTGGCCGTCATCTTCCTGCCGATGCTGCTAAGCAGCAAGGACGAACGTCGTCCCGTCGAGGTCGATGCACCACCGATGCCAGCCCCCACTGCACAGATCGATGTCGCCGAACCGCAGCCTGGCTCTGTTCCCGAAGGCTTTGAAATCGTCGAGGACGACGCTCTCGAATCCTCCAGCGGCGAGGCGCCGGCGATCACTGCTCCTGGCCCCGTTACCCCACCGACGGCAAGCGCCGAACCGACTGCGCCCGAGGCGAAGCCAGAGCCTGAGCCAGAGCCGAAGCGGCTGGATGCGGCCAACCTGCCCGTCAGCTGGTCTGTCCAGTTGGCCAGCCTCTCTAACCGCCAGAGCGCCGAAGCACTGCAAGCGCGTCTGCGTGCGCAGGGCTACAACGCCTACGTCCGGACGGTGGATGGTATGAATCGTGTGTTCGTCGGGCCGCTCATCGAACGCGACGAGGCCAACAAGCTGCGTGATCAGCTGCATCGCCAGCAAAAGCTCGATGGTTTCGTGGTGCGCTTCAAGCCTGAGGCCGGCTGATTCAAACGAGGCCAGCGGCTTGCAGGAGGTCGCCTGACGCTTACTCGTTCCGAGGGTGTCTGCTAAACTCCGCGGCCTTTATCTCTCCTGTTCGAAGGCGTCGTGGCTCTTACCTGGGTTGACTGGGGCATCATCGCTGTCATTGCGGTGTCCAGCCTGATTAGCTTGAAGCGGGGCTTCGTCAAGGAGGCCTTGTCGCTTCTGACCTGGATCGTTGCCGGTGTCGTTGCCTGGATGTTCGGCGGTGCGCTCTCGCATCATCTGGAGGAATTCATCGCAACGCCCTCAGCAAGGGTCATCGCGGCATGCGCCATTCTGTTCGTGGCGACATTGCTGGTCGGGGCGCTGGTCAACTTTCTCATCGGTGAGCTGATTCGCGTAACCGGGCTGTCCGGTACCGACCGATTTCTCGGCATGGTCTTTGGTGCGGCACGCGGAGCCCTGCTTATCGTCGTGGTGGCGGGGCTGGTGAGCCTGGCGCCTGTCCATGAGGATCTCTGGTGGCGCGAATCCACTCTGCTGCCGCATTTCCTGCTGGTCGCTGACTGGTCTAAGAATCTGATCCTTGGCATGAGTGGCCAGTGGCTGGCCGGGTCGCTCAATCCGCCGGGTTGAGTGAGTTATCACGGAGAGGGCGGCGGACGTCGTCTCCGGTTCCTGTAGAAACTGAGAGGTTCCTTGCATGTGTGGCATTGTCGGCATCGTCGGTAAGTCGAACGTCAATCAGGCGCTCTATGACGCGCTTACCGTGCTGCAGCATCGCGGCCAGGATGCCGCCGGCATCGTGACCAGCCACGATGGGCGCCTGTTCCTGCGCAAGGACAACGGGCTGGTTCGAGACGTGTTCCAACAACGGCACATGCAACGGTTGGTGGGCAACATGGGGATTGGTCATATCCGCTACCCCACCGCTGGCAGCTCCAGCTCCGCCGAAGCCCAGCCTTTTTATGTGAACTCGCCTTACGGGATCACCCTGGCGCACAACGGCAATCTGACCAATGTCGAGCAGCTGACCAAGGAAATCTACGAGTCGGATCTGCGCCATGTGAACACCAACTCCGATTCCGAGGTGCTGCTCAACGTCTTCGCTCATGAGCTGGCCGTGCGCGGCAAGCTGCAGCCCACCGAAGAAGACGTTTTCGCCGCTGTCAGCAAGGTGCACGAGCGCTGCCGGGGCGGCTATGCCGTGGTCGCCATGATCACCGGCTACGGAATTGTCGGCTTCCGTGACCCGAACGCCATCCGGCCGATCGTCTTCGGCCAGCGGCACACCGACGAGGGCGTCGAGTACATGATCGCCTCGGAAAGCGTTTCGCTCGATGTGCTGGGCTTCACGCTGATCCGTGACCTGGCCCCGGGCGAAGCGGTGTACATCACCAATGACGGCCGGCTGTTCACCCGTCAGTGCGCCGAGAATCCGAAGCTCACGCCGTGCATCTTCGAATACGTGTACCTGGCGCGTTCGGATTCGCTGATGGACGGTGTTTCGGTCTACAAGGCGCGGTTGCGCATGGGCGAGAAGCTGGCCGACAAGATCCTCCGAGAGCGTCCCGAGCACGACATCGACGTGGTCATCCCGATCCCGGATACCAGTCGGACCGCCGCGCTTGAGCTGGCCAACCGTCTCGGCGTGAAATTCCGCGAAGGGTTCGTCAAGAACCGCTACATCGGCCGGACCTTTATCATGCCGGGTCAGGCGGCACGCAAGAAGTCGGTGCGCCAGAAGCTCAACGCCATCGATCTCGAGTTCCGTGGCAAGAACGTGATGCTGGTCGATGACTCCATCGTCCGCGGCACCACCTGCAAGCAGATCATCCAGATGGCGCGTGAAGCGGGCGCCAAGAAGGTCTACTTCTGTTCCGCCGCGCCGGCAGTGCGCTACCCGAACGTTTACGGCATCGACATGCCGAGCGCGCATGAGCTGATTGCCCACAACCGCAGCACGGAAGAGGTCGCGGAGCTGATCGGTGCGGATTGGCTGGTCTATCAGGACCTGCCCGACCTGATCGATGCGGTCGGTGGCAGCAAGGTCAAGATCGAGCAGTTCGATTGCGCCGTCTTCGACGGTCACTACGTGACGGGCGACGTGGACGAGGCCTATCTGCACAAGATCGAACAGGCGCGAAACGATGCGAGCAAGGCGAAGACCAATGCGGTCAGCGCCATCATCGACCTGTACAACACCAACTGAACCGCGAACGCCGTATGGGTCTGAGGAACGAGCATGACAATTGAATGGGAAGCCGGGCGCCTGGACAGCGACCTGGCGGATGTCGGGCAGGATACGCTGGCGGTGCGTGCCGGTCAGCGCCGTACCCCTGAAGCCGAGCATGGCGAGCCGCTGTTTCTGACCTCCAGCTATGTGTTCCGCAGCGCGGCCGATGCAGCCGCGCGGTTTGCCGGCGAGCTGCCCGGCAATGTCTATTCCCGTTACACCAACCCGACAGTGCGCACCTTCGAAGAGCGTATGGCGGCGCTTGAGGGAGCCGAGCAGGCCGTCGCCACCGCGTCGGGCATGTCGGCGATCCTGGCCATGGTGATGAGTCTGTGCTCGGCGGGCGACCACATCCTCGTATCGCGCAGCGTGTTTGGCGCCACCGTCTCGCTGTTCGACAAATATTTCAAGCGTTTCGGCGTAGAGGTCGACTACGTCCCGCTGACCGATTTCAGCGCTTGGCAAGCCGCCTTCAAGCCCAATACCAAGCTGGTATTCGTCGAATCGCCGTCCAATCCGCTCGCCGAGCTGGTTGATATTGCCGCCCTGGCCGATCTCTGCCACGAACGGGGCGCGCTGCTGGCGGTGGACAACTGCTTCTGCACGCCGGTGCTGCAGCGACCGCTGGCGCTGGGCGCCGATATCGTCATTCACTCGGCGACCAAGTACATCGACGGGCAGGGGCGCTGTCTGGGTGGTGTCGTCGCTGGGCGAAGCGAGCAGATGAAAGAGGTCGTCGGCTTTCTGCGCACCGCCGGGCCGACTCTCAGCCCGTTCAATGCCTGGGTGTTCCTCAAGGGATTGGAGACGCTGCGGCTGCGCATGCAGGCGCATTGCGCCTCCGCGCAGGCGCTGGCCGAATGGCTGGAGCAGCAGCCAGGTGTGCAGCGGGTCTACTACGCTGGGCTGCCCAGCCACCCGCAGCATGAGCTGGCGCGGCACCAACAGAAGGGCTTTGGCGCTGTGCTCAGCTTCGAGGTCAGCGGCGGCAAGGAGGGCGCCTGGCGCTTCATCGACGCTACCCGGCTGATTTCGATCACTGCCAACCTGGGCGACAGCAAGACCACCATCACCCACCCGGCTTCGACCACCCATGGCCGCCTGGCGCCCGAAGAGCGCGCCAAGGCCGGCATCAGCGATAGCCTTGTGCGCGTCGCTGTCGGTCTGGAAGAGCTCGATGATCTCAAGGCGGATCTTGCGCGCGGGCTCGCTGCACTCTGAGCCCCGCTGTTGCCATTACGCACCTGCAGCCCGCCGAATCGGCAGGTTGCAGGTGCGTCTGGTCCGTCAATCGTCGCCGATACGCACCACGATGCCATCCAGCCGCTGCTCGGCGGAGAGGCGATCACGCAACCGGTTGGCCTCATCGCGGTCGGCAAGCGGGCCGGCATAGACCAGCGTCATCGCACCTGCGTCCCCAATGAATGCGTCATAGCCTTCGGCGCGCAGCCGTTCCTGCAGGGCTTCGGCGGTATTGCGGTTGCTGACGCGCGCCACCTGGACGACCCAGCCAGTACGCACCGGGGCACTGGCCGCCTCGGTGGTCGCAGGTGCGCTCGTCGGTGCCACCGGGCGCACGGAAGATTGCGGCGCGGCGCGCAGATCAATCGCCGGCGCCGGTTCGCCCTGGCCGTCGAACAGCCGCGTCGGATCGGCCGGCAGGATGCTCGGATAGCCCGCATCGGTCTCGATCACCCGGATGTCGCTGTACTTCTTGCCCGACAGCGCTGCCAGGCCGGCACGGTCGCGCACCACCGTCGGCCGGAGAAAGACCATGAGGTTGCGCTTGATGCGCGTTTCCTCGGTCGAGCGGAACAGCCCGCCAAGCAGCGGTATATCGCCGAGCAACGGAACCTTCGACGCCGTGCGCGTCACGTCGTCCTGAATCAGGCCGCCAAGCACGATGACCTGGCCATCCTCGGCGAGGATGGTGCTCTTGATCGAGCGCTTGTTGGTGACCAGGTCGACGGCCTGCGCGGCAAGCGTGGCGCTTGGGGCGATCGAGGAGATCTCCTGCTCGATCTGCAGGCGTAGCGTTGCGCCTTCGTTGATGTGCGGCGTTACCTTCAGCGTCACACCGATGTCCTGCCGCTCGATGGTGGTAAACGGGTTGTTGGCCCCGGCCGAGTCGGTGGTGTAGCTGCCGGTCTGGAAGGGCACGTTCTGGCCGACCAGTATCTCCGCCTCCTGGTTGTCCAGGGTCAGCAGGCTCGGCGTCGACAGCAGGTTGCTGTTGCTGTTGGAGGACAACGCGGTGATGAGGGCGCCGAAGCTGCGCGTGCCCACACCGATGATCGCGCCATCGGGCAGGTTGTTCGGGATCTCGTTGTCGTTGATGGCGTTGAGTACGCTCCCGATCGAAATACCGGTATTGCCGAAATTGACCCCCCCGACGCCACCGGTGCCGCCTCTGGCATCGACCGCCCACTGCACGCCGAGCGCGTCGCTGATATCGCCTGACACCTCGACGATGGCGGCTTCGACCATGACCTGCGCGCGTGGCACATCGAGCTGCCGGACGATGCTTTCCAGCGTGCCCACCAGTTCCGGATCGGCCAGCAGAACGAGCGCGTTGAGGCTTTCGTCGGCTCGAATGAGAATCTGCTGATTGCGTGTCGTGGTGTTGTCCCCCTCGGCGGGTGCTGCCAGCCCTTCGGAAATGTCGCCCAGGGTCTCGGCCAGCGACTTGGCGTCGTTGTGGCGCAGGCGGATGACACGGGTATTGGCCGAACGCGTGGCGGGGGAGTCGAGCGATTGCGCGAGCGCCGCCAGCTTGCTGCGTGCTTGCGCCGGGCCGATGAAGATCAGTCGGTTGGTGCGCGAGTCGGCGATGATCTGCAGGCCGGCGCTGGTTTTCGTTTCACCGCGCAGCAGCGAGTTGCGCAGCACCTCGGCGATGTCCACTGCCCAGCCGTGGCGCAAATTCAACACCGTGTAATCGTCGCTCTCGGCGCGATCGAGCTGGCGCACCAGGTCGCGGACGCGTGCGATATTGGCGCTGCGATCGCTAATGATCAGTGCGTTGGCCGAGCCGACCGCCGCCAGATGCCCGTACTGGGGCACCAGAGGACGGATCAGTGGAATGAGCTCGGTGGCTGAGGTGTGCTGCACCTGGATGACCTGCGTCTCCAGCTGATCGCCGCCGGTCGGCCCGCCCCCTGGCTCGGCCTTGGCCTCGGCGTTGGGCACGATGCGTGTCACGTCGCCCTGCGACAGGACGCTGTAGCCATGGGTGGCCATCACCGAAAGGAACAGTTGGTACACCTCTTCGGTGTCCAGCGTCGCGTTCGACACCACGGTGACCTGGCCTTTGACCCGCGGGTCGACGATGAATGTCTGCCCGGTGAGCTGGCTCATCTGGTCGATGTAGGCGCGGATGTCGGCGTCCTTCAGATTGATCGTCCAGCCATTCATCTGGGTCTGGCTTGGCTCGATGCCGGGCTCGGCAACCTGGGCCAGCGCCGGAGCGCCGACGAGCAGGCCGGCGGCGGCCAGCATGATTAGCGGGCGAGAGAGAAGCGGCGGCATCGTTCAGTCTTCTTCCATAGGCTGGTCATTGGTGGGTGTGTCTTGCGGCTGGTCGATCGCTTGCTCCAGCTGCTGGCGCAGCGCTTCCATCTGCTGCTGCATCTGTTCAGCCGCCGGGTCAGGTGCGTTTGCAGGCGGCTCGGAATAGGGCTCTGGCGCATAGAGGGGCGAGCGGGACTTGGGAAACATCAGCTGCTCGATTCGCCCGTTGCGCATGATCTGCACGCCGTTTGCGTTGACCTGCTGCAGGGTGACGCCCTGCTCGAGCTCATCGCCAGTGAACAGCAGACGCGGCGGTTGCCCGTCAATTTGAATGATCGCGCTCGAGCGCGCCGGGTCGGCGCTGACGAAGCTGCCGTGCAGTGTCAGGTTGGCCGCAGCGGTGGTCGACGCACCTTCCGCTGGCAGGGCAGGGGAGCCAAACACGCGCTGCAGCTGTTCTACCTCGGGGCGCGCCAGGGCCTGGGTGTCTTGCGGCGTGCCAGCGGGGGCGGCGGTGGTATCGGTCAAGGCCAGCCATTCGTTCACACGGCCGACCAGGTAGACGGCGAACAGGGCGACCAGCAGCGCGCTCAGGGCTAGCGGTAAGTAGGGCCGGTATTTGCGCAAGACGTCAGGCAAAGACAAGCGTTGCTCCTTGGCCTTTTATGGTTCTGATATCCATCGAATCGAGTCGCCGGGTTTCGCCGCCGGTCTGAGCAGTGACAGCAGCAAGCGGCAAGAGTGCCCGGCGAAGATGACAGGCTGAACGGTGATGACGGTGGACCACGCGTTCCGCAAAAAAATCCAACGCTGGTGTTGACTTGCCTGTGGCTCGCCAGTAAATTGCGCGCCTCGCAAGGCGAACGGCTGATTAGCTCAGCTGGGAGAGCACCTGCATCACACGCAGGGGGTCGGCGGTTCGATCCCGTCATCAGCCACCAACCTTTGCGAAATTACGGACGAAAGTCCGGCCGACGCGCAGCGGTAGTTCAGTCGGTTAGAATACCGGCCTGTCACGCCGGGGGTCGCGGGTTCGAGTCCCGTCCGCTGCGCCATACAAGTCCCTCCTTTTCTTAAAAGGGTGGAACGAGAGAAGCTGCCAAGGGCAGCTTTTTTTGTGCCCGCCGAAAACCCGTGCGGAAGATTTGGCGCATCAGCTGAAGCCAGAGGTTGCGTCGCTTCAGAACGTGATGACCGGTCCCTGGTTCGCCTGCGACATGAGCCGCCACCTGTTCCGGACCTGGACTGGCGCTGTGCCGGAGGCAAGGTCACGGGGGCGCGCTGGATCTGGACTACACCTCGACGTCGGCTTGTGCCTACTTGTTCCGCTGACCACCCTTGCCTGGATGTTCGAAACCACGCCGCGCTGGAGCCTGTGTCCTGCCCATAGTGGGGACAGGGTGCGGGGGCTGGCTACCACCAGAGTTCCCAACGGATCTGGGCAATGGCAAGGGAAACGGTTACGAGGCGAGGGTGGTGGCTTTCTGACGGGCAAAACAAATCGCGCCCAGCATGGACGTCGATCAGTAGCTCCGGATAGGGAACTGAAATTGATGCGCTTTTACTCGTGCTCGGGCATCTCGTCCGCGAGCCATCGCAGAGGGCCGGACCCATAGTTGCCGGCCAAGTCGTTGGGGTTGGCCAGCTTGCAGCGCTGCAGCGAGAGACAGCCGCAGCCGATGCAGTGATCGAGATCCATATCGAGTCGCTGCAATTCCCTGATGCGCTGGGCAACCTGCTGCTTCCAGCCGCGAGATAGCGCCTGCCAATCCCTGTTCGTCGGCAGCTTGTCGGTGGGCAGGCAAGCCAGCTGTTGACCGATTGCCTCGAGCGAGTAGCCGATCTTCTGGGCAAAGATGATGAACGCCACGCGGCGCAGCGTCGAACGCGGGAAATAGCGCCGGCTGGTGCCCTGGCGGGACGAGCTGATCAAGCCGAGCGATTCGTAATAGCGCAGGGCCGAGGCGGCAACTCCGCTGCGTTTGCTGATTTCGCCAATCGGTAGCAAAGGGTCCTTGTGGGACGCTCTCCCGGCCATCGCTTGGTCCTCCCGAGTCGGATCCAAAGACGCTGATTGGTGGTTCCGCCATGGGCAGGCAGCCGCATGAACCGACCGATACGCCTTCACCCGAGCAGCAGTGGGTGCAGCGACAGTACGAGCAGCAAGGCCATCGCGATATTGAAGAGCCGTAAATGGCGCGTATCGGTCAGCCAGCGGCGTAGCGTGGTGCCAAAGGTGACCCAAACCACCACGCTGGGCGCGTTGACGAGGGCAAAGAGCAGCGCGAGCACCACGACCGCCTGCACGCCGCCACCGGCCGGCAGATAGGCCGTGATGGCTCCGATAGCCATGATCCAGGCCTTGGGATTGACCCATTGGAAGCCCGCCGCTTTCCAGAAGCCGAAAGGACGCCCCGGCGCCGAAGCATCCTGCATCGGTGCGGCCGTCGCGATCTGCCAGGCCAGATATAGCAAGTAGGCCGCGCCAACGATCCGCAGCAGAGCGTACAGCGCAGGGAAGGCCTCGAAGAGGCGCCCCAGGCCCGCGCCCACGCCCATCACCAGTACCGCAAAGCCGATACTGATGCCCAGGACGTGCGGCAAGCTGCGGACGAAACCGTAGTTCAAACCGGACGCCAGCAGCATAGTGTTGTTCGGGCCGGGGGTGATTGAGGTCACGAAGGCATAGGTCACAAAGGCAAGCAGGGTTTCCGAGGGCATGGGTTCCTCCGGGTGCGGTCGACCGGAAACGACGGGCTTTCGACTGACAGCCATGAGCCAGGAAGTCTCAGCCATCGACTGACTGCGATCCATGCACAGTCATCATCGAATCGACCCGGTCAGTACCGCTGCCCGGGCATTGATCGCTTGCGCCGGGGCGCACCCAGCGCATGTCGATATGGGTGCGCGCCTCGTGCGTAGCGGTGAACCCCTGGCGCTCGTAGAACCGCCTGGCTGCCAGGTTCGTCCTGAACACGCTGAGCGTCAGGGGTATGCGGCGTGCTGACGCCTTCGTCTTGAGGGCCTCCACCAGCCGGGTACCGACTCCCCGCCGTTGGTACGCCGGTACCAGTGCGATGTTGCGCAGGTAGATTCGCCGGGCCTGTTCCTCGAACTGCAGATAGCCGGCGATGCCCGAGTCGCCCTCCACGACCCAGGTGCTGGCCGTGGCCACCTGCTCTAGAAAATTGGCGCGCTGCCAACGTTCATCCCAGCCCCAGAGCCGGGCGATGTGCGGCAAGAACAGCGCCCGGTGAATCGCGAACAAGGCGAGCAGATCGCGACACGCCGCCCGGCGGACCCTCATACCGCCATCTGGCATGGAGGCCGGCGAGACAATGGAGGGCGCGGGCGACAGGTCGCCGGTATCCAGGAATATCTCATTTAAATCGCACATCGGCGCTTTGATCCTGATCCACAAGCAGGGAAGGCAGGCAACGGTTGCCAGGCCCGACGCGAGCGACTCTAGGACTTCAAGTGAACTTGAGGTCAATAGGCCGGCACGATGGCTCGCTCAGCGCTAATCGCGGGTCTAACTGCGGACCGATCGCAGGGCTACGGCGGGCTCGATTCGGGGTGGGGCCGTTGCGATTGGGTTGCTACGCCCGCGATGGCGCGGCGTTGCACGGTCCATGGGCGTCGAGGTTGAAGCGACGTGTCGCAACCTGACCGTTCACGGCGGCGACAGCTGTCGCGTCGCTACGGGGACGCGGCGACTCCTGACCCGCTTCCCGCAGGCTGCTTGCAGAACCGAGCGATTAAGAACGACGTGCCCACGTCAGCAGGACCGGTGGCCGTTGGGCCATGTCGAATACGCGAACCGCAGTTGGTGGTGGCTCAAGAGTGGCTTGGCATGTGCGTTGCCTTGATGACGCTAAGGGAGGATTCCCCGCTTCAGGTCGTTTCGGTAGTTTGAAACCGGTGTGCCGGAGCGCTGGGCTCCAAGGCGGCCCAATCGCGTTCTTCTGGTCAGGCTTTTTTCACAGAGGTCGGCGACAGCAACGTGACTCCATAACAACAAGGCTCAACCATGTATCGACTCATTCTTGCCGGATCGCTCTCGTTGGCGACCGGACCCTTGCTCGCGCAGACGAGCGAACCGCTCACGCTCGACCCCTTGTTGGTGAGCTCGCCACGGGCGGAATCCGACTGGTTTACCTTGCCCATGGCAGTGTCCGCCGTGTCGGCGCAGGACCAGCCCGGTGAGCAGTTGCTCACCCTCGACAGCCTGCTCGGGCCTGTGCCGGGCGCGCTTTCGCAGAGTCGCTACAACCTGGCGCAGGGCATGCGTTTGTCCATTCGCGGCTTTGGTTCCCGCTCCAGTTTTGGCGTGCGCGGTGTGCGGGTGCTGGTCGACGGGGTGCCGCTGACCATGCCTGACGGGCAGACCGAGATGGATGGGCTGGATACCGCGTTGGTCGAGCGCATCGAGGTGATTCGCGGCCCGTCGTCCACCATCTACGGGAATGCCGCCGGGGGCGTCCTGGCGATCCAGACGCGAGAACCGGGCGACACGCCGTTCACGCAGGTCGAGGTGACCGGCGGCGAACTGGGCTATCGCCGCATGCGTGCGGAAACCAGTGGCAGTGCCGGCTCGCTGGGTGCCTTGCTCGCCGTCAACGCCACACAGCTCGACGGCTACCGCACGCACGGCACCGCCGAAACCAACCACCTCACTGGCAAGCTGCGCTGGCAGGGGGAGGGCGGCACGCTCGGGCTCACCCTCCATGCAATCGACAACCGCGCCGAAGATCCCGGTGGCCTGACGCTGGATCAGGTCCGGGCGGACCGTTCCCAGGCACGGCCGCAGAGCCTGCAGTACGATTCCGACGAGACTGTCGAGCAGCAGCGCGTCTCGCTGGTCTGGGATGGACAGGCCGCAGGCGACGATACCTACCAGCTGCGCAGCTATTACGGCCAGCGCGAGTTCAGCAACCGCCTCCCGTTGCAGAACAACGGCCAGACCGCCTATGACCGCTGGTTCGCCGGGCTGGGCGCGCAGCGCACCTTTCACCGCGAACTGGCGGGCCTGCCGCATCAGTTAACGGTCGGCATGGACCTGGAAAGCCAGCGTGACGAGCGCTCGCGCAACGACAACCTGCCCGGCGGCATCACCGGCGCCCTGACTCAGCGCCAGCGCGAAACGGCGGACAGCCGGGGTGTGTTCGTCGAGGATCAGCTGAGCCTCGGCGATGCCTGGCTGTTCACCGCTGGGTTGCGTTATGACAGCGTGCGGCTCGAGGCGAAGGACCGTTACCTGAGCGACGCTAATGATGCCTCGGGCGAGCGCAACCTTGAGGACTGGAACTACAGCCTGGGCCTGAGCCGGCAACTGGACGCCCATCATGTGGCGTACATGCGTTACGCGACCTCGTTCGAGACGCCGACGATCAACGAAATGGCCAACCCGAACGGGGGCGGCTTCAATCCCTCGCTCGGCCCGGCGCAGTCGGTCAATCGCGAGATTGGTTTCAAGGGCGAGCACCCGGGATTGCGCTACGAAGCGGTGCTCTACAGCATGCGCATCGAGGACGAGCTGGTCCCGGAAGTCGACGGACGCACCTTCTACACCAACGCCGGCCGTTCCAGTCGCGACGGCGTCGAGCTCAGCGGGGACTGGCTGGTGGGGCGTTTCTGGCGACTGACCGGGGCCTGGAGCTACAACCGCTACCGTTTCGACCAGTTCGAGGGCTACGACGGCAACCGCATCCCGGGGATTCCGCGGCAGAGTCTGTTCGCCGAGGTCAGCTATGACCGGGACGACTGGTATGCGCGGGTCAACGTCAACGCCTACGGCCACCAGTACGCGGACAACGCCAACCTCGACCGCGTGGCCGGCTACGCGGTCACCAACGCCCGCCTGGGCTGGCGAATGGCGTGGGGTGATCAACGGTGGGAGCCCTATGTCGGCATCGACAACCTGCTGGACCGCGACTACTACGACAACCTGCGCATCAACGATAACTTCGGCCGCTACTACGAGCCCGCGCCCGGGCGGACGATCTATGCGGGGGCGAAGCTGACGTTTGATTGATGGTCGGCCAGCGGGCCGGAAGCCGGTCGCACGCCCTGGCTCGCTGGGCAACGCGTGCTTGCGGCCGGCGCGCCATGGTAAGTGAGCACCTGGCCGGCCATTGCGGTGTCCGGTGCGGTCGGGTAGGGCTACGCAGCAGGATGAGCTGATGCGAGTGCAGCAATTGGTGGTCATCTCCGGGTGCTCCGGCGGCGGCAAGTCGACCTTGCTCGAGGCGCTACGCCGCCGCGGGTATGCGGTGGTCGAGGAACCCGGCCGGCGGGTCATTGCCGAGCAGAGTCGAAATGCTGGCGATGGCTTGCCTTGGGTAGATATGGCCGCGTTCCTCCACGAGGCGCTGCGCGTCGCCAGGCTGGACCTCGAGCGCGTGGCATCGGCCACCGGGCCGGTGTTCTTCGACCTCGGGCTCATAGATGCCGCGGCTGCCCTTCAGCGGCTCTGCGGACTGTCGATGTCATACACCCTGGGCGACCTCCAGCCTTACGGGCGGCTCGTCTTTCTGACCCCGCCCTGGCCGGACATCTATCGTGTCGACGAGCAGCGACGGCATGGTTTCGCTGAGGCCGTGGCCGAATACACTCACCTGGAAGCCACGTACAAAACCCTCGGATACGACGTTCGGATACTCCCAAGGGCCAGTGTTGCCGACCGCGCTGACTTCGTTCTGCAGGCACTCCACCGAGGCTGAAGCAGATCGGCCCGGCAACAGCTGCCCTAGCGCTGCGCACCCGAAGGGCACGCCGTCGGCTGCTTCCGCGGCATTGGACCGGGCTCGCTCGAGCGGGCACGCGTGCTGCTCGTTGAGGCCGATGGCAGGCAGCTTCCGCTAGCCGGGGTTGCGATGGCCTTGTTCGATGAGGCTCAGTGAGCATAACCAGCGGACGCCGACCACTTTCGGCTTGCTGGCTGCAGCTTCAACGAAACGGCCGATCGGCTGTCAGTTCCCTTGCCCCATAAAAATTGATTGGCAAGGAACTGACATGAAGAAGAAAAAAACACTTTTGCTGGCCGGGCTTTGTGCGGCCCTGATCGGCAGCGCCAACGCGCAAGAGAAGCCGACCGTCCAGTTCATTGCCACGGGCGGCACGATCGCCATGAAGATCGACCCGATCAAGAAGGCGCCCGTGCCTGCCATTTCCGGTGATGACCTGCTCGCCACGGTGCCGGAGGTGGCCGAATACGCGAAGATCGAGGTCGACAACCTTTCGAACGTGCCTTCGGACTACATGGATCCGCCGCGCTGGATCGAACTGTCCAAGGCGGTCAACGCTGCGCTGCAGCGCCCGGAGGTGTCAGGCGTCATCGTCTCGCACGGCACCGATACGCTGGAGGAAACCGCTTTCTGGCTTGACCTGACTGTCGAGTCCGAAAAGCCGGTCGTGGTCATCGGCGCACAGCGCAACGCCTCCTCGTCGGACTTCGATGGCCCGCGCAACCTGCTCAACGCGGTGCGTATTGCCGTCGATGAGCAGGCGAAGGACAAGGGCGTCCTGTTGGCCATGAACAACCAGATCAACGCCGCACGTCACGTGACCAAGACCCATACGGCGAACGTGGAGACCTTTCAGTCGGGTGATTACGGGTTGCTCGGAGAGGTCTATCCCGATCGCGTGATCTTCGCGCGGGAGCCGCTGCGTCGGCAGCATATCGCGATCAAAAGCGACGCCATGCCAAAGGTCGAGATCGTTGCCATGTACGGCGGTGCCGATGGTGCCTTGCTGCGCAGCGCGGTCGACCAGGGGGCGAAAGGAATCGTGGTCCAGGCGCTGGGCATGGGCAACATGAACCAGCCGATGTTCGAGGCCGTCAAGTACGCGCTGGGCAAACAGATCCCCGTGGTGATCTCGACGCGCGTCCATAACGGTCGGGTCATGGCCAACTACGGCTTCGAAGGCGGTGGCAAAACCACCGCAGATGCCGGCGCCGTCATGGCAGGGGATCTCAGCCCACAGAAGGCGCGCATTCTGCTCATGCTGCTTCTGCAAGACGGGAAAACGGAGCAGGACGAGCTGCAGGCGGCATTCGACGCGATATAAAACGGCAGCGCATCGCGGCGTAGCGCTGGACGGGGCACTCCAGCGCTACGCCGCCCCGCGGGACAGCGGCCGATACCGAGCGCAGTGCTCTCGAGCTGCTCCATACGCAAGTGCGAAATCCACGGGCTGCCGAGCTGGAACTGTCGGCTCAGAGCGGGTGGACCCGCATTGGCTGCTTATGGGCACATCCATCGGCCCGGCCGTTGCTCAGGGAATCGTTACCTCGCCTGGCTGGCCGGCCTCGCGATAGCGTGCCCGCAGCAGCTCGGCGAGGCGCTGCTTGGCCTGGGGCTCTCCGTGAATCAGGCGAATCTCGCCTGGCCACTGCTTCATCCGGGTGACGAAGCCGACCAGGTCGGCCTGGTCCGCGTGCGCCGAGTAGCCACCAACCGTATCGATGCTGGCGCGGATGTCGATGCGCTCGCCGTCGAGGTCGACGTACCCGCCTTCCGGGCCGTAAGTCTGAATGTCCCGGCCCGGCGTGCCCTTGCCCTGATACCCCACGAACAGCACATGGTGACGTGGGTCACCCAGCATGGCCTTGAGATAGTTGACGATGCGCCCTCCGGAACACATGCCGTTGCCTGCGATGACGATCGCCGGGCGCGCCGTGGCGGCCAGGTGTTCGACGACGCGCAGGTGCTCGTCATGACTGTCCACGGTCACCAGCTGGCGGAACGATAGCGGCTTGCGACCTTCCTCCAGGCGACGTCGCGCGTCGTCATCCCAGAATACCTGCAGGTCCTTGTAGGTACGGGTGAACCGGCTGGCCAGCGGTGAGTCGAGAATGATGGGCAGCTCGGGCCAGTCGACCGGGTCATTGCTCGACGAGCCGGAGTCATCGTCGGACTGGCTATGTTCGAAGAGGATCTCCTCCAGTTCGTAGAGCAGTTCCTGGGTTCGGCCGATGCTGAAAGACGGAATGAGCACGCTGCCCTGGTCGGCCAGCGCACGTTCGATCGCGGCTTGCAGGCGCTCGCGCCGGTGGGTGCGATCTTCGTGGCGGCGATCGCCATAGGTGCTCTCCAGCACCAGCAGGTCGGCCCGCTCCGGTGGCGCCAGGTCCGGCAGGATGGGCGAATGGGGCGCGCCGAGATCGCCGCTGAAGACGATTCGTCTGCTGTCCCGCGCCGGCGTCTGCAAGTCGAACTCCACGTACGCCGAGCCCAGCACGTGCCCGGCAGGCTGCAGGCGCACCTTGCACCCGGCCGTGTCGGTGTCGTGGAGGCTGAACCAGTGGTCATAGGGCAGCGCGATGATGCGTTGCTCGACGATCTTCTGGTACCGCTCGAGATAGGCCTGGTCGCGGCTTATGGTCAGGCGGAACGCATCTTCGAGCACGATCGGCAATAGCCGGGCCGAGGGCTCGCTGCACAGAATCGGGCCTTCGAAACCGGCGGCCAGCAGGTTGGGAATGCGCCCGACGTGGTCGATATGCACGTGGGTGATGATCAGGGCCTTGATGCCATCGATGGCGAAGTCCAGCGCCAGCTCGTCGTCGTTCGGCGCATCCGCTCCCTGGAACTGTCCGCAGTCGATGAGCACGCTGCTGTCTTCGTCCATCCACAGCTGATGGCAGGAGCCGGTAACGCCTTCGCGGGCACCATGGTGGATAAGCCTGGGTTGCTTCATCGGTAATCCTTGTCAGGGCGAGTGCAGGTCATGTGGCTACGGTCTTTGGCTCCGTGACGGGAGACATAGTTTCCGCTCGTGCGAGCGCACTGGCACGCCTGCGCCATCCCAGGCGCCCGGGAACGTAGGCGAAGCGGGGGGCTCAAAGCCGAGAAGCCCACAGAGCAGCGCCCGATGTCCCGACCTCCCGCCGCGCGTCATCCGTTCCGTACCCGCGACCTCCCGCCCGACGACGGGCGCACAAATGCCGGAGCCGGCGCTGCCATGGCCCGGGAGTGCGCGCGATGAGCTCGTCGCGGCTTCTGCTTCTGGCGATTCTGGCGGCGGCGGTGGCCGCTTTCTTCGCCTTCGACCTCGGCCAATACCTCACCCTGGAATCGATCAAGGCCAACAGCGGCGCGCTGCATGCGCAGGTTCAGGCGCACCCCTGGTGGGCGCGCGGCCTGTTCTTTGCCGGCTACGCGCTGCTCACCGCGCTGTCGTTCCCCGGTACTGTGGTGCTGACGCTGCTGGCCGGTGCCCTGTTCGGCCTGGTCGAAGGCACCGTGCTGGTGTCGTTCGCCTCGAACGTCGGCGCCGTCGTGGCGATGCTGATCAGCCGGTTCATGCTGCGTGGCTGGATCCAGCGCCGTTTCGGGAGGCAGATCACCGGGATCAACAAGGGGCTGGCGCGCGACGGCAGCCTTTACCTCGTCTCGTTGCGGCTGATTCCCTTGATTCCTTTCGTGCTGTTGAATCCCGCGCTTGGGTTGACGCGGGTCGGCTTCTGGACCTTCTGGTGGACGACGCAGCTGGGCATGCTGCCGGGGCATGCGATCTACGTGAACGCCGGCCTGCAGCTGGTCAGGATCGACTCGCTGTCCGGTATTCTTTCCCCGGCCATGATCGGCACGCTGGTTCTGCTGGCGGTATTCCCGCTGGTGGCCACGCGCCTGCTGACTTCCTACAAGGCGCGGCGGGCCTACCGCGGCTGGGACAGGCCCAAGCGCTTCGAGCGCAACCTGGTGGTGATCGGCGGTGGCACCGGGGGCCTGGCGACGGCGCGTATCGCCGCCTCGTTGAAGGCGCAGGTCAGTCTGGTCGAGCGTGGCCGCCTGGGTGGCACGACGATGCATGAGGGGGGTGTGTTGGCCCGTGCGTTGGCGCGCTCGGCGGCTTTCGCCAGGGCCGCGCGGCAGGCGGGCGTCGACCGTGCGGCCGACGCGCTCGACTTTGCCGAGGTGATGAGCCGTGTGCAGCGCCAGGCCAGCAGCGCGCGCAAGGGGGTATCGGTAGCGGAACTCGAACGGCTCGGTGTCGAGGTGATCAGCGGCGAAGCCAGGCTGCGTTCGCCCTGGTCGGTGGAGGTGCAGGGGCGCATCCTGACCGCGCGCGCCATCGTCATCGCCGTGGGAAGCCGCCCGCGACTGCCCTCGATTCCCGGTCTCGAGTCGGTCGAGCCGCTGACGTGCGACAACCTCTGCGAACTTCGCGAACGGCCCGCCCATCTGCTGGTGTACGGCAGCGGTGCGGGTGCTTGCGAATTTGCGCAATCGTTCCGGCGCCTGGGCTGCCGCGTCACCTTGGTCAGCGAGCGGGAGGCGTTGCTCGAACAGGAAGACCCGGAGGCCGTCGAGGCGGTGACCGCGGCACTGCGCGAAGATGGTGTCGAGCTGCGCCTTGGCCTGGTCGCGCAACGTGTCGAAGTCGCTGACGGCGAGCGCAGGTTGATCTGCCGGGCCGGTGACGAGGCCGAGCAGGCGCTGCCCTTCGAGCGCATTCTGCTGGCGCTGGGGCAGAGCGCCGATGTCGCCGGTCTGGGCCTCGAGGCGCTTGGGCTGCAGTGCGCGGAGGATGGCAGCCTGGAGGTCGACGAATACCTCTCGACCCGCTATCCGAACATCTATGCGGTGGGCAGCGTTGCCGGCCCCCAGGGCGCGCCCCATGTGGCCGAGCATCAGGCCTGGTACGCCGCGGTGAATGCCTTGTTCGGCGACTTCAAGCGATTCGCGGTGAGTGAGCGCGTGCTGCCGCGGGCGGTGTTCACCGCTCCCGAGATCGCCACGGTGGGGCTGACCGAAGCCGAGGCCAGGGCGCAGGGCTTCGAGCTGGATATATCGCGGCTCGAACTCGCCACCTTGCCGGGCGCGCTTGGCGGCGCCGATGCGGGGTTCGTCAAGGTGCTGACCGAGCACGGCAGCGATCGCATCGTCGGCGTCACCATCGTTGGCGAGCAGGCCAGTGAAACCCTGTCCGGTTTCGTGGTGGCGATGAAGCACAAGCTGGGTATGAACAAGCTGGCCGATATCGTCCAACTCGATGCCACCCTGGGTGAAGCCAGTCGGCTGGTGGCCGAAGTCTGGCAACAGCGGCGGCGCCCGGCCCGCACGCTGAAGTGGGCCCAGCGCCTGCATCGTTGGCGGCTGGGCCGCCAGCGCTGAGACGTCTTTCCCACGCCGGCCGGCCCGGCCGGGCCGGCTTTCGGCGTTTCCGTTCGATGCCACCGCATCGCTGAGTCCCGCCACGTCCTGCCGTGGCGCCGCGTAGCGTTGCCACTCGAGCGGCTGGCCAATACGACAAACAAGTTATAACATAACATTCGTTATCGGGCCGAGTGGCCGAGCTGCATGGCTCGGCAGGCATGGGCCCGGTTGCCCGGCCCCGCAACAGGCCGATCGATATCCTCTTCTCGTCAAGGAATTTGCCAATGGCTGCGTCACGCCTGCCTGTCACCGTGCTGTCCGGCTTTCTCGGAGCTGGCAAGAGCACGCTGCTCAACCATGTGCTGAAGAACCGTGAACATCGCAAGGTCGCCGTCATCGTCAACGACATGAGCGAGATCAACATCGATGCCGGCGAAGTGCAGCGCGAGGTGAGCCTCAACCGCGCCGAGGAGCGCCTGGTGGAGATGAGCAACGGCTGTATCTGCTGCACGTTGCGCGAAGACCTGCTCGAGGTGGTCAGCGAGCTGGCACGCGAAGGCCGCTTCGACTACCTGCTGATCGAATCGACCGGCATTTCCGAGCCGCTACCGGTCGCCGAGACCTTTACCTTTCGCGACGAAGGCGGGCGCAGCCTTTCGGATCTCGCACGCCTGGACACCCTGGTCACGGTGGTCGACGGGGTGAACTTCCTGCGCGATTTCCATGAGGCGCAGACGCTGGCAGAGCTTGGCGCAGACGAGGACGACGAGCGCTCGATCACCGACTTGCTGATCGAGCAGGTCGAATTCGCCGACGTCATTCTGATCAGCAAGATCGACCTGATCGCCCGGGCCGAGCGCGACGAACTCACGGCCATCCTGCGGGGGCTCAATACGCACGCGCGGATTCTGCCGATGACCATGGGCCAGGTGGCGCTTGCAGACATACTCGACACCGGCCGTTTCGACTTCGAGCGTGCTGCCCAGGCACCTGGCTGGCTGAAGGAAATGCGCGGTGAACACCTGCCCGAGAGCGAGGAGTACGGTATCGCGTCGACTGCCTACCGGGCCCGGCGACCCTTTCATCCGCAGCGCTTTCATGCGTTTCTCAGCCGCCCGTGGAGCAATGGCCGGCTGCTGCGTTCGAAGGGCTATTTCTGGCTGGCCAGCCGTTATCGCGACGCCGGCAGCTGGTCGCAGGCCGGCGGGCTGATGCGTCACGGCTTTGCCGGGCGCTGGTGGCGTTTCGTGGATCGACGGCATTGGCCGCAGGATGACGAAAGCCTGCAGAGGATTCTCAGCCAGTGGACGCCGGCAACCGGCGATTGCCGCCAGGAGCTGGTTTTCATCGGCCAGAACATCGACTTTCCGCAGTTGCGAGCCGAACTCGATGCCTGCCTGCTGGATGATCGGGAGATGGCCGCCGGCGCGGACGCCTGGCAGCACCTGCACGACCCGTTCGATCCCTGGCAGGAGAACGAAGCCTGATGCCGGCAGAACCGAACCGGGCTTCGCCGCGGCAGGTACTGGGCTCGACGCCCGAGGTCCTCGCCGAGGCCCTGCGCGAGGAAACGAACCTTGCCGTCTGGCGCCGGCAACTGCCCGGCGCGGTACAGGCGTTCGTGGCGCAACTGGCCGCTCAGTCGGGCCCGCTGGCCGAGAGCATCGCGCTGCACTGTGGCGCAGAGGATGCCGCGCCCGACTTGAGCCACCTGCTCGCCGGCCATACGGCGCGGGAGGGTTACGCCGACTTCATCGCCGATGTCGCCTGGCTGGTGAGCGCCTACGGTTGCCTGCTGGGTGCCAGGCGTATCGGCCTGCGTTTGCGCCTGCTCGAATGCGCCATGTGCCCGCGTTTTCACGTCGACCAGGTTCCGCTGCGGCTCGTCACCACCTATTTCGGCCCAGGCAGTCAGTGGTGCGATGGCCGGCCCGAGGCGACGGGGACGTCGGTACACGCGCTGAGCTGTGGCGATGTCGCGCTGCTCAAGGGCGAGCGATGGGCCGGTAACGAGGGCAGGGGGCTGCTGCATCGCTCGCCTCCCGTTGCGGCCGGCGAGCGCCGGCTGTTGCTGACGCTCGACTGGCTCGCCTGAACGCCCTCGGCCTGTCCTCTTTTGGTGCGCTCCGTGTGCCGGTTCTACCGCTTGTCGCCAGCGCCGCATGTCGCTTCAACAAAGCCCGGTCACCGTCGATACGCATGCCATGGCGGGCATGCGTATGCCCTTTGCCGGTCGCTGAACGACCGCGGCAGAGGATGAGTGGGCTCCGGGACATGCCGACCGGAGCCGCACAACGAGGTCAGATCAATGCTTAGGAATGTGCCACTGCGACTGAAGCTGGCGATGATTCTCCTGCTTCCCCTGCTCGGTTTTCTCTGGTTGGCCGGGCAACTCGTCGTGGGCAGCTACGAGACGCTGCGGGCGATGGAAAAGACCGTCTCGGCCAGCGCCGCTGCACATCAGGTCAGCCGGCTGATCACCACGCTGCAGCGCGAACGCGGCGCCAGTGGCGTCTACCTGGGCAGCCAGGGCCGCGTGATGAAGGACCGTCTGCCACGTCTTCGCGCCGACACCGATGAGGCGACGCGGGCCGTGCAGGCGCTTGCCGCCGCTGGCGACGCGCGGGTCGGCAAGGCGATTGCGGCGCTGGGCGGTTTGCAGGCCACCCGCAGTCAGGTGGACGCCCTGGCCATCAGCGGCCGCGATTCGGGCGCCCGTTACACCGAGCTGATCCAGGCGCTCATCGGTTTCACCTATGAACTGGAACTCAGCGTCGACGACGTCCGCCTGTTCCAGGCGCTCAACTCGCTGAACCAGTTCATCGAGATGAAGGAGCGGGCAGGGCGCGAGCGTGCCGTACTTGGAGTGGTTTTCAACCAGGGCCATTTCGATGCCGGCCTGGTGTCGACGTTCAGTCGCAACCTTGGCGAGTTTTCCGCCTACCAGGAGAACTTCCGGCGTGCCGCATCGGATGACTTCGTCCGTCAGCTCGACGAGCGCCTGCAACGCCCCAGTGCGCAGGAAGTGGCACGGCTGCAGCGGCTGGCCTTCGAGGTGCCGCTGGGCGAGGCGCTGGATGTCAAGCCAGAGGCCTGGTTCGAGCTGGCAACCCAGCGGATCGACCTGCTCAACGAAGTCGAGGAGGCGTTGGGCCAGCACGTCGGTGAGCTGGCCGCGCAGGCGCGCGATCGTGCACGCCTGGCCTTGTGGACGGCCCTGGCGGCTATCGTCGTCGCACTGGCGCTGGTCTCGCTGCTGTCCTACCTGATCATCCGCAACATCAACCTCGCCGTGGGCGAGGTGAACCGAGCGCTGCTCGCGCTATCCGGGCGCAACCTCACGGCGCGGGCGCGCTACCAGGGCAGCGACGAGTTCGGTGTGATCGCCGCCAACCTCAACGCCATGGCCGGCGAGCTCGCGCAGATCGTCGAACAGATCGGCAGCGCCACCGGCCAGCTGGCTACCGCTGCCGAGGAATGCTCGGCGGTCACCACGCAGACCAGCCAGAGCGTCGAGCAACAGCGCGAGGGCACCGAGCAGGTCGTGACCGCGATCAACCAGATGAGTGCCACGGTGCGCGAGGTCGCGCGCAGCACCAGCGACGCGGCGGAGCTGTCGCAGCAGGTCAGCGCCAGCACCTTGCAGGGCAAGGCCGAGATCGACGGGACCATCGAACTCATCCGTCGATTGTCGACGCAGGCGGAGCAGACCGCCGGGATCATTGCCGACCTGAAGAGCGAGACCGACTCGATCTCCTCGGTGCTCGATGTGATTCGCGGTGTTGCCGAGCAGACCAACCTGCTGGCGCTGAACGCCGCGATCGAAGCGGCCCGTGCCGGCGATCACGGGCGCGGCTTCGCTGTGGTGGCGTCGGAAGTCAGGGTGCTGGCGCAGAAGACCCAGGAGTCGACCGGCGACATCCAGCAGATGATCGCCAACCTGCAGGCGGGCTCCGATCGTGCTGCCCGCTCCATGCAGGACACCCTGGGGACGGTGCAGACCGGCGCGAGCAACGTGGTGCGCGCCGGCGAGCTGCTGGCACGGATCGCCGAGGGCGTGACCGGCATCAGCGATCGCAACATGCAGATCGCTTCGGCCACCGAGGAGCAGAGCCTGGTCGCCGAAGACATCAATCGCAACGTCATGCAGATCAACGACGTCGCGATCCAGGTCAGCGCTGGCGCCGAGCAGACGGCTGCAACGAGCCTGGAACTGGCACGGCTGGCCGAGCAACAACAGCAACTGGTGGGGCGCTTCACGCTGGCCTGAGGCTGCCAGGCGCGGCTGTCCGATTCCCGGCACGACCCGACACCGGCGCTGTCACAGCGACAAACCGTGTGTCGAGGTCGTTCATGTTGGATTGGATCAAGGATCACCAGCCGCTCATTTCTCTGGGCATTTCGCTCAGCACCCTGCTGGTCTGGGTGTTCTACGCCCAGCTGCTGCTGCGCAGCTTCCAGCGCCAGCGCAAGCCGAGCCTGATCATCAACCGCGGGGCGGGAAAGGGTATCGGCGCGCTCTGCCTGATCTCGAACATGAGTGCCGAACCCATGTTCATCAATCAGCTGGTGGTCTCGATCGACAGCTCGCGCGGCCCGCTGGATGTCGATGTCACCGACATTCGCCAGAGCGTCGGCGACGACGCCACGCCGGATCTGGCGGTCCACCAGACCACGCACCAGGGCCCGCTGCGCAGCGGTGACTGCATCCACATCGGCACTTTCCGCGGGATGTTGCGCCGGGTGGCCGAATGCAACGGCATCGAACTCGAGGGCGACCGTCCCGTCGGCGACGTCGCGTTTCATCATCTGGAGGTGCGCGCGGTGGCGTTCTATGGCCCGGAGCGCCATCCGCTGGGCGTCATTCGCCGCTTTCGTCTGCTGGACATGGCCAACCCCGAGTGCCGCCTGGTTCCGGAAAGCCCCTACACGCACCAGCTGACCTCGCGCAGGGAGCGCCGTCAGGTGCGCCGCTGGCTGACGGCATCGCTGGATTAGCCGGCCCGGTGCGGGCGCGGGTGGTTCAGGCGTCGGGCAGCAGATCCTGCCATTGCGGGTGCCGCGCGATGTACTCGGCGATGAAGCTGCAGCGGGCAACCACCCGCCGGTTCCGGGCGCGGACGTCTTCCAGGGCGCCACTGGCCAGGCGGCTGCCGAGCCCCTGCCCGGACAGGCTCGGATCGACGTCGGTATGCGTGAAGATCGTGCAGTCGCCTTCCTCCTGATAGCGCGCTGTGCCGCAAGGCTGCCCGTTGACGATGAGTTCGTAGCATTGGGCTTCGTCGTTGCGACGGACCTGGGTATCGGCGCTCGTCATCGTGCGTCTCCTGCGTGATTTGCCTGTTCTTACGAGTGACGGGCTGGGGCAAGGGTTCAGCGGTTCGCGGGCCAGGCGACTGCACCCTCGCGCGTCTGCGCTGTCAGTTGTGCTGGAACGCAGGTTAACCGCAGGGAGCGAGCAGCTGACGAGGATTGGCTTCATGTTCGGATTGGAAGCTTTGGAACTCGCGCGAATCCAATTCGCCTTCACGATTTCCTTTCACATCATCTTTCCCGCCATCACCATCGGCCTGGCCAGCTACCTGGCGGTGCTCGAAGGGCTCTGGCTCAAGACCCGCCGTGAGGTCTACCGCGACCTCTATCACTTCTGGCTGAAGATCTTTGCGGTCAATTTCGGCATGGGGGTGGTCTCGGGCATTGTCATGGCGTACCAGTTCGGCACCAACTGGAGCGCCTATTCCGAGTTCGCCGGTAGCGTCACCGGGCCATTGCTGACCTATGAGGTGCTCACCGCCTTCTTTCTCGAGGCGGGTTTTCTCGGCGTCATGCTGTTCGGCTGGAACCGTGTGGGGCCGGGCCTGCACTTCTTCGCCACGCTGATGGTGGCGCTGGGCACGTTGATCTCGACGTTCTGGATCCTCGCCTCCAACAGCTGGATGCACACACCCCAGGGCCACGAGATCATCGATGGCGTGGTGGTGCCGGTGGACTGGCTGGCGATCATCTTCAATCCCTCGTTTCCCTATCGCCTGGCGCACATGGCGGTCGCGGCCTTTCTTGCCACGGCTTTCTTCGTCGGCGCCTCGGCGGCCTGGCACCTGCTGCGCGGCAACGACAACCCCGGCATTCGCAAGATGCTCTCGATGGCGATGTGGATGGCGCTGCTGGTGGCGCCGGTGCAGGCGGTGATCGGCGACTTCCACGGGCTGAACACGCTGGAGCACCAGCCGGCGAAGATCGCCGCCATCGAGGGGCACTGGGACAATTCGTCGGGCGAGCCGACGCCATTGCTGCTGTTCGGCTGGCCGGACATGGAAGCCGAGCAGACGCGCTACAAGCTCGAAATTCCCTACCTGGGCAGCCTGATCCTCAAGCACAGCCTGAGCGAGCCGATCCCGGCGCTGAAGGACTTCCCGCCCGAGGACCGGCCCAACTCGACCATCGTGTTCTGGTCGTTTCGCATCATGGTCGGGCTCGGCCTGCTGATGATCGCTACGGGGTTGTGGAGCCTGGTGCTGCGCTGTGGCGACCGCCTCTATCAGTCGCGGCCCTTCCTGCGCCTTGCCGTACTGATGGGGCCTTCCGGGCTGCTCGCCATCCTCGCCGGCTGGTTCACCACCGAGATCGGCCGTCAGCCTTGGGTGGTGTACGGCGTCATGCGCACCGCCGACGCAGTCTCCGATCACGGCGCCGGGCAGCTCGGCCTGACACTGGCGATGTTCGTGCTGGTGTACTTCGCGGTGTTCGGCGTCGGCATGCTCTACGTGTTGCGCCTGGTGGCCAAGGGGCCGGTGCCCTTCGAGGGGCGTTCCACCGGCGTCGGCGGCTATGGCCAGCAGCGCACCCCGCTGCGACCGATCTCGGCGGCGGACGAGAACCTCGAACACGAGCAGGGCGACCATCTGGGCGAGAGGAACTGAGCATGGGTATCGATCTTTCACTGATCTGGGCCGTCATCATCATCTTCGGGATCATGATGTACGTGGTCATGGACGGCTTCGATCTCGGCATCGGCATCCTCTATCCGTTCGTCAACGACAGCTCTCACCGCGACGTGATGATGAACACGGTGGCGCCGGTCTGGGACGGCAACGAGACCTGGCTGGTGCTTGGCGGCGCCGGGCTGTTCGCGGCGTTTCCGCTGGCCTACTCGGTGGTGTTGTCGGCGCTCTACCTGCCGATCATCTTCATGCTGATGGGGCTGATCTTTCGCGGCGTGGCCTTCGAGTTCCGCTTCAAGGCCAGCAAGCAGCGCCAGCACATCTGGGACAAGGCGTTCATCGGTGGTTCGCTCGCTGCAACCTTCTTTCAGGGCGTGGTACTCGGCGCCTTCATCAACGGCCTGCCGGTCGAGGGACGGTCCTACGCCGGCGGCCCGCTGGACTGGCTGACGCCGTTCTCGCTGTTCTGCGGCGTGGCGCTGGTAGTCGGCTACGCCTTGCTCGGCAGCACCTGGCTGATGATGCGTACCGGCGGCGAGTTGCAAAAACGCATGCATGACCTGGGCGTGCCACTGGTCTGGGCGACATTGCTGGTGATCGGCATCGTCAGCCTGTGGACGCCGCTGGCGCATCCGGACATCGCCGAGCGCTGGTTCAGCCTGCCGAACCTGTTCTGGTTCATGCCGGTGCCGATTCTGGTGGTGCTCTGCACGCTGGGCCTGCTGCGTGCGATCAAACGCTACGCCAACTACCAGCCCTTCCTGCTCACGCTGGCGCTGATCTTTCTCGGCTACAGCGGGCTGGGCATCAGCCTGTGGCCGAACATCATTCCGCACCAGGTGGATATCTGGGCCGCCGCCGCGCCCCCGCAGAGCCAGGGCTTCGCGCTGGTCGGCGCGCTGCTGATCCTGCCGATGATCATGATGTATTCGGCCTGGAGCTATTGGGTGTTCCGCGGCAAGGTCAGCGCCGAGGATGGCTATCACTGAATCAGGGAGCACGCTTATGCATGATCGCGATCCGGGGCCGCAGCAACGCCCGCTCTGGCAACGCATGGCCTGGCTGGTTGCGATCTGGAGTGCCAGCGTGCTGGCGCTCTCGGTCGTTGCCTGGCTGCTGCGCCAGGCCATGACCGCGGCTGGCCTGACGGTCTGAGCGCACCGCCCGCGCCCGTCTGCAGGCCGGCCTGCACCAGCAGGCAGCATGATCCTCGTCATTTATCGGTAAGACATCCCCTTTAAGCTGGCACGGACCTTGGAACACGAAGCCAGCGAGCGGCGACGGCGCCGCCACCATGAGGGGAAAGAACAATGGAAGACTATCAGGACGAACTGCTCGAGCAGCACGCCGCGGAGCAGGACTTTACCGATGCCGCCGAGGATGCCTTCGAACTGTAGGCCCGTCGAAGGGCTGGCCGGTCAGCCCGCGCGACGCTGGGCGCGCCGGTAGTCCCCGGGCGTCTGCCCGCTCCAGCGGCGAAACGCGCGCTGGAAGGCCTCGGCAGAGGAGAAGCCGAGCAGCCAGGCGATTTCGCCAAAGGCCGAATCGGTATCACGGATATAGGCCATCGCCAGGTCGCGGCGGGTGTCGTTGAGAATGGCTCGATAGCTGGTGCCTTCTTCGTCCAGCTTGCGGCGCAGCGTCCAGGCCGGCATCTGCAGGCGGGCGGCGATCTGCGCCAGGGCGGGCTCCTGCCCCTTGAGCATCGGGCCGAGCAGCTGGGTGACGCGTTCGCGCAGGCTGCGGGTGCGCGTTAGCCGCTCGAGTTCGCCCTCGCAGAGTTGCAGCAGGTGGCGCCAGGTGCTCGGGCAGTGCTCGGGGTTGCGCAGCGCCAGCGTCGCGTGATCTAGATGCAGCTCGTTGGCTTCGGCCGCGAAGCCGATGTGCTGGCCCAGCAGCGGCTCGTAGCGCTCGGCGTATTCCGGCGCGGCGAATTCGATGTGCACGACGCCGGGTGAAAGCGCCGTGCCGGTCAGGCGACGGAGCTGGGCCACCCAGCCGGCCAGGACGGTATCGACGACGAAACGGTTGTAGGCGTTGTAGGGGCTGATCGAATAGAAGCGCAGCCATGCGCCCGTCGTGTCTTCGTGGAAACTGGAATGACCGCGGTAATTGGACGCATACAGCGGTTCAAAGCGAATCAGCGCACGCGCCGCTTCACGCACATTCGGTGCCTGCATTGCGGTAAGCCCGGCCAGCCCGAGATGGGCTGCCTTGCGCAGACGCGCCATGTCCAGGCCGAGCGCAGGGTCGCCGGCCAATTGGATCGCCGCATGGCCGAGACGCATGTAGCGAGGGATCGACAGCCGGCCGAGCGGCTCGGCCAACCGCGCGCTATCCAGGCCATAGGCGGCAAGCAGTGGCAGTGGGTCGATAGCGCGCTCGGCCAGCGCCTCCGCCAGGCTGTGCACGAAGCCGACCGACAGGTCGCCCAGGCGCACCGGCTGATGTTTCATGGACGCTCCGGCAGCCAGTGATTGGTGATGCGTACCGGCTCGCTGTGCGTTGTGCTCGCCGGGCGTCGCGGCGAACCAAGCAGGTTCCAGGGCATGCCGAGCGTGCGAACGGCGACATGTGGCAGCGCCGGGCGCACGCCATCGGGGCACCCGGCGGCGAGTTCGTCGGGCGCACCCGGCACGGCGAGCATGTCGGCCCCCGGTGGGACTGGCTGGCGGTAGGCATCGCAGCCGAGCAGGACGGCGAGTGCACCGGCGGGTGTCGGCAGTAGCGTCGGGCGATAGTTCTGCGGGGCGACGCTGTAGCGCCGTTCGTAGCGACCCAGGTGCTGCTTGTACTGCAGTGGCGCGAGCGGGCGACCCTGCGGGTCGAAGGTCAGGCTGACCTGCCGCAGCGGACCATCGTCCAGGCGCAGGCGACCCGCCTCGAGGCGTGGCTCCGGCAGTACGATCGAGCCGGCTACCAGCGTCACGCCGAACTCGCGCGCCAACTCGCCGAAGATCGCCTGGTAATCGGCGGCCATGCGCCCGGCCTTGAGCAGCAGGACGGCTTCGGTTCGGCGGTCGTCGCGCGGATTGCCGCCGCTCAGTGCGCGCAGGTACTGCCAGGGGTTGCTCAGTGCCATCCACTGCATCGCATCGCGCAGCGTGCGCGCCTGCTGCACCTCGGGCTTTTCACCCAGGGCAAACAGGCCGGTGCCGACATGCTCGGGCAGGACGACAATGGTCTTGTCCGTGAGCAGGCCGGCGTCGCGTGCCTGAGCCAGGTAGGTGGCGAACTTGAGCTTGAGTCGTTCGCGGCTCTGGTAATCGGCGGGCTGCAGGCGGGTCTCGATACCAATGAGGTTTCCGCGGCCACCTGCTACACCGAGGCTCTCGATGGGCAGGGTGCGCAGGTCGGAGAGCAGCGGGCCGCTGCGCCGGTCGCCGGTCCAGTCCAGATAGATCACTAGGGCAACGAGCGCCACCGGTACGAGCAGGAGCAGTTTGAGACGGGTTTGCATCGGCGGCCGACAGCGAAGCGATAGGTGGCCCAAGCCTAGGCAATGGCTGCTGGCTTGCCAAGCGCTGTGCGCAGTAGAGTCATAAAGTTGTGTGTTTGGATCATTGAGCGAGTGCGGCGGCCCCGCTATCGTCCCGTTCTATCGATCGCGTCCGCAGAGACGCGCCTAGCCGAAGAGGAATGATCATGACCGCCTTCCCGCACCTGCTGGCCCCGCTGGACCTGGGTTTCACCACGCTACGCAACCGCACGCTGATGGGGTCCATGCACACCGGGCTGGAGGAAATGCCCAATGGCTTCGAGCGCATGGCCGCGTTTTTCGCCGAGCGCGCGCGCGGTGGGGTCGGCCTGATCGTTACCGGTGGTGTCGGGCCGAACGAGGAAGGCTCGGTGCGCGCGGGTGCCGCCAAGCTGTCCACGCCCGAGGAAGCGGAGGAGCACAAGGTCGTGACCCAGGCGGTGCACGAAGCGGGCGGCAAGATCTGCCTGCAGATCCTGCATGCCGGGCGATATGCCTACAGTCCGAAGCTGGTCGCACCGAGTGCCATTCAGGCGCCGATCAACCCCTTCACTCCGCGCGAGCTGGACGAAGCGGGCATCCAGAAGCAGATCGACGATTTCGTCAATTGCGCCTCGCTGGCGCAGCGTGCCGGCTATGACGGCGTCGAGATCATGGGGTCCGAAGGCTATTTCATCAACCAGTTCCTCGTCGCCCACACCAACCACCGTAACGATCGCTGGGGCGGCAGCTACGAGAATCGCATGCGCCTGCCGGTGGAGATCGTGCGCCGTGTACGCGAGGCGGTCGGCGCGCAGTTCATCATCATCTATCGCCTGTCGATGCTCGACCTGATCGAGGGTGGCAGCACCTGGGAGGAGGTCGTGACGCTGGCCAAGGCGATCGAGGCGGCCGGGGCGACGTTGATCAATACCGGCATCGGCTGGCACGAGGCGCGCATCCCCACCATCGCCACCAAGGTGCCGCGCGCGGCCTTCACCAAGGTCACCGCCAAGCTGCGCGGCGAGGTCGGGGTGCCGCTGATCACCACCAATCGCATCAACATGCCGGAGGTGGCCGAGCAGGTGCTGGCCGAGGGTGACGCGGACATGGTCTCGATGGCGCGGCCTTTCCTGGCCGACCCGGAATTCGTCAACAAGGCCGCAGCCGGTCGCAGCGACGCGATCAATACCTGCATCGCCTGTAACCAGGCGTGCCTGGACCACACCTTCAGCGGCAAGCTGACCAGCTGCCTGGTCAACCCGCGCGCCTGCCACGAAACCGAGTTGAATTACATCCCGACCACCCAGGTGAAGCGCATCGCGGTGGTCGGTGCCGGGCCGGCCGGCCTGGCGGCCGCCACCGTGGCGGCCGAGCGGGGCCACCAGGTCACGCTGTTCGATGCGGCGGCCGAAGTCGGTGGCCAGTTCAACGTGGCCAAGCGAATCCCCGGCAAAGAGGAGTTCCACGAAACGTTGCGCTATTTCCGCAAGCGTATCGAGGAGACCGGCGTGCAGGTGCGCCTGAACACGCGCATCACCGCGCGCGAGTTGCTCGAAGGCGGCTACGACGAGGTCATCCTGGCCACCGGGATCGTGCCTCGCGTGCCGGATATCCCGGGTATCGATCATCCCAAGGTCATCAGCTACCTGGATGCGCTGCTCGAGCGCAAGCCGGTCGGCCAGCGGGTGGCGGTTATCGGCGCTGGCGGGATCGGCTTCGACGTTTCGGAATACATCACCCACGACGGCGAGTCGACCAGCCTCGATCGCGAAGCCTTCTGGAAGGAGTGGGGCATCGACCTCGGTCTCGAGGCGCGTGGCGGGATCGCCGGCATTCAGCCGGCACCGCATGCGGCCAAGCGGCAGGTCTATCTGCTGCAGCGCAAGAAATCCAAGGTGGGCAGCGGTCTGGGCAAGACCACGGGCTGGATTCACCGCACCGGGTTGAAGAACAAGCATGTGCAGATGGTCAGCGCGGTCGAGTATCTGAAGGTCGATGACGAGGGGCTGCACATCCGCATCGCCGACGGCGCGCCACAGGTGCTGCCAGTCGACACGGTGATCCTCTGTGCCGGGCAGGAGCCGCTGCGCGAGCTGCAGGCGGCCCTGCTCGAAGGCGGTGCCCAGGTGCACCTGATCGGTGGCGCCGATGTCGCCGCCGAGCTCGATGCCAAGCGGGCGATCGATCAGGGCTGCCGGCTCGCCGCTCAGCTCTGAGTTCCGGCCGGCCGTTGACGAGCGGGCGGACGGGGCCTGACAACCCGGCCAGGAATGCGCAGTGACCCCGCTGGCTGCGCTTCTTGTCCGGGTGCGCTGCGTTCACTGGTCTCCCTCCGGCTGCAGAGGGGCGCCGTCTGCCGCGCTGGCTGGCGCGCTTTAGCCAAGCCGATCGCATTTCCGATGACCGCCCGACCAACGCGGCAGATGCGGCGGACCGCTGCCAACCTAATCACATTGCCCGTTTCGGCTTTTCTCCTAAACTTGGCGCTCCCAACAGTCGCTGCCCGAATCCTGACGGCAGCCGCAGAGAAAGCCACTCCTACCGCGGGTGGCCAAGGATGCCGAGCATGCAGAACAAACCGCAGATGGTCGAGGCAGTCGTGTTCTTCAGGGGCCCCGGTATCTGCAAGGAAATGCTGTTTCCCGAGTTCGAGGCGGTGCTCGATGGGGTGGTCAACCTGCAGGAGTTCGCCGATCAGCAGATCCGTGCCGCCTACGTCCTGATCAGCCCACGGCTGTTGATCCGTGCGGCCGTGTTCTTCTGCATCGATTTCGATGAAGACGGCTCGGCCGACCGCGGCTGGAACATCCCCCTGCGTCATCTGGCCGAACGTACCGGCCGCGGGCCTGACCTGGGCGCCGGGCCGATCCGTCTGGCCTGCCGCAGCCAGTGCCCGGTGTCCTGGCATCAGATGCACCTCTGGGACCCCAAGCTCACCGGCGCAGACAGTGAACTGATCCAGCTACGTGATCGAATTGCCGGCAATCCGCTCGGGCTGTTGATCGACGAAGACATCGTGCCGCCGGTGCCGACCGAGCGCTTGCAGGTGGTGGCCGAGGATGCCTGGTACGCCGAACAGTCGCGGCAGAAGCCGGCCGGAGGTGCCAAGCTCAGCGATCAGGAGCAGCGGCAGAAGGCTGCGTTGCTGATCAAGCAACAGCGCCAGCGCATCGCCAATCTGGAGCGCCTGCGCGAGGAAGAGGTCTCTCGTCTGCGGCAGGTGGCCGAGGCCCAGCAGGCCGAGGCGCGCGCGCAGGTTCTCGACCTGCAACGCAAGCTGCAGGAACAGGAGGCGCTCAATACCAGCCTGCATGGCCAACTGGCGGCCGAGGCCGAGCACTTCCAGAAGGCCCGTGAAGAGATGGGCGCGCAGCTGCGCGCACTCGAGGCCAGCGGCCAGCAGGAGGCCGGAGCCCTGCGCGAGCGTCTTGAGCGCGAGGCGGAGGCGCGAATCGCCGCGGCGGTGGCCGAGCTCAAGGAGCAGGTCGCCATCCGTGATGTGGAGCTGGCCTATCGCAACGAGCTCGATGCCCAGCTCGAGGAGGAGATCGCTCGCCTGACCCGCGAGCGCGATGAGCTGGCCAGCCGCATCGATGGCCTGCAGCTGCTCGAAAAGCTGTCGCAGCAGGGCGTCGCCTTCACCGCCTACCATCCGGGCGTGGGGCACCTGACGCTCGCGCCGACGGATATCCTGCGTTACCACGAAAATCCGATCGCCTTTGTCGCCGCGCGCTGTAACGTCGCCGAGGAACAGTACCGGCAGTGGCTGCAGCACTATCAGGCGCCAGTGTGCGTAGCGACGCTGCCCAGTGGCGAGCGCTGCGCAATTCCGCTGGACAAGGTTGACTCGCCGGCACGTTTCGTCGTCGGCCAGTCCAACTGCTGTGCACGGCATCGCCAGGCCGCTCAGCGAACCGGTAGTTGATGGCGCCTCCTTCGCCGTATTTGGCGGGCGCGCCCATCCAGTTGCAGCCGCTGTCTTTCACCTGGCTGGACGGGCACGCGATCGAGCTCGCCGCGCTGCGCCTGGACCAGGTCGATCCGGAGCTCTCGGGCAACAAGTGGTTCAAGCTACTGCATCACCTGGAGGCGGCTGCGGCGGCCGGGGCTGAGGGGCTGATCAGTTTGGGCGGGCCTCATTCCAACCACCTGCACGCGCTGGCCGCAGCCGGGCGCCGCTTCGGGTTGCGTACGGTCGGCTTGCTGCGCGGGCACCCGCAAGACACACCGACCGTGCAGGATTTGCTCGACTGCGGCATGGCGCTGCACTGGCTCGGCTATGGCGGCTACCGGGAGCGTTATCAGCCGGAGTTCTGGGCACCCTGGCAAGCCCGCTACCCCGGCTTTCACTGTGTTCCCGAAGGTGGCGGCGGCCTGCTCGGCGCGCTCGGGTGTGCCGAACTGGTCGCAGAGCTTCGGCAGCCACTCGAGGCATTTGGCTGGGGCGATTACCACGGCTGCTGGCTGGCCGCCGGCACCGGCACGACCTTGGCTGGCCTGGTGCTTGGCGAAGCTGGCCGGCACCCGGTCTATGGTGCGCTAGCTGGCCCCGGTGAGCATGCCGTGGCGGCGACAGTCGCCACGCTGTTGCAGCAGGCGGGACGGGACGACACCGGGTATCGACTGTTCGACGCCAGTCGCCGCGGCTTCGGTCGCTTCGACCCCGAGCTGGTGCGCTTCATGCGTGATGCGGAACGCGAGGGCGGCATGCCGCTCGAACCGGTCTACACGGCAAAAGCCCTGATGGCGCTACGCGAACAAGTCCGGGCGGGGTTCTTTGCGCCTGGTTCGCGTCTGGTATTCGTTCATACCGGAGGATTGCAGGGGCTACGAGGCGCAAATCTGGACGCCGTTCTGCAAACGGAGCCTGGCCCGGTGTGCCGCTGAAACCGGGCAAGAGAAGCGGCCCGCGGCGAGTCGCAGGCAGGGCTAGCCAAGCCCCGACAGTAACAGGCCCACGCCGGCGCCAACCGCCACCACCAGCCACGGGGCTAATTGCCAACGCATCAGTGCGATGAGCGCGAGCAGGGCAGCGAGCACATCCCAGGGGCCCGCGACTGCACGTGTGAAGACTGGATCGTAGAGTGCGGCGAGCAACAGACCGACAACTGCGCAGTTGATGCCGGCGAGGGCGCCGGCGGCCCAGCGGCTGGCTCGCAGGCGGGTCCAGAAGGGCAGCGCGGCATAGACCAGGAGAAACGACGGTAGAAAGATCGCCACCAGTGCGACGGCGGCTCCCGTCCAGCCACTGGGCTCGACGTCAAGCGCGGCGCCGAGAAAGGCGGCAAAGGTAAACAGCGGGCCAGGCACGGCCTGCGCGGCACCGTAACCGGCAAGGAAACGATCGGCATCGAGCCAGCCATTGCCGACGACCTCGGCCTCCAGCAGCGGCAGCACGACATGGCCCCCACCGAAGACCAGCGCTCCGGCTCGGTAGAAGCCGTTGAACACCTTGAGCCAGGAAGCCTCGGTCCCGGCTGAGATCAAGGGAAGCACGATCAGCAGAGCGCCGAACAACGCCAGGCAGGCGAGTGCGGTATGTATCCCGGTTTGGAGCGCCAGGGGAGATGGCGAGATAGCTTCGGCCGGGCGGAACAGCAGCAGGCCCAGCAGGCCTCCGGCGAGGATGACCGCGACCTGATAGCCGGGGCCTGGCAACAGCAGAACCAGGCCGGCCGCGGCCACCGCAATGAGCGCCTTCGGAAGGTCGGCGCAAAGGCTGCGGCCCATCCCCCAGACGGCCTGGGTAACCACCGCCAAGGCGACGATTTTCATGCCATGCAGCAGCCCTGGTGGCAGCGCGCCCGGCCAGGCATCAAGGCCGATCGCGAGCAGAGCCAGCAGCAGCGCTGAGGGCAGGGTGAAACCCAGCCATGCCGTGAGCGAACCACGATAGCCAGCGCGTAGCAGGCCGATGGCCAGGCCCACCTGACTGCTTGCCGGGCCCGGCAGGAACTGGCAGAGGGCAACCAGGTCGGCATAGGCGCGTTCGTCGAGCCAGCGCCGTCGTTCTACGAATTCCTGCCGGAAGAACCCCAGGTGGGCGATCGGGCCGCCAAATGAGGTCAGGCCGAGGCGCAGAAAGATGATGAATACCTGCCAGGGCGTTTCCCGGGCACCGAGCTGCGTCGACATGCCTCTTCCATAGTCTTGCCGGTGGCGGGTCAGGTTAGTCTGCAGCGATGACAGGATAAAGACCGCGAGCTCAACCCGGCCAATCGTCGGCGACCAGGAACAGGCGCTCCTGTTCGCGCCAGGCACCCTGGCTATCCGGCGCAAGACGCACGAGCATCCGTGCGTGCGACTCGGGGTCGTGGAGCCAGGCTTCCGCTTCGCGCTCGGGTAGCAGCTCCTCGGCGGTCAGGCGCGCAGGTGCGAGCCAATTGGCGCGCGGCAGCGGCCGCCAGAGCGACGACAGCTGCTGCTCGCAGAAGCGCGGCCAGGCGCTGCGGTGAAGCCAGCGGCCGGCCAGGTGTCCGGGATGTGCGCCCCGAGGGCCTGGCCCGCCGTCGGGCCAGGGGCGAAACAGGTAGCCGCCGAGCCAGAAACGGCTGTGCACCTCCTCGCGGGTGATTTCGGCCAGCAGTTCACGGGTCGGTGCGGCACTGCCCAGCGGCAACTGGTGCTGGCACAGATGGGCAATCTTCAGATCGAGCCGATCCTGGCTGTCGGGGCCGAGCCAACGGTCATGCGCCTGGCCATCTCCGGCCAGCCCGAGGTAGAACTTGACCGCCAGTTCCAGGTGGAACACGCCCTCGGCATCGCGCAGCAGCAGATCGAGTTCGCCAAGCGTATGGCCTGCCTGGCGCACGGGCAGATTGGCGGCCAGCAGTTCGACGCCCGGTGCATTGAGCAGAGCGAACTGCCAGAGCCGCTCGTAGTACAGGCCCAGCCGGCGAATGCTGTGCCGCGCCAGCCAGTCCTGCAAAGGTGCCGGTTGACGATCCAGTTGGCGCAGCCAGTCGGCCAGCAGATCTGGCGAGGCCCACCAGGCGCTGGCGCTCAAGGGATGCCGCTGCTGCCAGCCCTCATCCAGCAAGGGCGGCGAGAGCAATACCCAGGCCAGATCGCGGACCGGTTGCTGGGTCAGCGCGGCGTTGATTTCGTCCAGGCTCAGAGTCATGCCAGAAGCATAGCCGGCCGCGCCGTTTGCCGCTGGTTTGGCGTTTCGCCCATAATCGCCGGACCCTGCGGAAATCTGCCGCGATCGGCGCGTCTAACGTCCAGAGCCCTTGCCAGCGTCGTTGCCTGTGCGCGCTGCGCGCCGAACTGACCTCAGGCCCTGCCGCCGCCATGTAAACAGGGAATTTCAATGGAGCAATTCCGCAATATCGGCATCATCGGTCGCCTGGGCAGCTCCCAGGTGCTGGACACCATCCGCCGGCTGAAGCGGTTCCTCGTCGAGCGCCACCTGCACGTCATCCTCGAAGAGAACATTGCCGAGGTGTTGCCAGGCCACGGCATGCAGACGTCGTCACGCCAGCGTCTCGGTGAAACCTGCGACCTGGTCATCGTGGTCGGCGGCGACGGCAGCCTGCTCGGTGCGGCGCGTGCCATGGCCAAGCACCGTGTGCCGGTGCTGGGGATCAACCGCGGCAGCCTGGGCTTTCTGACCGATATTCGGCCGGACGAGCTGGAGGAAAAGGTCGCCGAGGTCCTCAACGGCCAGTACACGCTGGAGAACCGCTTCCTCCTCGAAGCGCATGCGCGACGCAACGAAGAGCCGATCGGGGCAGGGGACGCGCTGAACGACGTGGTGCTGCACCCGGGCAAGTCCACCCGCATGATCGAGTTCGAGTTGTACATCGACGGCCAGTTCGTCTGCTCGCAGAAGGCCGATGGCCTGATCGTCGCAACGCCCACCGGCTCGACCGCATACGCGCTGTCGGCCGGCGGACCTATCATGCATCCGCGGCTGGACGCGATCGTGATCGTGCCGATGTACCCACATACGCTGTCGAGTCGGCCGATCGTGGTCGATGGCAACAGCGAGCTGAAGATCGTGGTTTCGCCGAACATGCAGATCTACCCGCAGGTTTCCTGCGACGGTCAGAACCACTTCACCTGTGCGCCGGGCGACATCGTCACGGTGCGCAAGAAACCGCACAAGCTGCACCTGATTCATCCGCTCGACCACAACTATTACGAGGTCTGCCGCACCAAACTCGGCTGGGGCAGCCGCCTCGGCGGCGGGGACTGAGCGCAATGGGCGAGCATCATGCAGATTGATCCCGGGCGAAGTTACGACCTGATCGGCGACGTGCATGGCTGTGCGCATGCGCTGGCTCGTCTGCTCGAAGGGTTGGGCTATCGGCGCCAGGGCGGGATTTGGCGACACCCATGGCGGCAGGTGATCTTTCTCGGCGACATCATCGATCGCGGCCCGCACATCCGCGAGGCCCTGCACCTGGTGCACGACATGGTCGAACGCGACCAGGCCCTGTGCATCATGGGCAATCACGAGTTCAGCGCGTTGGGCTGGTACATGCCGGCGCCGCCGGAGAGCGGCAGACAGTTCGTGCGGGATCACTCGCCGCGCTATGCGATGCTGCTCGGCGAGACGTTTCGCCAGTTCGAGCAGCATCAGGATGAATGGCGAGCCTTCCGCGACTGGTTCTATGAGTTGCCCCTGTTCCTCGAGAGCGAGCGCTTCCGTGTCGTCCACGCCTGCTGGGACACGGAGGTGATCGAACAGCTGCGACCGCGCCTGCAAGAGGGCTGCATCGACCCGCAGCTGCTGCGTGAGGCCGGTAACGAGAAGGGCTTTACCGGTCGCGCCATCGACCGGCTGCTGCGCGGTACCAACATGCCGCTGCCCGATGGGCTGACGCTCACCAGCGAGGAAGGCTTCGTGCGCACGTTCTTCCGCACCAAGTTCTGGGAGGAGAACCCGCGCACCTACGCCGATGTGGTCTTCCAGCCCGATGCGCTGCCGGAGGAGGCCGCTCGCCGCCTGCTTACCGAGCAGCAGAAAAATCGGTTGTTCCTCTATGGTCCCGACGAGCCGCTGCTGTTCATCGGTCATTACTGGCGGCGCGGTCGGCCTAAGCCGATCCGGCACAATCTTGCCTGCCTGGATTACAGCGCGGTTAAGAGTGGCAAGCTCGTGGCTTACCGGCTGGATGCGGAAAACCGCCTGGATCCGGGCAAGTTCGTCTGGGTCGATGTCGAGCGCTAGGAGAGTCCGTTGGCTGTAGAAGCATTGCGCCTGCCGCTGTCGCAGGATCTGAGCGGGTTCGTCGCCTTGTTGCGCCGGCTCGGCGTGCCCTTTCGGGTGAGCGAAGAGGCCGGCGAGCAGGTCCTGCGTGTGCCGGCCGATCTGGTCGAGCAGGTGCGCGATCTCTACCAGCGCTATCCACAGGGCGACGAAGCCGCGCCCGAGCCGCGGCAGGCTGCCAAGGGCGGCTTCCTCCGGGCACTGCGAGCCTGTCCTCTGACCGCTGCAGTGCTGGTGCTGACGCTGATGGCCGCGGCGCTGACCCAGCTCGGCGAGAACTTTGCCGTCATCCGCTGGCTGAACTTCGTCGATTTCCGAATCGACGGCGACTACATCTATTTCGCCACCTTGCCGCAGATGATCGACGCCGGTCAGTGGTGGCGCCTGCTGACGCCCATGCTGGTGCATTTCGGCATCCTGCACCTGGCCATGAACGGCATGTGGTACTGGGAGCTGGGGCGGCGCATCGAAAGCCGGCAGGGTGGGCTCATGCTGCTGGGGCTGACCCTGCTCTTCGCACTGGTTTCCAATCTCGCGCAGTACCTGTTTGGTGGTCCCGGCATCTTCGGTGGGCTGTCCGGCGTGCTCTACGGGCTGCTCGGGCATTGCTGGCTGTTCCAGAAGCTCGCGCCGAACGCCGCCTACCGCTTGCCGCCGGGCGTCGTCGTGCTGATGCTGGTCTGGCTGGTGATCTGCCTGACCGGCGTGGTCGAAGTGCTCAGCTTCGGAGCCCTGGCCATCGCCAACGCCGCTCATGTCGGCGGACTCGTCAGCGGCTGCCTGACCGGGGTGCTGGGCGGCTGGCTGGCGCGCCGAAGCGTTCGGTCGGAGCGGTAGCGCAACGGCTTCGAGCATTGCGACGCAATTCCGCTAGAATGGCCGCTCGTTTCTCCGGGAGTCGGCCATGTCGTCCTTTATCGAAGCCATCGAAAACATCACCCCTGAAATCTACGAGAACCTCAAACAGGCCGTTGAACTCGGCAAGTGGGGCGATGGGCGCAAGCTCACTCAGGAGCAGAAGGAAACCTGCCTGGCGGCGATGATCGCCTGGGAAATGAAAAACCTGCCCGAAGAAGAGCGCACCGGCTTCATGGGCGGCCAGGAATGCGGCTCCAAGAGCAAGAAGGCCGAGGCCCCGGTCGACACCAGCCTGTTCGCCCCGGCATCGGGGACCCGCCACTGATGCAGGAGCTCGGACGCGGCGCCCTGGACAAGATGGCCGTCGAACTGGGCGCCACGGCTCAGTATCACTTCCGCCTGGGCGACAGCCGGGTGCCGGTGAATCCGCTGATCGGCAAGCGGCTGAAGCTCGAGTATCTGGGCGCGATCCACTGCACGCACTGCGGGCGCAAGACCAACAAGAGTTTCAGCCAGGGTTACTGCTATCCCTGCTTCAAGAAGCTGCCCCAGTGCGACACCTGCATCGTCAGCCCGGAAAAATGCCACCACGAGCTCGGCACCTGCCGCGATCCGGACTGGGGCACGCAGTTCTGCATGACCGACCACGTGGTCTATCTCGCCAACTCGTCCGGCATCAAGGTCGGTATCACCCGCGCGACCCAGTTGCCCACACGCTGGCTCGATCAGGGGGCCAGCCAGGCCCTGCCGATCATGCGCGTCGCCACCCGGCAGCAGTCCGGGCTGGTCGAGGACCTGCTGCGCAGCCAGGTGGCCGACCGCACCAACTGGCGCGCGTTGCTCAAGGGCGACGCGGAACCGCTGGACCTGCCCGCCGTGCGCGAGCGCATCTTCGATGCCTGTGCCGAGGGCCTCGATTACCTGCAACAGCGCTTCGGCCTGCAGGCCCTGCAGCTTTTGCCCAGCGCCGAGGTGGTAGAGATCCGCTACCCGGTCGAGGCCTATCCGACCAAGGTGGTCAGCCTCGATCTGGACAAGACGCCGGTGGTGGAAGGCACGCTCAAGGGCATCAAGGGTCAATACCTGATCCTCGATACCGGCGTGATCAACATCCGCAAGTTCACCGCCTACCAGGTAGCTGCCAGCAGCGTGGCGTAGGGTGGAAAACGCGCGAAGCGCTTTTCCACCACGGCCTGACGCCGGCTGCCAGCGCCAGGCCCAGGCCGCTGCCAGCCGGGGCCAAGCCGTCGCCAGCGCCAGCGCCAGGCTCGAGGGTGAGCGGGGCGGAGCAGCCGCGCGGAAAAGGCTTCGCCGTTTTCCACCCTACAAGTCCCCCGCGACAGGCGTTAAGCTCGAGGCATTGCGGCGCGGCCCCCAGGGCTGGCGCCATCGCCACTTTCCTGCTTGAAGCTTGCCGCTTGAAGCTCAGCCGACGAGGTTTCCATGCGCACCGAACAACCGAAAGTCATTCATCTCAAGGATTACCAGGCACCCGAGTACCTGATCGACGAGACCCATCTGACCTTCGAGCTGCATGAGGACCGCACCCTGGTGCACGCTCAGCTGGTGATGCGGCGCAACCCCGCGCAGGCGGCCGGCGCGCTGCCGCCGCTGGAGCTGCACGGCCAGGACCTGGAGCTGTTGTCGCTCGCGCTCGATGATCGGGAACTCGGCCTGGGCGATTACCAGGTCAGTGCCGACAGCCTGACGCTGCAGCCGCAGGCCGAACAGTTCGTCATCGACAGCACGGTGGTGATCCATCCCGAGAGCAACACGGCACTCGAGGGGCTGTACAAGTCCGGCAAGATGTTCTGCACCCAGTGTGAGGCCGAAGGCTTCCGCAAGATCACCTATTACCTGGATCGGCCGGATGTGATGAGCCGTTTCACCACGACGGTCAGCGCGGAAAAGCAGCGCTATCCGATCCTGCTTTCCAACGGTAACCCGATCGCCAGCGGCGAAGAGGACGATGGCCGGCACTGGGCGACCTGGGAGGACCCGTTCAAGAAGCCGGCCTATCTGTTCGCCCTTGTCGCGGGCGACCTCTGGTGCGTCGAGGACAGCTTCACCACCATGAGCGGGCGCGAGGTGGCGCTGCGCATCTATGTCGAGCCGGAAAACATCGACAAGTGCCAGCACGCCATGGACAGCCTCAAGCGTTCGATGAAGTGGGACGAAGAGGCCTATGGCCGCGAATACGATCTGGACATCTTCATGATCGTCGCGGTGAACGATTTCAACATGGGCGCCATGGAGAACAAGGGGCTCAACATCTTCAACTCCAGCGCGGTGCTGGCACGTGCCGAAACCGCCACTGACGCGGCGCACCAGCGCGTCGAGGCGATCGTCGCCCACGAGTATTTCCACAACTGGTCCGGCAACCGCGTGACCTGCCGCGACTGGTTCCAGCTGTCGCTCAAGGAAGGCTTCACCGTGTTCCGCGACTCGCAGTTCTCCGCCGACATGAACTCGCCGACGGTCAAGCGCATCGAGGACGTGGCTTATCTGCGCACCCATCAGTTCGCCGAGGATGCCGGTCCCATGGCCCATTCGGTGCGCCCGGAATCCTTCATCGAAATCTCCAACTTCTACACCCTGACGGTCTACGAGAAGGGTGCCGAAGTGGTACGCATGATCCAGACGCTGCTGGGCAAGGAGGGCTTTCGCAAGGGCAGCGACCTGTACTTCGAGCGCCACGACGGCCAGGCGGTGACCGTCGATGACTTCGTCAAGGCGATGGAGGATGCCAACGCGGCCGACCTCAGCCAGTTCAAGCGCTGGTATAGCCAGGCCGGCACACCGCGTCTGGCCGTCAGCGAGGAGTACGACGCGGCTGCGCAGACCTATACCCTGACCTTCCGCCAGAGCTGCCCGCCGACGCCCGGCCAAGCGACCAAGGAGCCCTTCGTGATCCCGGTGGAGCTGGGGCTGCTGGCCGCGGATGGTGCCGACATACCGCTGCGCCTGGAGGGCGAGGCGTCGGCCAGGGGCACCAGCCGGGTGCTCGCGGTGAGCGAGGCCGAGCAGCGCTTTACCTTCGTCGATGTCGCCGAGCGTCCGCTGCCGTCGTTGCTGCGCGGGTTTTCCGCACCGGTGAAGCTGGAATTCGCCTATGACCGCGACCAGCTGATGTTCCTCATGCAGCACGATTCCGATGGTTTCAACCGCTGGGAGGCCGGGCAACAGCTGGCGGTGCAGGTGCTGCAGGAGCTGATCGGCCAGCAGCAGCGTGGCGAGGCGCTGGCGATGGACGAGCGTTTGGTCGAGGCGCTGTGCACCCTGTTGGGCAACGAACGACTCGATCCTGCGATGGTTGCCGAGATGCTCTCGCTGCCCGGCGAGGCCTACCTTACCGAGATCGCCGAAGTGGCCGACGTCGATGCCATCCATGCGGCCCGCGAGTTCGCCCGCAAGCGTATCGCCGAAGCCCTGTTCGAGCCGCTCTGGCAGCGTTATCAGGCCAATCGCGCGGTTTCGCGGGAGACGCCCTATGTCGCCACGGCCGAGCATTTCGCTCGTCGCGCGCTGCAGAATATTGCGTTGTCCTACCTCATGCTGAGCGAGAAAGCCGAGGTACTCGAGGCCTGCCTCGAGCAGTTCGAGCAGGCCGACAACATGACCGAGCGACTCACGGCGCTGGCCGTGCTGGTCAACTCTCCGTTCGAGGCCGAGCGCGACAAGGCGCTGCAGGCATTCGCCGAGCACTTCAAGGACAACCCGCTGGTCATGGATCAGTGGTTCAGCGTGCAGGCCGGCAGCCCGTTGCCGGGCGGCCTGGAGCGCGTTCAGCAGCTGATGAACCACCCGGCCTTCACCTTGAAGAACCCGAACAAGGTCCGCGCCCTGATCGGTGCGTTCGCCAACCAGAACCTTGTCAATTTCCACCGGGCCGACGGCGCCGGGTACGCCTTCCTGGCCGACCAGGTGATCACGCTCAACGCGATGAATCCGCAGATCGCTTCCCGGCTGCTGGCGCCGTTGACCCGCTGGCGCAAGTACGATTCCGCTCGCCAGCTGTTGATGAAGGGGCAGCTCGAGCGAATCCTCGCGTCCGGCGAGCTCTCCAGCGACGTGTACGAAGTGGTCAGCAAGAGCCTGGCCTGAATCACCGTTACCGGCCGGTCGTGCAACGCGGCCGGCCGGCGCGCTGGCCCGTGCAAAGCCCCGCATGGCGGGCCCTGCATAACCGGCCCTGATGGCCCGCCAATCGCCACGTCAGAGTTAACAAAACATAACGTCCCGCCAATTGTAAGGCTTCCTGAAAGCTGGCTAGATGATGCTGCCTGGTAAAAACCGGGCCTTACCTAAATAAGAATAAAGGGGGTATGTATGCGTGAGCCCGTTTCGCGGCGCGCTTTGTCCGGCCGCGCTCTGGCTATCGCTCGCCATGCGGTTCCTCGGGGCCCGGCGATAGGCGTGCTATCGCTGTGTGGCGTCATTTCGTTCTCGCTGCTGGGGGCAGCCTCGATCGCCCAGGCGCAGGCGGTTGCCGATCCGCAGGTTCGCTATTCCATCGAATCGCCCAAGGCCGTTTCCAGCCTGTTGCTCGACGTCGTGCGTGCCGGCAAGCGCCTGGTGGCCGCCGGTGATCGCGGGCACATCCTCTATTCCGATGACGAAGGTCGCAGCTGGACCCAGGCCAAGGTGCCGACCCGGCAGATGCTCACGGCCGTCTATTTTGCCGACGAGCAGCATGGCTGGGCGGTTGGCCACGATGCGCTGATCCTCGCTACCGCCGACGCGGGGCAGACCTGGACCGTGCAGTACGAGGAGCGCGAGCGCGAGGCCCCCCTGCTGGACGTCTGGTTTGGCGATGCGCAGCACGGCATCGCGGTTGGTGCCTATGGTGCCCTGCTGGAAACCACCGACGGTGGCCAGCACTGGAACGATGTCAGCGACCGGCTGGACAACGAAGACGGCTATCACCTGAACGCCATTGCCCAGGTCGGCGACCGCGGCCTGTTCATCGTCGGCGAGATGGGCGGCATTTTCCGCTCGCGTGACCTCGGCCAGTCCTGGGAACGTGTCGAATCCCCCTATGACGGTTCCTTCTTTGGCGTGCTCGGCGGCAACGACCCGGAGGTCGTCCTCGCTTACGGCTTGCGCGGCCACTTGTTCCGCTCGACCGACTTCGGTGACAGCTGGCAGCAGATCCGCCTGCAGAACGGCGGCGGCAACGTCCTGGAGGCCGGCCTGGCCGATGGCGCACGGCTGCCGGACGGGCGTGTCGTGGTCGTCGGGCATGGCGGCAGCGTACTGACCAGCGCCGACCAGGGGCGGACATTCTCCTACCACGCGCGTCCCGATCGCCTGTCGCTCGCCGGCGTCGCGGCCGACAACGGCGGCAACCTCGTTCTCGTCGGGCAAGGCGGCGTCCATCTCGCCTCGCCAACCGGCGCGGATCTGGCACAAAACAATAAGTAAGCCGGGAGTTATCTACGCATGAGCCAACATCAGCAACGACCGGCGTCCTTTCTCGAGCGCCTGGTGTTCAACAATCGACCGGCGGTCATCTTCATCTGCCTGCTGATCAGCATCGTGCTGTTCTACCAGGCCGCTCAAGTGCGTCCGGAAACCAGCTTCGAAAAGATGATTCCGCTGGGCCATCCGTACATCCAGAAGATGCTCGAACACCGCAACGACCTGGCCAACCTCGGCAACACGGTGCGTATTTCCGTCGAAGCGGTCGATGGTGACATCTTTACCAAGGAGTACATGGAGACGCTGCGGCAGATCCATGACGAGGTGTTTTACATCCGCGGGGTCGATCGCTCCAACCTCAAATCACTGTGGAGCCCGAGCGTCCGCTGGACCGCGGTGACGGAAGAGGGCTTCGCCGGTGGCGAGGTGATACCGCAGACCTATGACGGTTCGCCGGAAAGCCTCGACGATCTGCGCGACAACGTGTTGCGCTCGGGCCAGATCGGTCGCCTGGTGGCGAACAACTTCAAATCCAGCATTGTCGATGTGCCGCTGATGGAGTCCTACCCGGACCCGGAGAACCCCGCACGGCAGATCAAGCTGGACTACCAGCAGTTTTCCCACGAACTCGAGCAGAAGATCCGCGACAAGTACCAGGCGCAGAACCCGAATGTGCAGGTGCACATCATCGGTTTCGCCAAGAAGGTGGGTGACCTGATCGACGGCCTGGTCGACGTGGCGCTGTTCTTCATCGTCGCCATCGGCGTCACCTTCTTCCTCTTGCTGTGGTTCACCCGCTGCGTGAAGAGCACGGTCGCCGTACTGGTCACCACGCTGATCGCGGTGGTCTGGCAGTTGGGCCTGCTGCACACCCTGGGCTTCGGGCTCGATCCCTATTCGATGCTGGTGCCGTTTCTGGTATTTGCCATCGGTATTTCCCACGGCGTGCAGAAGATCAACGGCATCGCGATCGCCTCGGGGCAGACCACCGATCCGCTGGCGGCAGCTCGCATGGCGTTCCGCCAGCTGTTCGTGCCGGGCATGGTCGCGCTGCTCTCCGATGCGGTGGGCTTCGTGACGCTGCTGCTGATCGATATCGGGGTGATCCGCGAACTGGCCATCGGCGCCTCGCTGGGTGTGGCGGTGATCATCTTGACCAACCTGATCCTGCTGCCGGTGACCATTTCCTACCTGGGCATCAGCCAGAAGGCGATCAAGCAGAGCCGCGAGGAAGCCGCCAAGGATCATCCGTTCTGGCGTCTGCTGTCGAACTTCGCCAATCCGACGGTCGCACCGATTTCGATCTGCATCGCCGTGCTCGCGCTGGCCGGTGGACTCTGGTACGGGCAGAACCTGAAGATCGGCGACCTCGATCAGGGCGCGCCGGAGCTGCATCCCGATTCGCGCTACAACCTGGACAACGACTTCGTCATCCGCAACTACTCGACGAGCTCTGACGTCCTGGTCGTGATGGTCAAGACCGCGCCCGAAGGCTGCGCGCATTACGACACGCTGTCGGCGATGGATGAGCTGATGTGGCGCATGGAGAACACCGAAGGCGTGCAGTCGGCGGTCTCGATGGTCACGGTCGCGCGGCAGGGCATCAAGGGCATGAACGAGGGCAGCCTCAAGTGGGAAACCCTGTCGCGCAACCCCTTCGTGCTGAACAATTCCATTGCCCGTGCCGAGGGCATGTACAACAGCGACTGCTCGCTGGCGCCGGTGCTGGTGTTCCTCAATGATCACAAGGCCGAGACGCTGCAGCATGTGGTTGCGGTGGCCAAGGAGTTCGCCGAGGAAAACAACCGCGAAGGGCTGGAGTTCGTGCTGGCTGCCGGTAATGCCGGGATCGAGGCGGCGACCAACGAGGTGATCGCCGAGTCCGAGATCACCATGCTGATTGCGGTGTATGCGGCGGTCAGCTTCATGTGCCTGCTGACGTTCCGTTCCGTCGCGGCGACCTTGTGCGTGATCCTGCCGCTGGTGCTGACCTCGATCCTCGGTAATGCGCTGATGGCCTTCATGGGGATCGGCGTGAAAGTCGCGACCCTGCCGGTCATCGCCCTGGGTGTCGGTATCGGCGTCGACTACGGCATCTACATCTACAGTCGCCTGGAGAGCTACCTGCGCCAGGGCATGACGCTGCAGGAGGCCTACTATCAGACGCTGAAGTCGACCGGCAAGGCGGTGGTGTTCACCGGCATCTGCCTGGCCATCGGCGTGGTCACCTGGGTGTTCTCGGCGATCAAGTTCCAGGCGGACATGGGCCTGATGCTGACCTTCATGTTCCTCTGGAACATGGTCGGCGCCATCTGGCTGCTGCCGGCGCTGGCGCGCTTCCTGATCAAGCCGGAGAAGCTCGCCGGCAAGGTGGGCGACCCCGCACTGGCGGGCTGATCGCAGCCGCTGCACGCAGAGGCCCGCATCGGAAGATGCGGGCCTCTTTGCTTTGTAAGGCACAAGAGGGTCAAAGGGCGCGGTCCGACGCTGCTACCTGAACGGAGGAGGGGCAAAGCGCTGTGCGTCGAGTGCTGGCCGATCAGCACAGTGCTGTCTGGCTGCGTGGCGCGTCGGTCCAAGCGGCCAATGCGTGACGGCATTGCCTCGTTGAAACAAGGGGACACCGGGCGAGCCGCCTGCGCTTCACCTGGTGGCAGGATGACGGGGTAACGGCAGCGGGGCTGATGCGTAAAGCAGAACGCCCCGACGGGCGGGGCGTTCTGGCTGCTGCGCGGGTGAATCAGAGGGCCGCGAGACCCGCCTGCTGCACCAGTTCCAGCAGCGGCTGGGGATAGACACCAAGGAAGAACGCCAGCAGTGCGATGGCCAGCAGCATCACGCCACCGGCACGCTGGCCCCAGTCGAACGGCGCATCGTGACGGCGCAGCCCCGGCTCGACGAGAAACAGCGTGACCATCACCCGCAGGTAGTAATACAGGCCGATGGCGCTGCCGGCGATGAGCGCACCGATCAGCCACCACTGGCGCGACTCGACACCGGTGGCCACCACGTAGAACTTGCCGATGAAGCCAGCCGTCAGCGGGATACCGGCCAAGGACAGCATCATCACCGTGAGCACTGCGGTCAGGTAAGGGCGGCGCCAGAACAGCCCACGGTATTCGTACAGCGCATCGGCGTCGCGGCCCTTGAACGGGCTGGACATCAGGGTGATCACACCAAAGGCTCCGAGGCTGGTGAGCACATAGGTGGCCAGGTAGACGCCGATGGCCTCCACCGCCAGGCCATCGCTGGCGATCAGTGCCACCAGCAGATAACCGAAGTGGGCGATGGAGGAGTAGCCGAGCAGACGCTTGAGGTTGCTCTGGTTCAGCGCCAGCAGGTTACCGCCGAGGATCGAGGCAATGGCGATGAGGCTCAGGGCATCGTTCAGCCAGCCGCCGCTGGTGGCCGGTGAGAGCTGATACAGGCGCAGCAGCACGGCGAACACCGCGACCTTGCTGGCCGTGGCCAGGAATGCCGACACCGGCGCCGGCGCGCCCTCGTAGACGTCCGGCGTCCACAGGTGGAAGGGCACGAGCGAGAGCTTGAAACCGAGGCCTATCAGCATCAGGCCAATGCCGGCCTGGACCAGCGGCGAGGCGCCCTGCGCGGCAAGGCTGGTGCCGATCTCGACGAACGCCAGACTGCCGGATTCGGCATACAGCAGCGCCATGCCGAACAGCAGGAACGCACTGCCGGCGGCCGACAGCACCATGTATTTGATGCCGGCCTCCAGCGAGCGCCTGTTGAAGAAGGCATAGGCGACGAGCCCGTAGACCGGCACCGAAAGCAGCTCCAGGCCGATGAACAGGCCCGCCAGGTGCCGTGCGCAGACCAGTACCAGGCCGCCGGCCGCCGACAGCAGCATCAGCAGATAGAGCTCCTCGCGGTTGCCGGGAAAACCCTCGGCACCGGGCTTCTCGCCCAGGTAGGCGTGCGCCAGGGTCACGCAGGCAAGCGTCGCCAGCAGGATCAGCGCCATGTAGAAGTAGGCGAAGCTGTCGAACTGCAACAGGCTGGTGACCTGCAGCGCCACCGGCTGATGAGCGACGGGGATCGAGAGCAGCGCGAGTACCAGGCCAGCGGCACTGAGCACGAAGCTCAGGCCATGGTTGCGCCGCCAGGCGATCGCCAGCATCACCACCACCAGGGTGGCGCTGACGACCAGCAACGGCAGCAGGGCGATGAAGTGTTGTGCAGTGAATTCCATAGCGCGACTACCGGGCCGAAACGAGAGGGGAGAGGGCGGATCCGATCCACTGCTGCACACCGTTCATGGTCGCCAGCGAGGTATCGAAGACCGGCTGCGGATAGACGCCGAGCAGTACCAGCAGCGCGGCGAGCAGCAGGATCATGCCGACCTCGCGGGCGTCCATGCCGGCCAGTGCGGCGTCGCTACGGGCCGGGCCGAAATGTGCGCGATGAACCATCGCCAGCGAGTAGATCGAGGCGAGTACCACGCCGAACGTCGCCATTACCACCACCCAGGGCGCCTGGGCGAAGGCACCGAACAGCACGACGAACTCGCCGACGAAGTTGCCGGTGCCCGGCAGGCCGAGCGAGGCGGCGGCGAAGAACAGGCTCAGCGCCGGCAGCCACGGCAGCCGAGACCAGAGGCCGCCCATCTCGCGCAAGTCGCGCGTATGCAGGCGCTCGTAGAGCTGGCCGCAGAGGATGAACAGCGCGGCGGCCGACAGACCGTGGGCGATCATCAGTACGACCGCGCCCTGCAGCGCCAGCTCGCTGCCCGAGTAGATGCCAATGAGCACGAAGCCCATGTGCGAAATGCTCGAGTAGGCCACCAGGCGCTTGATGTCGCTTTGCGCGAACGACAGCAGGGCGCCATAGAAGATGCCGATCAGGCCCAGCGCCATGGCGATCGGGGCGAACTCCACCGAGGCATTGGGGAACAGCGGCAGGGCGAAGCGGATCATGCCGTAGGCGGCGGTCTTGAGCAGGATGCCGGCCAGGTCGACGGAGCCTGCGGTCGGCGCCTGGGCGTGGGCGTCGGGCAGCCAGGCGTGCAGCGGGACGATGGGAAACTTCACCGCAAAGGCGATGAAGAAGCCGAGCATCAGCAGGTACTCGATCGCCGGGTCGAGCTGCGCCTTGAGCAGCAGGGCGTAGTCGAAGGTCAGTACCCCGGTGTTGCTGTAGTTGACCAGCACCAGGCCGAGGATGGCGACCAGCATGATCAGGCCGCTGGCCTGGGTATAGATGAAGAACTTGGTCGCCGCGTTGATCCGCGAACGCTTGTTCTCGTTGGAGCTGTGACCCCAGAGCGCGATGAGGAAGTACATCGGCACCAGCATCATTTCCCAGAAGAAGAAGAACAGGAACAGGTCGAGCGCAAGGAACACGCCGACCACGCCGCCGAGAATCCACATCAGGTTGAGGTGGAAGAAGCCGACGTGGCGCTGGATCTCGTTCCACGAGCAGAGCACCGAGAGCACGCCGAGCACGCCGGTGAGCAGGATCATCAACAGCGACAGGCCGTCCAGCGCCAGGTGCAGGTTGATGCCGAAACGCTCGATCCAGACGTGCTTGAACTCCAGCGGCCAGCTAGCGGCGGCGTCCGGGCGCGGGGCGAAGCTGTAGTCACCCGAGCCCCAGAGCCAGAGGCCCAGGCCGAACAGCAGGGCCATGGTGAACAGGGCGATCCAGCGCGGCAGGGTCTGGTCGAAGCGCTCGACCAGCCAGCAGAGCAGGCCACCGATGAAGGGAATCAGGATTAGCCAGGGCAGAATCACGATTGATGGTCCTTGGGCAAGTCAGAGCAGAACGATGCCGAGCAGTAGCACTGCTCCGCCGACGAGGGACACCGCATACCAGCGCAGTCGGCCGGTTTCGCTGCGGCTCAGCAGCGTGTGGCTGCCTTGCGCGGTGCGCGGAACCAGGCCGATGGTGGCGTCGATCGGGTCGCGCGCCAGCAGCCGGCAGAGCAGCAGGTAGGGCTGCACGAAGAGCTTGTCGTAAAGCCAGTCGAAGCCCCAGGCGGCATACCACCAGGCACCCAGCAGACGGCCGGGGGCACTCTGCGCGACGGCGTTGACCAGGCTGCGCCGGCCGAGGAACAGCAGCGCCGCGAGGACGATGCCGGCCAGGGCGATGGCGCCGGAGGCGATCTCCAGGCTGTGCTTGGCCTCGCCACCGGCGTGGCCGATGCTCTCCGGCAATACGCCGGCCAGTGGTGGCGCGATCCAGGCACCGACGAAGGTCGACAGCACGATCAGCACCGCCAGCGGCAGGTTGTGGGCCAGGCCATGGCCGGCATGCGCCTGGGTCTTCGCCTCGCCGTGGAAGGCGGTGAAGATCAGCCGGAAGGTATACAGCGAAGTCAGGAAGGCGCCGGCGAGGCCCGCATACAGCAAGCCCTGGTGGCCGCTGGCGAAGGCCTCCCAGAGAATCTCGTCCTTCGAATAGAAGCCGGCGGTGACCAGCGGCAGCGCGGCCAGTGCGCAGCCGCCGACGACAAAGCTGGCGTAGGCCAGCGGCAGCTTCTTCCACAGCCCGCCCATGTTGAAGATGTTCTGCTCGTGGTGGCAGGCGTGGATCACCGCACCCGAGGCGAGGAACAGCAGCGCCTTGAAGAAGGCGTGGGTCATCAGGTGGAAGATCGCCGCGTCCCAGGCCTGCACGCCAAGGGCGAGGAACATGTAGCCCAGCTGGCTCATGGTCGAGTAGGCGAGGATGCGCTTGATGTCGGTCTGCACCAGCGCGGCGAAGCCGGCCAGCACCAGCGTCACCGCGCCGACCAGGCCGACCAGTTCGAGCACTTCGGGTGCCAGCAGGAACAGGCCGTGGGTGCGGGCAATCAGGTACACGCCGGCAGTCACCATGGTTGCCGCGTGAATCAGCGCCGAGACTGGCGTCGGGCCGGCCATGGCGTCGGCCAGCCAGGTCTGCAGCGGCAGCTGGGCGGACTTGCCCACCGCACCGCCGAGCAGCGCGAGGGTCGCCAGGGTGATCCACAGATCGCCTTCGGCGAAGCGCTGCGGCGCCAGCGTCAGCAACTCCTGGATGTTCAGCGTGCCGAGCTGGACGAAGAGGATGAACAGGCCGAAGGCCATGAACACGTCACCGACGCGGGTGACGATAAAGGCCTTCATCGCCGCGTTGCCGTTCTTGCGTTCCTTGAAGTAGAAGCCGATCAGCAGGTACGAGCACAGGCCCACGCCTTCCCAGCCGAAGTACAGCAGCAGCAGATTGTCGCCGAGAACCAGCAGCAACATGCTGAAGATGAACAGGTTGGTGTAGGCGAAGAAGCGCGAGTAGCCTTCCTCGCCGCGCATGTACCAGCTGGCGAACAGATGGATCAGAAAGCCCACGCCGGTGACCACGCCGAGCATGGTCAGCGACAGGCCATCCAGGTGCAGGCCGATATCGGCGCGAAAGCCCGCGACATCGAGCCATTGCCAGAGCAGCTGGGTATGCACGCCCGCGGCGGGCGGCGCGACATTGAACTGCCAGATGATCCAGGCGCTGGTCAGGGCCGAGAGGCCCACCGAGCCGACGCCGATGATCGCCGCCAGGTTTTCCGACAGCCGCCCGCGCGAGAAGGCGAGCAGAAAGTAGCCCAGCAGCGGGAACGCGAAGGTCAGGGGTAGTAGGTTCATCCGTGCATCTCGCTTGCGGCGTCGACGTCGAGGGTGTTGAAGCGGCGGTACAGCTGCAGCAGGATCGCCAGGCCGATGGCCGCCTCGGCCGCGGCCAGGGTGATTACCAGGATGAACATGATCTGCCCATCCGGCTGGCCCCAACGGCTACCGGCCACGACGAACGCCAGGCCCGCGGCGTTCATCATGATTTCCAGGCTCATCAGCATGAACAGGATGTTGCGGCGCACCATCAGGCCCACCAGGCCCAGGCAGAACAGCACGGCGGCGACGGCCAGGCCGTGTTCGAGCGGTATGGCTTGCATGCGTTACTCCTTCGCCTCGTGACGGCCCAGGTGATAGGCGGCGACCAGCGCGCCGAGCAGCAGCAGCGAGGCCAGCTCGACGGCCAGCAGGTAGGGGCCGAACAGGGCGACGCCAACCTGCTTGGGCCCGACGCTGGTTGCGGCCAGGGTGGCGTTGCTCGGCTCGCTGAACAGCACATAGAGCAGTTGCGCGAGCAGAGCGGCGGACAGCAACGAAGGTCCCAGCCAGACCTTTGGCGTCAGCCAGGCGCGTTCCTGCTGCGCCACCGCCGGGCCGAGGTTGAGCATCATCACGACGAAGACGAACAGCACCATGATGGCGCCGGCGTAGACGATGATCTCCAGCGCGCCGGCAAAGGGCGCGCCGAGGGAGAAGAAGCACATGGCCACCGCCAGCAGCGAGATGACCAGGTAGAGCAGGGCATGCACCGGGTTGCTGGCGCTGATCACCCGAAGGGTGGCCACCACCGCCGCGCCGGAGGCGAAGTAGAAGGCGAATTCCATGGGTCAGGTCCTCGACGCGAAGGCCACAGGCGCACCCGGTGCGGAGCGCCTGACGGAGCGGAGCAGGCAAGCGATACGGCACGGGCTCATGGCAGCAACCCCTTGACGTTGATCGGCTCGGCCTCGGCCTGGGCGGCGCCCTTGGGCTTGCCGGCGATGGCCATGCCGGCGACGCGGTAGAAGTTGTAGTCCGGGTTCTTGCCGGGGCCGGAGATCAGCAGGTCTTCCTTTTCGTAGACCAGGTCCTGACGCTTGTACTCGCCCATCTCGAAGTCCGGGGTCAGCTGGATCGCGGTGGTCGGGCAGGCCTCCTCGCACAGCCCGCAGAAGATGCAGCGCGAGAAGTTGATGCGGAAGAATTCCGGGTACCAGCGGCCGTCCTCGGTCTCGGCCTTCTGCAGCGAGATACAGCCGACCGGGCAGGCCACCGCGCAGAGGTTGCAGGCCACGCAGCGCTCCTCGCCGTCGGGGTCGCGGGTCAGCACGATGCGACCGCGGTAGCGTGGCGGCAGGTAGACCGGTTCTTCGGGGTATTGCAGGGTGTCGCGCTTGCGGAAGGCATGGCCGAACACCATCACCAGGCTGCGCAATTGGGTGTAGGTGCCGTGCAGCACCTCGCCGATGTACTTGAACATTGCGTCCTCTCCTTACTGCGCGGCCAGCACGAGCGCGCCGGTCACCAGCAGGTTGATCAGGGTCAGCGGCAGGCAGAACTTCCAGCTGAAGGCCATCACCTGGTCGTAGCGCGGCCGCGGGATCGAGGCGCGCAAGAGGATGAAGACCATGATGAAGAAGCCGGTCTTGAGCGCGAACCAGAAGAACGACAGCCAGGGCAGCGCCTCAAGGAACGGGCCGTGCCAGCCGCCGAAGAACAGCGTGGTCAACAGCGCTGAGACCAGCACGATGCCGATGTACTCGCCGACGAAGAACATGCCCCACTTCATGCCCGCGTATTCGATGTGGTAGCCGTCGGCGAGCTCCTGCTCGGCCTCGGGCTGGTCGAACGGGTGGCGGTGGGTCACCGCGACACCGGCGATGAAGAAGGTCGCGAAGCCGAGGAACTGCGGGATGATGAACCACAGGTGCTGCTGCTGGTACTCGACGATGTCGCGCATGTTGAACGAGCCGACCTGGGCGACGATGCCCATCAGCGACAGGCCGAGGAACACCTCGTAGGACACCGTCTGCGCCGAGGCGCGCAGGCTGCCGAGCAGGGCGAACTTGTTGTTGCTCGACCAGCCGGCGAAGAGCACCGCATACACCGTCAACCCGGCCATGGCGAAGAAGAACAGCAGGCCGATGTTCAGGTCCGCCACGCCCCAGGTCGGCGTCACCGGCACCACGGCGAAGGCGATCAGCAGCGAACTCATCGCCACCACCGGCGCCAGGGTGAAGATCGGCTTGTCGACGAAAGGTGGCGTCCAGTCTTCCTTGAAGAACATCTTCAGCATGTCCGCAGCGAGCTGGAACAGGCCGAACGGGCCGACCCGGTTCGGGCCGTAGCGGTCCTGCCAGAGGCCCAGCAGGCGGCGCTCGACGAAGCTGAGCAGTGCGCCGGCGACCACCACCACCAGAAGGATGACGATGGCCTTGAGCACCTGGACGATCACGGCGATGAGTTCGGGCGTGAGCCAGCTCATTGGGCAGCCTCCTCGAGTGCGGTGACGGTCGCGCCGGCAAAGGCCGCGGGAACGCCCGGCAGGCCGACGGGCAGGCCGACCAGGCCGAGCGGCAGGTCGTCGAGGACGCGCAGCGGCAGACGCAGGCGCTGGCCGCGCAACTCGAAGCTGAGCAGCGCGCCCTCGTTCACGGCCAGGCGTGCGGCCTCGGCGCCGTTCAGGGCCACATAGGGCTTGGGCATGCGCGCCTGGATCGGCGCGGCCAGGGCCGAGGTTTCGTCGCTGCCGAACAGATGATGGAGGGCGACCGCCTGCCACTGGCCGCGAGCCGGGGCGAAGGGTGCATTGACCGCAAACCAGCCCAGGCGGCCACTGCCGGCGGGAATCAGGCGCACGCCAGGATCACCGGCGCGCAGGTGGCCGCCGACCTCGTCCTGGAACTTGTTCCAGGCCTGCGGCGAATTCCAGCCCGGGGACCAGGCGAAGGGAATCTGCTGTCGGTCCTCGGCGCTGCCGGCGTAGCCTTCCATAGAAAAGGCGAAGGCCGAATCCGGGTCCTGCGGCTGGCGCGGCTCGTGCACGCTGATGTTGGCCCGCATCGCCGTACGGCCGCTGTAGCGATGCGGCTCGCGGGCGAGCTTCAGGCCCTTGATGCGGAAGTCCGCCTTTGGCGCGGCGTTGCGGATGCCGGCCAGCTGCGGATGGGCGGCGGCGCAGGCCTCGGTGACCTGGTCGAGCTGCGTCCAGTCCACCGGGCGGTGCTGGCGCGTCGAGTGCAGCGCATGCAGCCAGCGCCAGCCTTCGCGCACGCGGATGTCGGCGTTGTAGTAGCTCGGCTCATAGACCTGGAAGAAGCGCTGCGCGCGACCCTCCTGGCTGACCAGGGTGCCGTCGCCCTCGGCGAAGCTGGCCACCGGCAGCAGCAGGTCGGCGCGCGCGGCGGTCTCGGTCTGCTGGTGGTCGGCGACGATGACTACCTGGGCCGCATCCAGCGCGGCATCGACGGCGGCGCGATCCGCGCGGCGGTAGAGGTCGTTTTCCAATACCAGTACAGCGGCGGCCTGGCCGCCGACGAGCGCGCGCAGCGCGGCGTCGAGCGAGCGATCGGTGCTGTCGCCTTCGAGCATCAGCGCCAGGCCCAGGCTGTTGGCCTCGGGCACTACCAGGCTGAGCGAGCCGGCCTTCGCGCGGTTGGCCAGGGCCTGGGCGATGTTCGCCGCGGCTTCGATCAATGCGCGCGAACCGAGCGAAGCGCCGGAGACCACCAGCGGGCGCTTGGCCGCGAGCAGGGCTTCGGCGATGCGCCCGGCCAGTTGCCGTGCCTCCTCGTCGAGCCCGGCGACGGCCGGGGCGCTGGGGTCGATGGCATGGGCAACGGCGAAGCCCAGACGGGCCAGATCGTCGGGGGCGGCCTGGACCGTTTCGCAAGCCACATCGTCCAGCCGCGTTTCGCTGACGCTGGCGATGAACAGCGGGCTCAGCGCGTGCTGGGCGACGTTCTGTACCGCCGCCTGATGCCACTCGGGGATCTTCGCCTGGGCGGCGATTTCGGTGGCCTTGCCCTTGACGGCCTGGCGCAGGGCCAGCGCCAGGCGCGCGGCGGTCTGGGTCAGGTCTTCGCCGAGGACGAACACGGCATCGTGCTCCTCGATTTCGCGCATCGACGGCGTCGGCAGCGGGCCGTCGCGCAGGATGTCGCGGATCAGCAGCAGGTTCTCCAGCTCGGCGGCGGCGATGCCGGAATAGAAATGCTCAGCGCCAACCAGCTCGCGCAGGGCATGGTTGCTCTCCAGGCTGGCGCGTGGCGAGCCGATGCCGATCAGACGGTGGCGGGCCAGCAGGTCGGCGGCCTTGTCCAGGGCGGCGTCTACGCCCAGCACCTGGTTCTCCTTGACCAGCAGCGGCTGGCGCGGACGGTCCTTGCGGTTGACGTAGCCATAGCCGAAGCGGCCGCGGTCGCAAAGGAAGTAGTGGTTGACCTCGCCGTTGAAGCGGTTTTCGATGCGGCGGATCTCGCCGTAACGCTCGCCGGGGCTGATGTTGCAGCCGGCCGCGCACTGCTGGCAGATGCTTGGCGCGAACTGCATGTCCCACTTGCGGGTGTAGCGCTCGGAGTGGGTCTTGTCGGTAAACACGCCGGTCGGGCAGACCTCGGTGAGGTTGCCGGCGAATTCGCTTTCCAGCACGCCGTCCTCGACGCGGCCGAAATAGACGTTGTCATGCGCGCCGAACACGCCGAGATCGGTGCCCCCGGCGTAATCCTTGTAGTAGCGCACGCAGCGGTAGCAAGCGATGCAGCGGTTCATCTCGTGGGCGATGAACGGGCCGAGCTCCTGGTTCTGATGGGTGCGTTTGGTGAAGCGGTAGCGGCGCTTGTTGTGGCCGGTCATCACCGTCATGTCCTGCAGGTGACAGTGGCCGCCTTCCTCGCACACCGGGCAGTCGTGCGGGTGGTTGATCATCAGCCACTCGACGACGCTGGCGCGGAAGGCCTTGGCTTCCTCGTCGTCGATGCTGATCCAGGTCTTGTCGGTCGCAGGGGTCATGCAGGACATGACGAGGCGACCGCGGGTGTCGTTCTCGTCCTGGTACTGCTTGACCGCACACTGCCGGCAGGCGCCGACGCTGCCGAGCGCCGGGTGCCAGCAGAAATAGGGAATGTCGAGACCGAGCGACAGACAGGCCTGCAGCAGGTTGTCCGCCCCGTCGACCTCGTAGGCTTTGCCGTCTACGTGGATGGTGGCCATTGGATCTTCTTCTTACCCGCAAGGCGGGCCAGGCTAATGGGAAAGGCTTGGCCGGTGGCGCCGGCAGGCGAGGCAATGGCCTGGGCCAACTTCTCGCCGATGCGTGCGCTCACCGGATCGATCTCAGCTACCGAGGGCCGGCTCGGGGCGGGCGCTCGCCTGTCTGGCGACGCCGGCCTCGAACTCGTCCCGGAAATACTTCACCGCGCTGCCCAGCGGCTCGACGGCACCCGGTGCGTGGGCGCAGAAGGTGCGCCCCGGGCCGAGGAAGTCGACCAGCTGCAGGAGCGTGGCGATGTCCTGTTCGCTGCCCTGGCCGCGCTCGAGCGCACGCAGGATCTTCACGCTCCAGGGCAGGCCGTCGCGGCAAGGGGTGCACCAGCCGCAGGACTCGCGGGCAAAGAACTCTTCCATGTTGCGCAGCAGCGACACCATGTTCACGGTCTGGTCGACCGCCAGCGCCAGGCCGGTGCCCATGCGCGTGCCGACCTTGCCGATACCGCCGGCGTACATCTGCGCCTCGAGGTGCTCGGGCAGCAGGAAGCCGGTACCGGCGCCGCCGGGTTGCCAGCACTTGAGCGTATAGCCGTCGCGCATGCCGCCGGCGTAGTCCTCGAACAGCTCGCGGGCGCTGATGCCGAACGGTACTTCCCAGATGCCGGGGGTCTTCACCTTGCCGGAGAAGCCCATGAGCTTGGTGCCCATGTCTTCGCTGCCGGGGCGGGCGAGCGATTTGTACCAGTCGACGCCGTGGCCAATGATCGCCGGCACGTTGCATAGCGTCTCGACGTTGTTCACGCAGGTCGGCTTGCCCCAGACGCCGACGGCGGCGGGGAAGGGCGGCTTGGCGCGCGGGTTGGCGCGGCGGCCTTCGAGCGAATTGATCAATGCGGTTTCTTCACCGCAGATGTAGCGCCCGGCACCGGTGTGCACGAACAGCTCGAAATCGAAGCCGCTGCCGAGGATGTTTTTGCCGAGCAGGCCGGCGGCCTTGGCTTCCTCGATGGCGCGGTTGAGGTTGCGCGCCGCGTCGACGTACTCGCCACGCAGGAAGATGTAGCCGCGGTAGGCCTTCAGCGCGCGGGCGCTGATCAGCATGCCCTCGACCAGGAGGTGCGGCAGCTGCTCCATGAGCAACCGGTCCTTCCAGGTGTTGGGCTCCATCTCGTCGGCATTGCACAAGAGGTAGCGGATGTTCAGCGATTCGTCGGCGGGCATCAGGCCCCACTTCACGCCGGTGGGGAAACCCGCGCCGCCGCGACCCTTGAGGCCGGATTCCTTGACCTGCTGGACGATGTCGGCCTGAGCCATTTCCGCCAGCGCCTTGCGTGCGGCGGCGTAGCCGTTCTTCTGCTGGTATTCCTCGAGCCAGACCGGCTGGCCGTCGTCGCGCAGACGCCAGGTCAGCGGATGGGTTTCCTCGTGGCGGGCGGCGCGGTTGGCCGGGCCGAGGGAGGCGAGCGCTCGGGTCATGGGTAGGCCTCCAGCAGGGCGGCGACGCCGGCGGCGCTGACGTCGCCGTAGGTGTCGTCGTCGATCATCAGCGCCGGGGCCTTGTCGCAGTTGCCCAGGCAGCACACCGGGATGAGGGTGAAGCGGTTGTCGGCGGTGGTCTGGCCCGGCGCGATGCCGAGCTGCTGCTCGATGGCGCCGAGGATCGATTCGTGGCCGCCGATGTAGCAGGTCATGCTGTCGCAGACGCGGATGATGTGGCGCCCGACCGGCACGCGGAAGATCTGGCTATAGAAGGTGGCCACGCCCTCGACGTCGCTCGCCGGAATGCCGAGCAGCTCGCCGATGGCATCGGCGGCGCCATCGGGCACCCAGCCGCGCTGCTTCTGCACGATCTTCAGCGCTTCGATGCTGGCCGCGCGCGGGTCTTCGTAGTGGTGCATCTCGTGCTCGATGGCCGTGCGCTCGGCGTCGCTGAGAACGAAACGGTCGGTCTTGATAAGCGTGCTCATATCAGCGGTCCACGTCGGCCATGACGAAATCGATGCTGCCCAGGTAGGCGATCAGATCCGCGACCATGCTGCCGCGGATCACCGAGGGAATCTGTTGCAGGTGCGGGAAACTGGGCGTGCGGATGCGCGTGCGGTAGCTCATGGTGCTGCCGTCGCTGGTCAGGTAGTAGCTGTTGATGCCCTTGGTCGCTTCGATCATCTGCAGGCTTTCGTTGGCCGGCATTACCGGGCCCCAGGAGACCTGCAGGAAGTGGGTGATCATGGTCTCGATGTGCTGCAGCGTGCGCTCCTTCGGCGGCGGCGTGGTCAGCGGATGGTCCGCCTTGTACGGCCCCTCGGGCATGTGCTTGAGGCACTGCTCGATGATCCTGAGGCTTTCGCGCATCTCGCCCATCTTCACCATGCAGCGGTCGTAGGCATCGCCATTGGCGGCCAGCGGTACCTCGAACTCGAAGTGCTCGTAGCCCGAATACGGCCGCGCCTTGCGCAGGTCGAAATCCAGCCCGGTGGCGCGCAGGCCGGCGCCGGTGACGCCCCATTCCAGCGCTTCCCTGGTGTTGTAGGCGGCCACGCCGATGGTGCGCCCGCGCAGGATGCTGTTCTTCAGCGCCGCCTTTTCGTACTCGGCCAGGCGCTTTGGCATCCAGTCGAGGAACTCGCGCACCAGGCGGTCCCAGCCACGCGGCAGGTCGTGGGCGACGCCGCCGATGCGATACCAGGCCGGGTGCATGCGAAAGCCGGTAATCGCCTCGATCACCTTGTAGGCGCGCTGGCGGTCGGTAAAGGTGAAGAACACCGGCGTCATGGCGCCGACGTCCTGGATGTAGGTGCCCAGGTACAGCAGGTGGTTCTGGATGCGGAAGAACTCGGCCATCATCACGCGGATGAAATCGACCCGCGCCGGCACCTTGATACCGGCGAGCTTTTCCACCGCGAGCACGTAGGGCAGGTTGTTCATCACCCCGCCGAGGTAGTCGATGCGGTCGGTATAGGGAATGAAGCTGTGCCAGCTCTGCCGCTCGGCCATCTTCTCGGCGCCGCGGTGGTGGTAGCCGATCTCCGGCACGCAATCGACGATTTCCTCGCCGTCGAGCTGCAGGATGATGCGGAAGGCCCCGTGCGCCGAGGGATGGTTCGGGCCGAGGTTGAGGAACATGTAGTCCTCATGCTCGCTGCCGCGCTTCATGCCCCAGTCCTCGGGCTTGAAGCGCAGGGCTTCCTGCTCCAGGTCCTGCTTGGCGGCGTTCAGCGCGTAGGGGTCGAACTCGGTGGCGCGCGCCGGGTAATCCTTGCGCAGCGGGTGGCCTTCCCAGGTCGGCGGCATCAGCATGCGCGCCAGGTGCGGATGGCCGCGGAAGTCGATGCCGTACATGTCCCAGACTTCGCGCTCGTACCAGTTGGCGTTGGGCCAGACGGACGTGGCAGTCGGCAGGCTGAGGTCGCTTTCCTTCAGTGCCACCTTGATCATCACGTCGCTGTTACGCTCCAGCGACATCAGGTGGTAGAACACGCTGAAGTCGGCGTCGGGCAGGCCCTGGCGGTGCGTGCGCAGGCGCTCATCGACGCCATGCAGGTCGTAGAGCATCACATAGGGCTTGGCCACCTGGCGCAGAAAACCGAGCACTTCGAGCAGGCGCTCGCGCGGTACCCAGAGCACCGGCATGCCGGTCAGCGACGGCTGCAGAGTGAAGGTCTCGGCGCCGAAGCGCGCGTTCAGTTCGACGACGATATCCTGGTCGTCAGCCTTGTAAGGCGGGATGTACAGAGCACGGTCTGCAGTCATGGTCTCGGTCGCTATGGGTCAACGTCGGGGTGCGAGCCGGCCTTGCCCTGCGGGCAGGCCGGTGGGGTTCACACGTCGTCGGGGCTGCGCAGGTTGGTAACCTGGATGCGCTGTTCGCGTCGCTGTTCCTTCTGCGAGGGCATCTCGGCACGATAGATGCCTTGATCGCCGACGACCCAGGACAGCGGTCGCCGCTCCTTGCCGATGGATTCCTGCAAGAGCTGCAAGCCTTGCAGGAACGCCTCGGGACGGGGCGGACAGCCCGGTATGTACACGTCCACGGGGAGGAACTTGTCGACCCCCTGAACGACCGAGTAGATGTCGTACATACCACCGGAGTTGGCGCACGAACCCATGGAAATGACCCACTTGGGCTCGAGCATTTGTTCGTAGAGGCGCTGGATGATCGGCGCCATCTTGATGAAGCAGGTACCGGCAATGACCATGAAGTCGGCCTGACGCGGCGAGGCACGAATCACTTCGGCGCCGAAGCGGGCGATGTCATGGGGCGCAGTGAAGGCAGTCGTCATCTCCACGTAGCAGCACGACAGGCCGAAGTTGTACGGCCACAGGGAGTTCTTGCGTCCCCAGTTGACCGCATCGCTCAGCACGTCCTCGAGCTTGCCCATGTAGATGTTGCGATGGACTTGTCCTTCTAGCGGGTCGGCAACAGTCTCCTGCTGGCCGATCGGATAGCGGTCGACGACCGCATCCGGATCGATCCGGGTGAGTTTGTATTGCATGTGAAGAGCCTCATTGTTTTAGCTTCGCCTGCCGCGCACGACGGCTCGCCGGCGCCCAATCGAGCGCGCCGATCCGCCACAGGTAGACAAGACCCGCCAACAGAATTGCTATGAATACGGTTGCTTCAATGAGGCCCGCCCAGCCGCTTTCGCGTACCGAGACAGCCCAGGCAAAAAGGTAGAGCGCTTCGACGTCGAAGATCACGAAGAGCATGGCGACCAGGTAGAACTTCGCCGACAGGCGCAGGCGCGCACCGCCCGTGGGGACGATGCCGGATTCGAAGGGTTCGTTCTTGCTGCGACCCCAGGCCTTGCTGCCGAGCAGGCTGGAGACGCCGAGCATGAAGGCGCACAGACCGAAGACGCCGAGGAGAAAGACTGCAAAGCCCCAATGATGGGCCAGGGATACATCAGGCATGCCGGGCTCCTTAAAGGAACGGCTTATGTATGTCCAGTTCGCGACTGCGGCTATGCGTCGCAACTCTTTGATGGGCGGGCATTCTATGCGCAGACAAAAAGTAAGTACATGTTTCTGTATGAATCTTATTGAACTATTTTTATCGGCTGATTGATTTAAGCAATAAGGCCTAAACGGTTCTCGAGGCGCTTTAGCGCGCCGGTAGCAGGCCGGGCGCGGGTTTGCCCGCTCCGATGCGGCAAGCGTAGTCGGCCAATGGCAACCCGAAAGTAGTAGCGCCTATCCTCCGGACGAACGGAGCGTCGGCCAGGCTCGGCAGGTGGCACCTGGCCGTTGACAGCCGCCGTGGCGGCTGCCTACAGTTCCGCCTTGCGCCGATTTAGTCAGCTACTTGCGGGGCGCCAGGGACCGACCGGTTCCGAAATACCGCTAAAGCGCTGGTTCCGGTGAAGCCTCCCACCGCTGTCCAGCGGAACAGGTGAGGCGGAATTCCTTCAGCATGAATGCATCACACGCACAACTTCGTCTGGCCCCCATCACCAGCGGGCTCGTTCGCAGCAATCCCAAGGTTCTTCTCGGCGGCTCGCACCAGCCTTCGCTACTGCGCTATCTGGATGGCTGGCCGCGGCGCAACAGCCGCTCCCGTGCGCTGCTCATCCAGTTTGCCGGTGCCGACGAATCGCTCGCCCGTTTTGCTGATGACAGTTTCGACCTGGCGGTGGTCCAGGCGCCTTCGGCCGAGCGCCTGGAGCAGTGCGTGCGCGACCTGACCCGCATCGCACGGCAAGGCCTGATCACGCGTCGCTGAGGGGCCCTGCGCTGACCGAGCTGATAGGCTTGAGCCCTATCGCCGTCAGCCAATGGAGCGCTCGATGACGCGCATCGCAACCTTGACGTTGAACCCGGCCATGGACCTGGCGGTGTGTACGCCGCGGGTCGTCGCGACCGAGAAGCTGCGCTGTTCCGCGCCCCGACACGATCCCGGCGGTGGCGGGATCAACGTCGCGCGGGTGGTGAGCACGCTGGGCGGCGACGCGCTCGCCGTTTACCCGGCCGGTGGCCCATTCGGGGAGATGTTGCGCCGAGCGCTGGACGCCATTGGCCTGGCGCACCTTCCGGTGGCGATCAGCGGCGACACGCGCGAGAGCTTTACCGTCGATGAGCAGGCGAGCGGGCTGCAGTACCGCTTCGTGCTGCCCGGGCCGCGCCTGAGCGAGCAGGAACGGCTCGGTTGTCTGGCCGCCTTGCGTGGGCTGCATCCGGCGCCGGCCTATCTGGTGGTCAGCGGCAGTTTCACGCCGGGCATCGAGCCCTCTTTCTTCGACGAGTTACTGGCCCTGGCCGGGCAGGTCGGCGCCCGCCTGGTCGTCGATCTCTCCGGCGAGCCGCTGGCGTATGCCGCGCGGCGGGGTGGCGCCTATCTGATCAAGCCCAGTCTGAACGAACTGGCCTCGCTCATCGGGCGAATGCCCGAGAATGAGCGCGAGCAGGAGGGGGCGTTGCGCGAGCTGATCGCCGCCGGGGCCGCCGAGGTCATCGTGCTTTCTCTGGGCGCCGCTGGCGCGCTGTATGCCTCGGGCGACCGGCTGGAGCGGATCGCTGCTCCCTCGGTGCCCATGGTCAGCGCTGTGGGCGCCGGCGACAGCATGCTCGGCGCCGTCGTACTCGCCCTGGCGCAGGGGCGCGAGCTGGGCGATGCAGTGCGCTACGGCGTGGCGGCCGGCGCGGCCACGGTGATGCGACCGGGCACGCAGCTGTGCTTGCGCGAAGACGTTGAGCGCCTGTTCCGTGGTGGCTGAGCGCGACCTCAGGAAGCCGCGCGCGTCGCCAGCGAGGCGCCAGTCGCGTCGCTGAGGGCCGCGACCTCGCCGATGACCAGCACGGCCGGGCTCTTGAGCGACGATGCCAAGGCGTCCTCGTGCATCCGCACCAGGGTCGAGCGCACCTCGCGCTGCTGCGGCAGCGAGGCATTCTCGATCATCGCCACCGGTGTGTCTGGCGCCAGGCCGCCGGCCAGCAGGCCGCTGCGGATCTGCTGCAGGCGCGCGACGCCCATGTAGACGACCAGGGTGCTGCCGCTCTGCGCCAACGCCTGCCAATGCAGTTCGCTGTCGTCCTGGGTATGCGCGGTGACCAGCGTGACGCCGCGGGCTACGCCGCGGTGGGTCAGCGCAATGCCGCAACGGGTGGCGCCGGCCAGTCCGGCGGTAATGCCGTTGACCACTTCGACCTCGATGCCGCGTGCTTCCAGCCACTGGGCTTCCTCGCCGCCACGCCCGAAAATGCAGGGGTCGCCGCCCTTCAGGCGTGCCACGCAGCGACCCTGGCGCGCGTAGCGCAGCATCAGACGGTGGATGAACGCCTGGGGCGTCGAACGACAGCCGCCGCGCTTGCCGACCGGAATCACCCGTGCCTGCGGGCAGTGCGCCAGCACCGCCGGGTTGACCAAATCGTCGATCAGCACCACCTGCGCCTCGGCGAGCGCGCGTACCGCCTTGAGCGTCAGCAGTTCCGGATCGCCAGGGCCGGCGCCGACCAGCCAGACTTTTGCACTGTTCATTTCTGCCTCTCTTGCCCGGCCATCCGGGCACTGTGTCGTTCAGGCGCTCTCGGCCAGGGGTAGTTGCGCCAGCAGGCGCTTGATTTCCGGTACGCAGGAGCCGCAGCGGGTGCCGCAGCCCAGGCTGCGCTGCAGCTCGGGCAGATCGAGGCCACGGGCAATGCCGTCGCAGATGCTGCGTCGTCCGATGTTCAGGCAATTGCAGATCGTCGGATCGCGCTCGGGCAGTACGCCGGGCGGAGTGCTGAGCGGAGCGAGCAGCCAGGGACGCAGACCGGGCTCGATGCTGCCGCGTGCCCACAGCGCCTTGAGCCAGTCGCGCGCAGCGGTCTCGCCGGCCAGGCGCAGCGCCACCAGACGCCCGTCGCTCAGACGCAGACGCTTGCCGACGCCGCGTTGCGGATCCTCGTATACGAGCACCGGGTCGTCGACCAGGCCCAACTGCTGGTCGATCGCGGCGAGCAGGGCTGCCGCTGGAGCCGCTTCGGCCGCGGCGCGGATCACCAGCGCCGGGCGTTCACGGCCAGCCAGGCTGAAGCTGGCGTAGGCCAGCCCTCTGAACAGCGGGCGCAACGCCTCCAGGCGCCGCTGCACGTCGCCCTCGACCAAGGCGAAGAATGCCCAGGGCAGGGCGATCGGCTCGACCGCGACCGCGGCGTGCTTGAGTTCCGGCTGGCGCGACAGCGGATCGCAGGCCGCCGAACTCAAGGCATTGACGCCCAGGCCCTCGAGAAAGCGATCGCCCCAGTGCATCGGCACAAAGGCCTGGCCTGGCTGCAGGCTGGCGTCCACCTGCACTGGCAGCACCAGGCTGGCGCGTCGGCTGCGTATGCGGACCAGATCGCCCTCGGCCAGGCCCGCCCTGGCCAGATCGTCGGGATGCAGGCCAAGCAAGGCCTGTTCAACATGGCCGAACAGCTGCGCTGCGGTGCCGGTCCGGCTCATGCCGTGCCATTGATCGCGCAGTCGGCCGGTATTGAGCACCAGCGGAAAGGCCGAATCGGCGCCTTCGGCCGCCGATACGAAGGGGTCGGCCACGAAGCGCGCGCGCCCCGACTCGGTGGGGAAGCGGCCGTCGGCGTACAGGCGTGGCGTACCGCGTTCGGCACCGGCGGGAAACGGCCATTGCTGCGGGCCGAGGCGCTCGAGCTGGGCCCGCGACAGGCCGCTGTAGTCCAGATCGCGCCCGGCGGTCAGCTGGCGATACTCGTCGTAGAGCTGCTCGGCACGTTCGAAGGCGAACAGGCTCGGCCGACCCGGGCGCAGGTGGCGCTCCAGGCGACGGGCGAAATCGCAGGCGATGGCCCAGTCCGGGCGCGCTTCGCCGGGTGCGCTGACGGCCGCACGCACCGGGCTGATGCGGCGCTCGGAATTGGTCACGGTGCCTTCCTTCTCGCCCCAGCTCGCCGCCGGCAGCAGCAGATCGGCATAGCGACAGGTTTCGGTGGTGGCGAAGGCTTCCTGCACCACGACGTAAGGGCACGTGGCCAGCGCCTGATGAACGGCGTGCTGGTCCGGCAGCGACTGCGCGGGGTTGGTACAGACGATCCACAGGGCCTTGATCCGCCCGCTGCGGACCGCATCGAACAGCTCGACGGCAGGCAGGCCGGGCACCTCCGGCAGGCGCTCGACTCCCCAGTACGCCGCAACCTCGGCGCGGTGACTGGGGTTGGCCGCGTCGCGGTGACCGGGCAACAGGTTGGCCAGGGTTCCGGTCTCGCGTCCGCCCATGGCGTTCGGCTGGCCGGTGAGCGAGAACGGGCCGCAGCCGGGGCGACCGATCTGTCCGGTGGCCAGGTGCAGGTTGATCAGCGCACTGTTCTTCGCGCTACCGGCGGTGGACTGGTTCAGCCCCATGCACCACAGCGAGAGAAAGCTCGGTGCCAGGCCGATCATCCTGGCGCAATCGAACAATTGCTCAGGCGTGATACCGCACAGCTCGGCGACGCGGGCCGGAGGGTAGTCGTGCACCAGGGCGGCAAGCGATCCGAAGCCCTCGGTGTGCGCCGCGATGAAGGCGCTGTCGATCCAGCCTTCGCGCAGCAGCAGGTACAGCAGGCCATGAAACAGGGCCACGTCGGAGCCCGGGCGAATGCTCAGGTGCAGGTCGGCCAGCTCGGCGGTGTCGGTGCGGCGTGGATCGATGACGATGACGCGCATCTCCGGCCGCGCAGCCTTCGCTGCCTCCAGGCGACGGAACAGCACCGGGTGGGCATAGGCCATGTTGCTGCCGGCGATGAGCAGCACGTCGGCCTGCTCGATGTCCTCGTAAGAGCAGGGTGGGGCGTCGGCGCCGAGGCTGCGCTTGTAGCCGACCACTGCCGAGGACATGCACAGCCGTGAGTTGGAGTCGATGTTGTGGGTGCCCACCAATGCCCGGGCCAGCTTGTTGAACGCATAGTAGTCCTCGGTCAGCAGCTGGCCGGAGACGTAGAACGCCACGCTGTCCGGCCCATGCTCGGCCAGGGTGCTGGCGAAGACTGCGGCGGCGTGCTCCAGTGCGTTGTCCCAGCCGGTGCGGTTGCGCCCGAGGCCCTTGCCCAGGCGCAACTCGGGGTATAGCGCGCGGGCGTCCCGGTCGCCGGTCAGGTGCAGGGTCGAACCCTTGCTACACAAACGACCGAAGTTGGCCGGGTGCGCCGGGTCGCCAGCGACGCCGAGGATGCGCTGCCCGTCGTGCTCGATCAGCACGCCGCAACCGACGCCGCAGTAACAGCAGGTCGAGGCCGTCGTCTGGGTGCTCGAACTCATGCGCAGGCCTCGCCATGGCAGTTGGAAGGCACGCCGAGGGCCGCGACCGCCTGCTCGCCGAATGCGAGCACGTCGCGCAACTGGCCGAGGCGGCGGCCCTCGCGCAGCTGGTCCAGGTACCAGGCGCTGTCGGCGGTGTCGCCATACAGGCAGGCGCCGACCAGCACGTCATCCTTGAGCACGAGCTTCTTGTAGATGCCCTCGAACGGGTCGCTCAGGCTGATCGTCTCGGTACCCTCCGCCCCCATGAAGTCGCCTGCGGAGAACAGTTCGATGCCGGTGACCTTGAGCCGGGTGGCCGTCACCGAGCCTGCGTAGCGAACATGGCCGAGGCGTGCCAGGTGGTTGGCGCAGACGCGCGCCTGCTCGTAGAGCGGCGCCACCAGGCCATAGGCCACCCCGCGATGGCTGGCGCACTCGCCGACGGCATAGATGCGCGGATCGAAGGTCTGCAGCGTGTCATCGACCAGAACTCCGCGCGAGCAGGGCAGGCCGGCGCTTTCGGCGAGCGCGCTGTTCGGCCGGATGCCCGCGGCCATCACCACCAGATCGGCCGGCAGCTGCTCGCCATCGCCCAGGCGTACCGCGGTGACCTGGCCGTTGCCATCGTCCAGCAGCGCCTCGGTCTGTGCAGCGAGACGAAAGCGCAGGCCGCGGGCCTCGAGCGACTGCCGGAGCAGCTCGCCGGCGGTGCGGTCGAGCTGGCGTTCCAGCAGCCAATCGCCCAGATGCACCACGGTCACCTGCATGCCGCGCAGCGCCAGGCCATTGGCCGCCTCCAAGCCCAGCAGGCCGCCGCCGATGACGACCGCGTGGCGGCCGGTGCGCGCGGCGTCGAGCATCGCCTGGGTGTCGGCGATGTCGCGGTAACCGATGACCCCGGCCAGCGTGTTGCCCGGGATCGGCAGGATGAAGGGGCTCGAGCCGGTGGCGATCAGCAGCCGGTCGTAAGCGGCTTCGCTGCCATCGTCGGCGATGACGCGGCGGCGTGCGCGGTCGATCCGGATGACACGCCGGCCCAGGCGCAGGTCGATGCCGTGATGGCGATACCAGTCCAGGTCGTTGAGCACGATGTCGTTGAAGCCCTGCTCGCCGGCCAGTACCGGCGAGAGCAGGATGCGGTTGTAGTTCGGGTGCGGCTCGGCACCGAACACGGTGATGTCGTACAGCTGCGGTGCCAGGGCGAGCAGCTCTTCCAGGGTGCGCACCCCGGCCATGCCGTTGCCGATCACCACGAGTCTGGGTCTGTTCATGCCGTTCTCCGTAAGCCCGTGCCTGCGAGGGCGAAAAACAAAAAGGCGCCCCACCGGTTTCCCGGTAGGACGCCTTTGTCCGTCCCCGTCGAAGGGGGCGCCATGCTTCACCGTTGAAGCGCGGCGCGATGTCTGTCTGCTCTGACCAAGCAGAACCTGTGCCAGTTGGCCAAAGCGCCGCAAATCAGGCCTTTGCGCCGACCGCTGCGCATATTTTCACGCCTGGCGCGCACTCTTTTGAGGCCCGTTGAGCCGAGCTGGTGCGTGGCCTTCAGACGCGCCCGGCAAGAAGGATCAGCAGTGCCAGGTTACCCAGCAGCGATAGCAGGGCCAGCGTGCGCCAGACCTTCAACGGCTCCCGCTCGAGCAACGGTCGTGGCCGGTTGCTCAGCGCCTTGCGCTCCCCCTGCTCGAGTTCCAGCAGCCCTTGCTCGGCGGTTTCGAAGCGTGCGCCCGGGTCGCTTGCGACCGACCTGGCGAGCCATTCGTCGAGCCAGCCGGGCAGGTCGGGGCGGTAGCGGCTGGCCGGTACGGGTTGGCCGAAGCGCGGGCGCTGGAATGGCTCGACCTCGCCATAGGGGTAATGGCCGGTCAGCAGGCGATACAGGGTGACGCCCGTGGCATAGAGATCGCGCGCGGTGGTCGGAGCTGCGCCGGCAAAGGCTTCCGGGGGCAGGTAGCTCGGGGTGCCGGGCAGAGCGTTGGGCGGATCGGTCGACAATCCGGGGCTGTAGGCCAGGCCGAAATCGAGCAGGCGCAGCTCGCCGTCGTCGCCCAGGTGCAGATTCTCCGGCTTGATGTCGCGATGCAGGATGTTGCGCCGGTGCAGCAGCCCGACGGCGCTGATCAGACGCGGCGCCAGAGCCAGCCAGTCGGCCAGCGGCAAGGCGCCTTCGAGCAGCCGCTGTTCCAGCGTGGCACCCGCATATTCGCGCTGCACGTAGTACAGGTGCTGGCGTTGGGGCAGGCTGTGCAGCTCCGGCACGCTACGCCCGGCCACGCGGCGCAGAAACCATTCCTCCTGCAGCAGGGCCGGGCCGGCTTCCGCTTCGTCGTGGCGGCTGGGTGGCAGCGTCTTGAGCAGCCACGGCTGCCCGGCCGCGTCCCGAACCCGGTACAGCAGCGACTGGCGCGACTCGGCGAGCAGCCGCTCGACCCGCCAACCCTCGAACGGCTGCCCCGGTTTCAGTAAAGGCGGTAACGGCCACTGTACGAGGCGCGCCAGGGCGTCGGCGAGTGCCGCCTCGGGCAGCGACTCGATGCGTACCAGCAAGGCGCTGGCGTTGTCCTGGCTACCCCGGCTGTGCGCCAGGTTGACCAGTGCCGCAGCGGCGCGCGACAGATCCGGCTGGTCACGCAACAGGTGCGCGATGTCGGTCTCGGCCAGGCTGGCCCATACGCCATCGCTGAGCAGTACGAAACAATCGCCGGCGGCGAGGTCGCCGTCCCGGTAGTCGACCACCAGATGCTGGTCGAGCCCCAGCGCGCGTTTGAGCACGTGCTGCATGTCTGGTTGTTCCCAGACATGGTCTTCGCTGAGTCGCTCCAGCCGTTGGCCATCCCAGCGATAGGCCCGGCAGTCGCCGACGTGCGCGAGGGTGAAGCGCCGGCCGCGCAGGACCAGCGCCGTGAGTGTGGTGAGCAGTGGCCCGCCGTTACCGTTGGCTTGCAGCCAGCGGTTCTGCGCGACCAGGATACGATCGAGCGAATGCGCCACCGCCCAGGTATCGGGCGTGGCGTAGTAATCCTGAGCCAGTGCCTGCAACGTCGCATGGGCCGCCAAACCACCATCAAGGCACTGGCTGACGCCGTCGGCCAGGGCAAACAGACACCCCTTGGCGACCGCCTGGGGCGGTGCCGGAGTGACGATGCGCATGGCGTCCTGGTTTTCGCGGCGTGGTCCGGTGGCAGTGGCTTCGCCAATGCTCAGCTGCAGGGGCATGGAAAGGTTCCGTCAGGTCGGGAAGGATCGAGGGTGCGCAGTGCGCACCCTCGGCTCGCGCAGGCGGCTAGACCCGCGCCGCGGTGACGGCCGCCGAGCCCCAGGTGGTGCGCCAGCGACGCTTGACGCCATGCAGGCCGAACCAGGCCAGCACGCCGAGGGCCGCGAACAGCCAGAGGCCGAGCTGGTAATCGCCGGTGGACTGCTTGACCGCGCCGAGCCCGGCGGTAAGCAGGAAGCCGCCGATGCCGCCGGCCATGCCGACCAGGCCGGTCATCACCCCGATCTCCTTGAAAAAGCGCTGCGGCACGAGCTGGAACACCGCGCCGTTACCGGCGCCGAGGCTGAGCATGGCGACCACGAACAGCGCCAGCGCAGCGGTCGCGCTGGGCAGGTTGAAGCCGACCGCCGCGATGCAGATGGCCGCCACGGTGTACATCACCAGCAGAGCACGAATGCCGCCGATGCGATCGGCCAGCGCGCCGCCCAGCGGGCGTAGCAGGCTGCCGGCGAACACACATGCGGCCGTGTAGTAGCCGGCCTTGACCGGGTCGAACCCGTACTGATCGTGGAAGTAACCGGGCAGGGTGCTGGCCAGGCCGAGAAAGCCGCCGAAGGTCACGCTGTAGAAGAACATGAACCACCAGCTGTCGCGGTCGCCGAGCGCTTTCAGGTAATCCGCCACGGACTTGGGCGCCGGCCGGTTCGGTGCGTTTCTTGCCGCCAGGGCGAAGATCGCGAAGGTCAGCGTCAGCGGAATCAGCGCCAGGCCGAAGACGTTGTTCCAGCCGAAGGCCGAGGCCAGTACCGGCGCGAACAGCGCTGCCAGCACCGTGCCGGAGTTGCCGGCGCCAGCGATGCCCATGGCCTTGCCCTGGTGTTCCGCCGGGTACCACTGCGAGGCCAGCGGCAGTGCCACGGCGAAGGATGCCCCCGCCATGCCGAGGAACAGACCGAGCAGCAGCGCCTGGCCGTAGCTGTGCACGCCGGCGTACCAGGCGACGAATAGCGCGGCGATCACCACGGCCTGGCCGAACAGCCCGGCGGTCTTTGGCGACGTGCGGTCGGCCAGCATCCCCAGCACCAGGCGCAGGACCGCCCCGGAGAGGATTGGCGTGGCGACCATCATGGCCCGCTCCTGGGTGGTCAGGCCCAGATCCGCGGCGATCTGCACGCCTAGCGGACCGAGGACGTACCAGACCATGAAGCTCAGGTCGAAATAGAGAAAGGCGCAAAACAGGGTCGGCGTATGGCCGGCTTTCCAGAAGCTCGTGTTCATCGTTCAGTTCCAGATTGGGGCAGTGCAGCCAGTCGCTGCCTCTGCGGGTGGCACATCGATCAACGCGGCCCCGGCATCGGGGCAAACGAAAAAGGCGCCGCAACACGCCTGCCGGAGCAGGGTGGTACGACGCCTTTGTCTTGATCGGTAGCCGCCGTTGGCCGCCGATGGCTTGGTTCCAGCAGAAAGCGTGCCAGCTCGCGATGGCCTACTGCCCGAGCAGCTCGTGCATGGCGATGATCTGCTCGGCGACCTGGATCAGCTTCTGCTGACGGCTCATCGCCTGACGACGCATCAGGGTGTAGGCCTCTTCCTCGTTGCAGTGGCGCATCTTCATCAGCAGGCCCTTGGCCTGCTCGATGCGCTTGCGATCGGCCAGCTGCTGGTCGCGCGCCTGCAGCTGTGCGCGGATCGCCTGATCGCTTTCGAAGCGGGCCATCGCCACCTCGAGGATCGGCTTGAGCCGCTGCGCCTGGATGCCCTCGACGATATAGGCGCTGACCCCGGCGCGGATCGCCTGGCGCATCACATCGGGGCGGTCGTCCTCGGTGAACAGCACGATCGGGCGCGGACGATCACGGCTGACCATCACCACCTGCTCCATGACGTCGCGGCTGGGCGAATCGGTATCGATCAGCACCACATCGGGGCGGATGGCCTCGACGCGCTCGGGCAGGTCGATGATCGAACCGTGGTCGTCGATGACGTCGAAGCCGGCGTCGATCAGGGCGCAGCGCAGCCGGCCGACCTTCTTCGGGGTGTCGTCGATCAGGAGGATGCGCAACATGCAGGTCTCCTCAGGACAGATTGGCGATCGGCAGATCGCTCAGGGCATGCAGCGCGAAGCCGCGTGCATAGCCGGCCGGATCGCTGCCGTCCCAGTGGCTGCCGTCCATCAGGCGGCTAGTGCGCATCAGCGATTCGGGCACGGCAATGCCCAGCGCGCTGGCGGCGTCCCGGTAGAGCGCGGTCTGCTGGACGCTGCGCGCCACGGCGAGGTAGTCCGGGTCCTGGCGCAGCAGCCCCCAGCGGCGCAGCTGGGTCATGAACCAGAGGCCATCGGAGTGGTACGGCATGTTCACCTCGCCCTCGCCAAAGAAGCGCAGGGCGTGCGCATCCTGCCAGGTGTGGCCGAGGCCGTCGGCGTACTGGCCGAGGAATCGGGGTGCGATCGCCTCGAGCGGGGCGCCGACGTATTCCGCTGCGGCGAGCAGCTGAGCGGTGCTGCGGCGGTTCTCGTCGCTCTGGTCGATGAACCGGCTGGCGGCCAGGACCGCCATGATCAGCGCGCGCGCGGTGTTCGGGTACTGCTCGACGAAGGCACGGGTACAGCCAAGCACCTTTTCCGGATGATCCGGCCAGATCGACTGGCTGGTGGCCAGGGTGAAACCGGAGCCTTCGGCAACCGCTTGCGCACCCCAGGGCTCGCCGGCGCAGAAGCCATCGATACGCCCGCTGCGCAGATGGCCGACCATTTGCGCTGGCGGCACGACCAGCGTGCGCACATCCTCCAGCGGATGGATGCCGTGGGCCGCCAGCCAGTAATACAGCCACAACGCGTGGGTGCCGGTCGGAAAAGTCTGCGCGAAGGTCAGGCGTGCACCGCTTTGGCGCACGCAGTGGCGCAATGCCTCGGCGTCGGTCACGCCGGCTTCCATCAGCGAGGACGACAGGTTGATGCTCTGGCCGTTCTGCGACAGCCCCATCAGCACCGCCATATCGACCGGCGCGCTGCCGCCGATGCCGAGGTGAACGCCGTAGATCAGGCCGTACAGCCCCTGGGCGGCATCGAGCTCGCCATCGATGAGGCGATCGCGCAGCGCCGACCAGGAGTGCTGGCGGTGCAGGTTGAGGGTAAGTCCGTAGGGCTGGGCAAAGCCCTGGGTGGCGGCGACGATGAGCGAGGCTGCATCGGTGAGCGCCATGAACCCGAGGTTGAGACTGTTCTTTTCGGGGGCGTCGCTGCCGTTGACCCAGGCGAGGGCGTCCGGGCGGGCAGAGGGAATATCGGTCATGAAAGCGGCCTTGTCGTTTGCTGCGCGCGGCAGGCGGGTCCTGCCGGTGCGTAGCAAGCGATATGCCAGGGTGCCCGGACTCAGCGCGGATAGAGCGGCGGCAGCGCGGCCGAGTCCTGTTCGGCAGTGGGGGTTTCCAGCGGTGGCAGCGAGCGGATCGCCTGCCACAGCGCTTCACCCTGCCAGCGCTGCCCGGTCTCGCTGTAGAGCGCACCATTGAGGCCGTCCAGTGCTTCGGACAGCGGCACGAAGCGAGCGGCCATCTCGGCGAGGGTTTCCGGCTGCTGCCGCGCCCAGGCGTCCAGCGCCTGGCGGGTGGCCTGGGTATCGTTGGCCTGGCAGGCCCGCCGGAGATCGTCGAGCAGGCTGCGCGGGGTCGGCCCGCTGGCAGCGCTGCGCTGCACCACCGGCGGCTGTCGACGAGCCCGCCACCAGAGCCCGAAACCCAGCAGCGTGGTCAGGCCGAGCAGGGCGGTGCTCAGCTGCCAGGGCCAGAGCGGCTTGGCAGCGGCGCGGCGGGGCTCGGCCGGGCCGCTCAGCGGCGCCTCTTCGAGCTGCGGGTTTTCCGCGATGCTGAGCTGGCGTGCGGCCAGGTTGGTGCGCTCGAGCCGATCCTGCTCGACGTTCCACCAGACGACCTCCAGCGCCGGCAGCTCGACCTCTCCGGCACGAGTCGGCACCAGCGCTTCGCGATCCTCGCGGCTGCCGACCACGCCGTTCGGCCCGGTCTCGTCAGCCAGCCCCGGCTGATCGGGGTAGCGCCGCAGCCCGTCGCCAGGCGCGCTGCCGAGCGGGGGCAACTGCGCACTGGTAAGCCCTTCGGCCTTGATCAGCAGGCTGCGGGTCAGCGAGTCGCCAACCTGTGCCTTGCCCGGGTCGCCGCTCCAGGCCTCGACCAGCGTCAGCGACGTGGCCGGCAGCCAGGGGGCGTCGGTCGGGTAGTCCCGCGGCTTGGGCTTTACCTCGACCGGGATGGTCGGTGACTTGACCTGGGTCGAGCGCCCCGGGCGCGGGCCGAGGATCGAATAGTCATTGCCGCTGGCCACCGTCGTGGCGCTGAACAGCTGGCTGGGAATCTGCAGCCGCCCGCTCTTCTGCGGAAACAGCGCGTAGCGCACCTCGATCACGCCGTGGCGGACGCCATTGATGTCCTTTTCGTAGGTGCGTGGCTCGCCCAGCCGCTTGACCAGCGCATCGGGCATCTGCAGCGGTGAGAGCGTGCTGTCGTCGTACAGCGACACGGAGTGATAGATACGCAGCGTCAGGATGATCTGTGCCTGAACGTAGACGCTCTCGCGGTCAACGCTGGCGTCGATGAACACCGGTGCCAGCAGGGCGCTGTCATGATTGCCGCGCGCCTCCTGCACGAAAACGGTGATGGGGTCGCTGTGCCAGTCGCCCAGCTGCAGCGACGGAATGATCAGGTAGCCGGTACGGCGCGGGCGGAGCGTGGTCAGCCAGCGCGTGACCGCCTGCGCTTCGCCGCCGACGTTGGACAGGCTGTTGAGCTGACGCGTGTCGTAGACCTCGAACAGCTCGTTCAGCGGTTGCAGATCGGGTCGCCCGAATACCGCGGCGTCGCGCGCCTCGAGCGTCAGTTCCAGGGTTTCGTCGAGGCTCAGGCGAGTGCGGTCGACGCTGGCGGCGAGCCCTGCGGCTTGGGCACTCAGCGCGGCGCAGGCGAGAACCAGGGCAAACAATAGGCGGATCATTGGGACGCTTCCTGACGCTTGCGCTGTTCGTAGAGAAATTTGCGGCGCAGCAGCTCGCCCGGATCGTCCGGGATCTGTCGAAGCCACTGCTCGGCGGCCTGGTACTGCTCGCTGATCGGGCGCGGCGCATCGCTGCGGGCCGACGCGGCGCTATCGGTTTCGGCGGGCGCCTGGGCGATCTGTTCGGTGTCCGAAGCGCTGGCCTGGTCGGCCGGGCGCGGCGCGGTTTGCGTGTTGCCCTGCTCCGGCGATGCAGCCGAAGGCTGGCCACCGTCCTCTGCCTGCCTGCCTTGCTCGCCCGGCTCCGGCGCTTCAGCGGCCTGGGCCGCTTCGTCGCGCTGGCGCAGCAGTTCTTCGACCAGAGCCTTGTTCTGCAGCGCGGGCTCGAGCCCCGGCTGCATGTCCAGCGCCTGTTCGTAGGCTTCCCGCGCCGCCTCGAGGTCGCCGGAGCGCGCCAGGGCGTTGCCTCGGTTGTAGTGATCGGCGGCGCTGTCGCCTTCGGCGAAGCGACTGATGGCCGCCGCGTAGTCACCTGCCAGGTAACGGGCGATGCCTTGCCAGCGGCGGTCGGCGAAGCGCTCGGCTGCCTCGCTCGGGCGCCCCTCGTCGAGCAGGCGCTGGCCTTGCTGATCGGGGCGCAGCCATAGATCGCGCAGCTCGAAGGCGTCGGCCGGAGCGGGTTGCACGAGCAGCAGGGCGAGACCGAACAGCCAGCCGCGACGGGCTGCACAGGCGGCAACCAGCAGCAGCGGTAACAGCAGCCAGTAGCCCTGGTCGAGCCAGGCATCGAGGCGCAGACGTTCGGGCTGCCGGACGATGGCGCCCGTGCGGTCGAGCAGGCCGAGGCTATCGAGGTCGGCCGCGTCGAGGCGCGCCTGCTGGTAACGACTGCCCAGTTGCGTGGCGAAGCGGCGCAGGCCGTTGTCGTCCAGGCGCGGAATCAGGATGGCGCCATCGGCATCCTTGACGAAGCCGCCTTCGGCGCGCGCGATCGGGGCGCCTTCGGGCGTGCCGACACCCAGAATCAGCAGCCGCTCGCCGTCGTCGCCCAACTGCTGGCCAATCGCCTGTTGCTGTTCGGCGGGGATACCGGTGCCGATCAACAGCAGTCGGCCGCGCCCTTGCGCGCCCTGCTCGAGCAGGGCCAGCCCCTGTTCGACTGCCAGATCCACCCGCTGGCCGCTCTCGGGCATCAGCGAGGGCTTGATCGCCTGCAGTAGATTGGCGGTGGTCGCCAGGTCGTCGGATAGCGGCACCAGCGTGTGCGCACTGCCGGCGTAGACGACCACCGCAGTGTGCGCATCGGCGCGCGCGAGGAGCAGATCGAGCAGCTTGCGGCGCGCCTGTTCCAGCCGGGTCGGCGGGACATCGCCGGCGAGCATGGCCGGCGTCATTTCCAGCAGGACCACCAGCGGGTCGGCGCGTTTGAGGCTTGGTTGCTCCAGCCGCTGCCAGCTCGGCCCAAGCAGCACGAGCATGCCGAGCGCCCAGCCCAGTGCCAGCAGGGCCCAGGGCAGACGGCTGGTGCGTTGGCGGCCCTGAGTCAGCAGGACCGCTTGAAACGCGGCAGGAATCAGGCGTTGCCAGCGGCCGACCTGGCGCTGCCGATGCCACAGTCGCCAGAGTAGCCAGGCGAGTACGGGCACGGCGAGCAGCCACCAGGGGCGCAACAGATATGGCATGAGCGCGTTCATTCGCCGGGCTCCCGGCGCGCCAGCCAGCGTGCCAGCGGCGCCTGCCAGAGCTGCGCCACGGCCAGCAGCACGCTGATGGCGAGCGCCGCAGCCAGTGGCCAGGCATGCAGCGGCTCGGCTATGCGAGCGCGGGTGGGCGCCTGGGCGGCGGGTTCGAGGTGGTCCAGGGTTTCACCGATGGCCTGCAGTTCTTCCCGACTGCGGGCGCGGAAGTAGGCACCGCCGGTGGCCTCGGCGATAGCACGCAGCGTCGGCTCGTCGAGCTCCAGCCCCGGGTTGAAACCGAAGCGGCTCAGTACACCGGTTTCCTCCGGTGCGGCACCGATACCGATGGTGTGTATCTTCACGCCCTGTTCGGCGGCCAATCGAGCGGCGACCAACGGGTCGACCTCGCCGCCGTTGTTGGCGCCGTCGGTGACCAGCACCAGCACGCGGCTCTTGGCCGGCCGTTCGCGCAGGCGCTTGACCGCCAGGCCGATGGCGTCGCCGAGTGCGGTGTTGCTGCCGGCAATGCCGACGATCGCTTCGTCGAGCCAGGTGCGCACCGTTCGCCGGTCAAAGGTCAGCGGCGCCTGCAAGTAGGCCTTGCTGCCGAACAGGATCAGGCCGACCCGATCGCCCTCGCGGGCTTCGATGAAGTCGCCGAGCAGGCGCTTGACCAGCTCCAGGCGGGTGATGTCCTCGTCCTCCCAGCGCATGTCGGGGTAGTCCATCGAGCCGGACACATCGACGGCCAACAGCAAGTCGCGACCGCTGGTGGGTAACGGCAGGGGTTCGCCGAGCCATTGCGGCCTAGCCGCAGCGAACAGCAGCAGCAACCAGACGGTGAGATAGGGCAACTGCTGGCGCCAGCCGGGCAGGGCGATGCGCGCCCGGCGGCCGGATAGCGACTCGAGCTCGGGCAGAAAGCTGATCTTCAGCGCGGCCTCGCCGTTGTCGGCCGCCGGCAGCAGCCAGCGCAGCAGCCAGGGCAAGGGCAGTAGGGCAAAGGCCCAGGGCCAGGCGAGATCAAACATGCTTGCGGATCCAGATGTCGACGGCCTGCTCGAGGCCATCGATGGCTTTATCGTCGAGCCGGCACTGCGGGCGGTAGGCGCCTTCGACCAGCACCATCCAGCGGGTCAGGCCGGCGGCCGGGCAGCGGCTGTCGAGAAAGGCGAGCCAGGCACGGCCGCTCAGCGTGTGCGGATGGTCGTCTGGATAGCGCGCCCGGCATAGGCGCTTGAGCAGGCCGTTGAGCTGTTGCAGCCATTCGTTGGCGGGTTGCTGGCCGTAGGGTTTGCTCAGTCGGGCCAATTCGTCCAGAGCCGCCTGACGGCTCGGCTCGAGCGGTGCCGGGGCGGCCGTCTGCGGGCGCGGTCGATGCAACCGGCTGCGCAGACGCCATAGGCCGAGCAGCGCAGCCACCAGCAGCAAGGCGAGCAACCACCAGCCAGGTGCAGGCGGCCACCAGCTCACGGCCGGTGGCAGGATCGGCGGGGCCAGCTGCTCCAGCGGGTTCATGCCAGGGCGCTCGGGCGAAGGCTCAGATGACTGCGCAGCTGTTCGACCAGGTCGCTCTGCGTGTCCAGCGGCATCAGCGGAACGCGCAAGCGGTCGGCCAGGCGCTGCCAACGCGCCTGGCGCGCCTCGCCCTGGCGGTGATAGGCCTGGCGCAACGGGGCGTCCAGCGTATCGAGCTCCAGGCGTGCCGCGCCCTGGGCGAAGCGCAACAGGCCGGCGGCCGGCAGGGCGTGGTCGAGGGGGTCGAACAGTGGCAGTAAAAGAAGGTCGACGTGGCGCGCCAGCAGGCTCAGCTGCTGTTCGGCGGCGTCGCCCAGGGTGCGCTCGTCGCAGAGGATCACCGCCAGGCTGCCGGGGCGCAGCACCTCGCGGGCGCGGCGCAGGGCAAGCGAGAAGGCTTCCGGCTGTTCGGGCGTGTCGCAGTCGAGCGCCCGGTTCGCGCGCACCAGGCGGTCAAGCAACTGCAGCAGGCTCTGCTTGTTGCGTCGCGGCTTGATTTCGTGATGCTCGCTGGCACCGAAGACCAGGCCGCCGACACGGTCGTTGTGGTGCAGCGCGGCCCAACCGACCAGGCTGGCGGCCTGCGCGGCGAGCACCGACTTGAACACCCGGCCGCTGCCGAAGAACAGGCGGCGGCTCTGCTCCACGACAAGAAAGATCGGTCGCTCGCGCTCCTCGTGGAAGAGCTTGGTGTGCGGCTCCTGGGTGCGGGCCGTGACGCGCCAGTCGATGGTGCGCACATCGTCACCGGCCTGGTAGATGCGCACCTGATCGAAGTCGACCCCGCGGCCGCGAAGCTTGGAGTGGTGCAGGCCGATCAGCGGGCTGCGGCGATGCGGCGTGGAGAACAAGGGGACTTCGCGCACGCGGTGGCGCCACTCGATGAGTTCGGCAAGGTCGACGCGCAGGCCACTGCCGGCCGGCGATGCTGCTGCGGCCGGGGTGTGCATGTCAGGCAACCGCCACCACGTCGAGGATGCGCTGCAGTACGCGGTCCTGGTCGATGCCGGCGGCTTCGGCCTCGAAGGACAGGATCAGGCGATGGCGCAGGGTATCGAAGAGCATCGCCTGGATGTCCTCGGGGCTGACGAAGTCGCGGCCCGCCAGCCAGGCGTGCGCACGGGCGCAGCGGTCCAGCGCGATGGAGCCGCGCGGGCTGGCGCCGTAGGCGATCCACTCGGCGAGCTCGGCGTCGTACTTGGCCGGGGTGCGCGTCGCCATGATCAGCTGGACCAGGTATTCCTCCACCGCATCGGCCATGTACAGGCCGAGGATCTCCTTGCGTGCGGCGAAGATCACCTGCTGGCTGATCCGCTGTTCGGGCGCGGCCTCGCCGTGAATGGCTTCGCCGCGCGCCTGCTGAAGGATGCGCCGCTCGACCGAGGCGTCCGGAAAGCCGATCTTCACGTGCAGGAGGAAGCGGTCGAGCTGCGCTTCGGGCAGCGGATAGGTGCCTTCCTGTTCGATCGGGTTCTGCGTGGCCATCACCAGGAACAGCGGCGGCAGGTCATAGGTGCTGCGGCCGACGCTGACCTGGCGTTCGGCCATCGCCTCGAGCAGCGCCGACTGAACCTTCGCCGGGGCGCGGTTGATTTCGTCAGCCAGGACCAGGTTGTGGAAGATCGGCCCCTGCTGGAAAACGAAGCTGCCGGTTTCCGGGCGATAGATTTCGGTGCCGGTGATGTCGGCAGGCAGCAGGTCGGGGGTGAACTGGATGCGGTGGAACTCGGCTTCCAGACCTTCGGCCAGCTCCTTGATCGCACGCGTCTTGGCCAGGCCGGGCGCGCCCTCGACGAGCATGTGACCATCGGCGAGCAGGGCGATCAGCAGGCGTTCGATCAGGCGGTCCTGACCAAGAATCTGGCTGGAAAGAAACTGTCGCAGAGCGACGATCGCTTCACGGTGATCCATCGTTTCGATACTTCCGCAAACGGCGCCGGCACGGCTGCGCTCGATCGCGCGCGTGCATTGCAGGCGGCGGTCGTGACGCAGGAGTCGGGGGCCAGGGGGCGTCACTTTACTGCATTTATGCCTGGCTAGACTAACCTTGAACCTTGGCCCTGTGGCGTCAGTCACTACGCCGACCCTTCCTTTTCTTGCATCAGCAGCGGAGCCCTACATGGCGTTTTTCACCGCCGCCAGCAAGGCCGATTTCCAGCAGCAATTGCGCGCGGCCCTGGCACAGCATGTCGATGATCCTCTCCTTGCCCAACTGGGCCTGTTCGCCGAGCAGTTCTTCGGCATCGTCTCTCTCAGCGAGCTGACCGAACGGCGCATGGCCGACCTGGTCGGCTCGACCCTGGCCAGCTGGCGCCTGCTGGAGCGCTTCGATCCGGCCCAGCCGGAGGTCCGCGTGTTCAACCCGGATTTCGAGAAGCATGGCTGGCAATCGACGCACACCGTGGTCGAGGTGCTGCACCCGGACATGCCGTTTCTGGTCGATTCGGTACGCATGGAACTGACGCGGCGAGGGCTGAGCATCCACACCCTGCAGAACAGCGTGCTGAACGTGCGCCGCGATGCCGATGGTGTGCTGCAGGCCTTGCTGCCGCGCGACGCCGCGCCGGCGGACGGTGGCCTGGAGTCGCTGATCTTCGTCGAGATCGACCGTTGTGCCAGCACCGCCGAACTGCGCGAGCTGGAGCAGGCGCTGCAGGCGGTACTCGGCGACGTGCGCCAGGTGGTGGGCGACTTCGCCTTGATGAAGGCGAGGGCGGACGAAGCCCAGGCGCGGCTGGAACTGGCCAATCTGCCGGTGGATGCCGATGAGCTGCAGGAGATCCGCGATTTCCTGCGCTGGCTCGCCGACGACCATTTCACCTTTCTCGGCTATGAGGAATTCAGCGTCGTCGAGCAGGATGGCGTCGGCCACATCCAGTATGACGAGGCCTCGCTGCTCGGCTTGTCCCGTACGCTGCGAACCAACCTGAGCGAGGACGACCAGCGGCTGATGCCCCAATCGGTCGCCTACCTGCGCGAGCCGCTGCTGCTGTCGTTCGCCAAGGCCTCCACGCAAAGCCGGGTGCATCGCCCGGCCTATCCCGATTACGTGTCGGTGCGCGAGTTCGACGAGTCCGGCCAGGTCGTGCGCGAATGCCGCTTCATGGGCCTGTTCACCTCGTCGGTCTATACGCAAAGCGTGCGACGTATTCCGTTCATCCGGCGCAAGGTGGACGCGGTGCTGGCCCGCGCCGATTTCGGCGGTTCGACCCATCTGAACAAGGAGCTGGCGCAGGTCCTCGAGGTGCTACCGCGCGACGAGCTGTTCCAGGCCTCGACCGACGAGCTGTTCGACAACGCCGTCGCCATCGTGCAGATCCAGGAACGCAACCGCTTGCGCCTGTTCCTGCGTTTCGATCCCTACCGGCGCTTCTGCTACTGCCTGGTCTATGTACCGCGCGACAGCTACTCGACCGAAACGCGCCTGAAGATCCAGCAGGTACTGGTCGACCGGCTCGATGCCAGCGGCTGCGAGTTCTCCACCTATTTTTCCGAGTCGGTGCTAACCCGGGTGCAGTTCATCCTGCGCCTGGACCCGAACCGGCCGGTAGCGGTGGACCCGCAGCGTCTGGAGCAGGAGGTGATTCAGGCCTGTCGCAGCTGGCAGGCCGACTACGCCGGCCTGATGGTGGAGCGGTTCGGCGAGGCGCGGGGCACGACCCTGCTCGACGAATTCCCCAAAGGCTTTCCGGCCGGCTACCGCGAGCGCTTCACGCCGCAGTCGGCGGTGGTCGACATGCAGCATATCGAGAGCCTGAGCGCCGAGCGGCCTCTGGTAATGAGCTTCTATCAGCCGATCAGTGCCGACGAGCGCACCCTGCATTGCAAGCTCTACCACATCGACACGCCGCTGCCGCTGTCCGATGTGCTGCCGATCATGGAAAACCTAGGCCTGCGGGTGCTCGGCGAGTTTCCCTATCGCATGCTCGATCGCACTGGCCGCGAATACTGGATCCACGACTTCGCCTTTACCTACTCCGAAGGCCTGGAAATCGATCTGCTGGAAATCAACGAGCCGCTGCAGGATGCCTTCATCCATATCAGCCGCGGCGATGCCGAGAATGATGGGTTCAACCGGCTGGTGCTCGCTGCCGGGCTGACCTGGCGGGAGGTCGCGCTACTGCGTGCCTACGCGCGCTACCTCAAGCAGATTCGCATGGGCTTCGATCTGGGCTACATCGCCAGCGCGCTGCTCAATCACACCGAGATCGCGCGCGAGCTGGTGCGCTTGTTCAAGATGCGCTTCTACCTGGCGCGCAAGATGAGCGAGGAAGACCTGAGCGACAAGCAGCAGCGGCTCGAGCAGGCGGTGCTTGGTGCGTTGGACGAGGTCGCGGTGCTCAACGAGGACCGCATCCTGCGGCGTTATCTCGCGCTGATCAAAGCGACGCTGCGCACCAACTTCTATCAGTCTGATGCCGGGGGCAAGGCCAAGGACTACTTCAGCTTCAAGTTCGACCCGCGCGCGATCCCGGAGATGCCGCGGCCGGCGCCGATGTTCGAGATCTTCGTCTACTCGCCACGCGTCGAAGGCGTGCACCTGCGCGGCGGCAAGGTCGCCCGCGGCGGGCTGCGCTGGTCTGACCGGGAGGAGGACTACCGCACCGAGGTGCTCGGGCTGGTCAAGGCGCAGCAGGTCAAGAACGCCGTTATCGTGCCGGGCGGAGCCAAGGGTGGCTTCGTTCCGCGACGGCTGCCAATTGGCGGCACGCGCGACGAGATTCAGGCCGAGGCCATCGCCTGTTATCGCATCTTCATCAGCGGCCTGCTGGACCTGACCGACAACCTGAAAGAGGGGCAGGTGGTGCCGCCTGCCGGCGTGGTGCGCTACGACGAGGACGATCCGTATCTGGTCGTGGCCGCCGACAAGGGCACCGCGACCTTCTCCGACATCGCCAACGGCATTGCGGCCGACTACGACTTCTGGCTGGGCGACGCCTTTGCCTCCGGTGGCTCGGCCGGTTACGACCACAAGAAGATGGGCATCACCGCGCGCGGCGCCTGGGTATCGGTGCAGCGACACTTCCGCGAGCGTGGCATCAACGTACAGACCGATCCGATCACCGTCATCGGCATTGGCGACATGGCGGGCGACGTGTTCGGCAATGGTCTGCTGATGTCGCGCACACTGCAGCTGGTGGCCGCGTTCAACCATCTGCATATCTTCATCGATCCGGACCCCGATCCGGCGGTGAGCTTCGCCGAGCGCCAGCGCCTGTTCGAAATGCCGCGCTCGTCATGGGCCGACTACGATGCCAGCCTGATCTCCGCCGGGGGCGGGGTGTTTCCGCGCTCGGCCAAACGTATCCTCATCACCCCGCAGATGAAGGCGCGCTTCGCGATCGACGCCGATCAGCTGACCCCGGCCGAGCTCATTCACGCGCTGCTCAAGGCTCCGGTCGATCTGTTGTGGAACGGTGGCATCGGCACCTATGTCAAGAGCAGCGCCGAGAGCCATGCCGATGTCGGTGACAAGGCCAACGATGCGGTGCGGGTCAATGGCAACGAGCTGCGCGCCCGCGTCGTGGGCGAGGGCGGCAACCTCGGCATGACTCAGCTCGGACGCGTCGAGTACGCCCTGCACGGCGGGGCGAGCAATACCGATTTCATCGACAACGCGGGCGGCGTGGACTGTTCGGACCACGAGGTCAATATCAAGATCCTGCTCAACGAGCTGGTGCGTGCTGGCGACATGACTGGCAAACAGCGCAACCAGCTGTTGGCCGACATGACCGAGGCGGTTGCCGAGCTGGTGCTGCACAACAACTACAAGCAGACCCAGGCACTTTCCCAGGCTCAGTACCGAGCCGGCGAGCGGGGCGGGGAGTATGTGCGCCTGATCGCCGCGCTGGAGGCCGATGGCCTGCTCGATCGCGGCCTGGAATACCTGCCGAGCGACGAAGCGCTGGCTGAGCGGAGCAACCTCGGCAAGGGGCTGACCCGCCCCGAGCTGTCGGTGCTGATTTCCTACAGCAAGATCCAGCTCAAGGACGCGCTGCTGCACTCGCGCGTGCCCGACGACGACTACCTGGCCCGGGAGATGGAAACGGCGTTTCCCACCCTCCTTGGCGAGCGCTATCGCGATGCCATGCGCCAGCATCGGCTCCAGCGTGAAATCGTTAGCACGCAGATCGCCAACGACCTGGTCAACAACATGGGCATCGCCTTTGTGCAGCGCCTGAAAGAGGCGACCGGCATGAGCGCGGCGAACGTCGCCGGCGCCTATGTGATCGTGCGCGACATCTTTCACCTGCCGCACTGGTTCCGCCAGATCGAGGCACTGGACTATCGGATTCCCGCCGAGCTGCAGCTCAAACTGATGGAAGAGCTCGTCCGCCTCGGCCGGCGCGCCACCCGCTGGTTCCTGCGCAACCGGCGCGGCGAGCTCGACGCAGCGCGAGATGTGGGGCATTTCGGACCCCGCGTGGCGGCGCTGGGGCTCAAGCTCAATGAGCTGTTGCAGGGCTCGACGCGGCAGTTCTGGGAAGCGCGTTACCAGCAGTACGTCGAAGCCGGTGTGCCGGAATTGCTCGCGCGCCTGGTCGCCGGCACCAGCCACCTCTACACCTTGTTGCCGGTACTCGAGGCGGCGGATGAGACCGGGCAGGCACCCGCCGATGTCGCGGCCGCCTATTTCGCCGTGGGCGACGCGCTGGAGCTGCCCTGGTATGGGCAGCAGCTGTCGGCCCTGCCGGTGGAGAACAACTGGCAGGCGCTCGCGCGCGAGGCCTTCCGCGACGATCTCGACAGCCAGCAGCGGGCGATGACGGTCTCGGTGCTGCAGCCGGATGTAGGCGAGGGCGGCCTGCATGAGCGCCTCGACAGCTGGTTGGCCCAGCGGCAGGGGCAAGTCGAACGCTGGCGCGGCATGCTCGGCGAGCTGCGCGGTGGGGCGGCAACCGACTACGCGATGTACGCCGTGGCCAGCCGCGAACTGCAGGACCTGGCGCAGGCTGCACCAATGCGCGAGCGACTGTGAGAGGCGCTGACCGATCGGGCGTCGCCCGGTCGGTCAGCCCGGTCAGACTTCTGGAAGCGGTTCGCCGCGCTTGAAGCGGGTGATCTGCGGCAGCCCTTTCAGGTAGCGGATGAAGTCGGGTGCGCCGGCTGCCTTCAGGCCCTCACCCAGCGCATTGGCGGTCGGCTGTCGACGTTCGAGCAGCAGCAGCTCGGAGTTGCCGGCCTGGCGCAGCAGCGAGAGGCGCGCATAGGGCACCTGGCTGTCCAGCAACATCGCCATGAACGCCTTGTCGCTCCAGGCCTGCGCCGGCATGGCGAGGGCGTGGTATTCCTCGTCCAGGGCGCGGACGCCAGTACGCTCCAGCCGATAATCGGTCAGCATCACGGGCGCGGAGACTTCGAGACCGCGCAGCCGGGCATAGGCGATTGCGCAGGCAAAGGCATCGGCGTGATGATCACTGCTCCAGTACAGGCGCTCGCCCAGCCAGCTCGCCTGGCGCAGCTCGACGGGCGCGCCGGCCGGATAACCGGGAATGGCAGTGCCGATTACCCGCAGGAAATCCTTGTAGCTGATGATGCGTATCCGTCGTGCGCCACCGCTGGCAGCGAAAGCCTCGAAGCTGGGGTAACGTTCGCCACCCTCACTTGATCTCGCGCATACGCCGTCGACCTGGCGCAGATCCAACGCTGAAAACGCTTCGCTATCCTTGCGAATCAAGCGGCACAGCGCTGCATGCGCGCGGGCCTTGTCTTCTTGCACCGGGCCGGAAAGCGCGCCGCGCGGAAGTTCGACCAGACGATGCAGGCAGGGCCCGTCCTCCCAGAAAATGCTCGGCTCGGGTTCGGCAAGAGGGGTAAAGGGCAGACTCAGCGAACCGGCACGCTCTTGTACGCCACGCGAGGACGAGGGGCCGAATCCCAGACGCTGGGCCATTCGAGCGATATGAGCGGTCAGTGAGGGCATGGTTTCCGACAGGCTGATCATGATGCGCGAGCTCGCACGGTCGCGTTCGAAGTGTGGCAGAGCTGCCGGTAATCTGCATCCGCTTTGCGCGTCGTGGAAGGGCTACGTCTGCCGGACGCACGGCTGAAGGCGCCGGCCACCGGGCGGGGCTGTGGCAATATGATCGCAACTGACACTGAGGAGCCTCCATGCCGACTCTTGTGCTGGATATCGCCTTGCCCGCCGAGAGGTTGTTGGCCGTCTACCAGGGGCAAGCCAATCGAATCCTGGTGCGTAGCCGGGAGGGCAAGCGAGTCAGCCTGCCGGCCCAGCATTTGCGCCCGTTTCTGACTCGCGAGGGCGTGTTTGGTTCATTCGAGCTGCATTTCGCCGAGCAGGGCCAGTTGCTGGGGCTGCGGCGGCTGGATTGAGCGCTGCTGGCGATGGGGCGATCGGCTTAAATCCGATGCCGGCTGCTATACTTCGCGCCCATCGTTCCTCTCCCAGGATATTAGGCTGCGTATGTACAACCTGGCCCGCCAGCTGCTGTTCAAGCTTTCCCCCGAGACGTCCCACGAACTGTCGCTCGATCTGATCGGAGCAGGCGGCCGGTTGGGCGTCAACCGCCTGCTGTGCAAGGCGCCAGCCAGCCTGCCGGTTCGCGTGATGGGACTGGATTTTCCGAATCCGGTCGGCCTGGCCGCCGGGTTGGACAAGAACGGCGAGGCCATCTGCGGGCTTTCCCAGCTGGGGTTCGGCTTCATCGAGGTTGGTACGGTCACGCCCCGGCCTCAGCCGGGCAATCCGAAGCCACGCATCTTTCGCCTGCCCGAGGCCGAGGCGATCATCAATCGGATGGGCTTCAACAACAACGGTGTGGACGCCTTGCTCGCCCGGATCGACGCTGCCCGATTCGATGGCGTCCTGGGTATCAACATCGGCAAGAATTTCGACACGCCGGTCGAGCGAGCTGAGGACGACTACCTGCTCTGTCTGGATAAGGTCTATCACCATGCCAGCTATGTCACGGTGAATGTCAGTTCGCCCAACACGCCGGGCCTGCGCAGCCTGCAGTTCGGCGATTCGCTCAAGCACCTGCTCGATGCGCTGCGGTTGCGCCGCGAGGATCTGGAGATCGAGCATGGCAAGCGCGTGCCGTTGGCCATCAAGATCGCCCCGGACATGAGTGACGAGGAAACGGCATTGGTCGGCGAGGCGGTTTTCCAGGCTGGCATGGACGCGGTTATCGCCACCAACACCACACTCGGGCGCGAAGGTGTCGCCGGGTTGGCGCATGCCGACGAGGCCGGTGGGCTGTCCGGCGCGCCGGTTCGTGACAAGAGCACCCATACGGTCAAGGTCCTGGCCGAGACGCTTGGAGGACGTTTGCCGATCATCGCGGTGGGCGGCATCACCGAAGGACGGCATGCGGCGGAAAAGATCAAGGCCGGCGCCAGCCTGGTTCAGCTCTATTCGGGCTTTATCTACAAGGGGCCTGCGCTGATTCGCGAATCGGTGGATGCCATCGCGGCGCTGCGTTCGTCGAAGGAGTGAGGCCTGGCCCTGGAAGGGGCTCCTGCTGGAGCCCCTGGGCGTCTAGCCCGCCGCCCGGGTGGGGCGTGCCTGAAAAAGGTGTTTACCAGGTCGGATCAGCCGACCGCGTGGAATTGATTCATACGATGCAGACCGGCCGTGCCGATCATGCCATCCCAGTTGTCGCCACGGCCCTCCCGCCAGCCGTTGATCCAGGCTTGCCGAGTATTCGGATGAGTAAAGGGACATAGCTCGCGGGACTTACCATGGATACCGTGTTGATAACCGCGCAAGAAAGCTCGTTCCATCGGATCACGCTTGAGTCTTCTCATTGGGTGTTGCCCTCAGTGGTTGACTGGTGTTCCTGGTGGTCTCTCGGCGAGACCGGGCAGACAGGCTGCCGGTGAGGCCCGCTGCCGGCGTGGCGAGCCTCGTCGACTCCGTTGCGAAGCCGACCTGAGGGGAGTTCTAACCCAAGGGCCACGGGCCGGGAATGATCGTTTTGTCATAAGTAGGTAACGAATCTATGGTTCTGCCCATAAGCCTGATCAGCGTAGCGATACAGCGCTCCTTGGCAGGCCCGGAACACCATCGCTTCCCGACGGGCGTTTGCCTGCCCTGCGGGTGCCGTCGCTAATTTCACTGGAACCTTCATGACTACATCTCACGAACTCGTCCTCACGTGCCCCAAGGGCCTCGAAAGCCTGCTGCGCGAAGAAGCGCAGGGCCTTGGGTTGGAGGAGACCCGTGAACAGACCGCGGCCGTGCGTGGCCTGGGGGACCTCGCAGTCGCCTATCGCCTCTGTCTCTGGTCCCGCCTGGCCAACCGCGTGTTGCTGGTGCTGGCCAGATTCCCCGTGAGTGACGCGCAGGCGCTCTACGACGGCGTGAAGGCGGTCGACTGGAGCGACCATCTGGCCGCTGACGGCACCCTGGCCGTTGAGTTCTCCGGCCGCGGCGCGGGGATCGACAACACCCACTTCGGCGCCTTGAAGGTCAAGGATGCAATCGTCGATCGGCTCCGCCGGCCGGACGGCACGCGCCCGGGGATCGACAAGCTGAACCCCGACGTACGGGTGCATTTGCGGCTGGACAAGGGGCAGGCGGTGCTTTCGCTGGACCTCTCCGGGCACAGCCTGCACCAGCGTGGTTATCGCCTGCAGCAGGGCGCAGCGCCGTTGAAGGAGAACCTGGCCGCGGCCATTCTGATGCGCGCCGGCTGGCCGCGCATCGCTGCCGAGGGCGGGGCGCTGACCGATCCGATGTGCGGGGTCGGCACTTTTCTCGTCGAAGGCGCGCTGATGGCCGCCGATATCGCGCCAAACCTGCGCCGTGAGCGCTGGGGCTTCAGCGCCTGGCTCGGCCATGTGCCGGCGATCTGGACCCGCCTGCTCGACGAGGCCCGAGCGCGGGCCGCCGCCGGGTTGGCGCGGCCGCCGTTGTGGATTCGTGGCTACGAGGCCGACCCGCGGCTGATTCAGCCTGCACGCAACAACATCGAGCGCGCCGGGTTGGCCGAGTGGGTGAAGATCTACCAGGGCGAGGTCGCTACCTTCGCCCCGCGCCCGGACCAGAGTCAGAAGGGCCTGGTGATCTGCAACCCGCCGTACGGAGAGCGGCTGGGCGACGAGGCCAGCCTGCTGTATCTCTATCAGAGCCTGGGGCAGCGCCTACGCCAGTGTTGCGAGGGCTGGGAGGCGGGGATCTTCACCGCGACGCCCGAACTCGGCAAGCGCATGGGCATCCGTAGCTACAAGCAGTACGCCCTGTGGAACGGCGCATTGCCGTGCAAGTTGTTGCTGATGCACGTACAACCGGACCAGTTCGTCGTGGCGCAGCAGCCTGCGGCGAGCGCGGCGTCTGGCGAGGGAACGGAGCAGGTCAGGCTGAGCGAAGGCGGGCAGATGTTCGCCAACCGCCTGCAGAAGAATCTCAAGCAGCTCGGCAAATGGGCCAGACGCGAGGGAATAGAGTGCTACCGGCTCTATGATGCCGACATGCCTGAATATGCGCTGGCCGTCGACCTCTATCGTGATTGGGTGCACGTGCAGGAATACGCGCCGCCGCGTTCGATCGACCCGCAGAAGGCGCAGGAGAGGCTGCTCGATGCGCTGGCCGCGATTCCGCAGGCGCTGCAGCTGCCGCGCGAGCGGGTCGTGGTCAAGCGCCGCGAGCGGCAGAGCGGCACTCGCCAGTACGAACGTCAGGCTAGCCAAGGACAGTTTCTCGAGGTGGCCGAGGGAGGCGTGAAACTGCTGGTCAACCTCACCGACTATCTGGATACGGGGTTGTTTCTCGACCATCGCCCGTTGCGCCTGCAGATTCAGCGGGAGGCCGCCGGAAAGCGCTTCCTGAACCTGTTCTGCTACACGGCGACCGCCACCGTCCATGCGGCCAAGGGCGGCGCGCGCAGTACGACCAGCGTCGATCTGTCGAAGACCTATCTCGATTGGGCGCGGCGCAATCTTGCGCTCAACGGCTTCTCGGAGCGCCAGCGTCTCGCGCAGGGCGATGTGATGGCGTGGCTCGCGGAGGATCGAGGCGAGTACGACCTGATCTTCATCGACCCGCCGACGTTCTCCAACTCCAAGCGCATGGAGGGTGTGTTCGATGTGCAGCGTGACCACGTCGCGCTGCTCGATCTGGCAATGGCACGCTTGGCGCGCGGCGGAACACTGTACTTTTCCAACAACTTCCGCAAGTTCGTTCTCGACGAAGGGCTGGCGGTGCGTTATCGGGTAGAGGAAATCAGCGCCAGCACGATCGACGAAGATTTTCGCCGCAACCCGCGCATTCACCGTGCCTGGAAGTTCCAGGCACGGTGAATGACTCGGCTCAGCGCTGAGCGGTACGGTTGCCGTTATTGTTGTAGAGGCTGACCAGGACCTGGTCGAGGATCGATGACGCGCCCCATGGACGGGGGTGATTGAGAATGGCCACGACGGCCCAGGTGTGGCCGTCGCTGTCGCGGCTGTAGCCGGCGATGGCGCGTACGGTGTTCAGCGTGCCGGTCTTGATGTGGGCCTTGCCTGCTACAGCAGTGCCGCGTAGGCGCTTGCGCATGGTGCCGTCGATGGCCGCCAGCGGCATCGAGGAAATGAACTCGGGCGCGTAGGGGCTGTTCCAGGCTGCCTGCAGGAGGCCTGCCATCTCGCGCGCGCTGACGCGCTCGTCACGCGATAGACCGGAGCCGTTCTCGATCACCAGATGCGGCGAAATCAGCTTCTTCTTCGCCAGCCATTGGCGTATCACCCGTTGCGCAGCCTTGGCGTCGTCCGTATCGGCCTCGTTGCGAAACTCCGCGCCGAGGCTGAGGAACAGCTGTTTGGCCATGGTGTTGTTGCTGTACTTGTTCACGTCCCGAATCACTTCCACCAGATCGGGCGAGAACGCGCGGGCAATCAGCTTGGCGTCCTTTGGTACCTGGGCGACGCGGTCATGGCCGAGGATGTTGCCTCCCAGTTCCTGCCAGATGGCTCTTACCGCACCGGCGGCGTAGCGCTGGTGGTCCAGCAGCGAGAGGTAGGTCTGCGTCTTGCAGCCGGCAGCGAGTTTGCCGCTGACCACGACGGTCATGTTGCCGTTCTGCTCGACCGGATTGAACAGCACATCCGGCCAGCCGGGGCACTTCGCGGCCGGCAAAGGCTTGACCCGGTTGTCGATCTGGATGCTGGCAATCGGCGGTTCGACGGTGACGTTGACCTTGCCGCCATCGTTGCGGACCACGAAGCGCAGTGCCTTCAGGTTGACCAGCAGCGAGTCGGGCTCGACCAGGAAGGGCTTGTTGTCATCGCCGCCGTCATCGTCGAACTCGGGAAGGTCAGGCTGCACGAAATGGCTGCGATCGAGCACCAGGTCGCCGGTGACCGTACGCACGCCGTTGGCGCGCAAGTCACGCATCAGCAGCCAGAGCTTCTCCATGTTCAGCTTGGGGTCGCCGCCGCCCTTCAGGTAGAGGTTGCCCTTGAGCGTTCCGTCTACCAGCGGACCATCTGAATAGAACTCGGTCTTCCACTGATGGTTCGGACCGAGCAGTTCCAGCGCCGCGTAGGTGGTGACCAGCTTCATGGTCGAGGCCGGATTGACCGACACGTCGGCATTGAAATAGGTCGGCACGCCGTTGCCGTTGAGCGGCAGCATCACGACCGAGAGCGCGTTGCTGTCGATCTTGTTCGCTTGCAGAGCCTTGGCAACGCTCGGTGGCAGTGCCTGGTTCACCGGCGCGGCGAGCGACGTGCTGGCAAGCGGCACCGCCAGCACTAGGGCGGCAAGGGTGCGGCTGAGGAGATTCTTGCGGCGTGCGCCGGACGGCCGCACGCGATGAGCTACTGTTCGGGACATGTTTCCCACTGCTCCAAGGGAAAGGTGCGGGCATTATGCTATGGCCTGCGCTGCCAGAGGCGGCGCCCCGATAAGCGTAGCTGGCCCTGTGGGGTATCTGCAAAGGCTCGTGCAGCTGTCATCGCGTCGCCGGAGCGATGCTGCTAGAGTGCGCGCCGTCACTACTCAAGCAAGGGATCAACCATGGCTACCAATCGTTCGCGCCGCCTGCGCAAGAAACTCTGTGTCGACGAGTTCCAGGAGCTCGGCTTCGAAGTGAACCTCACCTATGCGCAAGGTGCCGATGCCAAGGCGGTCGACGCCTTTCTCGAAGCGTTCCTGCGCGATGCCATCGAAGCCAATGGGCTGGGTTATGTCGGCGGGGAAGATTACGGTTTCGTGTGTCTATCCAAGCGCGGCTCGGTATCCGAAGAGCAGCGTCAGCAGGTGGAAAGCTGGCTCAAGGCGCGCACCGAACTCGCCGAGTTCCAGGTCAGCCCGCTGATGGACGTCTGGTATCCGGAAAATCCGATCAACGCGTGACATCCGATCCCTTGTCGGTCGCAGGCTCGACGTTTGTCGGTGCCTGGGACCGGCGGGAACTGAACATCCAGCGCCGCAGACCGTGCATCGTCAAGGTCACCAGCAAGGCCAGGCCTACCCCGATGGAGGCGTTGATCAGGCGCACCTGTGGCAGGTTCCAATCCTGCGCCAATGTCTCGGCAAGCAGCAGGAAGCCCAGCGTGGTCTGCAGCACGAACAGGCCATAATGGTGAGCCTGGAACGCCCGTCCCAGCACCACCAGCGGCAGCAATACCATCACCATCATCGGCGGATCGGCCAGGCTGTGGCCCATGTAGATCAGGATCGCGGCGGCCAGCAGGATCGCCAGGCACGCCTGCACCGCGCGCACGACGCTGCGCTCGACATCCATCTGCAAGCTGGTGAACACCGCGAGCGTCAGCCAGTACCCGCGCGGTAGTTGCGCTAGGTTGACGATCAAGCCGCCCAGCGCGCAGGCGATGACATACGACAATGCGTGGACGCGCCATTGGCGAATGGGGGTGCGCCTGGCGTGGCGATGCAGGACCTTGAACAGACGGCCGAGTCGGGGCATGTACGGCCACATGCGCAGACCATGCAGGCCGCGCAGGCCGAAGGCCAACAGCGTGACCCAGAGCCCACCCAGGGCGAACAGCATGGCGATCGCTGCCGGGTTGTTGAAGTCGGCGACGCCATGCTGGCCCTGTCCCAGGCAGAGACAGATCGCCAGGCCGATACCGAGCTTGCCGGCTTCGGCGCCATATCGCTGCAGCCAGGCCAGGAGCAGGGCATAGAAGGCAAATAGGCCGAGGCTGATCAGCGGGTGTGTAGCCGACCAGAAGCCAAGGCCCGCCGAGCACGCGCCCAGCGCGATCAACAAGAGCATCCTTAGCATGCCGAAGCGATGCAGCGGATTAGCCTTGGCCGCCTGGAAGGCGCCCACCGTTGCCCAGAGAAAACCCGGATGCCCACTGAACAAGCCCAGCAGCAAGGGCAACGAGCAGCCAAACCCGGCGACCGCAGCCGCGCCCCAGGCGGGGCGGCCGGGTGTCCACTGGACTGTCTGGTTGAACAGGCGCTTCATGGTTTCAGACCGGGCTGGAGCGGCCGGTCATCTCTCCAGCCATTTCGGTGGCATAGCTGTCGGTCATGCCGGCGATGAAATCGATCATGCGCAGGAAGGACTGGTACAACGACAGCGCTGGATCCGGCGCGCCGCGTCCCAACAGGTCCAGAATGCGCTGATTCTTGAACGATAGACTGCCACCGCGATGCTGTTCCAAAGCCGCTCCGCAGAAGGCGTTGAGAAGGATCTCGAGCGTCGTGTACGCGCCGATCTCATGCAGCGTCTTGCGCTTGTCCTGGAAAATTTTCTGCCGCGCCAGCGTCTTGGCCTGCAGGACGCAACGCTTGGCTGGGCCATGCATATGCTCGACGAGATCGCCCGGCAAGGTACCGGCCAGCAGGCTCTGCTGTTGCTCGACGAAGGCACCAGCAGCAGCGTTGGTCAGGTGTTCGATGGCCTTGCCACGCAGTATGGCGAGCTTGCGCCGCCTTGAATCGCGGGGGCCCAGCTGGCGGTAGGTCTCAGGTACATCATCGCCCACCAGGTCAAGCAGCAGCGCCTCGACTTCCGCATAGTCGAGCAGCTCCATCTCCAGGCCATCCTCGAGATCGATCAGGCCATAGCAGATGTCGTCCGCTGCCTCCATCAGGTAGACCAGCGGATGACGGGCCCAGCGCTGGTTGTCTATGCAGGGCAGACCGAGTTTGGTGGTGATCTGCTCGAGAAGCTGTTGTTCGTTCTGATAGCAGCCGAATTTATGCTTCTTGTAGCCGAGCGCCTCGGCATGCCGCGACGTCCAGGGATACTTCAGATAGGCGCCCAGCGTGGCATAGGTCAGGCGCATGCCGCCGTCGAACTGGTGGTATTCCAGCTGTGTCAGCACACGAAAGCCCTGCGCGTTGCCTTCGAAGTTCAGGAAGTCGGAGCGCTCGGCGTCGCTCATGTCGTCCAGCCAGCCGCGCGCCGCTGCCTGCTGGAACCAATAGCGAATTGCATCTTCGCCCGAATGCCCGAACGGCGGGTTCCCGATGTCGTGTGCGAGGCACGCCGACTGCACGATCATGCCGAGGTCGGCTGGGCTGCACCATTCCGGGAGCGCATCGCGCAGCACTTCACCGACGCGCATGCCAAGAGATCGACCGACACAACTGACCTCTAGCGAATGCGTCAGGCGTGTATGGATATGGTCATTGCTGGAGACCGGATGAACCTGCGTCTTGCGCCCGAGCCGGCGAAAGGCGCCTGAAAAGATGATCCGGTCGTGGTCCTTGTGAAACGGGCTGCGGCCCAGCTCGTCAGTGCCTTGCGTCGGTTTTCCGAGCCGTTCGCGGGTCAGCAGGGTATTCCAATCCAAGGAGTCTCTCCATTCGCTCCGGCGGTACGGCAACGCTAACACACTCCAGGTGTTCTTCCTCCTGGCTGCGCCTATATGACGAGGCGCCGATCTCCGGCGGGAAGTGCAACGATGGAAGTCACGGTGAATCGAGCTTTCGCCGAATCGCGCGCTGGCCTTTGAACAGGGGGTACAGCGTGATGCCGATTCGAGCCCATTTGCCGACCCGGCCAAGCCTGCGGCCGAACAGAAAAAGCACCACGGTAGCGATCGTCAGCGCGGGACTCTTGCCGGAACCTTGAGCGTCGTCGGCTGGTTTGTGGCGCCCGAACAGCCCCTGCGCGTAATGCAGCGGAGAGGCCAGGGGGCGAGCATGGTAGCGCAGTTGCTGGCGGTGCATTTCCAGGCGCAGACGAACAAGGTCCTTTCTCATCTTGAGGTCTGCAGAGCTGGTCAGTGGTGTACTCATGGCAGAAGTCGCTCCCGGTCGCGGGCAATCTCTTCGAGGGTTGCCTGGAATGGCGTTGCGCACTCTTTGGCCAGCCGGATCGCTCGCCCGATGCACAGCGCCATGAGCACTGCGTAGATCAGGCATAGCGAGAGAATCGCGGCCATACGATGCGTTTCCCAGAACGCGATGACGACCGCGGCGGACAGACCTACCAGCACCAGCAATCCAAATATCAGGCTGATTCCTGCGAGCAGGAACAAGCGGAACGTCCGAGCCTTTTCTTCCTGAAACTCGATGCCGAGTAATTCGAGGTGGCCATGCAAAAGGTCGACGAATGCGCCGCCGAGCTTTTTGATCGATGGCTTCGGTGCTTCTGCGTCAGAGGACGGCTGCATTACTGCCTCCGTTTACCGACGAGTCACCAGGCCGAGGAGAAAGCCCACACCCGCCGCAATACCGATTGATTGCCAGGGATGGGTCTGAACGTACTCTTCGGTGCATTGCATGGCAGCCTGTCCCTGCTCGCGCAGATCTCCCTCGCGCTCTTTCAGCGCCTGGCGGGCACGTGCAAGGTTGGCGTTGATCTTGCTGCGCAGCTCCTCGGTCTGGCCTCCTGCCGACTCCTGGGTGTGCTTGAGCAAGCGCTCTGTGTCGGCGATGAGTGTGTGGAACTCTTCGATCAGAGCATTCTGCGCTGTCTGTAGGTTGCGCCGGTGAGCTTCCTTATCGATTACCGGGCGGGAGGACGGATTGTCGGTCAGGCTTTGGTCAATCGGGCTGCCATTGGTTGATTCGATAGTCATCTTCCGCTCCTGAACGATTGGGCTGTGCCGCGGGTGTGTAAGCTTCGAGCATAGTCATGGCGCAAGGTTCCCGCTCCGCTGCCGTGCCGGCTAAAGGCTGGCAAAAGGTCGCAGGGAGATGGTTCAGCTACGTTTGGCAGGTAATTTAAATGCGCAAAACAAGAAAACCCGCCGAAGCGGGTTTTCTTGTTCACGCCGGATGAATTACATCAGCGGGATGGTGTAGCTGACGATCAGGCGGTTTTCGTCCAGGTCGTTGCCGTTTCCGTTGCTGCGGAACGTCGCATTACGCCACTTGACATTGAGGTTTTTCAAAGCGCCAGTTTGGAAAGTATAGGCGACATCCATATCGCGTTCCCATTCTTTGCCGGAAACGATATTCGGAGCTGCACTGGTCCCGATGTTACGATCAAAGTCATCCCCGGTGATATAGCGGGTCATGAAAGTCAGGCCTGGGATACCAACAGCTGCAAAATTGAAATCATAGCGAGCTTGCCAGGATTTCTCGTCTGCTTGGGCGAAGTCGCCGATCTGTACGAAGTTAACCAGATACGGGTCGATATTGCCGCCAACATAGGCAAAGCCGGTATCGCCGCTCATCTTCTGATAGCCGACTCCAAAGCTGTGGCCGCTCAGAGAGTAGGTGACCATCGCGCCGAACGCCTTGTTGTCGACGTTGGTATTGCCGTCATCGGTCGAACGCTGATAGCGCAGATCGGTCTTCAGCGATTGTCCTTCAGCGATCGGCAGCACATGAATCAAGTTCACGGCGTGCTGCTTGTAGTTATCTTCCAGATTGCTGTAGTAGTAACCAGCCGTCAGATCCTTGGTCAGCTTGTACTGGCCACCAAGGAATACGAAGCTGTCAGCTTCGGCTGCGCCGGTAATGCTTTTGCCAGAGGTGTTAACGCTCAGGTCTTCATAATCGCTCGAAGCACGATTGTTGATTTCGTCGAGGTAACCGAAGTCCAGCGTCAAACCATCGATTTCGTTCGAAACCAGTTGGGCGCCGCGGGTCACGGCCGGCAGCAGGCGGCTGTCGCTGGTGGCGATCGCCATGTTTTTCGGCTGAAGCGTGCCTACCTTCAGGACGCTATTGGAAAGTTTGGCTTTTGCAGTCAGGCCAATTTCGGAGAAATCATCTGCAGCGCTATCGCCGTCACCCGGGAGAAGCTGGCTGCCATCACCGGCGCGGCCAGCGCCAGAATCCAGCTTGACACCCAGCAAGCCAAGTGCGTCAACGCCAAAGCCTACGGTACCTTCGGTATAGCCGGATTCAACGCGCAGCAGGAAGCCCTGTGCCCACTCTTCCTGTTTCGACTGATCGGCGCCTTCCTGACGGAAGTCACGGTTGAAATAGAAGTTACGCAGTTCAAGGTTGGCTTTGGTGTCTTCGATAAAGGCAGCCTGGGCCAGGGTTGGGATTACCAGTGTTGCTCCCAGAGTGGCCAGGGCCACGCCCCGGGCGATGGGGGTCTTGAGCATTTCTTATTTCTCCTCGTTGGATGATGCTCTGAATCGCTCTGTACGGCGCCGTGAAATAAAACATTACATAGCGCTTTCAACCTTTAGACTTTAGTCTTCAAGGCGCTGTAGTCAACGCGCTAGACGGTCGCATCATGCTTCGCGCGGCGCTGGCTACTGGGCAGTACGCCTTGTGGGGTCTGCCCGATCGGTTCTCCCGGCAAACTCTGCTGCCTGGGACGCCGCGTATCGTAGCGGTTTGGGGCATGCGAGTCGAACAGGTGTCGGTGGCGCTGACATTACACTGAGTCGAATGTCACGCTTTGCGAGCGACAGGCTTGCGTGTTTGCAAGATAACGCCTTGCTGGCGGGGGCTGTAAAGCGTGTGATTTTCTTCTGCAGGAGGCGCGAATGCTGCCCGAATGCCAATTGTTCGGAACCCTGGGGTGTCACCTGTGCGAGCAGGCAGAAGGATTATTGATGCCGCTCGTGGAGCGAGGCCTGCTCGTCGAGTTGCTGGACATCGCCGATGACGAGCGCTGGGTGGACGAGTATGGCTTGCGGATCCCGGTGCTGCGCAGGGCGGACAGCGGCGAAGAGCTCGATTGGCCGTTCGAACTCGAGCAGGTCGTGCTGTTTCTGCAGCGATGACGAAGCAGGCGAGGCGAATTCTAGGCAATAAAAAACCGGCGCAAGGCCGGTTTTTTATTGCCTCTCAACAGTGCTGAGAGCGGGATATGGTCGGAGCGACTGGATTCGAACCAGCGACCTTCTCGTCCCGAACGAGACGCGCTACCAAGCTGCGCTACGCTCCGAAAGATGGCGCGCATTCTACAGAAAAAGTTTTGCTCGACAAGAGGTTAAGCGAAATTTTTTGCTTGGGGGCCAAGCCAGGCCGATTGGCTGGCTTGGCGTGTAGGGAGCGCTTACAGCTCACGTACTGTGCGGACACGGTCCTTGTTCACTTTGCCTGGCTTGCCATCGAGTTGCTCGTATTCATAGAAGCCAGACTCGTCGTCGTACTCGGGGGTATCCATGGTCTGGATTTCCCGGCCATCGTTCAGCGTTATGACGCTCGGGTTCGCGCAACCGGTCAACAATGCAAAGCCGGCGGCAATCACGCAGGTCGGAAGAATTGGGCGCATACGGATTTCCTTCTTGGATTGACTTCTTTGCATCCTGTGATGGCGCCAAGCCGGGTCAAGTTCCGTCTGGGAGCGCTTGTCGAAGTAGAGTGGGGTCGTTGAGGTTGGCCAGACGTGGATCCGTGTCGTCCAGGTCCAGGAGCGCGCAGGACTGAGCCAGGAGTACTTGGCGGGGGCTGCGCAAACCCTGTTGCCAGGATCGCTCAAATGTCGCCGCCAGGCGTTTTGGAATGACGCAGAACAGCGGCTCCAGTTGGCCGCGCTGGCGCAGCATGAGTGGCTGGTCGGGTCTTTCGAGCGCCTTGTGGAGCATGGCCCAGAGCAGGCTGCTATCTATCAGTGGGGTATCGCATGGCAGTACGAGCAAGCGAGCGTGGCGCGCAGCCGCCAATCCGGCGCGAATGCCTGCCAATGGGCCCGGAAATGTGTCGTCGTCATCGCATACCAGCCGGTCTGCGTGTCGGGCATAGGCGTCGTGATTGCGATTGCAGGAGATCAGCAAGTCGTCGGTTACCGGGCGCGCAGCGTCACATAGCCATTGAATCAGGGGTTTGCCGCGCCAACTGATCAGGCCCTTGTCCCGGCCGCCCATACGCTGGCCGCGACCGCCGGCGAGAATCAGTACGGACGTTGCGCTGCGAGCATCTGTTTCCATCGTAGGTCCTTGATGGTTGGGAGGGCATGCCTGAGGCGCAGTTGGGAGCTGAGCCGATGGTCGGCAGGTGCAAGGTTAAACAAAGCCGGCATTGGGTTGTCTATCTCCACCACCTGCCTCGCTGGCGGGGGCCGTCTTCGTTTCGCCCACGAAAACAAGGAGAACAGAACGATGAAGGAGAGAAACGTCTGGGTCGACTACGCCAAAGCGATCGGGATCATTCTGGTGGTATACGGGCATGTAGCACGCGGCGTCTTCAATGCCGGGCTGCCGATGGATGAAGCCCGGTACGCGCTGGTCGACAGCATTATCTACAGCTTCCACATGCCGCTGTTCTTCTTTCTGTCGGGGCTGTTCTTTTACGATTCGCTGGTCAAGCGCGGGAAGGGTGGCCTGATCATCAACAAGGTCGACACGATCGTCTACCCGTTTATCGTCTGGTCTCTTTTGCAGGGCTTCATCGAGGTCGTGCTGTCCAGATACACCAACGGCCAGGTAACCGTGACAGAGGTGCTGTCGCTGTTATGGATGCCTCGGGCGCAGTTCTGGTTCCTGTATGCCCTGTTCCTGGTGTTCGTGGTTTGCGCTTTCACCTACAGCCGGGCGGACCGTCGCTACTTTCTGCCACTCGTAGTGCTGTTCGGTTTGCTTTTTGTTTTTCAAAAGGACATTGCCACCGAGGGGCCGCTTCGTTTCATTCTGGGTAACACGGTGTTCTTTGCCCTCGGGGTCTGGTTCAACGAAGTGAAGGCTTTCTTCATGGCTCGTTGCGCCCAGTTGAGCGCTTTCTTCGGTGTCTTGTTCGTCGTCGGCCAATACCTGTTCCATGTGACCTATGGCCTGAATTACACCGTGGGCGGGCTGCCAGTGCTTGCGTTGGCGACCGTGTCGATCTTTTTCATGACGGCCCTATCGATGTGGCTCGGGCAGTTCCGTGTCGACTGGCTGTTGTTCATCGGGGCGTCGTCCATGACGATCTATCTGATGCACATCCTGGCCGGTAGCGGGGCGAGGGTGATTCTCGGCAAGTTCATGGGCATCGACTCGATTCCTCTGCATCTGGTCGTCGGCACGTTGGTTGGCTTGCTGGCGCCGCTGGCTGCGCAGTGGGTCATTACGCGCTTCAATCTGAGCTTCCTGTTGACGCCTCCAAGGCCTGTTTCGGCAACCAATCTGCATATGCGCAAGGCGGTGGCTCAGTAGTCGGTAGCTGGCGGGCCGGTGCTCCGTCGAGGCCGGCCCGTTATTTCTATCCGCAGTGAATGCGCTCGATGGTCAGTTCTTCATCGGTATGCAGGTTCAGCCGCTGTGAGTCGTATTCCAATGTCACCACGTCATTAGGACGCAGTACGCGTGCGCGCTGAGCGTCCGCAAGCTCTCGGGCCTTTTCGAGCAGGGCCGGGGTCGCTGTCTTGCCGATCATTGAATGAACGGCTTCGGCATTGCATCCCTGGATGCTCGGAGAGTGGGTGGCTGGAGGCGGCGAACTGCAAGCGCCGAGAGACGACACTGCAAGAATCGCCCAGAGGTGCTTTGCTGAAACATGCATAGACCTTCATTCCTTATGCTTTGCTTGAGATTGTGGAAAGGAACCGAAACGACGCCGGGCCGTCTCAGTTCGGTGAGTTGTGCGGTGTGGATAAAACAACCAAAAAGGGGTTTCGCTATGTTCACTTCGTCTTTTCTACGGCGTATCGCTGCAGTGGTGTTGATGATGCACGCGCTGCTTGTTGTTCAGGTTCCTCAGGCTCAGGCGGCCATGATCGGTACGCCGGAAATCCTGTCGGAACATCAGCAGCAGGTCGATCGCCAGCAATTGCTCGGCATGCTCGACGACCAGGACGTGCAGAAAAAGCTCGAGTCAATGGGAGTCGAGCGGCAGCAGGTCGAAAAGCGCATCAACAGTCTGACGCCAGCGGAACTGGCGCAGTTCAATCAGCAGTTGGATAACGCTCCCGCTGGCGCCGGTGTCGTCGGCATCATCGTCCTGTTTCTGGTGATTTTCATCATCACTGACATGCTCTGTGCGACCAACATCTTCAACTTCGTCAATTGCATCAACCGTTGATCCGACTGCTCGTTGCGCTGTGCGTAGCGCTTGCGCTGGGCGGCTGCGCACAGCATCGGGTCGCCATCGAAGGGAAAGGGCTGCCGCCAAGGATCGAGTTGACCGAGGTGCCCTTTTTTCCCCAGCAGGACTATCAGTGTGGGCCTGCTGCCCTGGCGACCATGCTTGCACAGCGCAATATTGCTGTGACTCCGGAGGATCTGGTCGGGCAGGTCTATCTGCCATCCCGAAAAGGCAGCTTGCAGGTCGAACTGGTGGCAGCCTCCCGGGCTGCGGGCTTGCTGGTCTATCCGTTGCAACCTCGACTGGAGACGGTTCTGGCCGAGGTTGCGGCAGGAAACCCCGTGCTGGTATTGCAGAATCTGGCGTTTGATCGATGGCCGCAGTGGCACTTCGCGGTCGTCGTGGGTTACGACCTGGCAGAGCAGCAAATCATCCTGCGCTCGGGTACTACGCGCCGATGGGTTGGGAGCTTTGCGCAGTTTGAGCGGAGCTGGGCCAAGGGGGAGCGCTGGGCGATCCTGACGTTGCCTCCCAGCCGCCTGCCAGCAACGGCGCAAGAGCTGCGCTGGCTTCAGGCGGCCAGCGATTTGGAGCAAACGCAAGGAGTGCAGCAGGCCAGTGTGGCCTACCGCACGGCCGTCGAACGGTGGGGCAGTGCACTGTCCTGGTTCGCGCTGGGCAATAGTCAATACGCGGGCAGGCAATTTGGAGAGGCGGAGCGAGCGTTTCGCCAGGCGATCATCGCCGACGGTCACTTCGCTCCCGCCTGGAACAACCTGGCCCAGCTGTTAGCGGAGCGCGGGTGTACAGCGGGTGCAGCGGTGGCTCGTCGGTGCGCCTCACAGGTGGGGGCGCAGTCCGGTGATGTCGAGGCCTCCTCGCGGCCCGCTCATGCCTGTCGCGCGCCGCCTCGCTGCCCATAGTCGTAACGTTAAAAGCCGAGGCGATCACGCAGCGAGTAGTAGAGTGCACCCAGTGCGCTGATAGGGGCGCCAAACCGCTGCCCGCCGGGGAACGGATAGTGGCGCAGGCTGGCGAAAGCATCGAAGCGCTCGGCTTGGCCTTTGATGGCTTCGGCAACGATCCGGCCGGCAAGATGCGTATAGGTCACCCCGTGCCCGCTGCAGCCCTGTGAGTAGTAGATGTTATCGCCCAGCCGTCCGACCTGCGGCAGGCGCGAGAGAGTGAGGAGGAAATTGCCCGTCCAGGCAAATTCGATCTTCGCCTCGCGTAACTGCGGAAACGTCGCCAGCATCTTCGGTCGGATGACGGATATTACATCTGCCGGGTCTCGAGCTCCGTATACGACGCCTCCTCCATAGATCAGGCGGCGGTCGGCAGATAGCCGGTAATAGTCCAGCAGGTAATTGCAATCCTCGACACAGTAATCGTGCGGCAAGAGGCTGCTAGCGATTTCGGCAGCAAGTGGCTCCGTCGCGATGACTTGGGTGCCGCAGGGCATCGACTTCGCGGCAAGTTCCGGGACCAGATTTCCCAGGTATGCGTTGCCGGCGACCACGACGAACCGTGCGCTTACCTGGCCTTCTGGGGTTCGAACCATTGGGCGTTGCCCTCGCTCGATCTTGATCGCGGGGGATTGCTCGAAGATCCTGCCGCCTAGACGTTCGACCGCCAGGGCCTCGCCCAGTGCGAGGTTGAGCGGATGTATATGGCCGCCTTGTCGATCCAGCATGCCGCCAACGTATCGGTCGCTGGCAACCTCGCTCCGAATGTCCTGGCCATCCAGCATTTCGAGGTGCTGGTAACCGTAGCGCTCCCAGAGGGCTTTCTGGCCCTCCAGGTGTCGCATCTGTTTCGTGCTGAGGGCAGCAAAGATCCCGCCGTCCTTGAGGTCGCAGTCGATGTCGTACTGCCTGATGCGTTCACGGATGATCCGGGCCCCTTCAAATGCCATTGCTCCTATCAGCGCCGCTTCGTGCGCGCCAGCGGTTCGCTCGATCGTGTCGATGTCCCGGCTATAGCTGTTGACGATCTGGCCACCGTTGCGCCCGGACGCACCGAATCCGACGCCTGCAGCCTCCAATACGACCACTCGGTATCCCTGCTCAAGCAAGGAAAAAGCCGTGGAAAGGCCCGTATAACCCGCGCCGATGATACAAACATCGGTTTCTACTGCCTCCTGTAGTCGCGGGCGGGCAGGGGCTTTGTTGGCCGAGGCTGCATAATACGAGGCTGGATAGTCGATGTGCGCCATTTCGCTCAACCTGTTGTGAATATTTGACGCGATACTAGCTGGACACCAAGGGCGCTGTCAGCCACTGGCCGAACCCGCTTGCCGAAAGACGAAAAACAAAAAATTTTCAGTAGGTTAGCGAAAAAACGCTTGACGCTATTCTTCGAATCTATAGAATGCGCACCCAACGAAGGCACATAGCTCAGTTGGTTAGAGCACCACCTTGACATGGTGGGGGTCGTTGGTTCGAGTCCAATTGTGCCTACCAAATCGAAAAAGGGTCGCGAAAGCGACCCTTTTTTTTGGTCTGCTTGCCCTGTGGCCTGCTTTCTGAAAGCATGCCGGGCTCTTTTTTCCAGTGACTTCGGTTCGCCAGGCTCTCAATGCTCCCACCAGTGTGCGGTGGATTGGCCCGGTGGATCGCTTTCCTGGCTCATCCCACCCCATGTGGCCTTTGGTAGGGGTCACCACTAGGAAAGGAGGCGCCATGCCCATCATTACTCTTCCTGACGGCAGTCAGCGTGCATTCGATCATCCGGTAAGTGTTGCCGAGGTGGCGCAGTCCATCGGGGCGGGGCTCGCCAAGGCGACGCTCGCTGGCAAAGTTGATGGCCGTCTCGTAGATGCCTGTGACGTGATCGATCATGACGCCACGTTGCAAATCATCACGCCGAAGGACGAAGAGGGGCTGGAGATCATCCGTCATTCCTGCGCGCACCTCGTCGGGCACGCTGTCAAGCAGCTCTATCCGTCGGCGAAGATGGTCATTGGGCCGGTTATCGACGAGGGCTTCTTTTACGATATCTCCTATGAGCGCCCCTTCACGCCGGAAGACCTGGCGGCTATCGAGCAGCGCATGAAAGAGCTGATCGACAAGGATTACGATGTCATCAAAAAGATGACGCCTCGTGCTCAGGTGATCGAAGTATTCAAGTCCCGTGGTGAAGACTACAAGTTGCGGCTGGTCGAGGATATGCCGGACGAGAAGGCCATGGGGCTGTACTACCACGAAGAATATGTCGACATGTGTCGTGGTCCGCATGTGCCCAACACGCGCTTCCTCAAGGCATTCAAGCTGACCAAGCTGTCCGGTGCCTACTGGCGTGGTGATGCCAAGAACGAGCAGTTGCAGCGCATCTATGGCACCGCCTGGGCTGACAAGAAGCAGCTGGCAGCGTATATCCAGCGCATCGAAGAAGCTGAGAAGCGCGATCATCGTCGCATCGGCAAGCAGTTGGATCTGTTTCATACCCAGGAAGAAGCGCCGGGTATGGTTTTCTGGCATCCCAATGGCTGGACCCTGTATCAGGTGCTCGAGCAGTACATGCGCCAAGTGCAGCGTGAGAACGGTTATGTCGAGGTTCGCACCCCGCAGGTCGTTGATCGCATCCTGTGGGAGAAGTCAGGCCATTGGTCCAATTACGCCGAGAACATGTTCACGACGGAATCGGAAAGCCGCGACTATGCGGTGAAGCCGATGAACTGCCCGTGTCATGTGCAGATCTTCAACCAGGGTCTGAAGTCGTACCGTGAGCTGCCTTTGCGCATGGCGGAGTTCGGCGCTTGCCATCGCAATGAGCCTTCCGGTGCGCTGCACGGCATTATGCGCGTGCGTGCGTTCACTCAAGACGACGCGCACATCTTCTGTACCGAAGAGCAGGTCAAGAAAGAGGCGGCCGATTTCATCAGGCTGACTCTCAAGGTCTACGCAGACTTCGGCTTCAGCGACATCGCCATGAAGCTTTCCACTCGGCCGGCCAAGCGCGTTGGCTCGGAAGAGCTCTGGGATCGCGCTGAGGGTGCGCTGGCCGATGCGCTGAATGAGTCTGGTCTGGCGTGGGATTACCAGCCGGGTGAGGGCGCTTTCTACGGGCCGAAAATCGAATTTACCCTGCGCGACTGTCTGGGGCGGAACTGGCAGTGCGGTACGCTGCAATACGATCCGAACCTGCCTGAGCGACTGGATGCCAGCTACATTGCTGAAGATAACCAGCGCAAGCGCCCAGTGATGCTGCATCGCGCGATCCTGGGGTCCTTCGAGCGTTTCATCGGAATGCTGATCGAGCATTATGCTGGGGCCTTCCCGGCTTGGCTTGCGCCGACCCAGGCGGTGATCATGAACATCACCGACAAGCAGGCTGATTTTGCGCTCGAGGCTGAGAGGGTGCTCGCTCAGAGCGGCTTCCGTGTCAAGGCCGACTTGAGAAACGAGAAGATCGGCTTTAAAATCCGCGAGCATACTTTGCTCAAGACTCCCTATCTCTTGGTTATTGGGGATCGGGAAGTCGAAACACGATCCGTTGCTGTGCGCACCCGCGAAGGCGTCGACATGGGCTCCATGCCTCTCGAGCAGTTCGCCCAGTTGCTGGCACAGGCGGTTTCCCGGCGTGGTCGCCAAGAATCGGAGTAATCACTATTAAGCGTGAAATGAGACAAGATAGAAGAGCTCAACCCAAGGCCCCGATCAACGAGAACATTACCGCACGCGAAGTGCGTTTGATCGGCTCCGATGGGGAGCAAATTGGCATCGTCTCGATTGATGAAGCGTTGCGTGTCGCCGAAGAGGCCAAGCTTGACCTGGTGGAGATTTCCGCGGATGCGACTCCTCCGGTCTGCCGAATCATGGATTACGGCAAGCACCTTTTCGAAAAGAAGAAGCAGGCCGCAGCGGCAAAGAAGAACCAGAAACAGGTTCAGATCAAAGAAGTGAAGTTTCGTCCAGGGACGGAAGAAGGGGATTACCAGGTAAAGCTACGCAACCTGGTACGTTTCCTTGAAGAGGGGGACAAGGCCAAGGTTTCCTTGCGATTCCGCGGCCGTGAGATGGCTCACCAGGAGCTGGGGATGGAGTTGCTCAAGCGGGTCGAAGCAGACCTCGCTGAGCTTGGTACCGTCGAACAGCATCCTAAGCTGGAAGGACGCCAGCTGATGATGGTCATCGCTCCCAAGAAGCGTAAGTAACCTACCGGGCACTGGCAGGCCTGATGGTTGACTGTTGTTATTGAATGCGGAGTACGAACATGCCAAAGATGAAAACCAAAAGTGGTGCTGCAAAGCGCTTCAAGAAGACTGCAAACGGCTTCAAGCACAAGCACGCCTTCAAGAGCCACATCCTGACCAAAATGTCCACCAAGCGTAAGCGTCAGCTGCGCGGTTGCTCGCAAGTGCATCCGTCTGACGTTGCAAAAGTGGAGCGCATGCTGCGCGTTCGTTGATTCGGTCAAGACCTGGAGAAATAACTCATGGCTCGTGTTAAGCGTGGCGTCATCGCTCGTCGCCGTCACAAGAAAATTCTGAAACTCGCCAAAGGCTACTACGGTGCGCGCTCGCGTGTGTTCCGCGTTGCCAAGCAGGCGGTGATCAAGGCTGGCCAGTACGCCTACCGTGACCGCCGTCAGCGCAAGCGTCAGTTCCGTGCTCTGTGGATTGCTCGTATCAATGCTGGTGCGCGTGTTAACGGTCTGTCCTACAGCCGTTTCATCGCCGGTCTGAAAAAAGCAGCCATCGAGATCGACCGTAAGGTTCTGGCCGATCTGGCAGTGAACGAAAAAGCGGCATTCGCTGCGATTGTCGAAAAAGCCAAAGCCTCTCTGGCCTAAGCTCCGACGATCACGAGTCCCCACGGATTCGTCGCGGATGTCACTCGATAGGGGAAGAGCCTGTGCTCTTCCCCTATTTCGTATCTAAGGAGGCTTTTGCAAAAGTGCACGGGAAACCCGGTGGGGCCGGTGCGGTTCTGCAAGAACCTCGGGAGGTTGTACATGGAAAACCTGGAGGCACTGGTCTCGCAAGCGCTCGATGCCGTGCAGCAGTGCGTAGACGTCAATGCTCTGGAGCAAGTCCGGGTGCAATACCTGGGCAAGAAAGGCGAACTGACTCAGCTGATGCAATCGCTTGGCAAACTGTCTGCCGAAGAGAGACCGAAGGCTGGCGCATTGATCAATGCGGCCAAAGGCCAGGTCCAAGATGCCCTTTCTGAGCGAAAGGTTGAGCTTGAGCGGGCCGCCTTAAGTGCGCAACTGGCCGCCGAATGTATCGACGTGACCTTGCCGGGTCGAGGGCAGCAATCAGGAGGCCTGCACCCGGTAACCCGCACGCTGGAGCGGATCGAGCAGTTCTTCACGCGTATCGGATATTGTGTTGCGGAGGGGCCTGAAGTCGAGGACGACTATCATAACTTCGAGGCACTGAACATTCCGGGGCATCATCCGGCCAGGGCGATGCACGATACGTTCTACTTCAATGCAAGCATGTTGCTGCGCACCCATACCTCGCCCGTCCAGGTGCGCACGATGGAGTCGCAGCAGCCGCCGATTCGCATCGTTTGTCCTGGCCGCGTGTATCGCTGCGATTCGGATATCACGCATTCCCCGATGTTCCATCAGGTCGAGGGCTTGCTGGTCGATGAGGGCATCAGCTTCGCCGACCTGAAAGGGACGATCGAGCAGTTTCTTCGGGTATTTTTCGAGAGACCTCTGGGCGTACGCTTTCGGCCATCATTCTTTCCCTTTACTGAGCCGTCGGCCGAAGTGGATATGCAGTGCGTGATGTGCAGCGGGAAGGGCTGTCGCGTATGCAAACAGACCGGTTGGCTCGAAGTGATGGGCTGCGGCATGGTCCATCCGAACGTGCTGCGCATGTCAGGGATCGATCCGGAGAAATATCAAGGCTTTGCTTTTGGCATGGGGGCCGAACGGCTCGCCATGTTGCGCTATGGCGTCAATGACTTGCGTCTGTTCTTCGATAACGACCTGCGGTTTCTTGCGCAATTTCGCTAGTGCCGAGTCACGTCCGTAATTTTGGGAGAACAGAATGAAGTTCAGTGAGCAGTGGTTGCGTACCTGGGTCAACCCTGAAGTTTCTCGTGAAGAGCTGGTGGCTCGGCTATCGATGGTCGGTCTCGAAGTCGATGCCGTTGAGGCTGTAGCCGGCAGCTTCAGTGGGGTTGTGGTCGGTGAGGTCGTTTCTACCGAACCTCATCCTGATGCCGACAAACTGCGTGTTTGTCAGGTCAGCAATGGTCGAGAGACGTTCCAGGTGGTTTGTGGCGCTCCGAACGTGCGGTCCGGACTTAAAGTCCCCTTCGCCCAAGTCGGCGCCGTGTTGCCGGGTGATTTCAAGATCAAGAAGGCGAAGCTGCGCGGTGTCGAGTCGCACGGCATGCTCTGTTCGGAAGCCGAGTTGAAGATCAGCGATGCTCATGGCGGGCTCATGGAGCTGGCCGACAACGCGCCTGCCGGGCAGGATCTGCGTGCTTATCTCGGGCTCGATGATGTAAGCATCGAAATCGGGTTGACGCCCAATCGCGGCGATTGCCTGTCCATTGCCGGCCTTGCTCGTGAGGTCGGCGCCATTTACGGCGCGTCCGTCTGTGAGCCGGCGATCGGGCAAAACCCTGTTGCAACAGACGATCTCCGCCCAGTTGAAGTGTCGGCGCCTCATGCGTGCCCCCGGTATCTGGGACGAGTTTTGCGTGACGTCGACGTCAGCCGCCTGACGCCTTTGTGGATGGTCGAGCGCCTGCGCCGGTCCGGTATTCGCAGCATCGATGCTGTGGTGGACATTACCAACTACGTGATGCTCGAGTTGGGGCAGCCCCTCCACGCCTTTGATTTGAAGCAGATCGAAGGCGGAATCCGCGTACGCATGGCCACCGAAGGTGAGCCCCTGGTATTGCTCGACGGACAGAAGGTGTCGTTGCGGCCCGATACGCTGGTGATCGCGGACCATCGGCGCCCGTTGGCCATCGCTGGCATCATGGGCGGCGAAGACAGCGGTATCGCAGCGGACACGAAGGACCTGTTCCTCGAATGCGCTTTTTTCGATCCGATTGCCCTGGCCGGCAAGGCGCGCTCATACGGGTTGCACACTGATGCCTCGCATCGTTACGAGCGAGGCGTGGATCCGGAGCTCGCCAGGCGGGCGATGGAGCGAGCAACCGAGCTGTTGCTGGACGTCGTAGGCGGAGCTGCTGGCCCCGTCGTAGAGGTGGCTAGCGAGGCCCATTTGCCCAAGCCTGCCCCGATTACACTGCGTGGCGAGCGAATCGATCAGATGCTTGGGCTGGAGATGGATCGAGCTCAGGTCGAGTCGATGTTGGCGTCCTTGGGTTTCGGCGTTTCCGAATGCGCGGAGGACAGTTGGCAGGTCGATGTACCCAGTCATCGATTTGATGTCACGCTGGAGGTCGATCTCATTGAGGAGCTGGGACGACTGTACGGCTACGACAAACTTCCGACTCGTTATCCGCAGGCTCGTCTGGCCCCAGAGTCCAGCCAGGAAGCGCAGGCTGACCTAGCGGCCTTGCGCCAGGTGCTGGTCGATCGTGGCTATCAAGAGGCCATCACCTACAGCTTCATTGATCCCAAGTTGTTCGAGCTGTTCACACCGGGTGTGGCTCCGCTCGAGCTGGCCAATCCGATATCTGCCGATATGTCCGCAATGCGGGCGTCGCTGTGGCCGGGCCTGGTCAAAGCGTTGCAGTACAACCTCAACCGCCAGCAGGCTCGGGTTCGCCTCTTTGAGGCAGGATTACGCTTTGTCGGACAGTTGGGCGAACTGCGTCAGGAAAACATGCTCGCCGGAGTCGTCTGCGGCAGTCGGCATCCTGAGGGATGGGCTAACGAGCAGGTCGAGGTAGATTTCTTCGATGTGAAGGCGGACGTCGAAGCCTTGCTCGGCGCAGCCGGCGCTGGGCGTGATTTCCGCTTCGTGCGTGATGAGCAGGCTGTGCTCCATCCAGGTCAGACTGCCCGGATCGAGCGGAATGGTCGTCTGGTTGGATACCTGGGGGCGCTGCACCCAAAGGTCGCTCGGGCACTCGGTATCGAGCAGCGCGTGTATCTTTTCGAAGTTTCACTCGCCGAGATTCGCGAAGGCAGGTTGCCAAAGTTTCAGGAGCTCTCGCGTTTCCCTGAGGTACGTCGGGATCTCGCGATTGTCGTAGCTAGAGACATTGCGGCCGATGAGATCCTTTCTTGCGTTCGGGATTGTGCGGGCGAGACGCTTCGCGAGCTCAGGTTGTTTGACGTTTACCAAGGTAAAGGTATTGATCCGCTTAGCAAAAGTATGGCAGTCGGCTTGACCTGGCAGCATTCCGCGCGCACTCTAAACGACGACGAGGTGGCCGCTGCAATGGAGCGGATCATCATCACTCTGGAAGAAAGGTTCAACGCCACGTTAAGGAAGTAGCGTATGGGGGCTCTGACGAAAGCTGAAATGGCCGAACGTCTATATGAAGAGCTAGGCCTGAACAAGCGCGAGGCCAAGGAGCTGGTCGAACTCTTTTTCGAAGAGATACGCCAGGCGCTGGAGCATAACGAGCAAGTCAAATTGTCGGGGTTCGGCAATTTCGACTTGCGAGACAAGCGCCAGCGTCCCGGCCGCAATCCGAAGACCGGCGAGGAAATCCCCATCACTGCTCGCCGAGTCGTCACATTCCGCCCCGGCCAGAAACTCAAAGCCAGAGTCGAAGCCTATGCTGGAACCAAGCCATAACGACGAATTACCGCCAATTCCAGGCAAACGTTACTTTACCATCGGTGAAGTGAGCGAGCTTTGTGCGGTCAAGCCACACGTGTTGCGCTACTGGGAACAGGAATTTCCCCAGCTGAGCCCGGTGAAGCGACGAGGTAATCGCCGCTATTACCAACGGCAGGACGTGCTCATGATCAGGCAAATTCGCGCGCTTCTCTACGAGCAGGGCTTCACCATCGGTGGTGCCCGGCAACGCCTATCGAGTGACGAGGCGCGTGACGACCTTACCCAGTACAAGCAGTTGATTCGGCAGATGATTGTCGAGCTGGAGGAGGTCAGGCAGGTGCTGCTTAAGTAGCGCGACCCTACATGTAAGAATCGCCAGTCACTATATGAAGCCTGAAATGAAAACGGGATCAGAGCCTAAGGCTACTGATCCCGTTATCTTGTTTGGTCGGGACGGAGTGATTCGAACACTCGACCCCTTGCACCCCATGCAAGTGCGCTACCAGGCTGCGCTACGCCCCGACAGTGCTTTCCCTAGCTGGAAAGCGCGTGAACTATACACTAACCGACTGAATTGAGAAAAGTTTTTTTGCTGTCCATAACATGTATGGGCACCACTATCCATGCCGGTACGCTGCGTGCCTTCTAGCGCATGAGCCGCGGCTTGGCCGCTGTATGGATGCATTCACTACGGCGTTAGCAACAGCCGACCGGCCAGCAGCGGCGCGATCAGCCACTGTATCAGTATCCCGCCGACGACCAGCAGGGTCCCGCTTAGCCAGACCATTGAGCGTGCCGTATTGCCTTCCAGGTAGTGCACTGGGACGCCGCAAGGCTCGGCGAAGACGATCGTGCCGGCAACCCTCAGGTAGTAGAACAGCGAGATTGCCGTATTGAGCGCAGCAACGAGGGCCAGCCAGCCAAGGCCGCCGTCGAGCACCGTGCGGTAGAGCATGAACTTGCCGAAGAACCCCACCAGTGGCGGGATGCCAACCAGCGACAGCAGCGCGAGGATCAGCACCACCGCAGCGCCCGGTGTACGCCGTGCCAGCCCGGCGTAGTCGGTGAATGCGGTGCGCCCGCGCAGGGCGATCACCACGGCGAAGGCGGCCAGGTTGGCCACTGCGTAGGCCGCCAGGAACACCAGCAGCGTGCTCGCCGCATCGGTGCTGCGACCAAACACGGCGACCGCCATCAGAGCAAAGCCGGACTGGGCGACCGCCGACCAGCCAAGCAGCCGGCGCAGGTCCTGTTGCCAGAGGGCGACGAGGTTGCCGAGGGTCATGGTCACCGCGGCCAGCACGGCAACCAATAGCGCCGCATCGAGTTCGGCTGGCAACAGGGCGAGTAGCCGAGCCAGGGCAACAGCGGCACCGATCTTCGGCACCACCGTGAGAAAGGCCGCGGCCGGACCCGGCGACGCCTGGGCCACATCGGGCATCCAGGCATGGGCGGGAAAGGCCGCGAGCTTGAAGGTCAGGCCGACTACCACGCAACCGACCGCCACCTGTAACGCCAGGCCGTCGTTACCCTGCGTCAGTGCCATGGCGATGGCCGGATAACCGGTGCTGCCGGTAAGGCCGAACAGCCAGACCGCGCCAATGCACAGCAGCGTGTTGGTCAGGGCGCCGACCAGGAAGTACTTCATGCCTGCCTCCAGCGCCGGCGCGAAGCGGCGGTGGAAGGCGGCCAACGGGTAGCTCGCCACCGAGGACAGCAACACCCCCACTACCAATTCCATGATGTCGCTGGCCGAAGCGAGCATGAGCACGCCGAGCACGGCGAACAGCAACAGCGCATAGAACTCGCCATGCCGTCGGTCGCTGGCGAACCAGGCCGGTGATAGCAGCACCACCACGGCACTGGCACCAAGCACGATGAGCTTCGCCGCCACGGCCAGGCCGTCCAGCGCCCACACGCCGGAAAAGGTCAGGCGCGGCGGCTCACCCCACTGGGCCACGGCGAAACCGGCCGAGCAGGCGATCGCCAGGAGCGCCAGCAGTGCCATCCCGCCGAGCCGCGGCTGCGGCAGGAACGCCGACGCCAGCACGATGGCCACCGCGCCGAACAGCAGGCAGAGCTCCGGTAGCAGGTCGGCGATCGGCATCAGCGCAGGCCCAGCAGCCAGCCGGCGCTGGCCTCGACGACACCCACCAGGAACTGCGGCGCCACGCCGATAAGCACGAACGCCGCGGCCAGTACGCCGAGCACCCACCCTTCGCGCCGACCAAGGTTGCTGAAGCCGTCCAAACGCGGCGGCAGCTCGCCGAAGAACAGCTGAGTCAGCGTCTGCAGGAACAGCGCCGCGGTGATCAGAATGCCGAAGATGCCGATCACGGCGAGCCCGGGGTAGACCGCGAAGGTCCCGGCGAACACATGGAATTCCGCCACGAAGCCGGCCAGGCCGGGCAGCCCGAGGCTGGCGAACGCGGCGAGCACGGCAAAGCCGGTCAGCAGCGGTGCGCGCCGGGCCAGGCCGCCGTAATGGGCGAGCTCGTAGTCCTCGGTGCGCTGCCAGAACGAGCCGCAGATGAGGAACAGGCTGCCGGTAATCAGGCCGTGCGCGACCATCTCCACCGTAGCGCCGACCAGCGCCAGCTGCCGCGCCGCTTCATCGCCACTGAGCAGTGCGCCAGCCACGGCGAGGCCGAGCACGGTATAGCCCATGTGGTTGACCGAGGTGTAGGCGATCCGCCGCTTGAGGTTGCGCTGGCCGAGCGCCACCGAGGCGCCATAGAGAATCGACACCACCGCTACCAGCGCGATGACCCAGGCGTAGTGGGCGAAGGTTTCTCGCATCATCGCGAAGGGGATGCGCAGCATGCCGAAGGTGCCCATCTTCAGCAGCACGCCAGCGAGGATCGCCGAGGCCGGCGCCGGCGCGTCCACGTGTGCCTGCGGCAGCCAGGTGTGCACCGGCACCAGCGGCGTCTTGATGCCGAGCCCGATCATCAGCCCGAGGAACACCAGCCCGGCCGGAACCGTCGCGCCGGCGAGCGGTTGTTCGGCGATCAGCACACGCATGTCGAAGGTGTGCGGGGCCACCGACAGGTACAGGCCGATGAACGCCAGCAGCATCAGCAGCGAGCCGCAGAAGGTGTAGAGAAAGAACTTGAGCGCTGACGCCTGGCGCTCACCGTGCCCCCAGCGGCCGATGAGAAAGAACATGCCCACCAGCGACAGATCGAAGAATACGTAGAACAGCAGCAGGTCGAGGGCGAGAAACACCCCGAGCGAGACGCCGAGCAGAAACAGCAGCCAGGCGTAGTAGGCCGGCGCACGCCCGCGCGTATCGACCGGATAGACGATGCTGGCGACCAACACCAGCGCGCTCATGCCCGCCACCGCCAGGGCTATGCCGTCCACGCCGAGCCGCCAGGCCATGCCCAGGCCCGGCACCCAGGGCACTTCCTCTATTTGCTGGAACAGCGCGCCGCCCGGATCGAAACGCAGCCAGGCCATGCCCAGGCAAACCAGCGAAACGAGCGACAGCGCGGTGGCGAAGGTGCGCGAAGCGGCCTCGCTCCAACGCGGCAGCAGTGCAAGGGTCAGCGCACCCAGCAAGGGCAGGCTGACGGCAGCGGTGAGGATCACGGCAGGCCTCCTATCGCGAGAATCAGGACCACCACGGCGAGGCCCGCGGCAATTCCGGTGTAGTAGTGGTGCATCTGCCCGCTTTGCAGGCGGCGCACGTGCCGCCCGAGGGCGCCGGTGGCCTCCGACAGGCCGCTGACCCAGCCGTCGAACAGCGCTTCGCCGCGCCGATCACCGAGCCGCGCCAGCCCCTCGCCGACCCGTGCGGTGAGGCGGACGCCACCGTCCACCGCACGGTCGTCGAAGCGGGCCAGCGCATGAGCGGCCGAGCCGTAGCGCGCCACCAGGCGCAGGCCGCCGTCGACCACCCGGTCATCGAAACGCGCCAGGGCATGACTGGCGGCAAACAGCGCGCTGGCTCCTCGCGTGGCCAAAGTGGGCAGGCCGAACCAGCGGCTGAGCATCGGGTGGCGCGTGTTGGCTTCGTCCTCGTTGCCCCATTGCTGGCGCACGGCTACCGCGCCGCCGAGCACGCCCAGCCCGACCAGCAACCACGACAGCAGCACTTCCCAAGGCTTGCCGGCCGGCAGGACGAAGCCCAGCCGGCTGCCGATCGCCTCGGCGAGGCCCGGCCACCAGAGCAGCGAGAGCAGCAGGGCACCGGCGCTGAGCAGGTACAGGGCCAGGCGTTCGGCGCCGCTGGGGCGACTACCCGGCGTGCGCGGCATGCCGGGGCCCGGGCCGAACCCCAGCCACTGCAGGCGGGTGGCGTAGTACGCGCTGAATGCCCCGGCGAGCATCGTCGCCAGTGCCAGCCAGGCGCCGTGATGGCCCGCTGCGCTGACGATCTGTTCCTTGCTCCAGGCGCCACCGAGCGGCGGCACGCCCGCCAACGCCAGGCTGGCGATGAGCGTTGCGACGGCGATGCCCGGCAGGCGCCGGCCCAGGCGCATGGCGCCGAGCGCATAGCTGCCGACCTGGTGCTCGGCGATGCCGCTGGCCAGGAACAGGCCGGCCTTGAAGAACGCATGCACCACGAAGTGCAGCAGCGCGGCCCCCGGGTAGCCGGCGCCGACCGCCAGCCACATCAAGCCATAGTGCGCGGAGGTCGAGGCGGCGAGCAGTTTCTTGGCGTGCCCCTGCAGGCCGGCCACCACGCCACCGGCCAGCGCCGTCGCCAGCCCCAGCGCCATGGCCAGCGGCGCAAACCAGGCGACTGCGTCCAGGCTCGGATGCAGGCGAATGGTCAGGTACACGCCCGCCGCCACCATGGTGGCAGCGTGCAGCAGGGCCGAGACCGAGGTCGGGCCGGCCATCGCGGCAAACAGCCAGGGCGCGAACGGCAGTTGCGCGGATTTCGCCGCACAGGCGAGCACGATGCCCGCGACGAAGACCTGCAACGGCATGCCCTCCAAGCTGGGCAGGGCGGTGAAGGCGAATGAGCCGCTGCCGGTGAAGGCCGCGGCCGCCGCGATGTACAGCCCCAGGTCGCCGAAGCGGGTGACCAGAAAGGCCCAGCCGGCATCGCGCAGGTTGCCGCGTTCGCGCCAGTCATGGCCGATCAAGGACCAGGACAGCGCGCCGACCAGCTCCCAGGCGATCAGCAAGGTCAGCAGGTCGGCGGCCAGCACCAGTAGCTCCATTGCCCCGACGAACGCCAGCAGCAGCGCCATCAGCCGGGCCAGCGCGGCGGGTGTCGGCGCCTGCGCCTCGTGATGGGCGGCATACAGCACTATGGGCGTCGCCACCAGCGGCACGGTCAGGGCGAACACGGCGCTCGCCGGGGCCAGCGCCAGCGTCAGCTGGATCTGCGAACTCCAGCGGTAGCTGCCCGACCAGTCGCCGAGCAGTGCCGCCACAGCGAGCGCGAAAGTTGTCAGGACCACCGCGGTGGCCAGCCCGGCGAGGCGCATACGGCTGCCGTCACGGCACAGGCCATAGAGCAGCGGCGCCGCCAGCAGCGGCACGAGCGGGACCAGCCAGAGCATCAGTGTTTCAGCCCGTCGAGCGCTTCGGTGGTGTCGGCCTGCTTGGCGCGATAGACCGCCACCACCAGGGCGAAGCCCATGGCCATTTCGATCGCCATTACCGCCATCACCACGATGGTCAGCAACTGGCCCTGCGGCATGCCGGCGCCGGTCAGGGCCCAAAACGCCACCGCCGCCAGCATCACGCCGTTGAGGATCAGCTCCAGGCCCATCATCAGCATGACGAACGATTGCTGGGACAGCGCCCCGTAGACGCCGATGCCGATCAGGCCGGCGGCGAGCAGCAGCAGGGTGGTCAGGGTCATCGTCGGGCCTCCGTTGCGTCAGTGGTGATGGTGCGCATGCTCGCCGCCAGACTCGCCGTCCTTTTTCTCGGGCTGGCCGGCCGGGGCGCCGCCCGGAGTCAGCCCCGGCGGGAGTGAGCCCTCGCTGGCATCGCCGTAGCGGCCGCGCTGGCTGGAGAGCACCACCACGCCGATCATCGTGGCCAGCAGCACCAGCCCGGCCGACTCGAACACCAGCATCGACGGGCCGAGCATTTCCCGGCCGAGCGAGCGCACTGGCTCGAGGTCGGCCGGCGCCGGGCGCTCGGGGAAGTCGGCGAAGAGGGCAACGCTGCCCAGCAGCAGGAAGATGGCGAGGCCGGCGCCGAGGGCCAGGCGCGGCTGGTGCACCATGTTCATCGGGTTGAGGCCGGCGGGGTTCATCATGAACATGACCATGAACAACGCCATGACGGTCATCTCCACGGCCATCATGAACCACAGCGCCACCCCCAGGTATTCGGCGGCGAGCAGCAGCATGATCACCCCGACGGCGATGAACGACAGCAGCAGCAGGAAGGACGCCCGCACCATCGAGTCGGTGCGGAACACCCGCCAGCCGGTGAACAGCGCGACGGCGGCGCAAACGAAGAAGGCGACATCGGTGAGCATCAGCGCATGGCCTCCAGCCCGGCCCAGATCAGGTCGACGAATGACAGCGGCAGGAACAGCAGCCAGGCGAGGGTGACGCAGCGTTCGGGGCTGACCCGCGCCAGGGAGTGGCCGAGCCAGAGCAGCACGGCCATCACCGCCAGCGTCTTGAGCGCCAACCACAGCGGGCCGGGCAGCCAGGGCCCGAGCCAGCCGCCGAGAAAGGCGGTCGCCGCCATCGCGCTGAACGCCACCAGCATCGCCGCGCGCGCCCAGGCCCAGACCAACTGCGAGGGGCCGCTGAGCTCGGCGCGGGTGCCGCCGGCCAGGTCGGCCGGGGCGGCGAAATTCAGCGGGCCCCAGAAGCTCACACCAAGCCCGACGATGAGAAACAGCGGCAGGCCGAGCGGCTGGCGGATCAGGTTCCAGAGTTCGCGCTGCGACTCCACCACGGCCGAGACCTGCAGCGACTCGGCCGGCAGCGCCACGCCGATCAGCACGAACATGCTGATGAGGATGTAGGACAGGCCCAGCGCCACGTAGCGATAGGCGCCGATCAGCGGCAGCAGCGCGTTGGCCGACCAGCCGTGCAGAAAGATCACCACCGTGGCCAGTGCCTCCACCGAGCCCCAGAGCACGATGCCGGTGCTGAGGTCGGTGGCGATCAGCGTCGCCGACCAGGGCACGACCGCCAGGCCGGCCGCCGCCAGCGCCAGGTAGGCCGCGGGGGCGAACTGCCAGTTGAGGTTGTCGGGGCGTTCGGTGTGGTTGGCCGGCTGCAGCCACAGCCAGGCGCCGCGCTGCAGCGGCTCGAGCCAGAGGCGGCCCGGCCTGCGGCCGGCCACTGCGGCGCCGATCGCGCCGTCGACCACCTGCAGCAGGTAAGGGCCGAGCACCAGCGTGACGAGTACCAGGAGCACCGGCGACAGCAGATCGGCGACCATCAGGCTGCCCCCCGTTGCGGTACCTGATCCGTGGACGGCTGTGGGTAAGGCGACAAGGCCGCCAGGTCCAGGCTGGCGATCAGCAGCAGCGCCTGGCTCCATTCCAGCCCCGGTAACAGGTCTGGCAACAGGTGGCAGCCGTCGGTCGGTCGCTGCTCGTTGCTCATCGTGCCGCGAGGCGTTTCCACCTGCGCCTGGCTGGCCGTTTCCAGGGCCTGGGCGTCGGCCGCGGCAGCCAGGCCAAGTGCCTGCTCGATTTCGCCCAGCCATTGCAGGACCCGTGCGCGAAGATCGCCGCCCGGGTGGCTGAGCGGGCGAAACCCCAGCTGTGCGTAGTGCCGGTCCTCGCTGCGTGCATCCTCGTCGTGCCCCGCGGCGCGGTAGGCCGGGCCGCCGAGCGAGTAGGCCTGGCCGGTATCGAGCCGGCCGATACCCGGGTCGAGCGCCTGCAGCAGGCCGCTGCGCAGGATACGTCGGCGCAGCGCGGGCAGCGATCGGCCGGGCGCCAGTCGCGCGGCATCGGCCAGTGTGCGGAGGGCCAGCGCGTCGAGCCCGGCCAGGTGCAGTAGGTGCGCCAGGCGATGCAGGTGATGGCGGGCCCGTGCGATTTCCAGCTCGGCGATCGGCACCGGCCGCTCCAGCGCCTGGAACCAGCAGGGTGCGGCAGGCAGCGGGTAGGCGCGCGAGGCGAGCATTGCCATCTGCACGAGGTCGCCCTGCAGTGTCAGCTGCAGTTGCAGGCCGGGCGGCAGCGCCGGGTAGAAGGGGCCGAGGGTGAACGACAGCGAGTCGAGCGTCAGGCCGTCGCGCAGGTCCTCCATCATCGCCATGGCCATCGGTCGGCCGTAGGGATAGCCGCCCATCATGCCCTCGCCACCCTGGCCATGCGCGCCGAGGCCTTTCCAGGGGTGCGGCGGTTGATCGGGCAGCAGGTGCGCTGCGCCCGGCCGGCAGCCCTCGAGCAACTCGCGGTGCAGATGGGCGATCGCCGCCGGCGCGGCGTCCAGATGGTCGATACGCTCGGCATGGGGCAGCTCGGCGAGGGGCTCGCTGCTCAGCCAGAGCGAGGCCGAAGGCCGCGGCAGCTGGTCATGCAGCCGGCGTAGCGCCTCGTGCTGGTCGGGCGGAACGCCGCCGGCGACCAGCAGCACACTGGCGTGGCGCGGCGAGTCCACCAGCTCCACTCGCGGGTCCAATGCCAACGTCTCGCGCACCGGGCCGGCGTGCATGCCGAGCGCGACGAACACCGGTGCCGGGCGCGCCGCCGCCAGCCGAGCGAGCAGCCCTATTGCCACCGGAACACCCCCTCGCGCCAGGCGTAGACGATGCCCACCGAGAGAATGGCGAGGAACATGCCCATTTCCATCAGGGCCTTCATGCCCTCGGCGACATAGACCACCGCCCAGGGGTACATGAACATCATCTCCATCTCGAAGGCGATCAGCAGCAGCGTCATCGGGTAATAGCGCACGTGGTAGCGGCTCCACGCATGGCTGTCGGGCAGGCCGCCACCGAGGAAGGGCGCCCGCTGCGGCCAGGCCGGTAGGCGCCGTTGCCACGGCCGCTGCAAGGCGAGCCCGGCGATGAACATGAGGGTCACGATGAGCGAAAGCGCGAGCAGCTCCATGGGGGCCTCCGTTCGGTGGGGCGGCGGGCCGAAGGGCGACAGGCGCCGCATCGGCCGGGGCGATGCTCAGGCGGTGCGCTGCAGGTAATGCACGCTGAACAGGCGGTCGGCGTCGGTCCACTGCGCGAGGCTGGTGTAGCCGGCGCTGCGGGCCAGGGCGGCGAAGGATTGCAGGCTGTACTTGTAGGAATTCTCGGTGTGCAGCGTTTCGCCCTTGGCGAAGCGGAAACGCCGGCCCTCGATCGTCACCTGCTGCGCCTCGCGGCTGACCAGGTGCATCTCGATGCGCGACTGGCCTTCGTTGAAGATCGCCTTGTGGCTGAAGAGCGCGGGGTCGATATCGCTGTCCAGCTCGCGGCGAATACGCTCGAGCAGGTTCAGGTTAAAGGCCGCGGTGACGCCGGCGGCATCGTTGTAGGCCGCTTCCAGCACGGCCTTGTCCTTGACCAGGTCGACGCCGACCAGCAGGCCGCCGCCGACCGGCAGCAGGCTGTGCAGGCGGGTGAGGAACTGCTGCGCCTGGGTCGGGGTGAAGTTGCCGATGCTCGAGCCGGGGAAGAAGGCCAGCGGGCAGCTGCTGTCGAAGCCTTCCGGCAGGTGCAGCTCATCGCTGAAATCAGCGCACAGGGCATGCACGTCGAGCCAGGAATAGTCGGCCGCGAGCTTCTGCGTGCTGCTGCGCAGGAAGTCCTCGGAGATGTCGATGCCCAGGTAGCTGGCCGGGCGCATGGCCTCGAGCAGCAGGCGCACCTTGCGGCTGGCGCCGCTGCCGAATTCGATCAGGTCCGCCTCGGGCCCGGCGATCGCGGCGATCTCGCCGGCCGCTTCGCGCAGAATGCGTTCCTCGGTGCGCGTCGGGTAGTACTCCGGCTGCTCGGTGATCTGCTCGAAGAGTTCCGAGCCGCGGCGGTCGTAGAAGTATTTCGGCGAAGCCCACTTGGGTGTGGCGGCGAAGCCGGCGAGGGCATCGTCGCGCAGGCAGGAATGGCTGGAGCTGGCGAGCTGGTCGTGAAAGCGAATGGCGAGGGCCATCAGGGTGTCTCCTGGGCTGGGCAGGCACTGTGGTGTCAGCGCTCGTTGGAGGCGACAGACTGGTGGGCGAAAGCCATCCGCGCGCCGTTCCATGCGCCGCTACCTGCTTCCCTCTTCGCGCCCGGATGGCCATATCCCGTCGTTCGCCGTGTCCGGTGTCTCTGGGTTACGACTGCCCTGTTTCCTCGGGGGTTCCGGTCGCCAAATTACAATGCCGTAAGCTTGCCCGCCGAAGTCGGGCTCGGCCCGTCGCCAGCCACCGCAGGGATTTCACCCCAGCTCGCGGATCAATCGGTCGAGCTCGTGCTGGCTGTATACCCGAATGCCATTGGCGCTCAGCAGGGCCGCGGTCACCCCCATGCCGGCCTTGCGGATACCGCTGAAGGTGCCGTCATAGATGCTGGAGCTGCCGCAGGAGGGGCTGGACTCGGTCAGGATGGCGTGGTGGATGCCTTCGGCCGTGCAGCGGGCCAGGGCCTGGCGGGCACCGTCCAGAAAGGCGTCGGTGACATCCTGGCCGCTGATGTCCATCACCCTGTCGCGTCCGGCGAGCACGTCCTGGCCACTGGCCGAGCGAATTTCCGCGGGTGGGCGTGGGGTCGGCAGCCCGGCAGCCACTTCCGGGCAGAAGGCGACCAGCTCGACATGCGTTTCGAGCCACTCCAGCGCCGGGGCGGGCAGGTTCAGGGCGCCCGCGTTGTAACGAACCTTGCAGCCCAGCAGACATGAGCTGACCAGCACCTTTTTCATGTTTCGTTCCTGTTCGGTATGCGGGGTTGCTGTGCTCCGCGAGCGGCACGCGAGAGCGTGCCGCATGCTGCCTAGCGCTGCCGAAAGGCCAGGCCGAGCCCGGCGAAGATGATCGCCATGCCGATCCAGCCCGGCAGCGGCAAGGCGTTGCCGAGCAATAGATGGTCGAGCAGTGCGGTCACGACCGGCACAAGGTAGAAGAGACCTGTCACGTTGACCAGATTGCCGGCCTGGATCAATCGGTACAGCAACAGCTGCGCGCCAACCGAGATCACCAGGCCCAACCACAGCCACGGCAGGACGAAACCTGCCACCCAGTCGACCTCGAACGGCCTGAACGGGACGAACAGCAGGCACAGCAGCAGGCTGGCCATGTACTGCAGCGGCAATACCTGCTGCGGGGCCTGGCCGATGCGCTTCTGCAGGATGGCGCCAAAGGTCACGCAGCCCAGCGCGAGCAGCGCGAACAGCATGCCCAGGGCAGAGAAGCCTGCGCTGCTCAGGCCTTGCTGCACCACCAGCGCCAGCCCACCCAGCGCCAGCAACAGGCCGGCGAGACGCGCCGCACTGAAGCGTCGCTCGACGAGTACCAGCGTCAGGATCGGCTGCACGCCGAGAACCGTGGCCAGCACGCCGGGCGTCACGCCGTTCTCCAGGGCAAGGAAGTAACAGATCGAATAACCGCCGATCAGGGCCAGCCCGGAAACCAGGACCTGCCGGCGACTACCCGGTTGCGGCAGGAACTGTCGTCGCAGCGCGGCGATCGCCAGCAGGGCGACCAGCGCCAGGGCGAAGCGCAGGGTGAGGATGGCAAAGGCGGAACTGTGGTCCAGCGCCCAGCGTGAAGAGATTGCGCCGCTGCCCCAGAGCAGGACGAACAGCGCGGTCGAGCCGTACGCGGCCCACGTAGTCTTGATGGTTTTCATTGAACACCTGTCAGGTCGTGACGCAACAGCCGTGCGCGGCATGGCCAGCAGAGGCGAGCCGAATCAGCGCGGAAGTGGCGTAAAGGTCGTCAGAACGATGCGTTCGCCAGCCCAGGGGGCGGCGCAAGGGCGACCGAGACAGGGGGTGGTGCGGCGCCAGGCACACGCAACGACGCTTCCCCTGAGCGGGGACCGGTGAACGGTAGGTCGTGCGTGTTCGTAGGCATGGCGGGCAGCCGTGGGGTAGACCATCGGGACGCTACCCGAGCGAGCCGGGAGCGTCAATGCCGAGGGCAGGTGGCGTCTGTGTGGCTCAGCGATCCGCCAGGGCGAGTTCGCGCCCAGGCCGGCGAAGGATGCCGCGAAGCCGCGACGCAACCAGGTCTGCACGCGTGTCGATTCGATCACCGCGGTGCGGAACAGGTGCGCCAGCAGGCCATAGAGCACGAAGACCGCAAAGGTCATGCCCATGAAGGTCGCGCTCAGGATCAGCAACGGCCGCAGCGGGTCGCTGGCGCCGGGCTGGATGAACTGCGGCAGGAAGGCCAGAAAGAAGATCGTCAGCTTGGGATTCAGGATATTGAGCAGGAACGCCTTGGCGATCAGGCTTGCCGCGCTGCACCGCACCGCGCCCGTCTCGACCGCAAAGGCCGAGCGGTCGCGCCAGGTGGCATAGGCCAGATAGAACAGGTAGGCAACGCCCGCGTATTTCAGCCCCTGGAAGGCCAGGGCGCTGGCATGCAGCACCGCAGCCAGGCCCAGGATGGTCGCCAGCAAGTGCGGCACGATGCCGGCCGTGCAGCCCAGCGCGGCGATCACGCCTGCCCGGCGGCCGTGGATCAGTGCCGTGGAGACGGTGTAGATCACCCCGGCGCCCGGGATCAGCACCACCACCAGCGAGGTGAGCAGGTACTCGAGGCTGAGCATGGCGAGGCACTCCTTATCGCAGGCGGGTTAGCGGAGCCGGGAAACGTCCGGCTCCTGGCAAGGTAGACGGGCCGACGGCACTTGGCTAGGGCAGGCCGTACTCGCGCTCGACGCGGGCGATGCGCACCCGGAAGGCCGAGTACCAGCGCTCGCGGCCCAGCCGTTGCGCCTGTCGATGCTCGACCTGCGCCCGCCATTGCCGGATCGAGTCCAGGTCAGCCCAGTACGACACGGTGATCCCCAGGCCGTCCCTGGCTGACTCCACGCCAAGAAAGCCGGGCTGGCAACGGGCCAGCTCGAGCATTCGCTCGGCCATCTGGGCGTAGCCGTCGTCGACCTCGTGGCGATGCGAAGTGAAAATCACGGCGTAGTAGGGCGGGGCAGGCGTTTCGGCAAGGGGCGGCAAGGTCATTTCGGACGCCTCATGGCGGCTGGACTCGGGGCCGACCGATGGTAGCCCAACCCGGCGCCGCGCACGCGCGCGTGGTAGATCAGCGCCGCGCCTCGAGCCCTTGCAACAGAGCCCTGTGGAACCGCTTGGGTGCCTCGATCTGCGGCGAATGACCCAGCTCGGCAAAGGTCACCAGGGTTGCCTGCGGTATCCGCTGTGCGGCGTCGCGCGCCAGCACCGGATAGTTGCCCAGGCGTTCGGCAACCGCCTGCGGGGCGCGGTTGGCCCCCGGCGCGGTGCGGTCCTGATTGCCGATCAACAGCAATGTCGGCACCTGGAGCCGGGCGAACTCATGAATCACCGGCTGGGTGAACACCATGTCGGAGGTCTGCGCCTGATTCCAGGCGACGATCTCCCGGCCCTCGCCGGCGTACAGGCCGGCCAGCATCTCTACCGGGCGGTCGTATTCGGGTTTCCATTGGCCGTTGTAGTAGAACTTGCGCTGGTAGGCCTTGATCGAGTCGAAATCGGTCTTCAGCTCGGCCTGGTAAAGCTGTTCGATCGGCGCGTAGGGCACGCCTTCGGCCTGCCAATCTTCCAGGCCGATCGGATTGACCAGCACAAGCTGTTCGACCTGCTCGGGGTAATTCAGCGCGAAGCGCGAGGCCAGCATGCCTCCCATCGAGTGGCCGATGACCGTCGCCCGTTCCACCTTCAGCGCCTGCAGCAGCTGGCGCGTGTTGTGTGCCAGCTGGGCAAAGCTGAACTGATAGCCCTCTGGCTTGCTGGAGCGGCAGAAGCCGATCTGATCTGGCGCAATGACGCGAAAGCCGCGCTCTGAGAGCACGGCGATGGTCTGTTCCCAGGTGGCCGCGCAGAAGTTCTTGCCATGCAGCAGCAGCGCCGTGCGGCCGTTCGCTTCGCCTTGCGGCGGCACGTCCATGTAGGCCATCGACAGGCTCTGCCCCTGGGAGGAAAGGGCGTGGCGGGTGACCGGATAGGGATAATCGAACCCCTCCAGCTGCGGCCCGTAGCTCGGGCGTGGGCTGGCGTGGGCGGCGGACAGGACGGCCAGGCCGAGAAGGCAGCACAGCGAAGGCAGGGGCTTGTTCACGCATCGTTCTCCTGGCAAGTGGCAGCGGGGGGTAGCCAAGCCCGGCGCGAACAGCGGTTCACGCGGGCTCCCTTGTAGTACCGCCAAGGCCGGCCGGGGTTCGCCGGGGCGCGCACGAGATTTTGTGCGCGTGTTGCGGCGCTGCCTTTCGTGACGCGGCAGAGAAGGGGGCGGCTTGGCATAATCCGTGTCCCTTCATCGCCACGACGAGAGTTTGCCATGTCGCCCGACCAGTCCCCGCCAGTGCTCGAGGCCGAGCTTTCCGAGCGCGATCAGCGGGCCAACGTCTGGCGCCTGACGCTGGCTCAGGCACTGGCCGGGGCGAATGCCGTGGTGGTCTATGCGACCGGCGCAATCATCGGCAACCAGCTGGCCCCGGCGCCGGTCCTGGCAACCTTGCCGGTCTCGATCTTTGTCGTGGGCATGGCCGCCTGCATTCTTCCTGCCGGTGCGGTGGCGCGCCGTCATGGGCGGCGAACTGCGTTCCTGGCCGGGACGTCGGCCGGGGTGCTCACCGGTCTGCTGGCAGCGCTCGCCGTGGTCGTCGGCAGTTTCTGGCTGTTCTGCCTGGCGACCTTCTTCGGGGGCAGTTACGCCGCGGTCGTTCTGTCGTTTCGTTTCGCCGCCGCCGATGGTGTGGCGCCGGCGCGCCGGGCACGTGCGCTTTCGCTGGTGATGGGCGGTGGGGTGGCAGCCGGTGTGATCGGGCCGCAGCTCGTGACCTGGACCATGCACCTGTGGCCGCCGCACACCTTTGCCGCCACCTTCGTGGTGCAGGCGCTGGTAGCGGTGGTGGCGGCACTGGTGCTGCTGGGCGTGCGCCTGCCCCGGCCGACGGCGGCGGAGCTGGCCGGTGGCCGCCCGCTGGCGCTGATCCTGCGCCAGCCACGCTTCATCGCGGCGGCGACCTGCGGGGCGGTCACCTACATGCTGATGAATTTCGTGATGACCGCAGCGCCGCTGGCGATGCACCTGCACGGCCACTCGCAGGCCTCGTCCAACCTGGGCCTGCAATGGCACGTGATCGCCATGTACGGGCCGAGTTTCTTTACCGGCGCCCTGATCGGCCGCTTCGGTGCGGCGCGTGTCGCCATCGCCGGCCTGCTGCTGACCGGCCTGTCGGCCATCGTGGGCCTTGGCGGGGTCGATCTCGGGCACTTCTGGCTCGCGCTGATTCTGCTCGGTCTGGGCTGGAACTTCGGCTTTCTCGGCGCTTCGGCGCTGGTGCTGGAATGCCATCGCCCGGAGGAGAAGACGCGGGTCCAGTCGCTCAACGATTTCATCGTCTTCGGCATGATGGCCGTCGGCTCGTTTTCGTCGGGCGGGCTGTTGAGCGCCTATGGCTGGAATGCCGTGCTCTGGGTCTCCTTTGCGCCGTTGGCCGTGGCGTTCGCAGCGGTCATCCTGGCCCGGCGGCACGCGCGCGAGGCGGCGGTTCGCCAGGCCTGAGCCGCTCGCGCTGCGGGCCTGGTCACTGAAAATCGCGGCTGCGTACGTCGAGCCCGGTCAGCAAGGGCGAGAGGTCGGTCAGGCGCCCGGCAATCACATGGCGCACACCGCTCTGCGTTTCGAAGCGTCCGTCGACGCGCAGCAGCTGCGATTGCAGCAGGACGCGGCGCTGGCGCTCGGCCAGGTCATGCCAGACCACCACGTTGACCAGCCCGTATTCGTCTTCGAGGGTGACGAAAATCACCCCGCTGGCGGTTTGCGGGCGCTGGCGGCCGATCACCAGCCCGGCGACGCTCACCGGCCGGCCATGTTCGACCGCACCCAGCTCGCGTGAACTGCGACAGCGCAGCGCCCGCAGCCGGGGCCGCAGCAGCGTCAGCGGATGAGGGCCAAGGGTGGTGCCAAGCGTGGCGTAGTCGGTCAGCAGGTCTTCGCCAACCGTCGGCGGTGGCAGCGCCACGGGGGCTTCGACCGGCTGTTCCACCTCGGCGAACAAGGGCAGCTGGGGTTCGACGCCGGCCACCGCCCAGCGCGCCCGGTGCCGATTACCGGCCAAACCGCGCAGGGCACCGGCGTCGGCCAGGTGTTCGCGGGCACGAACGTCCAGTCGGGCGCGCTGGCTGAGGTCGTCGACATCGCCGAATGGGCGCTGCCGGCGTGCCGCCTCGATCCGCTGGGCATCCTCCTGGCGAAACCCCCGGACCAGGCGCAGGCCGAGGCGAATCGCCGGCTGCGCCGCGGTGCTCGGCTCCAGGCTGCAATCCCAGTCGCTGTAGCGCACGTCCACCGGGCGCACCTCGATGCCGTGGCGGCGTGCATCCTGCAGCACCTGATCGGGGCTGTAGAAGCCCATCGGCCAGCTGTTCACCAGCGCGCAGGCATAGGCCGCCGGCTCGTGGCATTTCAGCCAGCTGCTGGCATAGCTGAGCAGGGCGAAGCTGGCGGCATGCGACTCGGGAAAGCCGTAGCTGCCAAAACCCTGGATCTGCTTGAAGATGCGTTCGATGAAGGCCTCGGAATAGTGCTTGTCGCGCATGCGCGTGGCCAGGCGCTGGCGGTGCGGCTCCAGCCCGCCGTGGCGCTTCCAGGCGGCCATGCTGCGGCGCAGTTCATCGGCTTCGCCGGGGCTGTAGTCGGCCGCTACCATCGCCAGTTCCATCACCTGCTCCTGGAACAGCGGCACGCCCAGGGTGCGTTCGAGCACCGGGCGCAACTCCTCGGAAGGGTAATCCACCGGCTCCTCCCGGTTTCGCCGGCGCAGGTAGGGATGGACCATGTCGCCCTGGATCGGGCCGGGGCGGACGATGGCGACCTGGATCACCAGGTCGTAGAAGGTCCTGGGTTGCAGGCGCGGGAGCATCGCCATCTGCGCCCGCGATTCGATCTGGAACACGCCGATGGTGTCGGCCCGGCTGACCATGGCATAGGTCGCCGGGTCTTCCTGCGGCAGGCTGGCCAGCGTCCAGCGCGTGCCGCGATAGGCCTCGATCAGGGCAAAGCAGCGGCGCAGCGCGCTGAGCATGCCGAGTGCGAGCACATCGACCTTGAGCAGGCCGACCTGATCGAGGTCGTCCTTGTCCCACTGGATGACGGTGCGTTCGGCCATGCTCGCGTTTTCCACGGGCACCAGGGTTTCCAGCGGCTGCTCGGAAATCACGAAACCGCCCGGGTGCTGCGACAGGTGGCGCGGAAAGCCGATCAGCTCGGCGCTCAGGGCCAGCACGCGGCGCAGCAGCGGGTTGTCGGCGTCGAAGCCGGCTTCGGCCAGGCGCTCGGCGCAAGGGATGCCATCGCTCCAGCGGCCGCAGCAGTCGGCCAGGGCATTGACCTGATCCGGCGGCAGGCCGAGCGCCTTGGCCACATCGCGCACGGCGCCGGCAGCGTGATAGCTGCTGACCACCGCGGTCAGCGCGGCACGCCCGCGGCCGTAGCGGCCGAACACGTACTGGATGACCGCCTCGCGGCGTTCGTGCTCGAAATCGACATCGATGTCCGGTGGCTCGTTGCGCTCGCGCGAAAGGAAACGCTCGAACAGCAGCTTGCTGCGCGAGGGGTCGAGTTCGGTGATTCCGAGGGCGAAGCACACGGTGGAGTTGGCCGCCGAGCCGCGTCCCTGGCAGAGGATGCCCTGTTCGCGCGCCCAGCGGACGATGTCGTGCACGGTCAAGAAATAGCTTTCGTAACGCAGCTCGGCGATCAACGAGAGTTCGTGCTCGATCCGCTCGCGCGCGATGGCCGGGACGCCGGCGGGCCAGCGCCAGCGTGCACCCTGTTCGGTCAGCCGGCGCAGCCAGGAGGTGGCGTCATGGCCGTTGGGAACCAGCTCGCGCGGGTATTCGTAGCGCAGCTGGGCGAGGTCGAAGCGGCAGCGCTCGCTGATGCGCAGCGTCTCAGCGAGCAGCTCGGCGGGGTAGAGCTCGGCCAGTTCCTGGCAACGACGCAGATGCCGTTCGCCATTGGCGAACAGATGCGCGCCGGCCTCGGCCACCGGCAGATGGTGACGGATGGCGGTCATGCAGTCCTGCAGGGCGCGCCGACCACGGGCATGCATGTGGACGTCACCACAGGCCACCGGCGGCAGGCCGCAGCGGGCCGCCAGGGCAAGTGCCTGATGCAGGCGTTCGGCGTCGTCCGCACCACGGTGCAAGGCGATGCCGAGCCAGCTGCGGCCCGGGAAGTGCGCCTGCAGCCAGTCGGCATGCGCGAGCTGGTGTTCGCCCAGCCAGAGGGCGAGCAGGCCGTCCAGCGGTTCGCTGAAGTCGCTGCTCAGCAGGCGGTAGCTGCCCTTTTCGCTGCGCCGGCGAGCCCTGGTGATCAGCCGGCACAGCGCCTGGTAGCCGGCCAGGTTCTCGGCCAGCAGGACCAGCTTGGGACCTTGTTCGATACGCACCTCGCTGCCGACGATCAGCGGCACGCCGGCGGCCTTCGAGGCCTGCCAGGCGCGGACGATGCCGGCGAGGGTGCATTCGTCGGTGATGGCCAGCGCGCGGTAGCCCAGGCGCGCGGCACGTTCGAAGAGTTCGTGGGCGCTGCTGGCACCACGCTGGAAGCTGAAGTTGGACAGGCAGTGCAGTTCGGCGTAATCGCTCATGAGAACCAGCCTTGCAGCCACAGCGGGCCGCCGCCAACCGGGCGGAATGCCCAGCCGCGCTGGCCAGCCCGGGTCTGCACGAGGTAGTAGTCGCGGCGTATGTCGCCGCCGTCCCACCAGCCGCTTTCGATGCGCTCGGGGCCGGCGAGCACTTGCACCGTGGCTTCCTGTAGCGCAATCGGCTGCTGCAGCAGCCAGCCGGGGCGTGCTCCACAGGGTGGCAGCGCCGCATGGCCCGGCTGCTGGCTCCAGGCGTGCTCGGGACGGTGGTCGGCGCAGGCACCCAGGCCCTGCACGGCGTCTTCGCCCAGGCGTGCTCGCAGCCGCTCGCGCAACTGCTCCCAGGGCAGCGATTGCTGAGGGCGCTCGTCGAACAGCTGGCGGCGCTCCGGGGCGAAGGCCGGCAGGTCACGGGCAACCAGGCGGACCGCGAGCACCGGTGCCGGCAGTTGCAGCTGTTCGAGCCGGCCACGGGTCAGCTCGAACAGCATGGCCGCTTCGCGCTCGGCACCGAGCAGGCCGACAACGACCTGGCTGTCGGCGTGGTGACGATGCTCCAGATACAGCACGAAGCGCTGCACACCGCTGTCACGGCCGGCCAGGTAGGCGGCGAGGTCGGCGGTCAGGCGGCGCAGCGGGAACAGCATCGCCTGGTGGGACTCGACCTCGAAATTCAGCTCGATGCGCGCCTCGAACAGGTCCGGCGGGCGATAGAACGCCAGGGCCAGCGGGCGGCGCCCGAACAGGGTATCGAGCTGGATCAGCACCTCGGCGGCAAAGCGCTTGGCCAGGCCATCGCGTGGCAATGCCAGCAGCTGCTGCAGGCGGTGCACGCCCATGCGGGCAAAGGCCGTGGCCGCCTCGCGGGGCAGGCCGAGGCGCTCGACCGGCAACTGGCCGAGCGCCTGCTGCAGCGCGATGTCGTCGGTCACTGCCAGACCGTCATGGGCGTTGGCCAGCACGCGTGCCGCTGCCGGGTTGGGCGCGAGCGTGATGCGATGGCGAAAGCCCAGTGCCGTCAGCTGCTCGCGCAGGCGCGCCTCGAAGCGTGGCCAGGGGCCGAACAGGCCGAGGCTCGACTGCACTTCCAGGAGCAGGCAACGCGGATAGTGCAGGCTGACCTGGGCGCTGTAGCCATAGGCCCAGGCCGCGAGGAACTGCTGCCAGTGTTGCACGTGCGCGAGGTCGTAATCGGCCACGGCGAAGTCGCGGGTCAGCGCCTGGGCCGCGGTGAGCGATTGCCCCGGTTTGAGGCCGAGCGCGCGGGCGGCTGGGTTGACTGCCTGCAACACGCGGCGCTGCGGCGGCCCGGCGAGCAGTACCAGCGGCGCCTCGGCATCGGTGCGCTGGCGCAGGATGCCGTCCATCGCCAGTTGCGGTAGCAGAATGCAGGCCCAGAGCATGCAGGCCTCACTGCCAGGCCGCCGCGGCCAGCGGGCGTTCCGGCGCCAGGCCACCGCGACACTTGAGTACGCGCAGCTGCAGCGGCTGCGCCTCGAGGGCCAGGCGCAGTGCGGCAGGCGAAGGGTTGAGCGCCTCTTCCAACGGGCGATAGGCGAATGCCAGCGTCTGGCCGGTTTCGGCCGCCACCTGCAGGCGGCGCAGGGCGCGGTCGTCGGCCTGCTTCGGCCAGCACAGCACCGCGCCGCAGCTGCCCGAGCGCAGGCACTGCTCGGCAGCCCACAGGGCCTCGCGTCCCGTTGCCTGGACGATGGCCAGCCGGGTGAGGTCGACGCCAGCCGCCAGCCAGGCGCGCGGGTAGGGAATGTGCGGTGGGCCGACCAGCACCACGCGTTCGCCGGCGCGGGTCAGCCGCGCCAGGGTCGGCCATAGCAGGCGCAGCTCGCCGATGCCGGGCGCGGCGAGCAGGATTTCGCTGAGTGCCGCCGACGGCCAGCCACGCCCCGGCAGCAGGGCGTCGAGCGCCGCATGGCCGGTAGGGTGCTGGCTCGCCGGAGCGGATATGGCCTGGCCGCGCCAGACGCGGCGCGCATCGAGCAGGCGGTCGAGGGCGACCACGGACGACATGCTGAAGTGACCTGTTGATACTGTATATGGATACAGTATTTGGCCTCAGGCACAGCTCGGTCAAGGTGCAGATGATGAGCTGTACCTGTGTCAGCAGGCGGCGCCGGAAAGGCGCCGAGCCTTGCCCGTGGTCGTCACCGCCGGATGCCAAGGCCGGCGCTGGCCGGCCTGTTCAGCGCTTTTCGATGCGCAGGATCGTCGAGCGCATGCCTGTCGAGCGGAACTCGAAGGCGATACGGTCACCCGGTGCGAGCGAGGCGATCTGCGCGGGCGTCGCCTTGAAGCCCATCGTCATTGCCGGCCAGCCCAGCGCAGGCACCGGGCCGTGGGCAATGACGATCCTGTTCTTTTCGGGCATGAGCTTTTGCACCGTGCCGGTGACGCTGGCCGTCTGCACCGTGGGCTGCTGGTTCACGGCCGGGGTCGTTGCCGTTTCCGCCGCCTGGGCAGTCGGCAGCAGCAGGACAGTGGCCAGGGCGAAATGAGCGAGGTTCATGGGCGTTTCTCCAGGGGGTTGTCGAGGGAGGGGATGGCCTGTCGGCGGCGCATCAGCAGGTACGCCGCCGGCAGGACGAAGAGCGACAGCAGCGGGGCGGTGATCATGCCGCCGACCATGGGCGCGGCGATGCGGCTCATGATCTCGCTGCCCGTACCGCTGGCCAGCAGGATCGGCAGCAGGCCGGCGATGATCACCGCCACGGTCATCGCCTTGGGCCGCACACGCTGCACCGCACCCTCGCGGATGGCGTCGAGCAGCGCCGCCTGGCCGTGGCGGCCGGCAGCGAGACGGTCGTGCCAGGCGTTCTTCAGGTACAGCAGCATGATCACGCCGAACTCGGCCGAGACCCCGGCCAGGGCGATGAAGCCGACCCCGGTGGCCACCGACAGGTGGTAGCCCAGCAGGTGCAGGAACCAGACGCCGCCGGTGAGAGCGAAGGGCAGCGTGGCCATGATCAGCAGCGCCTCGTCGAGGCGGCCGAAGGTCAGGTAGAGCAGCACGAAGATGATCAGCAGGGTGGCCGGCACCACCAGCTTCAGCCGGGCGTTGGCGCGCTCCATGAACTCGAACTGGCCCGAATAGCTGATGCTCATGCCCGGCTCCAGTTGCACGCCGTCGCCGACCGCCTGGCGCAGGTCGCGCACCACGGCGGCGATGTCGCGGCCGCGCACGTCGACATAGACCCAGCCGGAGAGCCGCGCATTCTCGCTCTTGAGCATCGGCGGGCCGTCGCTGACCTCGATGCGCGCCACCGTGCCGAGGGTGATCTGGCTGCCGCCGGGTGTGAGGACCGGCAGTTCGCGCAGGTCGCTCAGCGAGTCGCGCCATTCGCGCCCGTAGCGCAGGTTGATCGGGTAGCGCGCCAGCCCCTCGACGGTCTCGCCGACGTTCTGCCCGCCGATGGCGCCGGCGACGATGGCCTGCACGTCGGCGATGTTCAGCCCGTAGCGCGCGGCGGCGGCGCGGTCGATGTCGACGTCGACGTAGCGCCCGCCGGTGAGCCGCTCGGCCAGTGCCGAGGTCACGCCGGGCACCTCGCGGGCGATCCGCTCCACCGCCTGGGTGGCACGGTCGATCTGCGCCAGCTCGGTGCCGTAGACCTTGACCCCGATGGGGCTCTTGATCCCGGTGGCGAGCATGTCGATGCGGTTGCGGATCGGCGGGATCCACAGGTTGGCCAGCCCGGGCACCTGCACGGTGCGGTCGAGCTCCTCGACCAGCTTTTCCGGCGTCATGCCGGCGCGCCACTCGCTTCTGGGCTTGAACTGGATGGTGGTCTCGAACATCTCCAGCGGCGCCGGGTCGGTGGCGCTCTCGGCGCGCCCGGCCTTGCCGAACACCCGCGCCACTTCCGGCACGCTGCGGATCAGCCGGTCGGTCTGCTGCAGCAGCGCCGAAGCCTTCTGCGCCGAGAGCCCGGGCAGGGCGGTGGGCATGTAGAGCAGGTCACCTTCATCCAGCGGCGGGAGAAACTCGCCACCCAGGCGGCTGGCCGGCCAGAAGCCGGAGGCGAATACCAGCAGCGCCAGCAGCAGCGTCATTTTCGGCCAGCGCAGCACCACATCCAGCGCCGGCCTGTAGAGGCGGATCAGGCCGCGGTTCAGCGGGTTGCGCTGTTCGTCGGGGATGCGTCCGCGGATCCAGTAGCCCATCAGCACCGGCACCAGGGTGACCGACAGCCCGGCTGCCGCGGCCATCGCATAGGTCTTGGTGAACGCCAGCGGGCCGAACAGCCGGCCTTCCTGTGCCTCGAGGGTGAACACCGGGATGAACGACAGGGTGATGATCAGCAGGCTGAAGAACAGCGCCGGGCCGACCTCGGCGGCCGCCTCGGTCATCACCTGCCAGTGCGCCTGGCCCTTGAGCGTGGCGCCCGGGTGCCGGCGATGCCAGGCTTCGACGTGCTTGTGCGCGTTCTCGATCATGACGATGGCAGCGTCGACCATCGCACCGATGGCGATGGCGATGCCGCCCAGGGACATGATGTTGGCGTTGATGCCCTGGCGCTGCATGACGATGAAGGCGATGAGGATGCCCACCGGCAGCGAGACGATCGCCACCAGCGACGAGCGCAGGTGCCAGAGGAACAGCGCACAGACCAGCGCGACGACGATGAACTCCTCGATCAGCTTGTGGCTGAGGTTTTCCACTGCGCGGTCGATCAGCTGGCTGCGGTCGTAGGTGGTGACGATCTCCACGCCCGCCGGCAGGCTGGCTTTCAGCTCGTCCAGCCTCGCCTCGACCGCGGCGATGGTCTCGCGGGCGTTCTTGCCGCTGCGCAGGATCACCACGCCGCCGGCCACCTCGCCTTCGCCATCGAGTTCGGCGATGCCGCGGCGCATCTCCGGGCCGAGCTGGACGTGGGCGACGTCGCCGAGGGTCACCGGCACGCCGTTGCCGTCCAGGCGCAGCGGGATCGCGCGAAAGTCGGCGAGGCTCTTCAGGTAGCCGCTGGCGCGCACCATGAACTCGGTCTCGGCCAGCTCCAGCACGCTGCCGCCGGTCTCGCGGTTGGCCTCGTCGATGGCCTGGGCGACCTGCTGCTGGGTGATGCCGCGGCTGGCCATGCGCACCGGGTCGAGCACCACCTGGTACTGCCGGACCATGCCGCCGATGGCCGCGACCTCGGCGACGTTGGGCAGCGTCTTGAGCTCGTAGCGCAGGAACCAGTCCTGCAGCGAGCGCAGCTGCGAGAGGTCGTGGCGGCCGCTGCGGTCGACCAGCGCGTACTGGTAGATCCAGCCGACGCCGGTGGCGTCCGGTCCCAGCGCCGGCCTGGCCGCGGCCGGCAGGCGGCTCTGCACCTGGCTGAGGTATTCGAGCACCCGCGAGCGTGCCCAGTAGAGGTCGGTGCCGTCCTCGAACAGCACGTAGACATAGCTGTCGCCGAAGAACGAATAGCCGCGCACCGTCTTGGCCCCGGGCACCGAGAGCATGGTGGTGGTCAGCGGGTAGGTGACCTGGTTCTCGACGATCTGCGGCGCCTGCCCCGGGTAGGAGGTGCGGATGATGACCTGCACATCGGAGAGGTCCGGCAGGGCGTCGATGGGGGTGTGCCTGACCGACCAGACGCCCCAGGCGACGGCGAACAGCGTGGCCAGCAACACCAGGAAGCGGTTGGCCACCGACCAGCGGATCAGCGCGGCGATCATGGCTGGCCTCCGAGCTTCTCGATGCGTTCGATGATCAGGCCTTCGTCACTTTGCCGCGCCGCGACACGCACGCGGTCGCCGCTCTTCAGGCCGTCGAGCAGGGCTTCGCTGGCGACTGGAAAGGGCATGGTCATGCCCGGCATGTTCAGCGAACGGAACGGCCCGTGGGCCAGCCCGAGCATGCCGTCCTCGATGCCGACTACGGTGCCTTCGGCCTCGTGCAGCTCAAGGGCAGGCGTCACCGCGGGGGCGGCCCCGACACTCAAGCCGCGCAGGTTGGCCTCGGAGTCGAGCAGGAACTGCCCGGAGGCGACCACCTGCTGGCCGGCCTGCAGGCCTTCGAGCACCTCGGTGCTGTCGTCGAATTCGCGGCCGGTGCGGATCGCCACCGGGCGGTAGCGGCCCTCACCCTCGGCGAGCATCACCAGGCTGCGCCGGCCGGTGCGGATCACCGCCTCGGTCGGCACCAGCAGCGCCGCTTGCGCCTCGCGCTCGAGCGTCACCTCGGCGCTCATGCCCGGGCGCAGACGCTGCTGCGGGTTGGGCAGCTCGACCCGCACGCGCACCGTGCGGCTGTCCAGGTTGGCCTGGGGCAGCACGGCCTGGATACGGCCTTCGATGCGTTCGCCGGCAAAGGCGGGCAGGCGCGCGATGACCGATTGCTCCGGGGCGAGCTGCGCGGCCTGCGCCTCGGGGATCGCCACCTCCAGCCAGACCTTGTCCAGCCCATTGATCCGCGCCAACGAGGCGCCGGCCGGCAGGCTCATGCCTTCGCGCACCTCGAGTTCACGCAACACGCCGGCCGTGGGGCTGACCACCGTCCATACCCTTCGCGGCTTGCCCGTGCGCTCCAGTTCGGCGATCAGTGCCGCCGGCATCCCGGCCAGACGCAGCCGCTGGCGGGCGGCGGCGAGCAGGTCGGGCTGGCCGATGCCGCGCAGCGCCAGGTACTCCTCCTGCGCGGCGGCCCACTCGGGAATCAGCAGATCGGCCAGCGGCGCGCCCTCGGCCAGCACGTCCTCGGGGGCGTACCCGTAGACACGCTCGACGAAGCCGGCGCTGCGCGTCTGCACGATGGCGACGTCACGCTCGTCGAAAGCCAGCACGCCGGATGCCGACAGCGACTGCCCGATCGTCTCGCGGCGCACGCTGGCCAGGCGCATGCCGAGATTCTGGACGACCCCGGCGTCGATGCGCAGCGACGCGGCCTGGCCGCCTTCGTCGGCGTAGCGCGGCACCAGGTCCATGTCCATGAAGGGCGACTTGCCGGGCTTGTCGAAGTGCTGCTGCGGCTTCATCGGGTCGTACCAGTAGAGCACCTGGCGCTCGCTCTGCTCGCCCGCCTGGACGGTCGCGGCAAGGAAGGGGCTGGCGCAGAGGCCGAACGCGAGGGCGAGCGTGGTCGCCAGCGGCGTGAGTCGGAAGGTCATGGTCGGGTCTCCCCAAAGGCGAAGTGCAGGCGGGCGTTATTCAGGGCGCGGTCACGGGCGAGGTCGATGCGACGCAGGCGGGTTTCGACGCGCTGGCGGCGGGCCTCGACCACGGCCATCAGCTCGCCGCGTCCGGCGCGGTAGTCGGCCATGGCCAGCGCAACCTTTTCTTCGGCGAGCGGCAGCAGGGTGTCGTCCAGGCGCGCCAGGGCCCTGTCGAGGCGCTCGTATTCGGCGAGATCGGCGGCCAGTTCCTGGCGATGCTCGCGCTCCAGCGCTTCGCGTTCGGCTTCCACCGCGACCAGGCGGGCGCGCTCGGCGGCGATCTTCGGCCCCTGGCGCGAGCCAACGAACAGCGGCAGGTCGAAGCTCAGGGTGAGGTTGACCATGTCACCGTACTCGCGGCCGCGGCGCAGGTAGTCCACGCCCCAGCTCCAGTCGGGCGTCTTCTCGGCGACGGCTTCGCGCACGCGGGCCTCGGCCTGGCGGCTTATCGGCTCGTAGGCGAGCAGGGCGGGGTGTTGCGCGAGGCCGTGCCGATAGTGCTCGGGCGCCGCGGGCCACTGCGGCCAGTCGCCCTCCAGCGGGTCGTCTGCCGCGCTACCGACCCAGCGGGCCAGCGCGGCGCGGGCGATGCGCTGGTCGCGGCGCAGAGCGTCCTCCTGTTCGGCCAGCAGCGCCTCTTCCTGGCGCGCCAGTACGCCTTCGGCCGTCTGCCCGCGGCCGCCGGCCAGGCGGGCGGCGATGGCGCGGGCGAACAGGCGGTTCTCGTCATAGAGCTGGGCGAACAGCTTCAGCTTGCGCTGTACCGAGAAGGCGGCGATCCAGGCTTCGGCGGCGCGCTGGCGGACCTGCAGCCGCGCCAGGCTGTGCTGGACATCGGCCAGTGCGACGCCGGCCTGCGCCGCCTCGACACGCGCCTGGCGCTTGGCGCGGTTGGGCACCTCCTGCATGAGGCCGATCATCTGCATGGTCATGCCGTCCTGGTCGACCTGCCAGCGGTTGTCGCCCTCGATCGGCAGGCTCTGGATGCCGAGCTTGAACTTGGGGTCCGGCAGTTCGCCGGCGGGGGTGAGGGCGCTGCGCGCGGCCTGTGCGCTGGCCGCCTGGGCCTGCAGCGAAGGGGCCTGTTGTTCGGCGATGCCCAGCGTCTGCGCGAGCGTCAGCGCGTGCGCACTGCCCGAGAACGCAAGGGCGCCCACGGCGAGGGCCGCCAGCAGGGGGCGCGCCCGATAAAGGGGGTATTTCATTGGCGATGAAGTCCTGATCAGCCATGCGTGCCGACGGGCACGCGTCACCCGCCCGGTCGGTCAGACGCGGGCAGCCTTGGTGAACACAGCGGAATTCAGGCGCGGGGTGGATGCCAGACGGCATCCTTGAGATGGGAAGGGATCAGTGCCGGGTAGGCCGTCGCCTGGGGCGTGCCGGGGAACAGCAGTGGCGCTTTTACCGCGACGACCTGCAGAATGCTGGCCGTCTTGCATTCCTGCCCGCTCTTGCACAGCGTGGCGTGGCCCTGTTGGTGGTCCTGGCAGGGGGCCTCCGCCTGAGGCGCACCCGGATCATGCATCGCATGCATCCGGTGCATCGCCTGCTGTTTCGGGGCGGCTGCCGGCATGAGCAGTTGCGCCATCCCGTTGATGGGCAGCGCAAGCGCGAACAGCAGTACGAGAAACAGGCGGAGGGGCGACTTCATGCGGCGAGTCTAGGCGCAGCGGTCGTTCACGACAATTTCGATCAGCTGGCTTCTTGCGCGCGATCAAGCGCTTGGCGATTTTACCGCCTGGCCGATCACGGCCGATTTGCTGGCAAAAGCATGGCCTGCTGTTTACTCTCTGCCCGGCGCGCCCTCCGGCGCCGCTCTTTCTGTCTTGTCCGTCGATACTCCGCCAGCTGCACGGAACGTCTCCGACGCGCCGCTTTCTTATTCTCAGCTTTTTATCCAGGCACACAGCCCCCAGGGGAGAAGGGATTTCATGACCAGCCTCAACCATCGCACCGTGGACGTTCTCCGGGGTAATCACGCCGAATTGCTCAAGAACTGGGCCGCTGACCTGGAGACCGCCTCGCAGGCGGCACTCAAGCCCGGCGAACTGCAGCAGCAGATGACCGAATTCCTGCGCCTGTTCATTCGCGGCCTGGAGGCCGGCACGCCCGGCAGCGTGGCCTCGTCCGAGCGTGACGAGATGCGCCATTTCCTCGAAAAGCTTTCCCACGCGTGGGCAGTGAAGGGCGTCGATTCGCAGCAGACGGCCGGCTTCATCTTCTCGCTCAAGCGCCCTGTGATGGTGCTGCTGCAGCGCGAGTTCACCGACGAGCCGATGTTTTTCGTCGAGCAGCTGTGGGCCGTGTCCGAGTTCATCGACACCCTGGCCATGCACACCATCCGTACCTTCCAGAAGTCGCGCGAGGCGGTGATCAAGCGGCAGCAGGAAGAGTTGCTCGAACTGTCGACGCCGGTGGTCAAGCTGTGGGACGGCATCCTCGCCCTGCCGATGATCGGCACCCTCGATTCGCAGCGCACCCAGGTCGTCATGGAGTCGCTCCTGCAGCGCATCGTCGACACCGGCTCGCAGATCGCCATCATTGACATCACGGGCGTTCCGACCGTGGATACGCTGGTCGCGCAGCACCTGCTCAAGACCGTGACGGCGATCCGCCTGATGGGCGCCGACTGCATCATCAGCGGCGTGCGCCCGCAGATCGCGCAGACCATCGTCCACCTGGGCCTCGACCTGCAGGGCATCGTCACCAAGGCCAACCTGGCCGACGCGCTGGCGCTGGCGCTGAGCCGGACCGGCCTGACCGTCAACAAGGTGTCCTGATGGAGCGCATCCCAATCCTGCGGATGGGCGAGTTCCTGCTCGTGACCATCCAGGTCGACATGCACGATCAGCTGGCCATGACCCTGCAGGACGATCTGTCCGAACGGATCAGCGCGACTTCGGCGCGTGGCGTGCTGATCGACATTTCGGCCCTCGACATGGTCGATTCCTTCATCGGCCGGATGATCAGCACGATTTCCGGCATCGCCCGGATCATGGATGCCGAGACCGTGGTGGTGGGCATGCAGCCGGCGGTGGCGATCACCCTGGTGGAGCTGGGGCTGACCCTGCCCGGCGTGAGTACGGCGCTCGACGTCGAGCGCGGCATGAACCTGCTGCGCTCGCGCATGGGCCAGGCATGAATACGCTCAGCAGCGGCACCCATCCGGTTCGCATCGAGCAGGACGTGGTGTTGGCGCGCCAGGCGGTGCGCAAGCTGGCTCAGGAGTGCGGGCTGCGCCTGGTCGACCAGACCAAGCTGGTCACTGCGGTCAGCGAGCTGGCGCGTAACACCGTGGTCTACGGTGGTGGCGGCGACATGGATTGGGAGGTGCTCGAAGACGGCCTGCGCAAGGGCATCCGCCTGGTCTTTCGCGACGAGGGCCCCGGCATTCCCGACCTCAAGCTGGCGCTGACCGATGGCTGGACGTCCGGGGGTGGCCTGGGCCTCGGCCTGACCGGCGCGCGGCGCCTGGTGGACGAGTTCGATATCGCCAGCACCCCGGGTGCCGGCACACGCGTCACGATCGTGCGATGGAACTGAGTCTGCCCGGCACCGTGAACGAGGTGCTACCCATCGAGGAAGCCAGCCAGCTCGGCTACGCCCGCCGCGTGGCGCAGCGCCTGGCCGAGTCGGTCGGGCTGGATGAAACCGCCGCCGGACGCGTGGCGCTGGTCACCATGGAACTGGGCACCAATCTGCTCAAGCATGCCGATGCGGGCGTTCTCTACCTGCGCGCCGTGCCGGGGCGCGACTGCCAGGGCGTGGAAGTACTGGCCGTCGATCGCGGGCCGGGTTTCGATCTCGGCATCTGCCAGGTCGACGGCTATTCCACCCGTGGCACCCAGGGCTCCGGGCTTGGTGCGCTGCAGCGGCAGGCCGATGTGTTCGACGCCTATTCCGAGGGGCGTGGCTCGGTGGTGATGGCGCGGGTGTATCCGCGCGGCGGCGCGCGTGATCTGCCGCTGGGTGTCATGCACCAGGCACTGGAGGGCGAGACGGCCTGTGGTGATGGCTGGCATCTGGTAGCCGATGGCGCACGGCTGAGCGTCGTGCTGATCGACGGGCTCGGCCATGGCGAGGACGCCGAACACGCCGCCAGAGCCGGTACCCGGGCATTTGCCCAGGCGCCCTTCGACTCTCCATCCATGCTCTTCAGCGAAATGAACCAGGCCATGACCTCGACGCGTGGAGGCGCCGTGGCGCTCGCGCAATTCGAGGCCGGCCAGGGGCGCCTGACCTTTGCCGGTATCGGCAATATCGGCGTCACGCTGCTGGGGCCTGGCAAAGCGCGTGGGCTGGTATCGCTGCCGGGCATCGTCGGCGCCCAGTTCCGCAAGGTGCAGAGCTTCGATTACCCGGATATCGCGGGCCAGCTGCTGGTGCTGTTCAGCGATGGTCTGCGTTCGCGCTGGAGTCTGGACGACTATCCGGGGCTGCGGTTTCGGCATCCAGCCGTCATCGCCGCGGTCCTGCACCGCGACTTTCGCCGAGGCCGAGACGACGTGACCGTGATGGCAATCGCCCTGGAGGGCCTGAGTGACTGATTCGAGCGAGCAGCTCATCGAGCGACTGCGCCAGGAGAACGAATCCCTGCGCGCGGAGCTGGACGAAACCAACCAGGGCGTCCTCGCGCTTTACGCCGAGCTCGACATCCAGGCCGAAGCGCTGCGTGAGGCGTCCGACCTCAAGAGTCGCTTTCTCTCCTACATGAGCCATGAGTTCCGCACGCCGCTGGGCTCGATCCTGAGTATCGCGCGGCTGCTCAGCGACGAGCTGGACGGCCCGCTGAACGCGGAGCAGCAAAGGCAGATCGCCTTCATTCGCTCGGCGGCCGGCGAGCTGAGCGACATGGTCGGCGACCTGCTCGACCTGGCCAAGATCGAGGCCGGGCGCATCAGCATCTCGCCGGCCTGGTTCGACATGCTCGACCTGTTCTCCGCCTTGCGTGGCATGTTCCGACCGATCGTCGAAGGCGATTCGGTCGATCTGATCTTCGAAGAGCCGGAGGGCATTCCGCGGCTCTACACCGACGACAAGAAGCTGGCGCAGATTCTGCGCAACTACATTTCCAACGCGCTGAAATTCACGCCATCGGGCGAAGTCAGGGTATCGGCGCGGATGGAGAACGAGCGCGAAGTGCGTTTCGCCGTCAGCGATACCGGTATCGGCATTCCTGCGGACCTGCAGAGCAATCTGTTCGAGGACTTCAGTCAGATCGACAGCCCCCTGCAGAAGCGCTTGCGTGGTACCGGGCTCGGCCTGGCTCTGTGCAAGCGCTTTACCGAACTGCTCGGCGGCCATGTCGGCGTCGAGAGCGAACCGGGCAAGGGGTCGCTGTTCTATGTGGTGATCCCCCATGCCATCGCGGCGGGAGCGGCCGATGAAGCGTGAAGACTGGTTGCTGATCGTCGATGACAACGCCGCGACCCGTTATGCGATGCGCCGCGTGCTGGAGCGCCAGGGCTATCGCGTGCTCGAGGCCGGGACCGGTGGCGAAGGGCTGGCGCACATCGCGCAGTCTCCGGTGAGCGTGGTCATCCTCGATGTCAACCTGCCGGACATGAGCGGTTTCGACGTGGCCCGCCAGCTGCGCGCCGACCCACAGACCGCGGTATTGCCGATCATCCAGGTCTCGGCAGCTTCGGTGGAGACGCGCGACATCATCAGCGGCCTCGATGCCGGAGCCGATGCCTATCTGATCCACCCCATCGACCCCGGTGTACTGCTGGCGACCCTGCGCACCCAGTTGCGCGTGCGCGATGCCGAGCAGGCACTGCGTGACAGTGAAAAGCGCTTTCGCGAGATCTTCGCCAACATCACCGCGCCCATTGCGGTAATCGACGCCAACCTGAGGGTTCATGAAAGCAACCAGGCCTTCCAGCGTCTGTTGGGCGGTGATGCGGACCTGCAATGCTGCTTTGCACCGGGACAGGCGGCGGTCATTGAAGAGATGCGCGCCAGACTGCGGGCGCGCGAGCGCTGGCGCAGCTCGCTGCGTGTGCAGGTCGACGGCCAACTGCACGAAACCGAATGGCTACTGTCGCCCTACCGGCTGCCGGACCAGGGCTTGCTGCTGGTCGAGGACGTTACCGAGCAGCGCCGCCGCGAGCGCCTGCAGCTCAAGCAGCTGGACGCTGCGCAGCTGCAGCTCGCGCAGGAGGTTGCCGAGCGCGCACGCACCGAGGCACAGCTGCTGCAGGCCCAGAAGATGGACGCCCTGGGCCAGCTCACCGGCGGCATTGCGCACGATTTCAACAATTTGCTCACCGGCATCATTACCGGCATCGGCCTGCTCAAGCAGCGCGCCGCCTCGGGGCGTATCGAGGACGTGCTGCGCTATGCCGACATGGCTCTCGGTTCGGCGAACAACGCTGCCGCCTTGACCCACCGGCTGCTGGCCTTCGCCCGTCAGCAGCCGCTGGATAGTCGGGCGGTGGACGTCAACGAGCGGGTGCATTCGCTGGAAGACTTCATGCGTCGGACGATCGGCGAGCGCATCCAGCTTTCGCTGCATCTGACCTCGCATCCGGCGGTTGCGCTGGTCGATCCCGTGCAGCTCGACAACGCGCTGCTCAACCTGGTGATCAATGCGCGCGATGCGCTGCCCGAAGGTGGGCACATCCACGTCACCTCCTATGCCGCGCACTCGCAGGGCAGCACGGAGCTGCGCGACGGCGACTACGTCGCGCTGAGCGTCCGAGATGACGGCGTCGGCATCGATCCCAAGTTGCTGCACAAGGTCTTCGATCCGTTCTTCACGACCAAGCCGCTCGGCCAGGGCACCGGGCTGGGCCTGTCGACCATCTACGGCTTTGCCCGCCAGTCGGGCGGTGAAGTGCGCATCAGCAGCGTGCTGGGGCAGGGCACCGAAGTCACGCTTCTGCTGCCGGCCGCGGCCGAGGCGGCGGTGAACGGCGTGGACAGGGCGACACAGCGCCACAACAAAGGCGGTAGCGAACATGTGCTCATCGTCGAAGACATGCCTGCCGTCCGCTTGCTGGTCACCGAACTGCTGACCGACGCCGGCTATCGCTGCACGCCCCTCGCCGATGCCAGCGAGGCATTGGCCTTGCTCGAGCAGGGCGGCGCCGTCGACCTGCTGCTCACCGACGTCGGCCTGCCCAAGATGGGCGGGACTCAACTGGCGGAAGCTGCGCGCCGCCTCCTGCCAGCATTGCCGGTATTGTTCATGACCGGTTATGCCGAGAAGACGGTCAATCGCAGCAACCTGCTGCAAGTGCGGATGGACGTGTTGACCAAGCCGTTCGAGCCCGCTGCGCTGCTCGAGCGGGTCAGGCAGCTGCTGGACGAGGCGACCGACTGAGCGGCGGCCGTCGCGTTGCGTCAGCTATCCAGCCCCGTCAGGCCTGTGCAACCCGCTGCCGCGGCATTGCGGGCGTCATTGGTACATCCAGAAGTTCGGATGCGGCTCCTGCATCGCGGGCTGCGGCTGGCGAGGCGCGCCGGTGAAAGGGCGAAGGAGGCGGGCAAGGCGTTTCATGTGGATGTCCCTGTGTGGATCGAACGATGTGCATAGCTTCATGCAATCGATCCACACGGGGAAATGTAGTTTAGCTATCGTAGCGATTAATCCAGGCGCACCAGCACGCGGCCGGTCTGGCCGCCGGCCAGGATGCGCTCGAGCGCGCCGGGCAGCGTATCCAGCGAGACTTCCTCGGCCAGCTTGTCGAGGTTGTGCAGGCGCCATTGCACGGAGAGCTTGTCCCACATCGAGGCCTTGACCACCAGGGGAATCTCCACCGAATCGACGCCCAGGAGATTCACCCCGCGCAGGATGAACGGCAGCACGCTGGCCTGGAACTGAACGCCGGCGGTCAGTCCGCAGCAGGCGACGCTGGCCCCGCGACGCAGCGACTTGACGATGTTGAACAGGATGTCGCCGCCGACCGTATCGATGGCGCCGGCCCACTGCTCCTTGAGCAGCGGTTTTTCCGTGCCGGCCTGCAGTGCCGTGCGGTCGACGATGTCCTGCGCGCCAAGTCGGCGCAGGAAGTCGGCCTGCTCGGCCTTGCCGGTGGCGGCGGTCACCTGATAGCCCAGGCTCGAGAGCAGGGCGACTGCCAGGCTGCCGACGCCGCCACTCGCGCCGCTGACCAGCACTGGGCCGGCGCCAGGTTCGAGCCCGGCCTGTTCGAGCTTGTCCAGGCACAGGGCGGCAGTCAGGCCCGCCGTGCCGAGAATCATCGCGTCGCGTAGCGACAGCCCGTGCGGGCGCTTGATGACCCAGGCCGCCGGCACGCGAATGTACTGGCCGTAGCCGCCGGCGGTATTCATGCCCAGGTCGTAGCCGGTGACGATCACCTCATCGCCTTCGGCGAACTCGCCGACGCTGGATTCGGCCACCACGCCAGCGGCATCGATGCCCGGCGTGTGCGGGTAGGTGCGCGTCACGCCGCGGTTGCCGCTGGCCGACAGTGCATCCTTGTAGTTCAGCGAGGAGTAGTGCACCCGGATCAGCACTTCGCCGGCCGGCAGCTCGTCTAGCTGGCGCTCGATCACACGGGTCTCGAATCCGCCCTGTTCCGTTTCACGGGTTTGCAATGCCTTGAAGCTGCCCATGCTGCTTTCTCCTATTGCCAGAATCGGTTTTCGTTGAGCCGGCCGAGGCCTTTGGTCAGGCCCTGGTCGAGCAGGCTTGCGGCCGCAACGCCAAAGCGCTCGGGCAGGCTTTTCTTCTGCGCGTAGCGCAGCTGGAAGAGGTCGGCTTCACGGGCGCGCTCGGCCAGGTACTGGTCGCTGGTCTTGAGCTCGTCCGCCAGATGCATGCCCAGCGCGGCGATGCCGAGCCAGATTTCGCCCGTGGCGACGTCATCGATGCAGACCTGCTGGCGGTAGCGCGCCACGAAGTTCTTGAACAGCTCGTGCGTGGTTTCCAGGTCTTCCTGGAATTTCTCCCGGCCCTTTTCGGTGTTTTCGCCGAACACCGTGAGCGTGCGCTTGTACTCGCCGGCGGTGAGTACCTCGTAATCGACGTCGTGTTTCTTCAGCAGCCGATGAAGGTTGGGCAGCTGCGCGACCACGCCGATCGAGCCGAGAATGGCGAACGGTGCACTGAGGATGCGGTTGCCGATACAGGCCATCATGTAGCCGCCGCTGGCGGCGACCTTGTCGACGCAGACCGTCAGCGGCACGCCGGCATCGCGGATACGTACCAGCTGCGAGGCTGCCAGGCCGTACCCGTGGACCATGCCGCCGCCGCTTTCCAGACGCAGCACCACCTCATCCTGCGGCGTCGCCAGCGAGAGCAGGGCGGTGACTTCGTGGCGCAGATTGTCGACGGCCGAAGCACGGATATCGCCATCGAAATCGAGCACGAACACCCGCGCCCGGGTCTCGCTCTTCTTCGCCTGCTTCTCGGCCTTGGCTTCGCGCTTGCGCTGGGTCTTGAGGACATCCTTTTCCAGCACGGCTTGCTCGAGGCGCTCGCGCAGCCCCTTGTAGAAGTCGTTGAGCTTTTCGACCTGCAAATGACCAACGCTGGGCTTGCCGCGGCTGCGGCGCAGGGCGGCGATCGTGATCAGCACCGCCACGATGGCGATCACCACGGTCACGGTCTTGGCCAGAAAGCCGGCATAGTCGAGCAGAAATTCCACGTTAGCTCCTTCTTGAGGCGAAGAGTTTCGACCGCGGCAGAGGCCGTTCGATCATTCGGCCAAGCATACCGAGGCCCTTGAAGACGGCCAATCGCCAGGTTTCAAACAAACGTATGAATTGTCGTTGACACCTCCAGGCGATCCTCCTAACCTCGCCCGGACACGCCAGCCGGAGCAGCAAATGGGCAGCATCTTCCTGATTCGTCACGGCCAGGCCTCGTTTGGCGCGGAGAATTACGACGTACTCTCGCCGCTCGGCCACCAGCAATCGGAAGCGCTTGGCGATCACCTCGGTCAGCTGGGCACCCGTTTCGACCGCTGCCTGAGCGGCCAGCTCAAGCGCCAGCAGGATACCGCCAGGGCCACGCTGGCACGCCTCGCCAGCCACGGTCAGCCACAACCGGATCTCGAGATCGACCCGGCATTCGACGAGTTCGAGGCCGATGCCGTGTTGCGCGCCCATCTGCCGGATCTGCAGGCTTATGAACCCAATGCGCTGCATATCCTGCGCAACGCGGCCTCGCACCGCGCCGAGTTCCAGCGCCTGTTCAGCTACGTGATCGGGCGCTGGGTCTCGGGCGAGCACGAGAAGCCCGGGCTCCAGAGCTGGGCGAGCTTCATCGAGCGTGTCGAAGGCGGCCTGGAGCGCATCCTGGCCCAGGCCGACACGCGTGACCGCATTGCCGTGTTCACCTCCGGCGGCACGATCACCGCACTGCTGCAGCTGGTCATCGGCGTAGCTCCGATCAAGGCCTTCGAGATGAACTGGCAGATCGTCAACACTTCGCTGAGCCTGCTGAAGTTCCGTGGCAGGGAAGTCTCACTGGCCTCGTTCAACAGCCATGCGCACCTGCAGCTGTTGAGGAACCCCGAGCTCATCACGCATCGCTGAGCTCGACATGCACGTATCAACCCCAACAACGTTAACAAGGAAATCACCATGAGCAACGTCGCCGATACCATCCAGCGCATGCAGTCCAAGTTCAACCCGAGCGCCGCTGCCGGTCTGGACCTGGTCTTCCAGTTCAACATCACCGATGCCGAGAACTACTACCTGGTCGTCAAGGACGGTACCTGTGACTTCCAGCAGGGCGAGTCGGCCGACGCCAACGTCACCCTGATCATGGACAGCGAAACGATGCAGGGCATCACCAGCGGTGAAACCGATGGCATGCAGGCCTTCATGGCCGGCAAGCTGCGCGCCGAAGGCGACATGATGCTGGCCCTGAAGCTCAGCGAACTGTTCCCTAACTGATCGAAGGCGGCCCGGCCGCCGTTGTGATCGGTTAACAAGAAACCCCGCCTGCGGCGGGGTTTTTTATTGGCTGCGCGAGGGCCCGCCGGCCTTCCTGCGCTGCGGGAGGACGATCGCTGGTTGCGATTCGGCCACATGCCAGCGGCTATAGCCGTTCAACTCATATGGTTTCTCGGCCAGAATGGCGAGGACTGGCCACCGCCAAGGCGGCCGGCCCACCGACGCCGCATCCCTTGCAGAGAGGAACTGCTCAATGCCGACCTACGATTACCGCTGCGAAGCCAATGGCCAGGTTTATGAAGTTCGCCATCCCATGGCCCTGCGCCCGAAAACCTGGGGCGAGTTGCGCACGGCCTGCTCGCTGAGCGCTGATGCCGATATCCCTGACGACGCACCGGTCACCCGGCTGATGACAGCCGCAGGCGTGGTCGACAGCCGGGTGCTCAGGAATCCTGAAGCCCCTGCCTGCGCGCGGGGCGGCTGCGCCGGCAACTGTCGGTAGGTATCAGCAGTAAGAAGCGGCCAGTGCAGATGCCCTGTACCCACGCCTCCCGGCGCGCTTGAAGGCTGACCGCGCGCATGGATGCTCGCAGGTCACGGGGGGTGGACTGATCTTTTTGTGCTTTTCAAATGAGAAACATAATCAATACAATGCGCGTTCAACCAATTACAAGGTAGGACGCCATGAAGCATGCTGTCGTTTCGCCCTCTTATCTGTTGCGCCCGGTGATGCTGGGCCTGCCGCTGCTGATGGCGGCTGTGGTCGCCCAGGCGCAGGAGGCACTGGAGCTCGAAGCGCAGCAGATCACCGCGCCGCGTGAGGTGGAGCGGGGCGATGGGCCGGTCGAGGGCTACGTGGCCAAGCGCAGCGTCAGCGCAACCAAGACCGACACGCCGATCATCGAGACGCCACAGTCGATCAGTGTGATTACCGCCGACCGCATCCGCGACCAGGGCTCGCTGACCATCCAGGACTCGCTGCGCTACGTTTCCGGCATGCGCGGCGAGGCCTACGGTTTCGACAGCCGGGGCGACTTCTCGCTGGTGCGAGGGGTGTCGCCCACGATCTTTCTCGACGGCCTGCAGCAGAGCGTCGGCTCCTACACCAACACGCGCACCGATCCTTTCACGCTCGAGCGGGTCGAGGTGATCAAGGGACCGTCGTCGATGCTCTACGGTCAAAGTTCGGTGGGCGGCCTGCTCAATCTGGTCAGCAAGCGTCCGCAGGCCGAGCGCAGGAACGAGCTGCAGCTGCAGTACGGCAGCTTCGACCGCAAGCAGATCGCCTTTGACAGCACCGGCCCGCTCGATGACGACGGCACGCTGCTCTATCGCGTGGTGGCGATCGGGCGTGACAGCCAGACTCAGGTCGATCACACCAAGGACAATCGTCTGGTGTTCATGCCGTCATTGACCTGGCGCCCGAACGAGCAGTTCGAGTGGACGCTGATGGCCAACGTGCAGAAGGACGACGGTGGCACTACCAGTGGGTTCCTGCCGCACCGCGGCACCGTGCTCAGCGCACCCTATGGCGAGATCGGCAGCGAGCGCTTCGTCAGCGAGCCCGGATTCGACGAGTACGACACCGAGCAGAAGGCGCTGACCTCGCAGATGAGCTGGCGACTCGACGAGACCTGGACACTGCGGCAGAACCTGCGCTGGCAGAAGAGCAAGGTCAGCTACCAGACCATGTATGGCTGGGATCGTCTTTTAGGGCGGCCTGTGCTTAATCCAGACAACAGGACAGTGAATCGTGTCTGGTCCATCTCCAAGCCGGAAGTGACGATCTGGACCGCTGACCACGAGGCCGAATCGCGCTTCGATACCGGCGCGCTGCAGCACACCTTGCTGATGGGCGTCGATTACCGCCATGCGGTCACCGATAGCCGGTCGGCCCGTGGCGTGGCTACGCCGCTGGATCTCTATGACCCGGTATATGGCACCTTCGATCCGTCGGGCATCACCCTGTCCGATGTGCCCCAGCAGCGCGCCGTGCAGAAAGGCCTGTATGTGCAGGACCAGGTTCGCCTGGACAAGTGGCTGATGACGCTCGGGCTGCGCAAGGACTGGGCCGACACCCGTGTCGAGGACGGCAACCGCCAGAAGGACGACGCGGTCACCGGGCGGGTGGGCCTGACCTACCTGTTCGACAACGGCGTGGCGCCGTACATCAGCTACAGCGAATCCTTCACCCCGATCATCGGTTTGAACACCATCACCCAGCAATCCTATAAGCCGCTCGAAGGCGAGCAGTGGGAGCTGGGGGTCAAATATCAGCCGGTGGGCAGCAACACCCTGTTGACCGCAGCCGTTTTCGACCTGCGCGAGAAGAACCGGCAGATGCCCGACCCGGCCAATCCGCTCAGTACCATCCAGGCCGGCGAAGCGCGGGTCAAAGGCCTGGAGTTGGAAGGGCTGGTGGAAGTGGACCCGAACTGGGACCTGATCGCGACCTACAGCTATCTCGACAGCGAGGTGGCCAAAGGGCCGCCGACCCAGCAGGGCAAGCGCATCGCCAGCGTGCCGGAACACATGGCCTCGCTGTGGTCGCAGCATCGCTTCAGCGTTGCCGGTATTTCCGGCTTCAGCGCCGGTGCCGGCGTGCGCTACGTCGGCGCCAGCTGGGACGGCACCGACAGCCTGAAGACACCGTCGACCACGCTGTTCGACGCCATGCTCGGTTACGCCTACCAGGACTGGTCGTTCACCCTGACTGCGACCAACCTCGAAGACGAGACCTACTACACCACCTGCCTGTCCCGCGGTGACTGCTTTACCGGCAACCGACGCACCGTGGTCGCCACCGCGAGCTACAGCTTTTGAAGCGCTCGGCCCCCGGCAAGGAGCGTCCGATGAGTCGTTCGGCTCCCGTAAGCCCCCTGTCCATTGCCTCGCGGGTGCTTGCCGCGGTGGTCGGTGGCTATGCCGTGGCCTATGCGACGACGGCATTCCTGGCCATCTATCTGCCGCTTGCCCGCCCTGATCGCGTGGTCTTTTCGAGCCTGGCCAGCTTTGCCGTGTGGACTGCCGTGGTCATCTACGTGTTCGCCGCCCGCGATCAGGCGCGCCTGTGGATGGTGCTCGTGGGGCTGTGCGCGGTGCTGGGCCTGGCGGCGTGGCTCGCCGGTGACTGGAGCGTGCGCCCATGACGCTGCGTCAACGCATGGCCGAACTGCATACCTGGGGCGGGCTGCTGCCGAGCTGGCTGCTGTTCGTGATTCTGTTTGCCGGCACCGTCGCCTGCTTCGACAAGGAGCTCGACCGCTGGATGCGACCGGAACTGCACAGCGGCGCCGTGACGAGCCTTGGCGCCGATGCCGTGCGCGGCTGGCTCGAGCAGAATGTCAGCGAGAAATTGCACGCGTTCTGGATGCACGGCCCGACCGAGCGCCAGCCCTACTGGCGCCTTGGCTGGGAGGTCGATGGCAGCGAGGCGCGCCATGCGGTGGCCTTCGATCCGCGCAGCGCCCGTGCCGTACCGATGAGCGAAACGGTGGGTGGCGACTTCTTTTTCACGCTGCACTACAACCTCCACGCCGGCGATGTGGGCATGTACATCGTCGGAATCGCCGGCATGTTCATGCTTGTCGCGCTCGTCTCGGGCGTGATCATCCACCGGCGCATCTTCAAGGACTTCTTTACCCTGCGGCCCAATGCCAACGGCCAACGCGCCTGGCTCGATGCGCACAATCTGTTTGGCGTGGTGGGTTTTCCCTTCCATCTGGTGCTGGCCTACACGGGGGTGGCCATCTTCGTCGCCTCGTACATGCCCGCGGCGGCGCAGGTCAGTTACGCCGGCAACGCCACCCAGTACTTCGGCGAGGTCATGGGCACCTATCACCGCGAAGAACTCGACGAGCCCGCCGGTGCGCCCTGGTCGCTCGATGCATTGATCGCCGAGTCGCGCCGGGAATGGGGGGCGGGAGAGGTCGGCTGGGTAAGCGTCCATCACCCGGGCGACGCCTCTGCCGTGGTCGATGTGCGCCGCCGGGATCGTTCGCGCATCGGCTCGCCACAGGACACGCTCAGCTTCGATGCGACCAGTGGCGAGCGCCTTCACCGCCAGCAGGCGTCGACCGGATATCGCGCGTACATCTGGATGGCCGGACTGCATATGGCGCAGTTCGGAGGCTCCCTGGTCCGCCTGCTTTATCTGCTGATGGGGCTGTCCGGCTGCGCCATGCTCGTGGCCGGCGTCCAGGTCTGGCTGGCCAAGCGCGAGTCGCGCGCGGGCCGTCTCGACGCCGTCCGTGCGCTCAATGCCGCCGTCTTCGCCGGCCTGCCCCTGGCCAGCCTGGCGCTGCTATGGAGCAATCGGCTGATTCCCTCGGGCATTGCCGAGCGAGCCGCGGCCGAGGGCTGGGCCTTTGCGCTTGCCTGGCTGCTGATCGCTGTCTGGGCGCTGCTGCAGCGCCGCGACAGCCGTCGGCTGCTGCGCCAGCAACTGGCGCTGGGCGCCTTGCTCGCGCTGGGGTTGCCGCTCATCGATGCCGTGGCCGCGCCCGGCGGACACCTGCTGGCCAGCTTGCAACGAGGTGATTGGGCGTTGGCCTCGGTGGAGGTGTTCTTCATCGCCAGCGGCCTGGCCTGTGCGGCCGGCGCCTGGCGTCTGCGGGGTGACGCCCACGAGGCCGAGGCGAGGCCCCGCCGAACCCCGTGCACAAGGGAGGCATGAGCATGTGGCTTCTGGCATTCGGGCTGGCCTATGTGGCAATGGTGCTGCTGTCGCTGACGCTCTCTCGGCACCGCGGTGCACTGCTGTCGGCCGAGCGACGCGTACCGGGCAGACTCGCGCTGCAGCTGCAGGCCGCCGTATTTCTGGGCTTGGCCCTGTGGGCGTGCGTCGTTCGTCAGGGAAGCGAAATCGGCGCGGTGCTCTGGCTCGGGCAGATCATGCTTGCCGGGCTGCTGCTGGCGATCGTCATGGCCTGGCGGGTGCGCTGGGCATTGCCCTTGGCGCCGGTGCTGTTGGCCGGTGGAGGCCTGCAGGCGTTGCTCTAGCAGCGGGGCGAATCGAGGTGGGCGCGTTGGGCGGTCGGTAGGTGGGCGTTGTCCGGCGCACCTCGGCGCGCCGGACGGGCGCAGGCTTACTGCGCGAGCTTGGTGTCCAGAACGCCCTTGCGGCCTTCTTCGTCCGACACTTCGGTGAGCTTGGCGCCACCGACGAACAGCCCCATCTTGATGGATTGGCGGACGTAGTGGTTGTGGCCGGCCTTGGCGTTCAGTTCGAGCGTGTTGTCGCTGAATTCCGACTCGGTCGCCAACAGGTGCGGGCCAGGGCTGACGGTGCGATAGAAGTAGGTATTCGGTGCGGTTTCGCCGATCACCTGGCCATCGATCTTCACGGTCTTCTTCAGCGCTGCACCGAGCATGGAATCGCGGAAGATATACACCCCGGCCTGATTCTGCGGCGGGGTAGGGAAGGCCTTGAATGCCTGGTCCTTTTCCGGCGCTTCCATCGGTACCGACGCACAGCCGGCCATGACCGCGAAGCCCAGTGCTGCGGCGCTCATCATCAAATGCTTGAACATGCTTACTCGTTCCTGAGTGTTTGGCAGAGTGCTGTGCCATCAAAAGGCCAGCGTCGGCACGATAACGCCAATCCCTTCAGGCGCAAGCCCGCTCGCCTGGCTTGTGCGCTGCATCTCGCTTTTCGCAGACAGCGAGCTTGGGCGACGCGAGAGCCGGGGCGTCTAGGGAGGCGACCGGCGCCGCAGCGATCACGGCCGTCTGCTTCTACGCTCAGGCATGTACCTGCGTCTGGCCCGTGCCAGCCCTGCAACCTGCTCGAGGGAATGTTCATGCCCAGTACCATTCGCCTGCACCGCGTCTTGCGAGCGCCGGCAGAGCGTGTCTATCGCGCCTTTCTCGATCCCGATGCCATGTGCAAATGGCTGCCACCCAACGGCTTCACCGCCAAGGTGCACGCGAGCGATGCCCGGGTCGGCGGCCATTACCGCATGTCGTTCACCAACTTCACCACCGGCACGACCCACAGCTTTGGCGGCGAATATCTGGAGCTGGTCGAGTACGAACGCATTCGCTATGTCGATCGTTTCGAGGATCCGAACCTGCCCGGGGACATGCAGGTCACCGTCAGCCTGGCCACCCTGGCCTGCGGCACCGAGCTGAACGTCGTGCAGGACGGTATTCCCGATGCCATCCCGGTCGAAGCCTGCTACCTCGGCTGGCAGGAGTCGCTGATCCTGCTCGGCAAGCTCGTGGAGGCCGACATCCCTGACGAATGAGCGTGGCCGCGCAGGGGGCTGACGGGGCGGCCTATCGCGCCGATAGGGAGATTTCATCGTGGCTCCGGGCCTGGTTGTCAGGCGCTCTAGCTAGAGGTTTACAGGGTTTTTACGGGATCGCTGGGAGGCGCCGGCCCAGGGGCGGTGCCCCTGCGGGCCGGCCGGTGGATGCTAGGGTCTTTCTCAGCGGAGCCTGCGCATCACCACCCTGGAGGAAAATGACATGACTACCGAATCCGGAGAACACACCTCTGGCGGCTGCCCCTTCGGCCATGGTGCCGGGCAGCCCCGCAAGCGCATCACCAACCGCGACTGGTGGCCCGAGGCGCTGAGCCTGACGGCGCTGAACCAGCACTCGCCGCGTTCGAACCCCTATGGCGGCGATTTCGACTACGCCGCCGCCTTCAATTCGCTCGATCTCGACGCGGTGATCGCCGACCTGCACGCGCTGATGACCGATTCGCAGGACTGGTGGCCAGCCGATTTCGGCCACTACGGCGGCCTGTTCATCCGCATGGCCTGGCACAGCGCGGGGACCTACCGGATCACCGACGGCCGCGGCGGCGCCGGCGGCGGCCAGCAACGCTTCGCCCCGCTCAACAGCTGGCCGGATAATGCCTCGCTGGACAAGGCCCGGCGCCTGCTGTGGCCGATCAAGCAGAAATACGGACGCAAGCTGTCCTGGGCCGACCTGTTCGTGCTCACCGGCAACGTGGCGCTGGAGTCCATGGGCTTCAAGACCTTCGGTTTCGGCGGTGGCCGTGCCGACACCTGGGAGCCGGAAGAGCTGTTCTGGGGACCGGAAGGCACCTGGCTGGGCGATGAGCGCTACAGCGGCGAGCGGCAACTGCACCCGGGCCTGGGTGCCGTGCAGATGGGCCTGATCTACGTGAATCCGGAAGGCCCGAACGGCAAGCCGGACCCCAAGGCGGCGGCCATCGACATCCGCGAGACCTTCGCGCGGATGGCCATGAACGATTACGAAACCGTGGCGCTGATCGCCGGTGGTCACACCTTCGGCAAGACCCACGGCGCGGGCGACCCGTCGCTGATGGGGCCGGAACCGGAAGGCGCGGTGATCGAGGACCAGGGCCTGGGCTGGCGCAGCCGCTTCAAGACCGGCATCGGCGCCGATGCGATCACCTCCGGCCTGGAAGTGATCTGGAGCCAGACCCCGACGCGCTGGTCCAACTACTTTTTCGAGAACCTGTTCAACTTCGAGTGGGAGCTGACCAAGAGCCCGGCCGGCGCACACCAGTGGGAAGCCAAGGACGCGCCGGAAATCATTCCGGACCCCTTCGACCCGAACAAGAAGCGCAAGCCGACCATGCTGACCACGGACCTGTCGCTGCGCTTCGACCCTGAGTACGAGAAGATCTCCCGGCACTTCCTGGAAAACCCCGAGGAGTTCGCCGACGCCTTCGCCAAGGCCTGGTTCAAGCTGACCCACCGCGACATGGGCCCCATCGGCCGCTACCTCGGCCCGCTGGTGCCGAAGGAGCCGCTGATCTGGCAAGACCCGATTCCCGAGTGCGACCACCCGCTGATCGACGACGCCGACATCGCCTCGCTCAAGCAGAAGATCCTCGGCCTGGGGTTCTCCGTCTCCGAACTGGTGTCGTTGGCCTGGGCTTCGGCCTCGACCTACCGGGGTTCGGACAAGCGCGGCGGTGCCAACGGTGCACGCATCCGCTTCGCCCCGCAGAAGGACTGGGAAATCAACAACCCGCCACTGCTGGCCAAGGTGCTGGAGAAGCTCGGCGAGATCCAGAACGCGTTCGACGCTTCGGCCAGCGGTGGCAAGAAGGTCTCCATGGCGGACCTGATCGTGCTAGCCGGTTGTGCAGCGGTCGAGAAGGCGGCGAAGGACGGCGGCGTGGACGTCAGCGTGCCGTTCACGCCAGGTCGGATGGATGCCGAGGAGGAGTGGACCGACGCGCAGTCCTTCGAAGCGCTGCGCCCGGCGGCCGATGGCTTCCGCAACTACTACCACGAGTCCAGCTTCATGGCGCCGGAGGAGGCGCTGGTGGACAAGGCGCACCTGCTGCGCCTGAGCGCACCGGAGATGACCGTGCTGGTAGGCGGCATGCGCGTGCTGGGCACCAACGCCGGTGGTAGCCAGGAAGGCGTGTTCACCCAACGCGTCGGCGTGCTGTCCAACGACTTCTTCGTCAACCTGCTGGACATGAAGAACGAGTGGACCGCCACCGAGCACAAGAACCGCTTCCAGGGCCTGGACCGCAAGACTCGCCAACCCACCTGGACGGCCACCCGCGTCGACCTCATCTTCGGCTCGCAGTCGGAACTGCGTGCCCAGGCCGAGGTGTACGGCATGGCCGATGGCAACGAGAAGTTCGTCCACGACTTCGTCAAGGCCTGGGACAAGGTGATGAACGCCGACCGGCTCGACATCGGCAAGCCGGCCGACAACTTCAGCCAGAAGCTCTCGGCGTAAGAAGGGCGGCGGCGTCTCAGGGCGCCGCTGCCTTGTGCGAATAGCCGTGGTTGGGCGCCGGGCCCATCAGCACGGGGGAAGCGCACGCAGTTGTCTTGGGCCCGTGCGCAAGGTCCTTGCTCAGCCGAGCGGGCCAGCCCCGAAGGGCTGGCCGTTAACGGTTACTGCGTGCGGAACCGGCCCACCAGCTGCCGAAGTGCGCTGCTGAGTTTGCGCTGTTCCTGCGAGTAGCGTTCGACTTCCGCAGCCTGGGTGGACACCTGGGCAACCGCGTCGCTGATGGCGACCACGTTGCGGTTGATGTCCTCGGTCACCAAGTGTTGTTCCTCGGTGGCGGCGGCGACTTGTGTCGTCATGTCGCGGATCGTCTGAACGGCATTCTCGATCTCTTCGAACGCGCCCATGACGTCGCTGGCCAGCTCGATGGCCTTGCTGGATTCGCTAAGGCTGTGATCCATGCTCGACGTCACCTCGCTGATGCGGCTGACCAGCAGGTTGAGGATCTTGTTGATTTCGCCGGTGGAATCCTGGGTGCGCTTGGCCAGATTGCGCACCTCGTCAGCCACCACGGCGAAGCCGCGTCCCTGCTCTCCGGCACGCGCCGCCTCGATGGCCGCGTTGAGGGCCAGCAAATTGGTCTGCTCGGCGATCTGCTGGATGGTCGACAGAATGGTGTTGATGCTCACCGTCTCGCGCTCGAGCTCCCGAATCACCTCGCTCGAGCCCTGGATACTGGCGCCCAGATCGTTCACCCCTGCGGTACTGCGGGCGATCACTTCCTTACCGTTGCGCGTTGCGTCCAGCCCCTGCGCGGAGACTTCCGCCGTCCTGACGCAGTTGTGCGCCACCTCGTTTGCCGCCGAGGCCATCTCGGTCACCGCGGTGACGATCTGCTCCACCGCGCTCGACTGCCGCTGCAAGCTGTCCGTCATGGCGGTGGTGCGCTCGTTGGTCTGGCTGGAAACGCTGTCGATGCTGATGGCGTTTTCCTTGATGACGGTGATCATCGACTGCGTTGACTCGATGAACTGGTTGAACCACTTGGCCAGTTCGCCGGTTTCGTCGCGCGCCAGCACGGGCAGCCGATGCGTCAGGTCACCTTCGCCCTGGGCGATCGTGCGCAGACCGTCCTTGACCAGGTTGATCGGGGTGACGATGCGGTTGGCGAATATCACCCCGGCGACACCGAACAGCACCACCAGCACGGCGCAGGCGACCAGCGTCAACCAGGCCAGCCTGTGGGCGCCGGCGAGGATTTCGTCGACTTGCATGAAGCCGATGAATTTCCAGCCCAGGGTCGGTGAGGTGAAGACGTTGGCCAGGTAGTCGACGCCATCGATGGTCACCTCGATCACGCCATTGTCCTTCTGCGCAATGGCCGAGAAATGGTCGCCCGAAAGCTCGCTGAGCTTCTTGAAGTTGTTCTTGGGCTGGTGACCGTCGACCAGCAAGGTGCCGCTGCTCTCCACCAGCATCAAGAAGCCGGTCTCGCCAAAGCGGATTTTCTGCACCATGTCGGTCAGCGCCTTGAGCGACACATCAGTCGCCACGACTCCGGCGAACTGGCCCGCCTGGTCCTTGAAGGCTTTGATCACCGATACGTATACGGCGTCGTCCGGCTCCCAGTAATAGCCATCCAGGCGCGTCAGCTGGAAATTGGCGTCTTTGCCTAGCGTGAACCAGGGGCGCCCGCGCGGATCCCAGTCGCCGTAGTCTGCGGTGCCCGGCCACTCCACGTAGCCACCCTGAGCATCGCCCATGTAGACGTAGCCGAAGTTCGGGTTGTTGTTACCGATGCCGGAGAAGTAATCGAAGATCTGTTTCTCGCGGCCCCCGTTGGCCGTGGCGGTTGCACCGGGCTTGCGGGGCGCTCCGAAGTAGGTGGTCAGTTCGCCACTCTCCGTATCGCGTACGGCGGCATAGTCGGCCATCGCCGACACGGTGTGATTAACCGAATCGAACAAGGTCTCGAAGGTGTTGTTGACCAGTTTGACGTCCAGGCTGCTGCTTTCCTCGAACTGGACCCTGGCTTCCTCGGTAACGTTGCGAATGGTGAACAGCGCCACGACGAGGACGGGAAAAAGCGTCGCGATCAGAAAGCTTGCTAGCAACTTGTGTTTGATTTTCATTGTTCAACGGCCTCTGGCCATTTCATCAAGACACCCACGCCAACTAGCGCTTCGTTCTCAGGGGAGGGCTCGCGCAATCCAATATGCTTTGCGCCCGCGCGCGCCCGACCGAATCGATCGCTGGCAAGTCGCGGCCGGCAAGAGGTTATCGGCATGGGCCTGCCGAGGCTTGAGGTGCAACCAAAGCCGTTCTTCCGATACGTTGGCCGCGTATGGACGCTGTAATGCAGGGCGCGCTGGAGCGTTCACGATGCCCGAAATGGACGGGGCGACCAGTTTCTGTTGCCCTTGCGCGCCTTAGTGGTAGGTGGGGGCCTGATCTCGCGGCTGCCGCGGCTCAGCCCTGCGGTGTCTCGCGGCCAGTTGGCGGCCGCCCGCGGGCCGGCCGGTTATCTGGGCGAACTTATGCGGTGCCCATGGTCTTCGTCGTCCGGTCAGGTGTTCGCCGCCAGACCGTACGTCGCGCTAGCCATGCGGTGCGCGTCGCCATGCGTGGCGTCGGGTCTGCCCATTCTTTGCCGCCGAGCGCCGGGCTATGATGCGCACCCCCAGCGCCCCGTCCAGACAGCAGGTCATCATGCCCGGCACCGCCATCTACACCGACTTGTCGGGTTACTACGACCTCATGTGTGCCGATATCGATTACGGCGCGCAAAGCCACTGCGTCCATCGCCTGCAGCAGCTGTTCGGCAACGGCGGCAGGCGGCACCTGGATCTCGCCTGTGGTACCGGGCCGCATGTGCGTCACTTCATCGATGCGGGCTACGACAGCGCCGGCCTGGATATCAACCAGCCAATGCTGGATCGGGCGAGCCTGCGCTGCCCCGAGGCGCAGTTTTCGCTGCAGGATATGTGCAGCTTCAGCGTGCAGCGGCCGGTCGACCTGATCACCTGCTTTCTTTACTCCATCCACTACAGCGCCGGGCTCGAGCGGCTCGAGGCCTGCATCGCCCGCGTGCATGACGCCCTGGCCGAGCAGGGGCTGTTCTGCTTCAACGCGGTGGACAAGCAGCGGATCGACAACGCCTCGTTCGTGTCGCACAGCGCCTGCCATGCCGATGGTCTGCTCGGCTTCAGTTCGGGCTGGTATTACAGCGGCCATGGCGAGCGGCAATCGCTGCGGTTGCGCATCGAGCGGACGGCGGGCGGGGCCAGCCAGGTCTGGCAGGATGAGCACGCGATGGTGGCGGTGAGCTTCGGCGAGTTGCGCGAACTGCTGGAGCCGTACTTCGACGTAGAGGTGCTCGAGCACGACTATCAGAAGATCCTGCCCTGGGACGGCACTTCCGGTAACGCGATATTCGCCTGCGTGAAGCGTTAGCCGTGCCCGGCGCGAATCAGTGCAGGCGCCCCGTCGACGCCGACGTGGCGAGCAGGTGGCTGGCTTCTCGCGCCAGCTGATCGAGCAACCGGTCGCGCTTTCTTTCGGCATCGCGCATGGCCTTGGTGCCGTGTTGCTGCAGCAGGTAATTGTGAATCTGCCGCACCTCCAGGGTCTGGAAGATCGGCTGCAGATCCTGCACCGCGAACAAGCCGTGCGACGCCTGGCTCTGCGTATTGAGCACCACCTGCGGCCCGCGCACCGCCAGCGGATGAAAGCCCAGCGCCTGGAAGTACGGCGCCTTGCCGGCGACGCAGGCCACTTCCGCATGGGCGTAGCGTGTCAGCATTTCGCCGACCATGGCCCGGCCGATGCCGTGCCGCCGATGGGTAGCCTGCACCGCCAGATAGATCAGCGCGCACGCCTCGGGGTCATCCACCGAGGGCAGGTAGAGTGCGAAGCCGAGCAGGAGGGCCGGGTCTTCGGCATCCAGCGCCAGGATCAGCTCCGGCTGGCCAGGCTGCGCGCCCTCCATGCGCTCCAGATAGCGATGCACCTCCAGGCCCACGACGTACTGATAGAGCGGGTACAGGGGGTTGTCGGGCTGCAGCGAGACTACGCTGATGTCGCTGAAGTAATCCACCACCATCTGCAGCAGCTGGCTTTTCAGAGCCTCTGGCGGCGATGTGACGAGATGGGTGAGGGTGAACATGGCGGCTCCCGAGCGCGGCAAGGAGCGCGCATTGTACCGGCCGGCAGAGGCCAGGCGAGGGCTGGCGGGCGAACCGGCGCCTAGCCGCCGTGAAGGGGCCTGGCTCGGCCGGGGCTGGGGCGCTGGTGTCGGCTGGCGAGCGGCTCAGCCTGGCGCTGGGCCTGGCTTTTTCTTCCTCGGCTTGCGCGGTGCGGGGACCGGCAAGTGCTGCGCCGTCTCGATCACCAGGCGGCGCAGCGCGTCGGCATCGTCCAATAGCTCGTCTGCCACCGGGTACAGCTTTGCGCCGGGGTAGGGCGGCCGCTGCGGCAACTGCGGCGCAAGCGCTGCGGCCGCCGGGGTGGGTTTGATGAACAGGCTGTTGTCGCAGACCAGCGCGACGACCTTTTCATCCAGGTAGACGGCGTACTCGCCGAACATCTTCCGGTAACTCAGCCGGCCGCCAAGGTCGATCTGTTCGGCCACGTATTGCATGAAGCTGTTATCGGTTGCCATGCGTGCTCCGCCGTCTTCTCCCGTGTCGGCCGTAGAGCGTAGCGTGGAAAACGGAATGCTTTCCACGCAGGGCCCGCTACATCGCAGCGCACTCGGCCTGCCGATGCGCGTCAGGCCAGGGGGCCTCGACCGTTGCCTGGAGTCTGCTGACCAGCGCATCGACCTGACGCAGCGCCTCGGCCACCGAACTGGCCAGCAGCTCGCCACCGATTTCCTGGCCTTCGATGGCGATCTGATGGATGCGGGTGATGCCGATGAAGCCCAGCGCGGTCGCCAGGTTCGGCTCCAGATGGTTCATGTGCGCCATCGCCCCACCGGGGCCGAAGCCTACCCCGCCACGGGCGGTGAGGATGACCGCGTGGCGTTCCCGATCCGCCAGCATGGGCACGTAGGGATCGAGCGGGTTGCTCTCGTCCATGCCGACCGTGCGGTTCAGCCTTACCACCTGATCGATCCAGGCCTTGAGTGCCGCCGGCATGCCGAAGTTGTAGAGCGGCGTGCCGATGACCAGCACATCGGCGGCCAACAGTTCGTCCACCAGCCTATCGCTTTCGGCCAGCGCGTCCTCCATCCACGTCTCCCGGCGCTCTTCCGGGGTAAAGGCCGAGGCGATCCAGTCATGGCTGACGAAAGAGGGCGGGTTCTGGCCGATGTCCCGGTAGGTCACGCCATCCTGCGGGCGACGGGCCAGCCATTGGCTGACGAAGCGCTGGCTGAGGTTGCGACTATGGGAGCCGTGCTCGTCCGTGCCGGCGAGGCCGGGGCGGGCGCTGGCATTGAGGTGCAGAAGGTGCGTCATGGCGAATCTCCTCTGTAAAAGAATTCATCTGTCATTCGCGGCAGAGTCAGCCTAGGGTTAGGCTCTACGGGCGACAAACGACGATTTCTTCCAGATACAGATGAGGAAAACTCAGCCATGGCGCACCGTTGGTTACCCTCGCTTTCCGCCTTACGCGCCTTCGAAGCCGCCGCCCGGCACGAGAGCGCCAAGCAGGCCGCGGAGGAGCTGTCCGTCACGGCCACGGCGATCAGCCACCAGATTCGTTCGCTGGAGGAGTCGCTCGGCGTAGCGCTGTTTCTGCGCAAACCGCGCAAGCTGGAGCTGACCGACCAGGGGCGGGAGCTGCAACAGACGCTGGAAGCCGCGTTCGACAGCATCAGCGCCACGGTCGAACGCCTGAGCGCGAAGCCCTGTCGCCAGGCGATCACCCTCAGCACCACACCGGCCATCGCGGTGCGCTGGCTGGTGCCCTGGGTTTGCCTGTTGCGCGATTCGCATCCGGATATCGACCTGCGCTTTCACACTTCCCATGAACCGGTGGCGCTGGATGGCGTCACCGCGGATATCGCCATCCGCTACGGCGACGGCCGCTGGCCGGGACTGGTGGCGGAGAAGCTGTTCGACAATACCTTCGTCCCGGTCTGCAGCCCGCACCTCGGCTTGCGTGATGTAGCCGAGCTGCCCCAACACCCGTTGATCCACTTCCGTGCGCAAGCCGCCTTGTCCGCGCCGATTCATTGGGCGTCGTGGCAGAAGCTCGCCAACGTGCCGGGGCTGGATGTGAGCGCCGGTCTGGTCTTCTCCGACGAGACCCACGCCATCTCCGCCGCCATCGGCGCGCAGGGCGTGGCGTTGATGAGTCGGCAGCTGATCGAGGACGAACTGAGGGAAGGGCGGCTGGTGCAGCCATTCGGGCCGGAGATGGAGGGCAAGCCGTTTCATCTCGTATACCCGGAGAGCCGCCGGGATGACCCGACGGTTCGGGCGGTGAGGGAGTGGGTGATGAAGGTGCCGGGTGGGTTGTGTGAGTTGGCGGAGCAATAGCGGCAATGCCCACCTACTCGCTGCGTAGCTCCATTGCCGCCCGCTGGAGATCGCGCCTGACATATGCTCGATGCTGCGCTGGAACATGTATCCCGTCGAGGAAGACCCAGGCTATATAAAGGGCGCCTACGCAAAGGATGAGCGAAACTCCTGCGTAACCGGTTGAAAACCATGTGCTGATCTTAATGGCCTCGGTGGTCAAGGCAACCATAAGCCCGACTAGAAAGATGAAGAAGAAGTTCTGCGAAAGGCTGTATGGTTTGGGGGCGGATTCCATTAATGAATAGTATTCTGCTATTTTTGCGGCTCTCTGGGCAGTCCAGCCGGCTTCATTCAACTTGTCGCGAAATAGAACGTACTGAAATAATTCGTCCCTTTTGAATCTCGGCTGTTTGTTGATTTTTTCTGATCGATAAACAGGGCGGAATAAGTGACGGATGGCGTATTGGCGGCTCCAGTAAAGGCCAATTCCCCAAGGGATTAAAAGCATATAGGTTATGGCAGACCAGGGTAGGGGATTAAATGCCGAGTAGGCGCTCATTGCCATAAGCGACAATGTAAAAAATGCCATGATAATCATCGGTCGAGTCGCAGGATAAGACGAGCGGCTAAATAGCCTCTTCCGAACGTCTTTTCTAATCTGCTTATATAGAGAGTTGGCGTATGCGCAGTCTTTAAGCATGAGTTGTCCTTCGCTTGGATTCTTGGGTATTGACATTTGTTTGCGATGGCTGTGCCGGACAGGTTGTATGAATGATGGGACATTTCCGGCGTGCTTGCAGCCGTAGGGTGGAAAACGGCGAAGCCTTTTCCACGCGTCAGTCCGCATCACCCCCGAATCTCTCTGCCTCATCACCGCACCAATCAACTGGGTAGACCCCAGCTCCAACGGCTCGATGAAAACTCGAATAGGGCCAGTCGGCGACGCGCTCCACCAAGCCGTGCTTTAACGGATTTCGGTGCACATAGTCGACGTGATGCCGGTAATCCCGTTCATCCTGGACCAGGTGTTCCCAATAGCGCCGTTGCCAGACCCCGCGTTCGCCGCGGGAGCGCTGAGTTGCCGTCAGCACCTCGGTCTTTGGCAGACGCCGGGCAAACGCAAATTTGATGACTTTCCAGCGCAGGGTGAAATCAGCGTCGCCATCCGGTAGCGTCCAGACGCAATGCATGTGGTCAGGCAGAACGACCCAGGCATCGATATGAAAAGGATGCGGTGAGCGGGTGGCACGCACCGTCTCGCGGAGCAGGTCGACATGGCGGACCAGCAGGTCGCTGCGACGGTTGAGCAGATTGACGGTGAAGAAGTATGTGGCGCCCTGCACTTGGGCGCGGCGGTAACGGGACATGGCGGCTCATCCTTGAGCGTTGTGTTGGCGGGAGGTCCGTATTGGTGGATAAGCGAAGCGTTATCCACCCTACGCCATCTCAACCGCCCACACCGCCGACGCATCGATGTTGCCAGATATAGGGTGGAAAACGGCGAAGCCTTTTCCACGCGTCACTTCCAGGTTACCTCGCTTGGCGCTTCATGGCGCTTGATTGAAATAACAGTATCTACGTGGCCGCAACTCCGCGTAGGGTGGAAAACTCGCAAAGCGATTTTCCACCGAGCGGTATCCAGACTACCTCGTTGGAGGAGTCAATCGGTGTTCTCGTCCATGATGAAATCCAAAGTTTCTCTGATCTCTGCTGTCGCATTCGTTATTTTGATTTTCTTAAAAGCACTCATCCCGAGCGTCTTTATAGGGGATGCTGTAAGTGCGCTAAGGAAGCTGTGTGGGGCACTGGTGACTTTGTCAAAATCTAATATTATTGTCTTGCCTTCCTCGATGGCCTTAAATATGTATCTGTCCCTGTATTTTATCGCGGCTTCTTTGTCTTCCGCGTATGATCCAAAGAAGTTGTGAATGCTTATGTAGTACCGAGTTTTTTCTTCGCTTGTGTCGCCGGCTTTTAGCTCATTTTCTGCGGCGTCTCTAAACTCCTGCATTATTTTATGCAGGATGAAATTCGGGTTTTCATCGAGTCGCAATGTTACGAGTACGAGTGTTCCGGGCCATGCGTGCTTAAGAGTTCGGCCTGTTATGTCTCTCGGTGAGATATGAAGCAGTCCATCTCCGGAAATTATGTGCATGTTGGCATTCAGCTTTCTGATGATGCCGGTTGAAATATAAAGGCCGATGCCTGCATTATTTTTTTGTTTGTATGGGTCGGATTTACCAAATGTTCCTGAAACTTTAGGTTTGATCGCTAGTTTTATCGCTTCTTCGTGGGATTCTTGGCCTGGATAAGCCTGTTCAATGTGTTTTTTAATGCCTATTCCGTTGTCGGCAATGATAAAGTGTATCTCATTTGACTTTTGGTAGTAGGTAAACTGAATTATTGAAGGAATCCTTGTTTGCTTTCGGTTTATTTCCTCGAAGCAAAATCCATGCTCTAGTGTGTTGTATAGCAGCTCGCTTAAGACGTATCTTAGAGTATTGATGTATTCAATATTAAAGCCATTTGAAAATTTTTCTGCGGACTCAATTGCTTTTTTAAAGTCCTCGGTGGTTCTGATGGCAAGGAGAGGTTTGTAGTGGTGGCTTCTGAAGTTCTGCGAATTGTTCAAGAGTACAGGCATGAATCCTCTTGCTCCGATCGTCCTCCACATGGCACTTGCACCGATTTCACTGTCGCTTTCTATGAAGGAAACACGACAGCCCTGAGCCTTAAGTTTCCATGCGTAAAGAACAAGCAAGGATAGTGCTTGATAATTTGGGGTAGAGCAGGCGGATAGATCAATTTTCACCGGGCGGTTGTGAATATTCCAGTCGAAAAAACTAAGGAAATAATCGAAATCGAAAACGCCGTGCTCTCGAAAAGTGAATCTATTTGGAAGCTTTAGGGTTATCGTTTTTTCTTTTTGGATTTGGCGTTTTATTTTATGTAGTTGTTCTTTAATGCTTTCTGCCATGGGTCCTCCCCTAATAAAAAGCCCCGCATTGGCGGGGCTTCATTGTGATCGCTGCCCAAATATCCATTTCAGGTAAAGCGGTTTTCGTTTCGGCTGTCGCCGGCCGTTCTCAATCCCAGCTCAACGCCCCCCCCGTCTGATATTCAATCACCCGCGTCTCAAAGAAGTTCTTCTCCTTCTTCAGGTCCATGATCTCGCTCATCCACGGGAACGGGTTGGTAGTGCCCGGATACTCTTCCTTCAGCCCGATCTGCGTCAGACGGCGGTTGGCGATGAACTTGAGGTAGTCCTCCATCATTGCGGCGTTCATGCCGAGGACGCCACGGGGCATGGTGTCGCGGGCGTATTCGATTTCCAGCTGGGTGCCCTGGAGGATCATCTGGGTCGCTTCGTCCTTCATCTCGGCGTCCCACAGGTGCGGGTTCTCGATCTTGATCTGGTTGATCATGTCGATGCCGAAGTTCAGGTGCATGGACTCGTCACGCAGGATGTACTGGAACTGCTCGGCGGTGCCGGTCATCTTGTTGCGGCGGCCCATGGAGAGGATCTGGGTGAAGCCGCAATAGAAAAAGATGCCTTCGAGTACGCAGTAGTAGGCGATGAGGTTCTTCAGGAACTGCTTGTCGGTCTCCGGGGTGCCGGTCTGGAAGGTCGGGTCGGAGATGGAACGGGTGTACTTGAGGCCCCAGCTGGCCTTTTTCGCGACGCTCGGGATCTCGTGGTACATGTTGAAGATCTCGCCTTCGTCCATGCCCAGCGATTCGATGCAGTACTGGTAGGCGTGGGTGTGGATCGCCTCTTCGAAGGCCTGGCGCAGGATGTACTGGCGGCACTCGGGGTTGGTGATCAGGCGGTAGGTGGCCAGCACGAGGTTGTTGGCGACCAGGCTGTCGGCGGTGGAGAAGAAGCCGAGGTTGCGCTTGACGATGCGGCGCTCGTCTTCGCTGAGGCCGTCCTTGCTCTTCCACAGGGCAATGTCGGCGTTCATGTTCACTTCCTGCGGCATCCAGTGGTTGGCGCAACCATCCAGATACTTCTGCCAGGCCCAGTCGTACTTGAAGGGGACGAGCTGGTTGAGGTCGGCGCGGGCGTTGATCATGCGCTTCTCGTCGACGCGCACGCGGGCGGCTTCGCCTTCCAGTTCGTTGAGGCCTTCGCGCACGTCCAGCTCATCCAGCGCGCGCTTGGCGCGGGCGATGGCGTCGGAGTCGTCAGCGGCAACGGCGCGGGCTTCTTCCACGGAGCCGGCGGCTTCGTTGTCCAGCTTGGCGGCGGTCTGGCTTGCCGGCTGCGCGGCAGCGGTGGCCGGCGCGGCGGTGGTGGTGTCTTCTTCGTCGAATTCGTCCCAGCTCAGCATGTGCGATTGCTCCTGATCGGGGACCGGGGCTTGGCCGGTCGGATGTATTTGGGTGGCTTTTGGTTTGCACGCAAAAGCGGTGTCTGGTTTGGCCGAGGTAGGTCCGGCCTTTTGTATCGTCTGGTGGGGTTGCCCCTCACCCTAACCCTCTCCCCGGAGGGGCGAGGGGACTGGTTCGGTGTAGGCGTCTGGCTTGTTCGATCGGTAGCCACCGCGTTGGCTGTGGGCACCAGGCAAGCGAGAACAGGCCGTTCGCTTCGCTCTTAAAAAACCGCTCGGTGTGAGCGGGTTCCAGAGCGAGGTCGCGCTAGGCGCCCGACAGTCCGGAGCCCCGGAGCGTACGCATGTACGTGATGGGGGCCGGGCTGGCGGGCAACAACGCGCGGACCGCTCTGGGGGCCGCGACTTTTACGTTACTGGCAAGCTTCGCAGTCGGGGTTATCGATACTGCACGCCAGCGGCACCGGAGCCGGCTTCGGCTCGGCAGCCGGCGCGGCGCTGGCGGAATTCGCCGCCTCGCTGCCACCACTGGACACGGCGTTCAGCTTGCCGGTGTTGATGGTGGACTTCTCGGTGCTGGTCGCGGCCAGGGCACGGAGGTAGTAGGTGGTCTTCAGGCCACGGTACCAGGCCATGCGGTAGGTCACGTCGAGCTTCTTGCCCGAGGCGCCGGCGATGTAGAGGTTCAGCGACTGAGCCTGGTCGATCCACTTCTGGCGGCGGCTGGCGGCATCGACGATCCAGCGGGTTTCCACTTCGAAGGCGGTGGCGTACAGGTCCTTGAGGTCCTGCGGGATGCGCTCGATCTGCTGTACGGAGCCGTCGTAGTACTTGAGGTCGTTGACCATGACCGGGTCCCACAGGCCGCGGGCCTTGAGATCGTGGACCAGGTAGGGGTTGATCACGGTGAACTCGCCGGACAGGTTCGATTTGACGTAGAGGTTCTGGTACGTCGGCTCGATGGACTGCGACACGCCAACGATGTTGGAGATGGTCGCGGTCGGGGCGATGGCCATGATGTTCGAGTTGCGGATGCCTTTCTTCACGCGCTCGCGGATCGGGGCCCAGTCCAGCGATTCGGACAGGTCGACGTCGATGTACTTCTGGCCACGGGCCTCGATGAGGATCTGCTGGGAGTCCAGCGGCAGGATGCCCTTGGACCACAGCGAGCCGTCGAAGCTGGAATAGGCGCCACGCTCGTCGGCCAGGTCACAGGAGGCCTGGATGGCGTAGTAGCTGATGGCTTCCATGGACTTGTCGGCGAAGTCGATGGCGGCATCGGAACCGTAGGCGATGTGCTGCAGGTACAGGGCGTCCTGGAAACCCATGATGCCCAGGCCCACCGGGCGGTGCTTGAAGTTGGCGTTCTGCGCCTGCGGCACGCTGTAGTAGTTGATGTCGATGACGTTATCGAGCATGCGCACAGCGGTGCGCACGGTGCGCTCCAGCTTGGCCGAATCCAGCTTGCCGTCGACGATGTGGTTGACCAGGTTGATCGAGCCCAGGTTGCAGACGGCGATCTCGTCCTTGTTGGTGTTCAGGGTGATCTCGGTGCACAGGTTCGAGCTGTGCACCACGCCGACGTGCTGCTGCGGGCTGCGCAGGTTGCACGGGTCCTTGAAGGTCAGCCACGGGTGGCCGGTCTCGAACAGCATCGAGAGCATCTTGCGCCACAGGTCCTTGGCCGGCAGGGTCTTGAACAGCTTGATCTTGCCGTACTTGGTCAGCTCCTCGTAGTACTCGTAACGCTCCTCGAAGGCGCGGCCGGTGAGGTCGTGCAGGTCCGGTACGTCGGACGGGGAGAACAGGGTCCACTGGCCGTCGTCGAAGACGCGCTTCATGAACAGGTCCGGAATCCAGTTGGCGGTGTTCATGTCGTGGGTACGGCGACGGTCGTCACCGGTGTTCTTGCGCAGCTCGAGGAATTCCTCGATGTCCAGGTGCCAGGTTTCCAGATACGCGCAGACCGCGCCCTTGCGCTTGCCGCCCTGGTTGACCGCCACGGCGGTGTCGTTGACCACTTTCAGGAAGGGCACGACGCCCTGGGATTTGCCGTTGGTGCCCTTGATGTAGGCACCCAGCGCGCGCACCGGGGTCCAGTCGTTGCCCAGGCCGCCGGCGAACTTGGATAGCAGGGCGTTATCGCGGATGGCGTCGTAGATGCCGCCCAGGTCGTCCGGCACGGTGGTCAGGTAGCAGGAGGACAGCTGCGGACGCAGGGTGCCGGCGTTGAACAGGGTCGGCGTCGAAGCCATGTAGTCGAAGGAGGACAGCAGGTTGTAGAACTCGATGGCGCGCGCTTCTTTCTGCTCTTCCTCGATGGCCAGGCCCATGGCCACGCGCATGAAGAAGATCTGCGGCAGTTCGAAGCGAATGTCGTTCTTGTGGATGAAGTAGCGGTCGTACAGGGTCTGCAGGCCGAGGTAGGTGAACTGCTGGTCGCGCTCGTGGTTCAGCGCGGCGCCCAGCTTGGCCAGGTCGTAGCTCTTGAGCTTGGAATCGAGCAGCTCGAACTCGACGCCTTTCTCGATGTACGCCGGCAGGGCCTTGGCGTAGAGGTCGGCCATCTCGTGATGGGTGGCGCTTTCGGCAACGCCGAGGAAGCCCAGGGCTTCGGCACGCAGGGTGTCCATCAGCAGGCGCGCGGTGACCTGGCTGTAGTTCGGCTCACGCTCGACCAGGGTGCGGGCGGTCATCACCAGGGCAGTGTTGACGTCCTTCTCGGCCACGCCGTCGTAGAGGTTCTTCAGGGTCTCGCGCTCGATCAGCGCGCCATCGACTTCGGCCAGGCCTTCGCAGGCCTCCGTGATGATGGTCTGCAGGCGGCCCATGTCCAGCGGCTGCTGGCTGCCATCGGCGCGGGTGACGCGGATGCTCGGGTGCGGCTGGGCGATGTCGCTGCTGTCGCTGGCGCTCTTGCGCTTGGCGGCCTGGGCTTCGCGATAGATCACGTAGTCACGCGCGACCTTTTGCTCGCCGGCGCGCATCAGGGCCAGTTCGACCTGGTCCTGGATTTCCTCGATGTGGATGGTGCCACCGGAGGGCATGCGACGACGGAAGGTGGCGGTGACCTGCTCGGTCAGGCGCGCAACGGTGTCATGGATGCGCGAGGAAGCGGCAGCGTTGCCGCCTTCCACTGCGAGAAAGGCCTTGGTGATGGCAACGGTGATCTTGTCGTCGGTGTAGGGGACGACGGTGCCGTTGCGCTTGATCACGCGCAGCTGGCCCGGTGCGGTGGCGGTCAGATCGGGAGCGTCGGCCGACAGCGGGTTCTCGCGAGTGGATGAGTTCTGCATGGGGTCTCCGGCTTTGTCTTGAACGTCGGTATTCGAGTTTGGGCACGCGCGCTCGCGCGGGCTCGGGTCGGTATTGCATTAACCATGCCCTGGCACGCCGGGCACGGGTGAAACGAAAAAAGGCCCTCGCGGCGCAGTCGGCCGGCGGCGAAAGTCTGGGGAAGAATAGCCAGGCTTGTCTGGCTGTCAACACAATATGTTGTGTTGTTGGTCGGCCCTGTGCACCAGTGCTACTTCCTCTGGCCGCGACCGCGGCGTGATCGCGTCGGGCTCGGCGTGGCGGCGTAGCGCGGCTTCGGAACGGTGCCGCCGGAGTACTCGCCTGAGCGATTCCGGTGCAACGGGTGGCCGTTTTATTCGAGTGCGAGGAACCCAACATCTGGGGGGCGCTCGCGAGGGGCGCCACAATAATCGGGGTGCCGGGCAGATGCAAGCCAGGTCGGCCTGAACAAGCTGTGGATAACGTGTGGGTGGTATGTGGGTGATTGGCGAAGGCCATCGGCAATGCCAGACGGGGTCTGGCGTTGCGTGCGTGGCGACGAAATGCGCGCCATTTCAGTGCCTTCCGGAGCGCTCGAACGGCAAAAAGGCAAACACTATATGTTGTGTTTATTGCAAGTGCTTTTCGCCCCCTGCTGCGCGGCGTGGCGTTGAGTACAATGCCCGACGCGTTGACTGGCGCCGACCGGCAGTGAGGAGGCAAGGATGGAGCAACAAGCGTGGCGCATCCTGATCGTCGAGGACGATCAGCGGTTGGCCGAACTGACCCGCGAATACCTGCTGGGGCAGGGCGGTTTCGAGGTCGGCATCGAGACCGACGGCGCGCGGGCAGTCGAACGCATCGTTGCCGAGCAGCCCGATCTGGTCGTGCTCGACGTGATGCTGCCGGGTGAGGACGGCATGGCCATCTGTCGGCGCGCACGCGAGCGCTACGACGGCCCGATCCTCATGCTCACCGCGCGCTCGGACGAGCTCGACCAGGTGCTCGGCCTGGAGACCGGCGCCGACGACTACGTCTGCAAGCCCGTGCGACCACGCCTGCTGCTGGCGCGCATCCGGGCCTTGCTGCGCCGGCGCGAAGGCACCGAGCCGCCGGTAGGCGCGGCCAAGCGCCTGTCATTCGGCCCGCTGCTGATCGATAACGCGTTGCGCGAGGCCTGGCTGCGCGAGCGGCCGATCGAACTGACCGCGGCGGAGTTCGACCTGCTCTGGCTGCTGACCGCCAACGCTGGGCGCATCCTCTCGCGCGAGGAGATCTTCGCCGAGCTGCGCGGTATCGAGTACGACGGCCAGGACCGTTCCATCGACGTGCGCATTTCGCGCATCCGCCCGAAGATCGGTGACGACCCCGAGCATCCGCGGCTGATCAAGACCGTGCGCGGCAAGGGCTATCTGTTCGTCGCCGAAGCCGCCGCTGCGATGGCCTAGGTCCGCCTTCGTGAACGCCATCTTCCTGCGCATCTACGGCGGCGTGCTCGCCGTGCTGGTGCTGGTGGCGGTGCTGGGCGCGGGCGGCCTGCAGTTGCTCAACCAGCAGCGTGCCGACAGTTATCGCGAGCGCCTGGCGGCCGGCACCTTCCGCCTGATGGCCTACAACATGAGCAGCATGACGCCGGTCGAGCGCCGCCAGGCGGCCAACCTCTGGGGGCGGCTGCTGGGCATTCCGCTGCGCGTGCGCACGCTTGAAGACGTCAGCCTCGAGCGCAGCCTGGAAACACGCCTGCTGCGTGGCCAGGTGCTGGTCGAGCAGACCCGGCCCAATCGCGTCACGGTCTACAGCCTGGTCAGCGAGCCTGCCGGGCTGGTGCTGACCGGCGAGGTCGAGCAGGTCAGCGAGCAACTCGCACGCGCCACCGTTTATCTGTTGATCGACGAGCTGATCCGCTACCCCGAGGATCTCCAGCCGCAGCAGCTGGCGCGGCTCAAGTCGCGCCATGGCTTCGGCTACGACCTGACGCTGGTGACTCGCGACAGCGCCAATCTCGACGACGACCAGCGCCGGCGCCTCGACGAGGGCGACACGGTGATGGCGCTCGGCCGGGGGGGCGACACCATCCACGTCTTCGCCGCGGTGGCCGGCACGCGCTGGATTCTGCATCTCGGGCCGCTGTTTCCGATGAATCCCTACCCGGCGCACCTGCTGCTGGGCATCGGCTTGCTCGGGCTGACGCTGATCGGGCTGACCGTGTACGTGCTCGTGCGGCGTCTGGAATTTCGCCTCAGTGCGCTGGAGGGCGCGGCGACGCAGATCGCCGCCGGCGACCTGCAGGCGCGTGTGCCGGACGCCGGCCACGATGCGGTGGGGCGGCTGGCGGCGGCATTCAACGGCATGGCGTGCCAGTTGCAGCGCCTGCTCGCGGTGCAGCGCGAGATGACCAGCGGCGTGGCCCATGAGCTGCGCACGCCGGTGGCGCGCCTGCGCTTCGGCCTGGAGATGGCCGAGCAGGCCCAGGAGGCGGACGCGCGCGGCAAGTATCTGGCCGGCATGGACCGTGACATCGACGACCTCGATCGGCTGGTCGACGAGATGCTCGTGTATTCACGCCTCGAGCAGGGCGCGCCGATGCTGCGCATGCAGGCGGTGGACCTGGCGCTGCTGGTCGACCAGGTGATCGAGGCGCTCGCGCCGCTGCGTCCCGAGATCGAAATGCGCCGCGTCGACTGCCGCCCGGCAGCCGATGGCAGCGTCTGGGCCGAGGCCGAGCCACATTACCTGCGCCGCGCGCTGACCAACCTGGTCAGCAATGCCATGCGCTACGCCGAGCGCCGCGTGCTGGTGGGGTTTTCCCTTGATGAGGGGCTTGCCCGGCTCGAGGTGCAGGATGACGGGCCAGGCGTGCCGGAGGCGGACCGCGAGCGGGTGTTCGAGCCCTTCCTGCGGCTGGACGACAGCCGCACGCGGGCTTCCGGTGGGCATGGCCTGGGCTTGTCGATCGTGCGGCGCATTCTCTATTGGCACGGCGGGCGGGCGCAGCTGGGCGTCAGCGAACTCGGCGGTGCGCGCTTCAGCCTGGTGTGGCCGCGGACTGCCGGTAGCGAGCGGGTGGCGCGCAGCTAGGCCGGCACGCTGACCAGGCTGAGCAGGTAACCGTCAAACTCGCAGAACTGGCCGTTCAGCTCGCTGCCGCGCGACCAGCCGCCGGGCAGGTCGATCAGCAGGCGCAGCCGAGCGAGCCCTTCGTCGCTGTGCACCAGCTCGGCATCGTGGAAATAGAAGCGCGTGCGCACCAGCGGGTAGAGCGCCTTGAACAGGCTCTCCTTGAGCGAGAAGGTCTGGGTGACCCGCGCACTGCGCGCGGCCTCGTCGAGGGCTTCGTAGCCGTCGAACTCGCCGGGCGTGAGGATTTCACCGGCCAGGCGGTCGGCACGCTCGGCCGGGATCAGCGTTTCCACATCGAGCCCGAGGCCGCGCCAGTGCGTTTCGGGCCCGACCACCGCCGACGCCCAGCCACCACCATGGGTGATCGAGCCGACCACGCCGGCCGGCCAGATCGGCGCGCGATCCTCGCCCACCTGCGGCACGCCCGCGGTGCCGGTCAGGCACCTGAGCGCCTCGCGCGCACAGGCCCGGCCGGCGAGAAACTCGCTCTGCCGCTTGGCCACGCCGCGCACCGGCGGCAGCTGGCAGCGGGCGAAATCGTCCGGATCGAAACGGCTGGGATCGAAGCGGGTGCTGAGCAGCCTGGCCCGGGCCAGCGGTTGCGGCAATGGCCAATGGTCTTGCAGAGGCGCGCAGCAGCGCGGCAGATCGCTGGAATTCATGTGCGGCATTGTGCCTCAAAAGCCTGCCTGGCCGCCTCCGCGAGGCGCACGCCATCGAGACGGGCCTTCGCCCGCTGCCGGCCGGCCTCTCGCCGCGCGCGGCGCCGGCCTGCTAGGGTTGCGCTCATTGCCCATTGCTGGAGACACCGATGTTCGAATCCGCGGAAATCGGCCATGCCGTCGACAAGGCCACCTACGATGCCGAAGTGCCGGCACTGCGCGAGGCGTTGCTGCAGGCCCAGTATCGGCTGCGCAGCGAAGCGCGCTTTCCGGTGCTGATCCTCATCAACGGCATCGAGGGCGCGGGCAAGGGTGAAACCATCAAGCTGCTCAGCGAGTGGATGGACCCGCGGCTGATCCGCGTCGAGAGCTTCGACACCCCAAGCGACGAGGAACTGGCCCATCCGGCCGCGTGGCGCTACTGGCGCCGCCTGCCGCCCAAGGGCACCACCGGGATTTTCTTCGGCAACTGGTACAGCAAGATGCTGCAGGACCGGGTCAACAAACGGATCAAGGGCGCGGACCTGGCCTTGCAGACGCTCAAGGCGCAGCGCCTGGAACGCATGCTCTGCGACGAGGGCGTGTTGATCTTCAAGTTCTGGTTCCACCTGTCCAAGGCGCAGATGAAGGCGCGCCTGGACTCGCTGAAGAACGACCCGCTGCACAGCTGGCGCATCAGCCCGCTGGACTGGCAGCAGTCCAAGACCTACGACCGCTTCGTGCGCTACGCCGAAACCATACTGCGCCGCAGCAGCCGTGACTTCGCCCCCTGGTACATCATCGAGGGCGCCGACGAGCGCTATCGCAGCCTGGCGGTCGGGCGCATCCTGCTGCGCGGGCTGCAGGCCGCGCTGGATGCCACCGAGCAGCCGCCGGCACCGGCGCAGCCGCACACCGCGCCGCTGGTCGCCGACATCGAGCGACTGAGCCTGCTCGACAGCCTCGACCTGACGCAAAAGCTCGACAAGGACAGCTACCAGCAGCAGCTGATCGAGGAGCAGGCCCGGCTGTCGCGTCTGCTGCGCGACCGGCGCCTGCGCAAGCGCGGCGTGCTGGCGCTGTTCGAGGGCCATGACGCGGCGGGCAAGGGCAGCGCCATCCGGCGCATCACCGGCGCGCTCGATCCACGCTTGTACCGCACCATCCAGATCGCCGCGCCAACCGAGGAGGAGCGCGCGCAGCCATGGCTGTGGCGCTTCTGGCGCAACGTGCCCGAGCGCGGCAAGTTCACCATCTTCGATCGCTCCTGGTACGGCCGCGTGCTGGTCGAGCGGGTCGAGGGCTTCTGCTCGCCGGACGACTGGCTGCGCGCCTACAGCGAGATCAACGACTTCGAGGAGCACCTGACCGACGCCGGCATCGTGCTGGTCAAGTTCTGGCTGTCGATCGACAAGCAGACCCAGCTCAAGCGCTTCAAGGAGCGCGAGGACACGCCGTTCAAGCGCTTCAAGATCACCGAGGAAGACTGGCGCAACCGCGAGCGCTGGGATGATTACGCCAGTGCGGTGGCGGACATGGTCGACCGTACCAGTACCGAGATCGCGCCGTGGACGCTGGTCGAGGCCAACGACAAGCGCTTCGCCCGGGTGAAGGTATTGCGCACGCTCAACGAGGCGCTGGAGGCGGCGATCGCCGAGAAATGACGCCCGCCGCGGCAGGCGATGGGCGTGCATACGCTCGCTGAATGGTCGTCGCCAGTGCGAAGCGAGCGCCACTATGCTCGGGTCATCTCCAACAACAAGATCCGAGGTGAACCATGCGCGAAGTGGTAATCGTCGACAGCGTCCGGACCGGCCTGGCCAAGTCCTTTCGCGGCAAGTTCAACATGACCCGCCCCGATGACATGGCGGCCCATTGCGTCGACGCGCTGCTCTCGCGCAACGACCTCGACCCGGCACTGGTGGACGACTGCATCGTTGGCGCCGGTTCCAACGAGGGCGCGCAGGGCTACAACATCGGCCGCAACGTGGCGGTGCTTTCGCGCCTGGGCGTGCAGTGCGCCGGCATGACGCTCAACCGCTTCTGCTCGTCCGGCCTGCAGGCGATCGCCATCGCGGCGAACCAGATCGCCTCCGGCTGCAGTGACGTGATCGTCGCCGGCGGGGTGGAATCGATCACCCTGACGGCCAAGAGCAAGAACACCGATCACCTCTACAACCCGGTCATCCAGCAGCAGGTGCCGGGCATCTATCACAGCATGGGGCAGACCGCCGAGACCGTCGCGCGGCGTTACAACGTGAGCCGCGAGCAGCAGGATCTCTATGCCCTGCAAAGCCAGCAGCGCACCGCGCGCGCGCAGGCCGAAGGGCTGTTCGCCGACGAGATCGTGCCGATGTCGGTGCGCTATTTCACCGAGGACAAGGCGACGGGCGCCCGGACCGAGCACGAGGGTGTGGTCGACCGCGACGACTGCAACCGCCCGGATACCACGCTCGAAGGCCTGGCCTCGCTCAAGCCGGCCTTTGCCGAGGACGGTTCGGTCACCGCCGGTAACGCTTCGCAGCTCTCCGACGGCGCCTCGATGACGCTGGTGATGAGCCTGGAAAAGGCCATCGCGCTGGGGCTCAAGCCACGAGCCTTCTTCCGCGGCTTCACCGTCGCCGGCTGCGAGCCGGACGAAATGGGCATCGGCCCGGTGTTTTCGGTGCCGCGCCTGCTCAAGGCCAAGGGGTTGTCGGTCGAGGATATCGACCTCTGGGAACTCAATGAGGCCTTCGCCTCGCAATGCCTGTACTGCCGCGACCGGCTGGGTATCGACAACGAAAAGTACAACGTCAACGGTGGTTCGATCGCCATTGGCCACCCGTTCGGCATGACCGGCTCGCGTACCACCGGGCACCTGATCCGCGAATTGCAGCGACGCAACCTGCGCTACGGGGTCGTGACCATGTGCGTGGGCGGCGGCATGGGTGCGTCGGGCCTGTTCGAAGCGGTGCGCTGAGAGGACAGGCAGGCGGCCCTGCCAGGCGGTGGATGGCTGCGGCCATCCACCCTACGGGCGGAGGATGCGTAGGGTGGATAACCGCGAAGCGTTATCCACCGTCCGGCTCATCGCAGCCTCGTGGGGTGGGCTTCAGCCCACCTTTTTCCTGAGCGCAAGGGCAGGCGACCCCGCCAGGCGGTGGATGGCTGCGGCCATCCACCCTACGCCGCCGCTCAGCCCTGCTGGCCGGATTCGAGCATGCTTTCCGGGCGTACCCACTGGTCGAATTCTTCGTCGCTGAGGTAACCCAGCTCCAGCGCGGCCTCGCGCAGGGTCTTGTTCTCCGCATAGGCCTTCTTGGCGATCTGCGCGGCCTTGTCATAGCCGATGTGCGGATTCAGCGCCGTCACCAGCATCAGCCCGCGCTCCAGATGCTCGCCCATACGCCCGGCATCCGGCTCCAGACCGGCCACGCAATGGGTGTTGAAGTTGCGACAACCGTCGGCGAGCAGACGGATCGACTGCAGCAGGTTGTGGATGATCACCGGCTTGAACACGTTGAGCTGCAGATGGCCCTGGCTCGCGGCGAAGCCGATGGTCATGTCGTTGCCCATGACCTGGCAGGCGAGCATCGACAACGCTTCGCACTGGGTCGGGTTGACCTTGCCCGGCATGATCGAGCTGCCGGGTTCGTTGGCCGGCAGCCGGACTTCGGCGAAGCCGCCGCGCGGGCCGGAACCGAGCAGGCGCAGGTCGTTGGCGAGCTTCATCAGCGCCACGGCCAGGGTCTTCAGCGAACCCGACAGGGCGACCAGCGGCTCGTGACCGGACAGCGCCGCGAATTTGTTCGGTGCCGAGACGAACGGCAGGCCGGACAGCGCTGCCAGCTCGGCGGCGACCGCTTCGGCAAAACCATGCGGCGCATTCAGCCCGGTGCCGACCGCGGTGCCGCCCTGGGCCAGTTCGTAGACCGCCGGTAGCGCATTGCGGATCGCCTGCTCGGCGATGTCTAGCTGCGCGACGAAGGCCGAGAGTTCCTGGCCGAAGGTGATGGGTGTGGCATCCATCATGTGGGTGCGCCCGGTCTTGACCAGCTTGCCGTGGCGGGCGGCCTGTTCGGCGAGCCCGCCGGAGAGTTCCGCGATCGCCGGCAGCAGGTCCTGTTGCACCGCCTTGGCTGCGGCGATGTGCATCGCGGTCGGGAAGCAGTCGTTGGAACTCTGCGCGCGGTTGACGTGATCGTTCGGGTGCACCGGGCTCTTGCCGCCGCGTGTGCCGCCGGCCAGCTCGTTGGCGCGGCCGGCGATCACCTCGTTGACGTTCATGTTCGATTGGGTGCCGCTACCGGTCTGCCAGACCACCAGCGGAAACTGGTCGTCATGCTGGCCGTCGAGAATCTCGTCGGCGGCCTGTTCGATCAGGCGCGCCACATCCGGTGGCAGGTCGCCGATCCGGTTGTTCACCCGTGCCGAGGCCTTCTTGATCAGAGCCAGCGCGTGCACCACGGCCAGCGGCATGCGCTGATCGCCGATGGCGAAGTTGCCCAGTGAACGCTGTGTCTGCGCGCCCCAGTAGGCGGCCTCCGGTACCTGCACTTCGCCCAGGCTGTCGGTTTCGATGCGAGTCATGCCGTGCTCCATTGCGTACGAGTCCAGTATAGGCCGCGCCCGGACGGGGCCGGTTCCCCGCCGGTGCCTTGTGGGCATTGGAACTCCGGGCGCAGAATGTGTCCATTCAGGGCTGACTATCGCCCTTCGAAGGAAAAACCAATGCCCAAGATTTCCACCCTCGGCTGCTGCGGCGCGCTGCTGCTCGCCCTGGCGAGCGGCTCTGTCGCGGCCGACCAGGCCAGCCATGCGGCCAAGGCCGAAGCTTTCCTGCAACTGGCCAAGGCCGACCGTCTGGCTGTACCGGTCTACGCCCAGGTGCAGCAGATGTTCGCCCAGCGCTTCGCCGAAGCGAAGGCCCCGCAGGACAAGCGCGCCATGCTCGAGCGCTACCAGGCCAAGGCCAATGCTGCGCTGGATCAGGCCATCGGCTGGGAAAAGCTCGAGCCCGAACTGGTCGCGCTCTACACCGAACAGTTCACCGAACAGGAGCTGGCCGGGCTGATCGATTTCTACCGTTCACCGCTGGGCCGCAAGATGCTCGGCAAGCTGCCGGAGCTCAACGCGCGTTCGGCGCAACTGACCCAGGCGCGCCTGCAGACGGCAGTGCCCGAAGTGAACAAGCTGCTGGCCGACATGACGGCCGAACTCGAACCCGAGAAGAACTGACGGAACCCGCATGAGCAAACTGGACAACATCAAGGTCGCCCTGCAAACGCTGCAACCCGAATACCTGCAGGTCATCGACGAGAGCCACATGCACAGCCGTGGCCAGGAAACCCACTACAAGGCCGTGATCGTCAGCGAGGCGTTTGCCGGGCTGAATGCGGTCAAGCGCCATCAGAAGGCCTACGGCGCCATGGGCGAGCTGATGCAGCAGGTCCATGCGCTGGCGTTGCATACCTACACGCCCGCCGAATGGGCCGAGCAGGGTAGCGCGCCGGCGTCGCCGGTGTGCGCCGGCGGGCACAAGTGAGGCGCCGCCCGGCGCCTGCCTGGCCAGGGTCGTTCTGCTAGAATCCGCCTCCCGCGCCGGCTGTTGCCGGCGCTTCTGTTTCACCACCCCGGTACGCCCTTTGCGCGGGCGGCCACTGGAGGACCTCTTGAAAGAACCCATCGTCGTGGCGGCGCTGTACAAGTTCGTCGGCCTGCCGGACTACGTCGAGCTGCGCCAGCCGTTGCTCGACACCTTGCTGGCGAACGATATCAGGGGCACGCTGCTGCTCGCCGAGGAAGGCATCAACGGCACCGTCTCCGGCACGCGCCAGGGCATCGACCGGCTGCTCGCCTGGCTGCGCAACGACCCGCGCCTGGCCGACGTCGACCACAAGGAGTCGTACTGCGACGAGCAGCCGTTCTACCGCACGAAGGTCAAGCTGAAGAAAGAGATCGTCACCCTCGGCGTGCCGGGCGTGGACCCGAACCGGCGGGTCGGCACCTATGTCGAGCCGCGCGACTGGAACGCGCTGATCGACGATCCCGAGGTGCTGGTCATCGACACGCGCAACGACTACGAAGTCGCGATCGGCAGCTTCGAGGGCGCGGTCGACCCCAAGACCCGCTCGTTCCGTGAATTCCCCGACTATATAAAGGCGCATTTCGACCCGACCCGGCACAAGAAGGTGGCGATGTTCTGCACCGGCGGCATTCGCTGCGAAAAGGCCTCCAGCTACATGCTCGGCGAAGGCTTCGAGGAGGTCTTTCATCTGAAGGGCGGCATCCTCAAGTACCTCGAGCAAGTGCCGCAGGGCGAAAGCCGCTGGCGCGGCGACTGCTTCGTCTTCGACAACCGGGTTACCGTGCGCCACGACCTCTCCGAGGGTGAGTTCGAGCTCTGCCACGCTTGCCGCATGCCGGTGTCGGCCGAAGACCGGGCCTCGGCGCATTTCGTTGCCGGCGTCAGTTGCCCGCATTGCTGGGACCAGCTGCCGGAGAAGACCCGTGCCAGCGCCCGCGAGCGACAGAAGCAGATCGAACTGGCGCGCGAGCGCCACCAGCCGCACCCGATCGGCCGCGACCCGCGGCGCCACGACGCATGAGCCTAGCGCGACAGGGCCGCGGCGATTGAGGCAGGCTGAGCAGAACAGGCGAACCAAGGGCGCGCGCCGTGTGCCCAATGCAGTAATCGGCACGGAGTGAGCATGAGCGCCCGACTGATCTATGTGATGGACCCGATGTGCTCCTGGTGCTGGGGCTTCGCACCGGTCATGCAGGCGCTGGCCGAACAGGCCGCCAACCGCGGCGTGGGGCTGCACCTGGTGGTCGGTGGGCTGCGCCGCGAACGCACGCCGATGGACGAAGCCGGGCGGCGCCGCACGCTGGCTTACTGGCAGGCCGTGCACGAGGCCAGCGGCCAGCCGTTCGATTTCGCCGCCGGGCTGCCCGAGGGGCTGGTTTACGACACCGAGCCGGCCTGCCGGGCCCTGGTCGCAGCGCGACAGCTCGAGGCCGAATGCGCCTGGCCGCTGGCCCTGCTGATCCAGCAGGCGTTTTACACCCGCAGCGAAGACGTCACCCAGCCCGCACGGCTGGTCGAACTGGCCGAGCGCACGGGCCTTGCGCGCGACGCCTTCGCCGAGTGCTTCGATGCCGGCGCGACACGCGAAGCCACTGCTGCCGATTTCGCCTGGGCCGGGAACCTCGGCATCGCCGGCTTCCCTACCGTACTGGCCGAGCGTGACGGCCAACTGGCCTTGCTGACCAATGGCTATCAGCCACTGGCGGCGTTGGCGCCGTTGCTGGCGCGCTGGCTGGAGCGTGGTGCGCATGGCTGATCAGCTGAGCTGGGCGGAGATCCGCCGCCTCGCCTTGCGCCACCGCAAGGCACTGCTGCTGGCCAACCTGGTCGCGGTGCTGGCCACCCTGTGCAGCGTGCCGATCCCCTTGCTGCTGCCCCTGCTGGTCGACGAGGTGCTGCTGGGGCAGGGCGATGCGGCGCTGCGGGTGATGGACAACTTCCTGCCGCAGGGCTGGCAGACCGCCGTCGGCTACATCGGCCTGATGCTGGCGCTCACGCTGCTTCTGCGCGGCTCGTCGCTGGTGCTCAATGTGCTGCAGGCGCGGTTGTTCGCCCGGTTGTCGAAGGACGTCGTCTATCGCCTGCGGGTGCGGTTGATCGAGCGCCTCAAGCGCATATCGCTGGCCGAGTACGAGAGCCTTGGCGGCGGCACCGTGGCGGCGCATCTGGTGACCGACCTGGACACCATCGACAAGTTTCTCGGCGAGACCCTGAGTCGGCTGTTGGTCGCGCTGCTCTCGATCGTCGGCACGGCGGCGATTCTGGTCTGGATGCACTGGCAGCTGGCGCTGCTGATCCTGCTGTTCAACCCGCTGGTGATCTACGCCACGGTGCAGCTGGGCAAGCGCGTCAAGCACCTGAAGAAGCTGGAGAACGACAGCACGTCGCGCTTCACCCAGGCGCTGACCGAAACCCTCGACGCCATCCAGGAAGTGCGCGCGGGCAACCGCCAGGGCTTCTTTCTCGGTCGGCTCGGGCTCAAGGCTCGGGAAGTGCGTGACTACGCGGTGGCCTCGCAATGGAAGACCGACGCCTCGAACCGCGCCAGCGGCCTGCTGTTCCAGTTCGGCATCGACGTGTTCCGCGCGGCGGCGATGCTCACCGTGCTGTTCTCCGACCTGACCATTGGCCAGATGCTCGCCGTGTTCAGCTACCTGTGGTTCATGATCGGCCCGGTGGAGCAGCTGCTCAGCCTGCAATACGCCTATTACGCCGCCGGCGGCGCGTTGAGCCGGATCAACCAGCTGCTCGCGCGCGCCGACGAGCCGCAGTACGGCACGACGCACGATCCGTTCGCCGGCCACCAGACCGTCGACATCGAGGTCCGCGGCCTGCGCTTTTCCTACCAGGAGGAGCCGGTGCTCGAAGGGCTGGACCTTTCCATCGCCGCCGGCGAGAAGGTCGCCATCGTCGGGGCCAGCGGCGGTGGCAAGAGTACCCTGGTGCAGCTCCTGCTCGGGCTGTATCGGCCGCAGGCCGGCGAGATTCGCTTCGGTGGCGTGCGCCTGGAAGACATCGGCCTGCCGTTGGTGCGTGACAACGTGGCGGTGGTGCTGCAGCACCCGGCGCTGTTCAACGATACGGTGCGCGCCAACCTCTGCATGGGCCGCGAGCGCGATGACGCGGCCTGCTGGCAGGCGCTGGAGATCGCGCAGCTGGCCGACACCGTGCGCCAGCTGCCGCACGGCCTGGACAGCATCGTCGGGCGTTCCGGTGTGCGTTTGTCCGGTGGCCAGCGCCAGCGCCTGGCCGTGGCGCGCATGGTGCTGGCCGAACCCAAGGTGGTGATCCTCGACGAGGCCACCTCGGCCCTCGATGCGGCGACCGAATATGCGCTGCACCAGCAGCTGGCGAACTTCCTCCGGGGCCGCACGACGCTGATCATCGCCCACCGCCTGTCGGCGGTTAAGCAGGCCGACCGGGTGCTGGTATTCGATGGCGGGCGCATCGCCGAGCAGGGCGATCACCAACAGCTGATCGCCGAAGGCGGGCTCTACGCCCGGCTGTACGGGCACCTGCAGCACTAGCACGGCGGTACCCCGCGCGCCGCCGGATGAGTGGCGCCGGAAAATCCTGCCTTTTCGCTCAACTATTGATGAGGGCTGCCGACTGTAAGCTGGATTGCTTTTTAAGGGATTGAATCGATGCACGTTGCCACCAACCCTTTCACCAACCTGCCCGTGGGCCGCAAGCTGGCCATTGGTTTCGGCACGGTGCTGGCGCTGACGCTGGCGGTCACCGCCACCGGCTTCTACGCCGTCGAGGCCACCGTCGCCGGCTCGCAGCGCATCAACAAGCTGGCCGGCATCAATGCCGGCATCCTCGATGCGCGCGGCGACGAGCGCGACTTTGCGCTGACCCGTGAGGAGCGTGCTGCCGCCGAACTGCGTAGCGGGCTCGCGTCGATCGACAGCGAGCTGGACGCGCTGGGCGCCTCCTCGCACGAGGCGGAGCAGGCCGGCCTGACGCGCATTCGCCAGGCAGTCGACGCCTACGCGGCGCAATTCGATGAATACCGTGAGCTGATCAACCGTGGCCAGCAGCTGCGTGCGCAGATGGGCGAAACCGCGCAGCGCAGCCGGGAGGAGTTCGAGTTCATCGAGCTCGACATGTACGACGCGGTGCGGGCCCTGCGGCTGGAAGGCGACCGCCTGAAGGGCAGCGATCCGCTGACCATCGCCGAGGCGACCTCGGGCCTGACCAAGCAGGTGCTCGACATGCGCACCCTGGAAAATGCCTTCGTCGCCAGCAGCGATCAGCAGTCGGTGACCGATTGGCAGGCCAAGTACAGCGATGTCAGCTCGATTGGCAGCAACCTGAAGATCTGGCTCGACGACGAGCAGAAGAGCTCGATGGACGCGGCCCTGGCAGCGCTCGAGCAGTATCGCGCCGCGTTCGATGAATTTCGCCAGAACCGCAGCAATCGCCTGGCCGCCGAACGGCGAATGGCCGAACTCTCCGGCGAGGTGATCGCCGCCGCGGGCCAGACCCTCGAACTGGCCACCGAAACGATGCGCTCGCAGCGCTCGAACGTCTACCTGCTGCTGGCGCTGATTGGCGGCCTGGCGATTGTCATCGGTGCGCTTGCCGCGCTGACCATCACCCGCATGATCGTTGGCCCGCTGCGCGATACCGTCGCCCAGGCCGAACGCGTGGCGGCGGGCGATCTGTCCCACTCCCAGGCCAGTGCCCGGCGTGACGAGGTCGGCCAGCTGCAGAACGCGATGCACCGGATGAACGAAAGCCTGCGCAACCTGATCGGACGGATCGGCGGCGGCGTCAGCCAGATCGCCGCGGCCGCCGAGCAGCTGTCGGCGGTGACCGCGCAGACCAGCGCCGGTGTACAGACCCAGCGCGAGGAAACCGACCAGGTCGCCACCGCCATGAACGAGATGGCCGCCACGGTGCAGGAAGTCGCGCGCAATGCCGAGCAGGCGTCCCTCGCCGCACGCCAGGCCGACCAGCAGGCACGCCAGGGCGACCGGGTGGTGCGCGATGCGATCGGCCAGATCGGCACGCTGTCGTCCGAGGTCGAGCATTCGGCGCAGGCCATCGAGGCGCTGAACGAGCAGAGCGGCCGGATCGGCAGCGTACTGGAAGTGATCCGCGCCGTCGCCGAGCAGACCAACCTGCTGGCGCTCAACGCCGCGATCGAGGCCGCGCGTGCCGGCGAGCAGGGCCGCGGCTTCGCCGTGGTTGCCGATGAGGTGCGAGCCCTGGCGCGCCGTACCCATGATTCGACCGAGGAGATCGAAGGCCTGATCGGCAGCCTGCAGCAGGTCGCCGGGCAGGCGGTCGAGCAGATGCAGACCAGCCGCGACCTGACGCAGCGTACCGTCGCGCTGGCCAACGAGGCCGGCACGGCGCTCGGCCGGATCACCGACTCGGTATCGACCATCGAGCAGATGAACCAGCAGATCGCCGCCGCGGCCGAGCAGCAGAGCAGTGTGGCCGAAAACATCTCCGAGAGCGTGACGCGCGTACGGGACATCGGCGAGCAGAGCGCCAGCGGCAGCGAGCAGACCGCCAGTGCGAGCGCCGAACTGGCTCGCCTGGGGATCGAGCTGCAGGAGCTGGTCCGCCAGTTCCGTACCTGACCGCGGTACGCGGCAGCCGGGGCTGAACTCCAGGGGCAGGCGTCGATCTAGTGCAAAGGGCACCGCCGGTGCCATTGCTCAGGGAGCACCGCATGCCACTGGCCGGTTCCGAGGCGAACAGCCACGCCGCGTCCGATTCCGACGCGCAGCAGACCCGCCTGCGCCGGGCCATCACCGGTCCGGCACTGTTTCTCTTCATCCTCGGGGACGTGCTCGGTGCCGGCGTTTACGCGCTGGTCGGCAAGATTGCCGGCGAGGTCGGTGGCGCCGTCTGGGCGCCCCTGCTGCTGGCGCTGTTCTTCGCCTTGCTCACGGCCGGGTCCTACGCCGAGCTGGTGTCCAAATACCCGCGCGCCGGGGGTACGGCCGTGTTCACCGCGCGCGCCTTCGGCAGCCCGCTGCTCTCGTTCCTGGTCGGCTTCGCCATGCTCGCGGCGGGCGTCACCAGTGCGGCCGGGCTGTCGTTGGCATTTGCCGGCGACTACCTGGGCGCCTTTCTCGACCTGCCGACGATACCCACGGCGCTGGGCTTTCTGCTGCTGGTGGGCCTGCTCAATGCGCGCGGCATCCGCGAATCCCTGAGGGCCAATGCGGTGATGACCGTGATCGAGGTCTCCGGGCTGCTGTTCGTGGTGCTTGTCGCGGCGCGCTTGGTGTTGGCCGGGGGCGGCGACCCGGGGCGGGCGATGGCCTTCGCCCCGGGTGTCTCGCCGGCGGCGGCGGTACTCGGCGCGGCGCTGCTGGCGTTCTACTCCTTTGTCGGCTTCGAGGTGTCGGCCAACGTCGCCGAGGAGGTCAGGGACGTGCGCCGCGTGTACCCGCGCGCGCTGTTCGGTGCGCTGCTGGTGGCCGGGCTGATCTATGTCGGGGTCGGCCTGGCGGCTACTGCGGTCCTGACGCCGGAGGCACTTGGCGCCTCGACCGCGCCGCTGCTGGACGTGGTGAGGGCGACCGGCTTCGCCGTGCCGGACCGGGCGTTCTCGCTCGTCGCGCTGGTGGCGGTGGCCAACGGCGCATTGCTGACCATGATCATGTCCAGTCGCCTGGCCTATGGCATGGCCGATCGCGGCCTGCTGCCGCTGGGCCTGACCCGTGTCCTGCCGGGTCGGCGCACGCCGTGGCTGGCGATCGTCGCAACGACGCTGGTGGCGATGCTGCTCACCGTCACCGGCAGCCTGACCGCGCTTGCCGAAACGGTCGTGCTGCTGCTGTTGTTCGTGTTCATCGCGACCAACGCAGCCGTGCTGGCGCTGCGCAAGGAGCGCATCGCCGAAGCGCATTTCCGCACCCCGACGGCGCTGCCGGTACTGGCTATTCTAGCCTGCCTGCTGTTGCTGGCCCAGCAGAGCGGCGAAACCTGGTTGCGTGCCGGCCTGCTGCTCGGGCTCGGTGCGCTGCTGTATGGCGTCGGTCGGCGCCGGGCCGGGCGCGTCAGTGGCGGCTGAGGTCGATCGCCCATTCGCCGAGCGGCACCTCGGGTCGCTGGCTCCAGATCCGTTGCCACAAGAGTTCCAGGCGCGCCAGGTCACCCCGTTCGGCCGGCAGGCGCTCGGCCTCGTCGACCAGCTGCCAGCCCCCGGCCTGTTGCCGGGCTAGCGGGAAACGGAAGGGGTGATAACCCGTCATGCCGAGGCGCAGATCGGTCACCAGTAGCGCGTCGCCCTCGACGTCGTAGCGCAGGATGCCACCGGTGAACCACTGCAGCCGCGCATGTTGCGGCGAGCCCACCAGGATTTCTTGCAGGCGGGCGCCGCGGGGCAGGCTCACCAGTTGGGGCGGCCGGTTGTCGAGCCAGCTCACCAGGGCCTCGTGGTAGCGCTCGCCGTCGATCAGGATCACCCGCCAGAGCAGGCTGTTGAACGGCGTAGGGGTACTGAACACGCGCTCGGCCGTGATGCCCTGGCGTGCCATCTCCAGACGCACGCGCTGCTCGGCCATGAGTTTTCCGGCGACGGTAAAGCCCAGGTACAGCGTCGACACCGCCAGCGCCACGGCCGGCCAATGGCGCGCGCGGCCCTGGAAGCCGCTGAAGCCGACGGCGAGCACGGCCAGCAGCAGCGGCAGGCTGTACAGCGGATCGATGATGAAAATGCTGGCCCAGGCCACCGGCGGCGTGTGCAGGGGCCAGAACAGCTGGGTGCCATAGCTGGTGAAGGCGTCGAGCAGCACGTGGGTGACGAGCACCAGCCAGATGGCCAGAAACAGACGCCGGCTCGAATAGCCCGGGTGCGGCCGCAACCGTCGCACCAGCCACGCCAGCAGCAGGGCCAGGCCGCTGAGCACGAACAGCGAATGGCTGAAGCCGCGATGATAGGTCATGTTCGCCACGGCATCGCCGTAGTCGATGACCACGTCCAGGTCGGGCAGGGTGCCGAGTGCGGCGCCGAACAGCAGTGCCTTGCGTCCCTGCCAACGGCCCAGCACGGCGGTATGAACGGTGGCGCCGAGCAGGGCCTGGGTGATCGAATCCATGAGTGCTCCGGGCGGTGGATGGTTGCGTTTCAAGCGGACCCTACGCCGAAGGCGAACGTTCCGGCAGCGGGAAATTGTTTCAAACCTGTCGGCGGCGGACAGGTCGTAGGACAATCGCGCCTGCTGCGCGCACGACAGGATCAGGGAAGCCCATGCTGGAGATATCGAACAACGTTCACCTCGCCGACAGCGAGGTCGAGCTGACTGCCATCCGGGCGCAAGGTGCCGGTGGGCAGAACGTCAACAAGGTTTCCAGCGCCGTTCACCTGCGCTTCGATATCCAGGCTTCGTCACTGCCGGCGTTCTACAAGGAACGCCTGCTGGCGCTGCGCGACAACCGCATTAGCGACAGCGGGGTGATCGTGCTCAAGGCCCAGCGCTACCGCACCCAGGAGCAGAACCGCGCCGACGCGCTCGAGCGACTGGTGGCGCTGATCCGTAGTGTGACCAAGGTGGAAAAGGCGCGCCGGCCGACCCGGCCGACGCTGGCCTCCAAGACGCGCCGGCTCGAGGGCAAGACGCGCCGCGGTGCGATCAAGGCCGGGCGCGGCCGCGTCGACTTCTGAGGCTCAGGTGCCGGTGCGCGGTTCGGCCGGCTCCTCGGCGGGCGGCAGGTCGTCCAGCTCGTTCAGTTCGTCCTCGTTGGCCGGCGCATGGGCGGTCGCATCTTCCGGGGTGTCGGGCATCAGCTCCATGACGGTAGGGCTGGTGCGCAGCACGGGGGTGAAGTGCCCGTGCGGTTCGGTCACCAGGTCGACCACCTTGCGCGGCCGGTAGAAGGCGTAAGCCGCCAGCAGAGCCAGGCTGACCGCGAAGAACAGCGGCAGCGCGATCGGCCCGGCCAGGTGCATCAGGCCACCGGCGGCAACCGGCCCGAGTGCCGCGCCAAAGCCGTTGGCGAGCAACAGGCCGCTGGAGCCGGAGAGAATTTCGTCGGGGTTCAGGTGGTCGACCATCTGCGCCACGGCAATCGAGTAGATCGAGAACGCCAGGCCGCCCCAGACGAACATCAGCCCCAGCAACAGGGCACCGGCCTTCAGCGGCGCCACCGCCAGTGCCAGCAGCGCGGCGAGCGCCACCACCCAGAGCAGCACGATGCGGCGCTCATGCTTGTCGGAAAACAGGCCGATCGGCCATTGCAGCACGGCGCCGCCGAGAATGGTCACGCTCATCAGCAGGCCCACGCCGGAGGCGTCGAAGCCGACCTGGCTGGCATACACCGGCGCCAGGCCCCAGAAGCCGCCGAGTGCGAACCCGGACACGCCGGCGGCCATCAGCGGCAGCGGGGCGATGCGCGCCAGCTGCAGCAGGTCGGTTGGCGGAATGTCCGGCAGTGTCGGTTGCGGCTGGCGGGTGAGGGTGATCGGCATCATCGCGCCGCCGATAAGAATGGTCGCCAGCGCGAAGAGGGTGAATTCCATCGGGCTGTCGAGCCCCAGCAGCTGCTGGGCGGCGGCCAGGGAGCCGAGGTTGACCGCCATGTACACGGCAAATACCTGGCCGCGCTTCTCGCCGCTGACCTGGGCGTTGAGCCAGCTCTCGATGACCATGTACAGGGTCACCAGCGCGATACCGTAGATGACCCGCAATACCAGCCAGACCCAGGGATTGACGATCATCACGTGCAGCAGTACGGCGGTCGCGGCGAGCGAGGCGTAGAAGGAGAAGGTGCGGATGTGGCCGATGCGCCGGATCAGCGAGGGCGCGAGCCAGGTACCGATCAGGAAGCCGGCGAAGTAGCCGGACATCAACAGGCCGACCATCCCGGTCGAGTAACCTTCGGCGACGCCGCGCAGCGTGAGCAGGGTATTGAGCAAGCCGTGCCCGAGCAGCAGCAAGGCCACGCCGCCGAGCAGCGAACTAATGGGAGCGATCAAGGACTTCATGGGCGACACCCTAGGCAACGAAATCGGCTAAAGCAAGTTTCGGCGCGCCGGCCATGGGTCGGCGAACTTTCATAACTTGCTGATTTTGAGAGGTAAAAACCTGAGCGAGTGGGGTGGCTCATGGCGACACACCGCTCCCTGTGTTGTCGTTGGGCAGCAGCAAGCGCTCAGGATTCCCGCAGCGGCGCGCGCGACAGCGGCTCGGCATGACGTACCGCCTGGTTCAGTGACTGCACCGCCTCGGCCATCGCCTGGCGATCCAGCGCGCCGGACAGGGTGATCGATGCCTGCTCGACGACCGCTTCGGCATGGTGCAGCAGGATGCGCTCGGTGGCGCTGTCGCCAGCGGCATACAGCAGGTTCTTGCAGGCCTGCAGCAGCGTCAGCAGTACCTGCAGGTCGCTGCTGCCGTAGCGGCGCAGGGGGCCGAACGCCAGCTGCAGCATCGCGTCCAGCTCCAGCTCGCGGATATACAGGCGTGGCTGGCCCTCGATCGGGGCGACCTCGTGGTTGGGCAGGTGCATGCGTTCGGCCAGCAGCACGCCAAGCATGTCGATCGCCTTGATCGCCGTGCCCGGGTCGTTGATGCCCGGGCTCAAGGCGCGGATGGCGATTTCGACGATCTGCTTGAAGCCGAAGAAGAAGTGCCGGTGGGCGTATTCCTCGACATAGAAGTCGAAGCAGTCCAGCAACCGGCTCACGCAGGCTTCGTCCAGCTCGCGGTCCAGGCGGATCAGCGGGTGGCCCGGCATGACGAAAAAGCCGTAATGCACCTGCACCGTCATGTGCGCGTCCTGCTCTTGCAGCAGTGCCTGCGCCGCCGAGAGGTTCAGCGCCTTGAAGTAGCCCGAACGTTGCGCGCGGATCGTCGTCCAGTGGCTGTCGTCGGGCCAGGGCATCACCTCGTGGTCGTCAGCCTGGCGGCGTCTGGCGTGGAGCTGGGCGAGGGTCTGCTTGTAGACCCGGTTGAGGATGTAGTCGACCTGAATCGACAGTGAAATCGAGCGGATGAAGTAGATGAACAGGCAGAGGCAGATCACGCCCAGAAAGAGCGCCAGAAAGACGCCCAGGCTCGGCACATTGATGTCGTCGCCTTCCTGAATGGTGGAAATGAGCATCAGCGAATCGATGATCGTGCCGAGATAGACGCCGAGCACCAGCTGATGGCTGCGGCTGCTGATCAGCCCCGGAATCACCCGCGGCGACAGCGAGGAGGCCGCCGAATTGAGCACCACCATGACCATCGAGAAGCTGAACACCATCAGCGAGATGATCCCGCCGACCAGGGTGCCGAGAATCAGCCGGGCGTTCTCGGCATTCTTCACCACGCCGAGTTCGAGCTGCTCCTTGTAGGGCTGCAGCCAGGTCAGTTCCAGCACGATGGTAATCAGGCACAGGCAGGCCAGGCCCAGGGCGATAAGTGTCGGGTAGAAGGCGATGCTGCCGATGACTCGGTGATACAGGCGAAACAGCCTGTTGGTCAGTGCGGACATGTCAGCTCCCTGCAGAGGTTCGGCGATGCGTGCCTACCCGCCGTTCGGCAGCAAAGGCCGGGCAACGTTCGCTTCGGTAGCTACATCGGGCGCCAGGGTGGCGATCAGGGCCCGTACCGAACCGGGCAGGGCGTCCAGTTCGCGCACCAGGATGCTGCGTTCGCGCACCGCCCAGGGCTCGTCCAGCTCCACCAGCGCCAGTTGCATGGTGCGGCTGTGCCGCCTCGCGGCGGACTCGGGGATGATGCCGATGCCCACGCCGGCCTCGATCATCCGACACACCGCCTCGAAGCTCGAAACCTGGATGCGCAGCGACAGCTGGCTGCCGAGTTTCTCGACGCGGTCGCGCAGAAAGGTCAGCAGGGTGCTGCCTTCGTGCAGGCCGATGTGCTGATAGGCCAGCGTCTGGCGCAGCGTGACCTGCGTTTCGCCGGCCAACGGGTGGCCGATCGGCACGCCGAGCAACAGGCGGTCGGTGCTGAAGTGCAGCACCTGCAGGCCTTCGGCCTGCACCGGGCCGGCGATGATGCCGATGTCCGTGCTGCCGTCGAGCACGCCACGGACGATGTCGCGGCTCAGGCGCTCCTGCAGGTCCACCGTGACGCCGGGGCGCTCGGCGAGAAAACCGGCCAGCACCTCGGGCAGAAATTCGGTCACGGCCGTGGTGTTGGCGAAGATGCGGATATGCCCGGCTGAATCGGTGCCGTACTCGGTGAACTCGCTTTTCAGGTAATCCACCTGACGCATGATCAGCCGCGCGTGCTGCAGCAGCTTATGGCCGGCGGGCGTCAGCTCGACACCGCGGCTGTCGCGGTAGAGCAGGCGGCTGTCAAGCTGGCTCTCCAGCGCCTTGATCCGCGCGCTGGCCGCGGCCGGCGAGAGGTGCGCGCGGCGTGCGCCCTGGGTCAGGCTTGGGGATTCGGCGATATGGATGAACAGACGCAGGTCGGCCAGATCGAAATGCATGGCGGTGCTCGAGATGAGGTTGGTGTTCAGCTTAGCCGAACGCTGGTGTCATTAAATACAAATTCACGGAACGCTGGCGGCGCTGCATGCTACGGCCAAACAAGACAACAGCCGGAAGCTCAGCCATGACCGACATCTCTGCCTGGATCGGCCGCACCGAAGAGGCCCACGACCAGCTCAGCCGCAACCTGCTGATGCGCATCGCCGCGACCTTCGGCGAAACCACGCCCGCGCACGGCGAAGCGCTACCACCGCTATGGCAATGGTGCTTCTTCCAGGAGCCGGTCGCCGAAAGCGGCCTCGGCGAGGACGGTCACCCGGCGCGCGGTGGCTTCCTGCCGCCGGCGGACAACCGCAACCGCATGTGGGCCGGTGGCCGGGTCGAGTTCCTGCGCCCGCTGGAAGCCGGCGGCGAGGCGCGACGCGTCTCGACCATCAAGCACATCGAGGAAAAACAGGGCCGCACCGGCGCGCTGCTGTTCGTCACCGTGCAGCACGACTACCTGCAGGACAGCCGGCTGGCGATCCGTGAGGAACAGGACATCGTCTACCGCGAGCCGAGCCCGCCGAAGACCAGCAGTGGCGAACCCATGGTCGCCGGTGGTTGGCGCGAGGCGGTCACACCGACGCCGACGCTGCTGTTCCGTTATTCGGCGGTCACCTTCAACGGCCATCGCATCCATTACGACTGGCCCTACGTCACCGAGACCGAGGGCTATGCCGGCCTGGTCGTTCACGGTCCGCTGATCGCCACCTTGAACCTGCGTGCTTTCTGTCGCGCCAATCCCGACGCCCGCCTGCGCCGCTTCGCCTACCGCGGCCTGCGCCCGCTGATCGCGCCGCAGCCGTTCGAGGTCGGCGGCCGCATCGTCGCGCCGGGCAAGGCCGAACTCTGGGCCGGCGACCACAACGGCCTGGCGCAGAAAGCCGAAGTGGAATTCGACTGAATCGTAGGGTGGATAACGGCGCAGCCTTATCCACCGTTGAGGCCGCGTGCCGCACAAGCGAGAAACCGAGATGACCCCGAACAAGACCGAAGAACTGAGCTTCATCCGCGAAGGCGTGCGCGCCCTCTGCACCGAATTTCCCGCCGAATACTGGCGCAAGATCGATGAGGAAAAGGGCTTCCCGGAAGCCTTCGTCACCGCCATGACCGAAGCCGGCTGGCTGTCGGCGATGATCCCGGAAGAATACGGCGGTTCCGGCCTGGGTCTGGCCGAGGCCTCGGTGATCCTCGAGGAGGTCAACCGTTGCGGCGGCAACTCCGGGACCATCCACGGGCAGATGTACAACATGTTCACCCTGCTCAGAAACGGCAGCGAGGAGCAGAAGCGCTACTACCTGCCGAAGCTGGCCAGCGGCGAGCTGCGGCTGCAGTCCATGGGCGTGACCGAACCCACCACCGGCACCGACACCACCAAGATCAAGACCACCGCCGTGCGCCAGGGCGACAAGTACGTCGTCAACGGGCAGAAGGTGTGGATCTCGCGCATCCAGCATTCCGACCTGATGATCCTGCTGGCGCGCACCACGCCGCTGGCCGAAGTGCAGCGCAAGTCCGAGGGCATGTCGATCTTTCTCGTCGACCTGCGCGAGGCCATCGGCAACGGCCTGACCGTGCAGCCGATCGCCAACATGGTCAACCACGAGACCAACGAGCTGTTCTTCGACAACTTGGAGATTCCCGCCAGTAGCCTGATTGGCGAGGAGGGCAAGGGCTTTCGCTACATCCTCGACGGCCTGAATGCCGAGCGCACGCTGATCGCCGCCGAGTGCATCGGCGATGGCCGCTGGTTCGTCGAGAAGTCCGCGCAGTACGCCCGCGACCGTGTGGTATTCGGCCGGCCCATCGGGCAGAACCAGGGCGTGCAGTTCCCCATCGCCGAAGCGCATATCGAGATCGAGGCCGCCGACCTGATGCGCTGGCGCGCCTGCGAGGAATACGACAGCGGGCGCAACGCCGGAGCCGCGGCCAACATGGCCAAATACCTGGCGGCCAAGGCCAGCTGGGAGGCGGCCAACGCCTGCCTGCAGACTCACGGCGGCTTTGGCTTCGCCAACGAATACGACGTCGAGCGCAAGTTCCGCGAGACGCGGCTGTACCAGGTGGCGCCGATCTCGACCAACCTGATCCTGTCATACGTGGCCGAGCACTTGCTCGAGCTGCCGCGCAGCTTCTGAGGGCGCACGCAGTCAGGTTGTAGGAGCGAGCTTGCTCGCGAACGAGGTGCAAGAACGGCTTCGCGAGCAAGCTCGCTCCTACAGGTGAGTAAACGGGACCGTAGGGTGGAAAACGACCGCAGGTCTTTTCCACGCGCCTCCAGCAGGCGATGCAACTGAGCGGATTCGGACAGACGCGTGGAAAAGGCTTCGCCGTTTTCCACCCTACGAGTGAGGGATGAACGTCATGCAGATCGACCACCTCGACCACTTGGTCCTCACCGTTGCCGATCTCGAGGCGACGATCGACTTCTACACCCGCGTGCTCGGCATGCAGGCGGTGACTTTCGGCGAAGGGCGCAAGGCGCTGGCCTTCGGCAACCAGAAGATCAACCTGCACCAGGCCGGGCGCGAATTCGAGCCCAAGGCCGAGCGTCCGACGCCGGGTTCGGCGGACCTCTGCTTCATCGTTGCCACACCGCTGGCCGAGGTGATCGCCCACCTCCAGGCGCAGCAGGTCGCCATCGTCGAAGGTCCGGTGCAACGCACCGGCGCGACCGGACCGATCCGCTCGGTGTACCTGCGCGACCCCGACCAGAACCTCATCGAACTGTCCAATCCGTTAGAGAATCCGCTGGAGCCCAACGCATGAGCCAGCACACCCGAGCCCTGACTGAATTCCTCGCCGGGCTCGCCTACGAGCAGATCCCCGAACCGGTGCTCGCCCGCACCGAAGACCTCTTTCTCGACTGGTTCGGCTCGGCCCTGGCTAGCGCCGGCTCGCATCCGATTCCGCTGTTCGAGCGTTATGCGCAGAGCATGGGCCCTGCCGAAGGACCGGCGCGCATCCTGGTCAACGGCCAGAGCAGCTCGGCCTATTTCGCCGCACTGGTGAATGCCGCCAGCTCGCACCTGGTGGAGCAGGACGACCTGCACAACAGCTCCGTGCTGCACCCGGCCACCGTGGTGTTTCCCGCTGCGCTGGCGGCGGCGCAGGATCTCGGCAAGTCCGGCCGCGAGCTGCTGGTGGCCTCGGTGGCCGGCTACGAGGCGGGCATCCGCATCGGCGAGTTCCTCGGCCGCTCGCATTACCGCATCTTCCACACCACCGCGACGGTCGGCACCCTGGCCGCGGCGGTGGCCGTTGGCAAGTTGATGGATTTCGACCAGCAGCAGTTCACCCATCTGCTCGGCAGTGCCGGTACGCAAGCGGCGGGGCTGTGGGAGTTTCTCCGTGACGCGGCGGACTCCAAGCAGCTGCACACCGCCAAGGCGGCTGCCGATGGCCTGCTCGCCGCCTACCTGACCGCCGATGGCCTGACCGGCGCGCAAGACATCCTCGAAGGCGAGCAGGGCATGGCGGCGGGCATGTCCCGCGATGCCGAGCCGAGCAAGCTGTCCGACCGGCTCGGCACGCGCTGGGCGCTGGCGGAAACCTCGTTCAAGTTCCACGCCTCCTGCCGGCATACCCATCCGGCGGCCGATGCGCTGCTGGCGCTGATGCAGCGCGAGGGGCTCGGGGCCGATGACATTGCCTCGGTCACCACCCGCGTGCATCAGGGCGCGATCGACGTGCTTGGGCGCGTGACGGTGCCGCAGACGGTGCATCAGGCGAAGTTCTCCATGGGCACGGTGCTGGGGCTGATCGCCCTGTACGGCAAGGCCGGCCTGACCGAATTTCACAGCCATGCGCTCAGCGACCCGCGCGTCGGCGAGTTCCGCGAGAAGGTCTCGATGACGCTCGATCCCGAGGTGGACGGCGCCTACCCGGCACGCTGGCTCGGTCGCGTCGAAGTGATCACCGCCGATGGCCGCACGCTGCACGGCGCCATCGACGAGCCGAAGGGCGACCCGGGCAACACGCTGAGCCGCGCCGAACTGGAGGACAAGTTCCGCCGCCTGGTGCAGTTCTCCGCGGCGCGTAGCGATGACCAGGCGGGCGTCCTGATCGATACGGTCTGGCGCCTGCGCGAGCTGCAGCGGCTGGACGCATTGGCCTGAACGTAGGGTGGATGACGGCGAAGCCTCATCCACCAAAGTGGCGCCAGAGTCCCAGGGGCTTGAACAAACGCGTGGAAATGGCTTCGCCGATTTCCACCCTACGCCGAATTTGCAGGAACCGAACATGAACGACACCCAAGCCAAACCCCGCCCACTCGATGGCATCACCGTGGTCAGCCTCGAGCACGCCATCGCCGCGCCGTTCTGCACGCGCCAGCTGGCCGACCTCGGCGCACGGGTGATCAAGATCGAGCGGCCCGGTGCCGGCGACTTCGCCCGCGGCTACGACGAGCGGGTCGACGGCCTGGCCTCGCATTTCGTCTGGACCAACCGCTCGAAGGAAAGCCTGAGCCTGGACGTGAAACAGGACGCCGCCGCCCAGGTACTCGATCAGCTCTTGGCCAAGGCCGACGTGCTGGTGCAGAACCTGGCACCGGGCGCCGCGGCGCGCATGGGGTTGTCCTTCGAGGTGCTGCATGAGCGCTTTCCGCGGCTGATCGTCTGCGACATCTCCGGTTACGGCGAGGGCGGCCCCTACGAGCAGAAGAAGGCGTATGACCTGCTGATCCAGAGCGAGGGCGGCTTTCTCTCCGTCACCGGCGGGCCGGGTGAGACCGAGATGGCCAAGGCCGGCTGCTCCATTGCCGATATCGCCGCGGGCATGTACGCCTACACCGGTGTGCTTTCGGCGCTGATGCTGCGCGACAAGACGGGCGAGGGCAGCCGCGTCGACGTTTCCATGCTCGAAAGCCTGGTGGAGTGGATGGGCTACCCGTTGTACTACGCCTACAAGGGCGCGACGCCGCCGCCGCGTGCCGGCGCCGCCCACGCCACCATCTACCCCTACGGCCCGTTCCCCACCGGTGACGGTGGCACGGTGATGCTCGGCCTGCAGAACGAGCGCGAGTGGCTGGCGTTCTGCGACAAGGTGCTGCTGCAGCCGGAACTGGCGCAGGACGAGCGCTTCTCCAGCAATGCCCGGCGTTCGGAGCATCGCACCGAATTGCGTGCGCTCATCGTCGAGGCGTTCAGCCACCTGAGCGCCGAAGAGGTGATCGCCCGGCTGGATGCCGCGCCCATCGCCAATGCGCATGTCAACGACATGGCCGGTGTCTGGGCGCATCCGCAGCTCAAGGCCCGCCAGCGCTGGAGCGAGGTGGACAGCCCGGCCGGTCGTCTGCCTGCGCTGCTGCCGCCGGGGCGCAACAGCGCCTTCGCCCCGCGCATGGATCCGATCCCCGCGCTGGGCCAGCACACCGACAGCCTGCTGGTCGAGCTGGGTTACGCCCCCGGCGACATTCAGCGCTTGCACGAGCAGGGCGCGGTATGAGCGCGCCGAGGAGCCAGCCCATGAACTCATCGATCATCCGTAGCGCGCTGTTCGTCCCCGCGACCCGCCCGGAGCGCATCCCCAAGGCACTGGCGACGGGCGCGGACGCGGTCATCGTCGACCTCGAGGATGCGGTCGCGGAGAACCTTAAGGCAGAGGCGCGGGGCAACCTCGATGCCTTCCTCGCGGCCAACTCGGAGGCGCGCCTGCTGGTGCGCATCAACGCGCCGACCCATGCCGAGCAGGCCGCGGACCTGGCGCTCTGTGCCCGTCATGCCGGCGTCGCCGGCGTGCTGCTGCCGAAGGTCGAAAGCGCGGTGCAGGTTGCGCTGGCGGCCAGCTGCGGCAAGCCGGTCTGGCCAATCGTCGAAAGTGCCCGCGGGCTGGCCAACCTGGCGGAAATTGCCCACGCCCAGGGTGTCGAGCGGCTGTCCTTCGGCGCGCTGGACCTGGGCCTCGATCTCGGCCTGGCCAATGGCAGCGCCGGCGCCGAGCGCATGCTCGACCAGGCACGCTATGCGCTGCTGCTGCAGTCGCGATTGGCCGGGCTGGCAGCACCGCTGGACAGCGTATTTCCCGACATCAAGAACCTCGAAGGCCTCGCCCGTGCCGCTGCCGACGCCCGCGACATGGGCTTTGGCGGCCTGCTGTGCATCCACCCGAGCCAGGTGGCCGTGGTGCACGAAACCCTGATGCCCAGTGCCGCGGAACTGGACTGGGCGCAACGCATCCTCGCCGCCGGAGCTTCCGGCGATGGGGTTTTCGTGGTGGACGGACAGATGGTCGACGCCCCCGTCATCGGCCGTGCCCGTCGCCTGCTGCAACGTGCCGGGCAAGCGGTGCCCTGACCGCAACGCTTGCCCGCGAAACGTACCAACCGACAAAAACAAGAGGGTACTTCCATGCTGAGTAACAAGCTCAAGGCACTCGCCTGCGCGCTTTCTTTCACCGTCGCCGGGCTGGTGCATGCCGACCCCGTGACCATCAAATTCGCCCACGTAGTGGCGGACAACACACCGAAGGGGCAGGGCGCCCTGCTGTTCAAGAAACTCGCCGAGGAACGCCTGCCGGGCAAGGTGAAGGTCGAGGTCTACCCGAACTCCTCGCTGTTCGGCGACGGCAAGGAAATGGAGGCCCTGCTGCTCGGTGACGTGCACATGCTGGCGCCGTCGCTAGCCAAGTTCGAGCATTACGCCAAGGCCATCCAGATCTATGACCTGCCGTTCCTGTTCGATGACCTGGCGGCTGCCGATCGTTTCCAGAGCGGCCCGCAGGGCAAGGCGCTATTGCGCGCTATGGAGGACAAGAACATCACCGGCCTGGCCTACTGGCACAACGGGATGAAGCAGCTCTCGGCGAACAAGCCGCTGCGCGAGCCGAAGGATGCCCGTGGGCTGAAGTTCCGCGTGCAGGCTTCCGCCGTGCTCGACGAGCAGTTCAAGGCGGTGCGCGCCAACCCTCGCAAGATGAGCTTCGCCGAGGTCTACCAGGGTTTGCAGACCGGCGTGGTCAACGGCACCGAGAACACCTGGTCGAACTACGAAAGCCAGAAGGTGCACGAGGTGCAGCCTTACATGACCGCCTCCGACCACGGCCTGATCGACTACATGGTGATCACCAACACCAAGTTCTGGAACGGCCTGCCGGAAGATGTGCGCGGCGAACTGGAAACGATCATGGAAGAGGTCACCGCCGAGGTGAACCGCCAGGCCGACGACCTCAACCAGCAGGCACGCCAGGCCATCGCGGCCTCCGGCAAGACCGAAATCATCGAGCTCACCCCCGAGCAGCGCGCCCAGTGGCGCGAGGCGATGAAACCTGTGTGGAAGAAGTTCGAGAACGACATCGGCGTCGAGCTGATCGAAGCGGCGCAGGCGGCCAACCGCTCCTGAGCCTGCAAAGGCAGCAAGCGGCGAGAACGAACGGGCCTGTCCAATGTGACCGGCCCGTTTTTTATGCTTAGCACCAGGCTTATGCTGACCGACCAGAGCGCGCAAGGAGACGCCGGCATGAGTCGTTACGCCACGGTCAGCACACCCGTGCTGGATATCGCTTATCTCGAATGGAACCCCCGCGGCCAGCAGGTGGCCGTGCTCGTGCACGGCTGGCCGGATTGCCCCGAAGGCTGGGAGCCCGTGGCCGAGCGCCTGGCCGCAGCGGGCTACCGGGTGCTCTGCCCGACGCTGCGCGGCTTCGGCCAGACGCGCTTTATCGACCCTCTGACCCCACGTAGCGGCCAGCTGGCCGCACTGGGCCGCGATCTCTTGGACTTCATCGATGCGCTGCGCCTCGACCAGCCGGTGCTGGTCGGCCATGACTGGGGCGCGCGGGCGGTGGCCAATGCCTGCGGGCTGCGCCATCACGTCGCCGCACGGCTGGTAATGCTCGCGGTGGGCTACGGCACCAATGACCCGAACCAGCACATCTCGCTCAGCCAGGCGCGCAACTACTGGTACCACTGGTACATGGCCACCCCGCGCGGCGAGCAGACGGTAGTCGAGGATCGCGCGGCCTTCACGCGGCTGCTGTGGGATACCTGGTCACCGGCCGGCTGGTACAGGGAGGCGGATTTCGTCCAGGCGCTGGAGGCGTTCGACAACCCGGACTGGGCTGCCGTGGTACTGCATTCCTATCGCCACCGCTGGGGCTTCGTCGACGGCGATCCTGCCTATGCATCGGACGAGGCGCTGCTGCAACCGGCCCCGGTGCTCGCCGTGCCAACGCTGGTGCTGCACGGCGAGGCCGATACCTGCAACGCACCGGAAACCTCGGCCGGGCGTGAGGCCTTATTCAGCGGCCCATACCACCGACAGCTATTGCCGGGCGTCGGCCATTTCCCTCAGCGCGAGGCGCCGCAGGTGGTGGCGGAGGCGATTCTACGATTCTGTCAGGGGGATTGAGCCAGTTGCTAGATGCTGCGGACGGGGAGACCTAACCGTTTCTCTGGCCTGCAGTGGTTGGTTTTTTTAGGGCTCTGCTAGGCCTGCCGCTTGTGCTTGCCAGCTTTCGTTTGCCTGGTAGACGTTCGGTGATCTCGACAACTCATCGACGCGGCAATGGTAGAGAGTGCGCCGAAGGTCACAGGCGGGGCAATGTTGGGCGGCAGCAATTTCATGCCTCGTTGGGCTGGTGTATAAACACCCGGCGTCACTGAGAGGCCCGAGCTAGAAGGTCGGAGACAACAGCGAGTGGAATGTTATACACCAAGCCCGTTCGGCGCCTTATATACCACATGGCGTCTAATTATAGTTGGTCTATCAAGGAAGAGTTAATGGATATTATCTCGACAATAAGTACGTCACTTAGCCTGACGAAGCGGCTCCGTGAAATCTCCAAAAATATTGAAGATGCCGAATTTAAAAATCTGCTAGCTGATCTTTCGAGCGAACTTGCTGACCTAAAGTTGGAAGCTACCTCTCTTAAAGAGCGCATCGCTCAGCTACAAGAAGAAAATAATCTGCTTAAACAGACATCACAGCCCGTTGATGAAAAACCTACTGGAAGAAAGTGGGGCTGCTATATCTTCGAGGCCGACAGTGGTCTGTACTGCCCAGCATGCTGGGACTCAAAACGTCGAAAATCCTCCACCACCCGAGTAGATACTCGATTTCGTCATTGCCCCGTATGCAATGCACCTATTGGGGCCGGCTAACAAGTGGTTCAAATCGTTCGCGTCGCTCACTGGGACGGGCTAAAGCCCGCCCTTTAACCAAACGTTAGGAACTATCCGATTTTCACTCGGAGCAGGAATCAAAGAAATGACAGAGCATTCGCTCCACTCCTCATATCGTGAAAAGCTGATTGAACACTTGCTCATTGGCGAGTTACTCAAACTCTCTTGGAAAATAAAAGACTTTAGTCTCGAAATCTCTAAACCTGAGGTCGACAACTCTGGCTACGATATTATTGCCGAAGCAAACGGTGTCATTAGACATATTCAACTCAAAGCCACATTCATTGGCTCGGCAACCGCAACACAAAAAATCCATGTATCGCTGGCAAAAAAACCATCTGGCTGTGTAGTTTTGGTTCACTTCAACAATGAAACGCTAGAACTCGGGCCGTATTATTTTTTCGGCGCGGCTCCAGGTCAACCACTACCGAGCCTAGAAAATCTAAAAATCGCCAAGCATACAAAAGGTAATGCTTCCGGCCTAAAAACTGAAAGACCAAATATTAGAACTATAAAAAAAGGTAGCTTCATGAAATTTCAAACAATAAATGAGCTATACAGCCAATTGTTTGTGGCAAGCTCCTAACAAGTGGTTCAAGCCGTTCGCTTCGCTCACTCGGGATGGCTAAAGCCCGCCCCTTAACCAAACGTTCTGCAGCGGGATCCGCCTGCGCCGACAGTCTCGCTTCTCACCACAAGCACTAGAATCACACCTCATTGCTCGATCCCGCCTTCAGCAGGCTTTGTGCTGTGCCAGTCGCTACTGGACTTGCGCTCATGACGCCACACCGCCGGGCGCTTCGCACGGATTCAAAGGCCGGCGTCCTGCATCCACTTCGGTCTCGGATAACGGCGATCGGCCTTGCCGGCCTTGAGCACGGCGCCCGGTACGTCGTGGCCGACCAGTTGGGGCAGGTCGGCGGCGCATTGCAGCAGGCGGTCGAGATCGACGCCGGTGTCTAGGCCCATGCGCTGGAACATATGCACGAGATCTTCGGTGCAGATGTTGCCGCTGGCGCCTGGCGCGTAGGGGCAGCCGCCGAGTCCGCCGAGCGAGGCATCGAAGCGGTCGATGCCGGCGTTCAGCGCTGCCAGCGCGTTGGCCAGGCCCATGCCGCGGGTGTTGTGGAAATGTGCGGTGAACACCGCCTGCGGCCAGCTGTGCAGCACCTCGCGGCAGATGCGCTCGACCTGCGCCGGGTCGGCCATGCCGGTGGTGTCGCAGAGGGTGATGCCCTGCACGCCGATTTCCAGCAGGCGTTGCACCAGCTCATGGATGCGCCGCTCGGGCACGTCGCCCTCGAAGGGGCAGCCGAAGGTGGTCGATAGCGAGGCGTTGATGAATACGCCACTGCCGCGAGTGGCTTCGATGATTTCGCGGAACTGCACCAGCGACTGCTCAGGCGTCATGCGCAGGTTGGCCAGGCCGTGGGTATCGCTGGCCGACATCACCAGGTTGATCTCGTCCACCTCGCAGGCCAGGGCGCGCTCGCAGCCCTTCACGTTGGGCACCAGCACGGTGTACTCGACGCCCTCCGCACGGCGGATGCCGCGCATCACGTCCTCGGCGTCGCGCAGGTTGGGGATGGCCTTGGGCGAGGTGAAGGAGGTGACCTCGATCTTCGCCAGCCCGCTTTGCGAGAGGCGGTCGATCAGAGCGATCTTGGCTTCGGTCGGCACGAAGTCCGCTTCGATCTGGAAGCCGTCGCGGGTAGCGACTTCCTGGATATACAGGCGTTTGCTCATGGGGAGTCCTGGGGTTTCGCAGGGTGGATGACGCTCTACCCATCCACCGTTGTGGCTTGCTGGCAGGTGGACAAGCTTCGCGTTGTCCAACCCTACGTATGGGCGCAGGGTGGATGACGCACTGGTCAGATGATTCCGCGTTCGCGCAGGCCCTGGCGTTGTTCATCGGTGAGGCCGAGGCCGGCCAGCACATCGTCGGTGTGCTCGCCCAGTTGCGGGCCGCCTTCGCCGATGCGTCCCGGCGTGCGCGACAGCTTGGGCAGCACGCCCGGCACCTTGAGCGGGCCGGCGAAGGTCTGCACCTGCTCGATCATCTGTCGCGCCAGGTAGTGCGGGTCCTTGACGATATCGGCGGCGGTGTAGGGATAGCCGGCCGGCACGCGGGCGCCCTTGAGTGCTTCGATCACCTCGTCGCGGCTGTGCTGGATGGTCCATTCGCCGATGGCGGCATCGATCAGCTCGGCGTGCTGGGCGCGGCCGTCGTTGTGGGCGAAGCGCGGGTCGTCGGCGAGGTCCTGGCGGCCCATCAGGGTCATCAGGCGCTTGTAGATGCTGTCGCCATTGCCGGCGATCAGCACGTAGGCGCCGTCGTTGCACAGATAGGAATTGGACGGCGTGATGCCGGGCAGGGCACTGCCAGCCGGCTCGCGTACGTAGCCGAAGGCGTCGTATTCGGGCACGAGGCTTTCCATCATGGCGAACACCGACTCGTACAGCGCCACGTCGATCTCCTGGCCCTGGCCGCTACGGTTGCGCTCCTGCAGGGCGAGCAATACACCGATCACGCCATACAGCGACGACAGCGAATCGCCGATGCTGACGCCGACCCGCACCGGCGGCTGGCCGGGATAGCCGGACAGGTGACGCAGGCCGCCCATGGCTTCGCCGATCACGCCGAAGCCCGGCAGGTCGCGATAAGGTCCGGTCTGTCCGTAGCCGGAAATGCGCAGCATGATCAGCCGAGGGTTCAGCTTCGACAGCTCATCCCAGCCCAGGCCCCATTCTTCCAGCGTGCCGGGGCGGAAGTTCTCCACCAGGATGTCGGCTTCGGCCACCAGCTGGCGGACGATTTCCTGGCCTTCCGCGGCCTTGAGATCCAGCGTTACCGAGCGCTTGTTGCGCGATTGCACATGCCACCAGAGCGAGGTGCCGTCCTTGAGCTTGCGCCACTTGCGCAGCGGGTCGCCGACGCCAGGCGGCTCGATCTTGATCACGTCGGCGCCGAATTCGCCGAGCAACTTGCTGGCGAAGGGGCCGGCGATCAGCTGCCCCATTTCGATCACCTTGAGCCCGTGCAGCGGCAGATGCGCTGTTTGCCTGTCGTTCATTTTTCGCCCTGCCGTCGCCATGAAAAGCGTCGAGCATGCCCCAGAGCGAAGGTGGCGAACAATCGAACGAAAGCCCCAGCGTTGTTCTTGACCCTGAACAAGCCTGAGGACATCGATTTGTTAGACCAACGTGCAGTGGCTGAACAGAGGCGGTGCGCCGAGAATTAACCCATCGAATCTGCGTGATCCGATGAATAAGTGCATATCGACCCGAATGGTTGAACAGGCGACCCCCATCATGGCGTCGCCTTTTTTTATTCAAGTTTTCTGCCGCTAGTGAAGGAACGCCAAACACCGCAACCGGAGTCGCGCTGCAACGGCAACCGAGACCCTCCCAAGGGGGCCTGGACGCCCGCTGATGGCCGATCGGTGGGCGACGCGTTTCTCGTCGCGCATGGCCACCTTAATGACGATCGATCTGTCAATCCCTTCGGGCTGTTCAAAGTCTGATCAACATGCTACAAACGAACGCACCGCAATGATCTAGCCGCTTGAAAACGAAGGGAAAACCATGACCAAGTCGGAGTTGATCGAACGAATCGTGAGCCAGCAGGGCATGCTCTCGTCGAAGGACGTCGAGCTCGCCATCAAGACCATGCTCGAGCAGATGGCCCAGGCCCTCGCCACCGGTGAAAGGATCGAGATCCGTGGCTTCGGCAGCTTTTCCCTCCATTACCGCGCCCCCCGCATCGGCCGCAACCCCAAGACCGGCCAGTCCGTCAGCCTCGACGGCAAGTACGTGCCGCACTTCAAGCCGGGGAAGGAGCTACGGGATCGGGTGAATGACGAGCAGTAGGCGCATGTCTGCATTCGGTTTAGAACACTCATAAGGCCAGGCGGCGGATATGCAAAAGTTCCCTTGCTTAGAAAAAATATTTTCCCCGCGCTTGGTGTGCGGGCAATCGCATGGCAGAATGTTCCTATTTTGCGATGCCGCTCACAAAGCAAGGTTAAAGGAACCAACCAGCCGATGCCCTTCATTATTGAAAGTAGTTATGAAGACCGCCAGCACGAGAACCGTCGCACGCAGCGGCATCGCTTGGAGCGCCTTATCGAGCAAAAGCTCCGCGACAGCGGCATAGTACTGATCTCCGCATTTTGCATCGTTCGAACCCAAGAACTTCTGTATAAGCTGGAAGAGATCATTCGGGTCAAGCTGAACAGGTCGCCTGCCCCAGCTGGAGCGAGCTTGGTCATGAAGAACGTGTCTAATCACGAGCTCGAAGGAGCAGACTGGCTAAAACGTCCCATCATCCTCGACTCGCCGCTGGCCAGCGGCTTCACAGTCTATCGGAAAGTCCTGCACTTCTGGAATCAAGACTCCCTCAAACGTGTAAAGTTCAGCTATCGCCCGTTGGATTTCGAGCGGCTGATCATCTTCTGTAGCCACGCCGGCCACCTGCGAATGGCCGAGCGCACATTACTTGCCGCTCGTCCAGCCAACGTGATTGCCGGCCACGGCATTTGCTCAAGTGGCAGGATTGCTAACTTGAAAGCCATGCTGGGCGATTTAAAGCATAAGTGCTATTCGTCGTTTGTCAGGCTCGGGGCATGGCAGGCCACACGATAGTTTCCGGCTATTCCGCTCATGCTAATCAGAAGGGATTAGCTAGTTTCTTGACTGGAATGCGAGCTGCCGGTGGAAACGGACAATGCGCTTCACGAGGCGAAAGGGGGGAGTGAAAGCTCAATGGAGGGGAACCAAGGAAACCAAATCGTGTTTGATGGTTTCTTCAAGTTATCGGAAGTGGTGGCGATTCTATGGGCCGGTAAAGAACTGCTTTTTTGTTTTCTGGTCGTCTCTGCGGTTATCTCAGGGTTGTATGTCGCTTCGATTGAGGGCGCTTACAAGGCTAGCGCCATTATTTCGCCTGTTTCGATCGGTGAAGTAAAAGGCATTGTCACGGTCGGCCTGGCTTCGGATGGAAGTCTGCCCCCACTATCCGTCTCCGAAGGCTTGGAAGCGGCTGAGGGCATGTTTGATCTGATGGCTTTAAATTTGTCTAGGCTAAGTGTACAAAACGAGATCGATGCTGCCAGATTCAATGTGCTTATAAGTCCGGTACGGCTCGCATCCAATAGATTCACTGGAAGGGTAGAGGTGATAAGTTTCTCTAATTCGCCAAAAAAAGCGAAAGACAACCTAAGAGCGTTGCTCGAGCTGGCTAAGCAGGAAACGATTTCGGATCTTGAAAGGTTCTACAGAGGCTTTGGTGCAGAAGTCTCAGCAAAAGATCTATCCTTTTACAGAATTGAAACCCTCGATTTTCAGGAGCAAGAGGGGGGTGTTGAAAAAATCCTAATTGTGGCTTTTTCTCTTGTTGTGGGTTTTGGGGGCGCGTCTTTTTTATTGTTAGCCAGAGAAGCTCGGTTGGTTCGCAACAGACAGTTAAAACTGCATTGATAGTGAAATACTGATGGCTGTTTGGTTGCTTTTTGCATTGATAAGTTCGGTTGCGGGGGTCGGCCTGTTCTCCAGGGAGCTGGATCGGCGCGCAGTTGTAGTTTTTTTCCTTAGTATTTTCGCCGTGGTTGCGTTTCGATATGCTACGGTGGACTATTTCAGTTATTGGCAGTTATATGACGCAATCGATAGTTCAGGTTCGTTCGATAGTTGGGCTTTTAATGTCCCAGGTTTGCGTAGCATAGAGCCAGGCTTTGCTTTAATGGTAGTGCTGGAAAAATCAATCTTTGGGACGTTCTTTAGCTTTGTCGCGTTGTTTTCGGCGGTTGCGATAGGGTTAAAGCTTTGGGCTATTAGTGAAATGTCTCCTCTGATTGGGGTTTCAGTACTTGTCTATTTGAGTGAGCTGTTCTGGAAGGAAATTGGACAGGTAAGAAATGCATTTGCCGCCGGAATTTTTCTGTGTGGGGTGTTTTATTTATGTGAAGGGAAAGTCTGGCGATACGTTGGGTTGATGGTTGTCGCCTCCATGTTTCACTTGATAGCGTTTTTTGCTATTCCATTTTTGCTCGTAAGGAAGCTAAGGTTACGGGCTCTTGCTTTTCTTTTATGCTTTTCTTTGTTGTGCGCTGTGATGGGAGGGGCGGGCTGGTTACTCCCAGAACTCGCAACGTCGCTAGGCGTGTCAAATAGTGCCCGAATCATCACCTATGCCTCTTCAGAGCATGCCAATGCAGTAAATGTTTTCGGTGGTGGGATTTTAATGAAGCTGTTTTTTGCCTTTTTCGCGATTTTTTATTATGAAAAGCTTATCGGTCTGAGTGTCTATAATAAATTGGTTATACATCTATACCTGGCAGGGTTGTCGTTTGTTCTTTTGTTTCATGATTACGGAATAATTTCCTTAAGAGTTAATGAGCTTATTTGCGCGCCCTTGTTGCTGATATTGGTGCCGTCTTGTATTTTGTTATTTTGCGCTGGTAGGCGGATATTCATTTTTTTGGCGATCCTGATGTACTGTAGTGCTTTCTTTTATCTGAAGTACGAGCGAGCGCTGCCCTATCGAACTATATTCGGGTGACGTTGTGAGCTGTCCGTATTATTGTGGTTTTGTTTTTTTTTGATCACCTCTCGCACGATTCGGGTGTTCATCTGATATCAGCTGGCGTGTTGGTATTGGCAGCTACCGAATGTTGAGGTTGTAATGTTTGAAGTCTACAAAAAATTGAACGCTCTCTTTAATCAGCAAGAACGCCGTAAGGTTGCGTTGCTTTTCCTGTTGATGCTGGGTGCCGCGCTGGTCGAGGTGGTTGGTGTGGCCTCCGTTATGCCGTTCGTGGCTGTATTGTCGAACCCTGCGGTAGTGGAAACGAATCCATACCTGGCTGCCCTGTATCAATGGTCGGGTATGCAGCAACCTCGTACGTTCATGGTCATACTCGGCACTGTCGTGCTGGTGGTGTTCGTCACCAGCCTGGCTTTGAAAGCATTGACCGCGTACTGCGTGCTGCGTTTTTCTAGTATGCGGGCGCACGCCTTTTCATACCGGCTGCTAGCCGGTTACATGGCCAAGCCGTATATATTTTTCCTCGGGCGCAATACGGCAGACTTGAGCAAGGCTCTGTTTTCGGAAGTGCAGGAGGTGATCAACGGGGTCCTGCTACCGGCGCTCAAGATGACCTCGGGCTGCATCGTAGCGGTACTGGTCATCACCTTGCTGTTTGTCGTCGAGCCAGTGCTAACACTGGTCGTAGGCGCGGTGCTCGGTGGGAGTTTCTTTTGCGTATATGTACTAAGTCGACGGTTGCTGAAACGTCTGGGCCAGCAGCGCGTCGAGGCCAACAGGCAACGGTTCGTCCTCGCCAATGAAGCGCTCAACGGAAACAAGGAGCTCCGGCTGCTAGGCCGCGAGCGCTCATATCTGGAGCGCTTCGAAAAAGCTTCCTTCGCTTACGCGTCTCATCAGTCAGCGAGCAAGGCCTTGGGCGATGTCCCTCAGTACGCCATCCAGGCCATCGCATTTGGCGGCGTTCTGGTGTTGGTGCTTTATCTAATGGCGCAGTACGGTGGTCTACAGCAGGCCATGCCGATGATCGCCTTGTATGCGTTTGCTGGTTATCGCCTGTTGCCCGCCTTTCAGGAAATATTCAAGAACAGTACCCAATTGCGCTTTTATCACGCGGCGCTGGACAGCCTGCATGCTGATCTGTTCAGCGTTCCGCAGGCCTCCACCGAGGACGCCAAGGTTGCTTTTGACGCCGGGATGGAACGGCTCCGTGGCGATGTCGAGTTGTGTCAGGTCACTTTCCATTATCCTGATGTGGATCGGCCTGTCATTGAAGACCTCAGCCTAAAAATCGCATCCGGAAGCTGCGTCGCTTTCGTTGGTAGTACCGGGGCGGGCAAAAGCACAGTAGTTGATCTGATTCTCGGGTTACTGGATCCTACAGCGGGTGAAGTTCGTGTAGCCGGACGCGCCCTCAATGTAGAAAGCGTGTCTGCTTGGCAGCGTAATATTGGCTACGTCCCACAGAGCATTTATCTCGCGGATGCAACCGTCGCGGAGAACATCGCCTTCGGTATTCCGTACCATGAGATCGACCAAGCAGCTGTCGAGCGCGCCGCCCAAGCGGCACATATTCATGAATTTATAAGTGCTCACCTTCCCGAGGGATATCGCACCGGGATCGGCGAGCGGGGTATTCGCTTGTCTGGTGGGCAGCGCCAGCGGATAGGCATTGCTAGAGCGTTATACCATGATCCCGACGTAGTAGTATTCGACGAAGCCACCAGCGCGTTGGATAATGCGACGGAAGCCGCAGTCATGGAGGCGGTCAATGAGCTGGCGGGGAGCAAGACGGTCATTCTTATTGCGCACCGTCTGAGTACGGTGAAGCGCTGCGATACGATCTATATGCTGAATCTCGGGCGCCTGAGCGGTATGGGCAGCTACGATGAACTTATTAAAACGAACGAGGCATTCAATCGTATGGCCTCGGGTAACGCCTGATTTGGAGTATTCACGTGTTAACAGATAAGACCATCTTGGTCACTGGCGGTACCGGCTCGTTCGGTAATACGTTCGTGCCGATGACCCTGGCCAAATACAACCCCAGGAAGGTAATTATCTTTTCCCGCGATGAAATGAAGCAATGGGAAATGGCCAAGAAATTTGTTGGCGATGACCGGGTGCGCTTCTTCATCGGCGATGTACGAGACAAGGATCGCCTATACCGTGCTTTGGATGGCGTCGATTACGTGGTGCATGCCGCTGCAACCAAGATCGTGCCGACTGCCGAATACAACCCCTTCGAGTGCATCAAGACCAATATCGACGGCGCGATGAACCTGATCGATGCCTGCATCGACCGTGGCGTGAAGCGGGTCGTGGCGCTATCCACTGACAAGGCCAGCAGCCCTATCAACTTGTACGGTGCGACCAAGCTCGCTTCGGACAAGCTGTTCGTCGCTGGCAACTCCTATACCGGTGGGCACGAAACGCGCTTCGCAGTGGTGCGCTATGGCAATGTAATGGGCTCGCGTGGCTCGGTGATCCCTTTCTTCATGTCGATCCGCGACAAGGGCGTGCTCCCTATTACCGACCCACGCATGACCCGTTTCATGATCTCTCTCGAGCAGGGCGTGGAACTGGTGTGGCACGCCTTCGATGACATGGAGGGTGGTGAGATCTACGTGAAGAAGATCCCGTCCATGAAGGTGACCGACCTCGCCCGGGTCGTCGCGCCGGAAGCGCGGCAGGAGGTCGTTGGGATCCGACCTGGCGAGAAACTGCACGAGCAGATGATCAGCGTCGAGGATGCCTACTTCACCTATGAATACCCGGAGCACTTCAAGATCCTGCCCACCATCCATGGCTGGGCGACTTGCCCCAAGCGGATCAAGGCTGGTAAACGGGTGCCGGAAGGCTTCGTCTATTCCAGCGACAATAACCGGGAGTGGATGAGCGATTCCGAACTGCAGGCGTGGATCGAAACCAACCGGGAAAAGATCGGGAGTATCTAAGCGATGATTCCGTATGGCCGGCAGGACATCACCGAGGCGGACATCGAGGCTGTCGTGGAGGTCCTTCGCTCCGACTTCCTCACCCAAGGGCCTGTCGTGCCCCGGTTCGAAGAGTCTGTCGCCCGGCATGTAGGCGCCAGGCATGCGGTCGCCGTCAACAGCGCCACCTCGGCGCTGCACATCGCCTGCCTGTCACTGGGACTTGGCCCGGGCGATTACCTGTGGACCAGCCCGATCACCTTCGTCGCTTCGGCCAACTGCGCCCTGTATTGCGGAGCGAGCGTCGACTTCGTGGATATCGACCCGCGAACCTACAACCTCTCACCCGTGGCGCTGGAAGCCAAGCTGATCGAGGCGGAAAAGGCGGGCAAACTGCCAAAGATCGTCGTCCCGGTGCACCTGTGCGGCCAATCGTGCGAAATGGAGGCGATCCATGCACTAAGCCAGCGCTATGGCTTCCGCATCATCGAAGACGCATCGCACGCCATCGGCGGCAAGTACCAAGGCCAATACGTCGGTAACTGCCGGTACAGCGACATCACGGTGTTCAGCTTCCATCCCGTCAAGATCATCACCACCGCCGAAGGCGGAATGGCCATGACCAACGACCCGGCGCTGGCCGAGCGTATGGAGCTGCTGCGCAGTCATGGCATCACGCGCGATCCCGCGCAGATGACGCACGACAGCGATGGTCCCTGGTATTACCAGCAGATCGATTTGGGCTTCAATTACAGGATGACCGAATTGCAAGCTGCCTTGGGCATCGCCCAGATGAAACGCCTCGACCAGTACGTTGCTCGCAGACACCAGTTGGCCCAGCGGTATAACTCCCTGCTGGACGGCCTGCCGGTTACCGCGCCTTGGCAGCACCCGGACAGCTATTCCGGTTTGCACCTGTACGTTATCCGCCTTCAACTGAACAAAATCACCAAAACTCATCGGCAGGTGTTCGAAGCGCTGCGTGAGCAAGGCATCGGCGTCAATCTGCACTACATACCGGTCCACACCCAGCCCTACTACCAGCGCATGGGTTTCGAGCCCGGTGATTGGCCTAACGCGGAGCGTTACTACGCCGAGGCCATCAGTTTCCCAATTTTTCCCGCCTTAAGTGATGCGCAGCAAGCCAACGTTGTGCGTGCACTTGTGCGAAGTGCGCGATGATTTTTACGCGTTTTAAATATAGTTATCGTAGCTGGCTCTCTTCGTTCTGATTGGGCAGGGTTTCGTAAGGGTTTATTTGCGCATGAAGATAGTAATAGTCACAACCTATCCCGAGCATGGGTCGAGGAATATCGGTGATTATCTCATTACTGCTTGTTTGAAAAGGTCTATTGCCCGCCTTTTTCGGCATGCTGAGTTTGCTGTGGTGTGGCGAGCGGATGCTTGGGAGAAGGTTTCTTCTATTGTTTTGGGGGCCGATCATGTTTTTTTTGCCTGTTTGGCGATCAGGCGGAACATGCATAAAGTCGAGTACCCTTATTTGAATGATGTGGCCAGGTCAGGCGTACCGTTTTCAGTGATTTCCGCAGGGACGGACTTGGAAGTCAGCAGCTCGTCCATTTACTCAGGTTTCAGTGATGAAACAGTTCGATTGCTTCGCGAGGTTAACGATAAATCGAAAGTATTTACTACAAGGGGGTCGTTAACTCAAACACTTTGTATGAGGATAGGGCTTGATCGCGCTGAGTTTTCCGGTGATATCGCTTTTTTCTCAGATTCATCCTGTTCCGCTAGCTTTGAGCGGGCTAGGCCAATCCGGAGGATTGTGGTTTCAGATCCGCATCGCCCAAAAGTGTATATGCCTGCGTTGTCTACTCTCGTACGGGGTCTGCAAGATCTATTTCCTGATGCTGGTATAACAATTGCGCAACATGGCGTTGGTCTGGCTGTAGAGGAGTTTTGCAAAGCTAACTCCGTGGGCAGTGCTCAAATATATAAGAATCCGGAAAGCGGTCTCGACATCTATGAGGATGCCGATATGCACGTGGGGTTTAGGGTTCATGCTCACGTATCTGCATTGAAGCGAGGCAAGTACTCGTATTTGCTTGAGCAGGACGGGAGAGGGTGTGACTACGGGCTTACTTTGGGTAGAAAGGTGAGTGTCCCAAATTATTCATTTGGTGCTCCGGTTCGCAGCGTAAAGAGTGGGTTGAAAATGCTATTTCAGGGTGATTTTTTAAGAAAGCCCACCGCTTCAGTGGCGCCAGCGCTTCAATTGCTAAGCTTGATAAGTAGCGATCGCGAAAACGGGTTTGAGAGGTTTATGGGGTTTGATAAAGAAATAAAGTCGTATAGCGAAATGGCGGAGCGGGCCATCTTGCGGGCTTTAAGTTGAGCCGTGCTATATGAAACTCTGCCTTATTCCCGCTCGTGGCGGCAGCAAGCGTATCCCGCGCAAGAATATCAAGCCGTTCTGCGACAAGCCGATGATTGGCTGGTCGATCGAGGCTGCGCTGCAGAGTGGCTGCTTCGATCAGGTCGTCGTCTCCACCGATGATGAAGAGATCGCTAAGGTGGCTCGCCAGTACGGCGCCGTCGTGCCCTTCATGCGTCCGCCAGAACTGTCCGATGACCACACCGGTACCATCCCGGTGATTTGTCATGCCATCGACTGGTTCATCCAGCAGGGCCTTTCGGTGGAGCACGCTTGCTGTCTATACGCTACGGCCCCGTTTGTGAAGATCGAAGACTTGCGACGTGGTCTGGAAATCCTCGAAGAGAGCGACTGCGACTACGCCTTCTCAGTAACCAGTTACGCGTTCCCCATCCAGCGTGCTGTCCGCATAAATGGCGAAGGCCGCGTGGAAATGCTCAACCCCGCGCACTTCAATACACGCTCGCAAGACTTGGAAGAGGCGTTCCACGACGCCGGCCAGTTCTATTGGGGACGCGCTGACGCCTGGCTGCAGAGCAGGTTGATCTTCAGCCCGGGTTCGTTGCCGGTGGTACTGCCCCGTCACCGTGTACAGGACATCGACACGCCAGAGGACTGGGCGCAGGCAGAGTGGCTGTTCAAGGCCATGCAGGCGCACGAAGGTCGAGATCACTGATGAACGTCGTCTTCCGCGCTGATGCCTCCTTGCATATTGGTACCGGTCACGTTATGCGTTGCCTGACCCTTGCCGAGGCCCTGGCCGCTCAAGGCGCGGCCTGCCGGTTCATCTGTCGCGAGCATGCCGGCAATCTGATTGAGTTGATCCGGACCAAGGGCTATATCTGCCACGCCCTGCCATCCGTGGCGTTGCCGGAAGTGGCGCTAAATGCGCCTGAGCCAGCCAATGAAAAAGCACTAAGCCACGCCCACTGGCTTGGCGCAACCCAGCAGCAGGATGCTGAAGCCTGCGCTCGACTCTTGAGCGAGATACAGCCCGACTGGCTTGTTGTCGATCACTATGCGCTGGATGCTCGCTGGGAACATGACCTTAAGCCCCATTACGGTCGGTTGATGGTTATCGATGACTTGGCTGATCGGCCACATCGATGCGACCTGCTCCTCGACCAAACGTTTGGCCGCGCTAGCGAGGATTATCGCCCATGGGTGCCAACGGATTGTCGACTGCTGTGCGGCTCGCAATACGCTTTGTTGAGACCGGAGTTTGCGGCACTGCGCCGCTATAGCCTTCAGCGCCGTTCTCCGCCAGAGCTGCGCCGACTACTGATCACCATGGGGGGCGTCGACAAGGGCAATGCCACCAGCCAGGTGCTGGAGGCGCTTCGCTCCTGTCCGCTTCCCGCGGATTGCAAGGTTACGATCGTAATGGGAGCGACTGCTCCTTGGCTTGCTGACGTTGAGCGTATCGCCCAAGGCTTCCCCTGGCCCACTCAGGTTAAGGTCGGTGTGAGCGATATGGCGCAACTGATGGCCGACAGTGATCTGGTGATTGGTGCAGCAGGCGCCACTTCCTGGGAGCGCTGTTGCCTCGGCGTTCCAGCGATCATGCTAGTGCTAGCGAAGAACCAGCAGCAGGTTGCTAAAGGTCTGGAAGACGCTGGTGCCGCACTGATCGTCGGGGAGGGTCAGCCTATCGCAGACTCCATCCCCAGGTTGTTGCTGCGAATAGCTGGTAATTTCAACGCTCTCCAGACCATGAGCCAGGCTGCCATGCAAATCGTAGATGGCCATGGCGTAGGTGCTGTGATCAAGAAAATGGAGAGCTGACGTGAAGCAATTACCTTGCCAGCGAATACGACCCATGAGCCCGGTCGATCTCGAGTGCGTATTAGCTTGGCGCAATCACCCGGAGGTCCGCCGCTACATGTATACCCGGCATGAGATCACGCTTGAAGAGCATGCCGGGTGGTTTGAGAGGGCTTCGAAAGACCCCGGCCGGCACCTGCTGATTTTCGAAGACGGGGAAGTCCCGCTTGGCTTTATTAATCTCCAACAGATAGCGCCCGGTGGGATAGCTGAATGGGGCTTCTACGCAGCGCCGGATGCTCCAAAAGGGACCGGCCGTCAACTAGGTCGGGTTGCGCTTCGATACGCTTTCGACGAAGTTGGCTTCCACAAGCTCTGCGGCCAAGCCTTAGCTTTTAACGAGCGATCAATCCGCTTCCACCGAAGCATGGGCTTCCGAGAGGAAGGCGTCCTGCGTCAACAGCATTTCGATGGTCAGCATCACCACGATGTGGTGTGCTTCGGCTTGCTAGCCGGCGAATGGCAACCGAGCGATTGAGAGATAACCGCATGTCGAACATTCCGAGCATCCATATTGCAGGACGCCGCATCGCGGCTGACGCTCCTCCTTACATCATTGCCGAACTCTCCGCCAACCATAATGGCCGGCTAGAGACGGCGCTGAAAATTATCGAAGAAGCCAAGAAGGCCGGCGCCGACGCTGTCAAGCTGCAGACCTATACTGCGGACACTATTACGTTGAACTGTGACTCCGAGGAGTTTCAGATCCATGGTGGGCTTTGGGACGGCAAAAGCCTTTACCAGCTTTACCAAGAAGCCCATATGCCTTGGGAGTGGCATAAGCCGCTCTTCGAGCACGCCCGCAAGCACGAGATCACCATCTTTAGTTCGCCGTTTGACAATACAGCCGTCGACCTACTGGAGAACCTCAACGCTCCAGCCTACAAGATTGCGTCCTTCGAGGCGGTTGATCTACCGCTGATTAAATATGCGGCCAGTACCGGCAAGCCAATTGTCATTTCGACAGGCATGGCTGATGCGGAAGAAATTCAAGAAGCGATTGACGCGGCTCGGGAAGGCGGTTGCAAGGAGCTGGCTATCCTTCACTGTGTGAGTGGCTATCCTGCGCCAGCAGCGGATTATAATCTACGGACGATTTGGGATATGTGTGAGCGCTTTGGGTTAGTAACCGGGCTTTCCGACCACACGCTAGACAACACTACAGCGCTTGTTAGCGTTGCAATGGGGGCGTCGATTATTGAAAAGCATTTCACTCTAGACAGGCAGGGTGGAGGGCCAGATGACAGTTTTTCGTTGGAGCCCGATGAGTTGGAAAAACTTTGTCGCGGGGCGCTGACGGCTTGGGAGGCGCTAGGCTGTGTTGATTATGGCCAGAAAGCTAGTGAGTCGGTTAATGTTAAGTTCAGGCGATCTCTATATTTTGTGAAGGATATTAAAGCTGGCGATATTGTCACGCCTGATTATGTCAAAAGTGTTAGGCCTGGATACGGTCTGCCGCCTAAGTATCTGGATAAGGTAATTGGTAAGCGAGCCATCATCGATGTAAGTGCTAATAGTCCGGTTAGCTGGAAGGTGCTTGCTTAGTGATCTCCTTTTTGTGATTTTGCTGTGGCGGTGGTGGATGGTGTGAATAAGTTCTTCATATACTTATTTGGTGCGTCTATAGAGGCGCTGTCTGGGCTTTGCCTTGGGCGTAGAGGCCTTTGGTTTGCTCTTCTGATCTACTTTAAGATGCGCGCTGCTGACCCTGTTGGTGCTAAAAGCTTCCTCGTTGAGACTCGACGCTCTATCAGAGCTGTACGGCGTTATAAAAAGCTTCGTCCGCGCTTTGTTGAGGCTAGAGGAGGGGATAAGCGCTCTCTGTTCCTGCTAGGGAGCGGGCCTAGCATCAATGAACTCTCAAAAGAGCAGTGGGCTGAAATTCGTTCAGGGCATTCATGGGCATTCAATTTTTTTATGGTGCACGCGCATGTTCCGAACCGTTTTTATTTCCAGACGCCTTACAAAAGGCCTGATCTCGATCAGCTGATGGCTAGTCTGTTGGAGACTCGGCTAGTGGAATATGAACGTGTCGAGTTCTTTGCGCGGGGAGATGCGGTTAACAGGGAAATATTTGAGCAGATGTCGGTAGGACGCTTGCTGATGAGCGTTGACAGGCCAGTTTACTTTATGGAGGAGGCTTTTGTGCCCAGCTACTCCAAGATTCCTCCAAGCGAGTTGATTGGGTGGCTAATGGATTATGGTTTTTTTGAAGAGGACTCTGATCTGCCCGTTCCGAAGTTTGGCTCGACAATCTGCCTGATGGTTGCTCATGCCATAAGACAAGGGTACAAGACGCTTGTCCTATGCGGTATCGATATGAATGATAGGGGGCATTTCTATGACGTTGAGTCTTATGTTAATGCTTTCCCAGGTTTATCTTTGATTCGCTCTTCGGCAGGTGTCGGTGCACACCCGCATGGGGCATCTACGGAGCGTCCGTATGGCGTAAGGGATTATTTGGTAGCCTTGCGAGCCTTGGTCCGCGGGCTAGGTGGAGATATCTACGTCGCCAGTAGAACAAGCGCTCTCTATCCTGAATTCGAGTGTTATAGCTTTGCCCAATAACATCTGTATTGTTATCAATTCCTTGTCTGGCGGTGGTGCTGAGCGCGTCGTGGCAAATCTCTGCGCTTATCTGGTGACCAAAGGGAAGCGTGTGACGTTAGTCACGTTGCATTCGACAGATGATTCTTACCCGCTCGCCGAGGCGGTCAATCGAGTCTCCGTAAATGCTCAAGCCGCCCGCGGCTCCGGTTTTATGAAGGCTATTTCCGCTGTGCGTAGTGTGCTTAAGGACATCAAGCCTGATTATGTGCTCGGGATGATGACTGTTCCCAGCTTGGTTTGTCTTTTTGCTGCTGTTGGGCTGCCCGTTCGGGTGGTTATTTCTGAGCGTAATCACCCCCCTCGAAAAAAAGCCCCGCTGCGATGGCGCCTGCTGCGTTGGCTCAGCTATAGGTTTAGCTACGCCTCGGTGGTGCTGGCGAACCAGACGGCCTCTTGGATGGTCGCCCGAGGGTGTAGGAATGTGCATGTCATACCTGTCTCTGTCGACTTGCCACTGCCAATCATGGCGCCGATGGTTGCGGTTGCAGATTTAATTAGTCCACATGATTTCGTCTTTCTGGCCGTAGGAAGATTGCACCCTCAAAAAGGGTTTGATTTATTAATTGAGGCTTTCTCAAAAGCTTTGCCGAGCTGCCCCGAGGCGAAACTGGTTTTATTGGGAGAGGGGGCGGAGAGGGCTAAGCTGTCGCACCTGGCGAGAGAGCTTTCAGTCTCTGAGCGGGTGCTCATGCCTGGCCGCGCGGGAAATATAGGTGACTGGTACTCGCGGGCCGATGTCTTTGTTTTTAGTTCTCGCTATGAAGGTTTCGGGAACGCCCTGGTCGAGGCTTGTGCCAGCGGCTGCGCATCTATCAGCTTCGATTGCGAGGTCGGACCTGCCGAGGTAATCGTCGATGGTCAGAGTGGGCTGCTCGTGCCGCCGGAAGACGTTAACAAGCTTGCAGATGCTATGAGCAGCCTCGCGCGGGACAGTTCATTGAGGGCGCGTCTAGCCCAGCAAGCCCGAGCGATAGGGGAAAATTACGCGGGGGATAGGGTTCTCAGACGCTGGATGGATGTGTTTCGATGACTAGCGCCAATATGCAGCTTGCCCAACCTGGCCGGCGGTTAGCCTTTTACTTGCCTTCCCTTTCGGGAGGCGGTGCTGAGCGCGTGATTGTGATTCTGGCCAATCAGTTAGCCGCCGACGGCTATTTGGTTGACTTGTTGTTGGCGAAAAAAGAGGGCCCCTACCTCGCTGAAGTGTATTCCAAGGTAAACGTCCTTGAGGTCGGCGGTGGTCGCGTGCTGGCAAGCGTTCTGCCGCTGGTACGCTATATACGTTCGGAACGTCCTGCTGCGCTTCTGTCTTCGCTGATGCATGCTAACGTTATTGCAGCCTTGGCGTGCTGGATGTCGGCAGTTCCTTTGCGTTTCATTATTCGTGAGGCAAATACTGTTGGCGTCTCGGGCCAGTCGAGAGGGCTAAAGTCCCGTATAAAAATGCTCCTTGCGACCTTCGCTTATCGACGGGCGGATTTGTTAGTAGGCGTGTCAGACGGTTCCCTCGAGGCGCTTCGTAATTGTTTTGAGTTGCCTGGCTCTATGCGGTCCAAGGTGATTCTTAATCCAGTGGTAGGTAATGACCTTTACGTTCGTCAAACGGAGGCGTGCTTTCCCGCATGGCCTTGGGCTGACTGCTGCCCGGTAGTTCTAGGGGTGGGGCGTCTGGTTCCCCAGAAGGGGTTTTCCGTGTTGCTGCGCGCTTTTGCCGAAGTAAGGCGGCGTGTGCCCTGTCACCTCATAATCCTTGGGGAGGGGCCTGACCGCGTGGCGCTTGGTGCCGAGGCGCTCGCGCTGGGTGTAGAAGCGGATGTATGGATGCCCGGTTTCACCGCCAATCCCTTCCCGCATATGCGCAAGGCCAGCGTCTATGTACTGTCTTCACGGTGGGAAGGGTTGCCTAATACTCTTATCCAGGCAATGGCGTGTGGGGCCCCGGTGGTGGCCACACGCTGTCCCAGCGGTCCAGATGAAATTCTAGAAAATGGGCTATGGGGCCGATTGGTTCCGGTCGACGATGTAGATTCGATGGCCGAGGCAATCGTCGAAGTGTTGAGGCAGCCACCGGTAGCTCCCCCTGCGTCTGTGCTGGCCCGGTATGAGGTGAGGCATATTGCGCGGCAGTATCTGGCGGCCATGCTTGGAGAGCCGGAGGGTGGGGCCGTTGAGTAAGGATACGTCGTTGCGCATTGCTTATGTACTCATGCTTTTTCCCGCGCCGTCGGAAACATTTGCTCGCCGCGATATCGATGCGCTCCGTTCTCTCGGTCACGAGCTGGTGCCACTGTCCGTGTATCGTGCCCAGGGGGCTTCGCGGCTGCGGTACTGGGGTGAGTGTTTGCGAGCGCTGTTATACAGTCCAGGACCAGTCGCAGTGTTTCAGCTGTTGGTGCGGCTGCTGTTCTCTCCTGGCTGGCGTCCGCTTGAGCGGCTCAAGTGCATCGCGCTGCTGCCTGCTGCCGCCCGGGTGGCCGGCGAGTTGAGCCGTGTACAACCGGATGTAGTACATCTGTTCTGGGGGCACTACCCTGCGCTGGTGACGTTGCTAGTTAGGCCATTGCTTCCGCACTCACGGTTCAGCCTGTTCCTTGGCGCTTATGACCTTGAGCTCAGGCTGCCCGTGTCTCGGTGGGCGGCTGAACTTTCCGAAGTCTGTTTTACCCATGCGCACGTAAACATTCCTCAAATGAAGGCTCTCGTGGGAGACAGAAACGTTCATGTTGTTCACCGCGGGATCGACCTCTCTGGCTACCCCTCGGTCGATGCTCTCCGGTTCTCCCGGCGGCCCCGGCGCATATTCACGGCGGGCCGTCTCATTCCGGAGAAGGGTTTCGATAAAGTAATTCATCAGTTCGCGGACGTCATGAATCAGTATCCCGAGGCTGAGCTGGTGATTGCTGGAGCGGGCCCCGATCTGGAGCGCCTGGGCACCCTTGTACAGTCGCTGGGGTTGTCCGGACGCGTCTCCTTCCCCGGCTGGTTGTCGGAAGCTGAAGTCCGTGAGCAGCTGCTCGCCAGTCGCGTTTTCGTTTTGCTTTCATCCAAGCCGGGGGAGCGTCTACCCAACGTGGTAAAGGAGGCCATGGCAGCAGGCTGTGTCGCTATTGCCAGCCACTCGCCGGGAATCGATGAGCTAATCCAATACGGGGTGGACGGCTTCATATGTGACGTAGACGACGGCGAGGCGATCCAGGCGGCGATTGGCTATGGCTTCGCAAATGATCAGGCCGCATCGCTAAGTAGGGCTGCCGCGTCGAAGATCCGCGATGCTTTTGATGTTGAGTACGCGGCCCGACGTTACGCTGATTGCTGGAGCAAATTAATTGAACACGATTGCTGAGTCCCGGTCACCTGAGGTCTCGGTCATCATGCCTGCTCACAACGCCGAGCAGTTCATTTGCGAGTCCATCGATAGCGTCATCGCACAAACCTTCACTGATTGGGAGCTGATTGTGGTCGACGACGCTTCTGGCGACCGCACGGTGGAGCTGTTGCATCAACGGTACGAAACCGACTCACGTGTTTCGGTAGTCGTCTTGGAGGAGAACGGTGGAGCCGCAGTGGCGCGCAACACGGCGATCCAGTATGCCAGGGGGCGCTTCATCGCCTTTCTTGACTGCGATGACCTCTGGCTCCCTGACAAACTCTCGGTACAACTCGACTACATGAAGCGTCACCAAGTGCCTTTTACGTTTACGCGCTACGAGAAAGTCACGCCAGACGGGGAGTTGATCGGCGTTGTGGGCGTTCCGGAGTCGACCAGCTACGCCAGGATGCTAAAAACCTCGGTGGTAGGTTGTTCAACGGCAATGTACGACACAAGTTATTTCGGCAAGGTCTACATGCCGGTCATCCGAATGCGGCAGGACTTCGGTCTGTGGTTGGCTTTGCTGAAACGGGTAGATCGGGCTACCGGCATTCAGCGCGTGCTGGTGCGCTACCGGGTGCGCCCCGGCTCAATCTCGTCGAACAAGCGGAATGCTGCGGTTTTCACCTGGCGAATCTACCGCGAGGTCGAGAAATTACCTCTAGTTCGCGCCTGGTGGTTTTTTGCCAACTACGCGGTTCGAGGCTATCTGCGGCACCGCTTTCCCTCGCTGGCGCGTAGAATAGGCGTTCTCGATTGAAAAGGCCGATCCCTCGGCTGGTTTTATGGATTACATATGAAGATCACTGTATTTGGAACAGGCTACGTTGGCCTTGTCACTGGTACCTGCCTCGCCGATGTCGGCCACCAAGTCATGTGCGTTGACGTGGATCAGGCAAAGATCGAAGGCCTGAAGAACGGCGTGCTCCCAATATTCGAGCCGGGCCTCGAGCCCATGGTTAAAGGCAATTTCGCCGAGGGCCGTCTGCGCTTCACCACCGATGCCGCCGAAGGCGTTGCATTCGGGGAGCTGCAGTTCATTGCCGTCGGTACGCCGCCGGACGAAGACGGCTCGGCGGACCTGAAATACGTGCTGGCAGTCGCCCGCACGATTGCGCAGCACATGACCAGCCGCAAGGTGGTGGTCGACAAATCCACCGTGCCGGTCGGCACAGCCGATCGCGTGCGCGCTGCGATGGCGGCGGTGCTTGCCGAGCGGCAGGTGGAGGTGCCGTTCGATGTGTGCTCCAACCCCGAGTTTCTGAAGGAAGGCGCGGCTATCCAGGACTTCACTCAGGGTGCGCGGATTGTCGTCGGGACAGATTCGGACCATGTTCGGGCACGCATGCGTGAGTGCTATGCGCCCTACAGCCGTAATCACGACAAGCTGGTGTTCATGGACGTGCGCTCGGCGGAGCTGACCAAGTATGCGGCCAATGCCATGCTGGCGACCAAGATCAGCTTCATGAACGAGATGGCGCAACTGGCCGAGCGGCTGGGTGCCGACATTGAGCAGGTTCGGCTAGGCATCGGCTCGGATCCGCGGATCGGCTTCCAGTTCATCTACCCCGGTTGTGGCTACGGTGGCTCCTGTTTCCCCAAGGATGTCCAGGCGCTGGCGCGCACCGCAGCGGAAGTAGGCTATGAGGCAGAGCTGCTTAAGGCGGTCGAGGCGGTGAACAACCGTCAGAAGAGCATCCTATTCGATAAGCTCCACAAGGCGTTCGATAGCGACTTGCGCGGCAAGACCATTGCCGTCTGGGGGCTGGCGTTCAAGCCCAACACGGATGACATGCGCGAAGCGCCGAGCCGGGTGCTAATGGAGTCACTCTGGGCCTGCGGCGCGAAGGTTCAGGCCTATGACCCGGAAGCCATGCACGAAACGGCGCGAATCTACGGTAAACGTGACGACCTGCGTTTGGTTAGCAGCCGAGATGAAGCCGTGGAAGGCGCCGATGCCCTGGTGATATGCACTGAGTGGAAGCAGTTTCGCGCTGTCGACTTCGAGTGGCTTAGGACGCATCTCGGTAGCCCAGTGCTCGTCGACGGGCGCAACATGTTCGACCCGCAACAGGTCAAGGCGGCTGGGCTCATGTACTACGCGGTCGGTCGGGCCGATTCGTTGAATCCGGTTCGGTAGGCCGCCAAATGAAAGTGCTCGTCACCGGCGTCGCCGGCTTCATCGGTTTCCATGCGTCGCGCTACTTGCTTGAGCGGGGCGACGAGGTCGTCGGCATCGACAACCTTAACGACTATTACGAAGTGTCGCTCAAGCAGGCACGGCTCGAGCAGTTGCGGCCCTACGGCGCGTTCCGCTTCGTGAAAATGGACATCGCCGATCGTGATGCGGTGGCGAACCTGTTCGGCGCAGAGCGCTTCGATCGTGTGGTTCACTTGGCCGCGCAGGCTGGCGTGCGGTATTCGCTGGAGAACCCGCACGCCTACGTCGACAGCAATCTGGTGGGCTTCGTCAACATACTTGAGGGGTGTAGGCACAACCGCGTCGAGCATCTTGTTTATGCATCGTCCAGTTCAGTGTACGGCGCTAACGAGACCATGCCTTTCGCCGAGCGGGATAATGTCGACCACCCGGTGTCGTTATACGCGGCCACGAAGAAGGCCAACGAATTGATGGCGCATACCTACAGCCATCTCTACAACCTGCCGACCACCGGGCTGCGCTTCTTTACTGTCTACGGCCCTTGGGGCCGGCCGGACATGTCGCCGTTCCTGTTCACCCGGGCGATTCTCGAAGGCAAGCCACTGAAGATCTTCAACCACGGCAAGCATCGGCGCGATTTCACTTATATCGGCGACATTGTCGAAGGCGTCGTTCGCACGCTGGACCGTATTCCCGCCGGCAACTCATCCTGGTCGGGCCTCGATCCGGACCCCTCCAGCAGTCGGGCGCCCTGGAAGGTGTACAACATCGGCAACAGTCAGCCGGTTGAGTTACTACGCTATATCGAGCTGATCGAGAAGGCGCTCGGCAAAACGACAGAAAAGCAGTTGCTGCCGTTGCAGCCTGGCGATGTCGAGCATACATATGCCGACGTATCGGCGTTGATGCGAGATACCGGCTACCAACCGAAGATGACCATCGAAAATGGCATAGCGGAGTTCATCGCATGGTACACGAACTTTTATAAGGCTGAGCGATGAGAGAGGCGCAACCCGTGCCCCGCTGCCTGGTCAGTGGCGCAAATGGGTTTATTGGCACTGCGCTGGTTGCCGGTCTACGGCAACGGGGCGTCCCGGTGACCGGCGTGGTACGTAGCGCCGTCTGTGCCGATGGCTTTGTTCAGGCTGATGCTGTTGGCCCCAATATGGACTGGAGTGAAGTTCTGCGGGATCACGATGTTGTGGTGCATACCGCAGGGCGAGCCCATGTCATCGCCGATCATGCTGAAGGTCAGTTAGCTGAGTATCGTCGGGTCAATACGGAGGGCACGCTGGAGTTGGCTCGACAGGCAGCAGTAGCGGGCGTTCAGCGTTTTATATTCATAAGTTCGATCGGCGTTAATGGCAACAGCACCATTCGCCCGTTTCGTGCAGATGATCGGGTAAATCCGGCCGAGCCTTATGCTCAATCCAAATGGGAGGCGGAGCTGGGCCTGATGCAAGTGGCTACCGAGACCAATATGGAAGTTGTGATCATCCGCCCGCCGCTTGTATACGGGCCGGGTGCGCCAGGTAACTTTCGTAATCTAGTGCGGTGGGTGGAAAAGGGTATACCGCTTCCGCTTGGGGCTATACATAACAAACGATCACTTGTTGGTATCGATAATCTAGTCGACCTGATCATCCGTTGTGTTGATTGCCCAGCTGCCGCTAATCAGGTATTTCTTGCAGGCGACGGCGAAGACGTTTCCACCACCGAACTTCTACGGGGCGTGGGTCTGGCCATGGGTAAGCCTGCGCGGTTGATCCGGGTGCCGGCTCGCATACTTCAGGTTGGCGCGAGTCTTTTGGGCAAGAGGGCTATTGTTCAGAGGCTGCTCGGATCTTTGCAAATAGATATTGGCAAGACCTGCAAGCGCTTGGGCTGGTCGCCGCCTTATACTATGAAAGAGGGGCTGAGGCGTTGCTTCGAGCGTTCTGAGTAATATGAGACGGATGGACCTGTGATTCGTTTTTTTGACTTTGTTTTTTCTCTGCTAGGGTTGGTGTTTGGGGCACCGGTGTTAACAGTGCTGACGATTATTGGGCTGTTCGACACTGGCTCGCCGCTCTTCAGGCAGGTGCGTGTCGGTCGTCACCAAAAAGCCTTTACATTGGTCAAGTTTCGTACCATGAAGGTAGGTACAGTATCGGTTGCCAGTCATCTAGCAAGCTCGACGTCAATAACTCGTTTTGGGCGTTTTCTACGCAAAACCAAGCTGGATGAGTTGCCGCAGCTATGGAATGTGCTTAAAGGTGAAATGAGCTTGGTGGGGCCGCGTCCGGGGTTATTCAATCAGGAAGAACTCACCGAAGAGCGAGCCAAACGCGGTATATTCGAGGTTCGGCCGGGTATCACCGGCCTGGCCCAGATTAACGGCATCGATATGTCCACTCCCGTATTGCTAGCCGAAACGGATCAGATGATGATTCGGCAGCTAACGATCGGCCGTTACTTTAAGTTCATTTTTATGACGGTCGTTGGGAGAGGTATGGGAGATCGAGTCAGGCCGTAGCGCGCAATCGCGCTCGATCGCAGCAAGCAGTTATTTTGGCTTTTTCGATGCTCCGGCGGCCTTAGGGATGGTCTGAAATAGCCATGCATTTCTGGCTGACTTCAGCCACCGCCGATTTTGAAAGAGGCGAGCCGATCAAAATTGAGCGGACACTCGCTCATTTCGGTGCTTTCAGCTGCGGCGAGGACCTCGCGGCGGCCATTTCCCGCATCACAGACGCACCTCTCCTGTGGTCGACAGCAAATGTCGGCGGGCCATCCACAGATTCGACAGGGCAAACAGCGTCATCATTTGCGCAGCATTCTTGGCCAATCCACGGAAGCGCACCTTGGTGTAGCCAAACTGCCGCTTGATCACTCGGAATGGATGCTCAACTTTCGCCCGCACCTGAGCCTTGGCTTTCTCGACCTTGCGGATCGCTTTGTACAAGGCACTGTGCTTGCCATGCTTCTTGTAGGTGCTGCGCCGAGCCGCGATCTGCCAGATGACTGGGCGGCCTTCATGTTCAGGGCGCTTTTCGACTCCGGTGTAGCCAGCGTCCGCGCACACCACGTTTTCCTCGCCGTGCAGCAGTTTGTCGACCTGGGTGATGTCCGCGACATTGGCGGCGGTCACCACCACGCTGTGCACCAGGCCCGAGTCTTCGTCGGCACCGATGTGGGCTTTCGCGCCGAAGTAATACTGGTTGCCCTTCTTGGTCTGGTGCATTTCCGGGTCGCGCTTGCCGTCCTGGTTCTTGGTCGAACTCGGCGCATGGATCAGCGTGGCATCGACGATGGTGCCCTGGCGCAGCGACAGGCCCCGGTCACCCAGGTAGCCATTGATCACCGCCAGAATCCCCGCCGCCAACTCATGCTTCTCCAGCAGGCGGCGGAAGTTGAGGATGGTGGTTTCGTCGGGAATACGCTCCAGGCTCAGGCCGGCGAACTGGCGCAAGATCGTGGTCTCATAGAGCGCTTCCTCCATCGCCGGATCGCTGTAGCCGAACCAGTTCTGCAGCAGATGCACGCGCAGCATCGCCATCAACGGGTATGCCGGACGACCGCCTTCGCCCTTCGGGTAATGCGGCTCGATCAGGGCGATCAAGCCCTTCCACGGCACCACCTGATCCATCTCGATCAGGAACAACTCCTTGCGGGTCTGCTTGCGCTTGCCGGCGTACTCGGCGTCGGCGAAGGTCATCTGCTTCATCGGAAAACTCGGGCAACGGGAGTGGCGTATTTCATCAGAAACGGGAAGTCTTCTTCAGGGTTTCCTTAGTAGTCTTAATGGTTCACGTGAAGCAGGTGAGCCGGTTTTTACAGTTCAGATGGTAATCGTGCGTCAAATTTACATTGCCTAGGCCTGTGCATTTTTCGAGGGTTGCGCTGTGTTGAGATCAGCTGAGAATTTGCGCGCGAAGCTCGTCCGTCTACCGAGGCGACACAAGCGCTTCATCCAGGTGTTAGCGGATGTATTTCTGGTTTGGGTGGCACTTTGGCTTGCGTTTTTTGTGCGTCTAGGGGATTTTCAGTTCGTTGAGCCCTTCAGCGGCCACGCATGGCTGTTCGGCGTTTCGCCGCTAATTGCGATTCCATTTTTTATCCGCTTTGGCATGTATCGCGCGGTCATGCGATATTTCGGTAACGACGCTTTAGTGGCGATTGCAAAGGCGGTTACGCTCTCGGCACTACTGCTTGCGTTAGCTGTTTATTGGCGTTCCGATGCGCCTAAACTCATCCCACGCTCAATAGTGTTGAACTATTGGTGGTTGAGCCTTTTACTGATAGGTGGGCTGCGCCTCGTCATGCGGCAGTACTTTATGGGTGACTGGTTTTCGCCGGATTCGCTCACAAAGTTCAAGGGGCGCGACGCAGGCCTGCCGAAGGTGGCCGTCTACGGGGCTGGTGCAGCAGGTAACCAGCTAGTTGCGGCATTGCGCCTGGGCCGGGGCATGCGCCCGGTCGCGTTCATCGATGATGACCCAAATATCTATAACCGGAGCATTTCTGGATTACGGGTGTATTCACCCAAGCATATCCAGCAAATGATCGACGAGACGGGCAGCGATCAGATTCTGCTTGCCATCCCTTCGGCATCGCGTGCGCGGCGCCGCGAGGTGTTGGAGATGCTGGAGCACTATCCGTTGCATGTCCGCAGTGTGCCGGGCTTCATGGATCTGGCGAGCGGCAAGGTAAAGGTCGAGGACATCCAAGAAGTGGACATTGCCGACCTGCTCGGGCGCGACGCAGTGCCGCCGCAGCAGGCGCTGTTCGAGCAGTGCATTCGCAGCAAGGTGGTGATGGTTACTGGCGCTGGCGGGTCGATTGGTTCGGAGTTGTGTCGGCAAATCATTTCCAACAAACCCAAGGCCTTACTGCTGTTCGAGCACAGCGAGTTCAATCTCTACAGCATTCACATGGAGCTCGAGCGGGTGATCGAGCGCGCTTCGCTGCCAATCAGGTTGGTGCCGATTCTGGGGTCCATTCGTAACGCCGATCGGCTGTTAGATGTGATGCGGACCTGGCAAATAGAGACCATTTACCACGCTGCCGCGTACAAGCATGTGCCGATGGTCGAGCACAACGTTGCCGAGGGCGTGCTCAACAACGTGATTGGTACGCTCAACACGGCACAGGCAGCGTTGCAGGCGGGCGTCACCAACTTCGTGCTGATCTCCACCGACAAAGCTGTGCGGCCCACCAACGTGATGGGCAGCACCAAGCGCATGGCCGAGATGATTCTCCAGGCCTTGAGTCGTGAGCCGGCGCCGGTGCTGTTCGGCAGCCGGGATGCGGTACACCACGTCAACAAGACGCGCTTTACCATGGTGCGCTTCGGCAATGTGCTGGGTTCGTCTGGTTCGGTGATTCCGCGCTTCTACCAGCAGATTCGGGCCGGCGGGCCGGTAACGGTGACCCATCCCAAGATCACCCGTTATTTCATGACCATTCCCGAGGCTGCGCAGCTGGTAATTCAGGCTGGATCGATGGGACAGGGCGGCGATGTGTTCGTGTTGGATATGGGCCAGCCGGTGCGTATAGCGGAGTTGGCTGAGAAGCTCATCCACCTGTCTGGCCTGAGCGTACGTTCGGAAAAATGCCCGCATGGCGATATCGCAATCGAGTACACCGGGCTGCGTCCGGGGGAGAAGCTCTACGAGGAGCTGCTTATCGGCGACAACGTCAGCCCCACCGAGCACCCGATGATCATGACGGCGAGCGAAGAGTATCTGCCATGGGATCAGCTGAAGAGACTGCTGAGCCGCCTCATGGGCGCCGTGGACGAGGACGACTATCCGTTGGTGCGTCAGCTGCTGCGCGAGGCAGTCAGTGGCTACAAGCCGGAAGGCGACATCGTCGACTGGATTTACCAGCAGCGCAGAGCGGAGCCGGGGGACTGACTCCGGCTCCGCAGTCTGAGGCCTGGTTAACCGGCCTTTAATCGAAGGGCAGTGCGGTTTCCTGGGCGGAAACCAACCGATGCCTGAAGACCGGATCCACCGTGGCATGTGGTAGGGCATTTTTCCAGCGCGGCAAAGGGTAGCGCGGTGCAAAGGGATGTCGGAGGTGCGCGCGTTACATCCTAAGGAATCAGGGTTTTCGCGGGGCGTGAACGGCAGGTGCTACGGGGCGGAAATTTCGCGGCGTTCCGCCCCGGCGGTAGCACGAAGGTTGGGAGCGCCTACGGCGCACCCGGGTGTCTCAATGCCGCGGGCTTTCTTCCGGCATGCTCAGCAGTTGCTTTTCCTGATTCCAGTCGAACGGCTCGTCGTTCTGCTCGGCCTCGTAGCGGCGCTCTTCCAGTTGCTGGAAGACGGCGATTTCTTCGTCGGGCATGAAGTGCAGGCAGTCGCCGCCAAAGAACCAGAGCAGGTCGCGCGGCACCAGATGGGCGATTTGCGGATAGCGGTGGAACACCTGGCAGATCAGGTCCTGGCCCAGGTGGCGCTCTTCTGGAACGTTTGGCAGGTTCATGACGAGTTCGTCGAAGCGTTCGAGAAACAGCTGATGGCTTTCATCCGTGACCTGTCCGGATTCGCCCATGGCGATAAGAATGCCGCGCAGATGCGCCAGCAGCGCCAGGTTGTGATCTAGGTAGGAATTGGCCATGGATACCTCGTTTCGGTCTGGGCGGGCGATTATAGAGCCGCGTCGAGTCGGTGTGCTTAGTTGATTGACTCGTCGATTCAGGCAGGGTTCGCTCGGCATCGAGGCGGCTGGGCGCCGCCTCGAGCGTTCCGTCAACGCACGTGCCCGTCCGGTTGGACGAGTTCTTCTTTGGCGAAGTCGTCGACGTCAATCACGCGTCGCCTGAGTTGCTCGGCTTCACGCAGTTGCTGCGCTTCGGTCTGCTCGAGCACACCGGCTTCTGTCGCGGCCTCGATCGGGCATTGGCCCGGGGCTGGCTGCAGTTCGCCCGCCTTCAATGCCTTGTGCAGCTTGCCACTGACCTTGCGGCTGGCGGCGAGCCGGTCGAAGGCATGGTGCAACGTGCCCAGCGGCTCGTCGGCATCGGTCGGTCGGTAGAGGCCGTCGAGCAGTTGCTCGAGCGCAGGATCGCCTTCGGCACGCCCCAGTATGCCGGCGACTTCGCTATCGAGTGCGTCGGATGGGCCGGCGTGCCGCGCACCGAACGGAAAGACGACGAGCCGCAGCAGGCCGCCGAGCAGGCGATTGGGGAAGTTGGCGAGAATTTCATCCAGCGCCTGTTCGGCTTTCTGCAGGCAGTCTTCCAGGCCCCAGCGCAGAAGCGCTTCCTGCTCTCTGGGTTCGCCCAGGTCGTGGTAACGCTTGAGCGCGGCAGAGGCGAGGTAGAGCTGGCTGAGTACGTCGCCGAGCCGCGCCGACAAGCGCTCGCGGCGCTTGAGCTCGCCGCCGAGCAGCATCATCGAGAGGTCGGCCAGCATGGCGAAAGCCGCCGCCAGTCGGTTGAGCGAGAGGAAGTAGCCGCGCGACAGGGCATTGCCCGGCGCCTTGCCCAGACGACCAAAGGTCAGCCCGAGCACGAGCGTGCTGGCGGCATTGCTGACGGCGAAGCCGACATGCTGCATGAGTAGCTCGTCGAACTGTCTGACGGCGTGTTCGCGATCGTTTTCGCCGATCAGCGCCATCTCCTTCAGCACGTACGGGTGACAACGAATCGCGCCCTGGCCAAAGATCATCAGGTTGCGCGAGAGGATGTTGGCGCCTTCCACCGTGATCGAGATCGGCGCGGACTGCCAGAGCCGGCCCAGGTAGTTGTTCGGACCGAGAATGATGCCTTTGCCACCGTGGATGTCCATGGCGTCGCGTATGCATTCGCGGCCGCGTTCGGTCAGGTGGTATTTGAGGATTGCCGAGAGCACTGAGGGCTTCTGCCCGAGATCCACCGCGTTGGCGGTGAGCGTACGCGCCGCATCCATCAGCCAGGCGTTGCCGCCGATGCGCGCCAGTGGCTCCTGGATGCCTTCGAAGGCGGCCAGGGGCACGTTGAACTGCTCGCGGATCGCCGCATAGCGACCGCTGGTGTAGCTGCACAGCTTGGCTGCGCTGGTCCCGGTGGCCGGTAGCGAAATCGAGCGGCCGACCGACAGGCAGTTCATCAGCATCATCCAGCCCTTGCCGATCATGTCGCGCCCACCGATCACCGCTTCGAGCGGCACGAAGACATCCTTGCCCCAGTTCGGACCGTTCATGAAGGCGGCGCCCAGCGGCACGTGGCGGCGGCCGATTTCGACCCCGGGCGTGTCGGTGGCGATCAGGGCCAGGCTGATGCCGAGTTCTTCATCGCCACCAAGCAGGCCCTCCGGGTCATAGGTCTTGAAGGCGAGGCCGAGCAGCGTGGCGACGGGGCCAAGGGTGATGTAGCGCTTTTCCCAGTTCAGCCGCAGGCCGAGCACTTCCTCTCCCTGCCATTGGCCGCGGCAGATGACGCCGGTATCGGTCATGGCGCCGGCATCGGAGCCGGCGTAAGGGCCGGTGAGGGCGAAGCAGGGGATCTCGCTGCCATTGGCCAGGCGCGGCAGGTAGTGGTTGCGTTGCTCTTCGGTTCCGTAGTGCAGGAGCAGCTCTGCCGGGCCGAGCGAATTCGGCACCATCACCGTGCTGGCCAGGTCGCCACTGCGGGTCGCCAGCTTCATCACGATCTGCGAGTGGGCGTATGCCGAGAAGCCCTTGCCTCCGTACTCCTTGGGAATGATCAGGGCGAAGAAACCTTGCTCCTTGATGTATTCCCAGGCGGCCGGCGGCAGGTCCATCCGTTGGGCGATGTCCCATTCGCTGACCATGGCGCACAACGTCTCGGTGGGGCCATCGAGAAATGCCTGTTCTTCTTCGCTGAGCCTGGCCGGCGGATAGGCGAGCAGGGTGTTCCAGTCCGGCCTACCGCTGAACAGCTCGCCGTCCCACCACACGGTGCCGGCCTCGATGGCATCGCGCTCGGTGTCCGAAATCGGCGGCAGCACCTTCTTGAACCAGTCGAACATCGGCTCACTGATGTACTTGCGGCGCAGATCGCCGACCAGCAACGGCACGGCGGTAACGATGAGCACGAGCCAGAGCAACCCGACAAGCCAGCCAGGAACGTCTTCCGCCGCGCCCATCGCCAGCAGATAGACCGCAACCAGCGCCAGCGCGGGTATCAGCGAGAGCCGCAGGTGAGCGATGACGGCGATGCCGAGCAGGAGAACCAGTAACCAGATCAAAGCCATTGAGACCGCTCCCTAGAATGTGTGCATGCCGATGAGCATAGGCGCCATCGCCATGGGTAAAAGCCGCTGGGGTCAATGTAAGGCGATTTTGTCGTGCGGTGGAGGGCAACCAGGGCGCTGGAAATCTCCGGTTGCATTCCTGGCTGCCGTCCCCATCTAAGGTGATCCTCTTGCGTTGTGTGCATCTTCCTATGAGTACTGCTCTGTCCATTCGGCAGCTGACCAAGACCTACGGCAACGGCTTCCAGGCGCTCAAGGGCATCGATCTGGACGTCGCCGAGGGCGACTTCTTCGCCTTGCTCGGGCCCAACGGGGCCGGCAAGTCGACCACCATCGGCATTCTGTCCACCCTGGTGAATAAGACCAGCGGGACGGTCAACGTGTTCGGCCACGACCTTGATCGTGACCCGGCAGGGCTCAAGCGCTGCCTGGGCGTTGTGCCGCAGGAATTCAACTTCAACCAGTTCGAGAAGGCCTTCGACATCCTCGTCACCCAGGCCGGCTACTACGGCATTCCGGCAAAGGTGGCCAAGGAGCGCGCCGAGCGGTACCTGAACCAGCTGGGCTTGTGGGACAAGCGCGACGTTTCCTCGCGCATGCTGTCAGGTGGCATGAAGCGTCGCTTGATGATCGCTCGAGCACTGATCCACCAGCCTCGCTTGCTGATCCTCGACGAGCCCACCGCCGGGGTGGATATCGAGCTGCGCCGCTCGATGTGGTCGTTTCTCACCGAACTCAATCGTGAAGGCATCACCATCATCCTCACGACGCACTACCTGGAGGAGGCCGAGCAGCTCTGCCGGCATATCGGCATCATCGACCATGGGCAGATCGTCAAGAACACCAGCATGCGCGAGCTGCTCAAGCAGCTGCATGTCGAGACCTTCCTGCTTGACCTGAAGGACGCGCAAACCGTTGCTCCGCAGCTCGCGGGCTACCCGGTGCGCCTGGTCGATGACCATACGCTCGAGATACAGGTGGAGAAGAGCCAGGGCGTCAATGAACTCTTCCGCCTGCTCGCCGCGCAGGGAATCGAGGTGCTGAGCCTGCGAAACAAGACCAATCGTCTGGAGGAGCTGTTCGTGTCGCTGGTGGAAAACAATCTGCAGAAGGTGAACAAATGAGCGCCGAAATTCGCGCCAACCTGGTTGCGCTGCAGACCATCGTCCAGCGGGAGGTCCGTCGTTACACACGCATCTGGCCGCAGACGCTGCTGCCCCCGGCGATCACCATGGTGCTGTACTTCGTCATCTTCGGCAGCCTGATCGGCCGCCGCATCGGCGAGATGGATGGCTTCAGCTACATGGAGTACATCGTGCCGGGGCTGATCATGATGTCGGTGATCACCAACTCCTACAGCAACGTGGTGTCGAGCTTCTTCAGCACGAAGTTCCAGCGCTCCATCGAGGAGCTACTGGTTTCGCCGGTCTCGCCGCATGTGATTGTCACGGGCTTCGCGCTCGGCGGTATCACCCGTGGTCTGGCGGTAGCCGTGATCGTGACGCTGCTGTCGATGTTCTTCACCGATCTGCAGGTCCATCACCTGGGCGTGACGCTGCTGGTGATCACCCTGACGGCGACAATCTTCGCGCTGGGGGGGCTGGTCAACGCGGTGTTCGCGCGAAACTTCGATGACATCTCCATCGTTCCGACTTTCATCCTGACGCCGCTGACCTACCTGGGGGGGGTCTTCTATTCCATTCACCTGCTGTCGCCGTTCTGGCAGACGCTGTCGCTGGCCAACCCGATCCTGCACATGGTCAACGCGTTCCGCTACGGCATCCTTGGCGTGTCGGATATCCGCATCGGCGTGGCGATCACGTTCATGCTGGTGGCCGCCGTGGTGCTGTATCTGGTCTGCGTCCGGCTGCTGCAGAGCGGCAGGGGTATGCGCCAGTGAGGCAGTGGCCTGCCTCGAGCAGGCCGTGCCGGCTTTAGGCCGCCTCGCCGTAAGGCTCCTGAAAAAGTCGCGGCGAGGCTATAAACTGCGCAGCGTTTCGTCTTGCAGGTCATCCCGATGCAGCATCCCGCCGAGTTATCCCCGCTGGGCAAATCCAGCGCCTACATCGCCCATTACAGCCCCGAGCTGCTGTTTCCCATCGCCCGTGCGCCGAAATGGGCAGAGCTTGGGCTCACGGCCGAGTCGCTGCCTTATTCGGGCGTCGACATCTGGAACTGCTACGAACTCTCCTGGTTGCTGCCGTCTGGCAAGCCGGTCGTGGCGATCGGCGAGTTCCGCATTCCGGCCGATTCGCCGAATATCATCGAGTCCAAATCGTTCAAGCTGTATCTGAACTCGCTGAACCAGAGCGTGTTCGATAGCGCCGACGCCGTGGCCGAAACCCTGACGCGCGACCTGTCCGCCGCGGCGGGCAAGTCGGTGGAGGTGACGCTGCGGAGCCTTGACGAAGTGACGGCCGAAGGCGTTGCCGGCTTGCCCGGACGCTGCATCGACGAGCTGAACGTGGCCATCGAACACTACGACGAGCCGCGCCCGGCGCTATTGAGTTGCGATGCTTCGCGTCAGGTGGACGAGGCCTTGCATAGCCACCTGCTCAAGTCGAACTGCCCGGTTACCGGGCAGCCGGACTGGGGCAGTGTGGTCGTGGAGTATCGTGGACCGGCGCTTTCGGCCGAAGGGCTGCTGGCCTATCTGGTGAGTTTCCGCCAGCACGCGGACTTCCATGAGCAGTGTGTCGAGCGAATTTTCCTTGATCTGCAGCGGCTGCTGCAGCCCGAACGGCTGACGGTATACGCCCGCTACGTGCGCAGGGGTGGGTTGGACATCAACCCGTATCGCAGTACCGGGCCGCTGGCCATCGACAACCGGCGCCTGGTTCGTCAATGACCTGAATGCAGGAAAGGCAATCAACCTTTCCTGCCGGACGAGGCGAATGGCGTAACGCTAGATGCCCATGTTCGCCAGGCTTTGCATGATATTGCGCAGGGTCATCGCCATGTTCGGGTGGCTGACCTCGAAGCGCTCTACCGCGAGGTTCACGCCGTCGACCAGCGAATCGCTGTACTCGGTCTCGCCACGGGCGGCAAGACGCAGTTCGATATCCTGTGCCAGGGCCTGCAAGGAGGCACGTTCCTCATCGGTCAGCGGCGTGTCCTGAGCCAGCTGATTGCGCAACTCGAGGAGCTGCGACTGCAATTCACGTTCCGGCATAGTGCTTCCCTCATGATTTACGGAGCGGCAGGGTCAAAGACTGCTGCCTGCTGCCGAGATTAAACCAGCCTTCGGCCATTTGTCTGGTTCTTTGCGGACCGCCTGGCCACGCGATACGCGCGCGGCGGCCGATTGGTTTTATACTGCGCGCCGCGCGGGCGCTGGATGCCCGGTTCCTCACGTTCAACACAGGAGAGTTGCAATGCCTATGATCGGTGCACGTCGATTCGGGCTCGTCAAATCAGGCGTGCTGACCGCTATGGCAGCACTCGTTGTCGCCTTGCCGCTGCAGGCGGCCGAAGAGGACCCGTGGGAAGGGGTTAACCGCGTGGTGTACCGTTTCAACGACACGCTCGATACCTACACGCTCAAGCCGCTCGCCAAGGGCTATCAGAAGGTCACGCCGGATTTCGTCGAGGATCGCATCGGCAATTTCTTCGGCAACCTGGGCGACGTGATCGTCATGACCAACGACCTGCTGCAAGGCAAGCCGCGCGAGGCGGGCATCGACGCCAGCCGGATTCTGTTCAACACCACCTTCGGCGTGCTGGGCCTGTTCGACGTAGCCACGCACATGGGGCTGCAGAAGAACGACGAGGACTTCGGCCAGACGCTTGGTGTCTGGGGCCTGGGCAACGGCCCCTACGTCGTGCTGCCGTTGCTGGGGCCCAGCACGGTGCGTGATGCCGCAGGACGCGTGCCGGATGCCTTCCTCCAGCCCTATCCGTATATGGACGACGTCCCGACTCGCAACCTGACCCGCGGTGTGGACCTGGTCGATACCCGAGCCGGCCTGCTCTCGGCCGAGAAGCTGATCACCGGCGACGAATACATCTTCGTGCGCAACGCCTACCTGCAGAATCGTGAGTTCCGCACCCGGGATGGCCAGGTAGAAGACGACTTCTGATCGTGCGCTCGTCGGGTGGCGTTCTCAGTTCATCCTGAGAATGGCCAGCCCGATCCGGTGCTGGCCGTCCGCCAGGTCGGCCACGCGCACGACTTCGGTCTCGGCGTCCAGGCCCCTCAGCTCCGGATGACTCGAGGGGATCAATACCCGCACCTGTTGCCCGGCCTGCAGAGGCTCGCTCAGCACCACCTGCATGCCGGTGCTCGACAGGTCGATGCAGCGGGCTGCCACCTGGCGCTCGCCGATGAGCAACTGCACGTCGGTTTCGACGTGCATGCGAATGAAATCGCGCTTCTCGCTGTACTGACGGTCGTTCTGACTCATTGTGGTCTTCCTTTCTTTATTGGCATTGCGGTTCTTATAGCTCCCGGTAATGGAAGCTGCAAAGCGTTCCGGAGGGCAGGCGGCGTGTGGCTTGAAACCCCCTCCGTATGGGAGTACCGTCTGCGCCTTGAAACCGACCGCACCCATTCGTCGGCGCGGACCATGCTAAGACCATCATCCTGGCGAATCGTCGCCTGGTAGGAACATGCAGAAACCAAGCGCAACGCTGCTGATCATTGATGACGACGATGTGGTGCGGGCGAGCCTCGCGGCCTACCTCGAAGACAGCGGCTTCCGGGTTCTGCAGGCTGCCAACGGCCCCGACGGCATGGCCCTGTTCGACGCCGAGCAGCCCGACCTGGTCATCTGTGACCTGCGCATGCCGCACATGGACGGCCTCGAGCTGATACGCCGGATCAGCGAACGCCAGCTGGACCTGCCGGTCATCGTGGTCTCTGGCGCAGGTGTCATGAGCGATGCGGTCGAGGCCCTGCGCCTGGGCGCTGCCGATTACCTGATCAAGCCACTCGAAGACCTCGCGATGCTCGAGCACTCGGTGCGTCGCGCGCTTGACCGATCCCGCCTGCGGCTCGAGAACCGCCGCTACCGCGAGCAACTGGAATCGGCCAACCGGGATTTGCAGGCGAGCCTGCACCTGTTGCAGGAAGACCAGGATGCCGGTCGGCAGGTGCAGATGAACATGCTGCCAGTGACGCCCTGGAGCGCCGATGGCTTCGACTTCGCCCACCGCATCATTCCCTCGCTGTACCTGTCCGGGGACTTCGTCGACTACTTTCGCGTCGACGAGCGTCGGATAGGCTTCTATCTGGCGGACGTTTCCGGTCACGGCGCGTCTTCGGCCTTCGTGACGGTACTGCTGAAGTTCATGACCACGCGCCTGCTGTACGAGTCGCGCCGCAGTGGAACCCTGCGTGAGTTCAAACCTTCCGAGGTACTCGATCACATCAACCGCGGGCTGATCAACTGCAAGCTGGGCAAGCACGTGACCATGCTCGGCGGCGTGATCGACGTCGAGCGCAACGTGCTGCACTATGCGATTGGCGGTCACCTGCCGCTGCCGGTGCTCTATACCGGCGCAGCGGCACGTTATCTGGAGGGGCGAGGGCTGCCCGTCGGGCTGTTCGCCGATGCGGTCTACCAGGATTTCGAGCTGGAGCTGCCGGAGGCCTTCAGCCTGACGCTGCTCTCGGATGGCATTTTGGACCTTTTGCCGGGCGACACACTCAAAGAAAAGGAGTCTGCACTACCAGAGTTGGTCAGCAACGCTGGTGGCACGCTGGACGGTTTAAGCCGTATGTTCGGCCTTGCCGAGTTGGCCGACATGCCTGATGACATTGCCTTGCTGGTGTTGAGCAGGAACCTTGCATGAGTACTGGGAAAATCCAGTTCGCCGAGATGGACGGCACCTTTGTGCTCAAGTTCATCGGTGAAATACGCTTGACGCTGTGTTCGGCGCTGGATGCGACAATCGAGAAGATCTTCTCGTCTCTGAATTTTTCATCGATCGTCATCGATCTGACCGAGAGTCGGAGCGTCGACAGCACCACGCTCGGCCTGCTGGCCAAGCTTTCGATCCTTTCCCGGCAGAAGGTCGGCATGCTGCCGACGCTGGTGACGACGCATCCGGATATTACCCGGCTGCTGCATTCGATGGGCTTCGACCAGGTGTTCAACATCGTTGACCGGCCGTTGCCCTGCCCGGAATGCCTCGCCGATCTGCCGACGCAGGATCAGTCCGAGGAAGTGGTCAAGGCCAAGGTACTCGAGGCCCACCGAATCCTGATGAGCCTCAACGAATCCAACCGCGAGGCCTTCCATGACCTCGTCACCGCGCTGGAACGGTCCTGATCAGGACTTCGCTGCCAGCAGCGCTTCGAGCTTTTCCTGATCCCGTGCGAACTGCCGGATGCCTTCGGCGAGCTTCTCGGTGGCCATGGCATCCTCGTTCAGCCCCCAGCGGAACGCCTTTTCATCCAGCGTGACGCGGGGTTCGCTCCCCGCACCGGACGTCAACTGGCGCGCCAGTGTGCCATCGGTTTCGGCCAGCTGGCCCAGCAGCTCGGGGCTGATGGTCAGGCGATCGCAGCCAGCCAGCGCTTCGATCTGGCCGATATTGCGGAAGCTCGCACCCATGACCACCGTCTTGTAGTCATGCGCCTTGTAGTAGTTGTAGATGCGGGTGACCGATTGCACGCCTGGGTCTTCGGCGCCGAGATAATCGCGGCCTTCATGCTTCTTGTACCAGTCGTAGATGCGTCCGACGAAGGGGGAGATGAGGAATACACCGGCTTCGGCACAGGCGACTGCCTGGGTGAAGGAGAACAACAGCGTCAGGTTTGTCTGAATGCCGGCCTTTTCGAGTTCCTCGGCGGCGCGTATGCCTTCCCAGGTGGCAGCAATCTTGATCAGCACGCGCTCGCGCTCGATGCCGGCCTGCTGGTAGAGACCGATGAGGCGCTCGGCGCGCTGTACCATGGCCTGCTTGTCGAACGACAGGCGCGCATCGACCTCGGTCGAGATGCGGCCCGGGATCAGCTTGAGGATTTCATTGCCGACCGCCACCGCGAAGAGATCGCAAGCCAGGCCGACGTCGCCTTGAGCCTGCGCCGTTGCGCTGGCCAGGTGCTCGGCGTAGCGGGGCAGGGCGGCGGCCTTGAGCAGCAGCGAAGGGTTGGTGGTTGCGTCCACCGGCTGCAGACGAGCAATGGCGTCCATGTCACCGGTGTCTGCGACCACGGTGGTGAATTGCTTGAGTTGATCCAGCTTGGAAGTCATCAATGGGAACTCCGTCCTGAGGTTGGCACGACCTTACCCGAGCGGTTCGACGGCCTTCAATGGCTACAGTCGTGAGGTGCCATTTGAACGCGCCTGGCGCGGGGTGTTCCCGATTGCAGACGCTCAATGGCCCTCGAGCAAGTCGATCGCCTGGTCGAGCAGGGCGAGTGGGTCTGGCGTCTTGTGCACATCAACGGAAAGCAGCTGGCGGAACCGCCTGGCGCCCGGGAAACCCTGGCCCAGACCGAGCACGTGCCGGGTGATATGGTGCATGGCGCCACCTTCGGCAAGATGACGCTCGATGTAGGGCCGCATGGCGCGTAGCGCCTCGGCGCGGCTGACGCGCGCAGCGCTGCTGCCAAACAGCGCCTGGTCGACGTTGGCCAGCAGGTAGGGGTTCTGGTAGGCCTCACGGCCGAGCATGACGCCGTCGAAGACGCGCAGGTGCGCCTCGCACTGCTCCAGTGTCTTGATGCCGCCGTTGAGCACGATCTCCAGTTCGGGAAAGTCCTGCTTGAGCTGCGCCGCGACCTCGTAGCGCAGTGGCGGAATTTCACGGTTTTCCTTGGGCGAGAGGCCTTCGAGAATCGCGATGCGCGCGTGAACGGTAAAACTGCGGCAGCCAGCCTCGCTGACCTGCCCGACGAAATCGCACAGCTCGGCGTAGCTGTCGCGGCCGTTGATGCCGATCCGGTGCTTGACGGTGACCTCGATGCCCACCGCGTCGCGCATGGCCTTCACGCAGTCGGCGACCAGTTGCGGGTGGGCCATCAGGCAGGCACCGATCATGTTGTTCTGTACCCGATCGCTGGGGCAGCCAACGTTGAGATTCACCTCGTCATAACCCGCGGCTTCGGCGAGCCTCGCGCAAGCTGCCAGATCGCCCGGCACGCTGCCACCGAGCTGCAGCGCCAGCGGATGCTCGCTCTCGTCGTGGCGCAGGAAGCGCGACGCGTCGCCATGCAGCAGCGCCCCGGTCGTCACCATCTCGGTGTAGAGCAGGGTGCGCTGCGACAATTGCCGGGCGAAGTAGCGGAAGTGGCGATCCGTCCAATCCATCATCGGCGCGACGGAGAAGCGGCGGGATGGTGAAGGGCGGGGTGTTTCAGCTTGGCTCATGAAATGCGGCGGCTCGTGTTGCTGACGCAGCCGGTAGGAAGGCCGCGCAAAAAGGCGGCAAGTTTAACCGACTGCCAGCGCTTGTGCAGAAGCCAGTCGCCGACCGGCGAAGAGCCTTTTCTGTTTCTTACATGTTGGGGTAGTTCGGCCCGCCGGTACCTTCTGGCGCCACCCAGGTGATGTTCTGCGACGGATCCTTGATGTCGCAGGTCTTGCAGTGCACGCAGTTCTGCGCGTTGATCTGGAAGCGCTGGCTGCCATCGTCGTTGCTGACCACCTCGTAGACGCCGGCCGGGCAGTAGCGCTGTGCCGGTTCGTCGTACAGCGGCAGGTTCTTCTCGATCGGGATGCTCGGATCGATCAGCTTGAGGTGGACCGGCTGGTCTTCCTCGTGGTTGGTGTTGGAGAGGAACACCGAGCTGAGCTTGTCGAAGCTGAGCTTGCCGTCCGGCTTGGGGTAGTCGATCTTGCGCGCCTGGTCGGCATGCTTCAGGCAGGCGTAGTCCGGCTTGGTGTCGTGCAGCGTGAAGGGGATCTTGCCGCCGAAGATGTTCTGGTCGATGAAGTTGAACGCACCGCCTTTGATCGCACCCCACTTGTGGATGGCGGCGCCGAAGTTGCGGCTCTTGTAGAGTTCGTCGTAGACCCAGCTGTTCTTGAAGTTCTCTTCGTAGGCGGTCAGTTCGTCGCCGCCCTCACGGCCAGCGGCCAGCGCTTCGGCAATCGCCTCGGCGGCGAGCATGCCGGACTTCATCGCCGTGTGGCTGCCCTTGATCTTGGCGAAGTTCAGGGTGCCGGCGTCGCAGCCGATCAGTGCGCCGCCCTTGAACACCATCTTTGGCAGGCAGTTCAGGCCGCCCTTGGCGATGGCCCGGGCGCCGTAGGAAACGCGCTTGCCGCCTTCGAGGTACTGCTTGATCACCGGATGATGCTTGTAGCGCTGGAATTCGTCGAACGGCGACAGATACGGGTTGCTGTACGACAGGTCGACGATCAGGCCGACGACCACCTGGTTGTTCTCCAGGTGATAGAGGAACGAGCCCCCGGTGTTCTCGTCGTCCAGCGGCCAGCCGGCGGTGTGCACCACCAGGCCCTGTTCGTGCTTGGCCGGATCGATGTCCCAGAGCTCCTTGATGCCGATACCGTAGTGCTGCGGATCGACGTTGGCGTTGAGCTGGAAGCGGTTGATCAGCTGCTTGCCGATGTGGCCGCGGCAGCCTTCGGCGAACAGCGTGTACTTGGCGCGCAGCTCCATGCTCGGGGTGTACATGCCTTCCTTCGGGTTGCCTTCGCGGTCGACGCCCAGATCACCGGTGACGATGCCGCGCACGATACCGTCTTCATCGATCAGCGCTTCCTGAGCGGCGAAGCCCGGGTAGATCTCGACCCCCAGGTTCTCGGCCTGCTGGGCCAGCCAGCGGCAGAGGTTGCCTAGGGAAATGATGTAGTTGCCTTCGTTGTGCATGGTCTTGGGGACCAGCATGTTCGGCAGCTTGCTGGCGGCCTGCTCGTTCTTCAGCAGGTAGATGTCGTCACGCGTGACCGGGGTGTTCAGCGGAGCGCCGAGCGCTTTCCAGTCAGGGAACAGCTCGTTCAGCGCGCGCGGCTCGAAGACCGCCCCGGAGAGGATGTGGGCGCCCACCTCGGAACCCTTCTCGACGACGCAGACACTGATCTCCTGACCGGCGTCGGCGGCTTTCTGCTTCAGGCGGCAGGCAGCGGATAGGCCTGCGGGGCCGGCACCGACGACCACCACGTCGAATTCCATGTATTCGCGACTCATGTTTCGTTCCCCTCAGCAGTGCTGCGCCTGTATCGATGCTCTGCCGGCCTGCCGGGCCGGCTTCTGGTTAACGCTCACTCCACGGCCTTGACCATATCCTCGACCACCTTCTTGGCGTCGCCGAAGACCATCATGGTCTTGTCCATGTAGAACAGCTCGTTGTCGAGGCCCGCATAGCCGCTGGCCATGGAGCGCTTGTTGACGATGACTGTCTTGGCCTTGTAGGCCTCGAGGATCGGCATACCGGCGATCGGCGACTTCGGATCGGTCTTGGCGGCCGGGTTGACCACGTCGTTGGCGCCGAGCACCAGCACCACGTCGGCCTGGCCGAACTCGGAGTTGATGTCCTCCATCTCGAAGACCTGCTCGTAGGGCACCTCGGCTTCGGCCAGCAGCACGTTCATGTGCCCCGGCATGCGCCCGGCGACCGGGTGGATCGCGTACTTCACGGTCACGCCCTGATGGGTCAGCTTCTCGGCCAGCTCCATCAGCGCGTGTTGCGCGCGGGCCACCGCCAGGCCGTAGCCGGGCACGATGATCACGGTGTCGGCGTTGGTCAGCAGGAAGGCGGCGTCGTCGGCCGAGCCGGACTTCACGTTGCGCTCCTGCTGCGCGCCCGCCGGGCCGCCGGCATCGGCGTCGGCACCGAAGCCGCCGAGGATGACGTTGAAGAACGAGCGGTTCATCGCCTTGCACATGATGTACGAGAGGATCGCGCCGCTCGAGCCCACCAGCGAGCCGGCGATGATCAGCATCGAGTTGTTCAGCGAGAAACCGATACCGGCGGCCGCCCAGCCCGAATAAGAGTTGAGCATCGACACCA